>NZ_JAGIZA010000002.1:228393-492745 GCF_017813365.1 Roseomonas indoligenes
CATGCAGCGCGCGATCGTGCGGACCCTGCCGAAGTCGGTGGCCGATGCCGGCCGCGTCTCCACCGGCGGCATGCAGCGCGCGATCGTGCGGACCCTGCCGAAGTCGGTGGCCGATGCCGGCCGCGTCTCCACCGGCGGCATGCAGCGCGCGATCGTGCGGACCCTGCCGAAGTCGGTGGCCGATGCCGGCCGTGTCTCCACCGGCGGCATGCAGCGCGCGATCTGATCGACTGCGCCTCTCCGGCCGGGGGCATTGCCAGACTCCCCGACCGGGAGCGGTCGGTTGCCATGGTAAGGCTCGTAGCGGCGAAATCCTGGAGCGCGTGGCAGCATGTCAGTAAACCTCACCGAGCCGCCTCTTTCCCTGCTGGATAGCCACCTTCCCGAGGGGAAGGTGGTCCAGTTCTACAACCTCTTCCCGGGATGCCGGCCGCCGCAGCGCGCTGCGCGAGACGGTCACGGCACCATACCCATTCGCGCCTACCGTCATTGCGAGGCGCTGTGCTCCGCCGCCGCCTTCGGCTGGCACGTCTTCCCGCCGATGGATTTCCAGCTCGTCTGGGACGGCAGCACCGAGATCCAGTGGACCTACGACGACGCGGAGGGCTGGTATCCTCTCCACGTCGCCCAGTTCCCCCACTTTGCCGAACAGTTCGATCAGGGCGCTCCCGAGGATGCCGTGGGTTTCTCGCCCCCATTCCTCACATCCTTCGTCGAGCCGGGCGTCGTGCAGATCTGGACTGGCCTCGTTGCCCGCACGGCTCCGGGCTGGAACCTTCTCCTCCGTCCTCCCGCCAACGTCCCGCGCGACCTCGGCTACGAGCACTTCGAGGGGATCGTCGAGACCGACCGCTGGTTCGGTCCTCTCTTCTTCAATGTCCGCCTGACCCGCACGGAGGTCCCGGTTCGCTTCCGCGCCGGCTATCCGGTGATGCAGGTGCAGCCCGTACGGCAGGAGACGCCCGGCCTCGTGGACCGCTTCGAGGTCTCCGAGGGCCTGGCCTCCTTCTCCGACGCCGACTGGGAGGCTTTCCGTCAGACCGTCGTCCGGCCCAACCAGGATCCCAATCGGGTCCGTGGCGCGTACGGAGCCGAGAGTCGCCGCGGCAAGCGCCGTGGGCAGGAGGGAGCTTGATCGCCGCCCCGGCCGGAATGCTGCGAGGCCTCCTCTGGGCGTCGCTCGCGGTGCTTATCGCCGCCACCTATCCGGTGATCACCCGCCTTGGCGTCACCCGGCAAGCAATGACCCCGCTTGAGCTGGCGACGCTGCGGTTCGTGGTGGCGGCCGTCGTTCTCTCCCCTGTCCTCGTCGCCATGCTCCGCCGGCTCGACCGGCGGGGGTGGACGGAGGCGGCTCTCCTCACCCTCTGCCAGGGCACGCCGCTGGCGACCCTCATTGCCGGCGGGCTCGCTCTGGCTCCTGCGGCGCATGGCTCCGCACTGACCCTTGGGCTGATGCCGGCCATCACCATTCTTCTCCGGAGTGCCGGCGGCGAGCGCTTCGCCCCTCGCGCCCTGGTTGGCGCGACGCTGATCGCAGCCGGCGCCGCCTGCCTTGCCGGTCTCGACATGCAGGCCGGCGGCGGCTCCCTGCTCGGTCACGGGATGTTCGTCCTCGCTGCCGTGATGGGTTCCACCTATTTCCTCCGCCTCCGTCGTTCTGGCTTCACCGCCACCGAGGGCGCCGCCATCGTGGCCGGCCTCTCCGCCGTCGGCGGTGTCCTGGCACTCGCCCTTATCGGTGGGCTCGGACGGCTCGCGCAGGTCGCGCCGGGGGACCTCCTGCTTCAGGCTGTGTTCCAGGGCGTACTGGTCGGCGTGGCCGCGATGGTGGCCCTCAACCAGGCAATTGTCCTGCTTGGCCCCACCGCCGCCACCGTCTGCCTCTCCCTGGTCCCCGCTACAGCGGCCCTCCTCGCCCTACCCGTTCTCGGCGAGGCCTCCTCCCTCGGCGAGTGGCTCGCCTTTGCCGCCATGGTGCTCGGCGCCGCCCTGGCCGCAGCCTGCGAGCGGCGGGCCGTGACGCCTCAGTCAGGCGCCAGCAACTCTCCGGGCCGGCCGGAACGCCGCCCGGCCTGGATCAAGCATCTCAAGCTCGTCCTCCGCCTGGCCGATGGCCGGGCTGGGGCAGCGTAAATCAGGAGACCCGCATGCGAGGCGAAATGAGCACTCTCAAGCGAGACCTGCCGCACGATGCCGATCGACTGGACCAGGTTGTGCAACGGCTCGCGACGACGGCGCGGATGGCGAGACTCAGTGTGGCCGGCGACCTGGTGGAGGCGCTGCAGCGCGCCCTCCTGGCTCAGCGCCTGAGTCCGTTGCGAGAGGACTAGCGGTCCCACACTCCGGACCTGCCTCGTCGATCGTCCGGCGGCTCGCGCCAGCTCCATCGCGATCCAAACCGGACCGTCATACCTGACGGCATTCGGCCGGCCCCTTTTGGCAACGCCGCGCCAGCGCCATTCCGTGCCAGGAGAAAGGCCCCGTGCAAAGCCCTTTCCAGAACACGCGCTTCCTCACAGTCGGCAACACACTCTCTTCCCCCCAAGCTGCCCTTTCGGACCGGGCGGTCGCGCACCTTGCTGCGGAGACGCTCGTCCTCGGCTGCCTGTATCAGCGGCGTGGTGGCGCCTATGTCCGGATCCCCGTGCACCGGCGGCAGCAGTTTACGGGCTGTGAGTGGCATTGCCGCCGCGTGGACGGCCGCCTCGTCAGCGTCGGCATCACCTGCGAGCCGCTGGAGGAGTGGCTAACCCTGGCCGAAACAGCGCCGGACGACGTGGTGGAGCTTTACCGCGGGATCCTGGGCCGCCGCGACATTCCGGCGAACGAGCTGTTCTGGGGGTCCGACATCTACACGCGGAGCGCCGACGGCTATGACCTTGTCTTCGCGGCCGGCGAATACAACCCGCTCAACGCCTGGAACACGGTGCGCGGCGCCGTGCATATCAACGGCTCCGCGCGGGGCGGCTTCGACACTGCCCCTGCTGACGACACCCCGCCCCGCCTCCGACTGCGCCTACCGAAGAAGGGGCTTCTGTTTCTCGGCGGGGTCGACATGACGGCGGAGGTGCTGCGCGTGTCGCGGGACGACGGGCGGGGGTGGATCGATCGCCTGGAGGTCGCGGTGCCTGCCGGGGAGCACTGGGCGCTGAGTGAACTCGTTCTCGCGTCCGGAGACCGCTTCACCCCGCTCGGCCTCGTCGAGGCTCTCGTCGGCGACATCGCCCGCCCGCCCGCGGGCCAGGCGGCGCGGCCGATGCCCATCTTGCAGCCGGCCTGGAAACGCCCCCGCGCCTCGGGGGACCGTCTGCCCTTCTTGCCGGGCCGTATGGTCGCGGACGCCCTGTTGCGGCAGTTGGGAGCTGCGCAGCCCGTCGTGAGCTATGCCTGACGCGGACCCACCTAGGCGCTGGCTGACGCTTCGCCTAGGTGCGGCGCTCGGGTATAACACGCCCGTGTTTCAACACCCTTGCCGTCCGCACAGAAGCAGACCGACCACGACATGAGGTCGCCGCAGCCCTTGATCGAGCCGCAGGCGTGGGCCCGGATCACCCTCCTGGGGCCGGTCCGCGCCTGTGATGCGGCAGGGCACGACCTTCCCCTGCGGACGCGAAAAGGCCGCGCGTTGCTCGGCCACCTCCTTCTAGCCCGCGGGCGGCCGGTCAGCCGCCTGCGGCTGGCGACGCTGCTATGGGAACGGTCGGGCGAGATCGAGGCGCGGGCGAGCCTTCGCCAAGCCCTGGCCGAGGTCGTCCGTGCCTTGCAGGGAGCGCCCGCCCCCATCCTCGTTGTCGATCGGGAGAGCATTCGGGCCGACGCCGCGTGCTGCGAGGTGGACGCGTTAGCGCTGCTGGACGGCCAAATGCCACTGGAATGGCCGGTGGCCCCACTGATGGACGGTCTGGAGGACATCGGGGAGGGCTTCGGCGAGTGGCTGATAGGGCAGCGGGAGGCGGTCCGGTTCCGGCTACGGGACTTGCTCGGAGAAGAGGCGGACCGCCTCGCCGCCGACCCGGACAAACAGGCCGAGGCCGTTGAGCTCGCCCGTCGCGCGGTCGAATCCGACGTCGCCGACGAGGCTGGATGGCGCCGGCTCATCAGGTTGCATTTAGCCGCGGGCGACCGCGCCCTCGCTCTACAAACCTATGAGCGCTGCTGCGACGCCCTGCGCCGGAGCCTGGATGTTGCCCCATCTCCTAAGACGAAGGAACTCGCGGAGCGGATCCGCACCCAGCGGCTGGCCTCCTCAGCGCCCTCGCCCAACCTGCCCTCTCTCGCCTTGTCGCAGCCGATCGCTGCCGCCCCATCAGACGATCAGCCCTTACGCGTCGGGGTGGTTCCAGCCCAGTTCCAGGGTGGGAGAGAACCAGACGCTATCACGACCGCCTATGTCGGGGACGTGGCTCTGGAACTTGCGCGCTACCATCACTTCGACGTCATTTCTCCGATGGGCCTCGGTCCCTGGCTTGCCGAGCAGCCGGATGCTGAAGCGCTCCGGGCGCTCAACCTCGATTACGTCGTAAACGTCTCCATTCGCGGACCAGAACTGGACCGGCACCTTCTCGTCTCGCTGGTCGATATCGCCGAGTTGGCTCGCCCTCTCTGGAGCGCTCGCGCTCCGCTCCGCCCCGATGCCGCAGGGGAGGTACAAAGTGATGTGCTGCACGGCCTCGTCGCACGCCTAGAGCCGGTCATCCTGCATACGGAAGGAACGCGCCCGATCTCGCGGCACGCAACCGGAACCGCGGCCACCGTGCTGCGTGCGATTCCGCGCCTCTTCAGCATGGAGGCCTCACGTTTCATGGAGGCAGGCCAACTGCTGGCGGAAGCCGTGACGCGCTCCCCCGAGAACGCCATGGCCGCCGCCTGGGCCGCCCATTGGCACGTGTTCCAGATCGGCCAGGGCTGGGCGACGGACCCCCGGGCTGCACTGGAGGAGGCTGAGCGTCTTGCGACGCTGGCGATGAGCCTCGATCCCGAGAACGCGGAGGGCCTGGCCATCTATGGCCACGTGAACTCCTTCCTGCACAAGGATTTCGCCAGTGCGAAGCACTACTTCGCGCAGTCGCTCGAGTTGAACCCTCATCAGGCCTTCGCCTGGGCGATGTCCGGCGCCACCCATGTCTATTCCGGCGATCTGACGGAGGCGATGCGGCGCATGGAGCGATACCGGACGCTGGCGCCGTTTCACCCGCACGACCGGATCCTTCGCCATACATTCACGGCGGCGCATCTGCTGGCGGGCCGGTTTGAGGAGGCCGTCATGATCGGCCGGCGGTCCGTTCGGGCAAGTCCGGGCTTCGTCAACGGCTACAAGCATGTTCTCGCCGCTCTGGGGCACCTTGGGATGCGACGTGAAGCCAAGCCCCTCTTGGAGAGGCTGCTGACACACGAGTCGGACTTCAAGGTCCAGAACTTCGTCGAGAGCTATCCATTCAATCGGATTGAGGATCGCGAGATCTACGAGGCGGGCCTTCGCCTCGCCGGGGCGAAGTAATCCGGATCGGCGCCGATCGGTACTGTTGCATGATCTACGATCAGCACCGGTCGTACTCCCGCCAGTTCCGGGTCCGGCAACGCACCTTCGAGGGTCCAGCCGGCGTCACTGCCTTAAAGCTGCTGGTGCTCGAAGAAAAATGGTGCCCAGGGGCGGAATCGAACCACCGACACTGCGATTTTCAGTCGCATGCTCTACCAACTGAGCTACCTGGGCCCAGACGAGGCTATTGGCCCCGCCGGCTGCGGTGGCGGGGGATAAACGATGTGCCGGCCCCTGTCCAGGGCATCCCGGCTCATTCCGCGTCGTCATCTTCCGACGTTTCCGGCTCGCCCGGCACGGCATAGGTGCCGCCCAGCCAGCGCCCGAGATCCACGGCCCGGCAACGCGGGGAGCAGAAGGGGCGTGTGGCGGGCTGGGCCGGGCGGCCGCAGATCGGGCAGGCGGTGGACTGTTCAGCCGGCACTGGATCGCGCCTCCTCGACGACCTCCTCGCCCGGCATCAGCGCCGGGTCGGGGCGAAGGGAGATAGGGTGGGTCGCCGCGCCGGCGAAGGCCTCCAGCGCCCCGGGCTCGCCCCGCAGCGCCCCGATCACGCGGGGATGGGCCCGCATTGCCAGAGCCGCGCCGGGGCGGGAGGTGGCCTCCCGTGCCGCGCGCCGCAGCGCACGCAGGCCGAGCGTCAGTGGGTTGGGCGGGAAGCCCAGTACCTCATGCAGCGGGGGATGGATGCGCGTGCGGACCATTTCCATCAAGCCCAACCCCGTCAGCCCCACAACGCGCAGCAGTGGATCCGCTCCCGCAGCGCTCTTCAGCGCGGGCAGCAGCCCGGCGCGGGACTTCGCCGTTCCGCCGGCCAGGTCCAGCAGGATCGGCCCGGCCAGGTGGCGGAGGCGGATCTGCCGGGCCGCCTCGGCCATGGCTGCGCTGTTCACGGCACGATGCGCGCCGGAATCGCGGCCCGCGGCGGCCCCCGTGTCCACGTCCAGCGCCGTCAATGCCGGGGTGGGATGGATCAGCAGCCGCCCGCCGCCGGGCAAGGGAATTTCGGGAGAGGCGAGAAGGTCGAACTCCGTCTCCACGGCCTCGTCGAAGGTGGGGCGCGACAGCAGGCGCACCCGCGCGGGGTCCAGTGCCGCGCGCAGCCGCGCGGCTTCCGCGGGCGAGTCCGAGAGCAGCCCGGCCCCGGGATGCGCGGCCGCCAGGCGCAGCGCCGCATCGGGCCCGCGGCGCAGGAGGCGCAGGGATCCGCTTCCCGGCAGGTCCGCGGGAAGTCCGGTGGCGGAGAGGCGCGGCCCCTTGCCGCCCTGCGGGGCGCGGGTAACGCGCAGGGGCAGGATATCGCCCTCGGAAACCCGCTCACCGCCCTGTGCGTCGGGCAGGAAGCCGCTCTCCCCGCCCTCCATCGCCACGAAGACGCCGGAAAGGGCGGGCACGCGGGCGGTGACGCGACAGAGATGCAGGTCGCCCACCCCGTCCGGATGGGCCGGGCGCTCGATGAAGGCTGCCTCGAGCCGCCCGTCCCGCCACAGCGCCACCCGGCGCTCGCCGGGGGAGGTGGAGGCGAGGATGGAAGGCTCAGCCATTCAGGGCCGAAGCCACCCCACGCCGCGCAGCAGCTGGGCGGTCTCGAACAGCGGCAGGCCCACGACGTTGGAGTGGCTGCCGGAGAGGAAGCGAACGAAGACCTCCGCCCGCTGGTGGATGGCGTAGCCGCCTGCCTTGCCCTCCCACTCGCCGGAGGCGACGTAGTCGTCCATCTGGGCGTCTGTCAGGCGCTGGAAGGCGAGGGTGGTCTCCACCAGCCGCGTCCGTACCAAGGTGTCCGGTGTGATCAACGCGACGCCCGTGGTCACGCGGTGGCGGCGGCCGGAGAGGAATTCGAGGAACCGCCGCGCCTCCTCCGCATCCCCGGGCTTGCCCAGGATGCGGCGGCCGACGCCAACCACCGTGTCGGCGGCCAGCACCAGCGCGCCGGGGCTTCGGGCCGCCACGGCCTCCGCCTTGGCGCGGGAGAGCCGGCCGGCCAGCCGGCGCGGGAGCTCGGCCTTGCCGGGCGTCTCGTCGATATCGGCGGGATCCACACGATCGGGCACGATGCCCAGCCGGGCCAGCAGGTCCAGGCGGCGCGGGCTGGCGCTCGCAAGGACAAGGGGCGGGCGCGGCGCATCGCCGACCGGCACCAGGGCGGCTTCTGACAGCAGGTCCGAAGGCAAAGGGAAGCCGGCCTTACTTGAAGCGGAAGGTGATCCGGCCCTTGGTCAGGTCGTAGGGCGTCATCTCCACGTTCACTCGATCCCCGGCCAGCACGCGGATGCGGTTCTTGCGCATCTTTCCGCTCGTGTGGGCCAGGACCATGTGCTCGTTGTCCAGCTTCACGCGGAACATGGCGTTGGGCAGAAGCTCCACCACCTGACCGCTGAACTCGATCATGTCTTCCTTCGACATGCGTATCCTTTTTCGTCGCGGGGCATGGGGGCGGGGGCGCCGCAGCCCCGCGATGGGTTGGGGCGGCGCTGGATCATCGGGCGGCGCGGTTGCGCGTCCGGCCCGGCACGCGAACAGGCGCGGACCCGCGATCGGGCCGCGCAATGTGGGGGCTGAGCGTCGGGAACATGATGCCCTGCGCCGTCAGGGTCAAGGAAGGGGACCATTCCCCTGCGGAATGAGGCCCCGCGATGCGCGGGAGCCTCACCCAGCGAAGCGTTAGAGGCCGATCCGCTCCGCGATGCTGCGGGCATGGGCATCCAGCCCTTCCGCCCGGGCCAGGGCCACGGCGGCGGGGCCGGTGGCGCGCAGCCCGGCTTCCTCCGCCGCGATCCAGGTGGTGCGCTTGAGGAAGTCGAACACGGAGAGCCCGGAGGCGAAACGCGCCGTGCGCCCGGTGGGCAGCACATGGTTCGGCCCGGCCACGTAGTCTCCCAACGCCTCCGGGCACCAGGGGCCGAGGAAGGCGGCCCCGGCGTGCCGGATGCGGGCGAACAGGGCGGCGGGCTCCGCCGTCATGATCTGCAGGTGCTCCGGCGCCAGCCGGTCCACCAGCGCCGCGCCCTCGGCCCAGTCCCGCACCAGGATCACCGCGCCGTGGCGGCGCCAGGATTCACCGGCGATGGCCGCGCGGGGCAGGGTGGCCAGGGCCGACTCGACCGCGCCGGGCACGGCGGCGGCCAATTCCCGGCTGTCCGTGATCAGAATGGATTGCGCGGCCTCGTCGTGCTCGGCCTGGGCCAGCAGGTCCATTGCCACCCGGGCCGGGGCTTGGGCGCCGTCGGCCAGCACCACCACCTCGGAAGGGCCCGCGATGGAATCGATGCCCACGCGCCCGAAGACTTGGCGCTTGGCCTCCGCGACATAGGCGTTGCCGGGCCCCGTGATCTTGTCCACGGGCGCGATGCTCGCCGTGCCCCAGGCCAGCGCCGCCACGGCCTGGGCGCCGCCGATGCGCCACACCTCCGTCACTCCCGCGCGGGCGCAGGCGGCGAGGACCAGCGGGTTGATCTCCCCGTCCGGGGTCGGCACCGCAACGGCCACGCGCGGCACCCCCGCCACGCGGGCGGGAATGGCGTTCATCAGCACGGAGGAGGGATAGGCCGCCTTCCCGCCGGGCACGTAGAGCCCGGCCGCGTCCACAGCGCCCCAGCGCATGCCGAGCGTCAGCCCGGCCGGGTCCGGCACGGTGATGTCCGCGGGCATCTGGGCGCGGTGGAAGGTCTCGATCCGCGTGGCGGCCGTGTCCAGCGCGGCCATCAGGCCGGGCTCGATGGAGGCGGTGGCGGCCTCAATCTCCGCCGGCGTCACGCGCAGGGCGGCGGCGTCCTTCGGCGTCCAGCGGTCGTAGCGGGTGGTCAGGTCCAGCAGGGCGGCATCACCCTCGGCCCGGATACGGCCGATGATCTCCGCCACGGCCCCGTCCACCCGGGCGGTGGTGTCGCGGGCCATGTCCAGCAGCGCGTCGAACCCGGCGGGGAAGCCGGGATCGCGCGTGTCGAGCGTCTTCATGCAGTCAGGGCTTCCCGGAAGCGCGCCAGCCAGGCGCCGATCCGCTCCGGCTCCGTCTTCAGCGCCGTGCGGTTGACGATGAGCCGCGAGGTGACCTGCGCGATCACCTCGCGCTCCACCAGCCCGTTGGCCTTCAGGGTGGAGCCGGTCTGCACGAGGTCCACGATGAGGCGGGCGAGGCCGAGGGACGGCGCCAGCTCCATCGCCCCATGCAGAGAGACCACCTCCGCCTGCACGCCGCGGGCGGCGAAGTGGCGGCGGGCGATGCCCGGATACTTCGTCGCCACCGTCACGCGGGACCAGCGGTTGGCCTCCTCGGCGATCGGGTCGTCCACCGGGCCCGCCACGCTGACGCGGCAGCGGCCGATGCCGAGATCCAGCGGGGCGTAGATCTCCGGGTAGTCGAACTCCATCAGCACGTCCGCCCCGCAGACACCGATCTGGGCGCCGCCATGGGCGACGAAGGTCGCCACGTCGAAGGGCCGCACCCGCACCACGTCGAGGCCCGGATGGTTCGTGGGAAAGCGGAGGTGGCGGCTGTCCTCGTCGTGGAAGTCGCCGCCGGGGATCAGCCCGGCGCGCGCGAGAAGGGGCTGCACCTCCTTGAGGATGCGGCCCTTCGGGAGCGCCAGGATCAGGTCGGACGTCCCGGAATCGGCAGCGCGGGAGCCGGGGAGGGAGGGGGAGGTGATCGGCAGGTCCATGGGAGAGACTATCACCGCGGGAATGGCGGGCTAATGAAGGATTCTTGAGCTATCCGGGAATGCGCTCGATGTCGGCGCCAACCGCCGCCAGCTTCGCCTCGAGCCGCTCATACCCACGGTCCAGGTGATAGACGCGGTTGACGATCGTTTCGCCCCCCGCGGCCAGCCCGGCCAGGATGAGGGAAATGGAGGCGCGCAGGTCGGTCGCCATGACAGGCGCGCCGGAGAGGCGGGAGACGCCGCGGACGATGGCGGAGCGCCCCTGCACGTTGATGCGGGCCCCCATGCGGGTCATCTCCGGCACGTGCATGAAGCGGTTCTCGAAGATCGTCTCCGTGATCATGGAGGCTCCCTCCGCCACCGCCATCAGCGCCATGAACTGAGCCTGCATGTCGGTTGCGAAGCCCGGGAAGGGCTCCGTCATCACGTCCACGCCCCGCAGGCCGGAGGTGCGGCGCACCATGACCCCGCCAGCCGAGCCGTTGGGCGGCACCTCCTCCAGCTCCACCCCGGCCTCCCGCAGCACGCGGGCCACTGCGCCGAGATGTTCCATCCGCGCGCCCTGGAGGAGCACCTCGCCCCCCGTGACGCCGACGGCGCAGGCGAAGGATCCGGCCTCGATCCGGTCGGGCACGATGGCATGGGTGGCGCCGTGCAGGGTCTTCACCCCCTCGACCCGCAGCCGGTCCGTGCCGATGCCCTCGATCTTCGCGCCCATGGCGACGAGGCAGCTGGCCAGGTCGTCGATCTCCGGCTCCCGCGCCGCGTTCACCAGCTCCGTCATGCCGTCGGCCAGCGTGGCGGCCATCAGCAGGTTCTCGGTGGCGCCGACGGAGACCTGGTTGAAGTAGATCTTGGCGCCCTTCAGCCCCTGCGGCGCCCGGGCGTGCATGTAGCCGGCATCCAGGTCGATGATGGCGCCCATCTGCTCCAGCCCCTTGAGGTGGAGGTCGACCGGGCGCGTGCCGATGGCGCAGCCGCCGGGCAGCGAGACCTTCGCTTCCCCATGGCGGGCCACCAGCGGGCCGAGGACGAGGACGGAGGCCCGCATCTTCCGCACGAGGTCATAGGGCGCGACGAGGTTGGTGGCCGCCCCGGAGAGCGTCATGGTGCGGGCCTTGGCGTCGTGCTCCGCCTTCAGCCCGTGCTGCTCCAGCAGCCCCGCCATGGTGCGGGTGTCGTCCAGGGCCGGGGCGTTGGTCAGCACCAGCGGCCCGTCGGTGAGCAGGGCGGCGGCCATCAGCGGCAGGGCGGCGTTCTTGGCGCCGCCGACGGGGATGGTGCCCTTGAGCGGCCGGCCGCCGCGGAGACGGATGCGGTCCATGGTCTTTCCCCTTACAGCCGCGGCAGAGCCACGCCGCGCTGGCGCATGTATTTCCCGGCGCGGTCCGCATAGGACACGTCCGGCGCCCCCTCTCCCTTCAGGAAGAGGAACTGGCAGATTCCCTCATTCGCGTAGATGCGGGCGGGCAGGGGGGTGGTGTTGCTGATCTCGATCGTCACCTGGCCCTCCCACTCCGGCTCCAGCGGCGTCACGTTCACGATCAGGCCGCAGCGGGCATAGGTGGACTTGCCCAGGCAGATCACCAGCACGTCCCGCGGGATGCGGAAATACTCCACCGTATGGGTCAGCACGAAGGAGTTGGGGGGGACGATGCAGGTCTCCCCCGTGCGGGTGACGAAGCCCTCCTCCGAGAAGTCCTTCGGATCGACGAGGGCATTGTCCACGTTGGTGAAGATCTTGAACTCCGCGGCCGCGCGGGCGTCGTAGCCGTAGGAGGAGAGGCCGTAGGAGATCACTCCCTGGCGGCGCTGCGCCTCCACGAAGGGCTCGATCATGCCGTGCTCCGCCGCCATGCGGCGGATCCAGTGGTCGGGCATGATGGGCATGGCGGGGTCCTTCAGCCGGCGCCCCATCGGGGGCAGGGGCCGGCGCCCAATCTCGGGCGGGCGGGGATCGTGCGGGGGTGGCGGGCGGGATAGCCCCTGGGCCGCGGGGCGGCAACCGGGGCGCTATTCCCTCTCCTCGGGAGGGGAGGGGGGCTGCGCCCTCTCGCGCGACTGGGCCTTGCGGCGCTTCAGGTTCTCCCGCAACGCGGCCGCCAGGCGCCGCTCGCGCTCCGACAGGGCGGGGCGGGGCGGGGAAGCCGGCGGTTCCGGAGGGTCGGCGCTCTCGTTCTCATCCATGGGCGGGAGGCAATCGGCAGGGCCGCCGCGGCGTCAAGGCCGGGCCGGCACGGCAAGGGTTGCACGGGGCGGGCACAGCGGCTAGGTAGCGCCTCGCCCACAGGCCCTGTCCGGTTCGGCATGCTGCCGTAGCTCAGTGGTAGAGCACTCCCTTGGTAAGGGAGAGGTCGAGAGTTCAATCCTCTCTGGCAGCACCATCCCCGTCCAAAGGATGGTATCCCAGGACAAATGGAAACCTAGCTCGCCTCCGATCCGACACGGAGGGGCTACGAGTCATTCCTCCGCGTTCACTGGCGCGCGACCCTGCGGCCCATCGTGGCCAGGGACATGAAGACTCCCGCCGCCCGAGACCGGGCTCCCTGCCGTTCCAACGACCTTCAGAACGGTAGCGGGCGGGCAGCCCGGCCGGGGCGCCCGGGATCAGTTCCCGTCCGCGAACGGGGCTCCCCAGGAAAGCGAGGAGGACCGGGTGGCCGGCGCACGGTCCTGCTCGGCGTAAAGAAGGGCCAGAAGCTCCGTCAGCACCTCGTCCACCTGGCCGAGTCGGTAGGTCCTGGCATGGTCGGCCAGCTCGCTGATCGCGGACAGCACGCCCTCACCGGGCCGCCTCGGGCCCGATGGGACCGATGACCAAACCGGGATGGAACCCCTCTCGCTCATGTCAGCTTCCATAATTTACGTCGTGGGCCGCGGCCAGAGAGCCGTAACCAAAGGCAGGATAATTCGCTCCGGGCCGGAATGGGAGAGGAAACAGAACGGAACTTGCGATCACCGGGGGGTAGCCGCCCAAAACCTTTTTTGCATCCGCTTCTCACCATGTTGTGGTGGAGGCCGCGATAGTCCTGCTAGATTGGTGCTGCGTTGCAACCAGGACACGCATGGCGTGAGGAGAGCGCGCTTGGAACCAATATCGTCCCTCCAGTCCATGGAGGCTTCCGAAGATGCACTGGAGAATGCCGTAACCGAGGCACTGGACCGGATCCTCTCGCGCATGCCGACGGAACTCCGGGCCGATGCCCTGCGGTCGCTCCGGACGGAACTGGAACGCTGCCTTGCCGAGGCCCCGATCAGCGGCGCCCCGATGGACGCCATCCGGATGCGCGCCCGCTTCTCGGCCGCCATGGCCGCCTTCGGCTCCGACCGGACCATCCCCAGACAACGCTGACCTATCGGGGCGCGCGGGAGCATTGGGACCGCTCTTGCCAGCCCGGGCGTTGACGAGAACATTCAGGGAACATGCTTCCCGATTCGGCATCCTCGGTGCGCCATTGGCTTCTCGACCGCCCTGAAGGCGGGGAGATGTGAGGCGCCGCGCCTGCCATCCCCCGCAGCTGCGTCCGCTTCCCCTTGATGGGGGAGCAGCCGTCTCGCCTGTCGAGGAGACCGGCCCGCAGCCGGGGCCGCGAATCCTGGCGCTGCACCTGCCCTGCCTGGCCACGGAGGTGCTGGGGGTCCCCGGCCCCGTCCTCGCCTGGCGAATGGAGGGGAATCGCCGGCTGGTCGTTGCGGCCGACCCGGAGGCGGAAGCGCTGGGGGTGCGTCCCGGACAGTCGCTGGGGGATGCCCAGGCTATGGCACCGGCCGTGGCTGCCCTTCCCCAGGCACCGGAGGCAGAGGCGGCGCGGCTCCTGGCTCTTGCCCTCTGGGCGTTGCGGATATCGCCTCTCGTGGCACAGGACCCTCCGGACGGGCTGTTGGTGAACATCACCGGCACGGACGCCCTGACCGGCGGAGAGGATCGGGCGATGCGCCGGGCGGTGGCGGGCCTCGCCCGGCTGGGCCATGCGGCCCGGGCCGCCGTGGCGGGAACCTCATCCGCCGCCCTGGCCCTGGCCCGCTGCTGCGACGCGACCATCGCGGTTCAGGCGGGAGGGGAGGCGGCGGCCCTGGCGGTCCTGCCGCTCCACGCCCTGCGGCTGGAGGTGAAGACCATCGCCGGGCTGCGGCGCCTGGGCCTGCACCGCGTCGGCGACGTGCTGGCCCAGCCCCGCGCGCCCCTGACCCAGCGCTTCGGGGCAGGGCTCTCCCTCGCCCTGGACCGTGCCACGGGCGCTGCCGCGGAGCCCTTCCGCAGCATCCGCCCCCCGCCGGACCGGCAGGCTGCCCTGGATTTCGAGGAACCCCTCATCACCCGCACAGCCATCGACCACGCCGTGGAACAGCTGATGGTTCGGCTCTGCGCGGGGCTGGCGGAGGAGGGGCGGGGGCTGCGCCGGCTGGTTCTGCGCGCCCATCGGGCGGATGGCGGGGTGCAGGAACAGGCGGTCGGCACGGGCCTGGCCAGCCGCGATCCGGCCCACCTTCTCCGTCTTCTCTCTCCAAGGTTGGAGTGGCTGGCCCCGGGATTCGGCTTCGACCGGATCGCCCTGATGGCAGAGGAGACGGAGCCCCTGGCGGCCGCCCAGTCCGGTCTGGACGGCGAGGACGCGGAAGCCGCCTTGGCCGCGCTGCTGGACCGCGTGGTGCAGCGCCTGCCCGCCTGGCGCCTCAATCCTCGAGAGAGCCACTGGCCGGAGCGGGCGGTGGAGCGGGTGAACCCGCTGGCCGCCATGGCGCCCGCCCAGAACTGGTCGGCCCAACCGCGCCCCCTGCGCCTGCTGCGCCGGCCGGAGCAGCTGGAGGCCATGGCCCTGCTGCCGGATGACCCGCCCTTCCGCATTCGATGGCGTGGGGAATGGGTGACGCTCCGCGCCGCTGAAGGGCCGGAGCGGCTGGAACCGGAATGGTGGCGGGACCGGCCGGACCGTACCGTGCGGGACTACTACCGGGTGGAGATGCCGGATGGCCGCCGCCTCTGGGTCTGCCGCGCCGGCGGGCCGGGCTCGGCGCGGTGGTTCCTGCACGGCCTGCTGCCGTGAGCGGCTTCGCCGAGCTGGGCGCCATGTCCAACTTCACCTTCCTGGAAGGCGCATCCCACCCCTCGGAACTGGTGGCGGCGGCGAAGGTGCTGGGGCATGCGGCGGTCGGGATCGCCGACCGCAACTCCTTCGCCGGGCTGGTGCGCGGCATGGCGGCAGCGCGGGAGGCCGGAATCGGCTTCGTCCCAGGCTGCCGCGTGGGACTGGATGATGGGGCGGAGTACCTGGTCTGGCCAACCGGCCGTGCTGCCTATGCCCGGCTCTCAACCATGCTCTCGGCCGCCCGGATGCCCGCGGATGACGGTCGCCCGACGCGGGATGCCCTGATCGCGGCCGCCGAAGGGCAGGTGATGGCCGCCATCCCGCCCGACGAGCCGGACGAGGCCTTCGCGGATCGCTTGCGCCGGGACGGGGAAGCGATGCGGCGCCGGCTTGCCCTTCCGCTCTTCCTCGCCGCGCATCACCGCTTCGCCGGGGATGACCGGCGCCGGCTGAGGCTGCTCTCCGCCATGGCCGGCTCGGCGCGCGCCGCGCTGCTGGCGGCGGGCGGGGCGCGGATGCACGTCGCCGCGCGCCGCCGCCTGGCGGATGTGCTGGCGGCCATCCGCCTCGGCACTACGGTGGACGCGCTGGGCCTGCGCGCCCACCCGAACGCGGAGGCGCATCTGAAGCCCGAGGCGGAGATGCGCCGCCTGTTCGAGGGCTTCGGCGAGGCGGTGGACGCGACGCTGCGCGTGGTGGCGGCCTGCCGCTTCGACCTGAAGCGCGACCTGACTTACGAATACCCCGATGAGATCGTCGAGCCCGGCCTGACCGCGCAGGAGACGCTGGAGCGCCGCCTAGCGGAGGCGGTGCTGGTGCGCTGGCCGGACGGCACGCCGCCGAAGGTGGCGGCGCAGATCGCCGAGGAGATGGCGCTGATCGCGCGCCTCGGCTACGCGCCCTACTTCCTGACGGTGCACGAGATCGTCCGCTTCGCGAACTCGCAGGGCATCCTCTGCCAGGGGCGCGGTTCCGCCGCCAATTCCGCGGTGTGCTACGCGCTCGGCATCACCTCGGTAAATCCGGACAAGCACCGTCTCCTCTTCGCGCGCTTCCTGAGCGACGCGCGCGGCGAGCCGCCGGACATTGACATCGACTTCGAGCACGAGCGGCGCGAGGAGGTGATCCAGCACATCTACGAGCGCTACGGCCGCGACCGCGCCGCGATCACCGCCACCCTCACACGCTACCGCACGCGCAGCGCCGTGCGGGAGGTGGGCAAGGCGATGGGACTGTCGGAGGACATCACCGGCCGCCTCGCCAAGGCCTCCTGGCACGATGGCATGGAAGGGCTCCGCGATGTCGCGCGGGAGACCGGGCTGGACCCGGAGGCCGATCCGCGCCTCGGCATGGCGCTGGACCTGGCGGAGGAACTGCACGGCTTTCCGCGCCACCTGGCGACGCATGTCGGCGGCTTCGTCATCGCGCGCGGGAAGCTGACGGAGCTCGCCATCGTACGGAAGGCGGCGATGGAGGACCGCCACACGGTGGAATGGGACAAGGACGACATCGCCGTGCTGGAGATGCTGAAGGTGGATGTGTTGGGGCTGGGGATGCTCTCCTGCCTCAAGCGGGCCTTCGATCTGCTGGAGGGATGCACGGGGGAGCGCCTTCAGCTCTACACGGTGCCGCAGGACGACCCCGCCACCTACGCGATGCTCTCGCGCGGCGATTCCATCGGCGTCTTCCAGGTGGAGAGCCGTGCGCAGATGAACATGCTGCCGCGCATGCGGCCGAGGCAGTACTACGACCTCGTCATCGAGGTGGCGATCGTGCGCCCCGGCCCGATCCAGGGCGACATGGTGCATCCCTACCTCCGCCGGCGCGCGGGGATCGAGAAGCCGGAATACGCGAAGCCGGAACTGAAGGCCGTGCTGGAAAAGACCCTCGGCGTGCCGCTCTTCCAGGAGCAGGCGATGGAGATGGCGATCGTCGCCGCGGGCTTCACGCCCTCCCGCGCGGACGAACTGCGCCGCTCCATGGCTTCCTTCAAGCACGACGGGAAGCTGGACACCTTCCGGGAGGAATTCGAGGGGGGCATGATCGCGCGCGGCTACGAGCCGGACTTCGCGCATCGCTGCTTCGAGCAGATCCGGGGCTTCGGCGGCTACGGCTTCCCCGAGAGCCATGCGGCCTCCTTCGCGCAGCTCGTCTACGTCTCCGCCTGGATCAAGTGCCACCATCCCGCCGTCTTCGCGGCCGCGCTGCTGAACAGCCAGCCCATGGGCTTCTACGCCCCCGCGCAGATCGTGCGCGACGCGCGGGAGCACGGCGTCGCGGTGCGCCCGCCCGACGTCACCGCCAGCGACTGGGACTGCACGCTGGAACGGGACGGGGAAGGGTGGGCGCTGCGCCTCGGCCTGCGGCTGGTCGCCGGCCTTTCGAAGGACGATGCGGAGAAGGCCATCGCCCTGCGCCGGCGCGCCAGCCCCGCCGCCCTGGCCGCCGCCGGCCTGCACCGCCCGGCGCTGGAGGCCCTGGCGGGGGCCGACGCCTTCCGCGGCCTTGGCCTGGACCGCCGCCGCGCCCTTTGGGAGGCGGCGGCCGTGGAGCGCGCCAGGCCGCCACCCCTGCCGCTCTTCGCCGCGGCCGAGGCGGCGCCGCGCCTGCCGGCCGAGACGGGCGGGGAGGAGACGGTGCTGGATATCGGCGCCACCGGCCTGACGCTCCGCGCCCATCCGCTCGCCCTGCTGCGCCCGGCGCTGGACGGGCTGCGCCTGCGCGACAGCCGGGCCGTGGCCGCGGGGCGCCAGGGGCAGTCCATCCGCGTCGCCGGGCTGGTGCTGGTGCGCCAGCGCCCGGGCAGCGCCAAGGGCGTGGTCTTCTTCACGCTGGAGGACGAGTTCGGCACGGTGAACCTAGTGCTGCAGAAGGACGTCATCGCCGCCCACCGCGCCGCCGTGGTGGCCGCGCGCCTGCTGCTGGTGGAGGGCCGGATCGAGCGCCACGAGGACGCCGCGGTGCCGATCGTGCACGTCCTCGGCCGACGTCTCGAGGATCGCTCCGACCTTCTGGACGGGCTGCACCGGCTGGGCGCCGCGCGCATCCCCATGGCGCGCGCGGATGAGGTGACGCGCGGCATCGACCACCGGCCGGACGCGCGCGGCCCCAGTTTTCCCTCAAGCCGGGACTGGCGCTAGGCCCCCTCGTCCTCGTCCTCGGCCGGCACCGCCCAGCCGCTGCGCGCGGGCGGCAGCAGCAGGGCGGCGCGCCGGATCAGCCACACCGCCCGCTCGAACAGAGCGGTGACGCGGAACAGCAGGTCCACCCCTTCCGGTGGCATGTCCGCCCCGGCGCGGGCGATGCGGCGGCGCAGCCCGTCCATCATCGCCGAACGGTCCGCCGCCAGCTCTGCCAGCGTCCCCGCATCGCCGCCATCGCCGGAGAGCGCGGCCTCCTGCAGCTCTGTCAGCAGCAGGTGCAGCGCCTCCGCCAGCGGTGCGGCCAGGGCGTGAACGGGATCGCCCGCATCGCGGCGGGATGCCGCCTCCAGCGCCACCGCCAGCCCTTCCGCGGCCTCGCGCAGCGGGGACAGCACGCCGTTCAGGTTCTGCAACGCCACGGCGCGGCCCAGCTCCTCGCGCGGGCAGCGCGCCAGCGCCTCCTCCAGGAAGGCCGCGATCCGCCGCTCCATCGCCTCGCCCGTCGCGGAGACGGTGGCGCGGTCCGCCCCGCCCCGCCCTTCCTCCCGCACCCCGTCCAGCAGCCAGGGCAGGCGGCCGAAGAGCCGCGCTTGCTCCTGCCCGGCAAGGTCCAGGGCCGTCGGCACGTCGTCCAGCGCCTGGTCGTAGAGGAACTTCGGCTGGGCGAGCGTCTCCTCCGGCGTGGTGGGGGAAAGCCGCTCCAGCAGCTTCGGCAGGTAGGGGGTGATGAGCGGCAGCAGCAGCGCCGGCACGAGCTGCAGCGCGACGAAAAGACAGCCGAGGCGGTGCGGCAGGTCCGCCTCCGCGAAGGGCACGGGCAGCCCGGGCCCGAAATGCCAGACGATGAAGGGAACTGCCAAAAGCACCGCGCCGGCCGCCTTGAACAGCGCCTGGAAGGTGGCCAGCCGCCGCGCCGCCCCGCGCAGCCCGCCCGCGAGCAGCAGCACCGAGAGGCCGGAGCCGAGCGAGGCGCCGCAGACGGCCATCCCGGCCTGGGCGCCGTCCAGCAACCCGACCTCCGCGAGCGCGATGGCGAGGATGGTGACGGTGGAGGAGGATTGCGCGACGAGGGCGATGGCGGTGCCGAGCAGGAAGGGCGGCAGCAGCGCGTGCCCGGCCAGTTCCATGGCGCCGCGCAGCGCCTCCGCATCGCGCAGCGGGGCGGCGCCCGATTTCAGGATGGCGAGGCCGAGGAAGAGCAGGCCGAGCTGGAAGGTCGCCTCCAGCACCGCCTTCCACCGTCCGCCGCCCCCGCGCCCGAGGGTGGCGGCGCAGCCCGCGACGCCGATCAGCCACAGCGCCGCCAGCCGCAGATCCAGCGAGGCCGCCAGCACCAGCACCACCGTGCCGAGATTGCACCAGGCTACCACGGGCAGGGCGCGCGCCAACGGCAGCAGCCCCGCCTGCACCATGGAGGCGGCGATGAAGGTGACGGCATTGGAGGATTGCGTCAGCGCGCCCAGCGCCGCGCCGGTCAGGGCCGCGCTCAGCCCTCCGCGGGTCGCGCGCGCGACGGCGATGCGGAGCCGCCGTCCGGCCATCCCCTGCAGCGCGGAGCCGAGCCCGCGCACCCCGGCGAGAAAGAGCCCGAGGCCGCCGAGAAGGGTGGCGATCAAATCCAAGAGGTCGTCTTCAACCCTGACGCGGAAGGCAACGGAACGGCGCGGCGGTGGCGCATCATGAGCCCTCGTCCGCCACGCGGAAGACCTGGGCTGGCGTTTTTCATGAAAGCGTCAAGAAGCGGGGGAGGGCGCGCGACCCTCCCCCATTCCCGGGCAGGCCGTCAGGTCGGGTTCACGACGAGGGCGCCGGCCGCGATCGTCACCGTTCCCGCGCCCGTCATCGCCACCGCGGCGCTGAGCGGAGAGACGAGCAGCGGGTTCCCGCCGGAGGCCGCGTCGTAAAGCCCCACATAGCCCAGCGTGCCGGCGCTGGCGGAGAAGACGAAGCGCAGCGCCTCCGCGTTGCTCTGGGCGCCGGTGCCGGTGAAGGTCACGCGCTGGCGGGCGTAGCCGCTGCCCACCGGCTCCCCGGCCAGGCCCGCCGCCGCCGTGCCACCGGTGCCGAGGGCGGCGTAGACGGTGCTGGGCAGGCTCGGCGCGCGGGCACAGACGGCGCGGGCCAGGAGGTTGCGGGCATAGTCGGTCAGGTCGGACATGGGGGTCTCCTTTCAGGGGTGGATTGAGGCCGGCCCGATCGGGCCGGGGCGCGCTCTACGGCGATCCGTCCTCGTCCTCCGGCGCCCCGGCGATCACGCCGAGGATGGCGGTGGAGAGCTGGATCCCCGTCCGCTGCAGCCCCTCCGGCACGGAGCGGGGCCGCGCCTCGCGCCGCAGCACGTAGGCGGTGCCGTCCAGAGCGATCGGCCCGACCTGCACCATCGGGTCGGGCAGCCCGGCCAGGGCGCCCGCGACGGCGTCCTCCGGCCCGTGCCATCGCAGGTCCGCGTAGTCGGTCATGGTGTCCCTCATGCTGTGGTGAGTGCCTGCAAACCGGAATCCGGCAGGCGCGAGGCGTGGAGGTCGAGCGGTCCGATCTCCCCGAAGGCGGCGCGGCCGATCAGCAGGCGGGCCAGGCCGGGCGGCGGGGCGCCGGCGTAGGACTGCACCGCGCCGCCACCGAGGCAGAGCGCGACGCCGCCCGGATCCCAGGCCAGCGCCGCCCGGAAGGCCGTACCCGGCGTCACCGCCGTTCCTGCGAGAGTGGCGGCGGTGCTGCCACCGGACACGACCTGCACCCCGGCCGTGACGCCGCCCGCACCGATCCGGAAGGCGATGCGATTGCCCTCCGACCCGTCGTCGAGTTGCAGAAGGCCGAGCTCGATGCCGGCGGGCGCGGCCTGCGGCAGCAGGAAGGTTCCGGCCAGCGTGCCCCGCGCCGCCCGCGCCGTGCCCAGGGCCAGGGACGCCAAATCCGCGGCGCGCGTCGAGGCGGCGCTCGTCCCCGCCGGTGGAAAGACCGGTGTGGAGACGAAGCCGCCCGCCTCGACCTGCCAGGCGCTGACGAACAGGGTGAAGTCCACCGCCGTCGTGGTGTTCGTGAAGGTCCAGCGGAACTGAGGGCCCACGGTCGTGCTGGGCAGCGTCTTGGTGAAGGAGAGGCGCTGCGGCGCGGCGCCGGGCAGGAAGGTCACGCCGATATCCGTCTCGGAGCCGTTCCGGAACACGAAGGAGGACAGGCTGGCGGGAAGCGCGCCCGCGACGAGGGCGACGAGGGCGGAGAAGGCGTGCTGCGCACCGGCCGTGCCCGTGGTGAAGGAACCCGGGCTGAGGGCGCGGGCATTGGCGGTATTGGGCGTGCCGACGAAACGGATATCCACGCCCGGCAGGCCCCAGCGCGTGACCGGCGCGATCTCGTAGTTGATGCCGGTGGAGATGCCCCAGCCCGTGGGCAGCGCCCCGCCCGATCCGAGCGGCCCGGCCGCCGCCCCGGCATTACCGGGGTTCTGGATGAGGTTGGTGCGCTGCCCTTCCATCAGGAGGCGGCGTGCCGCGCCGGATAGGCGCGGCGCATCAACGCCGGCCGCCTGCCAGGCCGTGCCGTCCGCGCCGGTCGCGAAGGCCGTCGAGGCGCGAGAGAAGGCCACCTGCGGCGAGAGGACGCCCTGCCCGACAAGCCGGACCGGCCCGCCGCCCAGCGCGTAGAGGGCCGGCGTCGTGCCGATCATCAGGGCGCTCCCCCGCCGGCCAGCTGGCAGAGCCGCGTCGTGCCGCCGTCCGGCGTGAAGGCCAGCAGGCTGGCGGCCGCCCCCGCCCTCACCTTCGCGTAGCCGTCCGGGTTGACCATGGCCGCGGAGAAGCCGGTGAGCGCGACGGCCAAGTCCGCGCCCGTGCGGTTCACCACCATGCAGGCGAAGCCGTGGCCCGTGGCAGACCAGTCGAGCGACAGCGTGGTGCCGGCATTGGCGATCACCATGCGCGCGTTGTGCGCGGCGAAGGTCAGCGCCGTGGCGCCCGCGGTGACGGCGCTGGGCACGGCGCGGCTGACATAGCTGTTGTCCACGTAGGTCTTCGTCGCGGCCTGGAGCGGCAGGGACGGGTCGGACGCGAGCATCAACGGGCCCGCCACCGTCACCGTGCCGGAGGAGGCGATGCGCATCCGCTCGGCGACCGTGCCGCCGGCGCGCGTCTCGAAGACCAGCGCGCCGGCCTCGGCCCCCGCCGCGACGCCCTCGGCCACCCCCGCCACGCGGCCAAAAGTTACCTCGGCCGCGGCGCTGTTGAGGCCGGTGCCCTCCAACGCGAAGATGCGGTCGTTCGCGGCCGGGCTGGCCGAGAGGCGGCGCAGCCGCAGCGTCAGTGGCTGCGTCATCCCGGTGTTGCCGAGGAGGTAGCTCGGGTTCGGGTTCAGCGCCGCGTCGCCCTGCAGGTACACGTCCGTCCCGGCCACGCCCAGCGCCCCGACCGCCGTGTCGGCGCTGCCGTGCAGGCGCAGCATGGCGCCGGCGGATGTGCTGCGCCGGTGCACCGCCACGATGCCGTCGGCCCGTGCCGAGAGACGGGTCTCGATGGCGCCGGCCGAGGAGATGGCCGCCAGCTCGGACTGCCCGCCGATCGCCCGCGCCACGCCCACCGCGTTGCTCATCCGGGTGCCGGAGATCTGCACCTTCTGCATCGCCGCCACGCTCTGGCCCGCGACGGCCGCGGTCTTCATGTCGCAGCCCAGGATCTGCAGGCTGTCCGCGTTGTCGTAGAGATAGGCGGAGCCGTAGAGGTCGCAGCCCATCAGCACCAGGGCGCCGTCGATCACCTCCACCGAGTTGCCGGTGCCTGCGGGCAGCATCACACCGGCAACGACGTTCTGGTCTGACGACTGCGAGTTGACGACGAGCGGGCGGCCCTTGCTTGACCAGAATCCGCCATACCACTTGTTGCGGTAGCAGATCCCCGTCATCTGCACGCCGATGGTGCCGGGATCCGTGTTCACGCCGTCCACGCCGCAGTTCACGAACTGCGCGGAATGCGTCAGGTCGTCCAGGTGCCAGCCGATGTCGTGCCCGTACTCGAAGCAGTTCACGAAATTGGGCATGTCGGCCGTGGTAATCCAGAAGGCCTTGCCGCGCCGGTGATTGACGGTGGGGTTCACCGTGCCGCCGCCGGCATAGGCGCCGGCGAAGGCGCTGCCCGCCAGGTCGAGCGTGGTGGCCGTGGCCGCCGCCACGGTGAAGCGCCCGTTCGCCCCCGCCACGCCGCCGACCCCGCTGGTGAACACCACGTCGCCGATCTTCAGCTCGTGCGCCGTACCCGTGGTGAGCCGAACGAGGCCGGCGCCGTTGTTGGCGCAGCCCGCGACCGTGTAGGTGGCGGAGGAGAAGCTGCGACCCGTGGTGGCGAGCGGGTGCCAGTTGATCCGCTCGTTCTGCCCGATATCGAAGGACTTGCCGAGGTAGAGCCCGTTGGTGCAGTCGCCCACCACGTCCCGGATGCGCGTGCGGCTGGCGCCGTTGCTGTACACGCCCCAGGTGAAGCCGACGATCAGCAGGTTCCGCACCGATGCATCGGTGGCGTTCGTCGTGCTGCTGCCCGTGCTGCCATCGCCGATGCTCACGGCCGTGCCGGAGAAGGCGGCCACGCAGTCCAGCGCCTCCCGGATCGAGGAAGGGGCGACGAAGCCCTTGCGGACGATCGCCACCTGCTCCAGCGACGAGTTCCGCCGCAGGCGGACCGTCCGGGCGGGGTTCAGGACCAGGCAGTAGGGCAGGGCGCCGTAGTCGTTGTTGATGCGGAAGCCGCCGGGATCGCCGCCGCCCTGCAGCGTGACGCCCGGCGGGATGATCAGCTCCGCGCTGTCGATCAGGTAGCGGCGCGGGCCGAGCAGGACGACGCCGCCCCCCGCGGAGGAGGCGGCGTTCAGCGCGGCCTGGAAGGCGGCGGTGTCGTCCGTGGTGCCGTTGCCGACTGCCCCGTAGTCGCGCACGTGCAGCGGCCGCTCGGCCATCACGGTGGAGCGGAACTGGGCGAAGGTGGCGCGCCGCGTCTCCGCCGCGCCCCCCACGCCCTGCACGACGGGGGTGATGTCGGTGTCGGAGAAGGAGATGGCGGCGGGAAGGTCGCTGATCTTGCTGTCGGGCATGGGATGGCGGCTCCGGTGGGGATGGCGGCGTCGGGGCTGGGGCGGGGGCCGGGCGCTACATCACGAGCCGCGTGCCGGCCTCGGCCATCAGCAGGCCGAGCCCGGTCTCGACCAGCAGCGCGAAGGCGGCGAGCACGACGAAGGAGGGCGAGGTCTGCGCGACGAGGGAGTCCGCCGCATCTTCCACTTTCACCAGGTAGCCATTGCCGGGCGCGGGGGCGTTAAAGGTGACGCTGGCACTGCCGGAGGAGACGGCGGCGGTGCTGGGGCCGAGCACCACGGCCCCGCTCGCGTTGAGGATGCTGAACCTCACCGCGCTGGTCGCGCCGGAGGCCGTGACGCGCACGGTGAAGGTCTCCCCCTCGTTCACCCCGCTCGGCAGCGCGTTGAGGGAGATGCAGCGCGCCACCGCCGCCGCAGCCACGTCGGCGTCGAGGCTCATCGCCCCGGCGCCGGTGAGCCGCAGCGGGGAGGAACTGGCATCCACGACCAGCCCGTTGCCGACCTCAGCGTTGGTGCGTACCGGCAGGAGGGCGGTGGCATCCGCCGCCTCCAGCACCACCATGTGCCCGGCCAGCAGCCGCGTCCGGGCCGCGCTGAAATAGCCGGTGGAAAGCACCGTCGCCCGGGTGTCCGTCGTCTTGTACAGCCAGAGGGTGAAGCTGTCGGCCGCGACGAGCGGGATCAGGTTGCTGGCGATGTAGGGCATGCTGGCATGGCTCCTGCGGGGCGCGGACGCGAAAAGCCCCGCGCCGGCAGGGCCGGGCGGGGCTGGGAAGGACGGGACGGGATGGGGTTCGGGGCGGGCGCAGATGTCCCGTTGACGGAAGGGGGATTACAGGACCGTGAGCCTCACGTCAAGAAATATCTTCCTATATTCCGAAAAAAGAGAATAGATGCCCAACTTGCGCGCCGCGCACCAGGCCATAACCTGCCAGGCATGACCCGCTTGCGCCGCCTCCTGCCTTCACTCTGGCCTGCTCTCCTGCTCGCGCCTCTGTTGGCCCCCCTTCTGGCCGGCAGCACGGTCGCGCAGCAGCCCGTCCTGAACGTCTATAACTGGACCGACTACATCGACCCGAAGGCGATCGAGGACTTCCAGCGGGAGACCGGCATCCGCCTGCGCTACGACGTCTTCGACAGCCTGGAGACGCTGGAGGGCAAGCTCTCCGCCGGCCGCTCCGGCTACGACGTGGTGGTGCCCACCAGCGAACCCAGCTTCGCCCGCCTGGTCCGCGCCGGCGCCCTGCGCCCGCTGGACCGGTCCGCGATCCCCAACTTCGCCGGGCAGGACCCGGCCCTGCTGCAACAGGTCGCCACCAGCGATCCCGGCAACCGCCACGGCGCCATCTACCTATGGGGCACGGTCGGCCTTGGCCTGCGCGCGGACCGCATCCGGGCGCTCGCCCCCGACGCCCCCCTGGACAGCCTGGACCTGATCCTGAAACCGGAGAACGCGGCCCGCATCGCCCGCTGCGGCATCGCCATCATGGACAGCGGGATCGACGTGATCCCCTCCGTCCTCCGCTGGCTGGGCAAGGACCCCAACAGCGCCGACGCGGCCGATGCCCGTGCGGCGGAGCAGGCGCTGCTCGCCATTCGCCCGCATGTCCGCGCCATCATCTCCTCCGCCGCCATCACCGACGCGCTGGCACAGGGCGAATACTGCGCCGTCCTCACCTATTCCGGCGACGTGGTGCAGGCCCAGACCCGCGCGCCGGACGGCGGCATCACCTACGCCCCGCCGAAGGACGGCGCGCAGCTCTGGTTCGACATGCTGGCGATTCCGGCGGATGCGCCGAACCCGGAGGCCGCGCAGAAGTTCATCGACTACATGCTGCGCCCGGAGGTGATCGCCGGCGTGACGAACCAGGTCCACTATCCCAACGCCGTCCCCGCCTCCCGCCCGCACATCCGCCCGGATGTCGCCGCGGACCCCAACGTCTACCCGACACCGGACATGATCGCCCGCAGCTTCACCGTCTCCGCCCCCGGTTCCCAGGCGGAGCGCGCCCGCGCCCGCTCCTGGTCGCGCTTCAAGGCCGGGCGTTGACCGCACGCCTCTCCCTGCGCGGCGTCACCCGCCGCTTCGGCCCGGTGGCTGCGCTGGACGGCGTCACGCTCCACGTCGCCCCCGGCGAGTTCCTCGCACTTCTCGGCGGCAGCGGCTCCGGCAAGTCCACCCTCCTGCGCGTCATCGCGGGCTTCGAGGCGCCGGATTCCGGCACGGTGCAGCTGGACGGCGCCGACCTGTTCGGAGTTCCCCCGCACCGCCGCCCCGTGAACATGATGTTCCAGTCCTACGCCCTGTTCCCGCACATGAGCGTGGCCGCCAACATCGCCTACGGCCTGAAGCGCGAGGGCCTGCCCCGTGCCGAAATCACCGCCCGCGTCGCGCAGGCCATCGCCATGCTGCGCCTGGAGGGCATGGAAACGCGCAAGCCCCATGCCCTCTCCGGCGGCCAGCGCCAGCGCGTCGCCCTGGCCCGCGCCTTGGTGAAACGCCCCCGTCTCCTCCTGCTGGACGAACCCCTGGGCGCGCTCGACGCCAACCTGCGGGAGCGCACCGGCTTCGAGCTGCGCGCCATCCAGCGGGAAAGCGGCGCCGCCTTCGTCATGGTCACGCACGACCAGGCCGAGGCCCTGGCCCTGGCCGACCGCGTGGCGGTGATGGACCGCGGCCGCATCGTCCAGGCCGGTCCCCCGCGCGAGGTCTACGATCGCCCCTCCACCCGCTTCATCGCCACCTTCCTCGGCGCCGCCAACGTGCTCGAAGGCACCCGCACGGAGGACGGCGCGCTGGACTGCCCCGGCGCCGGCTGCACCCTCCGCGCCGAAGCCCCCCTGCCAGAGGAAGCCGCCGCCGTCGCCCTCCGTCCCGAGCGCATCCGCCTCGCCCCGGAGCCCGGCGAGAACACGGCCGTCGGGACCGTCGAAGAGTCCGCCTTCCGCGGAGACAGCAGCCTTCTCCTCGTCAGAATGCAGGGCGGCGCCACCCTCCGCGTCTCCCATGCGGAGGAGGATGGCGCCCCGCCCCCGCGCGGCGCCACCGTGCGCCTGGCCTGGGACCGGGACGACGTGGTGCCCCTCCTGCCATGAAGGCGCTTCTCCGCCTCGTCCCCGGCCTCTGGCTCACCCTCCTCGTGGCCGCGCCCCTGGCCCTGGTGGCGGTCCTTGCCCTGTCCTGGCAGGCCGATGGCGTCCCACCCTACGAACCGCCCTGGGCAGGGCAGGGGCTCAACCCCGACAACCTCCGCCTGCTGCTGGAGGACCCGCACTACCGCGACTCCCTCCTCCAGTCCCTGGTCGTCGCCGCCCTCACCGGGGGCCTCTGCCTTCTCCTTGCCGCCCCCATGGGCATCGGAATCGCCCGCGCCGGCCGCTGGCGGAACGTGCTGCTCGCGGCGGTGCTGCTGCCCTTCTGGACCGGCTTCCTCATCCGCATCGGTGCCTGGATCGGGTTGCTGCGCGACGAGGGCTGGATCAACGCCGTCCTTCGCGCCCTCGGGCTGACGCAGGACCCTATTCCCCTGCTCTACACGGACGGCGCCATGCTGCTGGGCATGGTCCACGCCTATCTGCCCTTCGCCGTCCTGCCCATCTTCGCGGCCGCCACCCGGCTGGACCCGGCGCTGGAAGAAGCGGCCGCGGATTTGGGTGCCACCCCCGGCCATAGCTTCCTCACCGTCACCCTGCCGCAGCTTCTCCCGGCCCTCGCGGCCGCCTTCCTCCTCGTCTTCATCCCGGCCGCCGGGGAATACGTCATCCCGGAACTGCTCGGCCCGCCCGACGCCACCCTCGTCGGCCGCGTCGTCTTCCAGGAGTTCTTCCAGAATCGCGACTGGCCCGTCGCGTCCGCCCTCGCGCTCGCGCTCCTGGCCCTGCTGACAGGCCCCATCCTTCTCTACCAGCGCCTCGGACGGGCAGGATGACGCCCCGCCTCGTCCGGGTCCTCCTCTGGGCCGGCCTCGCCTTCCTATGGCTGCCCGTGGCCCTGCTCGTCGCCTATGCCTTCTCCGCCAGCCCGGTGCCCTTTCGCTGGGGCGGCTTCTCCCTTCGCTGGTTTGCCGCCCTGGCCGCGAACGACCGCCTGCTGGAAGCCGCCTGGCTCTCCCTCCGCATCGCCGCCGGCTCCGCCACCCTCGCCACGCTGCTCGGCGGCGCCCTGGGCTGGGTCCTGGCCCGCCACGGCCCCTTCAACGGCCGCGCCCTCCTCGGCACCCTGGCCGGCACGCCGCTGGTCCTGCCGGAGGTCGTCACCGGCCTCTCCCTCCTCCTCCTCTTCGTCGCGCTGGAGGGTGCCACCGGCTGGCCCGCCGGCCGCGGCGCCCTCACGGTCCTCCTGGCCCACGCCACCCTCGGCACCGCCTATGCCGCCGTGGTCATCCAGTCCCGCCTCGCCACCCGCGACCGCGACCTGGAGGAAGCCGCCCAGGACCTCGGCGCCACCCCCGCCGCGGCCTTCGCCACCGTCACCCTGCCGCTCATGGCCCCGGCCCTGGCCGCCGGATGGCTCCTTGCCTTCACCCTCTCGCTGGACGACGTGGTGCTGGCCTCCTTCACCTCCGGCCCTTCCGGCACCACCCTGCCAGTGGCTCTCTTCTCCATGCTTCGCCTGGGCATGACGCCGGAGGTGAACGCGCTGGCCACCCTGCTGCTGGTCGCAGCCGCCCTTACCCTGGCCCTCGTGGGCCTCCTGTTGCGCCGGCGGGACTGATTTGTGTCATTCGCCGGTTCCGCCCGGCTGACATCGCGGTTAGGTTCCGCCCCCGCCGAGAACCGGGAAGTCCAGCAACCATGTCCCTTATCGCCGAGCGCCTGAACAAGGTCTCTCCGTCCCAGACCATCGCCATCTCCACCAAGGCGCGCGAGATGAAGGCGGCCGGGCGCGACATCATCAGCCTCTCCGCCGGCGAGCCGGACTTCCCCACCCCGCGCAATATCAAGGACGCGGCGATCCGCGCGATCGACGAGGGCCAGACCCTCTACACCGACGTTTCCGGCACGCCCGCGCTGCGCAAGGCCGCCGCCGCCAAGTTCGCCCGCGACAACCACCTGGACTACAAGCCTGAGGAGATCATCGTCTCCACCGGCGGCAAGCAGGTGATCTTCAACGCGATGGTCGCCACCCTCGACAAGGGCGACGAGGTCATCATCCCCGCCCCCTGCTGGGTCTCCTACCCCGACATCGTGTCCCTCGCCGACGGCACGCCGGTGATCGTCGGCGCCGGCCCGAACCAGGGCTTCAAGATCACGGCCGAGCAGCTTGAGGCCGCCATCACCCCCAAGACCAAGTGGGTGATGCTGAACAACCCCTGCAACCCCACGGGCGCCGCCTATACGGCCGAGGAGCTGAAGGCCCTCACCGACGTGCTGCTGCGCCACCCGAACGTGTGGATCTTCACCGACGACATCTACGAGAAGCTCGTCTACGGCGACTTCAAGTTTGCCACCGTCGTCGAGGTGGAGCCCAAGCTCCGCGACCGCACGCTGACGATGAACGGCTGCTCCAAGGCCTATGCCATGACGGGCTGGCGCATCGGTTTCGCCGGCGCCCCGGTGGCGCTGACCAAGGCGATGGACAAGCTGCAGAGCCAGTCCACCTCCAACACCTCCTCCATCTCCCAGGCCGCCGCCGTCGAGGCGCTGAACGGCCCGCAGGACGACGTGGAGACGATGCGCCAGGCCTTCGAGCGCCGCCGCGACCTCGTCGTCTCCATGCTGAACGAGGCGCCGGGCCTCCACTGCAACACCCCGGAAGGCGCCTTCTACGTCTTCCCCTCCGTCCAGGGCTGCCTCGGCAAGACGACCAAGGCCGGCAAGAAGCTGGAGACGGACGAGGATTTCGTCCTCGCCCTGCTTGAGGAAGAGGGCGTGGCGACCGTCCACGGCTCCGCCTTCCTCTTCCCGGGCTACATGCGCATCTCCTACGCCGCCTCCGACGAGTCCCTGAAGGAAGCCTGCACGCGCATCCAGCGCTTTTGCCAGGGCCTGAACTGAGTTGGGCTGAGCCGCGCCGGAACCATCCAGGCCTGAAAACAGGGGGCGGCGCCGGCCAGGCGCCGCCCCTTCCTTTTGGGCCTTGCCGCGCGGGGTTGGCGCCACGCCCCCCCGGAAGTGGAGAGCAGATTCACGCCTCCGGGCGATACCGCCCTCCGGCGATCTGCTCTAGTTTCCGCCCCTCTTTCCCGACTGCCACCGCTGGAACACCCGGAATGCCCGCCCTCGCCAAGCGTATCCAGGAGATCCAGGTCTCCGGCTCCACCCGCATGTCCGTCCGTGCCCGGGAACTGCGCGAGGTCGGCCACAAGGTCATCACCCTCACCGTCGGCGAACCCGACTTCGCAACCCCGCCCCACGCCATCGAGGCCGCGCACGAGGCCGCCCTCGCCGGCAAGACCAAGTACCCGCCCAATGACGGCTGGCCCGAGCTGAAGGCCGCCATCGCCCGCAAGTTCAGCCGCGAGAACGGCCTGGACTACGCTCCTGACGAGATCATCGCCGCCAATGGCGGCAAGCAGGTCATCCTCGACGCCCTCCTCGCCACGGTGGACCCGGGGGACGAGGTGGTGATCCCCACCCCCTTCTGGTCCGCCTATTCCGACATCGGCCGCCTCTGCGGCGGCGTCCCCGTTCTCGTGCCCTGCCCGCAGAACAACGGCTTCAAGCTGCGGCCGGAGGACCTGGAAGCCGCGATCACCCCGAAGACGAAGTGGGTGACGCTGAACTTCCCCAACAACCCCTCCGGCGCCGCGCTCACCCGCGCGGAGGTGGCCGCACTCGCCGAGGTGCTGATGCGCCACCCCCATATCTGGGTGCTGTCCGACGAGATGTACGAGCACATCATCTACGAGGATACCGGCGGCCACCACTCCATCGCCGCCGTGGAACCCCGCCTGAAGGACCGCACCCTGACAGTCAGCGGCGCCTCCAAGACCTACGCCATGACGGGCTGGCGCGTCGGCTTCGGCGCCGGCCCGCGTGCGCTCATCAAGGCGATGACGAACATGCAGAGCCAGACGACGAACGGCATCGCCACCGTCGCGCAGGCCGCCACGATCGCCGCCCTGGACGGCCCGCAGGAGGGCGTGGAGGAGCGCCGCGCCCTCTACCGCGCCCGCCGCGACCTCGTCGTCTCCATGCTGAACGAGGCGCCGGGCCTGCAATGCCACAAGCCGGAAGGCGCCTTCTACGTCTATCCCAGCGTCGCCGGCTGTCTCGGCAAGACCACGGCCGGCGGCCGCCGCCTGGAGACCGACGAGGACCTGGCCATGGCCCTGCTGGAGGAGAACCACGTCGCCACCGTCTCCGGCACCGCCTACCAGATGAGCCCCTATATCCGCCTCTCCTACGCGACGGACACGGAGACGCTGCGCGAGGCCTGCACCCGCATCCAGGCTTTCTGCCGGGGCCTACATTGAGCATCACCATCCGCCCGGGCCGCGACGAGGACGCGGAAGGCTTCATCCGCCTGATCGGCGACGCCTGGGCGGAGTACCCGAACTGCGTGCTGGACGTGGACGCGGAAGTCCCCGAGCTGCGCGCCCTCGCCGCGCACTTCCAAAAGGCCGGCGGCGCCCTCTGGGCCGCCGAGGACAAGGCGGGCGCCCTCGTCGGCATGATCGCCACCCGTCCACTCCGCGACGACGACGAGGCCTGGGAGATCGGCCGCATGTACGTCGCGAAGTCAGCCCGCGGCACGGGCCTCGCGCACAGCCTGCTGGACGGCGCCGAACGCCACGCCGTCGCCCACGGCGCCCGGCGCATGATCCTCTGGACCGACACGCGCTTCGAGGCCGCCCACCGCTTCTACGAGAAGCGCGGCTACGTCCGCGCCGGCTCCATCCGTATCCTCGACGACATCTCCAAATCCCTGGAATTCCGCTACGCCAAGCCTGCCACCGGGGTGGTGGTGGAGATCCTGGACGCCGCGGCCGCCGCCAGCGCGGAGCGCCGCCTGGCCGGGATCATGGTCGCCTGCGTTGCCGCCGGCGCTTCCGTGAACTACCTGCCGCCCCTCTCGCCGGAAGTGGCCCGCGGCTTCTGGCGGGGCGTCTCCGCCGACGTCGCCACCGGCGGGAAGGTCCTCCTCGCCGCCTGGTGCGACGGCCAGATCGCCGGCACCGTCCACCTCGCCCTGGCCCAGCAGCCCAACGCCCCCCACCGGGCCGAGGTCTCGAAGCTGCTGGTGGACCCGGACTTCCGCCGCCGCGGCATCGGCCGCGCCCTCATGCAGCGCGCGGAGCAGACCGCCCGCAGCATCGGCCGCGGCCTGCTGGTGCTGGACACGGAAGCGGGGGGTGACGGCGAGCGCCTCTACCGCGGCCTCGACTGGCAGGAGGTCGGCCGCATTCCCGGCTACGCCCTGGGCGCCGACAGGACCCCTTCGGACACCGTCCTCTTCTGGAAGCGCCCCTGAACCGAGGAGCCATCGGCCGCCCATGCCCGCGCTGCGCGTCACCCCGGACCTGCGCCAGGCTTTCGACCGGCACTTCCTCCACTTCGAGATGAACCCCGCCAGCCCGCGCCTGCGCGACGGCGACCGGTTGGGCTTTCTCCCGAATTCAGCGCTGGAACCGCATATTGGCCTCTTCGCCGGCACGACCCTGCCGGAGACCATGGGCGCCTTCTCTTACAGCCACTCCCCTCTCTCGAACTGGATGCGGATCGGCCGCTACTGCTCGATCGCGTCGAAGCTGGAGATCATGGGCACCGCCCATCCGCTGGACCGTGTCTCCACCTCGCCTTTCACCTATCAGGCCTTCGACTCGCACCCGCACCTCACCGCCTTCGCCCGCGCCAACAGGCCGGGCTTCCGCCCGCAGCAATCCTTCGCGAAGGGCGCGATGGGCGTGGTGCTTGAGAACGACGTCTGGATCGGCCAGGCCGTGCTGCTCCGGCGCGGCGTTCGCATCGGCACGGGCGCGGTGGTTGCCGCCGGCGCCGTGGTGGTGAAGGACGTGCCGCCCTACGCCATCGTCGGCGGCAACCCCGCGCGGGTCATCCGCTTCCGCTTCGATCCGGACACGGCGGGGCGCTTGCTGGAAAGCCGCTGGTGGGACTACGCCTTCACCGACTTCGAGAACTTCGACGTCACGGCCCCTGCAGCTTTTGCGGAGGCCGTCATCACCGCCGCCCGGGATGGCCGGATCCAGCCCTTCTCGCCCCGGCCCTTCCGCCCCGCCGCACCCGACGAGGCGGTTTGAGGCCTTAGCCCGCGGAGCGCTCCAGCAACTCTACACGCACGTTCTCCGGCCCCTCGACGAAGGCGATGCGCGTCGTCGGGTTCGGGTTGTTCGGCTCCATCACGATCCGCACGCCCCTGGCGCGCAGCTCCTCCACGATGGCGTCCACGCCCTTCACCGCCAGGGCGAGATGCTCGATCCCCAGGAAGGGCGCCGGCGGCACACCCGGCGTGGAAGCCGGAACGCGGTCGATGAACAGGTTCAGCCCGCCGAGGTCCAGCACCACCCGCAGGCTGCTCGGCCCTTCCTGGCGCCGGACATGCACCGCCTCAAGGTTGTCCACGAACCAGGCTCCCGTCACGTCCGGATCGGGGCTGCGCAGGTGCACATGGTCGAAGGCGAAGCGGGTCATGGACGAGTCCCTAGCGTGCGAAACCGGCTCCGGAACTACCACCCATGTACAGGCCGCGCGAGCCCACCTGAGACCCCTCCGGCCGCTCCGCGCAGGCCGCCAGCCCCAGCAGGGCCAGGAACACCACCGCGAAGCGCGTCAAACCGGCTGCCCCCCATGATTCGGCAGGTCGTTCAGGTGGCACCGGCTCCGATGCCCCGGCGCCACTTCCTTCAGCGCGGGGATCTCCACCCGGCACCGGTCGAAGGCGTGCGGGCAGCGCGGGTGGAAGTGGCACCCCGAGGGCGGGTTGAGCGGGGAGGGGATCTCCCCCCGCACCACCGCGAAAGCCTTCTTCCGCGCCTCGATCCGCGGCACCGCCGCCAGCAGCGACTGCGTGTAGGGGTGGTTGGCCCGGGCGAAGACCGTCTCCGTCGGCGCCTCCTCCACCACGCGGCCCAGATACATGATCACCACCCGATCGCTCAGGTGCTCGACCACGCCCAGGTCGTGCGAGATGAACAGGTAGGTGAGGTTCAGCTCCCGCCGCAGCTTCATGAACAGGTTCAGGATCTGCGCCTGGATGGAGACGTCCAGCGCCGCCACGGACTCGTCGCAGACCAGGAATTCCGGCTGCACGGCCAGGGCGCGCGCGATCCCGATGCGCTGCCGCTGCCCGCCCGAGAACTGGTGCGGGTAGCGCGACTTGAAGGTGGGATCGAGCCCCGCCCGCCGCATCTGCTCGTCCAGATAGGCCGGGAGCCCCGCGCGCGTGGTCAGGCCGTGGAACAGCGGCGCCTCGCCGATAATGTCGGCCACCTTCATGCGCGGGTTCAGGGACGACATCGGGTCCTGGAAGATCATCTGCGCCTGCAGCGTCGCCGCCCGCGCCTCCTTCCCGTGCAGCCCCGTGCGGTCCTTGCCCTTCCACAGGATGGAGCCGTCGGAAGGAGGCAGGATCCCCGCCACCATCCGTCCCAGCGTGGACTTGCCGCAGCCGGATTCACCGACTAGCCCCACCACCTCGCCGCGGCGGATGGTCAGGTCCACCTTGTCCACGGCGTGCACCACCTCCTCGCGGATGGGCGCGCCGAGCTTCGCCAGGATCTTGCCCGCGAAATCCAGCCGCTTGGCGAAGCGGCGGGACACGCCCACCACCTCGATCATCTTGTCCGAGCCCGGCATGGAAGCCGCGGGCGCCGGGGAGGGTGCGACCGTCGCGCTCATGCGGCCTCCGCATTCTCGAGATGGGGCCGGAAGCAACGCGCCTCATGCGCGGGCAGGATCTCGGCCATCGGCGGCACCTGCCGGCACACATCGGCGGCTCGCGGGCAGCGCGTCTGGAACGGGCAACCCGGCGGCAGGCTCAACAGGGAAGGGGTGGTGCCGGGGATCTGCCGCAACGGCTCCCCCCGCTTGTTGCGGCTGGGCACGGAGCCCAGCAGCCCGTGCGTGTAGGGATGCAGCGGGTGGTCCAGCACGTTGGAGACGGCCCCGTACTCCGCGATCTCGCCGGCGTACATCACCGCGATGTCGTCGGCCAGACCGGCCACCACGGACAGGTCATGCGTGATCCAAACGATGGAGGTGCCGGTCGTCGCCGCCAGCTTTTGCACCTCCGCCAGGATCTGCCCCTGGATCGTCACGTCCAGCGCCGTCGTCGGCTCGTCCGCCACGATCAGCTCGGGACGGTGCAGCAGGGCGATGGCGATCGCCACGCGCTGCCGCATGCCGCCGGAGAACTGGTGCGGGTACGCCTTCAGCCGCTCGTCGGGGGAGGGGATGCCCACCATCCCCAGCGTGTCCCGCGCCCGCTGCCGCGCATCCTCCCGGCTGATCTTCGTATGCGCCTGCATCGTCTCGATCATCTGGGTGTCGATGCGCAGGACCGGATTCAGCGTCATCATCGGATCCTGGAAGATCATGGCGATCCGGTTTCCCCGGAGCTGCCGCATCTCCTCCTCGGAGGCCTTCACCAAGTCCCGCCCGTCGAACAGGATCTCGCCCCCGGTGATCCGCCCGGGCTCGTCCACCAGCCGCATGATGGAAAAGCCCGTCACCGTCTTGCCGGATCCGGATTCCCCCACCAGCCCCAGCACCTTACCGCGGCCGACATTGAAGGACACGTCGTTGACGGCCGGCACCACCCCCGCGCGGGTGAAGAACCGGGTCTGCAGGTTCCGCACCTGGATGGTCGGCGGCGCCGCGGTGGCGGGAATGCTGGGTTCCACGGGTTACTTCTTCAGCCGCGGGTTGAGGACATCGCGCAGGTGGTCGCCCACCAGATTGATCGAGACGATGGTGATCAGCAGCGCGATGCCCGGATAGAAGGAGATCCAGTACTTGCCGGAGAGCATGTACTCATAGCCATTGGCGATCAGCAGCCCGAGCGAGGGCTCCGTGATCGGCACGCCGAGGCCGAGGAAGGAGAGCGTTGCCTCCAGCGCGATGGCGCGGGCAATCTGGATGGTGGCCACCACGATCAGCGGCGGCATGCAGTTCGGCAGCAGGTGGCGGAAGATGATCCGCCGCGTCGGCAGCGCCAGGCACTGCGCCGCCTCGATATACTCCCGCCGCCGCTCCACCAGCGCCGTGCCGCGCACGGTCCGGGCGTAATAGGCCCATTCCACCACGATCAGCGCGATGACGACGTTCATGATCCCCTTGCCCAGGAAGGCCAGGATCATCAGTGCGGAAAGGATGGTCGGGAAGGACAGCTGGAGGTCCACCAGCCGCATGATGACCGTGTCCGTCCGCCCACCCGCATAGGCGGCGAGCATCCCGAGCGAGGCCCCCACGAAGGCCGCGACGATGGCCGAGCCGGCGCCCACCACGAGGCTGATCCGCAGCCCGTACATGATGCCGGAGAGCATGTCGCGCCCCTGGTCGTCCGTGCCGAGCCAGTAGGTCATGCCCGTGCCATCGCTCACCGAGCCCGGCTCCAGCCGCCCGTCCATGATGTCGAGCTGCGCGAGGTCGTAGGGGTTCTGCGGCGCGATCCAGGGCGCGAAGACCGCCACCAGCACAATCGCCAGGAAGACGATCAGCGCCCCCAGGGCCAGCTTGCTCTCCGCGAAATCCAGGATGAAGCGCCGCAGCGGCGTCTCCACCTTCGGCGCCTTGGCAGGGGCGGTGCTGCCGGCCGTCGTCGCGCTCATCACTTGCTCTCCAGACGGACGCGGGGATCGAGCACCGAGTAGAGCAGGTCCACCACCAGGTTGATGATGATGAACATCAGCACGATGCTCATGAGGTAGGCGACGATCACCGGCCGGTCGAGCACGTTGATGCTGTCGATGATCAGCTTGCCCATGCCCGGCCAGGCGAAGACGCTTTCCGTCACCACGGAGAATGCAATCGTCGAGCCAAGCTCCAGCCCCACCACCGTCACCACGGGGATCAGGATGTTCTTGAACACGTGCACCCCGATCACCCGGGTCGGCGAAAGCCCCTTGGCCCTGGCGAACTTCACGTAGTCCATCAGCATCGTCTCGCGCACGCCCGCGCGGGTCAGGCGGATCACCAGGCTGATCTTGAACAGCGCCAGGTTCAGCGCCGGCATTGCCATGTGCGCCAGCCCGTCCCAGGTCAGGAAGGACCAGCGCATCCCCAGGATCTCCACCGTCTCCCCGCGCCCGGTGCTGGGCAGCCAGCCCAGCTGCACGGCGAAGACCATGATGAGCATCAGCCCCACCCAGAAGGTCGGCAGGGAGAAGCCGAGGATGGACCCCGTCATGATCGCCTGCGCCCCGAAGCTCTTGGGCCGCAGCCCGGCATAGAGCCCCAGCGGCAGCCCCACGATCACGGCCATGATCGTCGCCCCGAAGGCCAGCTCCAGCGTCGCCGGCGCCCGCTGCCCGATCAGCTTCAGCGCCGGCTCGTTGAATACGAAGGACCGCCCGAGATCGCCCTGCAGCGCCGCGCCCAGGAAGCTGAAATACTGCTGCCACAGCGGCTTATCGAGGCCGAGCGCCGCGATGGCCCGCGCACGTTCCGCCTGGTCCGCATCGGGGGAGATCAGGATCTCCACCGGGTCGCCGATGGCGTAGACGCCGACGAAGACGATGATCGACATCGCCAGCATCACCAGCGCCGCCTGGATCAGCCGCCGCAGCAGGTAAACACTCATCGCCCTTCTCCCGTCCCGCCGCCTACTGGGCCGGGCTCACATCCTGCGCCCGCGTCAGTTCATCCGCCCGCGCCTCGTGCCGCAGCCCACGGCGCATCGCCCAGATGTTCTTCTGGATGTGGATGGGGATGATGCCCACGTCGTCCATGGCGATGGTGGTCGCCTCGCGCAGCAGCGCCTCGCGCTTGTTGTCGTCCAAGGTCTGCAGCGCCTCGGCCAGCTTCGCGTCCATCGCGGGGTTGGAGTAGCGCCCGCGGTTCGATCCGCCCCAGCCGCGCTGCGGGTTCACCGTTGCCAGCAGGGAACGCAGCGGGCTGGTCGGCTCGCCGGAGGAGGTGCCCCAGCCCACCAGCATGGCGGAGAACTCCTGCCGCCCGGCCCGCGCGACGAAGGTGGCCCAGGGCTGCCCCTCGACACCCGTCCGCACGCCGATCCGGGTCCACATCTGCCCGATCGCCTGGATAATTCGGGCGTCGTTCATGTAGCGGTCGTTCGGTCCATTCAGCTGGATGCGGAAGCCCTGCGGATAGCCCGCCTCCGCCAACAGCCGCCGCGCCCCGTCCGGATCGGCCCGGCCCACCTGCCGGTCCGGCAGCGCACCATAGGCCGTGGGCGGCAGCAGCTGCGTGCTGGGCAGGGAGGCACCTTCCATCACCCGGTCCGCGATCGCCTGCCGGTCCACCGCCATGGAAAGCGCCCGCCGCACCCGCACATCGCGCAGGGGGTTCCGCCCCAGCGGCTTGCCGTCGTTGTCCGTGATGTAGGGCGCGTTCGTCTCGTGGCTGTGCCCGAGGGCTAGGAAGATCAGCCGCAGCCCGTCCGCCTCGCTCAGCTGAACCCGGCTGTCGCCGCGCAGCTTCGCGATGTCGCTGGTCGGCACCTGGTCGATGAAGTCCACATCGCCCGAGAGCAGCGCCGCCGTCCGCGCCGCGTCATTGGTGATCATGCGGTAGTTCACGCGCTGCCAGTGCGGCCGCGCGCCGAAGTAACCGTCGTTGCGCACGTACTCGATCCGGTCGCCGCTGCGGTAGCTGACCATGCGGAACGGCCCGGTGCCGATCGCCAGCTTTCCGGAGTTGAAATCCTCCGTCGCCGGGTTGGCATGCGTCTCGCTGTCCAGCATCTCGATCTGGCCAAGATCGACGGGCAGCAGCGGATAGGCGCCGTTGGTGTGGAAGCGCACCGTCAGCGGGTCCACCACCTCCACCCGCTGGATGGCCCGCGTGTAGATCCCGTAGGAAGACGGGCTGTTCGGCACCGTCGGCACGCGGGCGATGGTGAAGGCCACGTCCTCGGCGGTGAAGGCGTTGCCGTTGTGGAAGGTGACGTTCGGGCGGAGCTTGAACTCCCACACATCCTCCGCCACCGGTTTCCAGCTCAGCGCCAGCCGCGGCTCGACGCGCGCCTGGGCATCGAAGGCCGTCAGGCTGTCAAAAAGCATGTCCGCCACGGCGTAGTTGGGCGAGAGCGCGTGATAATGCGGATCCAGCGACGTAACCGGCGCGCCCACCGCCAGGTTCAGCGTCTGGGCGGCGGCCGGAACGGCGCCGGCGAGCACGAATGCCGAAAGGGCAGCCTTCACGGCCGCCGATGCAAACTTCTTCATCCAGTCCCCCGGGTTTCCCGATGGCGCCTTCCCAAGGCTGTGTTCTAGCAGTCCCCCCGGCCTGCCGCTAGTTTGCGCGCCAACGCATTACATCCAGGAGAGCTGACCGTGTCCGAACCCGTCTCCCGCCGACTCTTCGTCACCGCATCCGCCGCCATGGCCGCCATCTCCGGCGGCCTCGCCCCCCTTGCGGCCGAGGCGCAGACGGCCGCCGTGCCGGCCAACGGCACCCTGAGCATCGGCATCGGCGGCGCTGTCACCTCCGTCGACCCGCACTTCTACAACGCCTCGCCCAACAACGGCCTGGCCATGCACATCTTCGACCGGCTGGTGGAGCGCGATGCCCAGGCCCGCCTGCAGCCCGGCCTTGCCCTCAGCTGGACCCCGGTGTCCGAGACGGTGTGGGAGTTCAAGCTCCGTCCCGGCGTGAAGTGGCACGACGGCAAGGACTTCACCGCCGAGGACGTGGCCTTCACGGTGGAGCGCACGCCGAACGTCCCTAACTCCCCCGGCGGCTTCGGCGGCTTCGTCCGCTCCATCAAGCGGGTGGAGATCGTGGATCCGCTGACGGTCCGCTTCCACACGGAAGGCCCGGCCCCGCTGGTCCCCACCGACCTCGCCGCCGTCGCGGTCATCGCCAAGCACGTGAACGGCACGGCGACGGAGGACTACAACTCCGGCAAGGCCGCCATCGGCACCGGCCCCTACAAGCTCGCCTCCTACACGCCCGGCGACCGGACGGAGCTGGTCCGCAACGATGCCTGGTTCGGCCCGAAGCAGCCCTGGGCCAAGGTGTCCTACCGCTTCCTCGGCAATGACAGCGGTCGCGTCGCCGCCCTCCTCGCCGGCGATGTGGACATGATCGACCAGGTCCCCACTTCCGACATCGCCAAGCTCCGCCGCGAGAGCCGCGTGAAGGTGGTGGAGACGCAGGGCCTGCGCGTGATCTACCTCTTCCCCGACTTCTCCCGGGAAGGCCCGCCGAACTTTGCCACGGACCTCAATGGCGGGAAGCTGGCGACGAACCCCTTCCGCAACCTGAAGTTCCGCCAGGCCCTCTCGGCGGCCATCAACCGCGAAGCCCTCTGCCGGCAGGTCATGGAAGGCACCGCCCAGCCGACCGGCCAGTGGCTCGCCCCCGGCACCTACAGCCACAACCCCGATGTGAAGCCGGACACCTACAGCCCGGACCGCGCCAAGGCCCTGCTGGCCGAGGCCGGCTTCCCGCAAGGGCTGAAGATCACCCTGCACGGCCCGAACGACCGCTACCCCAACGACGCCCGCATCATCCAGGCGGTCGCCCAGATGTGGCAGCGCGTCGGCATCCAGACCACGGTGGAGGCAGCTCCCTGGGCCAGCTTCTCCGCCCGGAACGCCCGGCAGGAGTTCGACATCCGCCTGCTCGGCTGGGCCAGCACCACCGGGGAGGCCGCCTATACCCTCGTCAACATCCTCAGCACCTATAACCAGGCGTCCCGGCTCGGCTCCAACAACAACGGCCGCTACTCCAACCCGCGCCTGGATGAGGTGACGGCCCGCGCCACCTCCACCCTCGACGACGCGGCGCGCGAGAAGCTGCTGCAGGAGGGGGTGAAGATCGCAATGGACGACCTGGCCTTCATCCCGCTGATGCAGCTGGTCAATGTCTGGGCGGTGAAGCGCGGCCTCGATTACAACGCGCGGGCCGACGAGCGCAGCGTGGCGACGGAAGCGAAGCCGGCCGCCTGAGGGCGGAATCCTCCTCCGCGCCGCAGGGCGCGGGGGAGGGGGCCTACTCCTCGTCCGCCTCGGCCACCGGCAGGATCATCGTCTCCTTGGCCGAGGCGAGCGCCACCACCGTCTCCGTGCGCTCCACCCCGGTCTGGCCGCGAATCTCCTCGGCCACGAAGCGCTCCAGCGCCGCCAGGTCCGGCAGGCGCAGCTTCAGCATGTAATCCCAGGGGCCGCTGACGGCGTGGCACTCCAGCACCGCGTCGGCGCGGCGCATCGCCTTGCGGAAGGCACCGTCGTCCCGCCCGGGGCGAAGCCCCACCATCACGAAGGCCAGCAGCGCGCAGCCCACCGCCGCCGGGTCCAGCGCCGCGTGCCAGCCGCGGATCGTGCCCCGCTCCTCCAGCCGCTTCACCCGTTCCGCGGTGGCGGAAACGGAGAGCCCGGCCACCTTCGAGAGGTCGGAAAGCCCCGCCGCGCCGTCCTGCTGCACGGCGATGAGGATGTTCCGGTCGATCTCGTCCATGAATGCAGCCTAGAGCCTCGGCCGGTCCCTGGAAATCATCGGGAACGGATCTCAGGAAAAAGGGCGTGCCTTGCAGCACGCCCCGCAGGGGCCATCCGGCCCCGAAGGCCCGGACAGGCTAGAGAGCCGGCACCGTCCGGGCCAAGCGACGGCGGCGATAGAAGCGGCGGAACAGGAAGATGGCCAGGATGAGCAGCGCCCCGCCGGCGATGGCGTGGAACAGCCGCTCCGGCCCGATCAGCCCACCGAGGAACCAGCCCGCAGCCACGAAGCTGCCGGCCCAGAGACCCGCGGCGCAGAAGTTCAGCAGCGCGAAGCGCAACCGCCCGATTCCCGCCAGCCCGCAGGCCGCGGCCGCCACGTTGCGGATGCCGTAGAGGAAGCGGAAGGTCAGGATGAAGATCGTGCCGTACTGAAGCAGCATCCCCGTGGCGCTGGCCATCTTCGCCTCGGCCTTCGGGTACTTCTTCATGATCCGCGGCCCGTAGCGGCGGCCCAGGGTGAACCAGGTCTGGTCCCCCAGGAAGGAGCCGAACCAGACCGAGCCCATCAGCAGCCAGGGATCGACGACGCCCGTCATCGCCCCGATCGCCGAGGCCGCCAGGACGAAGGTTTCGCCCTCGAAGAACGCCCAGAGAGCTGCCAGCAGATAGGCAGCCGCGCCCCAATCAGCCCAGAACTCCGCCACGCCAGCCCCCGGTCTTTCGCGGCATTATTACCGACGCGTCATCACCAGGGAAGAAGAATCCGTCCCGCGTCGCACAAGGCGAGAAACGTTCTGTCCAACCATCGGCCGTTTACGAAAAGAAAAGGCGCCCGAAGGCGCCCTTTCCATCATCTCCTGAGCCGGTCGCCCGTCTCAGATATAATGCTCAGCCAGCGGCGCGAAGCCGTTGAAGGCCTGGCTGGCATAGGTGGTCACATAGGCCCCCGTCGCCAGGATCTCGATCCGGTCGCCGGGCTGGAGCTTCTCCGGCAGCCGGTAGTTGGACTTCTCGTAAAGGGTGTCGGTGCTGTCGCAGGTCGGGCCCGCGATCGTCACCGGCCCCTCGGCCGTGCCGTCATGCGGCGTGCGGAAGGCGTACTTGATCGCCTCGCCCTCCGTCTCCGCCAGCCCGCCGAAGCGCCCGATGTCCAGGTACACCCAGCGCACCGGGTCGTCCTTCGCCTTGCGGGACACCAGCACCACCTCGGCCGAGACCACCGCCGCGTCGCCGGCGATGAAGCGCCCGGGCTCCACCACGATGTCGGGGATGGCGTTGCCGAAGTGCTCGGCCATCGCGCCCATGATGGCGTCACCGAAGGCGTCGATCTCCGGCACCTCGGCGCGGTAGCGCACGGGGTAGCCGCCGCCCAGGTTCACCATGCGAACCTTCACCCCGGCCTCCTTCAGGTCGGTGAAGAGCATGGCGACCTTGGCAATTGCCGCCGCATAGGCCGCGGTGTTGGTCTGCTGGCTGCCGACATGGAAGGAGAGACCGAAGGGGTCCAGTCCCATCTCGCCCGCCTTGATCATGAGCTCGCGCGCCATCTCGACCTCGCAGCCGAACTTGCGGGAGAGCGGCCACTCGGCGCCGTCATTGCCGACGAGGATCCGGCAGTACACGCGGGAGCCGGGGGCGGAGCGCGCCAGCTTCTCCAGCTCGCCCTCGGAGTCGAAGGCGAACATCCGCACGCCGCGGGCATAGGCGGCGCGGATCGCGCTCTCCTTCTTCACCGTGTTGCCGAAGGAGATGGACTCCGCCGCCGCACCGGCCTCCAGCACCGCCGAGACCTCCTCCCAGGAGGCCGCGTCGAAGCAGGAGCCGAGCCCGGTCAGCCGCTCTAGGATCGGGGCGGCCGGATTGGCCTTCACGGCATAGTAGATGCGGGCCAGCGGCAGCGCGGACTGCAGGCGCCGGTAGTTCTGCTCGACGCGATCCACGTCGAGCACGAGGCACGGCGTCGCCGGCTGCACATCGGAAAGAAACTGAGCGATCTTCGGAGTCATCGCACCACCCCCCCAAGCGAAGGCGGCAGGCGGCCGCATTCCGCGAACCGGGCCTGCACAGGTTGACGAACGGTCGAACGAACCAGCGACCAAAGAGAGAGCCTGTCGGCGGGAGCCGGCAGGGGTTGCCAGAACGCTTGACGTCGTTGCGTAACCCTTGGGCCAGAGGCACGTGCGTACTGCGTCTGAGGCGGCAAATAATCCCCCCGCCCCGGGGGTGCAAGTCCCATCATCCCCGTAGCCGAGATTTTTTTCGTGAGCGGGCGTGGTGGCCGTAAACCTCCCGGAACCCACAAAGGCCGGCCACCGATTTCCGGGTGAATTGATGAAACCGCAGGCCCCTTTCCGGCGCGCTCAGCGCCGTGAAGGCACCCCGTAGGCCCGCAGGAACACGTCCACCGCGCTGTCCACCACCGCGTCCATCGCCGCCTCGTCCGGCACCGGCCCGCCCAGCATCGCCTGCATGTAGAGGTCGCCGCGGATCAGCCCCACCAGGTGGTCGGCCGCCACCAGCGGGTCCGCATCCGCCCGCAGCTTGCCCTGCTGCTGCGCCTCACCCAGCCGGCGCCCCAGCCAGGCCCGCCCGCGGCCCGGCCCGGACTCGTAGAAGGCCTGCGCCAGATCGGGAAAACGCGTGCATTCCGCGATGACGGTGCGGTGGATCGCCAGGCTCTGCGGACTCATCAGGAAGCGGATCCACACCCGCCCCAGTTCCCGCAGCGCCCCGTCGGTGGAATCGGCATGGGACGCCATCTCCTCGGATTCGGAGGCGATGGCGGTGCAGCGCTCCCCCACGATGGCGGCGAACAGGGCCTCCTTCCCGCTGAAATAGGCATAAAGCGTCGCCTTGGAGACCCCGGCCTCTTTCGCCACGGCATCCATCGACACATTGGCGTAGCCGCTCGCCATGAACAGCTGCGCGCCCGCCTTCAGGATCGCGGTGCGCTTGGGCGAGGTGTCGGGCAGGGCGGCAAGGGTACAGGACAACGGGAAATCCCCAGGCGGAGCGGTGCGCACTCATTTGATACTGAACTGTTCAGTTTTCCATGGACAAACTGGCGGGGGCACGCCATTTAGCCACTGAACTGAACGGTTCAGTCACGCCATGAATGCCCGGACCAGCGACATCCCCGAGACCGAATCGCGCGCCAGCACGGCTGCCGCGCCTGCCCCGCGCCGCTCCCGCTTCCGCCGCGCCCTGCCCCTGATCGCCCTTGTCGCCGTGGGCGGCCTTGCGGCCGGCGGGATCTGGTACTGGGGGGTCGGCCGCTTCATGGAATCCACCGACAATGCCTATGTCGGCGGCGACATCGCCGTGCTCTCCCCGCGGATCGAGGGCGACGTCGCCCGCATCCTCGTCGCCGACAACCAGCCCGTTGAGGCCGGCCAGCCCCTGATCGAGCTGGAGAGCCGCGACTGGACCGCCCGCCGCGACGGCGCTGCCGCCGCCCTGGCCGAGGCGGAGGCCAATATCGGAACCCTCGCCGCCCAGCGCACCCAGGCCCTGGCCCAGGTCGCCAGCGCCGAGGCCCAGGTCGCGACTGCGGAGGCCCAGGCGGCGAATGCCGAGGCCGAGCGCGTCCGCGCCGTGGCGGAGGCCGGCCGCGCCGGCAGCCTCGCCACTGGCGGCTTCGGCACCCGCGCGGCCGTGGACACCACGGTCGCCGCCCAGCGAAAGGCCGAGGCCGGCGTCGCCGCCGCCCGCGCGGGCCTTGCCGCGGCCCGCGCCGGGCTTGAATCCGCCCGCGCCGGCATCCCCGTGATCGAGGCCCAGTCCCGCTCCGCCGTCGCGCGCCGCGACGCCGCCCACGCCTCCCTGGAACTGGCCGAGTCCAACCTGGCCTACACGGTCATCCACGCTCCCTTCGCGGGGGTGGCGGGGAACCGTGCCGCCCAGCTCGGCCAGCACGTCCGCGCCGGCCAGAACCTGATCGCCGTCGCCCCCTCGGCCGACCGCCTCTACGTCACTGCCAACTTCAAGGAGACGCAGCTGCGCCGGATCCGGGAGGGCCAGCCGGTGGAGCTCTCCGTCGATGCCGGCGCCACCCTCCACGGCACGGTGCAGAGCCTTTCCCCGGCCACCGGCGCCCAGTTCTCCCTGCTGCCGCCGGAGAACGCGACGGGCAACTTCACCAAGATCGTCCAGCGCGTCCCCGTCCGCATCGCCGTCGATCCCTGCCAGGACGTCCGCGCCCTGCGCCCCGGCCTCTCGGTCGAGGCCGAGGTGGACACGCGTGACGACCCGCACGCCCCCAACACCCTCTTCGGCGCCGCTGCCGCGATCATCCGCGGCCGCTAAAGGCCCCCCGAGAAGACGCCCGCCATGTCTGCCACGGCCAATCCCCAAGCCATCCCGGCCGTCCCCCCCTCTGGCAGCGTGGCGGGCGTCCCCACCCGGCACTTCCTCGGCTTCATGACGATGGTGCTAGGCATGTTCATGGCGATCCTGGACATCCAGATCGTCTCCGCCAGCATCAGCGACATCCAGGCCGGCCTCGCCGCCAGCCCGGACGAGGCGAGCTGGGTGCAGACCTCCTACCTGATCGCGGAGACCGTCATGATCCCGCTCTCGGGCTTCCTCTCGCGCCTGCTCTCCACCCGCGTGCTCTTCACGATCTCCGCCGCGGGCTTCACGATCTTCTCCCTCCTCTGCGCCACCGCATCCTCCCTGCCGGTGATGATCCTGGCGCGCGCCTGCCAGGGCTTCCTTGGCGGCGCCATGATCCCCACCGTTTTCGCCACCGCCTTCATCCTCTTCCGCGGCCCCGCGCGCGGCAGCGTCTCCGTCCTCATCGGCCTCACTGCGACGCTGGCCCCCACCATCGGCCCGACCCTCGGCGGCTACCTGACGGAAAGCCTCTCCTGGCACTGGCTCTTCCTCATCAACGTGCCCATCGGCGCCTTCATCGCCGTTGTCGTCTGGAGCACGATGGACATCGACCGGGGCGACCGCCGCCTCTTCGGCCGCTTCGACTGGCTCGGCCTCGCCGCCATGGCCGTCTTCCTCGGCAGTATGGAATACGTGATGGAGGAAGGACCCCGCTGGGACTGGCTGGACGACCCCACCATCGCCACCCTCGCCGCCGCGGCCGTGATCTCGGGCATCTTCTTCTTCTGGCGCGCCCTCTTCCGGGAGGACCCGATTGTCGAGCTGCGCGCCTTCGCCAACGGCAACTTCGCCATCGGCAGCGTCTTCGCCTTCCTCATCGGCATCGGCCTCTACGGCGCCGTCTACCTCGTGCCGCTCTTCCTCGGGCGCATCCGCGGCTTCAACTCCATGCAGATCGGGGAGACGATGTTCGTCACCGGTGCCGCCATGTTCCTGGCCGCGCCGATCGTCGGCAGGCTCTCCCGCGTGCTGGACCTCCGCATCCTCATGGGCTTCGGCCTGGCCACGACGGCCCTCGCCATGTGGTGGACCTCCACCCTCACGGCCCAGTCCGGCTTCGCGGAGCTCTGGCTGCCCCTCTCGCTCCGCGGAATCGGCACGATGTTCGCCATGGTGCCGGTGAACCAGGTGGCGCTCGGAACGCTGCCGCCGGCCAAGATCAAGAACGCCTCCGGCCTGTTCAACCTCATGCGCAACCTCGGCGGCGCGGTGGGCCTGGCGCTGATCAACACCATCGTCATCGACCGCTCCGCCGCCCACCGCCTCCACCTGCAGGAGGGGATGAACTGGGCCCGCAGCGGCGTCTCCTCCTCCGTGGACGCCATCTCGGCCGCCCTCTCCGGACGCCTCGGCGACCTCTCGGACAAGGCCGCGCTCGCCCGCGTTTCCGCCATGGTCACGCGGGAGGCGCTGATCCTCTCCTACAACGACGTGCTGGTGACGATCGCGATCCTCTTCGCCCTCGCCACGCCGCTGGTGGTGTTCATCAAGCTGCCCAAGCCCGGTGCCGGGGGTGGCGGGGCGCATTGAAGCGCCCGGGTTGACGCCCGCTCGCCCCTGACCGAAGGGGCGGCATGACGCACCCGACCCTGGACGCCCTCCGCCGCGGCGACCTCGCCGGCGCGCGGGAACTCCGCCTGTCCGGCCTGGGCTTGCGTAGCCTCCCGCCAGAAGTCCTCGGCCTCGCCGAAAGCCTGGAAGTGCTGGACCTCGGCGGAAACGCGCTGACGGACCTGCCCGCGGACATCGCCCGCCTGCACCGCCTGAAGATCCTCTTCCTCTCCGGCAATCCCATGCCGCGACTGCCGCCCGCTCTCGGCGGCCTTCCCGCCCTGTCCCAACTCGGCGCGCGCGGCTGCGGCATAGAGGAGGTGCCCGCCGAAGCCCTCCCGCCCGCACTCCGCTGGCTCACCCTGACGGGCAATGCCATCGCCGCGATGCCCGATGCCCTTGGTCAGTGCCCGGCCCTCCAGAAACTGATGCTGGCCGGCAACCACCTCTCCGCCCTGCCGCAGTCCCTTGAAGGCGCCGGGAGCCTCGAACTCGTCCGCCTGTCGGCCAACCGCTTCGAAGCCCTCCCGCCCTGGCTCGCCACCCTCCCGCGCCTGGCCTGGATCGCCTGGGCCGGGAACCCGCTAGACCCGCCCGCGCCCGCACCCGAGGCCCCCGACATTCCCTGGTCCGCGCTGGAGCCCGGCGAAGCCCTGGGGCAGGGTGCCTCCGGCCATGTCCTCCGCGCGACTTGGCGGGCAGGGCAGGGGCCCCTCCCCGTCGCCCTGAAGCTCTTCAAGGGCGCCATGACGAGCGACGGCCTGCCCGAGCGGGAGATGGAGGCCTGCCTCCGCGCCGGCGCCCACCCCAGTCTTCCCGGTGCCCTCGGACAATTGAGCGGCCACCCGCAGGGCCTGCAGGGCCTCGTCATGCCCCTTCTGCCCGACTCCTGGCGCGCCCTGGCCGGCCCTCCCAGCCCCGAATCCTGCTCCCGGGACGATTACGATCCCGCCCTGCGCCTCTCGCCCGAAGCCGCCCTTCGCCTCGCCCGAGCCACCGGCGCCGCCGCCGCGCACCTGCACGCGCGCGGCCTGCTGCACGGCGACCTCTACGCCCACAACACCCTCTGGGACGGGACGCGGGGCGACGCGGTCCTCAGCGACTTCGGCGCCGCCTCCCGTCTCCCGCCGGGCGAGGCCGCCGCGCCCTGGCAGCGCGTGGAGGTCCGCGCCTGGGGCATCCTCCTCGGCGAACTCCTGGACCGCTGCCCACCCCTTTCCGCCGATTCCGCCCTGCGCGCCCTCGAACGCCGCTGCACCGCGCCCGATTCCCTCTCACGCCCCCTCATGCCCGAAGCATTGCGCGCCCTGCCGGACTGATCCTTTCCCCTCCTCGCGCGTTCCAGCAGGCGCAAGGCCCGTGAGGAGACCCCGCGTGAACACGACGAACCTCGCCCGCTTCCTCGGATGGTTCAGCATCGGCCTGGGGGCGATGGAGATCCTCGGCGGCCGCACCCTGGCCCGCCGCCTGGGCATGACCGGCCGCACCGGCCTCTTCCGCGCCTACGGAGTGCGGGAGGTGGCGAACGGCGTCGCCATCCTCGCCAACCCCACCTCCGCCCCACTCCTCTGGGCGCGGGTCGGCGGCGACGCGCTGGACATCGCGACCCTCGCGGGCACGCCCAGCTACGGCCCGGCGGAGCGCCGGAACGCGAAGATCGCCCTCGCCGCCGTGCTCGGCGTCACCTTCCTGGACATCCTCTGCGCCGTCCGGCTGAAGGAGGAAGGGGAACAGCCCCCGCGCGGCCTGCCCCGCTACTGGAGCTAGGCGGCCAACCGCGCCAGGCTCACGGCGGCGCCACCCGCGGCCAGGGCGGCGCCCGTCAGCAGCAGCGGCACGGTTGCGGCATCCCCGCCCAGCGCGCCGAAGCCCACCGCCACCACGGCGGCGCCCAGCGTCATGCCGAACAGCCGCGCCTGCGCCATCATCCCGTTTGCTGCCCCCGTCCGCTGCGGCGGCCCGGCCGTCAGGATCGCGCGGTTGTTGGGCGTCTGGAAGAAGCCGAAGCCGATCCCGCAGAGTACCATGCGCCAGATAATGTCCGCGTCCGAAGGCGCCTCCGGCAGCAGCGCCAGCGCCAGCAGCCCCATCGCGAGGAGGGCCAGACCGGTGCTGCTGAGGATGCCCGCGGGATACCGGTCGGAAAGATGGCCGGAGAGCGGCGCAACCAGCACGATCACCAGCGGCCAGGGCGTGATCAGCAGCCCCGTCCGGACCTCGTCATAGCCCAGCCCGTGCTGCAGGAAGAACGGCAGGGAGACGTAGGCGATGGTCTGCGCCGCATAGGAAAGGGTGGAGGTGCCGAAGGACAGCGCGAAGACGGGCAGCCGCAGCAGGTCCAGCGGCACCAGCGGGTGCCTCTGCGTGCGCTGGTGCAGCAGCAGTCCTGCCAGGACGGCCAGCCCCGCCGCGACCTCCGCCAGGCCCCATCCCAGGGATTCGCTCAGCCGGTCCACGCCGAGCACCAGCAGCACGATGCCGACCGCGTTCAGCAGCGTGCCCACCAGGTCGTAGGGGCGGTCCTGCGTCCGGCTCTCCGGCACGAAGCGCGCGGCGACGAGTAGCGCCAGGATCCCCAGCGGGATGTTCACGAGGAAGAGCCACCGCCAGCTCGCGACCGTCAGGATCCCCGCCGCCACGCTCGGCCCGAGCGCGGTGGAGATCGCCACGCTGAGCCCGAACAGCCCGATCCCCCGTCCGATCAGCCGCTGCGGGAAGACCTGCCGCATCAGCACGCCCCCCACTACGGAGGAGCAGGCCCCGCCCAGCCCCTGCAGCACCCGCGCCGCCACCAGCCATCCCAGGTCGCCCGCCATGGCGCAGCCCACCGAGGCGATGGTGAAGATCACCATGCCCCCGAGGTAGAGCCGCTTGGCCCCGCGCCGCTCCCCCACCACCGCCAGGGGCAGCAGCGCCACCGCCGTGGCGAGCTGGTAGCCGTTCACCACCCACACCGCGGCCGCTGGCGTGCCACCAAGATCCGTCGCGATGCTGGGCAGCGCGACATTGGCGATGGAACTGTCCAGCGAGCCCAGGAAATTGCCGAGCAGGATGCCGATCACCGCCAGGATCCGCTGCGGCATCGGCAGGCCGTCTTCGATGGGGTAGGGGGGCCTGGCTGTCTCGTTCATTCGCTCGTCCGACCGGAAAGGGCTCCCGGCTGGCAAGCGCAACGGCCATTCCGGGTACCGCCGCCCCTCGCAGCCGGGGCGCGGCAGCCTCTAGTCCCGGCCGGAGGGCGGGAGAACCCGCGTCCCTAGCGGATCAGCCCCGTCATCGGGCTGGAGGCATCGGCCGCGTAGTTCCGCGGCATCCGCCCGGCGAGGAAGGCGTGCCGCCCCGCCTCGACCCCCGCCTTCATCGCCCGTGCCATCCGAACGGGATCCTTCGCATGGGCGATGGCGGAGTTCAGCAGCACCGCGTCGCAGCCCAGTTCCATCGCCTGCGCCGCCTCGCTCGCCGTGCCGATCCCGGCATCCACCAGCACCGGCACCCGCGCGTTCTCGATGATGGACCGGAGCATGAAGGGATTGGCGAGCCCGAGCCCGGAGCCGATCGGCGCCCCCAGCGGCATCACCGCCACGCAGCCCATCTCCTCAAGACGCTTCGCGGCCAGGGGATCGTCCGCGCAGTAGACCATCACCTGGAACCCGTCCTTGATGAGGGCCTCGGCCGCCTCGAAGGTCGCGGGCATGTCGGGATAGAGGAAGGGCGGTGGCCCCAGCACCTCCAGCTTCACCAGGTTCCACCCGCCGGCCTCCCGGGCCAGGCGCAGCGTCCGCACCGCGTCCTTCGCCGTGTGGCAGCCGGCCGTGTTGGGCAGGTAGGTGTAGCGGTCCGGCGGCACGAAATCCTGCAGCATCGGCGCCCCGGGATCCGAGAGGTTCACCCGCCGCACCGCGACCGTCACCATCTCCGCGCCGGAGGCCTCGATCGCCGCCGCCGTCTCCTCGAGCGACTTGTACCGCCCCGTCCCGACCACGAGGCGGGACCGGAAGCGGCGCCCGGCCACCTCCCAGCTATCGGTGTCGTTATCCGCCGGGGCCGTCATCACCGTATCCATGGCCTCAGCCTCCCCCGATGAAATGCACGATCTCCAGCGCATCCCCCGCCCCGAGCAGGGTGGTGGCATAGGCCGAGCGCGGCACGATCTCCTCGTTCCGCTCCACCGCCACCTTGCGCGTGTCCAGCCCGGCCCCGGCCAGGAACTCGGAGAGCGGGAGGGGAGCCGGCAGGCTCCGCGCCTCCCCGTTCACGGTGATGTCGATGGATGCGGACATGGCCGGGCGGATGTGGCACGGGCCGGGGGCGGGTTGAAGGGGTCGCTCTTGCCCACCTCATTCGTGGGCGGCATGGAAGCCGCCATGAGAACGCGCGTGAAGGTGTGCTGCATCGCTTCGGCCGAGGAGGCTGCGATGGCGGTGGCCGCCGGCGCCGACGCCCTCGGGCTAGTTGCCGCCATGCCCTCAGGCCCCGGTCCCATTCCCGATGGGAGCATCGCCGCCATCGCCGCCGGGGTGCCGCCCCCCGTCGCCACCTTCCTCCTGACCTCCGAGACGACGGCTTCGGCCATCTCGGCCCATATCCGCGCCACCGGCCCCACCGCCGTCCAGATCGTCTCCCACATCGATCCCGCCGAGGCGGCCCGGCTCGCCGTGCTGGAGCCACGGATCCGCCGCGTCCAGGTCATCCATGTCGAGGGGAACGAGGCGGTGGATCTCATCCCGGCCTATGCCCCCCATGTTCACGCGTTCCTGCTGGATTCCGGCCGCCCGAACGCGACGATCCGGGAACTCGGCGGCACCGGCCGGGTGCATGACTGGGCGGTCAGCGCGGCCTTCGTGCGGGCCAGCCCGCTGCCGGTCTTCCTGGCCGGCGGGCTGACGCCCGACAACGCCGCCGATGCCATCCGCCGCGTCCGCCCCTACGGGCTGGACCTGTGCTCCGGCATCCGCACCGGTGGCGGGCTGGATCCGTTGAAGCTCCGGGCCTTCATGCGGGCCGTGCGCTCGGGCGATTCCGAGATGGAGTAGGGGAAAGCCGCCCGGCGACTGGATCCATGCCTTCCTCAGCCCGGGCGCGACAGGACCCAGCCCGCAACGGCCGCACAGCCGAGAAACGCGGCGATCCCCGCCAGGATGGAGCCCGTTCCGGCATAGGTCCCCAGGCCCGCGCCCGCCACGGCCAATGCCGCCCCCCACTCGGCCACCGCCGCGCCGCGTCCCCGGGGCCGGGTCACGGGCGGCGATCTAGCTTCGGCAGGCGCCCGCCGTGCTGCCCGGCGGGGTGGATAGGCAGCCGCCAGCTCCGGCATCGGCCATAGCCCGGGTGCCCCGGCCCCGCTCAGCAGCCAGACCGGATCGCTGGCTCCCCAGCGCCGCACATCGGCGAACAGCCCTTCCAGCCCCGGTCCAGGACCGCGGGGCGGCTTCCTGTCCAGCGCGTCCATCTCGGCGGCCACCGCACGCAGCGCCGGCTCGGCCTCCGTCACGTCCGGGAGTCCCGAGGTGCGGAGGAGGATGAAGGGCCCGAACCGCCGCGCGACCAGCCCGGCGAAGGCGTCGTACAGGCCGGCATAGCGCTGCCCGACCCCCGCCAGCACGATCTCCCGCCGGCGCGCCAGCCGATCCAGGGCCCGCGCCTGCGCGGTCACGAAGTAGGGGTAGGGAACCTCTGCCGAATCCCCCATCTCCTCCCGGAACGCCTCCCGCTCCCCTCCAGGCCCGTCCGCATCGATGTCGTCGATCAGCCGCGCCCACCTCAGGTCCTCCTCCCCGAAGAGGCACCACCAGAGCAGTGGCGGCCAGTTCTTCGCCTCCAGTTCCGGGCGCTGGCCCGCCAGGAAAGCCTGCCATTCCCGAGCCGTCCCGTCCGGCATCCCGGGCAGGGAGGAAGCGTCGAGGTAGACGTAGTGGGACAAGCGCGTCCTCCTGCCTGTGCGGGCACCGAAACGACCCTCATCCGGTACCGGATCCCGGGGAGGGGCGGTTTGCGTGCCCACGCGCCTCCATGCTAGCCCGCCCGCCCATAGACCCGGACCCAAACCCCGGGCGGACCGGAACAAGACCCGTGGAACCCCCGCTGATCGTCGTCCTGAACGGCCCCAACCTCAACCTCCTGGGCACGCGGGAGCCGGAGAAGTACGGCACCGCGACGCTCGACGACGTGGAGGCGCTCTGCGCCGAAGCGGCGGAGGAGCTGGGGCTGGCGATCGACTTCCGCCAGACGAACCTGGAAGGCGAGCTGATCTCCTGGGTGCAGGAGTGCCGCGGCAGCGCCGCCGGCATCATCATCAACCCCGCCGGCTACTCGCACACCTCCATCGCGCTGATGGACGCGCTGCTGGCGGTGGATTTGCCCGTGGTCGAGGTCCATATCACCAACATCCACCGGCGGGAGGCCTTCCGGCATCTCTCCTACGTCTCCCGCGCGGCGGTGGGCGTGATCTGCGGGCTTGGGGTCGGGGGCTACGCCCTGGCGCTGCGCGCGATCGCCGGCATCATCGGCCAGGACGATACAGAATGAGCGGCCTTTCCTTCGACCCGGACGCGATCCGCGCCCTGGCCAAGATCCTACGCGAGACCGACCTGACCGAGATCGAGCTGGTCGAGAACGAGAGCCGCATCCGCGTGGCCCGCACGGCTCCCGCGCAGCAGGTGGTCCAGGCCGTGGCCGCCCCCGCGGCAGCGCCGGCGCCGTCCGCAGCCCCCGCCGCCGCGGCGCCCGCCGCCCCGGCCGCGAGCGAGGAGGTCACCGCCGCCACCCCGGGCGCCGTCACCTCCCCCATGGTCGGCGTCGCCTATCTCTCGCCGGAGCCGGGCGCCGCGCCCTTCATCCATCTCGGCACCAAGGTCGCCCAGGGCCAGACCGTGCTCCTGATCGAGGCGATGAAGACCTTCAACCAGATCAAGGCCCCCAAGGCCGGCACCGTCACCCGCATCCTGATTGAATCCGGCATGCCCGTTGAGTTCGGCGAGCCCCTGTTGGTCATCGAGTGATCGCGTGCCCGTTTTCAACAAGATCCTGATCGCCAACCGCGGCGAGATCGCGCTCCGCATCCACCGCGCCTGCCAGGAGATGGGCATCCGCACGGTGGCCGTTCACTCCACCGCCGACGCCACGGCCATGCATGTCCGCCTGGCGGATGAGAGCGTCTGCATCGGCCCGCCCTCCGCGCGCGAATCCTACCTCAACGCCGCGGCCATCCTCTCCGCGGCCGCCATCACCGGTGCGGAGGCCATTCACCCCGGCTACGGCTTCCTCTCGGAGAACGCCCGCTTCGCCGAGATGGTGGAGGCGCACGGCCTCGCCTTCATCGGCCCCACGGCCGAGCACATCCGCATCATGGGCGACAAGATCGCCGCCAAGGACGCGATGCGCCGCCTCGGCGTGCCCCTCGTTCCCGGTTCGCCCGGCGCCCTCGCCTCCGTGGACGAGGCGCGGGAGATCGCGGAGCAGATCAAGTACCCCGTGCTCATCAAGGCCGCTGCCGGCGGCGGCGGGCGCGGCATGCGCGTGGCCCACACCGCCGACGAGCTTGAGGATGCCTGGCGCAACGCGCGCAACGAGGCCAAGGCCGCCTTCGGCGACGATGCCGTCTACATGGAGAAGTACCTCGACCGGCCCCGCCACATCGAGTTGCAGGTCCTGGCCGATACCCACGGCAACGTCGTGCATTTCGGGGAGCGCGACTGCTCCCTGCAGCGGCGCCACCAGAAGATGGTGGAGGAGGCTGGCAGCCCCGTGCTGACCGCCGCCGCCCGCGACGCGCTCGGGGAGACGGTGACGAAGGCGCTGAAGCAGCTCGGCTACCGCGGCGCCGGCACGCTGGAGTTCCTCTACCAGGACGAGCAGTTCGCCTTCATCGAGATGAACACCCGCCTGCAGGTGGAGCATCCCGTGACGGAGATGGTCTGCGGCGTGGACCTCGTGCGGGAGCAGATCCGCGTCGCCGCCGGCGAGCCGCTGGGCTACGGGCAGGCGGACATCCGCTTCAACGGCCACGCGATCGAGTGCCGCATCACGGCCGAGGACCCCGTCACCTTCGCGCCCAGCCCCGGCCGCGTGACCGCCTACCACGCCCCCGGCGGCCTCGGCGTGCGGATGGATAGCGCCCTCTACGCCGGCTACTCCGTGCCGCCGCACTATGACAGCCTTGTCGCCAAGCTCATCGTCCACGGCGCCAACCGCGCGGAGGCGATCGCCCGCTGCCGCCGCGCCCTGACGGAGCTGGTGGTGGACGGCATCCGCACCACCATTCCCCTGCACCAGATCATCATGGACGATCCGGAGTTCCAGGAGGGCGACTACACCATCCACTGGCTGGAGCGCTTCGTCTCGCGCCACATGCCAGAGGGTTGAGGCAGGGGTGACCACGATCCCGGCGCGGGGCCTGCTGGCGCCGCGCCGGGGACGTGCCTATCCTGTCACGATGCGGCAAACCGCCCCAGGACCGGCCCCCCCGGAATCGGCTCCATGAGCCGCCGCGCCCTGCCCATTACCCCCGAACTCGTCCTCCGCGCCTATCGCGCCGGCCTCTTTCCCATGGCCGAGGGGCGCGCCTCCGGCCGCCTCTACTGGCTGGACCCGAAGATGCGCGGCGTGCTGCCGCTGGACGGCTTCCACCTGCCGCGCCGCCTGCGCCGCACCGTCCTCTCCGGCCGCTTCGAGGTCACGGCGGACCGGGACTTCCCCGCCGTCCTCGCCGCCTGCGCCGCCCCGGCGCCGGGGCGGGAGGACAGCTGGATCAATCCGGAGATCGAGGATCTCTTCAACACCCTGCACCGGATGGGTCACGCCCACTCCCTCGAGTCCTGGCAGGACGGCGCGCTGGTGGGCGGCCTCTACGGCATCCGCATCGGTGGCGCCTTCTTCGGGGAGAGCATGTTCGCCCGCGCCGACGACGCCTCCAAGGTCGCCCTGGTGCACCTCGTCGCCCGCCTCCGGCGCGGCGGCTTCACCCTTCTGGACACCCAGTTCCTGAACGCCCACCTCGCCCGCTTCGGGGCGGAGGAAATCCCCCAGGCCGACTACCGCCTGCGGTTGGAGCGCGCGGTAGACAGCGCCGCCACCTGGCTGCCGGTGCTCTCGCCCGAGGCGCTGTCCGAGGAGGTAGAGGCGCTGCGGGAAACCAGCCGGGGCTGAAACACGGAGAGGGCCGCGGCCCGCTCCGGGGCCGAGTTCGCCGGCTCCCGCCCTTCCAGCACATCCAGGAAGCCTTTCGCCCAGGCGCCCACATCGTGCTCCTGCAGGCGCCGCAGCATCGCCCCGTGGCGTTCTCGCCGCTCATCCAGGCCCATGGTCAGGGCGGCGTGCATCGTCTCCGCCATACCCACAGCGTCGATCGGGTTCACCAGCAGCGCCTCCGGCAAGCCTTCCGCCGCGCCGGCGAACTTCGAGAGCACGAGGACCCCCGGATTCTCCGGATCCTGCGCCGCCACGTACTCCTTGGCGACAAGGTTCATCCCGTCCCGCAGGGGCGTCACCAGCCCCACCTTCGCCATGCGGTAGTAGCCCGCCAGCGTATCGCGCGGCACGGCGCGGCCGACATAGCGCACGGGCGTCCAGTCCGCGTCCGACCAGTCGCCGTTGATCTGCCCGGTCAGGGTCTCGATCTCGCGCTTGAGGTCCTTGTAGCTCTCCACGTCCTCGCGGGAACGGGCGGCGACCTGCAGGTAGGTCACCTGGCCCCGGTGCTCCGGAAAGTGCTCCAGCAGTGCCGCGAAGGCGCGGAACCGCTCCGGCAGCCCCTTGGTATAGTCCAGCCGCTCCGCGCCGATCACCATAGCCCGCCCCGCAAGGCTCGCTTCCAGCCGCTTCGCATCGGCCGAGTTCACGCTGCGCGCCGCGAGATCGGAGAACTCTTCGGTGGCGATGGAGATGGGGAAGGCCCGCAGTTGCACCCGCCGCCCGCGCAGCCGCACCTCCGGCCCCGGGCGAACCTTCATGCCGGTGCCCTGCGCCATGCAGTCGATCAGCCCCGTCAGGTCCCGGTTCGTCTGCACGCCCACCACGTCGTAGGAGAGGAGGTCGCGGATCAGATCCTCCGCCCCCGGCATGGCGGCGAAGACGGCCCAGGGCGGGAAGGGGATGTGGTGGAAATAGCCGATCCGCTGCTTCGCCCCCATCGCGCGCAGTTGCGCGCCCAGCGGGATCATCTGGTAGTCGTGCACCCAGATCGTGTCGTCCGGCCGAAGCAGCGGCATCAGCTTCTCGGCGTAGCGCTGGTTCACCTGCCGGTAGCAGCCAGCCTGGTCCCGGTCGTAGCTCAGCAGGCCCAGGCGGAAGTGGAACATCGGCCACAGCGCCGAATTAGCGTAGCCCGCGTAGAAGCCCTCATAGGCCGCCTGGGAGAGATCGATCACCGCGTAGTCCACGCCGGCGCGGCGCGCGTGGCGCACCATGTCGGCCGGCTCCGGCGAGGCCGTGCCGCTCCACCCGAACCAGAGCCCGCCGCGGCTGCTGAAGGCATCCTTCAGGGCAACGGCGAGCCCACCGGCCGCAGCCGGCTCCCCGCGCTTCGGCACGGCCACGCGATTCGAGACGATGACGAGGCGTCCCACTGGCCCTCCTCCTGACTTTCCCTACGGCGGCCCCCGGTCGCCATGGGCAGCCGATAGCGGAGCGAGAACGGTCTGCGCTCCCTGGCGGGGCAGGGATAGGCTCCTGTCCCCTTATTTCGCCATAATTAAACCGCCCAGCCACCCTCCCGGTTGCGCTGCGGGACGGATCAGCCCTCGCCGGGCGTTCTGGACAGCGAGGTGGCCACGCGCCCCAGCCAGGCGCGCACCAGCGCCGGCCGGCCCGCGAAGTCATCGGGCACGCGCAGCCCGTAGCCGCCATACTCCACGCAGGCGGCCATGCCATCCTCATCGGTTACATCGTCGCCGATGAAGATCGGCCGGCGTCCCTGGAACGGCGCCACGGCCATCAGCCGGTGCACCGCGCCGCCCTTGTCCGCTCCGGCCGGCCGCAACTCCGCCGCTGCATGGGCGGGCACGATCCGGAATCCCTGCGGGCCATCCTTCAGGAGGGAGGACAGCAGCGCCAAGGCTTCCGGCTCCGCTTCCGGCCGCTGGCGGAAGTGCAGCACCAGCCCATGCGTCTTGTGCTCGGCCAGCGTGCCCGGCCGCGCCGCCGCCCATTCATCCGCCGCCCGGCGCCATTCCGGCGAGGGGACAGGAAGGGGCGTGGCGCCCGGCAGGGCCGGATCCAGCACGGCCCCGTGCTCCGCCCCGATCGGCAGGTTCGGCACGCCCGCATAGCCGCGCGCGATCGCCAGCCCCCGGCCCGTCACCACTGCCACCGCCCCGCCAAGGGCGGCCTGCAAGCGGGTGAGGAGCTCCGGCAGTTCCGGCGGTACCACCACGGCGTCCGGCCGCGCCGCGATCTCAAGCAGCGTGCCGTCCAGGTCCAGGAAGAAGGCCGCATCGGGCCCCGGCATGGCCGGGCCCGAAGTGGCCGCGGTCGCGTCCGCCGCCACGCCGCTCACCGGCAATCCAGGATGCGGAGGTCGTAGACCGGGTGCTCCAGCATGTGCGCTGCGGGCGCATTGGCGAGCATCCAGCCACGGAAGGCCGGTGGCGCGCTGGCCTGCGCCGTGCTGTCCCGCACCTCGAGGAAGGCCGCGGCGTCCGGAACCTCGTCCGGCGGCCGGGCGCTGCAGGCGCGGACGGTGATGGAGAGGGTGCCGAAGGTCACGGGCTGGTTCACGGTCGCGTCCAGCACCGTGATCCGCGCCGTCACCTTGTCCAGTGCCTGAAGCTGCGCCACGCGCTTCGCCACCCAGCCGGCCTCGGCCGGCGGCCCCTGGTCGGACCCGGGTGAGCCTGTTCCCTGGCCCGCCCCCTGGCCCAACGCCGGCCCCGCCAGCGCCACCAGCAACGGCAGCAGAGCCAGGCGCCTCACGCGGCGCCTCCGGAGGGGCGCTTTGGGCTCGGCAGCGCGGCCACCACCTCGGTCAGCACCCGGCGCATCGCCGCCTCGTCCACGCCCATCAGCACCGCGTCCTCGAAGGCATCGCGCAGCACCTGCACGACCTCCGCATGATTCTCCTCGAGCATCCGGAGCTTCTCCCGGCAGGAGAGCGGCTGGCCATCCGCCCCGGGCCAGGTCTCCGGCGCGTCGAGCGGGGAGGTGACGGCGCTCACCGCGGGGCCTCCACGGCCTGCCCACCCGAGTTCGCCTGGTTGTTCCCCTGGGTCATGGAGAAAATGAACTTGCCCAGCAGGCTCTCCAGGCTGACGGCGGATTGGGTGATCTTGATCTCCCCCCCGGTCGCCAGGTTCCGCTCGCTGCCGCCAGGCACCAGCGCCACGTACTTGCCCCCGAGCAGCCCTTCCGAGGTGATCTCGGCAGAACTGTCATCGGGCACCTTCAGCGAGGAATCGACGTTCAGCGTCAGCACCGCCAGGAAGGTCTGCGGGTCGATCCGCTGGCCGGTCACGCTGCCCACCTTCACGCCGGCGATCCGCACGTCCGCCCCGGGCGACAAGCCGTCGATCCGGTCGAACCGCGCCGTCAGCACCAGCCCGCTGCCGGCGCTGCTACGGCCCGAATTCGTCACCGCGTAAACGAGGAAGACGACGGCGACGAGCAGCACCACGGCACCGGCCGCGACCTCCCCGAGGCTACGGCCCTTCACGCCAAATCTCCCGGATCAGGACGCGCCATCAGGAACCCGGCGTCCAGGCCTCGTAATCCCCCGCTGTCACCGGGCGGTGGTTGCTCTTCTGCCCCCGCGGGCTGGGGGTCCAGGCCTCGGCCGTGCCCGTCATGTTCTTCTTGTGCGGCTTCTGCCAGGGCAGGGGGCGCGGGTTCTCGATCGGGGCGGGCAGGGTGTGATGCAGCCAGCCATGCCACTCCGGCGGCACGACGGAGGCCTCGACCTCCCCGGCATAGATCACCCAGCGGCGCTTGCGGCCGTAGCCGAGGTAGTCGGCCCGGCTCTCGAAATAGACGTTGCCGGTGGAGTCGGTGCCGACCCTGCGGCCGGAGAAGCCGGAGAGCCAGCGCTGCAGGGCGGACATGGAAAGGTCTCCTGCCTTTGCGGGCGGGTTGAACTGTGCGGTTCATATGGCACGCCCCGGCCCGGCATGAAAGCCGGGGGCCGGAACACCTGATCTTGTGGCGGGACGCCCTGCCACCCACGACATGCACTTCACGATGCCCTTCACCCCCGGCCGCCGGACGCCTATTGTCCCGGCATGACGAAGGCCGACGGCACGATCCGCGACACGGTGTGGGAGGATGTGGCGCTGCGCCGCACCCGCGCCGCCGCCGACCCCGATTCCCCGCTGCGCGCGGTCGCCCTGCCCGCCGACTGGGACGAGACCGCCGCCGAGGCGATCGCCGCCCTCGCGCCGGGGCAGGGCCCCGTGGCCCTGCCGCGCCTCGCCGAGGGCTGGATCCGCCGCGCCGCCGCCCGCGGCCGCAAGCTCGGCGTGCTGGTGGACGAGGGTGCGGCTGCCCGTTTCGCAACCGGCCTGCGCGCCCTGCTCCTCGCCCGCCGCGCCGCCCCCGGCGCCGCCACCTGGATCGGCGACGCGAAGGCGGAGCCGCGCTTCGTGCTGAACCTGCCCGCCTTCCTCGATGGGGACGGCTTCGACTCGGCCGGCTACGCAGCCGCCGTGCGCCTGGGCGTCACGGCGCTGGAAATTCTCGGCGGCGCCAAGGCCACCCGGCTGCGACTCGGCTTCGCCGACCTTGCAGGCCTGCTCGCCGGGCTGCGGCTGGACTATGAATCGGCCGAGGCCCGCAACGTGGCCGCCGCGATCGCCGCCCTGACCCGCGGCGTGGCGGAGGCCGCCTCCGGCGACCTCGCCGAGGATCTCGGTGCCCGCGAGCCCCTGGCCCTCATCTGGCCCGCTCCCCCCGAAGCCACCCCGGTGCCCGGCCTCGCCGAGGCCGCCCGCGCCGCGCTGGATGCCGCCGCCGGAGCCCCCGGCCTGCGCCACGCCGCCGTCTTCGCCCTGACCCCGCCCGATCTGGCGGAGGCCCTGCTCGGAGCCGAGACCGGCGGACTCGCCCCCGCCGCCGCCGCCACCCGCCTCGTCCCCACGGAGGATGGCGGCGTGACGGAGGTCCCGACCGCCGCCGCCCTGCGCGCCGGGCCGGACGCCGCCCGCCTCCTCGCCCCGCGCGGCCCAGAGGCCCGCGCGGCGATGGAGGCCGCCCTGCGCCCCTGGCTGCACGCCGCCGCCCCGGCCGTCGCCGCCCAGCCCGCCGCCCCGCGCCCCGCGCCGAAGCCCCGGCCGGTTCCCGTGCCCGGCCATCACGGCCGCGGCGCCGTCTGGAAGGTCACGATCGGCGGCCACCGCGTCACCCTCCGCACCATGGAGAATGCGGCGGGGCTGGAGGAGATCTCCCTCTCCCTCGCCAAGGACGGCGCCGCCTTCCGCGCCATGGTGGACGCGCTCTGCCATTCCGTGACCGTCGGCCTCGCCGCGGGCGTGAGCCTGGACGAGTACGTGCAGGCCTTCGCCTATACCCGCTTCGGCCCCGCCGGCGTGGTGGAGGGCGACCCGGCCATCCACCGAGCCTCCTCCGTGCTGGATTGGGCCTTCCGCCGCTTGGCGCTGGACCATCTCGGCGGCCGCATCCTGCCCGACCCGACCGAGGAGGAGTGCGGCGCGGACGGCGTCGGCACCGCCGCCCAGCAGCTGCCCCTTCTGCCGGACCTGCCCTCCGCCCCGGCGCCCGCCGCGCGCCGTCGCGCCCTGAAGCTGGTGGGCTGAGCCGATGGCCTCCGCGGACCGCATCCTCGCCCGGCTGGCGGAACTCGGCGTCACCCTGCCGGAAGCCGCCAAGCCCATCGCCAACTACGTGCCCGCCGTCATCACCGGCGACCTGCTCTTTGTCTCCGGCCAGGTGCCGATGCGGGACGGCAAGATCGCCTATACCGGCAAGCACGGTGCCACCGTGCAGGTGGAGATCGGCCAGCAGGCCGCGCAGCTCTGCTTTATCAACGTCCTCGCTCAGGCGCAGGCCGTGCTCGGCAGCCTGGACCGGATCACGCGCGTGGTGCGCCTGGGCGGCTTCATCTCGGCCGTGCCGGAGTTCACCCAGCACGCCCAGGTCATGAATGGCGCCTCCGACATGGCGGTGGCCGTCTTCGACGACATCGGCCGCCACGCCCGCACCACCATCGGCGTCCCCTCCTTGCCCGGCGACGCCGCGGTGGAGGTGGAGGCCGTGTTCGAGATCGCGTGACACCGGAAGAGGCCCTGATCCGCCGCTGGATGGAGAGCGGCGACCACTCCATCCTCGCCGAGGACGTCTCCTGGCGCGTCTCCCCCGGCTACCCTGTGCCCCGCGCCGACTGGCGCGGCCGGGCCGAGGTGGAGGGGACCTTCTTCCCCACCCTCCGCCGCCACTTCCCGCACTGGAAGATCGTTGTGGAATCCTTCACGCCGCTCGCCGATGGCAGGCTGCTCGCCAGCGGCGCCTATGACGCGCGCGACGTCTCGGGCCGCACCGGCCGCGTGCCCTTCCTGCAAATCTGGACCGTCACGGGGGACCACATCACCGGCGTCGAGGCCGTGGCCGATTTCGGCGCCTTCGCCCATGTGACGCCGGACTGAACGAGCCTTGCATCGCGCCTGCTGCACCGCACATCCGCCCCATGCCAGGTGAACTCACCCTCTCCCTCCACGCCAGGATCGCCGACATCCCGGCTTCCGAGTGGGACGCCTGCGACGACACCGGGAACCCCTTCACCTCCCACGCCTTCCTCCTCTCCCTGGAGGAATCCGGCTGCACCGGCCCGCGCACGGGATGGCTGCCCCAGCACCTCGCGCTGAAGGATGAGACCGGCGCGCTCGTCGCCGTCGCCCCAGCCTATGTGAAGGGCCACTCCTACGGCGAGTACGTCTTCGACCACGGCTGGGCACGCGCCTTCGAGCAGGCGGGTGGCGACTACTACCCGAAGTTCCAGGTCGCCGTGCCCTTCTCCCCGGTGCCCGGCTCCCGGTTGATGGTCCGCCCCGGCACCGGCGTTCCCCATGCCGCGCTCGTCCAGGCCCTGGCGCAGGCAACGGAGGCGCTGAACCTATCCTCCTGCCACGTCACCTTCTGCACCCGCGGGGAGTGGGACGCGCTCGGCGAGGCCGGGTGGCTGCAGCGCATGGGCATGCAATTCCACTGGACGAACGAGGGCTACAACAGCTTCGACGACTTCCTCGCCGCCCTGTCCTCCCGAAAGCGCAAGGCCATCCGGCGGGAACGGCGGGACGCGCAATCCGCCGGCCTCACCCTGCGCGCCCTGCGCGGGAGCGAGATCACGCCGGAGATCTGGCGCGTCTTCCACAAGTTCTACCGCAGCACGACGGACCGCAAATGGGGCAGCGCCTACCTCACCGCCCGCTTCTGGCCGCTGATGGGTGAGCGCATGGGCGACGCGGTCGTGCTGATGCTGGCGGAGAAGGACGGCAAGCCCGTCGCCGGCGCGCTGAACCTGATGGGCCAGGACGCACTCTACGGCCGCAACTGGGGCAGCCTCGTGGAAGCGCCCTTCCTGCACTTCGAGCTCTGCTACTATCTGGCCCTCGACTTCGCCATCGCCCATGGCCTGAAGCGTGTTGAGGCCGGCGCGCAGGGCGAGCACAAGATCCAGCGCGGCTACCGCCCCGTGCCCACCTATTCCGCGCATCTGATCCAGCATCCCGGCCTGCGCCGCGCCGTGGCGGATTCGCTGCGCCACGAGCGGACTGCGATCGAGGCCGAGATGGCCGAGCTCGACGCTTTCTCCCCCTATCGCCGGGACGGCGCGGCCGAGTGAAGGCTGCCTACGCGCAGCTTGCCGCCTCCATGATTCTGGTCGGCGCGAATGTCGCCGTCGCCAAGGCCCTGGCCGATGCCTTGCCGGTGCCGCTCATCATCGGCCTGCGCTGCCTCATCGCCTGCGCCGTCCTCCTGCCCCTCGCGCTCTGGCGGGACGGTGCGCTCCTGCCCGGCCGGCGCGCCATGGCGAACCTGCTGCTGCAGGCCGCCTTCGGCACGGTCCTCTACAACGTCGCCCTCCTCGCCGGCCTGCGCCTCACCACGGCGCTGGAGGGCGGCATCATCCTCGCCACCCTGCCCGCCGTGGTGGCGCTCGGCAGCGCTGCCTGGCTGCGGGAGCGAATCGCCCCGCGCGGCTGGGCCGCCGTCGTGCTGGCGGCCGGCGGAATGGCCGCCATCGTCCTCGCCCGCAGCGGGGGAGGGGAGGGGGGTAGCACGGCCGGCAATGCCCTCGTCCTCCTCGCCGTCTGCGGGGAGGCCGCCTACGTCCTCCTTGCCAAGCGCGCCGCCGGGGCCCTGCCGCTGCTGACGGCGACCTTGTGGATGCAGGTCTTCTCCGCCGCGCTGGTGCTGCCCGCCTGGTTGCCGGAACTAGGCGCCGCGGCACGGCTGGCGGATCCCGCGCTGCTGTCGCTGCTGCTCTTCCACGCGCTGACGGCGAGCGTGCTCGCGCTGCTCCTCTGGTATGGCGGCCTGCGGCGCGCGCCCGCGGGCATCGCCGGCGTCTTCACCGCCTTCCTGCCAGCAACCGCCGCAGCCTGCGCCATCCTCTTCCTCGGTGAGGCACCGGGTGCCGTGCACGCGGTAGGCTTTCTCTTACTGGTGGCGAGTATGCTCCTGGCCACCTGGCCCTCGCGGAGGCGCGCCTGAGACCCTGGCTGACTCTCCCGGCCGCCGAACTCCTCGTCCTCGCGCCGGAGGAGATGGCGGCCCGCCTCGCTTACGCGCAGGCCGCACGTCACGCCACGCTCGAACTCACCCAGCGCGCCGCCTGGGTCTCTACCCTACGCCTCCTGCAGTCCGCCCTCGCCGTGCCGGAGGCCGCGGGCTGGACGGTGATGCTGGAATACGACCTGCTGCGGCTGGAGAAGCGTGCCGACTGCGTGATCCTGACCGACCGCGCCGTGCTGGTGCTGGAAATCAAGGACGGCGCAACCGCCCATACCCCCGCCGACCTACGCCAGGCCGAGGATTACGCGCTGGATCTGCGCGACTTCCATGCGGGCTGCCGGGCGCTCCCCGTGGTTCCGCTTCTCATCGCCACCCACGCGCAGCCGGTGCCTTTCAACCCGCCCCTGATCTGGCACGGCGTGCCGCAGCCCTTCCGCGCGAACAACCGCACGCTCGCTGAAACACTGCTGGCCATCCACGCCGCCATCGGCGAACCCGCGACCCCGCTGGACCACGCCGCCTGGCTCGCCGCGCCCTATCGGCCCGTACCGAACGTGCTGGAGGCCGCGACCATGCTCTTCGACCGGCACAGAAGCGCCGAGATGGTCTCCGCCCGCGCCGACGCCGCCAACCTCACCCGCACCACGGCAGCGGTGCGGCGCGCCATCGAGGCAGCACGGGAGGCCGGGCAGCACGGGAGGCCGGGCAGCACCTCGCCGTCTTCGTCACCGGCATTCCCGGCGCGGGAAAGACGCTGTGCGGCCTCAACATCGTCTTCGGCGCGCTGCGGGAGGATGGCGCCGCCTTTCTCACCGGCAATGCGCCCTTGGTGGAGGTGCTGCGCGAAAGCCTCGTCCGGCAGGCCGGATTGGCCGGTGGGCGCCGCAACGTGGCGCGCGGCCAGGCCGTCACCGCCCTCCAGAATGTCCACCGCTTCCTCGAGCACTATGTCGAGCGCCCGGACGAGCATCCGGCCGAGCGCGTCATCGTCTTCGACGAGGCGCAGCGCGCCTGGGACCGTGCCCAGGCCACCAAGCCTTCCCAGCGCCGCGGCGCCAGCAAGCTGACGGACAGCGAGCCCGCCCATGCGCTGCAGATCATGGGCCGCCACGGCGACTGGTCCGTGGTCGTCGCCCTGATCGGCAACGGGCAGGAGATCAACACCGGGGAGGCCGGCCTCGCGGAATGGGGCCGGGTCATCGCGGCCGCGGAGGGCTGGCGGGCCGTCGCCCCCTCCCGCGCCCTGTTCGCTCGGCTTCCCGCGCAACGCCTCGCCGATGGGCCACAGCCCTGGCTCACCATCGACGACGACCTCGACCTTACCGTGCCCATGCGCTCCGTGCGCGATCCCCAGGGCGCGCCCTGGGTGGACGCCGTCCTTGCCGGTGATCGCGACGCGGCCGCGCGTATCGCGGAGGAAGCCGGCGGCGTTCCCTACTTCGTCACGCGCGACCTTCAGGCCATGCGCGCCGCCCTGCGCCACCTCTCCCGCGGGCTGCGCCGCGCCGGCCTCGTCGCTTCCTCCGGCGCGAAGCGGCTGCGGGCGGAGGGGCTGGGCGTGCAGGCCGCCGATATCCCGCACTGGTTCCTGGACCGCTGGCCGGATATCCGCGCATCCGACGCGCTGGAAACCTACGCCACCGAGTATGATTGCCAGGGCCTGGAACTGGACCAGGTCGGCCTGGCCTGGGGCGGCGACATGCTGCGCGGGCCGGAGGGATGGCACATGCGCAACCTGTCCGGCGCGCGCTGGCAGACCATCCGCAACCCCGGGGAACGCGCCTTCATCCTCAACACCTACCGCGTGCTGCTCACCCGTGCCCGCTACGAGACGGTGATCTGGATTCCACCCGGCAGCCCCACCAGCGACGGCCCCTGGCACGACCCGACGCGGAATGCCGCCGAACTGGACGCCCTGGCCGAACACCTCCTGGCCTGCGGCGCCCGCCCTTTGGAGCCGGCGCCCGCCGCAGTTGCTGATCGCCTGACACTTCTCTGACCTCAGCCGCCCCGCGCGGTGCCCAGCGCGTCCGCCAGCGCGCGCAGATGCCCGGCCGGAACGGCGGTCTCGACGAAGGATGCGTTCCCATCGATCCGCACCCGCAGCCCGTTCCCGGCGGCCGCCTGCCGCACCGCTTCCTCGGGTACAGCCAGCAGCAGCGTTTCCACGTAGAGGCAGCCCGAGATCCCCGCGCAGTCGGTGCTGCGCCCGACCACCCGCACCGGAATGTCTCCGCCGCCCCGGCTCTCCGCGCGCGAGAACCCGCCGTAGCCCCGCGCATTGCTGACGGTGACGAGAAGGCTCGTCCGCGCCTTCCCCGTCGCATCCTGCCGCTCCGCGCCCAGGCTCGTGACGATGATGGGCAGGCTGCCCTGCGATCCCGTCTGCAACCGGGGCGAGACAGTCAGGATCGTCACGCCGCGATCCACCGCGCGCTGCGACTGCACGCTCGCCGGCCGCTCCGATGCCCCTCCGCGCCCCATGCCGCGCGCGTCCAGGCTCGCACCGGGCGCCATCCCGCGAACCGCGTCGCGATCCGGTGCCTCCGCGCAGCCCGCCGCGCCGAGAATCAGCAGCGCGGCCCAGAGGCGGCGGGCTGGGAGGGAGAGGCCGTGCGTCACGCGAATCTTCCGTTCGATGCGGGGCGCCAGCATAGCCGAATCCACCCTGGCGCGCCGCTTGCGTTGACAGCCCCGCCGCCGCGCCGCCCGATGCCGGCCCTGTCCCTCTGGAGATTCGCCATGCCTGCCTCCCGCCCCCTCGGCCTGTGGCGCCTCCTCCCGGGCCTGGCCCTCGCCGCGGCCCTCCTCGCGCCGGTGATGGCGGAAGCCGCCGAACCATCTCCCACCGTCCAGGCCATCCGCGCGCGTGGCCGCCTGGTCTGCGGCATGCAGGGCGACAACCCGCCTTTCTCTGTCCCGGACGGACAGGGCGTGTGGCGCGGGATCGACGTCACCTCCTGCCGGGCGCTGGCCGCCGCCGTGCTGGGCGACCCGGACAAGGTCACCATCCGCCCCGTCACCGGCCTCACCCGCTTCCCCTCCGTGCAGAGCGGGGAGGTGGACGTGCTCTTCGGCAGCACCACCTGGGTCACCACGCGGGAAACGGCGCTCGGCCTCTCCTTTGCCAGCACGAACTACTACAGCGGGCAGGGCTTCCTCGTCCGCACCTCGCTCGGGGTGCAGCACGTGAAGGACCTGAACGGCGCCTCCATCTGCGTGCCCCCGGGCTCCACCACGGAACTGGTGCTGCAGGACTGGTTCCGGCAGCACGACGGCACCTTCCAGCCCGTCATCATCGACGACCCCAACCAGATCCAGGCCGCCTTCCTCTCCGGGCGGTGCGACGCCTACACGCGCGACCTCACCGGCCTGGCCGGTTTCCGCGCGCGCCAGACCAACCCCTCCGAGTTCCTTCTGCTGCCGGAGTTCATCTCCATGGAGCCGCTCGGCGCCTTCGTCCGCAAGGGCGACAATGCCTGGTTCGACGTGGTGCGCTGGACCGGCTACGCCCTCGTCGCCGCGGAGCAGATGGGCGTGACGGGCCACAACATCGAGGAGCAGAAGCGCTCCCCTTCGCCCGACGTGCGTCGCCTCCTGGGCGTGGAGGGCGAGGTCGGCCCCTCCATGGGCCTGGACCGGGAATGGGCCGCCCGTGCCATCCGCGCTGCCGGCAACTACGGCGAGGCCTGGGATCGCGACATCAAGCCCATGGGCATCGAGCGTGGCCTGAACCGCCTGTGGAACGAGGGCGGGCTGCAGTTCTCGCCGCCGCTGCGGTGATCGCCCGCGCCCTCCTCGCGCTGATCCTCCTCGCCGCCCCCGCCGGGGCGGCGGAGCTGAAGCTCGCCACCTGGAACATGGAATGGCTCACCGCGCGCCCCGCGGGCGATCCCGCCCTGCCGCGCGACGTGGTGCGGCGGGACGCGGCCGACCTCGTGCGCCTCCGCGCCTATGCCGCCCGGCTCGAAGCCGACGTACTGGCGATCCAGGAAGTGGACGGACCCGAGGCCGCCGCCCTCGTCCTCGATCCCGCCCGCTGGCAATTCTTCTTCCCCGATGAGCGCGACGTGCAGCGCGCAGGTATCGCCGTCCGCCGCGGCCTTCCCGCCCGCCGGAACCCGGACCTCGCCGGGCTGGACCTGAGCCCGGAGGCCCGCTTCTCCCTCCGCCGCGGCGCGGACGTGACGGTGGGGGAGGGAGCCTCGGCGCTGCGCGTCCTCTCCCTCCACCTGCAATCCGGCTGCCGGGAGCCGGATGACCGCGGCCGGGAATGCGACAACATCGCCCGCCAGGCCGCCGTGCTCGCCGGCTGGATCGCGGATCGCCGGGCGGCCGGGGAAGCCTTCGCCATCGCCGGCGACTTCAACCGCCGCTTCGACCGCGACACCACGATCTTCCCCGCGCTGGAGAGCGCCGCGCCGCTCACTCGCGCCACCGCCGGCCGTTCCAACCCCTGCTGGGGTGGGCGTCCCTTCATCGACCACATCCTCCTCGGCGGCCCCGCCCGTGGCTGGATGGCGCCGAACAGCCTGCGCTTGATGGTCTATGCGGAGCGCGGCCCGGAATGGCGCGGCCGCCTCTCCGACCACTGCCCCGTCAGCATCCGCCTCGACATCCCCTGAGGCAGTCGCGCGTTCGGAGTGGACCGAACCGCGCGAGAACCCGCCATGAGCAAGTCCCCCGTCCACGCTTTCGCCGAAGCCTGCCGCGTGACCACGGGCAAGGGCTTCGCCCTGTCCCACTATCCCACCGACGACAATGGCGGCCTCGACCTCGGCAAGAAGGACGGGGAGGCGATGCTGGAAGCCACCGTCGCCCGCATCGCGGAGCAGCAGGGGCGCCTTTACGCCGATGCCCACTGGTCCGTGCTCTGCATTTTCCAGGCGACCGATACGGCCGGGAAGGACGGGGCCATCAAGCACGTCTTCTCCGGCGTGAACCCGGCGGGCATGCAGGTGGAGTCCTTCTCCGCCCCCAGCACGCTGGAGCGCTCCCACGGCTTTCTCTGGCGGCACGACGTGGCGCTGCCCCGCCGAGGCCGCATCGGCGTCCACAACCGCTCCTGGTACGAGGAGGTGCTGGTCCCGCGCGTCCAGCCCGCCATCCTCCAGGGTTCGTCGATCCCCCCGAAGCTGCTCGGCCCGGAGATCTGGCAGGAGCGGCTGGAGGATATCGCGTCGCATGAGCGCTACCTCTCGCGCCAGGGCATGCTGGTCCTGAAGTTCTTCCTCCATCTCGGTGAGGAGGAGCAGCGCCAGCGCCTGCTGGCCCGCATCGAGGAGCCCACGAAGAATTGGAAGTTCCAGGCCGGCGACCTCGCCGACCGCTCCCGCTACGCCGACTACATGGCCGCATACGAGGACGCCATCCGCGCCACCGCCGCGCCCCATGCCCCCTGGTTCGTCATCCCCGCGGACCGGAAATGGCTCGCGCGCCTCCTCGTCGCGGAGGTGGTAGCCTCCGCGATGGAGTCGCTGGACCTGAAGTTCCCAGAGCTCGATTCGGCCGGTGAAGCGGCGCTTCTGCGCGCACGCGACGCACTCGCAACGTGACCACGCAATCGTGAATCCGCCAACTCCCCTTTCTACAGGCGGAACTTCGGCCAGGCATGCCGGCTCAGGGGCAAGGGTTAACACAACGAAATGCGCTCGCCCCCGACGTGGCAGCAACCTGGGCGCGCTCCGCTCCTTGGAGCCGTGAAAGCCGGCCACTCCGCGCGCAAAGGGTTCCCATGTCCGACGAGCGTCTCTCCCGAAGAACCCTTCTATCCGCCACCACGGCGCTGTTCGGCCTGGTGGGCACGGCCGATGCGCGCACGGTCACGGGCCTGCCCTATCTGGGCAACGAGGTTTACCCGCCCACCCAGGCGAGGCCGGGCCCATGGCTCTTCTTCACCGCGGATGAGGCCGCGGCGGTGGAGGCGATCGTGGATCGTCTTATCCCGCCCGACGATCTCAGCCCGGGCGGCAAGGACTCCGGCTGCGCGATCTTCATCGACCGCCAACTCGCCGGCCCCTATGGCCGCAACGAGGGCATGTACATGCAGGGCCCCTGGTCCACGAGCCCGCTTCCCACCCAAGGTTATCAGAACCAGCTGAACTTCGCGGAGCAGTATCGCCGCGGTCTCGCTGGCCTCGCCGCGCATGTCGCCCGCAACTTCGGCAACCGTAAGGTGCAGCAGCTTTCCGCCGAGGAGCTGGATCGCCTCATCACCTCCATGGAGAAGCGCGAGGCGAACACGCCCGAGTTCAACGGCAGCAACTTCTTCGAGCTGATCTACAACAACACGATGGAAGGCTTTTTCGCCGATCCCATCTACGGCGGGAACAAGGACATGGTCGGCTGGAGGCTCATCGGTTTTCCGGGGACGCGGTATGACTACCGCGACGTCATCGCTCAGCCGAACCGGCGCTACACCCTGCCGCCCGTCAGCCTGATCGGCCGGCCCGAATGGGACCGCCCGGCGGCGAGCCAGGGGGCACGCGGCTGATGCGCCGTCTTCCCCGCAAGGACGCCGTCATCATCGGCCTCGGCTGGACCGGCGCCATCATGGGCTACGAGCTCTGCCAGGCCGGCCTGCAGGTCGTGGCGCTGGAGCGCGGCCCGTGGCGCGACACGGCGAGTGACTTCAACATCGGCACGGCGCCCGACGAGCTGCGCTACGGCATCCGCGGCGAGCTCTTCGTCAACAACTCGCAGGACACCGTGACGGCGCGGAACACCCTGGACCAGGTGGCGCTGCCCATCCGCAAATGGGGCAGCTTCCTGCCGGGCAACGGCGTGGGCGGTGCCGGCGTGCACTGGAACGGCCACACCTGGCGCTTCCTGCCGAGCGACTTTAACATCCGCAGCCACTACCTGGAGCGCTACGGCGAGGGGATCTTCCCCGAGAACCACATGATCCAGGACTGGGGCGTCAGCTACGATGAGCTGGAGCCTTACTACGACAAGTTCGAATACCTCGCCGGCATCTCCGGCCAAGCCGGCAACATCAAGGGCCAGATCCAGCCCGGTGGGAACCCTTTCGAGGGCTGGCGCAGCCGCGCCTACCCCACGCCGCCGCTGAAGGGCCAGCACGCGCAGGACATCTTCACCAAGGCCGCGACCGAACTGGGCTTCAAGCCCTTCCCGCTGCCCTCGGCCAATATGTCTCAGGCCTATACCAACCCGCTTGGCGTCACCCTCGCGCCCTGCTCCTACTGCGGCTTCTGCGAGCGCTTCGGCTGCGCGAACTACTCCAAGTCCTCGCCGCAGACGACGATCCTGCCCGTGCTCATGCGCCATCCCGGCTTCGAGGCGCGCGTCCAGTGCGAGGTCGTGCGCGTCCTCAAGAGTGCGGACGGCAAGACCGCAACCGGCGTCGTCTATGTCGATGCCCAGGGCGAGGAGTACGAGCAGCCGGCCGACCTCGTCATCATGGCGGCCTACCAGCTCTGGAACGTGCGGCTGATGCTCTATTCCGGCATCGGCAAGCCCTATGACCCGAGTTCGGGGGAGGGTGTGGTGGGCAAGAACTACGCCTATCAGGCCAATTCCGCGGTGAACGGCTTCTTCGACAACACCCACGCCTTCAATCACTGGGCAGGCGCCGGCTCGCTCGGCACCACGGCGGATGAGTACAACGGCGACAACTTCGACCACGGCGGCCTGAACTTCGTCGGCGGCGCGAATATCAACTGCACCAGCTTCCACGCCCGCGCAATCTCCGCGCGACCCGTGCCTCCCGGCACGCCGCGCTGGGGCAGCGCCTGGAAGAAGGCGACGCGGGACAACTACAACATCACCGCCAATGTCGGCAGCCAGGGCAGCGTCATGTCCTTCCGGGACAACTACCTGGACCTGGACCCGACCTATAAGGACCGGCTCGGCCGGCCGCTGCTCCGCATGACCTTCGACTTCAAGCCGAACGAGGAGCGCATGTCCGCCTACGTCACCGAGAAGATGGTGCCGATCATGCGGGCCATGGGCGCCAAGCAGATCGTGGCGACACCGAAGAAGGGTCCCTGGAACGTCGTGCCCTACCAGACCACCCACAACACCGGCGGCGCGGTCATGGGCGACAATCCCCGCACCTCGGCTATCAACAAGTACCTGCAGGTCTGGGACATGCCGAACGTCTTCGTCCTCGGCGCCTCCGCCTTCCCGCAGAACGCCGGCTACAACCCGACGGGCACGGTCGGCGCGCTCACCTATCACGCGGCCGATGCCATCATTAACCAGTACCTGAAGAACCCCGGTCAGCCGCTGGTGCAGGCCTAATGCGCGCCCCGTCCCTCAAGGCCGGCCTCCTCGCGGCGGCGACCGGCCTCGCCGCCCTCACCCTCGGCCCTGCGCCGGAGGCGGCGCCCGATAACTTCGATGCCGTCGAGCGCGGTCGCTACCTCGTCATCCTCGGCGACTGCGTGGCCTGTCATATGAACCCGAACGGGAACCATGATGGATCGCAGGGCTTCGTCGGTGGCCGCCCGATCGAGACGCCCTTCGGCCTGATCGCCACCCCCAACATCACCCCGGACCGCGGGACGGGCATCGGCACCTGGAGCGCGGACGAGTTCTACCGCGCCATGCACGAGGGCATCCGCCCCGGCGGCGCGCGCCTCTACCCCGCCTTCCCCTATACCTATTTCACGAAGATGACCCGCGGGGACGTGGACTCGATCTACGCCTACCTGAACACGCTGGAGCCGGTCCACAACCCGGTGGACCGCAACACGCTGCCCTTCCCCTTCAACATCCGCGCCTCCATGCTCGCCTGGAACGCGATGTTCTTCGAGCCCGGCGAGTTCCGCCCGGACCCCAACCGCTCGCCCGAGTGGAATCGCGGCGCCTATATCGTGGAAGGCCCTGCCCATTGCGGCGCCTGCCATACGCCGAAGAACATGCTGGGCGGCGACCGCAACAGCGAGCACTTCGCCGGCGGCCCGCTGCAAGGCTGGTTCGCCGCCAGCATCACCAACGACCAGCGCCTCGGGCTCGGCAGCTGGAGCATCGACGAGATTGTCGAGTACCTGAAGACTGGCCGCAACGCCCGCAGCGCCGCCTCCGGCCCGATGGCAGAGGTGGTGGAGTACTCCACCGGGCTGATGACGGATGCCGATCTGCGCGCCATCGCCGTCTACCTGAAGGAACCGCCCCAGCCGGCCCCCGCATCGCCCGCCCGCACCCCGGTCGCCGCCACCGACGACCGGATGAAGATCGGCGAGGCCATCTACACGGACCGCTGCATGGCCTGCCACACCGGCGGCGGGCAGGGGGTGCCGAACATGTTCCCCCGCCTCGCCGGCAGTCAGGTGGTGCAGCAGGAGGGCAGCGAGACGGTGCTGCGTGTGGTGATGCAGGGCGTTCGCGCCGCCTACACGCCGCACGCTCCCACCTCGCCCGCGATGCCCGCCTTCGCCTGGCGCCTGAACGACGACCAGGTGGCGGCGGTGACGACCTATATCCGCAACGCCTGGGGCAACGCGGCCCCGGCCGTGTCCCCGGGGGACGCGGCGCATATGCGGCGCCTGCTCGAGGATAGGCCCTAAGGCCATTTCCGGGAGCGCAACACGGCGGCGCCGCGCCGCGTTGCGCTCCCGATGATCTCACGCCGCCTTCTCCTCGCCGCTGCCCTCCCGGTGGCCGGCTGCTCCGCCCTCGACCTCGCCAATAACCTGACCCCGGGGGGCGGCACGGCCCTCCAGGCCGGCATCCCCTACGGGCCGGGCGAGCGGGGCCGCTACGACCTCTACACGCCGGAGGGTGCGGGACCGGAGGCGCCGCTGATTGTCTTCTTCTACGGTGGCGGATGGACCTCCGGCTCGCGCGGGGACTACGGCTTCGTCGCACGCCCGCTCGCCTCGCTCGGCGCCCTGGTCGCCGTGCCGGATTACCGCCTCTTCCCCGAGACCCGCTGGCCCGGTTTCGTCGAGGACGGGGCGGCCGCCGTGAAAGCGGCCCTTCTAGGCCCCGGTGCCGGCCGCAGGGTTATCCTCATGGGGCATTCCGCGGGAGCCTTCATCGCCCTGGCCCTGGCGCTGGATCCGCGCTGGCTCGGCCCCGCGCGCGACGGTCTGGCGGGCGCCATCGGCTTGGCCGGGCCTTATGAGTTCGGGCCGGAGGACGATCCGAAGGGAATCTTCGCCGCAGCGCCCAATGCCCGCGCCAGGGCCACCCCGGAGCCGCCGGAGCTTATGGCCGGCGCCCCGCCGCTCCTGCTGCTCCAGGGAGAGGCCGACGAGACCGTGCGCCCGGCCCAGGCCACGCGGCTCTCGGCCCTGGCCCGGGCGCAGGGGATTACGGTCGAAGCCCATCTCTACCCGGGCCTCGGACATATCGGGATCGTCGCCGCCCTGGCCAGCCCGGTTCGGACGCTGGGACTGGAAGGGGCGCCGGTGCTGAAGGATGTCGGGCAATGGCTGGCACGGCTTCCGCCACGCCGGCCCTGACTGCGTCCAGCCAACCGGGACCTCGTCCAACCCAGGCAATCCACGTCTCCCAATCCAGCCGGGATGGGCAAGGGGCCATTCTGGATTAAACAGATTCGACGCGGATGTCCTTCGGATTGGGCCAACCCACCTCCGGCCGAATCGTCAGCCGGCCGACACCCTTCCGCATGGGCGCGATCATCAGGGGGTCTTCGTCCGGATGCTCGAGCATCCAGCTATGGATGGCGACCAGCGCCTCCATCCGGCTCTCCCCGTTGATGGCATAGACGCCATCACCGTGGGCAAACTGGGCGATCGGCTGGCCGGGCACTCCGTAGGCGCCATCCAGCCGGTCCCAGCCCGGATTGGCCGCCATGCGCGGCAGGGCGACCTGCTCCAGCAAAGCCATGAAGTCGGGGTGGATGCGGCGCAAGCTGCTCTCGCCCGCCTCTGCACCCTCCTCGTCCTCGCCGCCAAACTCGTCCAGCGCCGAGGACCTCTTCAAGGAGCGCTTCTGCGCATAACGCAGAAGCGCTCCGAGCATCAGGAACGCGACCATAATAGGGCCCGCGATCGACATCAGTGATTGTAAGCGGCCCATACCCTCTCCTCAGCGATGCCAGGCCGAGTTTAGCCCGCCGCTTCGGGCTCCCGTTCCGCCTCGCCGTCGCCGTCGTTCCCGCCGCCGTCCTGCCCGTGACGGCCCTCTTCGGGCTTGGGCAGGGCCGGCGGGGGCGCCTCGGCCACGTCGAAGGTCAGCGACCCGTCCTTCAGGCCGACCTTCACCGCGCCACCCTTCACCAGCTTGCCGAAGAGCAGCTCCTCGGCCAGCGGCTTCTTGATGTACTCCTGGATCACGCGGGCCAGGGGCCGCGCGCCATAGAGCCGGTCGTAGCCCTTCTCGGCCAGCCACTCCTTGGCGGCCGAGGACAGCTCGATCGTCACGTTCCGGTCCGCGAGCTGGGCCTCCAGCTGCATCACGAACTTCTCGACCACGCTGCCGACGATCTCCTGAGAGAGGCCGGCGAAGGGAACGATGGCGTCCAGGCGGTTGCGGAACTCCGGCGTGAACATCCGGTTGATCGCCTCCGTGTCCTCGCCGACCCGGACGGCACTGCCGAAGCCGATGGCGGGCTTCGCCATGTCGGCCGCACCGGCATTCGTCGTCATGATCAGGATGACGTTGCGGAAATCGACCGTCTTGCCGTTGTGGTCCGTCAGCTTCCCGTGGTCCATCACCTGCAACAGGATGTTGTAGAGATCCTGGTGCGCCTTCTCGATCTCGTCGAGCAGGAGCACGGCGTGCGGGTGCTGGTCGATGCTGTCCGTCAGCAACCCGCCCTGGTCGAAGCCCACATAGCCCGGGGGCGCGCCGATGAGCCGGCTGATGCTGTGCCGCTCCATGTACTCGGACATGTCGAAGCGGATCAGCTCGATGCCGAGCGTCTTGGCGAGCTGCTTGGCCACCTCCGTCTTGCCGACGCCCGTGGGGCCGGAGAACAGGTAGTTGCCGATCGGCTTCTCGGGGTCGCGCAGCCCGGCCCGGGCCAGCTTGATCGCGGCCGAGAGGGCCTCGATCGCCTGGTCCTGGCCGAAGACCATGGACTTCAGGTCGCGCTCCAGGCTCTTGAGCGTCTCCTTGTCGTCCGTGGACACGCTCTTGGGTGGGATCCGCGCGATCTTCGCGACGATGTTCTCCACATCCTGGAGCGTGACGGTCTTCTTCCGCTTGCCCTCGGGCAGCAGCATGCGGGAGGCGCCGACCTCGTCGATCACGTCGATCGCCTTGTCCGGCAGCTTCCGGTCGTGGATGTACTTCGCCGAGAGCTCCACCGCCGCGCGGATGGCCTCCGGCGTGTACTTCACCTTGTGGTGCTTCTCGTAGTTGACCTTCAGGCCCTGCAGGATCTTCACCGCGTCCTCGACCGACGGCTCGTTCACGTCAATCTTCTGGAAGCGACGGACCAGCGCGCGGTCCTTCTCGAAGTGCTGCCGGTACTCCTTGTAGGTGGTGGAGCCGATGCAGCGCAGCGTGCCCTGGGCCAGGGCCGGCTTAAGCAGGTTGGAAGCGTCCATCGCGCCGCCGCTCGTCGCGCCGGCACCGATCACCGTGTGGATCTCGTCGATGAACAGGATGGCGCCGGGCTGCTGCTCCAGCTCGTTCACCACCGCCTTCAGCCGCTCCTCGAAGTCACCGCGGTAGCGGGTGCCAGCCAGAAGCGAGCCCATGTCCAGCGCGTAGATGGTGGACTTGAGCAGGACCTCCGGCACGTCCTCCTCGATGATCCGCTTCGCCAGGCCCTCGGCGATGGCGGTTTTGCCCACGCCCGGGTCACCCACATAGAGCGGGTTGTTCTTCGTCCGGCGGCAGAGGATCTGGATTGTGCGGTCGATCTCCTCCGCACGCCCGATCAGCGGGTCGATCTTGCCCTGGCCAGCCTTCTTGTTGAGGTTGACGCAGTAGTTCGACAGCGCATCGCCGCCGCGCTTGGCGCCGCCCTCGCGCCGCTCCTCGTTGCCGCGGCCCTCACCCTCGCCGTCGCCATCCTTGCCCGCATTGCCCTGCACGGGGCGGGTGGTGCTGCGGCCCGGGGCCTTGGCAATGCCGTGGGAGATGAAGTTCACCGCGTCCAGCCGCGTCATGTCCTGCAGCTGCAGGAAGTAGACGGCATGGCTCTCGCGCTCGGAGAACAGGGCGACAAGCACGTTGGCGCCCGTCACCTCGTCCCGGCCGGAGGACTGGACATGGATGGCAGCGCGCTGGACCACGCGCTGGAAGCCGGCGGTCGGCTTCGGGTCGCCCCCACGGTCGGTCACCAGCCCCGCCAGGTCCTTGTCCAGGAACTCGGCTAGGTCGCGCTTCAGCTTGTCGACATCCACGCCGCAGGCGCGGAGCACGGTCGTCGCGTCCGTGTCCTCGGCGAGGCTCAGCAGCAGGTGCTCGAGGGTCGCGTACTCGTGGCGGCGTTCGCTCGCCAGTCCGAGGGCGCGGTGGAGCGTCTGTTCAAGGTTACGGGACAGCATAATCGACGCTCCCCTGTGTCAACGGCCGCCGGGATCTCCCGCAGGGCGTCCCCCTGGACGCGAAGCTTGAGGCGACCGCAACTTTCAGTCTCTCAGTCATATTGTGACCCATTCCCCGAACGCCGAGGGGAGAGGTCGGTTACGCCTTGTTTCACCGGAGGGTCATTCTCTTCCACGCCCCCCGACTCAGTCCTTCTCGATGGTGCACTGGAGAGGGTGCTGGTTTTGCCTCGCCAGGTCCATCACCTGCGTCACCTTCGTCTCGGCGACCTCGTAGGTGAAGACCCCGCAGACGCCCACGCCACGCCGGTGGACGTGCAGCATGATCTGGGTCGCCTGGTCCCGGTTCTTCTGGAAGAAGCGCTCCAGCACGTGAACGACGAACTCCATCGGCGTGTAGTCGTCGTTCAGCATGAGGACCTTGTACATGGTCGGCTTGCGCGTCCGCGGGCGCGCCTTGACCACCACCCCCGTATTCGGCCCGCCATCCCCGGTCCCGCCATCGCCCGGCGGGGTATTGGGCCCGGTTGGGGTATTGCCCCGGTCCGGGCCTCCCTTGCCGGGATCCTCGGGGTTACTGCCCGGGCCGCAGCTCGGGCGCATGTCCTGCTCTGTCATCGCCCCGCCATGCTCTCACGGATTGCCGGCTTGCCAAAGGCCACCGTCTCTCCCGCACCTGATATCCGGACTGAGGATATGGATCGCGCCGCGTGAGGTGAAGCCTCTCGACGCAACCGCGATATGGGGGCGCCTGCCGCCGGGCGCCAGGGCCGGGCAGGGGCAGCCCTGGAATGCAAAAAAGCCCCGGCCCCCAGCCCCCTGGTGGGGCGGGTGGCCGGGGCCTTCGGATCGCCGGGCCGGTGGAGCATGCCCCACCGGCCCAAAAGCGGTTCAGGCCGCGAGCGGCTTGCCCATGCGCTCCATGGCGATGGAGACGCGCTGAGACACCGGGCCGGAAACCTGCTCGGCGAGGCGGAAGGAAGCTTCCTGGATCTTCGCCGTCTCGGACATCACCTTGTCCATGGCGCCGCGGGCGTAGGTGGTCTGGATGTCGGCGGCCTCCTTGAGGCTCTTCACGCCGGAAAGGGCGCGGGCGCCCTCCAGCGCGTGCTCGGTCAGGGCCTGCGCGAAGGAGAAGGCCTGGCGGCTGATGTCCTGCGTGCCCGTCATCCAGGTCTGCGCTACCTGGGCCATGATCTCGGCATTACCGCGCGAGAACTCGGCGAAGTCCTGGGCGGCCTTGCCGGCCTGCTCCATGGCGGTCTGCATGCCGGCGGTGCCAGCGGTGCCGGTCAGGCCGGCGAAGCCCGGCATCATGCGGGCGGCGGTGGCGGTGGTCGCCTCCGGCATCGGCTGGGCGGTGCTCACGGTCTCGGTCGCCAGACGAGCAACCTTGGGGGCCTCATTAGCCATGTGACTCTCTCCTTGGAACTTGTAGAGGCAGGCCATGATTGTCGCCATGGCTTTGCTGCGCTGCAACACGGGCCTTTTAGCGACCGCAACGACCTTCCGTCCACAAGAATTTTGCACTGCACCATCGATTTCGTTCCGGGCAAGCGCAACCTTTCCGGAACTTCAAAAATCGTGTAATTTCCGTTTTCTAAAGAGATTTCCTGCAACTTGCGGTGGACAGTCTGCTCGGCCCGCCTTTATCGTTATGGCCGGCCCGGCTGGGGGGTTGGGCCGGAACGGCGTCGGCGGTGGCCGCGTCGAGATCTAGGGGGAGCCTGCATGGCACAGGGTTTGGCGGCCGGACGCGGCCTTCGGGATGGCGATCGCCTGCCCGTGGCGCGGCCCAGGCGGGGGCGCTGGCTGGCTGCCCTGATCCCGGCCCTGATGGCGCTCGGCGCCGCCGCAACCCCGGCCTCCGCCCAGATCGGCAGCGAGCGCTACTCCTCCTTCATCATGGATGCCCGCACCGGCCAGGCCCTCGGCGGCGCCAGCATGGACGAGCCGCGCTACCCCGCCTCGCTCACGAAGATGATGACCCTCTACATGCTGTTCGAGGCGATGCGGGAGAACCGCATCACCATGAACAGCCGCATCTACATCAGCGAGGAGGCGAACAGCCGCCAGCCCTCCAAGCTCGGCGTCCCTCCGGGAATGACCATCCCGGTCGAGGTCGCGATCTACGCCCTGACCATGAAGTCCGCCAACGACGTGGCGGTCGCCATCGGCGAGGCGCTGGGCGGCAACGAGACCACCTTCGCCCAGATGATGACGCAGAAGGCGCGTCAGCTCGGCATGACGAACACCACTTTCCGCAACGCATCCGGCCTGCCGGACTGGGACCAGACCACCACGGCGCGCGACATGGCCACCCTCGGTCGCCGCCTCTTCATCGACTTCCCGGAGCGCTGGCACTACTTCGGCAACGCCAGCGTCCGCGTCGGCAACTACGCCTTCCGCAGCCACAACCGCATGATCGGCGAGTATGAGGGCGTGGACGGGGTGAAGACCGGCTACATCAACGCCTCCGGCTTCAACAACGTCGTTTCCGCCCAGCGCGGTGGCCAGCGCGTCTTCGTCTCCGTCTTCGGCGGCAATTCCTGGATCGAGCGGGACCGCCACGCGGCCATGCTGCTGGATGACGGCTTCGCCCGCCTCGGCGTGCAGCCCACCGCGCCCCGCATGCCGGAAGCCGCCGTCATGGCCCGCGCGCCCTCCGTCCTCGGCCGCGCCCAGGCCTCCACCCTCGCCTCCGTGCCGATCGCGCGCGTCTCGAACATCCGCCAGGTGTCCATGCGTGTCGCCCGCCCCGTGGCCGAGCCGGCCGCGCCCCGCGGGCGCCGCGCCATCGCCCTGCGGGCGGGAACGCGCGACAGCGCCGCCGCCACCCGCCGCGTGATGGAGCAGGGCGATGGCGGTCGCGTCCTCCGCGTCTCCACCGCCGTTCGCCGCCCGGCCGCTGTCGCAGCCGCCCCGGCCCGCCCGGCGGCGAAGGAGACCCGCCGCGCCCGGCGCTGAGCCGCGCGGCAGCAAAGTCCTGGAAGGGGCCGGCCTCGCGCCGGCCCCTTTCTCGTTTCAGGCCATCCCGCCGCGCGCGGAGACCGGCCACAGGCACTCCACCCGCCCGCGCCGCACGCCGACATACCAATCGTAGCGGTCCACCGTCGGGTCGCAATGGCCGGGCACCAGCCGCATCCTCTCCCCGATCCGCGGCCGCTCGCCGCCCTCCACCGCCAGCGCCCCATGCTCGTCGGAGGCGCCGGCATAGCGGATGCCCGGTCTCTGCCAGATCAGCGGCAGGCCGGAATCCACCGCCACCGCCTTGTGGCCGGCATCCAGGACCGCCACACCGTCCCGCGGGGCGGACATCACCTGCGCCAGCACGAAAAGGCTCTGCCGGAAGGCCGGCGGGTTCCCGTTGGCGGCGTAGTCCGCATCCATGAAGGCGTAGGAGCCGGCCTGGATCTCCGTCCACAGCCCTGCCTCCAGCTCCAGCTCATAGGTGCCGGTGCCCGCGCCGCCGATGATGGGGCAGGGCAGGCCGCGCTGGGTCAGTTGCTCCACCGTGCGCCTCACCCCCTCCGCAGCGCCGGCAATGGCGGCGCGGCGCTCCTCGATGCTCCGCTTGTGTTGGGCATTACCGTGATAGGCCTGAAGCCCGCCGAAGATCAGGTGCGGCGATGCGGCGATCCGCTCCGCCAATGCCACCGCCACCGGCCCGGGCGAGACGCCGCAGCGCCCGGCGCCGACATCGATCTCCACCAGCACCTCCATCCGCCGCCCGGCCGCCTCGGCCACCGCGGCAATGGTGTCGATCGCGCCGGCGTCGTCCGCGCAGACCGCCACCTTCGCGATGCCGGAGAGGGCCGCCAGCCGCCGGAGCTTGCGCGGATCCACCACCTGGTTGGAGACGAGAATGTCCGGCACCCCGCCCCAGGCCAGGGCCTCCGCCTCCGCCACCTTCTGCACGCACTGCCCCACCGCGCCGCGCCGCATCTGCTGCAGCGCCACCACCGGGGATTTATGGGTCTTCGCGTGGGCCCGCAGCTTCGCGCCCGTGCCGGCCAGCCGCGCCGCCATGGCATCCAGATTCGCCTCGAAGGCGTCGAGGTCGAGCAGGAGGGCGGGGGTGTCCACCTCCTCCTCGCGCATGCCGGGTTCGGCGGGGGGCGGTTGCAGCATCCGGGTCGCTCCGTGGTCGCGCCTGTTCTACTGCGTCATGGGCCACTCGTCAGGAGCGGTCACAATTCCCCGCCACGGAGAAAGGGGGTGCCGGACCGGCGCGCGAGGATGCGCCGATCCGGCAGTGTGCCTCAGAAAAGATGGGGGGCGCTCAGTGCCCCGCATTCTCCCCGGAGAAATCCGGCGCGGCCAGCCCGCTCGCCTCAAGCTGGCGCGCGATCCCGGCCTTCAGCCGCTCCAGCCCTTCCTCGGTCTTCGCCTCGGCGCGCGCCACGAGCACGGCCTGGGTGTTGGAGGCGCGGAGCAGCCACCAGCCGTCATCCGTCAGCACGCGCACGCCGTCCACGTCCTGCACCTTCGCGCCCTCGGCGGCCAGGCGGTCCTTCACCTCGGCCACTACCTTGAACTTGCGGTCCTCGGCGCAGTCGAAGCGCAGCTCCGGCGTATTGATCACCTTCGGCATGGCATCCCGCACGGCGGAGAGCTTCTCGCTCATGCGCGCCACGATCCCCAGCAGCCGCACGGCGGAGTAAGGCGCGTCGTCGAAGCCGTACCACTTGTCCGCGAAGAAGATGTGGCCGGACATCTCGCCCGCCAGCGGCGCCCCGGTCTCCGCCATCTTGGACTTGATGAGCGAGTGGCCGGTCTTCCACATCATCGGCGTGCCGCCCGCCTTGGCGATCTCGTCGAACAGCACCTGGCTGGCCTTCACGTCGGCGATGATCGTGGCGCCCGGCTTGTTCTTCAGCACGTCCCGCGCCAGGACAACCATCAGCTGGTCGCCAAAGAAGATGTTGCCCTGGTCGTCCACGATGCCGATACGGTCCGCGTCGCCGTCGAATGCGATGCCCAGGTCCGCGCCCCGCTTCGCGACTTCCGCGATGATCTGCTCCAGGTTCTTCGCCACCGTCGGGTCGGGGTGGTGGGCCGGGAAGTTGCCGTCGATCTCCCCGTTGATCACGAAGTGCTCGCCCGGCAGGCGCGCGGCCAGGGTCTTCGTGATCTCGGCGCCGGAGCCGTTGCCGGGGTCCCACACCACCTTCAGCTTGCGCTCGCCGCCGTCATAATCCTGCATCAGCCGGGCCACGTAGTCCTCGGCGATGTCCTCCTGGCGGGAGGAGCCCTGCGCCTCCTCCACCACATCGCCCTCGGCCGCCATCTTGCCGAGGTTCTGGATGTCGGTGCCAAAGAAGGGCTTCTTGCCGATCATGGACTTGAAGCCGTTGTAGTCCGGCGGGTTGTGGCTGCCCGTCACCATCACGGCGCCGTCGGTGCCGAAGTGGTAAGCCGCGAAATAGAGCATCGGCGTCGGCGCGCAACCGATGCGGATCACCTCCATGCCGGAGGCCATCAGCCCGGCCACCAGCCGCTCCTCCAGCATCGGGGAGGAGAGGCGGCCGTCATAACCCACCGCCACCTTCGCCCCGCCCTTACGGGAGACGATGGAGCCGAAGACCCGGCCGATGGCGAAGGCGTCCTCCCCGGACAGGGTTTTCCCGACGACGCCGCGGATGTCGTACTCGCGCAGGCTCGTCGGGTCGAAGCGGTGGCTGAAGCTCGGCATGGTGTCTCGCGTCTCAGAAATGTCCGGTGGACCGGTAGGGGGACCTGTATCCGCGGAAGGCGGCAGGGTCCAAGGCAGCTCGCAGCTCGGGAATAATGCTGCCCTTCATGGCGGCCTTGAGGCGCCGGGGCGAGAAAGCACGAATTTCATTCCCACCCGTCAACGGCAAGGGCGCGCCCGCTTCTGCGGCCGCGCCCCCGGAACCCTGTGGGAGGAGCGCGACCAGCGGTCGCCCCAACCCTGGCGTCAGCCCATGTACTTCGGCAGGAACTCGCGCACCGCACCCGCCAGATCCGGCCGCTTCAGCGCGAAGGCGATCTGCGCCTCCAGGTAGCCGGCCTTGTCGCCGCAGTCGAAGCGCCGGCCCTCGTAGCGCAGGCCGTGGAAGGGCTGCTTTCCGATCAACTTCGCCATGCCGTCCGTCAGCTGCACCTCGCCGCCCGCGCCCTTCTCCATGGCGGAGAGATAGTGGACCACCTCCGGCATCAACACGTAGCGGCCGATGATGGTGAGGTTGGAGGGCGCTTCCTCCACCTTCGGCTTCTCCACCAGCCCCTTCACGGAGACCAGCTTGCCCTTGTCCTCCAGCACGTCGAGCACGCCGTACTTGTTCACGCGCTCCATCGGGACTTCCTCGATGGCCACCACGTTGCCGCCCGTCTCCTGGTAGGCGTCGGCCAGCTGCTTGGTGCAGGACACGTCGCACTGCATCAGGTCGTCCGGCAGCAGGATGGCGAAGGGGTCGTCGCCGATGAAGGTGCGGGCGCACCAGATGGCGTGGCCCAGCCCCATCGGCACCTGCTGGCGCACGGTGGTGATGCTGCCCGGCTCCACCGCGCTCGCCCGGAGGTCCGCCAGGATCTGGTCCTTGGCGCGCTCCTTCAGCGTGCGCTCCAGCTCGTAGGCCACGTCGAAGTGCTCGACGATCGCGGTCTTCCCGCGGCCGGTGATGAAGCAGAACTGCTCGATTCCCGCGTCCCGCGCCTCCTCCACCGCGTATTGGATGAGGGGCTTGTCGACGACGGGCAGCATTTCCTTCGCCAGCGCCTTGGTCGCGGGCAGGAAGCGGGTGCCCAATCCAGCGACGGGCAGGACGGCCTTCTTGAGGGGCTTCGGCACTTTGTCGATTCCCGACTGGTGTTGCGCCGCAGGTTTGCCATGACCTGAAGCACTTGGGAATGCGTCCGGTGGTTGTAGGCGTCGTCTCAGCGGAGGAGAACGTCCCGCGCCGCGTTGAGTCGCGCCGCCAGCCAGTCCGATCCACCCGCATCGGGGTGGGCGATCCGCATCAGCCGGGCATGGGCGGCACGGATCTCGGACTCCGTCGCGCCCTCGGCCAGGCCGAGCACCGCCAGCGCCTCGGCCCGGTCCGAGATGGGGTCCGCGGCGCCGGCGCCGCGCCGTCCGGCATCCCGCCAGGCGGGATGGGCACGGTCCGCCCAGGCCTCGATCAGCGGCACGCTCTCCGGGTCCTCCGCCGCCGCTTCGGCCAGCAGATCGTGCAGCGCCTCCAGCGAAAGGTCGGACAGGTCCCGCCCGGAGTGCCGCCCCTGCCGCACACGCCCGGACAGGGTGCCGGAGGCTGGATCGAGCCGCATGGCCAGCATCGCCGTCTCCACCTCGTCCGCCGGCGCCGCGCCCAGCGGGGAAGGGGGCTGCCGCGCGCGCCACCACCGCCAGAGGACGGGCAGGAACAGCGTCGCCGCCCAGAACACCTGCCCCGCCCGCCCGGAGACCAGCAGCACGGCCGCGAGGAGTAGCCCGAGACCTGCGGCCAGCAGCGCCACCCCTCTTTTCACCTGCGTGACGCTCGCCTGGGCAAAGGCCGCCAGCCCGCCCAGCGCCAGGGCCAGCAGCGCCGCACCCGCGGCCAGCGCGATCATCGCCCGGCCCCCGGCGCCGGAAGCTGGGCCAGCAGCGCGGCGGCCTCCGGCAGCTTCGCCAGCGCCTCCCGCCCCCCGGCCGCGAAGGCGGCGGCGCCGCGGAGCAGGGCCGCCAGCGCGTCGCGGCTGCGGTGGTCGAAGGGCGCCCAGGCCCCGCCACTGGCCCGGGCGATCCCGCGGAGCACGGGGGTGGCGCCGGGATCGTCCCCCTCCTGGAAAATGAAGCCTGGCACCCCCCGGGCGCCTAGCCGCGCGGCGGCGGCCAGGATGGGGCCGGGATCCTCCTCCACCGCATCGCCGACGAAGACCAGGGCGTGCAGCCTCTCGCGCGCCGCCTCTGATTCGGTGTGACGAAGCAGGCGCAGGATCTGCGTGTGGCCGCCCCGGCACGCCACGCCCGTCATCGCCGCCGCCAGGGCGCGCGAATCGGCCAGGAAGGCGGTGGCGCGGAATTCCCCGTGCCCGCGGTAGTAGGCCAGGCTGACGGAGAGCCGCCCCGCCGCCGCGAACATCCCGGCCTGCAGGTGGCAGGCCCGGTCCCAGGTCGGCTGGCGGCTGGCCGTCGCGTCCACGGCAAACAGCAGCCGCGCGGGGGAGGGCGCGGTACGCAGGGCCGGGACCGAGGCGGCCTTCCGCAGGAAGGCGGCCACGGCGGAAGAGGGCGGGGCGGGAACCGGCAGCTGGGCCATCCCAGGGGACATGGGGTGCCGGACCGCCGCGCGGAACGGCTGGCGCATGCTTGAATGGCGCAGTTCCCCCGCCGCCCCTAGCCTGCGGCGAATTACAGGAGACGCCGCATGAACCGCCGACTGCTTCTCGCGGGCTGCTTCATCCTGCCGATTGCCGCCGGCGCCCTGGCCCAGGCGGAGGCGGACCGGCAGCTGAACGCCGCCATCGCGCGCCTGCGCACCGCCCTCGGCCCCGATGCCCAGGTGGAGTGGCGGGAGCGCCAGGTCGATCCCGTCACCGGCGCCGCCCGCCTCGCCGGCGTCACCGTGCGCCAGGGCCCCAACCGCCTGACGATGGAGGAGGTCACCCTCAACGGGTTGGCGGAGGACCGCGTCGCCGCGGCCACCGCCAGCGGCGTGCGGCTGGAGGAGGCGAAGCGCGGCGACGCCCCCGGCCCGATGGTCGCCACCCTCGGCCGCGTCACCCTCGCCGGCCTCGTCCTGCCCCCGGGCGCCCCGGGCAAGCCGGTGGACTGGTCCGCCGCCGCCATCGAATCCGGCCAGGCCGAAGGGCTGCGCGTGGAGGCCACCGGACGCGGCGAGGCCGCGCTGGGCCGGCTCTCCGTCAGCGGCTACGCCCCCGGCCGCCTGGGCGAGGCGGTGCTGGAAGGCCTGACCTTCGTGGACCGCAGCAAGGGCGAGACCCGCATGGCCCTCGGCCGCGCCCGGCTCGCCGGCGCCGTCGTGCCGCGCATCGGCGCGGAGGTGGACCCCTGGGCCCTGGCCGCCGACGCCGCCCTGCTCGAAGGGGTGGAGCTGAAGGTCGAGAAGGAGAATGTCGCGATCCGCATGGGCCGGGTGCAGGCCGATGCCTGGGGCGAGGGCCGCAACACGAACCTGATCGCCGAGGGTCTGCGGGTGGAGGGCTCCAGCACGGAGACCGGCCCCTTCGCCGCCGATCTCGGCCGTCTGCGCGTGGCCGGCGTGCCGCTGCGCGACATGGCCCATGCCTACGCCAAGGACGTGAACCCGCCCCAGCCCGTGCAGGGCCAGGACCAGTCCGGCGAGTTGCAGGGCCTGACGGTCAGCAGCCGCGGCACCCCCCTGGTGAGGGTCGGCGAGATGCGCGTCACCAGCGGCTGGGATCCCGCCGCCCCGTCCACGCAGGTGAGCGCGTTGGCGGTGGAGGGCATCGGCTTCAACCTGCCCGACGAGTTCGGCGGCGCCTGGCTGGCCGATCTGGGCTTCAAGGAGGTCCTCGCCCGCATCGCCATGGTGGCGAAGCTGACGCCCGAGGGGCAGATGACGGCCAACCCCTTCGCCATCGAGGCCGCCAACATGGGCCGCCTCGGCATCAGCATGGATGTCCGGGGCGTCGAGGTGCCGAAGGCCGGCGCCCCGAACCCGACGGCGGACGATCCCTTCGCGCTCATCGCCAACTGGTCCATCGCCGCCTTCTCCATCCGCTACACGGAGGACGGGCTGCTCCGCGCCGTGCTGGCCCAGCAGGCCGCGCAGGAGAGGGTGCCGGAGCGCCAGCTGCGGGAGCGCTACGCCACCATGGCCCTCCGCACCCCCATGCCGGGCAGCGGGCCGAAGGAACCGCTGGAGCTGCGGCGGATGCGGGAAGCCCTGGCGAGCTTCGCGCGCGATCTCGGCAGCATCGAGATCGCGCTGCGCCCGGCCAAGCCCGTGCCGATGATGGAGATGGTGGGCGCGGCCGGCCTGCCGCCGGAGCGCATGGTGCGGGACCTCGGGCTCAGCATCACCGCCGCCCCGCCCAGGCCGACGATGACCACGCCCCCCTCGTCCATCGTCATCCCGACGCCCAGGCCCTGACGGGCCCGTTCGACGGGCGGCCCCACCGGGCCGCCCCGCCGCTCAGGCCGTCTGGGACGCCGCAATCGCCGAAAGGTTGACGATGCCGCGCGCGGTGGTGCTGGGCACCATCACGTGCACCGGCTTGTTCATCCCCAGCAGGATCGGCCCGACCTGCAGGCCGTCCGCCGCCGCCTTCAGCAGGTTGTAGGCGATGTTGGCGGCATCCAGGTTCGGGAAGACCAGCAGGTTGGCCGAGTCCGTCAGCCGACCGTCCGCCACGGCACGTGCGCGGATCGCCGGTTCCAGCGCCGCATCCGCGTGCATCTCGCCATCCACCTCGAGGGACGGGTCCCGCTCCCGGATCAGCCGCAGCGCCTGCCGCATCTTGCGGGCGGAGGGCGCATCCGACGCGCCGAAGGAGGAGTGGGAGAGCAGCGCCACGCGCGGCACCACGCCGAAGGCCCGCACCTGCTCCGAGGCCAGCAGGGTCATCTCCGCGATCTGCTCCGCGTCCGGCTCCACCAGCAGGTGGGTGTCCACGAAGAACAGCGTGCCCGCCGGCAGGATCACCCCCGTCATCGCGTAGACCCGGCCGACATCGGGCCGCTTGCCCACGATGTCGAAGGCCTGGTGCCAATGCGTCATCCACTCGCCCAGCCCGCCCACGATGGCGGCGTCCACCTGCCCGGTCTCCAGCAGCATGGTGGCGGCAACGGTGGGGCGGGTGCGCAGCGCGCGGGCGGCCGCATCGGGCGGGATTCCGCGCCGGCCGACCTTGCCCTGGTACAAGGGCAGCAGCGGCGTCAGCGTCTCGTCGGCGGCGGGGTCGATCACCCGCACGCTGTCGTCCAGGTCCATGCGAAGGCCCATGGACCGGACCTTCTCCGCGATCACCTCGCGCCGGCCGATCAGCACGGGGTCCGCGATGCCCTCGTCCAGCACGGTCTGCACGGCGCGCAGCGTCCGCTCGTCCTCACCCTCGGCATAGACGATGCGCCGGCCGGCGCCGCGTGCCGCGGCGAAGACCGGGCGCATCAGGTCGCCGGAGCGGAACACGAAACGCTCCAGCCCCTCCCGATAGGCGTCGAAATCCGCGATAGGCCGGGTGGCGACGCCGGACTCCATCGCGGCGCGGGCCACCGCCGGCGCGATCTCCAGGATCAGCCGGGGGTCGAAGGGCTTGGGGATGATGTAGTCCGGCCCGAAAATCGGCGCCTGGCCGCCATAGGCCGCTACCACCACCTCGCTCGCCTCCGCCCGCGCCAGCCGCGCGATGGCCTCCACGCAGGCGACTTTCATCGCCTCGTTGATCGTGGTGGCCCCGGCATCCAGCGCGCCGCGGAAGATGAAGGGGAAGCAGAGGACGTTGTTGACCTGGTTCGGGTAGTCCGAACGCCCGGTGGCCACGATCGCGTCCGGCCGCGCCGCCCGCACCGCCTCCGGCAGGATCTCCGGCTCCGGGTTCGCCAGGGCCAGGATCAGCGGGCTCGGCGCCATGGAGGGCAGCCACTCCGCCTTCAGCACGCGCGGTGCGGAGAGGCCGAGGAACACATCCGCGTCCGGCAGGGCGTCGGCCAGCGTCCGCGCATTCGTCGCGCGGGCGTAGCGGGACTTGTAGGGGTCCATCAGGACCTCCCGGCCCTCATAGACCACGCCCTCGATGTCGCAGACCGTGATGTTCTCGCGCTGCGCGCCCATCGCCACGAGAAGGTCCAGGCAGGCCAGCGCCGCGGCGCCGGCGCCGGAGGTGACGATCTTCGCCGCCTCGATCGGCTTGTTCTGCAGCAGCAGGCCATTCCGCACGGCGGCCGCGACGATGATCGCCGTGCCGTGCTGGTCGTCGTGGAAGACCGGGATCGACATCCGCGCCCGGAGCGAGCGCTCGATCTCGAAGCACTCCGGCGCCTTGATGTCCTCGAGGTTGATCGCCCCGAAGGAGGGCTCAAGGACGGCCACCGCCTCCACGAACCGCTCGGGGTCGCGCTCCTCCACCTCGATGTCGATGGAGTCGATATTGGCGAATTTCTTGAAGAGGACCGCCTTCCCCTCCATCACCGGCTTGGAGGCCAGCGCGCCGATCGCCCCCAGCCCCAGCACCGCCGTGCCATTGGTGATCACGGCCACCATGTTGCCGCGGGTGGTGTAGTCGTAGGCGGTCTTCGGATCCGCCGCGATCTCCAGGCAGGCCGCCGCCACGCCCGGGGAATAGGCCAGGCCCAGGTCGCGCTGGGTCGCCATGCGCTTGGTGGGCTCGATTGCCAGCTTCCCCGGGCGGGGAAGGCGGTGATAGTCGAGCGCGGCTTTGCGGAAATCCTCGTCCATAGGGCCGTTATGGCCCTGTGCAGGGCGTGGCGCCAGACGGGAACCGGGGCGACGCCTTCGCGTTCGGCGCATGGCACCAAGGGACGGAGGCGGGAATGCCAGGACCATCGGACGATCCGGGCGGCGAGGCCCGGCCGGGCGATGCCGCACCGGGAGGCACGCCGGGCACCGAGGAGATGGTGTGCGAGGAGTGCCAGGGCGCGGGCGAGCTGATGGGCAAGCCCTGCCTGTCCTGCAACGGCACGGGAATGGTGAACCGGAGCATCTCGGACAAGCCGGGGATCGCGGTGGGCGAGGGGCCGGAATTCGGGTCCGGCCGCGGCTGAGCCCTGGCTCCCGGCCCCTGGGATAGCAGCAACCGGCGCGCTACATGGCACCCACGGGCGCCGCCAGGGCGGCCGGGATACCTGCCTGGACTGATGAAGAAGATGGTGCGGTCAAGAAGATTCGAACTTCCACGGGGTTTCCCCCACCAGCACCTCAAGCTGGCGCGTCTACCATTCCGCCATGACCGCAGGCAGGGGGCGGCGTATAACCGATGAGCGCGGCGGCATCAACCGGGGTTCCGGCCCCCGAATGGCTGATTTCCGAGGAACGCATCACCGTCCCGGACGCGCTGGCCGCCATGGAGGCCCGCGTCGCGGGAATCCGCGCCGGCACGGCGGGGGAGGCGGTCTGGCTGGTGGAGCACCCGCCGAGCTACACCGCCGGCACCTCCGCCCGGGCGGAGGGCCTGCTCGACACCCGCTTTCCCACCTTCGATGCCGGGCGCGGCGGCCAGTGGACCTATCACGGCCCGGGCCAGCGCACGGCCTATGTGATGCTGGACCTCACACGCCCCCATGGCGCCGTCCCGGCGCGGGACGTGCGCGCTTATGTCCACGGGCTGGAGGAGTGGATGATCCGCGCCCTGGACCGCTTCAACATTCGCGGCGAGCGGCGGGAGGGGCGCGTCGGCATCTGGGTGGCGGACCGCGCCACCGGGAGGGAAGCGAAGATCGGCGCCATCGGCGTCCGCGTCTCCCGCTGGGTTTCCTGGCACGGCATCGCGCTGAACGTGGAACCCGACCTCTCCCATTTCGGTGGCATCGTGCCCTGCGGCATCAGCGAGCACGGCGTGACCAGCCTGCACGCGCTGGGCATTCCCGCGACGATGGAGGAGGCGGATTCGGCCTTGATGTCCGCCTGGGCGGAGGTTTTCGGGGGATAAGCGATTGGATGGCGCTGAGTTTTCGGTTTTACTGACACCCGGCGCTTACAAATCCCTGCTAAGTGTGGCGGAACGAGAAAAACTTCGGAAGGTCACGGCCTTGTCGGTGGCCTGATGACGAGACGTTCATTATTCTGTGTGCGTCACTCGAACCGCACAGGATGGACCATTGCCGGATCACCACACCCCGCTCATCGCCACCATTGCCCTCGGCCTCGTCCTGGCCTTCATCTTCGGCATGGCCGCCAACCGGCTGAAGATCTCGCCGCTGGTGGGCTACCTCCTGGCCGGCGTCGCGGTCGGGCCCTTCACGCCCGGCTTCGTCGCGGACCAGGAGCTGGCGAACCAGCTCGCCGAGATCGGCGTCATCCTGCTGATGTTCGCCGTCGGCCTGCACTTCTCGCTGAAGGACCTGATGGAGGTCCGCTCCATCGCCCTGCCCGGCGCCATCGGCCAGATCGCCGTCGCCACGGCGATGGGCATGGGGCTGGGCTGGCTGTTCAATTGGGGCATCGGCGGCGGGCTCGTCTTCGGTCTCTCCCTCTCCGTTGCCTCCACCGTCGTCCTCATCCGCGCCCTGCAGGAACGCCGCATCGCGGAGACGGAGCGCGGCCGCATCGCCATTGGGTGGCTGATCGTGGAGGACCTGGCGATGGTCCTCGCCCTCGTGCTGCTGCCCGCCATCGCGCCGGCGCTGAAGGGCGATGCGGGCCTCTCGATCGGAGAGCTCCTCGTCACGCTCGTCATCACCCTCGGCAAGGTCGCGGCCTTCGTGGTGGTGATGCTCGTGGCCGGGCGCCGCGTGATCCCCTGGGTGATGCACCACGCCGCCCATACCGGCTCGCGGGAGTTGTTCCGGCTGGCGGTCTACGCCATCGCCCTCGGCGTCGCCTTCGGCGCGGCTGAGCTCTTCGGCGTCTCCTTCGCCCTCGGCGCCTTCTTCGCGGGCATGGTGATGGGCGAGAGCCAGCTCTCCCAGCGCGCGGCGGAGGAGGCGCTGCCGCTGCGCGACGCCTTCGCGGTGCTGTTCTTCGTCTCCGTGGGCATGCTGTTCAACCCGCATATCCTCCTCACCGCGCCGCTCGCGGTGCTGGCGACCCTCGCCATCATCGTGCTCGGCAAATCCGTCGCGGCCTTCCTCATCGTGCGCGCCTTCGGCCGGCCCGTCGGCACGGCGCTGACCATCTCGGCCAGCCTGGCCCAGATCGGCGAGTTCTCCTTCATCCTGGCCGGGCTCGGCGGCTCGCTCGGCCTGCTGCCGCAGGAGGGGCGGGACCTGATCCTGGCCGGCGCCATCCTCTCGATCCTCGTGAACCCCTTCCTCTTCGCACTGGTTGAGAGACGGCGCGCGGCCGCGGCGCCCCGCCCGGCCGTGCCCGAGGCGGCGGAACTGCCGCCGCAGCCCGCGCCGGAGCCGGCCCCCGTGCCGCTGCCGCCCGAGGAGGCGGCCGAGGAGGTCCCGGCCATGGAGGACCACGACGTGGTGGTGGGCTATGGCCGCGTCGGCAGCCTCGTCGCCCAGGGCCTGCGCGAATCCGGCCGCCCCGTCCTGGTCTTCGAGGACGGCGAGACCACCGCAGCCCTTTCCCGCGCGGATGGCCTGCCCACGGTGCTCGGCAATGCCGCGGCCCCGCAGGTGCTGGCCACCGCAAACCTGCCCGCCGCCCGCCGGCTCTTCGTGACGGTGCCGGAGGCCTTCGAGGCCGGGCAGGTGGTGGAGCAGGCCCGTGCCCTGAACAAGGACCTGGAGATCACCGCCCGCGCCCACTCGGACGCCGCGGTGGAGCACCTGCAGCGCCTGGGCGCGGACCACATCGTGATGAGCGAGCGCGAGGTGGCCCGGCGGATGCTGGAGCACGCCGAGCGGTAGGGACCTACATCTGCCGCAGCGCCACCTCGCGCACCGCGTGGTCCGGTCCCTTGGTCAGGACCAGGTGCGCGCGCGGGCGGGTAGGCTGGATATTCTCCACCAGGTTGGGGTGGTTGATCTCCCGCCAGATCCCCCGCGCCACCGCGGTCGCCTCCGCCTCCGACAGGTCGCGGTAATGGTGGAAGTAGGAGCGGGGGTCCTGGAAGGCGGTGCGCTGAAGGACCAGGAAGCGCTGCACGTACCAGGCCTCGATGTCCTCCTCCGCCGCGTCCACGTAGACGGAGAAGTCGAAGAAGTCGGAGGCCAGCACGGCGGCACCCGCCGTCTGCAGCACGTTCAGCCCCTCGAAGATCAGGATGTCGGGCTGGCTCACCACCTCGGACTCGCCGGGCACGATGTCGTAGCTCAGGTGGGAGTAGACGGGAGCCGAGACCTCCGCCTCACCCGCCTTCACCGCGCGCAGGAAGCCGATCATGCGGCGCAGGTCGTAGCTCTCCGGGAAGCCCTTGCGCCGCATCAGCCCGCGCGACTCCAGCACCTTGGTGGGCAGGAGGAAGCCGTCGGTGGTGACGAGTTGCACGCGCGGATGGTCCGGCCAGCGGGCCAGCACGGCCCGCAGCAGGCGCGCGAAGGTGCTCTTACCCACTGCCACGCTGCCGGCGATCCCGATGACATAGGGCGGCACGCTGGCCGGGCGTCCGAGGAAGGTGTCCTGCACCGAGGCCAGATTGCGCGCGGCGGTGACGTGCAGGTTCAGCAGGCGGGAGAGGGGAAGGTGGACATCCGCCACCTCGGCCAGCGAAACCTGGTCGGCCACGCCGCGCAGGCCCCGCACATCGGCATCGGTCAGGGGCAGGGGGGTGTTGGACCGCAGCGCCGCCCATTCCTCGCGCCCGAAGACGCGATAGGCCCCGCTCTCCTCCGCGCCCGCGACAAGGCCGGATGCCGCCTGATCCATTCCGGTCATCGTTCCCCCGTCTGCGGCAGGGCTTAGAGCAGGCCCCGATCCGCCTTTCCAGGGCCGAGACAAAAAAAGGGGCGCCCCTCGCGGGACGCCCCCCTGTCTCAGCGGCCGCTGTCGCGGAAGTCGCCTTCCCGCCAGGACCGGTCCTTGCGCGGCGCGTCGCCCCGCGCGGGCTCCGGCCGGCGCTGGCCGCCGCCATCACGGCGCGGCGGCTGGCCCGCGGCGCGGTTTACTCCACCGGCATTCCCGCCCGGGCGACCCTGGGAGTGGCGCTGCCCCTCGCGCGGCGCGCCGCCATTCCCGTCGCGGCGCGGCGGACGGCCCTGCTGCTGGCGGTTCGGCCGCCGCGGCACCGGGCCGGTCGGGATCTCGCCCTCGGCCGGCACCTGCTGACGGGTCAGCTTCTCCACGGCGCGGAGGAGGGAGATCTCGTCCGGCGCCACCAGCGCCACCGCCTCGCCCGAGGCGCCCGCACGGGCCGTGCGGCCGATGCGGTGGACATAGGTCTCCGGAACCTCCGGCAGGTCGTACTGGATCACGTGGGTCACGCCGTCCACGTCGATGCCGCGGGCCGCGATGTCCGTGGCCACGAGGATCGGGGCGGTGCCCTTCTTGAAGGCCTCCAGCGCCCGCTCGCGCTGGCCCTGGCTCTTGTTGCCGTGGATGGCGCCGGCGGCCAGGCCGTCCTGCTCCAGCTGCTTCACGATGCGGTCCGCTCCGTGCTTGGTGCGGCTGAACACCAGGGCACGGCCCACGCCCTCGCCGCGCAGCAGATCGGCCAGCAGGCGGCGCTTGCCGTCGGCCGAGGTGTGGATCACGCGCTGGTTCACCCGCTCGGCGGTGGTGGCCACCGGCGTCACCTCAACCCGCACGGGGTCGGGCAGCAGCTCCTTCGCGAGCTTGGCGATGTCCTCCGGCATGGTCGCGGAGAAGAACATCGTGTGCTTCGTGCGCGGCAGCATGCCGGCGATGCGGCGGATGGACGGCCAGAAGCCGCGGTCCAGCATCTGGTCGGCCTCGTCGAGGACGAAGACCTCGATGCCCTCCAGCTTCAGGGCGCGCTGGTTCAGCAGGTCCATCAGCCGGCCCGGCGTCGCGATCAGCACGTCCACGCCCTTGGCCATGGCGCGCTTCTGCGGGTTCTCCGGCACGCCGCCGAAGATCAGCGCGGTGCTCGGGCGGATGTGCCGTCCATAGGCCCGCACGCTCTCATGGATCTGCGAGGCCAGCTCGCGGGTCGGGGAGAGGATGAGGACGCGGCAGGTATAGGGCGCCGCGCGCTTCGGATCGTTCGCCAGCCGGTGCAGCAGCGGCAGCGCGAAGGCCGCCGTCTTCCCGGTGCCGGTCTGGGCGATGCCCAGCACGTCGCGGCCGGCGATGGCGGCGGGAATGGCCTGGGCCTGGATAGGGGTGGGGGAGGTGTAGCCCTCCTCCTCCAGCGCGCGCAGAAGGGGCGCCGCGAGGCCAAGCTCGTTGAACTGCGTCATGGATTCCAATCGGGGCGGCCCAATCCCGGGCCGCCAGGGCGGGTGGAGGCGCCCCGCGTGTCCGGTCGCATCCAGGTATCGGAAAATCGCAACGCCCCGGTCAGGGCCGCGCGCATCATTGCGCGGGGCGGCCGTCTCACGCGGCCGGGGCGTGGCCACGGCAGGGCCGGGCACGCGCTGAACATGGGGCAAACCCTGCTGCGGTGCAAGATGGAACCGGGCGCGCTTGACGCGGGGCGGGCCGGCGGCCAGCACGGGGCCATGGGCCGCCAGGAACTGTTGCACCGTCCCGCCTACAGGGTGAGCTGGCGCCGCCGGCTGCTCCAGCTGCTTCTTGTCCTTCTGCTCGGTCCCCTGGCGCTGATCGGCGTCTTCCGCTTCGCCCCCGTGCCCGCCACGCCGCTGATGATCATCCGCTCCATTCAAGGGATTGGCCAGGACGTGGGGGAGGGGATGCGGCACGACTGGGTGCCGCTCGAATCCATCGCCCCCGCCCTGGCGGAGTCGGTGGTGGCTGGGGAGGACAACAACTTCTGCCGCGAGTCCCTAGGCTTCGACTTCGGCGCCATCCGCGAGGAGGTGGAGGCCTGGCAGGATGGCGAGACGCCGCGCGGGGCCAGCACCATCACCATGCAGACGGCAAAGAACCTCTTCCTCTGGCCGGGGCGCGACCCCGTGCGGAAGCTGGTGGAGGCCTGGCTGACTCCGCAGGTCGCCCTTCTCTGGCCGAAGCGCCGGGTGATCGAGGTCTATCTCAACAGCGTGGAGTTCGGCCCCGGCATCTACGGCGCGGAGGCCGCCGCCCGGGCCTTCTTCAACAAGCCCGCCGCCCGGCTGACGCGGGGGGAGGCGGCGCGACTGGCGGCGGTGCTGCCAAGCCCCCTGAACTGGTCCGCCGCGCAGCCTTCCGAACGGGTGCAGCGCCGGGCGGCGGTGATCGAGCGGCGGGTGGGCCAGCTCGGGCCACTGCTGGACTGCCTGCGATAGGCGCGGGGCTGCCATGGGCCCGGGAACCCGCCGCGGACCGCCGCGCTTAGCCCGCGCATGCCGCGCCGGCCCCGGGGAACCGGCCCTGGGACCCGCGGGGCCGGAGACCCGACCATGCGCCTTCCCCCGATCCCACCCGAGGCCCTCACCGAGGCGCAGCGCCCGCTCGACACTCGGCTCCGCAAGGATATCGGCCGCTGGCTGCAGGGCTTCGTGTCGGAGCGGCCGGACGGCGCGCTGATCGGCCCCTTCGCGCCGATGCTGCACTTCCCGCAATTCGGCGGCCCCCTCTGGGACTACATCGCCGCCCTGTCAGAGAACTCGACCCTGCCGAAACCGGCGCATGAGGTGGCTATCCTCGTCACCGGCGCCCGGTTCCGCTCGCGCTACGAGCTCTACGCGCATGAGAAGGTGGCGACGGCCCGCGGCCTGTCGGAGGCCAAAGTCGCCACCATCGTTGCGGGCAACCGCCCCTCCGACCTCACCGCGGAGGAGGCGGCCGCCTACGACGCCGCCTCAGTCCTCGTCGGCGGCGGGCAGCTGCCGGAAGCCACCTATCAGGCCGCGCTGAAGGCGTTCGGGGCGGAGGGCGTGGCGGAGCTGACCTACCTCGTCGGCGCCTACTGCCTCGTCTCCGTCCTCCTCAACGCCTACGACGTCGCCGTCCCCGGGCGGGAGGAAGGGGTGGGGTAGGCGGAGGCGGCGCGATAGGGAAGTCTGCGGCGCCCGACCCGAATCCCGGGCGCCCGACTTCCGGAGATGCCGATGAGCCAGCTTTTCCAACCCCTTTTGCTCGGCGCGCTGGAGCTGCCTAACCGGATCGTCATCGCCCCGATGTGCCAGTACTCGGCGGAGGACGGGCGCGCGACGGACTGGCACACCATCCATCTCGGCCATCTCGCCCTCTCCGGCGCCGGGCTGCTGGTGCTGGAAGCGACGGCGGTTTCCCCGGAGGGCCGCATCTCCCCCGCGGATCTCGGCCTCTACTCCGACGAGGACGAGGCGGCGCTGGGCCGGGTCCTGGCGGCGGCGCGGCGGTACTCCGCCATGCCGATCGCCGTCCAGCTCTCCCATGCCGGCCGCAAGGCCTCCAGCCGCGCCCCCTGGGACGGCGGCACGCAGATCCGCCCCGGCGAGCCCGGCGGATGGCGGACCGAAGCCCCCTCCGCCCTAGCCCATGCCGAGGGCGAGGACACCCCGACCGCCCTGGACCATGCCGGGCTTGCACGGGTGCGCCAGGGTTTCGTGGAGGCCGCCCGCCGCGCCGCCCGGATCGGGCTGGACGGCATCGAGATCCATGGCGCCCACGGCTACCTGCTGCACCAGTTCCTCTCCCCGCTCGCGAATGTCCGCAACGACGAGTATGGCGGCAGCCTCGAGAACCGGATGCGCTTCCCGCTGGAGGTGTTCGACGCCGTGCGCGAGGCCTTCCCGACGGATCGACCGGTCTGGATGCGCCTCTCCGCCACGGACTGGGTGCCCGGCGGCTGGGACGTGGAGAGCACGATCGCCATGGCCCGTGCCCTGAAGGCGCGCGGCTGCGACGCGATCCATGTCAGCACCGGCGGCGTCTCCCCGCGCCAGCAGATCCCGCTGGCGCCGGGCTACCAGCTTCCCTTCGCCCGCCAGGTGAAGGCGGCGGTGGACCTGCCCGTCATCGGCGTCGGCCTCATCACCGAGCCGGAGCAGGCGGAGGCGGTGATCGCGGGCGGCGACGCGGATGCCGTGGCCCTGGCGCGGGCCATCCTCTACGACCCGCGCTGGCCCTGGCACGCCGCGGCGAAGCTCGGCGCGCGGGTGGCCGCGCCGAAGCAGTACTGGCGGTCCCAGCCGCGGGAGTTCAAGGATCTCTTCACCGGCGCCGCCTACGTGCAGCGCTGACGATCACGCCGGCGGGCCATGATGGCCCGCCAGCCAGTCCAGCAGCACCTCCCGCGCGCGCGGATCGCCGTGGATGACCGGATGGCCTGACCATCCCGAGCGGTGGAGGGTGCTGCCGGGAATGGCGGCCGCCAGCGCCTCCCCCATGGCGGTCGGCACCACCGGGTCCGCGGCGGAGACCATCACCAGCGTCGGCGGCATCGACCGCCCGGCGCGGATGGCGGCCCGGATGGCGGCGATGCCGTCCATCGGGTGCCGGTTCAGCAGGCCCACGGCCGGCAGCCAGGGCAGGTGGACGCGGATGGTGGCGGACATGGAGGTGAAGCCGCTGTCGATCACCAGAAGATCGGCCCGGCCGGTCGCGGCCAGGTGGATGGCCGGGGCGGAACCGATGCTCTCCCCCAGCACCGCCAGGCGCCGCCCCGGCCAGCGGGCGCGGGCCCAGGCGGCCATGGCCTCCGCCGTGGCCCGAAGGGAGGCCTCGGAAGGCGCGCCGGGATTGCCGGAATAGCCCGGATACTCCGCGGCGACGACGGGAATGCCGGCCCTCGCCAGGCTTTCCGTATCCATCGCGGACCAGGCCGCGCGGGACCCGTTCCCGTGGAGGAAGAGCAGCACGGGCGCCCCGGGATCCGTGGCCGCATCGGCGAAGAGGAAGGCGAGGCGTCCAGAGCCGGGCACCTCCAAACGCTCCATCTGCCAGATCCCCGCGGCCGCGACGGGCTGGCCATTGTGCCGGGCGGGAAAGAGGAAGCGTTCCTGCATGGCCCAGACCGTGACGACGGGCGCCACGGCCACCAGCAGCAGCACGATCAGGACAAGGCGCAACAGGGCCCTCATCGGCCAGGGTTAGCACCGGGGCGCATCAGGAAAGCCCGCGTTTCAGAGCGTCGGCCGCCGCTGGAAGCCCGGCCCGTCCGGCGGCTCCGCGAAGCTCTCCTCGATCCCCTCCACATAGGCCCCGCGCGGCCCCCGGCGGGCGGCGAGCAGCACGGAGCCCACCGCGTCCTCCTCCCCCGCCAGCAGGGCCTCCACGGTGCCGTCCGCCCGGTTCCGCACCCAGCCGGAAAGCCCGGCCGCGCCCGCCTCCCGCACCATCCAGTCCCGGTAGCCCACGCCCTGCACGCGGCCGCGGATGCGGAGGAGGCGGGCCTTCACCGGGAGAGTTCCAGCAGCCGCGCCGAGAGCGCGATATCGGCCGCGATCCGCGCCCGCCGTGCCTCCGCCTCCGAATCCGTGCCCCAGAAGGATTCCTGATAGGTCTCGTCCAGCGTCGCCAGCCGGTGCGCCTCCGCCGCGTCGATCCGCCCGGCGGAGAGCGCGAGGCCGAGCACGAGGCTGCCCAGCGCCGGCACCGCGATACCCAGCGCCGAGATCCCGAAGGGCGAGTGCGCGGCCACCGCCGCCTGCAGCGCCCGCAGCGAGGAGGGCGGCTGCGCCACATGGGCGATGCCCTTCGCCACGTAGAGCGGCGCGTCGTATTGCAGCGCCGCCCAGTCCAGCAGGGGCTGCCAGTTCTCGGCCTCCAGCGCGGCCAGACGCGCGTCCTCCGCCCGATAGCAGAGCAGGTCACTCTCCCCGTACTCCGCGATGGCGGCCACGCTGGGCGCGGGATCGGGCGCGATCCGGTCCACGGCGGTGCCGACGAGGCGCGTCAGCGGCACCTCCTCCATCGACATCTCGCCGCCTTTCGTGCCGCCGGCGGCATGCCATTCGGCCGCCACGGCCTCGGCAAGCGGGCGGCTCGGCAGGTGCAGGGTGGTGCCGCCCGGCAGGCGCAGCGGCTTCCCATCGAGGGCGATGCCCCAGCCGGTCTCGACCGGTTGGATGGCAGCTTGTTCCCAGAAACGCTTCATGGCCGGGAATTGGGGTTCCCGGGGGTGCCATGGCAAGCTTTCCGGCATGGGAACCGCGCTTGTCTATTCCGCGGCGGCGCTTGCCGAGATCGGCGGCTGCTTCGCATTCTGGGGCTGGCGCCGGCTGGGCTGGAGCGCCTGGGCGCTGCTGCCCGGCCTCGCCTCCCTCGCCCTTTTCGCCTGGCTGCTCACGCTCTCCGAGGCCTCTGGTGCGGGGCGCGCCTTCGCGGCCTATGGCGGTGTCTATGTCGCCGCCTCCATCGCCTGGCTTCTGGCCGTGGAAGGACGGATGCCCGACCGCTGGGACCTCGTGGGCGGCGCGCTCTGCCTCCTCGGCGCGGGCGTGGTGCTCTGGGGCGGCGGGGCGAACCGGTAGGGTTGGGCGAGCGCGGGCACGAGGGACCTGCGCCGAAGCTGATTTCCGGGGCGGATACTAGGCCGCCCGGCCGTGCTGCTCCGCCGGCAGCGCTGCGCGCTCCGCCGCGCCGCCCAGAGAAAACCGTCTCGCTGCGCCAGAAACCTTTTGACGGAGATCGCCGGCCGGTGAACTATCGCTTCAGTTCGAAGACATCGTATTCATTCAGGATACAACGTGCCCGACGGAACCGATATCCCGGAGGAGGCCGAGGCGGCGAGTGAGGGTGGCGTCCGCCCCCTTGCCTCCGCGCTGAAGACCCTTGCCCTGCTGGATCACCTCAGCCACAGCCGGCGCCCCGTCCGGCTCTCCGTGCTGTCGCGCGAACTCGGCGCCGGGCGGGCCACGATCTACCAGCGCCTCGTCACCCTGATGGCGGCTGGCTGGGTGGAGCAGACGCCCGAGGGCCAGTTCCGCCTCACCCTCCGCGCCGCGCGCCTGTCCCAGGCCGCGACGGAGCAGGCCGGGCTCGGGGATCGCACCCTCTCCGTCCTCGAGACGCTCTGCGCCGCCACGGGTGAGGCCGCCTCCCTCGCCGTGCTGGAGGACGGCGTGCCCCGCATCGTGCAGCGCGTGGAGCCGAGCGGCGTGCTGCGCGTGGAGATGCGCGTCGGCGCCGCCATGGACCTGGAGGGCAGTGCCTCCGGCCGCGTCCTGCTCGCCTATCTCGATCCGGCGAAAGCACGTCGTCTCGCCCCCGGCCTCGACCCCGCGGTCCTGGAGGAGGTGCGGCAGAGCGGCCATTCCATCTCCTCCGGCCAGACGATGGAGGGCATCCGCGCCGCCGCCGTCCCGGTTTTCGGGCATGACGGCGCCTGCGCCGCCGCCCTCTCCCTCGTCGCGCCGGCCCACCGCTTCGCGCCGGACGGCTGGATCAAACCCCTTTGCGCCGCGGCCCGCCGCCTGCGCGCCATCATGGAGGGCCGCCCCGCGTGAGCGCCGCGCTCGAACCCGCCGCGGCGCACGCGCCGCAAGACGACACCGCGCGGCCCGCGCCGCGCGACCCCGCCTTCCTGATGCAGCCGGAGCGGCTGGCGGCCTTCCAGCCCAGCCGCGTCTCCGCCTCCCGCGCGCTCATGGCCCAGGCCATCGCCGAGCATTGGCGGATCGCCACCCGGCGCTTCGACATCGGCGCGGATTCCGCGGGCACCGCGATCTACGAGATCGCGACGCCCGGCGGCACCTTCTCCTTCCTCGTCTACTCCAACACGCCGCAGCGTGCCGGCCGCACCGGCCGCATCATCGGCCGCACCTGGGACATGACCGGGGCGCTGGTGGAGGGCGTGGCGACGGAGGAGGTGGTGGAGACCACGCGGCGGGAGCTGCCGAAGCTCTATGCCGGCCGCGCCACGCCCGGCACGCTCATCTGGTGCCGCTCCAACCGATCCATGCGAGTCTTCGACGCCACCGTGGCGGCCCTGGCCTCCGGCCGGCAGCCGGATGCCGCGCTCGTCGCGCAGTCCTGCTACCTCATGCGCAACACGGGGCTGGACGGGAACGGCACCTTCGGCACGCGCTCCTTCCTCGCGCTGGAGGAAGGCCACGCGCTGCGCCACCCGCTCGCCGCGCAGATGCTGGCCGCCTACATGATGCGGGAATTCGCCGCCGACCTCGCGAACCACCTCGCCGCGCTGCAATCGCCGGATGCGGTGGCCCTTTCCCCGGAGGTGCGCCGCTTCCTCGGCATCGGCAATGGCTCCGCGCTGGGCCTGATCCTCTTCATCAACAACCACCCGCGCCTGATCAACGCCTGGATCGCCGCGCGGGAGAAGGCCATCGCCGCCGCCCGCGCCCTGCCGGTTCAGGCCGCTGACGAGCGCCTGGCGAATCTGGAAACCCTGGTCCGCCGCGCCGCGCGCTTCCGGCGCGAGGACCGCATGGTTTACGACGCCTTTGCCCCCAGCGCCCTGATCGCGGAGGAACTGGAGGCGGTGGCCGGCCTCGTCGCCGCCCTGCACGCGACGGGCAGCAAGGCCGCCTATCCGCTAGACGAACTCGCCGCACAGGTCACCGCCCGCTTCCACCCGGAGACGGAGGAAACCCTCCTTTCCCTCATGATCGAGCTGGTGCCGGAGGAGGCCGACCACCTCGCCCGCTCCATGATCGTGACGGAGGAGATGGCGGTGCAGCCCGCCATGCATGCCGGTGCCCTGCGCGCCATCCTGCGGCGCGAATACGACTGGGCGCTGGCGATGGACCTGGCGAGGCCGGGTGCCTACGAGCACGTCTGGTACAAGTCCGCCACCGCCGAGGAGCCGCGCCGCGGCCCGAAGGCCGAAGCCCCGCCCGGCACCTTCAACCTCGGCCTCGACGTGCCGGGCCTTGTCCAGACGCTGGACGCCGCCCTGGCCGGGCGCGACACCGAGGAGCCCGTGGCCCGCCTCCTCCTCGTCCGTCCGGACCTCCGCCAGATCGTGGCCCGCGTGCAGAGCCTCTCGGGCCTGCCCTATCACCAGCCGCGCGTGAACATCATGGCGGACGACTTCGTGCCCGCGCACATGGTGCGGCTGATGAACGTCGCGCTGCACGGGGTGGACAAGACGCGCGACTACCTCGCCCGCAACCTGCGCGGCGTGCTGTTCCACGGCGCCCCGGTGGCCGCCGATCTTGCCACGGGCGCCGATCCCGACTGGTTCTATCCGCCGGAGCCGCACGCATGAGCGCCGCCTGCACGGAGGCCCCCGTCACCCTGCTGCCGCGCGAGGTGCGGCTGGTGGTGGAACGCATCCTTCTCCTCACCACGGTTCCGCACGGCCTGATCCCCGCCGTGCGTGACGTGGTGCTCTATTCCGCCGCCGCCGGCCTGGGCGGCCTGCCCCTGCTGCGCCGGCGCTTCGATGATCTGCGCGCCGCCGATGTCGCCGCCCTCCGCATCACCGAGCCCGCGCCCGGCCACCTGACCGTGGACGCCGGCGGCGGGCACGCCTGGGTGGTTCTGCCGGCGATCCTGGACGCGCTGGGCGAGGCCGCCGCGCGGGAAGGGGCGGCCCTGGCCGAGGTGACGAACCTGCGCGATCCGGAGGAGCTCTGCACCGCCAGCGCCTACGCTCCGCGCGAGGGCCTGTCCGTCTTCGTCACCGACGGCGCCTGCACAGGCCCCGCCACGGGCCGCGACGCCGCGCTGCTCCGGGCCGGGCAGGGCGCGATCACGCTGGCCGCCGCGCCCACCGCCGCGCGAGACGCCGTGCTGGAGCGCGTGCTGCGCCAGGGCGTGGTGGTGGAGCCGGCCCTGTGGTGGGACCTGCACCACCTCTCCAACACCGCCCTCTCCACCGACACCCCGGAGTCGCGCCGCCATGCCGGCCCGGTGATCGTCGAGGCCGATGGCCGCATCACCGGCCGCACCGACCACGACGACGACACGGACCTTTCCCTCCTCACCAGCGCCAAGCCGGAATCCGCGAATGCTCATTGACGGTCTTCAGTGCGGCCACTTCACGCCGGAGGTCTTCGCGGCGCTGCGGCGCGGCAACATCGCCGCCGTGACCGTGACCTGCGGCTTCTGGGAGGACCCAATGGAGTCCTTCGACGCCCTCGGCCGCTGGCGCGACCTGATCGCGGAGAACGCGGAGACCTGCGCCATCGCCCGCACGCCGGCCGAGATCGACGCGGTGAACGCATCCGGCCGCACCGCGATTATCCTGGGCTTCCAGAACACGGACCTCTTTGGCGGCCGCATCCGGCTGGTGGAGATGTTCGCGGAACTCGGCGTGCGCGTGGTGCAGCTGACCTACAACAACCAGAATGCGGTCGGTGGCAGCTGCTACGAGCCGAATGACGGCGGCCTGGCCCGCTTCGGCAAGGAAGTCGTGCGGGAGATGAACCGCGCGGGGATGCTGATCGACTGCTCCCATGTGGGGGAGCGCACGACGCTGGAGGCCATCGCGCACAGCGAGAAGCCGATTGCCGTCACCCACGCCAACGCCACCAGCCTCGTTCCCCATAGCCGCAACAAGGGGGACGCCATCCTGCACGCCCTGCGCGACACGGGCGGCGTGATGGGCTGCGCCGTCTACCGCAACATCACCGGCGACTACTACTGCGCTTCCGTCCGCAACTGGTGCGAGATGGTGGCGCGCACGGTGGACATCGCGGGCATCGACACGGTCGCGATCGGCACCGATTACGGCCACGACAACACCCCCGCCGACTACGCCTGGATGCGCATGGGCCGCTGGACCCGCGGCATCGACCACGGCGCCTCCTCCGCGGGCAAGCCGGTGAGGACGCCGAAGGCCGAGTGGCTGGCGGAGGGCGTTTCGGGCCTCGGGCAGATCCCCGATGGCCTGCGCGAAGTGGGCTTCCAGCCGCCGGAGATCGAGAAGATCATCCGTGGCAACTGGATGCGGCTCTACGCCGCCACCTTCCGGCCGAACTGAGGAGACGAGGATGGCATCCCAGGTTTTCTCCCGCCGCGCGGCCCTCACCCTGGGCGGCGGCATCGTGGCGGGCCTCGCCGCCCCCTACTTCCGCCGCGTCCGCGCGGCGGAAGTGCTGCACGTGAACACCTGGGGCGGCATCTGGGAACGCGCCGCCATCAAGAACCTCTTCGAGCCCTTCACGAAGGACACGGGCGTGGAGATCCGCCCGGTCTCCCCCGTCTCCTTCGCCAAGCTGGCGCAGCAGGTCCGCAGCGGCGCCTATGAATTCGATGTCACCACCCTCGGCGCCGGCGAGATCATCCGCGCCAACCAGGCGAACCTGGTGGAGAAGCTGGACAACACCGACCTGGTGAAGAACCCGCCCTTCGCCGGCGCGGCCTTCCAGAACGGCGCCAGCAGCCACGCCTTCGCCACCGTCATCGCCTATCAGAAATCCAAGTACCCCAATGGCGGCCCGCAGAGCTGGGCGGATTTCTGGGACCTGCAGAAGTTCCCGGGCAGCCGCTGCATGCAGCGCTACGCCTCCCGAATTCTGCCCATCGCGCTGGCGGCGGACGGCGTGCCGGCCGACAAGCTCTATCCGCTGGACCTCAACCGCGCCTTCCGCAGCCTGGACAAGATCAAGCCCGCCGTCCGCGTGTGGTGGACTCAGGGCCAGCAATCCCAGCAGCTGCTGCGGGACGGCGAGATCGACTGCATCGCCCTCTGGCACGCCCGCACGCTGGAACTGATCGACCAGAACCAGCCCGTGGAGATCGTCTGGAATCAGGCGGAGATCGAGCGCGCCTACTGGGTGGTCGCCCGCGGCACCCCGAACCGGGACAACGCCCTGCGCTTCATCGAATCCGCTCTCAAACCGGAGCGCGTGGCCGGGTTCTGCAAGGACTCGCTGAACGGCCCGCTCAACCCTGCCGCCTTCAACTTCGTCTCGGAGGCCGAGGCGGCGCGCATGCCCACCGCGCCCGCCTACAAGGACAAGGTGTTCGAGCAGGACATCCTGAACTTCGGCGGCGACGTGAACGCCGCCACCCAGCGCTTCGAGCGCTGGATCGGCACTTGAGCGCCACCACCGCCGCGGCGGGCGGGGGCAGCCTGCGCCCCTGGCTGCTTCTCGCCCCGCTGCTGGTCTTCCTGGCCGCCTTCTTCCTCGTGCCGCTCGCCCAGGTGGCCGTGATGAGCGTCTCGGATCCCGAATGGGGCCTGGAGCACTACGTCGCCATCGCGACGGACGGCTTTCACCTGCGCGTGCTGCTGGACACCTTCATCACCGCGCTCACCGTCTCGCTCTGCTGCCTCGTCCTCGGCTTCCCGCTGGCCTATGCCATGGCCGCCGCCCCGCAGGGCCTTGCCGCCGCCATGATGGTGGTGGTGACGATGAGCTTCTGGACCAGCTTCCTCGTCCGCACCTATGCCTGGATGGTGCTGCTGGGGAATCGCGGGCCCATCGCCCGGTTCGTCGAGTGGATGGGCTTCGCCTCGCCGGAACTGCTCTTCACCCGCTTCAGCTCCACCGTCGCGATGACGCACATCCTGCTGCCCTACATGGTCCTCAGCCTCTACGGTGTGCTCAAGCGGATCGAACCCGCCCTTCCGCGCTCCGCCGCCAGCCTCGGCGCCACGCCGGCCGGCGTCATCCGCCATGTGGTCCTGCCGCTGGCAGCGCCGGGCATCGCGAATGGCCTCACCCTCGTCTTCGTCCTCTGCCTCGGCTTCTACGTCACCCCCATCCTCATCGGCTCCCCGCGGGAGCAGATGGTGGCCGGCGTGATCGGCCAGCAGGTGGAGGAGTTCCTGGCCTTCGGGGAAGCCTCGGCCATGGCGATGCTGCTGCTTGCCAGCACTCTCGTCATCCTCGGCCTCTATCATCGCCGCTTCGGCCTCGACCGGCTCTGGGGCTGAACCGATGCGCCTCGCCCTTCTCCTCCTCGGCGCTCTCGTGCTCGCCTTTGTCGCGGCACCTCTCTTCATCGTCGTGCCCATGTCCTTCAGCACGGCCGTTTCGCTGGAGTTCCCGCCCCCGGGCTGGTGGACGGGCTACTACACCGCCTATTTCAACGATGCCCGCTGGACGACGCCGACGCTAAACAGCCTCGGCATCGCGCTCGCCGTCTCGGTCCTCACCGTCCTGCTCGTCACCCCCGCCACCTTTGCCCTCGTCCGCCACCGCTTCGCGGGCAAGGGCGTGGTGAATCTGTTGATGATGCTGCCGCTGGCCGTGCCGCATATCGTCATGGCCATCGGCTACTACGCCTTCCTCGCCGATGTGCGCCTGCTCCAGACCTTCCCGGGCATTATCCTCGCGCACACCGCGCTTTCCGTGCCGATGGCCTTCCTTGTGCTCTCGGCCAATCTCAAGGGCTTCGACCGCACGCTGGAGCGCGCCGCCCTCTCCCTCGGCGCCAGCCCCGCCGCCACCTTCCGTCACGTCACCCTGCCCGTGCTCTGGCCCGGCTTCGCCGCCGCCGCCCTCTTCGCCTTCGTGCAGAGCTTCGACGAGACGGTGGTCGCCCTCTTCATTTCCGGCCGCGACACGGAAACCCTGCCGCGCCGCATGTTCGACAGCATCCGCACTCAGGCGGATCCCGTCATCGCCGTCGTCTCCACCCTGCTGTTCCTGGCCGTCGCCGCGCTGGTGATCGTGCCCGTCCTCTGGCGCGCCCTGTCGCGCCGCCGATCGGAAGCCCGCCCGTGACCAAACCCTATCTGGAGCTGCGCAACCTCTCCAAGAGCTATGACGGCCGCAGCCGCGCGCTGGACGGCGTGAACCTGACGGCAGGGAAGGGCGAGTTCATCACCTTCCTCGGCCCCAGCGGTTCGGGGAAGACGACCACCCTTATGCTCATCGCGGGGTTCGAGGGCGCGACCGAGGGCGAGATCCTCGTGGACGGCACCTCCATCACCCGCGTGCCGCCCCACAAGCGCGGCATCGGCATCGTCTTCCAGAACTACGCCCTGTTTCCCCACCGCACGGCGCTGCAGAACATCCTGTTCCCCCTGCAGATGCGGAAGATGCCGAAGGCCCAGGCGACCGAGAAGGCGCGCCACATGCTCGCCCTCGTCGGGCTGGAACGCTTCGCGGACCGCCACCCGCGCGAAATGTCCGGCGGCCAGCAGCAGCGCGTGGCCCTGGCCCGCGCCCTCGTCTTCGACCCGGCCCTGCTCCTGCTGGACGAGCCCCTGGGCGCGCTGGACAAGAACCTGCGCGAGAGCCTGCAGATCGAGATCAAGCGCATCCAGCGCAGCCTCGGCGTCACCACCATCTTCGTGACGCATGACCAGTCCGAGGCGATGGCCATGTCCGACCGCATCGTGATCTTTGAGGGCGGGCGCATCCAGCAGGCCGGCACCCCGCTTGAGATCTACGACCGCCCGGTGAACGACTTCGTCGCCCGCTTCGTCGGCGACAGCAACTTGCTGCCCATCTGCCTGACCGACCCGGCCGCGGGCACGGGCGAGATCGCCGGCATCGGCCCCGTCCGCATTCCCGCCCAACCCGGCCGCCGCGCCGGCGAGGCCGCCACCCTGCTGCTGCGCCCGGAAGTGCTGGGCCTGGCGGCGGAAGGCGCCCCCAACACCTGCCGCCTGGCCGTGGAGACGGTCGTTCATTTCGGCGACAGCGCCCTGGTCCTCGGCGACGTCGGCGGCACTCCGCTCCGCGCCCGCCTGCCCGGCCTGGCCGCGCAGGGCATCTCGGAGGGCAGCGAGGTCGCCCTCTCCTGGAATCCGGCGGCCGGGCACCTCATCCCGGCCGCCTGATCCGGTTCAGACCTCGAAGGTCTCGCCGATCACCGGCACCCGCACGCGCCCGCCTTCCTCGCCCATGGCGGCGATGAAGGCGTCCGCCGACTTGTCGATGATCGGGAAGGTGCCGAAGTGGCAGGGCAGCACCACCGGCACGTCCGGCAGGAAGCGGCGCATCGCCAGGGCCGCGCCGCGCGCGCCCATGGTGAAGCGGTCGCCCACCGGCACGATCGCCACCTTCGGCTGGTACAGTTCCGCGATCAGCGCCATGTCGGAGAACACGTCCGTGTCGCCCATGTGGTACACCACGGGCTCGGACGGGTCCTTGGGCGTGATCACCACCCCGTTCGGCAGGCCCAGGTCGATGATCGTCCCATTCTCCCCGGGCATGGAGGAGGAGTGGAACGCGATGGTGAGGGAGACGCTGAACCCATCCTGGTCGGTCGTGCCGCCAGTGTTCATCATCTCCAGCTTCTCGACTCCCTTGCCCTTCAGGTAGCCGCAAATCTCGGCGTTCGCGATCACCTTGGCCCCGGTCGCCTTGGCGATCGCCGCCGTGTCGCCGATGTGGTCGCCGTGGCCGTGGGTGAGGGCGATGTGGGTGCAGCCCCTGGAGGCCTCCTCCACCGTGCCTTTGAAGGTGGAGTTGCCGGTCAGGAAGGGATCGACCAGCAGCACCGCGCCGCCGATCTCGAACCGATAGGCCGAATGGCCGAACCAAGTGATTTTCATGCGGTCCTCCTCGCGAGAAGCGCCGCAGGTGTAGCGAGGGGAGGGAAGGGCGGCCAGCGCACCCCTGGTGAAAACCCCGCGACGCCTCAGCCGGCGACCCCGTCCCGCACCCGCTCCATCCCGTGGAACACGGCCACCGTATCCCGCCGCGCCACCGCCACCAGGTTCATGTCCAGTGCCCGCGCCCGGTCCAGCGCCAGGGCCGTGGGGGCGGAGATGGCCACCAGGGTCCGCGCCCCGATGGAGGCCGCCTTCTCCACCAGCTCGAAGGAGCAGCGGCTGGTGACGATCACGAAGCCCTCCGCCGCCCGCACCCTGCCCCGCATCAGGGCCCCCGCTAGCTTGTCCAGCGCGTTGTGCCGGCCGACATCCTCCCGCACCGCGCGCAGGGTGCCATCCGCCCCGGCGAAAGCGGCGGCATGGACCGCCCGCGTCTCGTCGTTCAGCGGCTGGTGCCGCTCCAGCGACAGGAGCGCCCGGCGGATCGCCGGCATGTCGATGGCCGGCGCCGCCCCCTCCGGCCGCACGGCCTGGGGCATCTGGTCCAGTTCCTCGATCCCGCAGAGCCCACACCCCGTCCGCCCGGCGATGGACCGCCGCCGCGCCAGATGCTGGGTCAGGGCGGAGGGCGCCAGCCGGATATCCAGCCGCAGCCCGCGCGCCTCCTGCCCCACCTCCACCTCGCGGATGCCCTCCGCCCCGGTGACGATCCCTTCCGTCAGGCTGAAGCCGTAGGCGAAGTCCTCCAGGTCCGAGGGGGTCAGCATCATCACCGCGAAGGGCACGGAGGAGTAGACGAGGCTGACCGGCACCTCCTCCGGCACTGCGCGCAGGCCGGGCCGGGCGGCGCCGTCCGCGCCGATGATCAGGCTCTCAACCGATCTGCTGACGGGCTGCCAGCTGGTCGGGGGCAGGGGCATCCGGTTCTCCTCTCCGCCCGCCATATGGGGCGGCGGGCGGCTGCCGTCAGGCATCCTCCCCCGCCACAACGCGCCCGGCGCAGGGATTGCCGCCGATCCAGTAGCACAGCTCCTCCGGCGCCCCCACGCGGAACAGCGCCAGGTCGCAGCGCAGCCCCGGCGCCAGCGCGCCCCGATCCGCCATGCCCAGCGCCGCCGCCGAGTGGCGCGTCACGCCCAGCAGAGCCTCCTCGACCGTCATCCGGTAGAGGGTGCAGGCCATGTTCAGCATCAGCAGCAGGGATCGCGCCGGCGAGGAACCGGGGTTCATGTCCGTCGCGATCGCCATCCGCGTCCCCGCCGCCCGCATGGCCGCGATATCCGGGTGCCGCTCTTCCCGGATGAAATAGGTGGCGCCCGGCAGCAGCACCGCCACCGTCCCCGCCGCCGCCATGGCCGCCAACCCCTCCGCCGAGGCGTGCTCCAGATGATCCGCGGAAAGCGCGCCGAACCGCGCCGCCAGCGCCGCCCCGCCCAGGTCGCTCAACTGGTCCGCATGCAGCTTCACCGGCAGCCCCTGTGCCCGCGCCGCCGCGAATACCGCCTCCGTCTCCTCCGGGGTGAAGGCGATGCGCTCGCAGAAGGCATCCACCGCGTCCACCAGCCCTTCGGCGGCCAGGGGCGCGATCATGCCGGCCACCAGCGCCGCGTACTCGCCCTGCCGCCCCTTGTATTCCGGCGGCACCGCGTGCGCGCCGAGGAAGGAGGTCGTGACCGACACCTTTCGCGCCCGGCCTAGCGCCCGCGCCGCGCGCAGCATCCGCCGCTCCGCCTCGAACTCCAGCCCGTAGCCGGACTTCACCTCCACCGTGGTCACACCCTCGGCCAGCAGCCCGTCGAGGCGGGGCAGGGCGGCCGCCACCAGCGTCTCCTCATCCGCCGCCCGCGTGGCGCGCACGGTGGAGAGGATGCCGCCCCCCTCCCGCGCGATCTCCTCATAGGTTGCGCCCGCCAGCCGCCGCTGGAACTCCCCGGCGCGGTTCCCGCCGAAGACGAGGTGCGTGTGACAGTCCACCAGCCCCGGAAAAAGCCAGGCGCCATCGCAGTCCGTCATCGCTGCATCGGTGTCGGGCAGCGCCTCCCTCGGCCCCACCCAAGCGATGCGCCCGCCCTTCGAGGCAACTGCCCCGTCCCGCACCACGCCCAGCCCATCGGCCATGGTGCAGAGATTGGCGTTCACCCAGACGCGGTCGAAGTCACCCACGGCCGGTGAACCGACCGGCATCGATCAGCCCCGCCACCGCCGCGATGTCCGGCGCCATGAAGCGGTCCCGGTCCCAGGCCGCCGCCACCCCGCGCACCGCCGCGTGCGCGTCTTCCAGCGGCTCCGAGGAGCGGAGGGGGCGGTGGAACTCCACCGCCTGCGCCGCCGCCAGCAGCTCGATCGCCAGGATGTCCCGCAGGTTGTCCGCCATCGGCACCAGCCGCAGCGCCGCGCCCGTGGCCATGCTCACATGGTCCTCCTGGTTGGCGGAGGTCGGCAGGCTGTCCACACTGCGCGGATGCGCCAGCGCCTTCTGCTCGCTTGCCAGCGCCGCCGCCGTCACCTGCGCGATCATGAAGCCGGAATTCAGCCCGCCCTCCCGCACCAGGAAGGCCGGCAGCCCCGATAGAGCCGGATCGGTCAGCAGCGCGATCCGGCGCTCCGAAAGGGCCCCGATCTCCGCCAGCGCCAGCGCGATGTGGTCCGCCGCGAAGGCCACCGGCTCCGCGTGGAAGTTCCCGCCGGAGAGAACCTCGCCCTCCGCCGTCACCAGCGGATTGTCCGTCACCGCATTCGCCTCCCGCTCCAGCACGGAAGCGGCATGGTCCAGCGCGTCCAGGCACGCCCCCATCACTTGCGGCTGGCAGCGGATGGAGTAGGGGTCCTGCACGCGCGGATCGTCCACGCGGTGGCTCTCCCGGATCGCGCTGCCCGCCATCAGCCCGCGCAGCGCCGCCGCCGCCCGGATCTGCCCGGGCTGACCGCGCAACTCGTGGATGCGCGGATCGAAGGGCGTGTCGGAGCCGCGCACGCCTTCCGTGCTCATCGCCCCCGCTACCAGGGCGGTGGCGAAGAGGTCCCGCGCCCGGAACAGCGCCACCAGCGCGACGGCCGTGGAAACCTGCGTGCCATTCAGCAGCGCCAGCCCTTCCTTCGGCCCCAGCGGCAGCGGGCGCAGCCCCACATGCGCCAGCGCCTCCGCCCCGCTCACGCGCCGGCCTTCAACGAAGGCCTCGCCCTCGCCGATCAACACCAGCGACATATGCGCGAGCGGCGCCAGATCGCCCGAAGCCCCCACGGAGCCGCGCGCCGGGATCACCGGCAGCACATCGGCCTCCAGCAGCCGCGTCAGCGCTTCCACCGTCTCCCCTCGCACCGCGGATGCCCCGCGGGAAAGGGAGAGCGCCTTCAGCGCCAGCACCAGCCGCACCACCGGCCGCGGCAGGGGTTCCCCCACCCCAGCGGCATGGCTGCGGATCAGGTTCAGCTGCAACTGCACCAGCGCGTCCGGCGGGATGCGCGTGCCCGCCAGCTTCCCGAAGCCGGTGTTCACGCCGTACATCACCTCACCGGCCCCGAGTCGTGCCGCCAGCGCCGAATGGCTGGTCCGCACCGCATCCCGCCAGCCCTCGGGCAGGGCCAGAGCCCCGCCCGCCATCACTGCGCGGAGTTCAGCGAGCGCGGCCATCAGAACTGCACCATCGGCAGGTCCAGCCCCTTCTCCCGCGCCCAGTCCTTCGCCAGGTCGTAGCCCGCATCGGCGTGGCGCATCACGCCCGTCGCCGGATCGTTCCACAGCACCCGCTTCAGACGACGTGCCGCATCAGGCGTGCCATCGGCCACGATCACCATCCCCGCGTGCTGGGAATACCCCATGCCAACGCCGCCGCCGTGGTGCAGCGAGACCCAGGTGGCGCCGGAGGCCGTGTTCAGCAGCGCGTTCAGCAGCGGCCAGTCGGACACGGCATCCGACCCATCCCGCATTGCCTCCGTCTCCCGGTTCGGCGAGGCGACGGACCCGCTGTCGAGGTGATCCCGCCCGATCACCACCGGCCCGATCTCGCCCCGCGCCACCATCTCGTTGAAGGCCAGGCCCAGCCGGTGCCGGTCGCCAAGCCCCACCCAGCAGATGCGCGCCGGCAGGCCCTGGAAGGCGATGCGCTTCTGCGCCATGTCCAGCCAGCGGTGCAGGTGCGGATCGTCGATCAGCTCCCGCACCTTCGCGTCCGTCTTGCGGATATCCTCCGGATCGCCGGACAGCGCCGCCCAGCGGAAGGGCCCGATCCCCTTGCAGAACAGAGGCCGGATATAGGCGGGCACGAAGCCCGGGAAGTCGAAGGCCTCCGCCAGCCCCTCGTCCTTCGCCATCTGCCGGATGTTGTTGCCGTAATCCATGACGACGGACCCCATCTTCTTCAGGTCCAGCATCGCCTGCACATGCGCCACCATGCTGCGCTTCGCCGCGGCGGCCACGGCGGCCGGGTCGTTCTCCCGCTTCGCCATCCACTCCGCCAGCGTCCAGCCCGCGGGCAGGTAGCCGTTCGATGGGTCGTGCGCGCTGGTCTGGTCCGTCACGATGTCCGGCACCACGCCGCGCCGCACCAGTTCCGGGAAGACCTCCGCCGCATTCCCGAGCAGCCCGACGCTGATCGGCTTCTTCTCGATGCAGGCGCCGAAGACCATCGCCAGCGCCTTGTCGAGGTCGGCCGTGGCGTGATCCAGGTACCGGGTCTGCAGACGCTTCTCGATGCTGCTGGGCTGGCACTCCACCGCCAGCACGCTGGCGCCGGCGAAGACGCCAGCCAGGGGCTGCGCCCCGCCCATGCCGCCCAGCCCGCCCGTCAGGATCCAGCGCCCGGACAGGTCGCCGCCGAAATGCTGCCGCCCGGCCTCGGCGAAGGTCTCGTAGGTGCCCTGCACGATCCCCTGGGATCCGATGTAGATCCAGGACCCTGCCGTCATCTGGCCGTACATCATCAGCCCGGCCCGATCGAGCTCGCTAAACTTCTCCCAGTTCGCCCAGGCCGGCACGATGTTGGAATTGGCGATCAGCACGCGCGGTGCATCGGCATGCGTCTCGAACACGCCCACCGGCTTGCCGGACTGCACCAGCAGCGTCTGCGTGTCCTCCAGCCGCCGCAGCACGTCGCAGATCATCTCGTAGCTGCGCCAGTCCCGCGCCGCCCGCCCGATGCCGCCATAGACGACGAGGGAGCCGGGGTTCTCCGCCACCTCGTCGTCCAGGTTGTTCATCAGCATCCGCAACGGGGCTTCCGTCACCCAGTGCTTCGCGGAAAGCGTCAGGCCGCGCGGCGCCCGGATGGCTGGCGCGTTGCGGAGGCGAGGGTTGTCGGTCATCGAAATCCTCAGAACGGAAAATGCCCGCCCGGCCCGTCCTGCATCCGGTAGCGGCCGGAGAGCTCGAAGCGGCTGGCGGGTTGGGTCAGGCGGGAGAAGGTCGTGGCCTCACCGCGGCGGAAGGTGCGGCGGCGGATGACGAGGCAGGGATCGCGCGATCCCACCTCCAGCAGCCGGGCGATGGAGGAGGGGGGCAGGACCGCCGTCACAGCCTGCTCCATCTCCTCCACCTCGCCCACCTCGCGCAGGAAGGCGTAGGTCGTGCGGGCGGAGAAGTCCTGCTCCTCATAGCCCGGCGCATAGCCCGGGCGGATGAAGCGCTCCTCCAGCTGGATCGGCAGCCCGTCGCCCTTGTGCAGGATCATGGAGCCCGGCACCCGCCCACCGCGCGGCAGGCCCAGCGCATCCGCCGCCTCCTCCGTCATCGACGCCGTGCCGAGCGCCAGCACGGCGCAGGACCACTCCATCCCGCGCCCGCGGATCTCCTCCGCGATGCTCTCGATGCTGCTCAGCCCCGTGCGCGGCTTGCCTTCCGCGACGAAGGTCCCGACCCCCGGAACCTTCCGCAGCCGTCCCTCCCGCGCCAGCTCCGCGAAGGCGCGGTTCACCGTGATGCGGGAGACGCCGAGCATCGGCCCCAGCTCGTTCTCGCTGGGAATGCGCGCATGCACTGCCCAGTCGCCGGAGGCGATGCGGTCCCGCACGAAATCCTTCACCGCCTCGTAGCGAGGCTTCGGCGCGCCGCCATCGGGCACGGCGCTCAGCCCGCTGCTGCCAACGTCTTGCGATACCCGAAGGCCTGGTCGAAGCGGTTCAGGATGTGCCGCCCCGCCGTGATCGGCTCGTAGCGCGCCTCGTCCTCCGGCGTGCCCAGTTCCCGCGGGTCGATCACCGCGCCGAAATCCGGGTCGTGGAAGGTGGCGATCGATATGCGCTCCCGCCCGCTGCGGTTCACCACGCGGTGCGGGGTGGAGGCGAATCGGTCATTGCTCCAGCGCCCGAGAAGGTCGCCCACGTTCACCACAAGCGTGCCGGGCAGGGGAGGGGCGTCGATCCACGCCCCGCTCTGCCTTTCCCGCACCTGCAGTCCGCCGTTGTCGTCCTGCCACAGCAGGGTGATGCACCCGAAATCCGTGTGCGGCGCCACGCCGTAGATCTCGTCCTCCGCCCCCACGTTCTGCGGCGGGTAGAAGATGGCCTGGGTGCGCTGCAGCGGCTTGCGGTAGCGCGGGGCAAAAAACCCTTCCTCCAGCCCCAGGCTCACCGCCACCGCACGCAGGAGGCGCCCGCCCAGCCCGAACATCGCGTCGTAGTAGGCGGACATAGCCGGCCGCAGCGCCGGGGCGAAATCCGGCCACTGGTTCGGCCCGCGCAGCGCCTCGCCCGCCCGCACCGCGGAATCGTCCTCCGGCAGCTCCAGCCCGATGGAGAAGAACTCCTTCCGGTCGGAGTGCTTGGCGCCCTCCATCAGCGCGCCGCCCATGGCGTGCCAGCCCCGGTGCCGCGCATTGGCCTTCACCCCCGCCTTCACCTCCGGCGGCAGGTGGAAGAAGTCCCGCGTCGCCAGGACGGCCCCCGCGATCACCGTATCGGGCACGCCGTGGCCGGAGACGTAGAAGAAGCCCGGGCCCGTGCAGGCCGCGCGGATCGCTTCCGCCACCTGCGGCACGGCGTTTGCTGAACCTTCGTTCAGACCGGAAACATCGATCACGGGGAGAGAGGTCGTGTCCGCCATGCGCTTGGCCTCCATGCCGGAAAGGGCAGGCCCCTTGATCCGCCGACCCCGGGATGGTTACGTTCATAACCTGTCATGTCAAGTTAGGCTCCGCTGGCGGAAGCCGCCCGGCCCGGTCAACAATCCCCGTCAACGCGGCCCGGAGTCCCGGGCGATCGCAGGAGAACCAGGATGACCCTCACCCGCCGCGGCCTCGGTGCCGCCGCCCTCGGAACCGGCCTGGCGGCCGCCTTCGTGCACCGCGCCGCCGCCAACAACCTGGAGAAGGCGAAGAAGGCCGGTGAGCTGGTGGTCGCCACCGAGATGCACTTCGCGCCCTTCGACTTCACCGAGGCGGGCAAGCAGACCGGGCTGAACCTTGAGCTCTTCACGGAGTTCGGCAAGGAGATCGGGGTCAAGATCACCTTCCAGGACCTGCCCTGGCCCGCCGTGCTGCCGGGGCTGGAGGCCAGCCGCTACGACCTCGTCGGCGGCCCTGCCACCATCACCAAGGCGCGCGCGGAGCGCTACCGCTTCTCCGTGCCGGTCGCCGAGGCCACCGTGGCCCTGCTGAAGCGCACGAACGACAGCAGCATCACCAAGCCGCAGGACATCGCGGGCAAGCAGCTCGGCGGCGCCACCGCCACCGCGCAGCTCGCCCAGTTCCAGGCCTTCGTCGCAACCCTGCCCGGCACCACCCCGCCGATCCGCGAGTACCAGTCCTTCTCCGAGGCCTATGCCGACCTCGCGGCCGGACGCATCGTGGCAGTGGCGAATTCCCTGCCCAACATCGCCTATGTCGCGAAGCAGCGCCCGAACGTGTTCAGCGTCGTGCAGCCGCCCTTCGGCACCAAGTCCTACTTCGGCTATATCGGCCGCAAGGACGCGGATTCCGCCCCGCTGCTGGACGCGCTGGACGCCGCCATCGTGAAGATGCGGAACGACGGCCGCCTGACGGCCATGCAGACCAAGTGGTTCGGCCAGTCCTTCGACACGCCGGACAAGCCTATCGAGCCGGCGCTCTAGCCCTTGGACTGGGCTTTCGTAGAAGAAGCCCTGCCCCCGCTCCTTCGCGGGGCGGTGGCCACGGTGGCGGTGTCCCTCGCCGGCATCGCCCTCGGCTTCGCGGCGGGGGCGGCCATCGCGGCCGCCTCCACCGCGGCCAGCCGAGGGCTGCGCGGCGCCGCGGCGCTCTACATCTCCTTCTTCCGCGGGGTGCCGTTGCTGGTGCAGCTCCTGCTCGCCTACTACGCGCTGCCCTTCCTCGGCATCGATATCCCGGCCATCGTCGCGGCCGTGGGCACGCTCGGCCTCTGCTGCGCGGCCTATATGGCGGAGATCCTGCGCGGCGGGCTCGCCACGGTGCCGCCCGGCGCGGTGGAGGCGGCGCGGCTCCTCGGCCTGACGCGCGCGCAGACCTTCCTCCGCATCCGCCTGCCGATCGCCGCCCGCACCATGCGCCCGGCGATCGTGGGGGAGGCGATCATGATCATGAAGGCCTCCTCCCTCATCTCCCTCGTCGGGATCATGGAGCTGACGCGCACCTCCCAGGCGCTGGCATCCTCCACCTTCATGCCGCTGCAGTCCTACGCGCTCTGCGGCGGCATCTATCTCGTCATCAACTTCGTGCTGATGGCGGTCGGCTGGGACCGGAAGCGCGCATGAGCGTCGCCGCGAAGAGGCGCACATGAGCGTCGCCAGGAAGGGGCGCCAATGAGCGTCGTCTCCGAAACCCTCTGGGCCGTGGCGCGCGGGCTGCCGCTCACGGTCGGAATCTGGCTCGCCTCCGTCGCCACGGGGCTGCTCGTAGGCGTGCTCGTCGCCTGCGCGCGCCACTTCGGCGGCTGGGTCGTCAACGCCGCCCTCGCCACGCTGGTGGAGGTGGTGCGCGGCGTGCCCTTCGTGGTGCAGGCCTTCCTGCTCTACTACGGCGGCCCCTTCATCGGGCTGGACCTGACGCCGGTCGTCGCCGGCTGGCTCGCCCTCTCCGTCTACGCCGCCGCCTATTTCAGCGAGGTTTTCCGCGCCGGCTTCCGCGCCATCCCCGCAGGCCACACGGAGGCGGCGCGGCTGCTCGGCCTGAAGACGAACCAGACCATCACCCGCATCCTGCTGCCGGAGATGGCGCTCTCCGTCCTGCCCGCGCTGGCCAACCTCGCGGTCATCCTCATCAAGGAAACGGCTATCCTCTCGATCATCACCGTGCCGGAGCTGACCTTCACCGTCTCCGGCGTCGGCAGCGCCACCTTCGCCTTCGCGCAGACCATGGCGGCGCTCGCCCTCAGCTACTGGCTGCTGGTGGAGCTCACCGCCTGGGCGGCGCGACGCCTGGAACGCGGCATCGCCCGCGCCACCCTCGGGACAGCCTGATGACCACGCCCTTCCTGCAAGCGGAGAAGCTGGAGCGCCGCGTCGGCGACACGCAGATCCTCGCCGGCATCGACCTCTCCGTGAACAAGGGCGAGGTGGTCGGCCTCATTGGTCCCAGCGGCTCCGGCAAGTCCTCGCTGCTCCGCGCCATCGCCGGCCTCGATCCCCTCACCGGTGGCCGCGTTCTGGTGGAGGGGCGCACGCCCACGCCGGGCGACGGCACGATCGGGATGGTGTTCCAGCAGTTCAATCTCTGGCCGCACCTCACGGCCGGGGAGAACGTGGCCCTCGCGCTCCGCCTCGTTCGCAAGATGCCGCGCGCGGAGGCGACCGAGCGCGCCCGCGCCATGCTGGACCGGGTGGGCCTGCTGAAACTCGCGGATCGCCGCCCCGCCCAGCTCTCGGGCGGCCAGCAGCAGCGTGTGGCCATCGCGCGCACGCTGGCCATGGAGCCCCGCCTCATCCTTTTCGACGAGCCCACCGCCAGCCTGGACCCGGAGCTGACGACGGAGGTGCTGGACGTGATCCGCGGCCTGGCGGAGACGGGGATGACGATGCTCGTCGTCTCGCACGAGATGGGCTTCGTGGCCTCGGTCGCCTCGCGCGCCGCGTTCCTGGACCATGGCCGCGTGCTGGTGGACGGCCCCGCCAAGGCGGTGTTCCGCGACGCGGAGGAGCCGCGCCTGCGCCGCTTCCTCTCCACCTACCTGCAGCGCGTCGCCTGGGCGCCTGACCCTGAACCCGTCCCGGCGGCGGATCCCGGCCCCCTCGCCACCTTCGCCCTGCTCCAGCAGCCCGCCGCACCGGAGGGCAGCACCATGTCCCTCCTCGGCCTCCCGCCCGCCGCACCTCCCGGCGGCTTCTCCCTGCTCGATTCCATGGGGGATCCCGCCGCTCCGAAGAGCCCGAAGGCGGACGGGTGAGACACCCGCGCGCAACCGCGCGCCATCTCCGGGCGTAGCAGCCCAGGCGCAACCGCAGGACCGCACCGGATGCAGCGACGCAGTTTTCTCACCCTTGCCGCCCTCGCCCCCCCGTTCGCGCCACTCGCCGTGCGCGCCCAGGGCAGCGGTGCCTCGGCATGGGCCCCGCACGGCCCCGTCCGCCTGATCGTGCCCTTCGCCCCGGGCGGCTCGCAGGACGTGCTGGGCCGCCTGCTGGCCCAGGCCGCCGCGCCGATCCTCGGCCAGAATGTCGTCGTGGAGAACCGTGCCGGCGCCGGCGGCGTGCTCGGCGCGGAGGCCGTGGCCCGCGCCGCCCCGGACGGGCTGACGATCCTCCTCGCCACCGCCGGCCAGCTCACCATCGCCAAGGCCATCGGCCGCCGCCTGAGCTACGATCCGATCACGGACTTCACGCCCGTCCTCTACCTCGTGGACAGCCCCGTGGCGCTGCTGGCGGCACCCCAGCTGAACGTGAGGGACGCCGCGGACCTGCTGCAGCGCGCGCGGCAGGCGACGCAGCCGCTGCCCTATGCCTCCACGGGCATCGGCACCAACACGCACCTCATCATGGAGGACCTGAAGGCACGCGAGCACCTGAACGTGGAGCACGTGCCCTATCGCGGCGCCGCGGCCGCCTTCAACGACCTGGCCGCCGGCCGCATCGCGCTGATGTTCGTCTCCGTCCCCTCCGTGCTCGCCACGGATGGGACGCAGTTCAAGGTCGTGGCCGTCACCTCGCGGGAACGCTTTCCCGCCACGCCAGAGGTGCCGACCCTCAGCGAATCCGGCGTGAAGGATTTCGAGGCGAGCATCTGGACCGGCCTCTCCGCCCCGAAGGGCACGCCCGCCCCGGTCGTGGCGCGCCTAGCCGATGCCTTTCGCGAGGCCATGGCGAGCGACCTTCTCCGTGCTCGGCTCGGCGGGCTGGGCGTGACGCCCAACGGCGCGGACGGCACCGCCTTCGGCGCGATGCTGCAGGATGACCTGGAGCGCTGGACCCGCGTCGCCGCCCCGCTGCACATCCAGCTGGACTGACCGGGCGCGCGGGCCATCAGTTCCGCTGCCGCCGCAGCATCTCCCGGGACACCGTCACCACCTCCTCCGCGACGATGGCGCGCAGCTCCGCGCCCTCGCGCGGGCTGGCCGTGTCGAAGGCGGTCAGCACCATCAGCACCTCGTTCGCGGCCCGGCGCAGATAGAGGACGGGATCCGGCGCGTGGCGAAGCCCTTCCTCCAGCGCCGCGCGCACGGCCTCCGCGATGAGCTGGCGCGCCATGTCGTCCTGCATCGCGTCGCGCCGCTCAGGCTGGTCGTCGCACCGCGCGCACTCGGCCACCCCGTGCGGCCATCGCTCTCTCGACATCCATGCTGTCCTCCGGCTCCGGCCCGCGCCGCCATGGCGGGGCCGGGCCGGACCATGCGTCCGGTGCCGCGCCGCAAACAGCCGGGTCGTGCCGATGGCCGGGATCGGCGTTGCCTATCCCTCCCGCCCGTATCCCCGGATGAGCGCGCCCTGCAGCGTCGCGGGATCCAGCCCCTCCAGCAGGGGATTGTCCCGCAGCCCGGATCCCCACAGCACCTCCAGCGCCGTCACCACCGCCTCCGTCGCGGGCATGGTGATGGCTTGGCCGCGTGCCAGCCACAGGTAGAAAGCCAGGCCATAGGGCACGTCCTCCGTCACGTAGCGCGTCTCCATGGAGGCGGGCCCCAGCACGGAGCCGCGCGAGGCGGCAATCGCCGCCGCCATCTCCGCCAGCGGCCCCAGGGGCACGCCGTTCGCGCGGTGCAGGGACTCCTCAAGCCCCAGCGCCGCCACGCCGAAGGCGGCGGCCAGGGTCTCGCGTTCCACCGCCAGTGCCTCCATCATCCGGCAGGCGGCGGGCGTCATCAGCGCGTATTGCGGCCAGGCCTCCCCGCGCTCGATCCGCGTCACGTTCGTCAGCGCCAGCACGGCGTGGATGATGGGATTGGCATTCGCCAGCCCGGCCTGCAGCGCGTGCGGCACAGGCGGGCTGGCATGGCCGAACAGCGCGGTGGCCAGCGCGCCCATCTCCCCCGCGGAGGCCGCGGGCACCGCCGCCATGTCCACCGCCGCGCGGATCGCCGCCACCCGCACCCGCCCCGGTGAGGGCCGGCGCGCCGTGACGGGCGTGGTGCCCATGGCGCCGATGGCCGCGCGCCCCGCCGGGGCCCCGCGCGCCGCCAGCATCGCGTCCAGCGCCAGCGGCGACAGCGCGGCGGCCGGCGCGATCAGCAGCGGCAGGCGCGCCGGCAGCGCCGCGGCGATCCGCGGCAGCAGCGCGGGGAAGGCGTAGGCCGGCACGGCCAGCAGCGCCACGTCAGCATCGCTGAACGCATCCCCCAGCCCCTGCGCCACGCGCAGCGGGAAGCGCCCTTCCAGCGCGCCCTCCGCCTCGATCGAATCCACCAGCCCTGCCGTGCCCGCGCCGGAGGGCGACCAGAGCGACACGTCATGCCCGCGGGATGCCGCCAACACCGCCGCCGCCGGCCCCACCGAACCCGCCCCCAGCACGCAAAGCCGCATGGTGCCGCCCCCCTGATCCCGGCCGGATCATCGGCCCTCTGCGCCGCGCGGCAAGGGCGGCACCCTTCCAGCCCCTGTTTCCCGATCGGCCCCATTCACCCCTAAGCTTCCCGCATCCACCGGGAGTCCCCCACGATGATCCCCACGCGCCGCCGCGCCCTTCTCTCCGCGGCATCCGGCCTCACCCTGGGCCTTGCCAGCGCCGCCCGTGCCCAGACCGCGCCGCCCACCCCCGCCGAGGCGCCGTCGAGCGGAGCCTGGCCCAACCGCCCCGTCCGCATCATCGTCCCCGCGCCCGGTGGCGGCGGCACGGCGGACACGCTGGCCCGCGTCTTCTCGCAGGAGATGGAGAAGCGCGTCGGCCAGCGCGTGCTGGTCGACAACCGCGGCGGCGCCAACGGCAATATCGGCGCGCTGGCCGGCGCACGCGCCACGCCGGACGGCTACACGATCCTCTGGTCCTGGGCCGGCACGCTCGCCACCGGCCCCGCCCTCTACAAGGACCTGCCCTTCGACCCGGAGAAGGACTTCGAGCCTGTCGCCCTTATCGGCAACGTTCCGAACGTGCTGGTGGTGAACAAGGACCTGCCGATCCACAGCCTGCAGGAGTTCGGCGACTACGCCCGCGCCCACCCGAACGGCATCAACTTCGGCTCCACGGGCAACGGCTCCTCGATGCACCTGGCGGGGGAGCTCTATAAGTCACTCACCGGCGCGCAGATGGTGCACGTGCCCTATGCCGCGCCAGCGGCGGGGGTGACGGACCTTCTGGCCGGGCGCATCCAGGCCATGTTCAACCTCATCACCGGCGTCGCGCCGCAAGTGCGCGCGGGCGCGGTGACGCCGATCGCCATCCTGGACGACCGCCGCTCCCCCCAGCTGCCGGACGTGCCCACCACGGCGGAACTGGGCATGCCCGGCCTCGTCTTCGGCACCTGGTTCGGCCTGTTCCTGCCGAAGGGCGTGGACCCCGCCCTGCTGCGCCGGATCAATGCCGTGGCCAACGAAATCCTGGCCGATCCCGCCGCCCGCACGCGCTTCGAGGAGCAAGGCATGACCCCGCTGGGCGGTGACCCCGCGCGGCTGGCGAACTTTCTGCACGAGGAGATCGGGCGCCACGCCGCGCTGGTCCGCCAGTCCGGCGCCCGCAACGAGTAGGGCAGGGCGCACCGGCAGCCCGGCTATCCGTTCGCCGTTACGGTGGTCAGACCGTCCGGGGAGCATGTTCCATGGGAAAGACCCTGCACGCCGCCGGAGCGGCCTGCCTCCTCCTGGCGGCGTGCGCGCCGGATGGCGGGGCGGGGCAGGCCGCCGCGGACCCGGTCTATGCCTGCCAGATGCGCGGCGCGATGGCGGAGGACCGGGTTTACGGCCCGCTCGGCCAGCTGGACATCGACAGCGCCAGCGTCCGCTCCCAGGTGACCCAGGCCTGCCTTGAGAGGACCCGGGCGGCCGGGGCGCCGACCCGGCCGCAATGAGGCAGGCCCGGGCGGCGCCCAGGACCTATTCCGGCGCGTCCGTCTCGCCGAGGGACTGCATCAGCCGGTTCGCGTTGGCGAACATGGCGATGGAGTGGATGAGGTCCAGCACCTCCAGATCGTCCATCCCCGCGGCGCGCAGCGGCGCCAGGTCTGCCGCCGACACGGCGCCCGGCGTCAGCGTCAGCTTCTCGCTGAAATCCGCGATGGCGCGGCGGCGGGGGTCGGTCTCCACCGCGTGTCCTTCGTCCAGCACGCGCTGCATCGCCTCCCGCTGCTTGGAGAGCTCCGCGAAGCGGCGCGCGTGGACGGAGGTGCAGTACACGCAGCCATTCGCCATGGAGACGACGGCCGTGGAGAATTCCCGGTCCGCGCGCGGCAGCCCGCGCGGCGCGTACATTACCGTGTTGAACAGCGCCCCGCGCTCGCCCAGCGATCCCGGATCGTTGGCAAGGGTGAGGAAGTACGTGGAGAGCCGCTGCGCCGGCGGGCAGGCCTCCAGCGCGGCCAGCTGCGCGGGTGTCGCCGTCTCGGCCTCGACAGGCGGGAGGCGCGGCGTCCAGCCCACCTCTTCCATCGTGAAGTGCTTCATGCCGCCTTCTCCTGAAGCATGGCGCGCAGCCCCGCGATCACCCGAACCTGGTAAGGCACGAAGGAGACGAGCTGCGTGACGGCCACGATATCGCGCGGCGTCAGCCCCATGGCCGAGAGCGTGTCGATCGTGGCCTGGGAGACGTCGGCGGGATGCGATCCTACCACGTCGGCGTAGCGCAGCAGCGCGGCGAGCCGCCCCTCCATCGGCGCGGCGGAGAGGTCCTCGGCCAGCATGATCGCCTCCTGCGCGCCCGCCTCCTCCAGCAGGCCGCGGAAGTGCTTTGCCAGCGCCGCATCCCCCTCGCGCAGCGCCACCCGCAGCGCCAGGGCCGCGCGATCGGCATGGGAGACGTTGCCGGGGTCTTCCGGCATCAGCAGTTCCCGGTACGCGCCCTGCGCGTGCTTCAGCGCCTCCGGACGGCGCCGCCGCAACTCGGCCAGCGGCGATCCGGGCGCGATGCCCAGGATGCCCTCGATCAGATCGTCCATGGCGTCACCTCAACCGTCATCGTTCGGGCCACTCGTCGCCCAGCAGCTCGGGTGTCTCATAGGCCACCAGCCGCTCGAAATGCGTCTCCCGGTCCTCCACGAAAAGGGACCGGGCAATCCCCTGCGCTAGGCGGCGCGCGCCGGCGGAGATGGCGGGGATGTCGCCCGTCAGCTTCCCGTGGCTCAGCGTGGCCGGGTAGTTGAAGGCGTGGATGTGCCGCAGCGCCGGGCAGGCGCCCTCCACCTTCTCCTGGAAGGAGAAGTCCGGCGCGAGATCGGGGGAGGAGGACAGCTCCTCGCTCTCCATCCCCTCCGGTGCCGGAAAGCGGTCCCGCCACAGCCGCACATGCGGCGCGATCAGCGCCAGCTCCGGCCGCGTCTCCATCGCCGCGTGGAACCCCGTGGCGAGGATCAGGAAGTCCACGGTGAACTCGCCCTGCGGCGTCTCCACCACCAGCGCGCCATCCATCTCACGCAGCCCCGTCACCGGGCAGGCCAGGTGCAGCCGTGCGTGCGGATGGCGGGAGACGCGCATGGTGCTGTCGCGCGGCGGCGGCGTCTGCGCCGCGCCGACATAGTGCAGGAAGCGCCACTTCCACTCGTCCGGCAGGCCAGCGAAGCCGTGCACCACGCCCTGGCTGCCGATGCCCGTGAACTTGTTCACCCGCGGCAGCGCCTTCCGCCGAACGAACAGGTCCAGCGAGGCCGCGCCCGTCTCCAGCGCCGTCGCCGCATTGTCCATGGCGGAAGCGCCCGCGCCCACCACGCCCACGCGCTTGCCGCGCAGGGCGGCGAAGTCGATCTCCTCGCGCGAATGGGCCCAGAAGCGGCGGTCCACCCGCTGCGCCATCGGCGGCACGTATTCGGCGCCCAGCCCGTCCCGCCCCGTGGCGAGGATCAGGCGGCGGCACAGGATCCCCGGGGCGTCCCGCCTCTCCAGCGCCACCAGCCCGTCCGCGCGCGGGCGGATCAGGGAGACATGCGCGGCGTTCTCCACCGGCACCGCCATCACGCGGCGGTACCAGTTCAGGTACTCCATCCACTGGGCGCGGGGGATCTTGCCCAGCGCTTCCCAGGCCGCCGCGCCGAACTGCGCCTCGAACCAGGCGCGGAAGGTGAGGGCGCCGAAGCCCAGCGCCGGCCCGGCCAGGCCTTTCGGCGAGCGGAGCGTCTCCATCCGGGCATAGGTCACCCAGGGGCCTTCCTGCCCAGGGCCCGCGCGATCCAGCACGCGCTGGCGGTCGATCCCCTCCAGCCGCAGCGCGGCCGAGGCCGCCAGCCCCGCCATGCCCGCGCCGATCACCGCCACATCGGTCACCGGCCGCCCGTCCACCACCATTTCCGGCACCCAGGGCTTGGCCGGCAGCTCCAGCCATTCCAGGTCCTGCCGCAGCCGCGCCTCCAGCGCTTCCAGCCCGGCACCGCTCATGGCCCCACTCATGGCAGCGACTGCATCCGTCTCTCCACCATGCCCTTCCAGGGCGCGCCATCCGGCGCCGTTGCCAGCAGCGCCTGCCACGCCGCCCGCGCCGCCGCCGGGCGCCCGGCCTGGGCCTCCACCTGCCCGGCGAGGAAGCGCAACCCGACATGGCCGGGCGCGCGGGGCAGGGCATCGGCCAGGAAGGCGGACGCCTCCTCAAGCTGCCCGGCCTCCAGCAGCACCTGCGCGCGCTGGGCGGCGAGATCGGGGTCGAAGCCGATCTTCAGCACCTCGCCATAGGCCGCCGCCGCCTCGGCCGGTCGCCCGCGGTTCCGCTCGGCCTCCGCCAGCAGCAGCCAGCCCTGGCGCGTCTGCGGGGCGCGGGGCGGCATGGATTGCAGGCGCGTCCGCAGTTCCGCCAGCAACGCCTCGTCCCGCGCCTCCGCGTCCCGCCGCTCCGCGAAGGTGGCGGATGGCATGGCGGGGAAGCCGTTGAGGAAATAGACGGCGAAGGCCAGCACCGGCACGGCCACCAGCCCCGCCAGCAGCGGCCCGCGCCCGCCCACCCGCGCCGGCGCGGCCTCCGGCACGGCCAGCAGCCGCCGCTGCACTTCCAGAAGCGCCGCCGCGTGCGCCGCCTCGTCCAGGCGGCCGGAAGCACGGTCCCGTTCCAGCTCCGCCATCTGCGCGCGGTACAGCGCGCGGTCCGCCGCCGCCCGATCCACCGCCTGGGCCGGGCGCAGGATGATCCAGGCCAGCGGCAGCAACGCCGCCGCCGCGAGAAGCCCCGAAAGGATCCAGGTCACGGCTCTCGCTCCAGCGACGCCAGCCGCGCGCGCTCCTCCGGGGAAAGTGGTGCCGGGCCCGCGCGCAGGGCAGATCGCCGGCGCGTCAGCACGATCCCCAGCCCGCCCCCGAGCAGCGCCAGCACCGGCAGCGCCCAGAGCGGCGCTGTTACCCAGTTGAAGGGGGGGCGCAGCAGGACGAAGTCGCCGTAGCGGTCGTGGATGTGGTTCACCACCGCCTCGTCGGACTCGCCGGAGGAGACCCGCTCCCGCACCAGCCGCCGCAGGTCGCGCGCCAGGTCGGCCTCGCTGTCCTCGATGGACTGGTTCTGGCAGACCATGCAGCGCAGCTCGCGCCCGATCGCCTCCGCGCGCGCCTCCTGCGCCGGGTCCGGCAGCATCTCGGAAGGGCGGCCCACGGCGAGCGCCAGGGACGGCACGAGCATCAGGGCGAGAAGAAGCGCCCTCACGCGTGCCGCCGCAGCAGCGGCTCCAGCTCGGCCGAAACCGTGTCCGGCGTCATCGGCCCGGCCCAGCGCCAGCGCACGATGCCGCCGCCGTCCACGAGATAGGTCTCCGGCACGCCGTAGAGCCCGTAGTCGATCCCCGCGCGCCCTTCTGCATCCACCACCAGGGCGGAGAAGGGGTTGCCGTGCTGTCGCAGGAAGCGCCCGGCCTCCGGCGCCTTGTCCTTGTAGTTCACGCCCAGCAGACGCACGCCCCGCGCCTGCAGGGCCATGAGCTGCGGGTGCTCGATCACGCAGGGCACGCACCAGGAGGCCCAGAAGTTCACCAGCACCGGACCGCCGGTTGCCAGCGCCTCCGGCTGGAAGCCCGGCGTCTCCACCCCTTCCAGCGGCGGCAGCGCGAGGCGCGGCGCCGGCTTGCCGAGAAGGGCTGAGGGCACGCCGCGCGGGTCGTAGGACCCGTCCTTCATCCCCCGCAGCATCGCCCAGAAGCCGATGCCGCCCGCGGCCGCCAGCCCCAGCGGCGCCCAGAGCAGGGCGCGGCGGGCCAGGGGGCGAGCGGTCGGGGAACCCTCCGCCCCGCTCACGCCTCTGCCTCCGCCGCCGCGCGCCGCCGCGCGGGTGCGCCGACGCGCGCCCTGCGATCGGAAAGGGAGATGCCCCCGCCCAGCGCCATCACCGCGCCGCCGAGCCAGATCCAGGGCGCCAGCGGGTTGTGGTGCAGGCGCAGCGTGGCCACGCCGTTCTCCTCCTCGCCCATCACGGCATAGAGGTCTGAGGCCCAGGTGGTGTGGATTGCCGCCTCGGTCGTCGTCTGGCGCGCCAGGGGGAAGTTGCGCCTCTCCGGCGTCAGCACCGTCACCACGGCGCCGTCGCGCAGCACCGTCACCGTCGCGCGCCGGGCGGTGAAGTTGGGCCCCACCACGTCCCCCACGCCGTCCAGCCGGAACTCGTAGCCCGCGAGCGGAACGCTCTGCCCCGGCCGAACATTGACCAGCGCCTGCGTCGCCAGCCCCATCCCGGCCATGCCGAGCAGGCTGATTCCGAACCCCGCATGCGCCACCGCCCCGCCCCAGGCCGCGCGCGGCAGCCCGCGGGCGCGGGCGAAAGCGGCGCGCGGGCGGGAGAAGAGGGCGATCCGCTCCGCAACATCGACGAAGGCCGCGAGGATGAGCCAGCACGCCGCGCCGAAGCCCAGCGCCGGCAGCACGGGCCGGCCCTGCACCAGCCAGACCAGCGCGATGACGCCCAGTGCGACCAGCGCCACCCACCAAAGCCTTTGCAGCACCGGCCAGGCCCGCGCGCGCTTCCACGCCATCAGCGGCCCCGCCGCCATCGCCAGGATCAGCGGCAGCGCCAGCGGGAAAACGGTGGCCTGGTAGAAGGGCGGGCCGACGGAGATCTTCGCCTTCAGCATCAGGTCCGCGAACATCGGGTACAGCGTGCCGGCCAGCACCACCGCCGCGACCGTGCAGAGAAGCAGGTTGTTCAGCACCAGCGCGCCCTCGCGCGACAGTGGCGCGAAGATCCCGGTGGGCATCAGCGCCGGGGCGCGCCACGCGAACAGCGCGAAAGCCCCGCCCACGGTGATGAACAGCAGCGCGAGGATGAACACGCCGCGCTCCGGATCATTGGCGAAGGCGTGCACGGAGTTCAGCACGCCGGAGCGCACGAGGAAGGTGCCGAGCAGCGACATGGAGAAGGCGAGGATCGCCAGGAAGATCGACCAGGTCTTCAGCGCCTCCCGCTTCTCCACGACGATGGCGGAGTGCAGCAGCGCGCAGCCGGCGAGCCAGGGCAGGAGCGAGGCGTTCTCCACCGGGTCCCAGAACCAGTAGCCGCCCCAGCCCAGCTCGTAATAGGCCCACCAGGAGCCGAGGGCGATGCCGAGGGTGAGGAAGGACCAGGAGGCCAGCGCCCAGGGCCGCACCCAGCGCCCCCAGGCCGCGTCCACCCGCCCCTCGATCAGCGCCGCGATGGCGAAGGCGAAGGTCACGGCCGTGCCGACATAGCCGAGGTAGAGAAGGGGAGGGTGGAAGGCGAGGCCGGGGTCCTGCAGCACGGGGTTCAGCCCCTGCCCATCCACCGCCGGCGGCCAGACCCGGGTGAAGGGGTTGGAGGTGGCGAGGATGAAGGCCAGGAACCCCACCGCGATCATCCCCAGGATCGCCAGCACCCGCGCCCGCAGCGCCCCCGGCAGCCCCCGCCCGAAGAGCGCGACCGCGCCGCCGCAGAGCGCGAGGATCAGCACCCAGAGCACCATGGAACCCTCATGGTTCCCCCAGGCGCCGGCGAGCTTGTAGAGCATGGGTTTGGCGGAGTGGCTGTTCTGCACCACGGCCGAGACGGTGGTGTCGTTCTCCGCGAAGGACCACAGCAGCGCGGCGAAGGCGGCCGCCACCGCGATCAGCACGCCCGTCGCCAGCCCGGCGCCCGCTGCCATCAGCCGCGCCTCGCCCCGCTGCGCGCCCACCAGCGGCAGCACGGACTGCGCGAGCGCGAGCGCGAGGGCCAGCGCCAGCGCGAAATGCCCGAGTTCTGGAATCATCCACCCGTCCTGGCGCCGGCCGGGGCCGGCTGCATCGTGTTCCAGCCGGAGGGCGGCGGCGCCGCGCCCTGGCTGGGGTTCCAGTGCCCGCTGCGCTCCAGCGCGTCTTTAACTTCGGGTGGCATGTAGGTCTCGTCGTGCCGCGCCAGCACCTCGGAGGCGGCGAAGGAGCCGTCCGGGAGCATCTTCCCCAGCGTCACCACGCCCTGCCCCTCGCGGAACAGGTCCGGCAGCACGCCGCGATAGGTCACGGCGATGGCGTGGGGGCCGTCCGTCACGCGGAAGCGCGCCTCCGTGCCGTCCCGCACCACGCTCCCGGCCTCCACCAGCCCACCCAGGCGGAAGGCCCGCCCGTCATGCCCCATCCCCGCGGCGATGTCGGAGGGGGAGCGGAAGAAGACGAGGTTGTCCTGGAAGGCCGTCAGCGCCAGCGCGGCCGCCATCCCCAGCCCCAGCCCGCAGAGCAGCAGCACCCAGAGCCGCCGCCGGCGCCGCGCAGCTGCCCGCCCGAGCCCGCCGGGCTTCGCGCCCCTGACCGCCGCCGCGCCGCTCATGCTGTTCCCCTCGGGGCGCGTTCCAGCTCAGCCAGGCGCCGCGCCGCCGAGCGGTGGCGCAGCACCGCGCCCAGCGCCAGCCCGCCGAAGCCGGCGGCCGCCAGCGCCCAGGCCACCGCCACGTTCCACAGGTGCGCGCTCATGCCACCACCACCTCGCCCGTCGTCCCCGGCCGGTCCGCCGCCCGCGCCCGCGCCATCTCCAGCGCCGCCACCCGCCGCTCCATCACCGCCGCCCGCACCCGCGCCAGCACCAGGGTCGCGAAGAGAAGGGTGAAGCCGATCGCGCAGGCCAGCAGCGGGCCGAGCATGGAGACGTGCAGCGAGGGCCCGCCCATCCGCGCCACGCTCGCCGGCTGGTGCAGCGTGTTCCACCAGTCCACGGAGAATTTCACGATCGGCAGGTTCACCACCCCCACCAGCGCCAGGATCGCCCCCATCCGCGCCCCGCGCTCCTCGTCCTCGAAGGCGCGGGTGATCGCGGCGTGGCCGACCCAGAGGAAGAACAGCACCAGCACGGAGGTCATCCGCGCATCCCAGGCCCACCAGGTGCCCCACATCGGCCGCCCCCAGAGGCTGCCGGTGGCCAGGCACAGCGCCGTGGCCACCGCGCCCACGGGCGAAAGCTCCCGCGCCGCGAGGTCCGCCAGCGGGTGCTTCCACACCAGCGCCAGCACGGAGGCGACGGCGAGGCCGGCATAGCCGGACATCGCCAGCCAGGCCATCGGCACGTGGACGTACATGATCCGCACCGTCTCCCCCTGCTGCCAATCGACCGGGGAGAGGAACAGCGCCCACCCCGCCGCCGGCAGCAGCACTGCCAGCGAGAGGCCCCAGAGCCAGGGCATCAGCCGGTTCGTCGCCCGCAGGAAGCGGCCGGGATTGGCGAAACGGTGCAGGATCGGCGCGGGTGCGGGGGACAGCGGGGGGCGCATCCCCGCCGTTCTAGACCTGTCCGGGCCGCGCTGGAACGCCCAGCCCGACCGGGACGGCCGCCGCCCCCTTCACCCCTCCGTCAGGCCACCACCTTCCGGTACAGGTGCCAGGTGGCGTGGCCGAGCACCGGCATCACCACCGCCAGCCCGACGAAGAGCGGCAGGGAGCCGAGGAAGAGCAGCCCGGCGACGATCGTGCCCCAGGCCGCCATCGGCACCGGATTGGCCACCACCGCTCGCAGCGAGGTGCGGATCGCCCCGCCCGCCCCAATGTCCCGCTCCAGCAGCAGCGGGACGGAGACGACGCTGATGGCCAGGGCCGCGACCGCGAAGCCGAGCCCGGCGAGGTTGCCGATCAGGATCAGGCGGTGCCCTTCCGCTGTCTGCAGCGCGGCCCATAGCTCGCTGAAGGAGCCGATCTCGGTCGGGCCGACGGTGCTGCGCCAGATCCAGAGGGCGCAGGCGATCCAGGCCACGAACAGGGCGAAGAGGACCACCCCAACCCCCAGGATCGAGCCGATCGCGGCCGAGCCGAAGACATCTATCCCGTTCCGCCAGCTCACCGGCAGGCCCTGCTCGCGCCTGCGGCTCATCTCGTACAGGCCGACCGCCGCGACGGGCCCCACCAGGGCGAAGCCCGCCGCCAGCGGCCAGAGGATCGGCAGCAGGTTGTTGCCGGAGGCGGCGAAGCCGAGGGTGAGCCCCATCACCGGATAGATGAGGCAGAGGAAGAAGAGCTGGGTCGGCACCTCCAGGAAGTCCCGCCAGCCCCGGGCCAGTGCATCCCCCAGGTCGGACAGGCCGATCCGGCGGATGGCGGGTTCCGCCAGGGTGGCGGATGCCGCCCCCGGCATGATGCTCTGCGATGTGGTTCGGGGCATTTTGGACAGTCCTCCGGCCTTCCGCGGCGCCATCGTCGCGGCGATCCCGCCGGGGCCTTGCCGGCCCCTGGAGGAATCCGACCCATGGCAACTGGCACTCCGCGAGCGGGCTGCTCAGGCCTCTCACGCAGGCGTGTTGTTCCGGATCGGCAACGCCCATCGGGGGTGGATCGGGCGGGGGCGCTTGACGCCCCGGCGCGGCGGCTCTTTCCTCGCCGGCATCGGACCGGAAGTTTTTTCGTGAAAACAGCGGTTTGAAGGGAAAAGGAGAGCCGTCCATGACTCAGCAGGAGCCGGTCACCAGCCGCGTCGAGGACGGGATCGCCGTCATCCGCATCGCCAATCCGCCGGTGAACGCGCTGAGCGCCGCCGTGCGCGGCGGGCTGAAGCGGGCCGCCGAGGCCGCCGCGGCCGATCCGGCGGTGCGCGCGATCGTGCTGGCGGCCGAGGGCAAGACCTTCATCGCCGGCGCCGACATCTCCGAATTCGGCAAGCCCCCGGTGCCGCCGAGCCTGCCGGAGACGATCGCCATCTTCGAATCCCTCTCCAAGCCCGTAGTCGCCGCCATCAACGGCGCGGCGCTGGGCGGCGGGCTAGAGGTGGCGCTGGGCTGCCATGCCCGCGTGGCCGCCCCTTCCGCGAAGCTGGGCCTGCCGGAGGTGACCCTCGGCATCCTGCCCGGCGCCGGTGGCACGCAGCGCCTGCCCCGCCTGATCGGCGCCGCGCCCGCCCTGAAGATCATGGCGGAGGGCAAGCCCATCTCCGCGAAGGAGGCCCAGGCGAACGGGCTGGTGGACGAGGTGGCGGAGGACGTGGTGGCCGCCGCCAGAGCCCTGGCGCTGAAGCTGGCCGGCGGAACCCTGCCGGCCGTGCCGAAGGATCGCACGAACCTTGGCGCGCGGGAGGCCTTTGAGGAGGCGGCCGCCGCCATCCTCAAGCGCAACCCGAACAACCCGAGCGTGGAGGCCTGCGCGGACGCCGTCCGCGCCTGCTTCGACAAGCCCTTCGAGGAGGGGCTGGCGGTGGAGCGCGCGCACTTCACCCGCCTGCGCGACGACCCCCGCAGCGCGGCCCTGCGCCACGTCTTCTTCGCCGAGCGCGCGGCTGCCCGCATTCCCGGCCTGCCCAAGGGCACCGGCGCCCGCCCAGTGGCGAAGGCCGCCGTGATCGGCGCGGGCACCATGGGCGGCGGCATCGCCATGTGCTTCGCCAATGCCGGCATCCCCGTGACGCTGATCGAGACGACCGAGGAGAACCTGCAGCGCGGGCTGGAGCGGGTGGAGGGCAACTACGCCACCTCCGTGAAGCGCGGCAGCTTGGCGGAGGACGCCAAGGCGAAGCGCATGGGCCTGATCGAGGGCAAGGTCGGCCTTGAGGCCGCCGCGGATGCCGACCTCGTGGTGGAGGCCGTCTTCGAGGAGATGGGGCTGAAGAAGGAGATCTTCGGCAAGCTCCAGGAGATCGCCAAGCCCGGCGCCATCCTCGCCACCAACACCTCCTACCTCGACGTGGACGAGATCGCCGCCTCGACCTCCCGCCCCGCCGACGTTCTGGGCATGCACTTCTTCTCCCCGGCCAACGTGATGAAGCTGCTGGAGGTGGTGCGCGCGAAGGAGACGGCGCCGGACGCGCTGGCCACCGCCATGGAGATCGGCCGCAAGCTGGCGAAGGTGCCGGTCGTCTCGGGCGTCTGCTACGGCTTCATCGGCAACCGCATGCTGGCCCGCCGCACCGCCCAGGCCGAGCGCCTGCTGCTGGAAGGCGCGCTGCCGCAGGACGTGGACAAGGCCCTGACGGATTTCGGCTTCCGCATGGGGCCGTTTGCTATGTCGGACCTGGCGGGGATCGACGTGTCCTGGCGCATCCGCAAGGCCATGAACCTGAAGACCGCGCCCGTGGCCGATGCCCTGGCCGAGGCGGGCCGCTTCGGCCAGAAGACCAAGCGCGGCTTCTACGACTACTCCGCCGATGGCCGCACCGGCGCGCCGGACCCGGAGGTGGCGGCGCTGATCGAGCGCATCTCCGCCGAGCGCGGCATCACGCGCCGCCCCATCCCGCAGGAGGAGATCCTGCAGCGCCTCCTCTTCCCCATGATCAACGAGGGCGCGCGGATCCTCGGCGAAGGGATCGCCGCGCGCGCGGGCGACATCGACACCGTCTGGCTCAACGGCTACGGCTGGCCGTCCTGGACCGGCGGCCCGATGTTCTACGCGGACAGCGTGGGCCTGCCGAAGATCGTCGCCCGCCTGCGCGAGTTCGCTGCCGCCTCCGGCGACACGAACCTGGAGCCCGCCGCCCTGCTGCTCCGCCTGGCACATGAGGGCAGCAGCTTCACCGCGCTGGACGAGAAGGCCGCGGCGTGAGCTTCGACCCGGAAGCGGCGGGCTGGTCCCGCCGCCCGCCGGTGGGCTTCTCCGGCCACACCGGGCCCTATTGGTCCCGTCCGGACGGGGATGGCTGGGCCTACGGCCTTCTCGTGGAGAAGCACCACCTGAACGGGCACGGCATCACCCATGGCGGGTTGCTGATGACGATGCTGGACAACACGATGGGCCTTACCGCCTGGAACGCGACCGGCCAGAAGCCCTCCGTCACCATGCAGCTCAACACCCACTTCGTCGCCGCCGCCCATCCCGGCGAGTTCCTGGAAGCTCGGGGCGAGGTGGTGCGCCTGGCCAAGTCCGTGATCTTCCTGCGCGGGCAACTCACGGTCGGCGATCGGCTGGTGGCGGCCGCGGACGGGATCTGGAAGGTGCTGGCAGCGCGTCCCGGACCGAAGCCGGAGGGCGATCCGGCCTGATTCTTTCGGTGGTGGTCTGTCCCGGGGAGAGGAAGAAAGAATTCTTCCGCTCCCCGGACCTCACCATCATCTTTTTCTGCGAGCTGGAGACATCCCGGTGACGGCGCCTCGGGGCCGAGACCCGAGCGGACGACAAAGGCCGGGAAGCAGAGACACCCTCTCAGGCCGGCGCGGCGCCATCCAGAAGGGGATCCAAGGGCCTCAGTCCCTTGGCGGGGGTCCAGGGGGCTGGGCCCCCTGGGGCCACCCGCGTCCCCTCACCGCCGCGGCGTGCCGCTGTGTTCCGGATCGGCCGCAATCTCCCGATCCGCTTCCTCCACCGCCTCCTTGGAGACGACGCCGGGCGTGTGCATGTCCGGGTCGCCGCCATCGACCGCCTCGGTGTGGCTCTTGATGCTCCGCAGGGCGTTGCCGGCGTTGGTGGGCGCGTCGTCCGGGCTTTCCTCCTCGGCCGGCGCCTCGTGCGGGCGCCCGCCCTCCTCAAAGGTGAGAGAGATGTCGGCCACCTGGCCTTCGCCGGAAACCTCGATCCGGCCGGCAGGGTCCGTGGTCCAGCGGATGGTGCGGCTGCCCTTGTCGGCGGTCATCCCGGCATCGGGCAGAACGTCTGCCTCGTGCCGCAGATGCGCGAACCAGTGGCGCACGTTCTTCGGGTCCGACAGCCAGGCGAAAAGCCGGTCCGGGCTGACGTGGACGGTGATCTTGGCGTGCATGGGTCCCTCCGAGTTCAAAGGCCTATCGCCCGGGCCCATGGCGGGGTTTCGCGGCGGGCCGGGCAAGGCTCCGGCGGAGGGGCGGAAGGTCGGCCCTTGAACACCTTCGGGAAGCCGGTCATCTGTCGCCGTCACCCGGCGTACCGGGGTTGCGCGAGGACGAATCGAACGTGAACCACGCCCCCATGGGCCGGCCGTGGACTTGAGCCCCGCCGAGGACAAAGGCGCCGAGGGCCGCGGGCTGCGGGATGCCCTGGCCGCCGCCGGGATCCTCGCCTCCTGGGACTGGGACGTGGCGGAGCGGCGGATCACCGGGGATGCCCGCTTTGCCACCCTGGTCGGGGTATCGGCGGAGCAGGCGGCCCGCGGCGTTCCGCCCTCCGCCTTCTTCAACGCCATCCATCCGGAGGACCGCACCCGCATCCGCTTGGCCGTGGGCGCGATCCTGCGCGGGGCGGAGCTGCTGTCCCGGGAATGCCGCGTCATCGTGCCCGGCCTGGGGCTGCGCTGGGTCCATGCTCGCGGCCGGCGCTATCCTGACGAGGCGGGCGGCCCGGGCCACTTCCTCGGCACGCTGGTGGACGTCACCGACCAGAAGCGGGTGGAGGAACGCCTCCGCATCGCGCAGACCGCGGGCGGGATCGGCACCTTCGAGTACATGCCGGGCTTCGCCACCGCCGCCGTGTCGGACCAGTTCTGCCAGTTGCTGGGCCTGCGCCCGGCGGCGGACCTGCCGGTGAGGACGGTGAACGCCGTGGTGCATCCCGGCGACCCGGCGGTGATCGACGAGGCCGCCCTGCCGGTGCCCGGCACGGCGGAGGAGGTGGAGTTCCGCATCGCGCGGGCCGATACGGGGGAGACGCGCTGGCTCAAGCGGCGGGGCGAGTACCTGCGGGACGCCGAGACGGCGGGCCTGCGCTTCAGCGGCGTGATCTATGACATCACCGGCACCAAGCGGACGGAGGCGCAGCTCCGCGCCCTGAACGAGGGGCTGGAGGCCGAGGTCGCGGCCCGCACCGCGGACCGCAACCGCCTCTGGCGTCTCTCGGCCGACATCATGCTTGTCGCGCGGCCGGAGGGAACGATCGTGGCGGTCAACCCGGCCTGGCACGCCACGCTGGGCTGGCGGGAGGAGGAGCTGGTCGGCCGCAGCGTGCTCGAACTGATCCACCCCGACGACGCGGCGGGCGGGCGGGAGCGGCTGGGCCGGCTCTCCGGGGACGGCCCGGTGATGCGGGTTGAGGACCGCTACCGCCACAAGGACGGGCGCTGGCGCTGGATCGACTGGTCCGCCGCTTATGGCGAGGGGCTGATCAGCGCCGTCGGCCGTGACGTGACGGAGGAGCGGGAGCGGGTGGAGGCGCTGCGGCAGGCCGAGGAGGCGCTGCGGCAGAGTCAGAAGATGGAGGCGGTGGGCCAGCTGACCGGCGGCATCGCGCACGACTTCAACAATCTCCTCACCGGCATCGTGGGATCGTTGGAGCTGCTGCGCACCCGCATCGCCCAGGGCCGCTTCGGGCAGGTGGAGCGCTACGTGGTCGCCGCCCAGGGGGCCGCGGACCGGGCGGCGGCGCTGACGCACCGGCTGCTGGCCTTCTCCCGCCGGCAGACGCTGGACCCCAAGCCCACCGGGGCCAACCGGCTGATCCAGGGGATGGAGGAGCTGATCCGTCGCACCATGGGCCCGGCCATCGAGGTGGAGACGGTGCTCGCCGTCGGCCTCTGGCCCACCCTCTGCGATCCCCACCAGCTGGAGAACGCCATCCTCAACCTGGCGATCAACGCGCGGGACGCGATGCCCGGCGGAGGGCGGCTGACGATCGAGACGGCGAATTCCTGGATCGACGACCGCGCGGCGCGGGAGCGCGACATGACGCCGGGCCAGTACGTGACGCTCTGCGTGACCGATACCGGCACGGGCATGCCGCCCGAGGTGGTGGCCCGCGCCTTCGACCCCTTCTTCACCACCAAGCCCGTGGGCCAGGGCACGGGGCTTGGCCTGTCCATGATCTATGGCTTCGCCCGCCAGTCCGGCGGTCAGGTGCGGATCTACTCGGAGCTCGGCCAGGGCACGACGATGCGTCTGTACCTACCGCGCCACTGGGGCGAGGTTGAGGAACAGGAGGCCGCCTCGCACGGCGTCCCGCCCCGCGCCGGACGCGGCGAGACGGTGCTGGTGGTGGACGACGAGCCCACCGTGCGGATGCTGGTGATGGAGGTTCTGGAGGAGCTGGGCTACGCCGCGCTGGAGGCCTCGGATGGCACCTCCGCGCTGAAGGTCCTGCGCTCCGATTCACGGCTGGACCTGCTGATCACCGATGTCGGCCTGCCCGGGGGGATGAACGGCCGCCAGGTGGCCGATGCGGCGCGGGAGTTGCGGCCGGGGCTGCGCGTGCTGTTCATCACCGGTTACGCGGAGAACGCGGCCATCGGCAACGGCCACCTCGCCCCCGGCATGCACGTGCTGACCAAGCCCTTCCCGATGAAGGTGCTGGCCACGCGCATCAAAGCCATCATTGAGGGGGGGTGAGCCTCAGAGTTAACAAATGGTTAAAATAACGGTCACTTGGCAGCCGTCATGCCTTGCGCGGCATTGATGCGGACAGGGCTGGATTTCCGGCCCGGTCAACCAGGCCGGCAGACCGTTCCCATGACCTTCTCCAAGGTGTTCAACGACGTGTCCAGCCGCGTGGCCCAGGCCACCGGCCGGCCAGCGACCTTCATGATCTGCGTCGGCATCGTCGTGCTCTGGGCATTCTCCGGGCCCTTGTTCGGCTTCTCCGACACCTGGCAGCTCATCATCAACACCGGCACGACCATCGTGACCTTCTTGATGGTCTTCCTGATCCAGAACACCCAGAACCGGGACGGCGCGGCCATTCAGGCGAAGCTGGACGAGCTGATCCGCACCAGCGCGGCCGGCAACGCCTTTATCGGCATCGAGCACCTGACGGAGGAGGAGCTCGACCGGATCCGCGCCACCTGCGAGCAGCGCGCCCGGGCGAGCGAGGCGGCGGACAACGCGGAGGACAAGGCCAACCGCCGCGCGGTCGCAGCCGCCGACGCCGCCACCAGCTGATCCCGGCTAAACCCGGTTCCAGCTTGACCCGATTCCAGCTTGACCCGATTCCAGCTTGACCGGCGCGCCCGCGGGGCCGACCTCCGCCCCCATGCGCCGCGCGCCCCTTCTCGCCCTGCTGGGCGCCGCCCTTCTTGCCCCCCTGGGCGCCATGGCCCAGCCATTGCCCCCGGCGGATGACTGGTCGGCCTGCCGTCGCGCCATCGCGGCCGTGGAGCCCGGCGCCGGCATCCCGCCCGGCCTGCTGGGCGCCATCGCCCTGGTGGAAAGTGGGCGCGCCGCCCCCTCCGGGCGGCCAGAACCCTGGCCCTGGACCTGGAACGCGGAGGGGGAGGGGTATTCCGCCCCCAGCAAGGCCGCCGCGGTCGCCGCCGTGGCCGCGCTGCAGGCGCGCGGTGTCCGCTCCATCGACGTGGGCTGCATGCAGGTGAACCTGATGTACCACCCCGGCGCCTTCGCGAACCTGGACGCCGCCTTCGACCCCGTCACCAACGCCCGCTATGCCGCCCGCTTCCTGAACAGCCTGCGCGGCAGCACGGGGGAATGGGGGGACGCCATCGGCCGCTACCATTCCGGGGAGGCGGAGCGGGGCGCCGCCTATAATCGCCGGGTCGCGCTGGCCCAGCTCGGCGTGGCCTGGGGCCGGGGCGGGGCCGTGGCTCTGCCGCCCATGGCCGGCCTGGCCGGGCTCTGCGCCCCCGGCCTGCGGCCGGCCCTGCTGATCGGAGGCCCGGCGGAGGCCCGCCGTTTCATGCGGCCGGGCGTGAGCCGCCCGGTGCCGCTGCCCCGGGTGCGGAACCCCAGGCCGCGCATGGCCTGCCTGCGGCGGTAGCCTTCGCCCGCACCGGTGGGCAAAATGCTGGCTGACCGGTTCGGAAAGGTCCCCCCCATGTCCCGCCCGCCCCTGCCGCCCTTCACGGACGAGACCGCCGCCGAGAAAGCTCGCATGGCGGAGGACGCCTGGAACAGCCGCGACCCCGAGCGCGTGGCGCTGGCCTATACGCCCGACAGCCGTTGGCGGAACCGCGCGGAATTCGTCCTTGGCCATGCGGAGATCGTCGCCTTCCTGCGTCGCAAATGGGTCCGGGAACTGGACTACCGGCTGATCAAGGAGGTCTGGGCGCATCAGGGGAACCGCATCGCCGTGCGCTTCGCCTATGAATGGCACGACGACAGCGGCGGGTGGTTCCGCTCCTACGGGAACGAGAACTGGGAGTTTGACGAGGCCGGGCTGATGCGCCGGCGGATCGCCTCCATCAACGACCTGCCGATCGAGGAGGCCAACCGGATGTTCCGCTGGCCTCTCGGCCGCCGCCCCGACAACCATCCCGGCCTGAGCGAGCTCGGGCTGTAGCCGTCCCGGGCCTATTGCCCGAGCGGCCTGTGAACGGCGCCGGCGGGGTCAGCCGGCCTCGTGCCGCGATGCTTTCGCGCCGGCCCGCATCGCCAGCAGGATCGCCCCGGCCACCAGCAGCCAGGCCAGGCGCGCCCCGTAGCGGTCATGCGGCCCGCTCAGCGCCCCCGTGGCGAAGGCATTGGCGAGGAGGCCGACGCCGATCCCCAGCGCCAGGCCGAGCACGGCCCGGTCCCGTCGCCCGCGCCAGCCCAGCACGGCCAGCGCCAGAGCCGAGAGCACGAGCAGCGGCCCCTGCACCCAGAGCAGGGGCGCGACCATGCCAGGCAGTACCCCGCGCCACTGCGCCCCGGCCTCGAAGCGGGCCGCCTCCGCCGGGCCGAACTTCCCGACCAGCTCCGCCATACCGACCCCGGGGTGCCGGCGCTCCAGCGTGTCGCCGACCCGGTTCGAGACGAGCTGCGCCAGCGTGTCCTTCACGGCATCCCAGGCCACGGCCAGGGGCTCGCGCCGGACCGTCTCCCGGATGATCGCGCCCGCTTCCGGGGCCAGGCTGCGGCCACCGAAGGCGCGGGGCCTGCCGTTCTCGTCCGTGTTGATGGGGCTGCTGGGCTCCCAGAGCAGGATGTCGCTCGGCAGGAGGTCGCGCGGGCAGGTCTGGAGACGGCAGGCCTCCGGGCCGTAGGGTTCCAGCCGCCCCTTGAAGGCGCAGAGGGCCCAGCCCGCCTCCGGGCAGCGCGCCTCGATGGTGCGGATCGCCGGCCCGTTCGCCACCAGCCGCGCCATCAGGAAGGTAGCGCCGTGGGGGGAGAGGGAGACGCGCCCATGCCCCACAGCATTGGTGACGAGCAGCAGCGCAGCGGCCAGGGCCAGCGGAACCGCCACCCGCCCCGCCGCGCGCCAGCCGGCGAGGAGCGACGCCACCGCCAGCGCCCCGAGCATCGGCAGGTGGGAAAGATGCGCCGCCGTGCCGAGAGCCACGAGCAGCGCCACCCAGGCGGCCTCCCCGCGGGACAGCGCCGCGCGGCCGAAGCCGAGCAGCAGGGCGCCGAGCAGCACGGCCGGGGTGAACACGTCCGGCATGACGATGGAGACGGAGAAGGGCACCGCCGTCAGCGCCGCGACGACGAGGAGGAGCAGCAGGTGCCGCCCCGGCGAGGCTCCGCCGCCGAAGGCCCGCAGCGCCAGCCAGAGCAGGTGCGAGAGCATCAGCCCCTGCGCGATCACCACGGGCCAGAGCAGGCGGTGCCAGTGCAGGGGGAAGATCAGCGGGCCGTAGATCCACGGCTTGTCCCAGATCATCCAGGGCCCGAGCGTCTGGTGCAGGAAGGCGGCGGAATCGCTGAAGAGCAGCGGATAGCCGTTGAGGAAGGCGGGCCAGCACAGCATCAGCCCGCCGGCCAGGATGGAGAGGGCGGCTTTCAGCCCCGATCCCCTCAGCCCCACTCCCGGGTGCGGGCCGCGTCCTCCTCGCGCGCGGCCACCCAGCGCTCCGTGCCGCCCGCGAATTCCTCCCGCTTCCAGAAGGGGGCGTGGGTCTTCAGCCAGTCGATCAGGAAGGCGCAGGCCTCCAGCGCCGCCACGCGGTGGCGGCTGGCCGCCAGGACCAGCACGATGCCCTCGCCCGGCAGGATGCGGCCGACGCGGTGGATCACGGTGCAGCCCGTCAGCGGCCAGCGCTCCCCAGCCTTGGCCACGATGCCGGCGATGGCCCGCTCCGTCATGCCGGGGTAGTGCTCCAGCACCAGGGCCTCCAGCCCGTCATCGGCGCGGCAAAGGCCGAGGAAGCTGGCGATCCCGCCGACATCCACCCGCCCGGCGGAAAGGGCGGCGGTCTCGGCGGAGAGGTCGAAGGGTGCCTCCTGCACGCGAATGGTCGGGTCCATCTCAGCCACCCGTCACCGGGGGGAAGAAGGCCACCTCGTCCCCGGGCTTCACCGGGTGGTCCGGGCCGCAGAACTCCTGGTTCACGGCCATCCGCACCTGGGCCGGGGCCGCGAAGGCCGAGGCATGGCCGGGCGAACGGCCGGAAAGCCAGCGCATCAGCCCGCCGAGGTCGTGTACCTCCGCCGGGGGGGAGACCTCCTCCTCCCCCGTGCCGGTGCGCTGGCGCAGCCAGGCGAAGTAGAGGACGCGGATCAAGGCGTCGGCACCACCTGAACCGAGCCGTCCGGCGCGAAGAGGGTCGTGGTATTGCCCTGGCGGATGGCCGTGCCCGTGCCCACGCCCGGCTGGGTATAGGAACCGATATTCCCGGTGCTGTTGCCGATGGTGGCGGGCGGCCCGCCCGGCACGCCGAGGGTGGAGCCCTGCACCCGCGGCGGCGGCGGGGCGGGATAGGCGCCACCCGGCACGCCGGCGCGCGGCACGGGCGGCGGATCGAGCGGCGGCAGGGCCGGATCGCTGCTGCCCCGCCGGCGCGGCGTCACGGTGCCGGGCACGGGCGCGCGGGGATTGGGCGCGACCTCCGGCGCCACGGCCGGGCCGGGCTCCGTGGCGTTCGGCGCCCGGCCGATCGGTGCGGGGCCGCGCTGCTGCCGCGCCCGCTCCAGCGCCTCGGAGGGCTCGCGCTCCCGCGGGGGCACGGTGGCGGCATCCGGGTTCTGCAGGGTGGCGCGCGGCGCCTCCTCCGCCGGCCAGACATTCCCCGGTTCCGGGAGAAGGGGCGGCACCTCGATCGCCGTGCCCATCACGCGGCGCACGGTCAGGCTGTCCGGGGCGCCGATCGGGTCCGTGCGGCCGAACGGGGCCATGTCGATGTCGCCGAGGCCGAAGCAGCCGCCGAGGAGCAGCGCCAGCGGCAGGCCGGCCATCATGCGGCCGGTGCGAAGGCGGTTCATGGTTGATACCCTTTCCGGCCGGCCCGCCGCTTCGGGGGCCGTCCGCGTGTTCCGTTGAGTCGTTGGGGCCAGGATGCCCCTCCGCCGCGCCGGTTTCTACCCGGCCCGCCCGCCTTCCTGCCGCGCCGGACCGCGGGAGAGATCCTCGGCGGCCGCATGGCGCATCCCCGCGGTCATGTAGTCCCACCCCGTCAGCAGGGTCAGCGCCGCCGCCACCCAGAGGCCCGCCTCGCCCAGCCAGGAGATCGGCAGGAAGCCCAGTCCGATGGCGGATGCCCCGCTATCCCCCGCCACGATGGTGCCGATGGCGCCCATCTGGAAGCCGGTCTTCCACTTGGCCAGCTTCGTCACGGGCAGGCCGATCCGCAGCCCCGCCAGGTATTCCCGCAGGCCGGAGACGAGGATTTCACGCAGCAGCACGACGATCGCCGGCAATAGGCCGAGGGGGGAGAGCCGGTCCATCCCCGCCAGCAGCATCAGGGCGGCGCCGACCAGCAGCTTGTCCGCGATCGGGTCCAGCATTCGCCCGAAGGCGGTGTGCGCGCCCCGCTCCCGCGCGATCTTGCCGTCGAAATAATCGGTGATGGCGGCGGCGGAGAAGACCGCGCAGGCCAGGATGTCGCCCACCGGCGTGCGGAGGAACATCAGCACCACCAGCAGCGGAATCGCCGCGATGCGGGAGAGCGTCAGCAGGTTCGGCAGGTCGGTGGGCATCCGCGTCTCCTTGGCCGAAGCCCTACCCCAAATTAACGCCGGGGGAAACGCGGGGCGGGATCATCCCTCCACCTCGTGCCCCGCCGCGTCGGCGGCGAGAGGCGGGGAAGGGGGCTCCTCCGCCACCGCATCCGGCACCGCACCCGGTACCGCATCGGGCGCCTCCGCGATCGCGTCCAAGGCGGCCGCCTTCCGCCTGCCGCCGCGCGGCCGCAAGGGCTCAAGTGGGCCGGTGGTGCCGGGGTGGAAGTGCTCGTAGATGCGCTTCGCGACGGAGGGGCCGATCCCCGGGGTGTTCTGCAGGTCCTCCAGCGCCGCGTTCCGCACGCCGCGGGCCGAGCCGAAGTGGTTCAGCAGCGCCCGCTTGATGGCGGTGCCGACGCCGGGGATGTCGTCCAGCTCGCTCTTCACCAGGGATTTGGAGCGCCCGGCGCGGTGGGTGGTGATGGCGAATCGGTGCGCCTCGTCCCGCAGGCGCTGCAGGTAGTAGAGGACGGGGTCGCGCGGCGGCAGCTGGATGGGGTCATGCCCCGTGCGGTGGAACCACTCGCGCCCGGCATCGCGGTCCGGGCCCTTGGCCACGGCTACTAGGGGGATGTCGTGAATCCCCATCTCCGTCAGGATCTCCCGCGCCGCGTTCAGCTGGCCCAGGCCGCCGTCGATCAGCACCAGGTCGGGCCAGGTGTCGCTCTCCCGCTCCGGGTCCTCCTTCAGGGCGCGGCCGAAGCGGCGCTCGAAGACCTCGCGCATCATCGCGAAGTCGTCGCCGCCCCTTGGGCCGCCCGTGGACTTCAGAGCGGTGCGGCCGGCGGCGTCGTGGGCCAGGGCGGCCACGTCCTCGCCCGCCAGGGGCTCGGTTCCCGTCGCGTCGGCGGGCTCGCGGCCCTTCGCGGGTACCACCCCTTCGCCCCGGATGGAGAACTTGCGGTAGGCGTTCTTCAGGAAGCCCGAGGGCCCGGCCACCACCATCACCCCATAGGCGTTGGTGCCCTGGATATGGGAGTTGTCGTAGATCTCGATCCGCTCCGGCGTGGAGGACAGGTCGAAGATCTTCGCCACGCCTTCCAGCAGCTCGCCCTGGGCCGCGCCCTCCGCCAGCTTGCGCTCCAGCGCCTCCCGCGCATTGGTCTGGGCGTGCTCCACGGCGGATCGCTTGTCGCCGCGCTTGGGGTGGTGGACCTCCACCCTGCGGTCACCGCGGAGGGAGAGCGCCTCGGCCACCAGCGCCGCTTCGGGCAATTCATGGGAGACGAGGACCAGGGGCGGTGGCGGCAGGTCGTCGTAGAGCTGGCCGAGGAATGCGGTGACCACCTCCGCTGGCTCGGCATCCGCCCGCATCCCGCTCAGGAAGAAGGGCCGGTTGCCGTTGTTGCGGCCGCCGCGGAAGAAGAAGACCTGCACGCAGGCCTGGCCGGCGGCCATGTGCAGCGCCACCACGTCGGCGTCGCCCACATTCTCCATGTTGATGCGGTCGCGGCCCTGCACATGGGTCAGGCCGCGGATGCGGTCCCGGATGGCCGCCGCGCGCTCGAACTCCAGCCGTTCCGCCGCCTCCTCCATCTCCTTCGCCAGCCGCTTCTGAATGGAGGGGGTCTCGCCGGAGAGGAACTGCGTGGCCTCCTTCACAAGCTCCCCGTACTCCTCCTTCGAGACGCGCTCGACGCAGGGGGCGGAGCAGCGGCGGATCTGGTGGAGCAGGCAGGGGCGGGAGCGGTTGTCGAAGACCGTGTCCCGGCAGGAGCGCAGGAGGAAGACGCGCTGCAGGGCGGTGAGGGTCTGGTTGACCGCCCAGGCCGAGGCGAAGGGGCCCCAGTAGGACGCGCCCTTGCGCCGTTCCCCCCGGTGCTTGGAAATCTGGGGGTAAGGATGATCTTCCGTGATCACCAGCCACGGGTAGGACTTATCATCCCGCAGCACGATGTTGTAGCGCGGCCGCAGCCGCTTGATGAGGTTGGCCTCCAGCAGCAGCGCCTCGGCCTCGGAGGCGGTGGTGATCACCTCCAGGTGCCGTGTCTCGAAGACCATGCGCTTCAGCCGGTCCGGCAGCTTGTGGACCTGGGTATAGGCATAGACGCGCTTCTTCAGGCTGCGCGCCTTGCCGACATAGAGCGCGTCCCCCTTGGCATCGAGCATGCGGTAGACGCCGGGGGAGAAGGGCAGGGTGAGGAGCGCCCGCTCGATCACCTCACGCCCCTCCATGGGGGCCAGGGGGGTGGTCTGCTCGTTGGAGAAGGCCATCAGGCTTGTTTCCGTTGGGTTTCTCGGGCCGCGCTCGAGGTTGTCCCCGACTCCTGTGGATAACCCTGTGGAGGAGAGGGCGTGGGGGTTGCAAAGGCCAAGGCGGATAAGGGCTCCCCACGCGCCTGCCCAATTTTGAAGCAGTGATGTAAACCATTGATTCTTATAGAGCTAGGATAGTTTCCGGGTTTCATGCTTCGTTCACATTGACCTCGCGGAGACGTTTCGCCAGCCCCTTTGACCGATCTTTTCGGCCGGGGGATGGTCTGCCCTCACTTCGGCGCGATACCATTGACAAAGTCGGAGTTGTGACGGTTCCGAGTCAGTTCCGGCGCCTTTCGACGCTGACCCCCACCGCGCCCACATGGGGCAGGATGTCCGGCTTCTCCACCGTCACCCGGGCGGACACCACCCTGGAATCCTCCAGGCAGGCCACGGCGATCCGCTCCGCCAGGGTCTCCGCCAGGCGGGTATGGCCTGTGGTCGCCACCAGCCGCGCCTTCTCCGCCGCGGCCCCGTAGTCCACCACCCGCTCCAGCCGGTCCGGGCCCACCCCGGCGGGGGCGGACTCGTCCCGCACCAGCAGTTCAATCCCGATCACCACGCGCTGGGGCACCACCTCCTTCGGCAGCACCCCTAGCCGCGCCTCCACCGTCAGGTCGCGCACGAAGACGCGGCGCAGGCCGCGCTCGGCGTCCGGAACATAGGCCGTCATTCCTGGCATCTACTCTTCTGGCCCCCCCTGGGCACGGCCGGGCGACCACTGGAGGTGCTGGCCGCCGTCGAGGGCGACCATCTGCCCCGTCATGGCCGGCAGGGAAAGGATGGCCAGCACCGCCTGGGCCACTTCCTCCGGGCTGGACCCGTGGCGCAGGGGCGTGCTCTCGCACTGGGCGCGGAACTGGGCCTCAGTCTGGCGGGTGCTGGCGATGGTAGGGCCGGGGCCGATGCCGTTCACCCGGATGCGGGGCGCCAGCGCCAGCGCCATAGTCCGGGTCAGCGCCCAGAGCCCGGCCTTGGTGACGGTATAGGAGACGAAATGCGGAGTGAGGGACAGCACGCGCTGGTCCAGCATGTTCACCACCGCGCCTTCCGCCCCGTCCGGCAGGGCCAGCGCCATGGCCTGGGTCAGCACGAAGGGGGCGCGGAGGTTCGGGCCCATATGGGCGTCCCAACTCTCCCGCGTGGCCGTGTCCCACTCGTCCCGCTCGAAGAGGGAGGCGTTGTTCACCAGCACGCCGACCGGGCCGAGCTTCGCGGTGGCGTCGGGGATGAGGCTCTCCACCTCCTCCTCCCGCCCCAGATCGGCGCGCAGCGTCGCGGCGCGGCGACCGAGGGCGCGGATCTCCCCAGCCGTGGCTTCGGCCTCCTCCGCGCTCCCGTGGTAGTGCAGCGCGATATCGAAGCCCGCCCCGGCCAGGGCGAGGGAGATGGCGCGGCCGATGCGCCTGGCGCCGCCCGTGACGAGGGCCGTTCTGGGAATGGCGTCGGGGATACTCATGCGCCACCGCAGATAAGGTGCGCAGCGCCGCTCGGCGAGGTCAGACCGGCGCCCCGCCCCCGATATCGCCGCGGATGCGGACGCGCGCCGCTAGGAAGTCGAGCAGGGCCCGCACCCGCGCCGGCATCGGCCCGGCACCCCCGGCATGCACGGCGTGGAAGGCCTCCAGGTCGCCGGTATTCGCCTCCTCCAGCACCGGCAGCAGGCGGCCGGCGGCGATGTCCTCCCGGACGCAGAAAGCAGCCAGCCGCACCAGTCCTGCCCCGGCCAGGGCGAGCCGGCGCAGGCCCTCGCCATCGCTGGCGCGCAGCCGCCCGGCCACCTTCACCGCGATCCGGCGGCCATCCTCCATCAGCGGCCAGTCCTGGATGACGCGGGCGTAGCCGAAGCCCAACAGCTCATGCCCGGCCAGATCCGCCGGGCGGCGGGGCAACCCGCGGGCGGCGAGGTAGGCGGGAGCGCCGACGATCACCAGCCGGGTCTCGCCCAGCTTTCGGGCGCGCAGGCGGGATTCGGGCATGGGCCCGGCGCGGATGGCCACGTCCACCCGCGCCTCCACCAGATCGATCACCCGGTCCGTCAGCACGAGGTCCAGGCGGATGGCGGGGTGGGTGGCCAGGAATTCCGGTAGCACCGGCGCCAGGAGGTGGTTGTTGACCGTGGCGCTGGTGTTCACCCGGATCAGCCCCGCCGGGACCTCCCCCGCGGCTGCCGCGCGCTCCGCCTCCTCCATCTCCGCGAGGATCCGCACCGTGCGCTCGTGGAAGGCCTGGCCTTCCGGCGTCAGGGCGAATTGCCGGGTGGAGCGCTGCACGAGGCGGGCGCCCAGCCGTCCCTCCAGCCGAGCCACGAGTTTGCTCACGGCCGAAGGCGTCAGCCCCAGCGCGCGCGCCGCGGCCGAGAAGCCGCTTTCCTCCACCACGCGCGCGAAGACCTCCATCTCCGCGGCACGGTTCACCTCTGCTCGGGGCATGTGAATTCGCGTCACAGGTGATTTGCCTGTCGGTAGTCTATGGCACGGGGGCGGGGGCGTCCATCTGGCCCGGCGAACGGCCGGCCCGGTGCCGGCCACGCAGGGATCCTTGCAATGCCTCTCGCCCTCTACGCGCTGACGGTCGGTGCCTTCGGCATCGGTGTCACCGAATTCGTCATCATGGGACTGTTGGTGGAGGTGGGGGCCGATCTCGACGTCTCCCTCGCCTCCGCAGGCCTCCTCATCTCCGGCTACGCGCTCGGCGTCGTGGTCGGGGCGCCGATCCTGACCACCCTCACGGCACGCCTGCCGAGGAAGGCCACGCTGCTGGGGCTGATGGTGATCTTCACGGTCGGCAACCTCGCCTGCGCCCTGGCGCCGGACTACGCCACGCTGATGGCCGCCCGGATCCTGACGGCCTTCGCCCACGGCACCTTTTTCGGCGTGGGATCGGTGGTCGCCACCGGGCTGGTGGCGCCGGACCGGCGCGCATCGGCCATCGCCACCATGTTCACGGGGCTGACGGTGGCCAATATTCTCGGCGTGCCCGCCGGCACCTGGCTGGGGCAGCAGCTGGGCTGGCGTGCCACCTTCTGGGCCGTGACGGTCGTCGGCCTCGCCGCCATCGCGGTCATCGCCCGCTTCATCCCGAAGGAGGACGGGGCACCGGAGCCCTCCGACTGGCGGGCGGACATGCGGGCCATGGCGCGCGGGCCGGTGCTGCTGGCGCTGCTGACCACCGTGCTCGGCTTCGGCGGGGTCTTCGCGGTCTTCACCTATATCGCGCCGATGCTGACGCAGCTGGCGGGGTTCAGCGACGCGGCGGTCTCGCCCATCCTCCTCGTCCTCGGGGCCGGGCTGGTGGTGGGGAATATCGTGGGCGGGCGGGTGGCGGACCGAAACCTGCCGCTGGCCCTGCTCGGGTCGCTCACGGCGCTGGCCGTGGTGCTGGCGGCGATGGCGCCGGCCATGCACAGCCAGGCCGCGACGATCGTGGTTGCCGCCCTGCTCGGTGCGGCGGGCTTCGCCACCGTAGCACCGCTGCAGATCTGGGTGCTGCGGAAGGCGGACGGGGCGGGGCAGAGCCTGGCCTCCAGCCTCAACATCGCGGCCTTCAACCTCGGCAACGCTCTCGGCGCCTATGCCGGGGGGCTGGCGATCGACCATGGGCTCGGCCTCGGCGCGCTGCCCTTGGTGGCGCTGGCCTTCCCGATCGCCGCCATCCTCGTCGCCGCGCCCGCACTGCTGCGGGAACGGCAGCCCGCCATCGCGGTGAGCGGCGACTGACCCGGCCTTGACGCCTCCCCCGCCCGCACCGCTCCATCGCGGCAGGAATGGGGGAGGCGGCATGACGGGGATCCGGCAGACGGGGCTGGAGGGCAAGCGCGCCCTCGTCACCGGCCATCGCGGCGGCATCGGCGCGGCCGTGGTGGCCGTGCTGGAGACCAGCGGGGCGATCGTGGAAGGGCTGGACCGGCCGGAGCACGATTTGCTGGACATCCCCTCGATCGCCGCCGCCGTGGAGGCCGCCGCGGCCCGGATGGGCGGGCTGGACCTGCTGGTGAACAATGCCGGGGACACGATCATCGGCACGCTGCTGGACACGCCGCTGGCCGAGGCCGAGCGGATCATGCGGATCAACTGGCTGGCGCCTTTCGCCGTGATGCAGGCCGCGCTGCCACACCTGCTGAAATGCGGAGGGGCGGTCGTGAACATCGCCTCCGACCAGGCGCTGATCGGCAAGCCCGCCAGCGCCGCCTACGGCGCCTCCAAGGCCGCGCTGGCGCAGATGACGCGATCGGCGGCGCTGGACTTCGCGGCCAGGGGCGTGCGCTTCAACGCCATAGCGCCGGGCAGCACGGATACGGCCATGCTGCGCGCCGTGCTGGCCGACCTGGCCGCGCGCGGAGGCGGCGGGGCTGCCAGCGACGACGTCTATACTGAGGCGGTGCCGCAGCGCCGCTTCGCCCATCCGCGGGAGATCGCGGCGGTGGTAGCCTTCCTTCTCTCGGATCATGCCAGCTTCGTCACGGGCATCGTTATGCCCGTGGATGGCGGGACCACCGCCGCATGAGCGCGGTGCTGGTCACCGGCGGCACGCGCGGCATCGGGCTGGCCTGCGCGAGGCTGCTGGCGGGGCAGGGCAGGGCGGTGATCGCTGCCGCCCGGCGTGCGCCGGAGGAGAGGCTGCCGGATGGCGTGCGGTTCATCCCCTGCGACGTGGCCGATCCCGCCTCCGTCCGCGCCCTGTTCGGTGCCGCCGGGCCGATCGGCGCCGCGGTCCTGGCCGCCGGCGTCGCCGGGGGCGATCCACCGCAGCCGGACGAGGAGCACTGGCGCCGCATCATGGCCTCCAACCTCGACGGCGCCTGGCGCTGTGCGGAGGCGGCTGCGGCCGTGCTGCCGGACGGGCAGGGGCGGATCGTGCTCCTCGCCTCCGTGCTCGGGCTGCGCGCGGTGCCGGACCAGGTGGCCTATTCCGCCGCCAAGCACGGGGTGATCGGGCTGATGAAGGGGCTGGCCCTGCGCCTCGCCCCGCGCGGGATCACGGTGAACGCCCTCTGCCCGGGCTGGGTGGAGACGGACATGGCCCGCGCCCGCTGGCGGGAACTGGGGATGGATGCCGAAGCCGCCGCTGCCGGCACGCCCACCCGTCGGATCACGGAGGCGGAGGAGGTGGCGGCGATGGCGGCCTATCTGCTTTCCCCGGCCGCGCGCAACGTGACGGGGCAGGCCATCGGAATCGATGGCGGGGCCAGCCTCTGAGGCGGCTATCCCGCAGATTGCCAGTCGTTGAGTTGACAGCCGCCACTTGGCGGGCGGAGTGTCGGCGCCTCACCAGGGGTGTCCCGACAAGGGGCTGAGATACGGCTAGCGAGAGCAGCGCCGTGACCCGATGAACCTGATCCAGTTCATGCTGGCGTAGGGACGGTGCGGTCTGCGGGCCCTCGTGGCCGGTATGCCACCCTCTTCCGAATCCGGCGCTGGGTCCTTCGGAGGACGCCATGCCCGATAGTCTCACCCCCACCCCGAGCGTCACCACCGGCCCTTTGCCGGCCTCGCGCAAGGTCCATATCCCCGGCCGCATCCACCCGGAGATCCGCGTGCCGCTGCGCGAGATCGCGGTGCACCCCAGCGCGGGCGAGCCGGCCGTGGCCGTCTACGATTCCTCCGGCCCCTATACCGACACGGCGGCGGTGATCGACATCGCGCGCGGCCTGCCCCGCGCCCGCGCCGCCTGGGTGGAGGCGCGCGGCGACACGGAGGCGGTGGCGGGCCGCGACGTGCGGCCTGAGGACAATGGCTTCGCCACCGGCGAGCGCCTGACCCCCGCCTTCCCCGTCCGCCACGCGCCGCGCCGGGCGAAGGGCGGGGCGGCGGTGACCCAGCTCGCCTATGCCCGCGCCGGCATCATCACGCCGGAGATGGAATATGCCGCCATCCGCGAGAACATGGGCCGCGAGCGCGCGGCGGCGGAGGCGCGGGACGGCGAGGACTTCGGCGCCTCCATCCCCGACCACGTCACCCCGGAATTCGTGCGGGACGAGATCGCGCGCGGCCGCGCGATCATCCCCGCGAACATCAACCACGCGGAGCTGGAGCCGATGGTGATCGGCCGCAACTTCCTGGTGAAGATCAACGCCAATATCGGCAATTCCGCCGTCACCTCCTCCATGGCGGAGGAGGTGGAGAAGATGGTCTGGTCGATCCGCTGGGGCGCGGACACGGTGATGGACCTCTCCACCGGCCGCAACATCCACAACATCCGGGACTGGATCATCCGCAACGCGCCTATCCCCATCGGCACCGTGCCGCTGTACCAGGCGCTGGAGAAGGTGGGCGGCGTGGCGCCCGACCTGACCTGGGAGATCTTCCGGGACACGCTGATCGAGCAGGCCGAGCAGGGCGTGGACTACTTCACCATCCATGCCGGCGTGCGGCTGGCGCATGTGCCGCTGACGGTGGGGCGCACCACCGGCATCGTCTCCCGCGGCGGCTCCATCATGGCGAGCTGGTGCCTGCACCATCACCGCGAGAGCTTCCTCTATGAGCATTTCGAGGAGATCTGCGACATCTGCCGCGCCTATGACGTCTCCTTCTCGCTCGGCGACGGGCTGCGCCCCGGCTCCATCGCGGATGCCAACGACGCCGCGCAGTTCGCGGAGCTGGAGACGCTGGGCGAGCTGACGAAGATCGCCTGGGCGAAGGACTGCCAGGTGATGATCGAGGGGCCGGGCCACGTGCCCATGCACAAGATCAAGGCCAACATGGACAAGCAGCTGAAGGTCTGCGGGGAGGCGCCCTTCTACACCCTCGGGCCGCTGACGACGGATATCGCGCCGGGCTACGACCACATCACGTCAGGCATCGGCGCGGCCATGATCGGGTGGTTCGGCACGGCGATGCTCTGCTACGTCACGCCGAAGGAGCATCTGGGCCTGCCGGACCGGGATGACGTGAAGACGGGGGTGATCACCTACAAGATCGCCGCCCATGCCGCGGACCTAGCGAAGGGCCATCCCGGCGCGCAGTTGCGCGACGACGCCCTCTCCCGCGCCCGCTTTGAGTTCCGTTGGGAGGACCAGTTCAACCTTTCCCTGGATCCCGACACGGCACGATCCTTCCACGACGAGACCCTGCCGAAGGAGGCGCACAAGACCGCCCATTTCTGCTCCATGTGCGGCCCGAAGTTCTGCTCCATGCGGATCTCCCACGACCTGCGGGCGGAGGCGCAGAAGGAGGGGATGGAGGCCATGGCGCGGAAGTACCGCGACGGGGGCAAGCTCTACATGCCCCTGGGCGACTAGCGCCGTGGGGCAGGGCAGGGGTGCCACTTGCCATCCCTGCCTCCTCTGCCCTCATGCTGGCGGCAGAGGAACCTTGGTGATCACGCCCATGCACCCGTCCCGCCGCGCCTTCCTGCTGAGCCTGCTGGCGACGGCTATCGCGGACCCGGCCCTCGCCCAGATTCCGGCAGGCTGGCCGGACCGTCCGTTCCGGCTGGTGTTGCCCTATACCCCCGGCGGCGGGACGGACGCGGTGGCCCGTGCCCTCGGTGCCCGGCTGAACGCGGCGCTGGGCCAGCCCGTGGTGGTGGAGAACCGCCCGGGCGCCGGCGGCAACCTGGCGACGGAGCTGGTGGCCGGGGCCCGCCCGGATGGCACCACCCTGCTGATGGGCAACCAGGGCCCCATCTCCGTGAACCCCACCCTGTTCGGGCGGAACCTGAAGATCGATCCCGGCACGGCGCTCGACCCTGTGGCGATGGTGGCGGAGACGCCGTTGGTTCTCGTCGTCGGGCCCGGCACGAAGGCGCCGGCCCTCGCCGCGCTGGTGGAAGAGTACCGGGCGGCGAAGGGGGCGATGACCTACGCCTCCCCCGGCAATGGCGCGGCGGGACACCTGGCCATGGCGCTGCTGCTGCAGGAAGCGGGGGTGGAGGGGACGCATGTGCCCTTCCGCGGCGCTGCCCCCGGCCTGACCGACGTGGCCGCCGGGCATATCCCCGCCATGATTTCCACCCTGCCCTCCGTTGCCGGGCTGGTGGCGGGCGGCAACCTGCGGGCGCTGGCGGTGACAGGGGACCGCCGCGTCCCCTCCCTGCCGGAGGTGCCGGCCGTGGCGGAGACCCTGCCCGGCTATCGCGCCACGGCCTGGTACGGGATCCTCGTGCCCCACGGCACGCCGGAGGCCATCCGGGCCCGGCTGGAGGAGGCCATCCTGGCAAGTCTCGGCACACCGGACCTCGTCTCCAGCCTCGCGCGGGAGGGGGCGGTGCCCTACCCCATGAAGGGAGAGGAATTTGGCCGCTTCATCGCCGCCGAGCGCGCCCGCTGGGCCCCGGTGGTGCAGAAGGCCGGCATCACGGCGGACTGAAAAGCGCCCCGCATCCCTTTCGGCCGTGCCGCGTTCTTCTCGCCGACACGGCAAGAAAAGGACAGCACCATGGTCGATGCGATGCAGATCAAGGAGCACATGGAAGTCGTCGGTTCCTGCGGGAACCATGTCGGCACGGTGGACCACGTGGAAGGCAACCGTATCAAGCTGACGAAGAACGACAGTTCGGACGGCAAGCATCACTATCTGCCGATCTCCGCCATTGCTTCCGTCGAGGGCAACAAGGCCAAGACCTCGATGAACCACATGGAGGCGATGAAGCAGTTCCAGGACGCCTGACGCGTCCTTCGTTCGGTGGCGTTACAAGGTCCCGCCGGGTTCGCCCGGCGGGACCTTGCGGTTGTAGGGCCTGGAATTGTGGAACGCGCGCAGGGGCTTAGCTGCCGTTCCTGCCACGCCTTCCTCACGGCTTTCCTGCCACACTGAAACCCAATCAACACGGCTCGCGGCGTTGCGAGCGGCCGGTCAACCGGGCTAGACCGGCCCCCGATGGACGGCACCACGCCCACGCCGGCCCTTGCCTCCGCCACGGTGCAGACCGTGAGGGCGGATGTCTCGCAAGGCCCGCTCCCCCTCTACCGCGCCCGCGTGGCCGCGGGAGCGCTGCGCGCCGACCCCGCCCAGGAGCGCGCGGCGGAGGTGCTGCAGGACCTGTGGCGCCGCCTGCGTGGCTACGACCCGAAGCCCGAGGCCCCGAAGGAGGAGCCGGGCGGCCTCCTCTCCCGCTTCTTCCGCCGCAAGCCCGTGGACGAGCAGCCGGACGGCCCGCCTCTCGGCCTCTACCTCGTCGGCGAGGTCGGGCGGGGCAAGTCCATGCTGATGGACCTGTTCTTCGAGACGGCGGATGTTCGGCGCAAGCGCCGCGAGCACTTTCACGCCTTTATGCAGTCCGCGCACCGGCGCATCCACGCCTGGCGGCAGGCGAACGGCACCCATGACGATCCCATCCCGCCGCTGGCGGACGCGATCGTGGCCGATGCCGCGCTGCTCTGCTTCGACGAGTTCCAGGTCCATGACATCACGGATGCCATGATCCTCGGCCGGCTGTTCGAGGCGCTGTTCGCCCGCGGCGTGGTGGTGGTCGCCACCTCCAACACGGCGCCGGCCGACCTGTTCAAGGGCAAGCCGGGGCGCGACGCCTTCCTGCCCTTCATCGCCATGATCCAGAAGCGGCTGGAGGTGCTTCACCTCGCCTCGCTCCAGGATTACCGGCGGGACCGCATCCGGGGCCTGCCCACCTGGCATTCCCCGGTGGATGGCCGCGCCAACCGCGCGCTGGACGCGGCCTTCCTCGAGCTGTCCGGCGTGGCCCATGGCGAGCCCTGCTCCATCGCGGTGCTCGGGCGCCAGGTGCAGGTGCCGCAGGCCCACCGGGGCGTGGCACGCGCCGATTTCGAGGCGTTGTGCGGCGTGTTCCTCGGCGCGGCGGACTACCTCGCCATCGCCACCCATTTCCACACGCTGGTGCTGGACGGCGTGCCAAGGCTGGGGCCGGAGAATTTCGACCGGGCCCGCCGCTTTGTGACGCTCATCGACACGCTCTACGAGCATCGGTGCAAGCTGGTCGCCTCGGCCGAGGCCGAGCCGGACCAGCTCTACGAAAGGGGTGAGGGGGCGGCGATCTTCCAGCGCACCGCCTCCCGCCTCATGGAAATGCAGAGCCAGGAATACCTGGCCCTGCCGCATCTGACGTGACGTAGCCCGGCACCGGATTTGCACGGCGCTGGCCTGAGGGGGCAGGGCGCCGGGCGGGGATCCGGTTCCGGCTTTGGGGGAGAGATTTCATGCTGCGTATGTTCCGTGTTCCCGGGGCCCTTGCGGCCGCCGCCATCCTGGCGCTCGCCGCCGCTCAGCCGGCCGAGGCCGCCGGCGGCCGCGCCGAGGTCCGTGCCCACGGCAAGGCGGCCCGTGCCGCCGCCCCGTCCCGCCCGGTCGCCTCCCGCGCCACGCTGCGGCCGGCCGTGACGGCCTCCCGCCGCCCCGTCGTCGTGGCGCCGCGGACCCGCACGGCTTCCGCCGCCCCGGCCCGCTCCTCGGGCCGGGCCGTGATCCGCACGGCGACCCGCGGCTCCGCCCGGGTGGTGACCGCCAGCCGTGGCGGCCGCATCCAGGCCCGCGCCGCTGGCCGGCGCGAGGCTTTCCGCGCCTCCGACCGTCGCCAGGCCTTCAACTTGGCCGGCCGCCGCCAGATGGTGATGAACGGCCGCTCGGGCCTGCGGATGGTGAGCCTCTTCTCCGCCCCGGCTGCCGCCTCCACCCTGCCGTCCAACGGCTGGAAGTCCGGCAAGCCCTCCCGCGCCCGCGCCGAGGAGGCCCCGCGCCGCTCCGGCGTGTGGTTCACCGGCCTGCCCGCCGCCGACGGCGAGCAGATGGACTGCCCGGCCGGCACCATGGCCGTCCTGGCCCGCGGCCACGCCGACACTTTCCGCTGCATGCCCATGTGATCCCGCCGGCGCGGGCCGCCCGTTGCGGCCCGCGCCGATCCCGCGATCCGATGATTGCGGGTTCGCGGCCGAGTTAGGATGTTGCCTCCTCCCTTCAGGAGGATTGTTCATGGCCGAGGGCCCCACCCGCTCCGCCGAATCCATGATGGCCGAGCTGGTCCACCACATGGCCGAGATGGTGAAGGCCCAGGCCGAGACAAACCGGCTGCTCAGGGACCTGATCGGCCGCATGGCGAAGTAGGGGCAAGCGCGAGGGCCGGGGCGACGGCCGGGCCCCGCCCGCCTCACCTTCGGGCTTCCGCCTTGCCGGGCCGCCAATCCGGGTCTATCCACCCCGCGTCCCGTTCGCAGGTGCCGCAAACGGCATCGCCGGAACGTCCCCAGGTCCCCCTGGCCCCCACGCAAGGACCCCCCATGGCCCGCAACAAGATCGCGCTCATCGGCGCCGGCAACATCGGCGGCACGCTCGCCCACCTGATCGGGCTGAAGGAGCTCGGCGATGTCGTGCTCTTTGACGTCTTCGGCGGCGTCGCGGCCGGCAAGGCGCTGGACATCATGCAGTCCAGCCCCGTCGATTCCTTCGACAGCGCTATGTCCGGCGGCTCCGACTACGCGGCGATCGAGGGCGCGGACGTCATCATCGTCACCGCGGGCTTCCCGCGCATGCCCGGCATGAGCCGCGACGACCTGCTGACGAAGAACGCCGGCGTGATGGGCCAGGTGGCCGAGGGCATCAAGCGCTACGCCCCGAACGCCTTCGTCATCTGCATCACCAACCCGCTGGACGTGATGGTCTGGGCGCTGCAGCAGAAGTCCGGCCTGCCCGCGAACAAGGTCGTCGGCATGGCCGGCGTGCTGGACAGCGCGCGCTTCCGCCTGTTCCTGGCGCAGGAGTTCAACGTCTCCGTCGAGGACGTGACGGCCTTCGTGCTCGGCGGCCACGGCGACACGATGGTGCCGCTGACCCGCTACTCCACCGTCGCCGGCATCCCCATCCCCGACCTGATCAAGATGGGCTGGACGACGCAGGAGAAGATCGACGCGATCGTCAACCGCACCGCCAATGGCGGCGGCGAGATCGTGAAGCTGCTGGAGAAGGGCTCGGCCTTCTACGCGCCGGCTGCTTCCGCGGTGGCGATGGCCGAGGCCTACCTGAAGGACAAGAAGCGCGTCCTGCCCTGCGCCGTGATGCTGAACGGCGAGTACGGGATGCACGACTTCTACGTCGGCGTGCCCGTGGTGATCGGTGCCGGCGGCGTGGAGAAGATCGTCGAGGTCGAGTTCCTGCCGGAGGAGAAGGCGGCCTTCGACAAGTCCTGCGACGCGGTGAAGAAGCTCGTCGAGGACTTCAAGGCCCTCGGCGTCTGAGGCAAGCGGGCCGGGGTCTTCCCCGGCCCTTTTCCTATTTAGGAAATGGTGACCGCATGAACATCCATGAGTATCAGGGCAAGGAACTGCTGAAGCGCTACGGCGTGGCGGTTCTCGACGGCTACCTCGCCAAGACCCCTGAAGAGGCAGAGGCCGCGGCGAAGAAGCTGCCTGGCCCCGTCGTCGTCGTGAAGTCGCAGATCCATGCTGGCGGCCGCGGCGCCGGGCGCTTCAAGGACGACCCGAACGGCAAGGGCGGCGTGCGCGTCGTCAAGCCCGAGGCGGCCAAGGAAGCCGCCGCCGCGATGATCGGCCACACGCTCGTCACGAAGCAGACCGGCCCCGAGGGCAAGGTCGTCAATCAGGTCTATGTTGAGGCCGGCTGCGACATCAAGCGCGAGCTGTACCTCTCCATCCTGCTGGACCGCGAGACGAGCCGCGTCACCATCATGGCCTCCGTCGAGGGCGGGATGGAGATCGAGGAGGTGGCCGAGAACCACCCCGAGAAGATCCTGAAGGTCGCGATCGACCCGGCCTCCGGCCTTTTCCCCTGGGCCGCCCGCAAGCTCGGCTTCGGCCTGGGCCTCGAGGGCAAGCAGGTCGGCACCTTCGTGAAGTTCGTCACCGCCATGTACGAGGCCTATACGGCGCTCGATATGGAGGCGATCGAGATCAACCCGCTGGTCGTGACCGGCGCGGGCGAGATCGTGGCGCTCGACGCCAAGGTGTCCTTCGACGACAACGCGCTGTTCCGCCACAAGGACCTCGAGGCGCTCCGTGACGACACGGAGATGGACCCGAAGGAGCTGGACGCGGTCAAGAACGACCTGAACTACGTCGCGCTGGACGGCGAGATCGGGTGCATGGTGAACGGCGCCGGGCTGGCGATGGCCACCATGGACATCATCAAGCTCTACGGCTCCTCCCCCGCGAACTTCCTCGATGTCGGCGGCACCGCGACGGCTGCCCGCGTGACGGAGGCGTTCCGGATCATCACTTCCGACAGCAACGTCAAGGCGATCCTCGTCAACATCTTCGGCGGCATCGCCAAGTGCGACATGATCGCCGAGGGCATCGTCGCGGCGAGCAAGAACCTCTCGCTCTCCGTGCCGCTGGTGGTGCGCCTCGAGGGCACGAACGTCGAGCTGGGCAAGAAGATCCTGGCCGAGAGCGGGCTGGCGATCATCCCCGCCGACAACCTGGCCGACGCCGCGCAGAAGGTCGTCGCCGCCGTGAAGAAGGCTGCCTGACATGGCCATTCTCGTCGACAAGCACACGAAGGTCATGACCCAGGGCTTCACCGGGTCCCAGGGCACCTTCCATGCCGAGCAGGGCATCGCCTACGGCACGAACTACGTGGGCGGCGTGACGCCGGGCAAGGGCGGCCAGACCCATATCGGCCTGCCCGTCTTCGACACGGTCGCCGAGTGCGTGGAGCGGACCGGGGCCGACGCCTCCGTCATCTACGTGCCGCCGCCCTTCGCGGCCGACTCCATCCTGGAGGCGATCGCGGCCGAGATCCCGCTGGTGATCTGCATCACCGAGGGTATCCCGGTGGCGGACATGGTGAAGGTCAAGCGCGCCCTCTCCGGCAGCAAGTCCCGCCTGATCGGGCCGAACTGCCCGGGCGTGATCACGCCGGAAGCCTGCAAGATCGGGATCATGCCCGGCCATATCCACAAGCGCGGCTCGGTCGGAATCGTGTCCCGCTCGGGCACGCTGACCTATGAGGCGGTGGCGCAGACCACGGCGGCCGGCCTCGGCCAGTCCACCTGCGTCGGCATCGGCGGCGACCCAGTGAAGGGCACGGACTTCCAGGAGGTGCTGGAGCTGTTCCTGGCCGACCCTGAGACGAAGCAGATCGTCATGATCGGCGAGATCGGCGGCCAGTCCGAGATCATCGCGGCCGAGTTCCTGGGCCGCGAGAACAAGCCCGGCTCCGCCAACTACAAGCCCGTGGTCGGCTTCATCGCCGGCGCCACGGCCCCCCCGGGCCGCCGCATGGGCCATGCGGGCGCCGTGATCTCCGGCGGCAAGGACACCGCCGAGGCGAAGATGGACGCCATGCGGAGCGCCGGTATCCATGTGGCCGACAGCCCGGCCTCGCTGGGCTCCACCATGGTGAAGGCCATCGCGGCCTGATCCACGGCTTTTGGTGCTGAACGGAAGCGCCGCCGGGGGGGGACCCCGGCGGCGCTTTCATTTCGTGCCTGTTGATAGCTGGCGACTATCAAAAGCGGTAAACTTATCTATTTGGCATATCCCGCCCGCATCCCTATTTTCCCGCTGCGAACCGGCTCGCCCGGGCCGTACAGGCATAGGAGATCGCGCATGGCTGCCAACATCAACACCAAGATCAAGCCCTTCAAGACGACCGCTTACAAGCAGGGCAAGTTCATCGAGGTGAGCGAGAACGACGTGCTCGGCAGCTGGGCCGTGTTCTTCTTCTACCCGGCCGACTTCACCTTCGTCTGCCCGACCGAGCTGGGCGACGTGGCCGACCATTACGAGGCGCTGCGCAAGATGGACGTGGAGGTCTACTCCGTCTCCACCGACACGCACTTCGTCCACAAGGCGTGGCACGACGCCTCCGAGACGATCGCCAAGATCCAGTACACGATGCTCGGCGACGCCAACCACACGATCAGCAACAACTTCGACGTCCTGCGCGAAGGCCAGGGCGTGGCGGACCGCGCCACCTTCATCGTGGACCCGGAGGGCCTGATCCAGGCCGTCGAGATCACCGCCGAGGGCATCGGCCGCAACGCCGAGGACCTGGTCCGCAAGATCAAGGCCGCCCAGTACGTCGCCGCCCACCCGGGCGAGGTCTGCCCGGCCAAGTGGCAGGAGGGTGAGGCCACTCTCGCCCCGTCGCTCGACCTCGTCGGCAAGATCTGATCCGCCAACCGCCGCCTGCCCCTGACCGGGGCGGGCGGCACCCCCCCCGACCAGCCCCTCGCCCCCTCTATCGACCGGAGCCCCGCACCGTGCTGGATGCCAACCTCAAGACGCAGCTCAAGGCCTATCTGGAGCGGGCTGTCCGGCCGATCCAGATCACGGCCTCCGTTAACGACAGCCCCAAGTCGCGCGAGATGATGGAGCTTCTCGCCGACATCCAGGCGGCGTCGGACAAGATCACCGTCACTGAGACCCGCGAGGGCGATCGCGCGCCCTCCTTCTCGCTGACCTCCCCGGGCCAGGACATCTCCCTGCGCTTCGCCGGACTTCCCATGGGCCACGAATTCACCTCGCTGGTGCTGGCGCTGCTTCAGGTGGGAGGCTACCCGCCGAAGGTGGAGCAGGCGATCATCGACCAGATCAAGGATCTCGACGGCGAGTTCGTCTTTGAGACCTACTTCTCCCAGTCCTGCCAGAACTGCCCGGACGTGGTGCAGGCGCTGAACCTGATGGCCGTGCTGAATCCCGGCATCAAGCACGTCGCCGTGGATGGCGCGCTGTTCCAGGCCGAGGTCGAGCAGCGGCAGGTGATGTCCGTGCCGACCGTCTACCTGAACGGCCAGGTCTTCGGGCAGGGCCGCATGGGCGTCGAGGAGATCGTCGCCAAGCTAGACACCGGCGCCGCCGCGCGCGAGGCGAAGAAGCTGAACGCCGAGGAGCCCTTCGAGGTGCTGATCGTCGGCGGCGGCCCCGCCGGCGCGGCCGCGGCCGTCTATGCCGCGCGCAAGGGCATCCGCACGGGCGTGGCGGCCGAGCGCTTCGGCGGCCAGGTGCTGGACACCATGGGGATCGAGAACTTCATCTCCGTCCCGCACACGGAGGGCCCGAAGCTTGCCCTCGCGCTCGAGACCCATGTTCGCGAGAACGAGGTCCGCATCATGAACCTGCAGCGCGCGGAGGAGCTGAACGTCGAGAACGGGATGGCCTCCGTCCGCCTCGTCAACGGCGCCACGCTGCACGCCAAGACCGTCATCCTCACCACCGGCGCGCGCTGGCGCCAGATGGGCGTGCCGGGCGAGGAGCAGTACAAGAACAAGGGCGTGGCTTATTGCCCGCACTGCGACGGGCCGCTGTTCAAGGGCAAGCGCGTGGCGGTGATCGGCGGCGGCAATTCCGGCGTGGAGGCGGCGATCGACCTCGCCGGCATCGTGAAGCACGTGACCCTGCTGGAGTTCGACACGAAGCTGCGCGCGGATGAGGTGCTGCAGCGCAAGCTGCGCAGCCTGCCGAACGTGGAGGTGCTCGTCTCCGCCCGCACCACCGAGGTGAAGGGCGACGGGCAGAAGGTGACGGGGCTCGCCTACGAGAACCGTGTGACCGGCGAGTTCCACGAGATCCCGCTGGAGGGCATCTTCGTGCAGATCGGCCTGCTCCCGAACACGGAGTGGCTGCGCGGCACGCTGGACCTCTCCCCGCGCGGCGAGATCATCGTGGACGCGCACGGCCAGACCTCGCTGCCCGGTGTCTTCGCGGCGGGTGACTGCACGACCACGCCGTTCAAGCAGATTATCATCGCCGCCGGCGAGGGTGCGAAGGCCGCCCTCTCCGCCTTCGATCACCTCATCCGCACCTCCGCCCCCGCGGAGGGCGCCCAGCTCCTGCAGGCCAAGGCCGCCTGATCAGGGCGGGTTCGGCCCCCTCCCCGGAGCAACCGGGGAGGGCAGGCGGGGGGAGGCGTGCGTGAATCTGCGTGAACTCCAGTACCTCGTTGCCCTGGCGGACCACCGGAACTTCCGGCGCGCCGCCGAGGCCTGTTCCGTTGCCCAGCCCACCCTTTCGACCCAGATCCGCAAGCTCGAGGACGAGCTGGGCGTGGCGCTGTTCGAGCGCACGCGGCGCAAGGTGATGCTGACCCCCGCCGGCGGGGACGCGGTGGCGCGCGCGCGCCGCATCCTCGCGGAGATGGAGGGGATGAAGGAGGCCGCGAGGCGCCTTAGTCGGCCGGAGGAGGGCTTGGCCCGCCTCGGCGTCTTCCCCACCCTCGGTCCCTATCTGCTGCCGGAGGTGATGCCGAAGGTCCGCGCCCGCTTCCCGCACCTCCAGCTCCTGCTGACCGAGGAGAAGAGCGACGGGCTCATCGCCCGGCTGCGGGAGGGCAAGCTGGACGTCGCCATCCTCGCCCTCCCGGTCCACGAGAACGGACTGCACTGCGAGGAGCTGTTCGAGGAGCCCTTCCTTCTCGCGGTGCCGTCCAGCCATCCCCTTGCCGCGCGGGAGAGCCTGCGGGTGGAGGAACTGACGCGGCAGACCCTCATGCTGCTGGAGGATGGCCACTGCCTGCGCGATCAGGCGCTGGAGGTCTGCCACCTTGCCGGTGCCGAGGAGGGGTCCGAGTTCCGCGCCACCAGTCTGGAGACTCTGCGCCAGATGGTGCTGGCCGGGCTTGGCGTGACGCTGATGCCCGCCCTGGCCGTGAAGGGCATGGCAACCTACTCCGACCGCCTGCACCTGCTCCGCTTCGAGAATGGGCACCCCAGCCGCCGTATCGGCCTGTTCTGGCGCAAGACCTCCGCCCTCGGGCCATTGCTGCAGGAGCTGGCGGAGGTGCTGCGGGACCTTCCGCCCGCCCTGCTGAACCCGCGGAACGAGGCTGTCCCGACGACATAGGTCACTGACGCTGACGCATGGGTGGAATGCTTCGATCAGGTATCCGACCCGCTTCGCGTTGCGCTAGAGTGCCTTCACAAGCAACAATATTGCGGGCATCGGCGCATGAGCAGCATGGACATCCTCTTCACCCGCACTCGGGCGCCGCTCCCGCGCCCCGATGACACCTCCCTTTCCTTCGGGAAGGTCCTGACGGACCACATGTTCGTCATGGAGTATGACGAGGGTCAGGGCTGGCACGACCCGCGCGTGGTGCCCTACGCCCCGATGCAGATGGATCCCGCCACCTCCGTGCTGCACTACGGGCAGGCGGTGTTCGATGGGCTGAAGGCGTTCCGCCAGGCCGATGGCAGCATCAAAATCTTCCGGGCTGGGCGCCACGCGGCGCGGCTGAACAAGTCCTGCCGCGCCCTCTGCATCCCCGAGATGGACGAGGATCTGATCCGCCGGTCCTTCGAGGCGATCGTGGCGGCCGATCACGAGTGGGTGCCGCACGCGCCCGGCACCTCCCTCTATATCCGCCCGACCGTGGTCGCGACGGAGGTGATGCTCGGTGTGCATCCCGCGCGCCGCTACACCTACTTCGTCATCTGCTCCCCCGTCGGCTCCTACTACAAGGAGGGGGTGAAGCCCGTCCGCATCCTGGCGACGGACACGCATGTGCGCGCCGTGCAGGGCGGGCTGGGCGAGGCGAAGACGGCGGCGAACTACGCCGCCTCCCTCTCCGCCCAGCAGGAGGCAGAGCGGCTGGGCTATACCCAGGTGCTGTGGCTGGACGGCGTCGAGCGGAAGTGGATCGACGAGGTCGGCACCATGAACATCATGATGAAGATCGGCGACGAGGTGATCACCCCGCCGCTGGCCGGCACCATCCTGGACGGCGTGACCCGCAACTCCACCCTGCAGCTCATGCGCGACTGGGGGCTGAACGTCAGCGAGCGGAAGGTCTCCATCGACGAGGTGATGGCGGCCGGGCGCGACGGCACGTTGCAGGAGATGTGGGGCACCGGCACCGCCGCCGTCGTCTCCCCGGTGGGCGAACTGGCCTATAAGGGCGAGACGATCACCATCGGCGGCGGCAAGACCGGCCCGCTGACGCAGAAGCTGTACGACGCCATCGTGGCCATCCAGTACGGCAAGTCCAACGACCCGCATGGCTGGACGACCGAGGTGAAGATCCCCGCGGAGGCCTGATCCCCGCGGCACGGCCCCGCCCCCGCCGCATCCCGTGCGGCAGGGGCGGGGCCTTTCTTTTCGCGGGGCCGGCTTGCCGCCCCTTCGGCCTGTCCCGAGGATTCGGCTAGACTCGGGCGATGCGCCTCACGCCCCACCGCCAAGCCCCGCGGTTCGTCCTCCTGCTCGCCTTTGCCGGGGCGCCGGCGGCGATGGCGCAGGTTCCGGCCGCTGCCCCGGCCGCGGGGGAGACGCCCGCGCCGGATCACGCCCTGCCCGCAACCCCGCCGGTCGCTCCCTCCGCCAGCCCCGCCGCACGGGAGGAGCTGCCGCGCGGGGCCTCCCAGCGGATCGTCGGGCGGGAGGTGATCGGGCCCTCCGGCGACGTGGTCGGGCGGATCGTGAACGTGCTGCTGGATGATGCCGGCCAGCCCCGGGCGGCCGTGCTGGATTATGGCGGCTTCCTCGGCGTCGGGCGGCGCCGGGTGGCGGTGGCCTGGCGCACGCTGCGCTTCTCGCCGGAGATCGTGCGGCTTGAGCTGACCCGGGACCAGATGCGCGCCTTCCCCGACTACAGGGAGGGCGAGCCGGTGGTGGTGGCTGCCCCGCCCGCCGGAGCGGTGCCCGCACCGCCCGATGCGGCGCCCCCGGCCGCCCCGCAACCGGCCCCCGGCCCCGGCGCTCAACCCGGGAGCAACTGACCGGGGCGACAGGCAGGTGGCAGGCCGCAGCGGGCAAGGGCTCGACTGGCTGAACTTCTTCATGTCGAACGTTCAGACGGGATTCGGACCCTTCATCGCCGTGTTCCTGACGGCCCAGGCCTGGACGGAGCTGGAGATCGGCCTGGCCCTTTCCGTCGGCGCCTTCGTCAGCATGGCGATGCAGGTGCCGGCGGGCGCCCTGGTGGACGCCACGCCGAATAAGCGCTTCGCGGCCGCCGCCGCGCTCCTCGCCATTGCCGCCTCCGCCATCCTTCTCGTCGCCTGGCCGGAGACGCTGCCGGTCATGGGCTCGGAGGTGCTGCACGGCTTCGCCTCCTGCGTGCTCGGCCCCTCCATCGCGGCCATCAGCCTTGCCCTCGTGGGGCGGGAGCGCCTGGGGGAGCGGCTGGGACGCAACGCGCGCTTTGCGGCCATCGGCAGCGGCGTCGCGGCGGGACTCCTCGGCGCGGCGGGCACCTGGATCTCCGGCGCCTCGGTCTTCTGGCTCACCGCCGCGCTCTGCATCCCCGCCCTGATGGCGCTGGCCGCCATCCGCCCCGCCGACCTGCGCCCGCCGGCGCCGGAGAAAGGGGAGGGGGGCGCCCTGCGGGGTCTGCGGGACCTGTTGCGGAACCGGGCCGTGCTTGTCTTCGCCCTTTGCTGCGGCCTGTTCACCCTGTCCAACGCCGCCATGCTGCCGCTGGCGGGGACGCAGGTCACGCGCAACGCGGGCGACGAGGCCAACCTCATCATCGCCGCCTGCATCATCGCCCCCCAGCTCATCATGGCCGCCATCGCGCCGGGCATGGGCCGGCTGGCCGAGAGCAGCGGGCGGCGCATCGTCCTCCTCATCGGCTTCGCCGCCCTGCCGGCGCGCGGGCTGCTGCTGATGCTGGTGGAAGGGCCGGCCTGGTTGATCCTGGTCCAGGCACTGGACGGGATCAGCGCCGCCGGGCTCGGCGTGATGCTGCCCTTGCTGGCCGCCGACCTGACGCGCGGCACCAACCGCTTCAACCTCTGCACCGGCCTGTTCGGGCTGGCGGTGGGCATCGGCGGCACGCTCAGCACCACCATCGCGGGGCTGGCGGCGGAGTGGTTCGGGCCGGGAACGGCCTTCGCGATGCTGGCCGGGATCGGCCTTCTCTCCGTCCTCACGGTCTGGGCCGCCATGCCGGAGACGCGGGAGGCGGCGGCCCGGTGAGGCGGCGGGACCAAGCCTACTGGCAGCGGCTCCGGAAGGACCGCCGCTCCAACGCGGCGGCGATCCTTGCCACGGTGGCGGCCGTCGCCGCCAACACCGCCCTGCTCGCGGCGGCCTTCCCGGGCACCCATTACGAGGCGCGGGCGAACCTCCTCTACCTGCCGCTGATGCTGCCGATGGCCTGGTGGGTCCTTGGCCTGAAGGATTTCGAGGCGCGCCCGGTGCGGCTGTGGCGGCCAGCCATGGCGGTCTGCGGCCTCGTCTCGGCGGGAAGCCTCCTCGTTCACCTCTACCAGGGGCGCGACTGGATGGTCCCGGCGATCGTGCTCGGCATCACCCTGGCGGCTGCCGCGGCCAGCCTGCTCCTCCTTCACGGCAGCCTGATGGATCGGGAGGGGCCGGCGCGCTGATCCGGGCGCCCCCCCCTCGGGCCTTGCCCCATTCGTCCCTCGCCGCTAAACCCCGCCCGCGCCGGCACCCCTGGAGGCCGGCGAGCTTTCGCGTGCCTGCACGGCAGCGCGGAATGACACAACCCAACGTGCGAAGGAATGACGGCAATGGTCCAGACCATCCGGATCGAGGCCGCGGCGCGCGAGCGGGCCGGTAAGGGGGCGGCGCGCGCGACCCGGCGTGGGGGCTCTGTCCCCGCAGTGATCTATGGGGCGAAGCAGGAGGCGACCCTTCTCGCCCTCGACCCCCGTGACGTGATGAAGGAGCTCCACAAGGGCGGCTGGCAGTCCCACCTGTACGAGGTGGCGGTGGCCGGTGCGGCACCCGTGCGCTGCCTGATGCGCGACGTGCAGTTCCACCCGGTTTCCGACCAGCCGATCCATGTGGACTTCCAGCGGCTCGCGGCCGGCCAGAAGATCCGCGTGCGCGTGCCGGTCGTGCTGCTGGGCGAAGATGTCTCCCCCGGCATCAAGGCCGGCGGCGTGGCGAACCTCGTCCGCCGCGACCTGGAGGTCCTCTCCGACCCGGACAGCGTGCCGGAGCGCTTCGAGCTGGACGTCTCCGAGGCCAATATCGGCGACACGCTGCGCTGGTCGAACGTGAAGGATCAGCAGGGCACCAGCCCGACGATCCCGCGCGACTTCGTGGTGCTGACCGTGGCCCCGCCGGTGGTGGTGGAGGAGGTCATCGTGGCCGCCCCCGTCGCCGAGGCCCCCAAGGGCAAGGGCGGCAAGGGTGCCCCGGCCAAGGCCGCGGCCCCGGCGCCCGCCAAGAAGAAGTGAGGCGAGGGGCCGGGCGGAGATCCGCCCGGCCCTTGCCGAACGCAGGTCTGGGGCGCGCACGCGGAAGCGGCGCGCCCCATGCTTTTAGAGGACGCCTTCGATGCGGCTGTGGGTGGGCCTGGGCAATCCGGGCGCGGAGCATGCGCGGCAGCGCCACAACATCGGATTCATGGCGCTGGAGCGCATCGCGTCCCGCCACCGCTTCGGCCCCTGGCGCGGCCGCTTCAAAGGCGAGACCTGCGAGGGCAGCATCGCCGGGGAGCGGATCGTGCTGCTGAAGCCGCAGACCTACATGAACGACAGCGGCAACTCCGTGCAGCCCGCCGCCGCCTTCCTGAAGATCCCGCTCGACAGCATCACCGCCTTCCACGACGAGCTGGACCTCGCGCCCGGCAAGGTGCGCGTGAAGAAGGGCGGGGGCGCCGCCGGGCATAACGGGCTGCGCGACATGCAGCGTGCCTTTTCCTCCCCCGATTTCTGGCGGGTGCGGCTGGGCATCGGCCATCCCGGTCACAAGGACCGGGTGCACGGCCATGTCCTCGGCAACTTCGCCAAGGTGGATGCGGAGTGGCTGGACCGGCTGCTGGACGCCGTAGCCGATGCCTGCCCGTTGCTGGTGAAGGACCGGCCCGAAGAATTCATGACGAAGGTGGCGCTGGTGACGCAGCCGGCGTAACTCCGCCCCAATCCCGAGACGCCTAACCCCGAGACACGGAACCGATCCCCGCCATGGGCTTCAATTGCGGCATCGTGGGCCTGCCCAACGTGGGCAAGTCCACCCTCTTTAACGCGCTGACGCAGACGGCCGCCGCCCAGGCCGCCAACTATCCCTTCTGCACCATCGAGCCGAATGTCGGCCGCGTCGGCGTGCCCGACCCGCGGCTGGACGCGCTGGCGCGCATCGGCAAGTCGGCGAAGAAGGTTCCGACCTCGCTCGAGTTCGTGGACATCGCCGGCCTCGTCCGCGGTGCCTCCCGCGGGGAGGGGCTGGGCAACCAGTTCCTGGCGAATATCCGGGAGGTGGACGCCATCGTCCACGTGCTGCGCTGCTTCGAGGACGGGGACATCACCCATGTCGAGGGCAGCGTGGATCCCGTGCGGGACGCGGAGACGGTCGAGACCGAGCTGATGCTGGCCGACCTGGAAAGCCTGGAGAAGCGCCTGGTCTCCGCGCAGAAGAAGGCGAAGAACGGCGACAAGGAGAGCGCGGCCTTCGTCGCCCTGGCCGAGCCGATCGTCGCTGCCCTAGCGGATGGCAAGCCCGCCCGCACTGCCGTGCCCAAGGGCGAGGAGGCCGCGGCTGCCCGCCTGCAGCTGATGACGACGAAGCCCGTGCTCTATGTCTGCAACGTGGAGGAAGGTTCGGCCGGCACCGGCAACGCCTTCTCCGCGCGGGTGGAGGAGATGGCGCGCGCCCAGGGCGCGAAGGCCGTCATCGTCTCCGCCGCCATCGAGGCCGAGATCAGCCAGATGGCCGAGGACGACCGGTTGGAGTTCCTGGACAGCCTCGGCCTGAAGGATTCCGGCCTGGACCGCATCATCCGCGCCGGCCACGACCTGCTGGGGCTGATCACCTACTTCACCGTGGGCCCGAAGGAGGCCCGCGCCTGGACGATCACCAAGGGCACCAAGGCTCCGCAGGCCGCCGCCGTGATCCACAACGACTTCGAGCGCGGCTTCATCGCCTGCGAGACCATCGCCTATGACGACTTCGTCGCGCTCGGCGGGGAGCAGGGGGCGAAGGAGGCCGGGAAGATGCGGGTGGAGGGGAAGGAGTACGTCGTGAAGGACGGCGACATCCTGCTGTTCCGCTTCAACGTCTGATCGCGGAAACGGAAAAGGCCTGGCGGTCTCCCGCCAGGCCCTCCCGGATACCCCGTTTGGAAGGGGTTCAGCGCGGCATCACGTGGCGGTGGTGCCGGGGACGGCGGTGGTGGTTGCGCCGATAGGCCACATCCTGCGTGGCGGAGACCGCCTCACGCGCGGACTCCACGGAGGCCGTCGCTGCACCCGGGGTCACGGCATGGCCCGTGCTGGCCAGGCTGGCAAAGGCGGCGACAAAAAACGCACCGAAAATCCAACGCATTGGGGCCTCATCTTTCACGAATATTAGAAGATGAGCATGGCAGGGTATGTAGCTGTCGTCCCCTAAAATCCCGTCCATCCGCCGATGCGAATGGGTCAGGCGGAACGGGAGGATTCCGAGGGCAGGCTCTGGTCCATGGCCAGGGCCGGCACGGCATCCCGGCACCAGCCCACCACCCGCGCGGGCACGCCCGCCACGGTGGCGCAGGGCGGCACGCTGGCCAGCACCACGCTGCCCGCGCCGACCTTTGCGCCGCGCCCCACCTCGATGTTGCCGAGAACCGTGGCGCCGGCCGAGAGCAGCACGCCGTCCCGCACCTTGGGGTGCCGGTCACCCCGTTCCTTCCCCGTGCCGCCCAGCGTCACGCCCTGGAGGATGGAGACGTCGTTTCCGATCATCGCCGTCTCTCCCACCACCACGCCCGTCGCGTGGTCGATGAAGACGCCGCGTCCCACCGGCACGGCGGGGTGGATATCCACGCCGAAGACCAGCGCGCAGCGGCTCTGCAGGTAGAGGGCGAGGTGGTGCCGACCATCCAGCCAGAGCCCGTGCGCCACGCGGTGCCAGGTCAGGGCGTGGAAGCCCTTGTAGTAGAGGAAGGGGGCCAGCCAGCCCCGCGCGGCCGGGTCGCGTCGGCGATTGGCGGACAGGTCGGCGGCGGCGAACTCGGCCAGTGCTGGCCCTGCTTCCCGCACCATGTCTTCCAGCCGCTCGGCCGGCATCAGGGCTTCGGCCAGCTTGCGGGCCAGCAGGGCGGCGAGGGCGGTATGCAGCGTGTCGTGGCGCAGCACCGCCAATTCCAGCAGGCCACGCAGCGCGGGTTCCGCCTCGGCGGCGCGGGCGGCCTCGGCCCGCAGCGCGACCCAGAGCGCCTCCGGGTCGGCCGGAGGGCCGAAGCCCGCCTCGGCCCCCGTGTCGATCTCGAACCGGTCCATCCTGCCGCCCTCCGGTGACAGCGCCTGCATAAGGGCCTCTGCCGCGCCTGTCCCCGTACGGTTTTGCGGGGCAGCCCCGAGGGGCCTCGCGCTACATCGGGAGGCGGATGGTGGCGCGCAAGCCGCCCATCGGGCTCTCGCCCAACGCGATCTCGCCGCCATGGGCGCGGGCGATGTCGCGGGCGATCGCCAGCCCCAGCCCGGTGCCGCCGGCCGAGAAGCTCGCGAAGGGCTTGAAGGCGCCCTCCCGCGTCTCGGCGGGGATGCCCGGGCCGTCATCGTCCACATGCACCTCGGCCCATCCGGGGGTGGGACGCACCGTCATCGCCACATGGGCGGCGTGGCGGCGGGCATTGTCCAGCAGGTTGCCGAGGCAGCGCCGCAGCGCGTCCGCCCGAAGCGGCAAGGTGAGGGAAGGGGGGGCCTCCACCGCCACCTCCCCGCCCTCGGCCGGGGCGCGCTCCGCCACCTCCCGCACCAGGGCGACGAGGTCGATCGGCTCCGGCGCCTCCAGCACCTCCCCCCGCGCGAAGGCGAGGTAGGAGGCGATCATGCGCTCCATCTCCTCCACGTCCTGGGTCATCTCCACGCCGTCCGCCTGCGCGTCCGCGGGCAGCATGGCCAGGCCGAGGCGGAGCCGGGTGAGGGGGGTGCGGAGGTCGTGGCTGATGCCCGCCAGCATCTCCGTCCGCTGTGCGACGAAGCGGCGGATATTGGCGCGCATGCCGTTGAAGGCGGCGGCGGCCTGCCGCACCTCGCTCGCTCCCTCCGGCTTGATCGGGCCGGTGTCGCGCCCCTTGCCGAAGGCCTCCGACGCGCCGGCGAGGCGGCGGATGGCCCGCACCTGGTTCTTCATGAACAACGCCGCCGCCGCGAAGAGCAGGAGGGAGGCGCCGACGAGCCAGATGAAGAAGAGATAGATGGTGCCCCAGAACAGGCGCTTGCGGGACGCCTCGACGTGCAGCACCCCGTCCGGCAGGCCGACGCGGATGATCACGCTGCGCGGGTCCGTCTGCCAGTCCGTGTCGAAGGGCAGGCGCACGCGCTCCTTCAGCGCGCGGTCCAGGTCCTCCTCCAGCGGTAGCAGGGGCAGGCTGGCCGGGCGCTGCGCCGGCGGGCCCAGCTCCGCGCCGGGCTCGAAGGCCAGGGACAGGTCCATCCGCCAGGCGGCCTCGCGGAAGATCCAGCCGCGCTCATCCTCCCCGTCCGCGCCGCGCGGGTAGCGGGTGAGCAGCTCCACCACCATGCCGACGTCGCCCGCCACCCCAGCGGCAAGGCGGCGGGAGATCACGTCCAGATGGGTGCCGTAAAAGATCTGCAGCGCGATGCCCTGGGTGACCACCAGGGGGATCAGCACGATCAGCAGCGCGCGGGCCAGCAGGCCGCGCGGCACCAGGGGGCGCAGCAGGCTGTGCAGCAGGCCGCGCAGCCCGCGGCGGCGCGTCCAGCGCGGCGGGGCGCCCCGCGGCGCCACCTCCGGCAGGCCCGCCCCGTCCCGCCCGATCGCGGGCGCGCCGATATCCGGTGCCATGGCAACCCTCCCGGCGTCGATCTCGCCTCTCCCCGGCTTCAGGAGCCGGGGCGCAACACATAGCCCTTGTGGCGGACGGTGTGCAGGAAGCGCGGCTCGCGCGGGTCGGGCTCGATCTTTCGGCGCAGGCGGGTCACGGTCACGTCCACCGCGCGCTCCCCGGCCTCCGGGCTGCCCATGGCGGCGGCGATCTCCTCCCGCGACAGCACCTCGCCTCCGCGGCGGGCGAGCGCGACCAGCAGCGCCGCCTCGCCGCCCGTCAGGCGAGTCACCCCTTCCGGCCCGCGCAGCTCCCCGCGCTCCGCATCGAACCAGCGCAGGCCGAGCTGCACCGGGGGCAGCGGGGCGGAGGCGGGCGGGGCGGCGCGCTTCAGGATGGTGCGGATGCGCAGCGCCAGTTCCCGCGGATCGAAGGGCTTGGCCAGGTAGTCGTCCGCCCCGTGCTCGAAGCCGGCGATCCGGTCGTCCGGCGCGCCGGCGGCGGTGAGCATGAGGATGGGCACGTCCTGGCCGTCCCGGCGCAGGCTCTCCGTCAGCTCCAGCCCCGTCTCCCCGGGCATCATCACGTCGAGCACCATCAGGTCATATTCCATCCCCGCCAGGGCCTGCCGCGCAGCGGCGGCATCGGCGGCGACGGAGACGCGGAAGCCCTGCTCCGCGAGGAAGCGCTGGAGAAGGGCACGGAGGCGGGAATCGTCGTCCACCACCAGCAGGTGCGCGGCCTCGCTCACGGCGCCTTGCCCCCGCTCCCCGGCTTGGCCGGTGGAACCGCGCGGACCGAGGGCCGGTCCGGGGCCCCCAGCCGCTCCAGCGCCCGCCGCGCCTCCGGCCCCATCAGCCCGCGCATGACGTGGCGGAACCCCTCCACCGCCACCGGCCCCGCCTCCCGGTAGGCGCGCGTCACCGTCTCCCGCTGCCGCTCGAAGAGGCGCCGCTCCAACGCCTCCCCGGACGGGGTGAGGGAGAGGTGCCGCTGACGCCGGTCCGCCCGCCCGGGCACCTGCGCCACGTAGCCCCCCTCCACCAGCGGCGTGAGCACGCGGGACAGGGACTGCTTGGTGATCGCGAGGATGGAGAGCAGCTCCCCCACCGTCAGTCCGGGGCGGCGTCCCAGGAAATGCAGCACCCGGTGATGCGCGCGGCCCATGCCCATCTCAGCCAGGATGGCATCCGGCCCCGCCGTGAAATCGCGATAGCCGAAGAAGAAGAGGTCCTGCGCCAGGCGCAGCTCCTCCTCCCGCAGGAAGAGGAGGTTCCGCCCGGCCGCGCCTGTGCCGGCCCCTGGACCACTCCGCGTCTCCGTTGTTTCCGGCATGGCTGTTCCGTGCTCCCCGGCGCCTTATGCCAGCCTTCGGGGCGGGCGGGCCATCCGGACCTTTCCGTCCCGGAGCGCCCCGACGCATCTTCGGCGGAACTTCCGCCCATTCCCCGCCTTGCGCCGCCCAGACATGCCGGTAAGACGGGTGACAAGCAGCGCGCCGAAGCCCAATTGGTGCGTGGGAGCCCGGGTGCAGACCCCCGGGAGAAACGGAATGACAACGGAAGCAGGTCCAGAAATTGCGTGGCGGCTTTGCCGGTTGATGGCCCCGGCCGTCGCCCCCTGCCACAGACCTGCCCCGATCCCCGCCTAAATCCCCCCAGCCCGAAGCCGAGAAGCGGAAGACCATGCCCGGAGTGGATATCCTAGCCAGCGCGATGACGGGGGCGAATGCCACCTTCCTCGCGGACCTCTATGCCCGCTGGGTGCAGGCCCCGGACAGCGTCGACCCTTCCTTCGCGGAACTCTTCGCCGCGCTGAACGACGACGCGCGCGCCGTGCTGGAGGACGCGACCGGCGCCTCCTGGGCCCCGCGCCCCCGCGGCGGCTTCGCGCCGGAGCCGGAGGCACCCGCCCCCACTAAGGGCGCGAAGGGCGATAAGCCGGCCGCGGCACCCGCCGCCGCCGTTTCCGCCGACCCGGCCGCGAACCGGCAGCAGGTGGTGGATTCCCTCCGCGCGCTGATGCTCATCCGTGCCTACCGCGTGCGCGGCCACCTTGAGGCCGACCTGGACCCGCTGGGCCTGCAGAAGAAGAAGCCCCACCCGGAGCTGGACCCGAAGACCTACGGCTTCTCGGACGCCGACCTGGACCGCCCGATCTTCATCGACAAGGTGCTGGGCCGCGAGACGGCGACGCTGCGCGAGATCCTCGCGATTTTGAAGGCGAGCTACTGCGGCACCATCGGTGTCGAGTTCATGCACATCCAGGACCCCGAGCAGAAGGCCTTCATCCAGCAGCGCATCGAGGGCGCGCCCTGGAAGAACGCCTTCAAGGCCGATGACAAGCGCACCATCCTGGAGCAGCTGACGGCCGCCGAGGGCTTCGAGGCCTATTGCGCCAAGAAGTTCGTGGGCACCAAGCGCTTCGGGCTTGAGGGCGGCGAGTCCACCATCCCCGCCGTGCAGGCCGTGATCGCCGAGGGCGCGAAGAACGGCGTGACCGAGATCGCGATCGGCATGGCGCATCGCGGCCGCCTCTCCACGCTCGTGAACGTGGTGAAGAAGCCGTTCACGCAGGTCTTCGCCGAGTTCAAGGGCGCGGGCCATGCGGAGGACGTGCAGGGCTCCGGCGACGTGAAGTATCACCTCGGCACCTCCACGGACGTGGAGATCGACGGGCGCCAGGTCCACCTCTCCTTGCAGCCCAACCCCTCCCACCTCGAGGCGGTGGACCCGGTGGTCGCCGGCAAGGTGCGCGCGCGCCAGGACATGGCGGGCGACACCAAGACCCGCCAATCCGTCATGGGCATCCTGCTGCACGGCGATGCGGCCTTCGCCGGCCAGGGCGTGGTCTATGAGACGATGGCGATGAGCCAGCTCATCGGCTACCGCACCGGCGGCACGATCCACGTGGTGACGAACAACCAGATCGGCTTCACCACCACCCCGGCCCATGCCTATTCCGGCCTCTACTGCACGGACATCGCCAAGTCCGTGCAGGCGCCGATCCTGCACGTGAACGGGGACGATCCGGAGGCGGTGGTCTTCGCCGCGCGCCTCGTCACCGAGTTCCGGCTGAAGTTCGCCTCCGACGTGGTGCTGGACATTGTCTGCTACCGCCGGCACGGCCACAACGAGAGCGACGAGCCGGCCTTCACCCAGCCCCTGATGTACGCCCGCATCAAGGAGACGCCGACCACCCGCACGAAGTACGCAGGGAAGCTGGCGGCGGAGGGCAGCGTGCCTGAGGCCGAGGCCAAGGCCATCCAGGACGCCTTCTTCGCGAAGATGGACGAAGCCTTCCAGGCCAGCCAGACCTTCAAGCCGAACAAGGCCGACTGGCTGGAGGGCCACTGGTCCGGCCTGAAGGCGCCGGGCAACGACCAGCCGGAGACGGACACGGACACGGCGGTGGAGACCGATGTGCTGCGCGAGGTGGGCGCCGCCCTCTCCCGCGTGCCGGAGGGCTTCGGGGCCAACCCGAAGATCCTGCGCCAGCTGGAAGCGAAGAAGCAGGCCATCGAGACGGGCGAGGGCATCGACTGGGCGACCGGCGAGGCGCTGGCCTTCGGCACCCTGCTGGTGGACGGCCACCGCGTGCGCCTCTCCGGCGAGGACGTGCAGCGCGGCACCTTCTCCCAGCGCCACGCCTACCTGATCGACCAGGCCACCCAGGCCGAGTACGTGCCGCTGAACAACATCCGCGAGGGCCAGGCCCGGCTTGAGGCCTTCAACTCCCTCCTCTCGGAGTTCGGGGTGCTGGGCTTCGACTACGGCTACTCCCTGGCGGACCCGCAGACGCTGGTCCTGTGGGAAGGCCAGTTCGGCGACTTCGCGAACGGGGCGCAGGTCATCATCGACCAGTTCATCGCCTCCGCCGAGACGAAGTGGCTGCGAATGTCCGGCCTCGTGATGCTGCTGCCGCACGGCTATGAGGGGCAGGGTCCGGAGCACTCCTCCGCCCGGCTTGAGCGCTACCTCCAGCTCTGCGCGGAGCGGAACATGCGGGTGGCGAACATCACCACTCCCGCTAACTACTTCCACGCCCTGCGGCGCCAGATGAAGGCGAACTACCGCAAGCCGCTGATCCTGATGACGCCGAAGTCGCTGCTGCGGCACAAGCTGGCCGTCTCCCCGCTGGCCGAGTTCGGCCCGGGCAGCCGCTTCCAGACCGTGCTGGACGAGGTCGACACGATCGAGGCGCCGGAGAAGGTGAGGCGGGTCGTCCTCTGCACCGGCAAGGTCTACTACGACCTGCTGCAGGAGCGCCGGGACAAGGGCGTGAAGGATGTGGCGATCATCCGGGTGGAGCAGCTCTATCCCTTCCCCGCCGTCACCCTGCCCAAGATCCTGGCGCCCTATAAGAACGCCGAGGTCGTGTGGTGCCAGGAGGAGCCGGAGAACATGGGCGCCTGGAACTACATCGACCGGCGGATCGAGGGCGTGCTGAAGCAGGTCGGCGGAAAGGCCACGCGGCCGGACTATGTCGGCCGCCCGGCCGCGGCCAGCCCCGCGACGGGGCTTGCCAAGGTGCACGCGCAGCAGCAGGAAGCGCTCGTTCGCCAGGCGCTCGGCCTGGGCTGAGGAAAACACATGACCGAGATCCTGGTGCCCACCCTGGGCGAGAGCGTTTCCACGGCGACCGTGGCCCGCTGGCTGAAGAAGGTGGGCGAGTCCGTTGCGGCCGACGAGCCGCTGGTCGAGCTGGAGACGGACAAGGTGACGGTGGAGGTGAACGCCCCCTCCGCCGGCACGATCGAGAGCATTTCCGCCGATGAGGGCGCGGAAGTCGAGGTCGGCGGCCTGCTCGGCACGCTCGGCGCCGGCACGGGGGCTGGCGCTGCCAAGCCCGCGGCCCCGGCCGCCGCCGCCCCGGCGAGCGCCCCGAAGGTCGAGGAGCCGCGCCCGGTGGCCGGCCCCGTCTCCCGCCCCGGCGGCGCCGAGCCCACGGCCGCCACCTCGGCCCATGCCCCGCTGCCCGCCGCCGCCAAAATGATGGCGGAGAAGGGTGTCTCCGCGGATCAGATCGGTGCCGGCTCCGCCAAGGATGGCCGGATCGCCAAGGGCGACGTGCTGGACTTCCTCGCCCGCCCGGCCGCACCGAGCGCGGCCCCCGCCGCCAAGGCCGCCCCGCGCGCGGCCGAGGCCGGCGAAGAGCGGGTGAAGATGACCCGCCTGCGCCTGACTATCGCGCGGCGCCTGAAGGAGGCGCAGAACACCGCCGCCATGCTCACCACCTTCAACGAGGTGGACATGGGCAACGCGATGGCGCTGCGCGCCGAGTACAAGGATGCCTTCGAGAAGAAGCACGGCGTGAAGCTCGGCTTCATGTCCTTCTTCGTGAAGGCCTGCGTCGCGGCACTGCAGGAGTTCCCGGCCGTCAACGCCGAGATCGCCGGGGACGAGATCGTCTACAAGCAGTTCGTGAACATGGGCATCGCGGTCGGCGGCCCCTCCGGCCTCGTCGTGCCCGTGCTGCGCAACGTGCAGGACATGTCCTTCGCGGATATCGAGAAGACGATCGGTGACTTCGGCAAGCGCGTGCGCGCCGGCCAGCTGAAGCTTGAGGAGATGGCGGGCGGCAGCTTCACCATCACCAATGGCGGCATCTACGGCAGCCTGATGTCCACCCCGATCCTGAACCCGCCCCAGTCCGGCATCCTCGGGATGCACGCGATCAAGGAGCGGGCGATGGTGGTGGGCGGCAAGATCGAGATCCGCCCGATGATGTACATCGCCCTGTCCTACGACCACCGGATCGTGGACGGGAAGGAGGCGGTGTCCTTCCTCGTGCGCGTGAAGGAGAGCGTGGAGGACGCGCGGCGCCTGCTGCTCGGCCTCTGATCCCTTTCACGGGTCGGAACGCTGCGGGCCGGAGGGGGAGACCCTTCCGGCCCGTTTCCGTTCCGGCCCCGTGCTAGGCTCCCTCCCGTCCCTGAGGGGAGGAGCGCGATGCTGACCGGCGGCTGCCATTGCGGGGCGATCCGCTACAGGATCATGGGCGAGGTGCTGCACCACGCCCTCTGCCATTGCCGGGACTGCCGGCGTCACGCCGGTGCCCCGATGGTGGGCTGGGCCATGTTGCCCGCCGAGGAGCTGGAGGTGACGGGCGAGCCCGTCGTCTACGCCTCCTCCGAGCACGGCCGGCGGCACTTCTGCGGCCGGTGCGGGACGGGCATCCTCTACGTGAACGAGGCGATGCTGCCGGGCCTGGTCGATATCCAGACCGGCACGCTGGACGATCCCGAGGCCCTGCCACCCGGCGCGCAGATCCAGTTGGCCGAGCGCCTGCGCTGGATGGCGCGGCTGGACGTCCTGCCGGGGTTCGAGCGGTATCCGCCGGGGTGAGCGGGGGAGGGACGTTCACCCTCCCGCTTCCCGGGATCGGGCCGCTGCGGGTCGATCCACCCATCCTTCTCGTTCCCATTGCCGCCACCGGCTCCCTCTGGCGGGGGGTGGGATAGCGGGCGATGCGGGCCCGGCAGGGCTGGCCAGCCGCATTTGCCCGGGGCCCCACCCTTCAATCCCGGGCCCCGGCCTGCTACCTGCCCCTGCGAAGATCATTGCAGGACCCCCAGCCATGGCCGACTCCTTCGACCTCATCGTGATCGGCGCCGGCCCCGGCGGCTATGTCTGTGCCATCCGCGCCGCGCAGCTCGGGCTGAAGGTGGCCTGCGTGGAGAAGCGGGAGACGCTGGGCGGCACGTGCCTCAACATCGGCTGCATTCCCTCCAAGGCGCTGCTCCAGTCGTCCGAGAACTTCGACGAGATCGCCCACAAGTTCGCCGACCACGGCATCACGGTGGAGGGCATCAAGCTCGATCTCGCCCGGATGCAGGCGCGCAAGGGCGAGGTGGTCTCGGCCAATGTGAAGGGGGTCGAGTTCCTCTTCCGCAAGAACAAGGTCACCTGGCTCAAGGGCGCGGGCAAGATCGTCTCGGCCGGCAAGGTCGAGGTAGCCGGCACGACCTACGAGACGAAAAACATCGTCATCGCTACGGGCAGCGAGAGCGTGCCGCTGCGCGGCGTCGAGGTGGATGAGAAGCAGGTCGTCACCTCCACCGGCGCGCTTGAGCTGCCGGCGGTGCCGAAGCACCTGGTGGTGATCGGCGCCGGCGTGATCGGGCTGGAGCTGGGCAGCGTGTGGCGCCGCCTGGGCGCCGAGGTAACGGTGATCGAGTTCCTCGACCGCATCCTGCCGGGCATGGACAACGAGGTTGCCAAGCAGTTCGAGCGCGTGCTGTCCAAGCAGGGCTTCAAGTTCCAGCTCGGCCACAAGGTGACCGGAGCGACCAAGTCCGAGACCGGCGTGACGCTGACCGTCGAGCCTGCCAAGGGCGGCGAGGCGCAGAGCATCCAGGCCGACGTGGTGCTGGTGGCCATCGGGCGCCGCCCCTATGTCGAGGGCCTGGGGCTGGACACGGCCGGCGTGGCGCTGGACGAGCGGGGCCGGGTGAAGACCGACCACCACTTCGCCACCAACGTTCCCGGCATCTACGCGATCGGCGACGTGATCGCCGGCCCGATGCTCGCCCACAAGGCCGAGGACGAGGGCGTGGCGATCGCCGAGATCCTGGCCGGCCAGCATGGCCACGTGAACTACGCGGCCATCCCCGGCGTCGTCTACACTTGGCCCGAGGTCGCCTCCGTGGGCGCCACGGAGGAGGAGCTGAAGGCCGCGGGCACCGCCTACAAGGTCGGCAAGTTCCCCTTCACCGCCAATGGCCGCGCCCGCGCCATGGGCGACACGGACGGCTTCGCCAAGATCCTGGCCGACAAGGCGACGGACCGCGTGCTCGGCGCCCATATCCTGGGCCCGGATGCCGGGGCGCTGATCGCGGAGATGGTGACGGCGGTGGAGTTCGGCGCCAGCGCCGAGGACGTGGCCCGCATCTGCCATGCCCACCCGACGCTGAGCGAGGCGGTGAAGGAAGCCGCCCTGGCCGTGGACGGCCGCGCGCTTCACATCTGAGACGGCGCTGCGTGCCCGATCTGATCCCGGCTTGATCGGGCGGGCGCGCGGGCCATCTGGCGGTGGATGGATGACAAAACCTCCACCTTCGTCACGCTGAACCCCCGGCCGGGCCGGAAGGCGCTGGGCTGGTTCTTCATTGTCCTCGGCGTGCTGGGCTGCGTCCTGCCCTTCCTGCAGGGCTTCCTGTTCCTCGCGCTCGGCGTTTTCGTGCTGCGCGACCAGCATCTCTGGGCCGCCAACCGTTGGGCCTGGGTGGCCGGGCGCTGGCCCGGCGTCGTCTCCAGGATCGAGTCGCTGGAAAGCTCGGTGAGCGAACGCGCGTCGGGATGGGGCCTGCGCCTCCGGCGGGCGATCGGGCGCGGCTGATTCCGCCCGCACCAGCCTGCCGACCGCCCGTTTCGTCCCGATTGATGGGACCGATCGCCATAATAGAGAGGACGGGCATTCCCTGATCGCCTGCTGCCCGGCATGGTTCCTTCATCGATCACGAAACGATCAGGAGGACCATGATGAGCCAGCACGCCAAGACCCCCATCGACCCCAAGACTCTCGAGACTGTGGTGGGCGGCGCCTACATCCGGGGCACCGAGGGTGCCGACAGCACGCAGGGCACCGCCGAGGCGGACCTGATCACGACCTATGGCGGCAACGACTACGTGCAGGGCGGCGCGGGGGACGACAACGTCCAGGCGGGCGCGGGCAATGACGCCGTGGTGGCCGGCGACGGCAACGACTACGTCAACGCCGATGCGGGCAACGACTACGTGGAGGGCAACGCCGGCAACGACGTGCTGTACGGCGGCGATGGCCAGGACGCGCTGGTCGGCGGCGCGGGCAACGACAACATCAATGGCGGGGCCGGAGTGGACTTCGTCGATGGCGGCGAGGGCAACGACACGCTGATGGGCAGCTCGGTTGCCGACCACGCCGCCGACTCCGCCTTTGGCGGTGCTGGGAACGACCTCTATGCCTGGTCGCCGGGCAGCGGGAACGACTACTTCGATGGCGGCCAGGGGCGCGACAGCGTGGCCGTCACCGGCATGAACATGGACCAGCTCCGCAGCGGCCTTCAGGTCTACGAGCCCGGCCTGCAGATGCACACGGGCAGCGACAACTCGATCAGCTTCACGAACGCCGCCGGCCAGCCCGCGACCTTCAGCGGCCAGCTCTCCATCGGCGGCGAGGTGCTGCGCTTCGACAACGTGGAGGGGATCCGCCTCTACTAAGCCTGCACGGGGTCCGGGAGGCACGCCGCGGCGTCGCGGCCGCGCCTCCCGCCACACCCGTCCTTAGGGCAGGGGCAGAAGGCTTGCATGTTGCAAACGAATCAGCTTGCATGATGCAAGCCGAATGGATGCCCCGATGCCCCGAACCGACTTCGCGACGATGCGCTGCCCCATCGCCCGGGCGATGGACGTGCTGGGGGAGCGCTGGGCCATCCTGGTGATGCGGGAGGCCTTCTACGGCACCACCCGCTTCGACGACTTCGCCCGCCACCTCGGCATCGCCACCAACATCCTCAGCACCCGGCTGAAGGACTTGGTGGAGCACGACCTGCTGGAGCGCGTGCCGGAGGGGGCACGCCATTCCTATCGCCTGACGGAGAAGGGCAGGGCCTTCTTCCCCGTCTTCCTCTCGCTGAAAGGCTGGGCGGACCGCTGGATGGCGGGCCCGGACGGCCAGGCCATGTGTCTGCTGGACCCGGTGACGGGCGAGGAGATCGCCTGCCCGCCGCCGCTGGACTCCGCCGGCCGGCCCGTGACCCCGGAGACCATCCGCCTCGTGCCCGGCCCCGCCGCCAGCGAGGCGATGCGCCGCCGCTTTCCGGAGGCGGCCCGTGGCTGAAACCCTCCTTGTCGCCCCGCCGCGCCCCTCCGCCGCGCGGCAGATTCTGGCGCTGGCCGCCCCCACCGCCCTCAGCGCCGTGCTCCAGGCCGTCGCCCAGATCGCCGAGACCTGGCTGGCGGCACGCCAGGGCACCGCGGCGCTCGCCGGCTGGTCCGTGGTGCTGCCCTTCTCGCTGCTGATGCAGATGATGTCCTCGGGCGCCATGGGGGGCGGCGTCTCCTCCGCCATCGCCCGCGCCCTCGGCGCCGGGCGGCGGGACGAGGCCTCGGCCCTCGTCCTGCACGCCGTCCTCATTGCCGTGCTGGCCGGGGCTGCTTTCGCGGTGCTGCTCGCCGGTTTCCCGCGCGCGCTCCTCGGCGCCATCGGCGGCACCGCGGCGGCGGAGGCCGCGGCGCCCTACGCCATCCTCCTCTTCGGCCTCGGCGCCGTGCCCGTATGGCTCGCCAATACCCTCGCCTCCGTCCTGCGCGGGGGCGGGCGGCACGCCCTGGCCGCGCGGGTGCTGGTGATCACCTGGGCGGCCTACCCGGTGCTTGCCTGGCTCCTTGCGGAGCCGGTGGGCATGGGCCTGCCGGGGATCGGTGCGGGGCTGGCCGCCGCTTTTGCCGGCTCAACCCTTGCCATGGGCTGGGTGGTGCTGCGGGGCGGGGCGGGGTTCCGGCCGGGGCTGCGGGTGCGGCCCTCCGGCGCGATGTTCTGGCGCATCCTCTCCGTGGGGCTCATCGCCTCGATCCTGGCGGGGGTGGCGAACCTCACCACCATCCTCGTCACCGCGCGCATCGCCTCCCACGGCCCCGTCGCGGTGGCGGCCTATGGAATCTCCGCCCGGCTGGAATTCCTGATGATCCCCATCGCCTTCGGCGTCGGCTCCGCCCTTACGGCTCTGGTGGGCCGCACCGTCGGCGCCGGGGACTGGCCGGGCGCGCGGCGCATCGCCTGGACGGGCGGGGGCATGGCCTTCGCCATCACCGGCCTTATCGGCCTGCTGGTGGCGGCCTCGCCGCGCATCTTTGCCGGCTTCTTCACCGCGGACCCGGCCGTCGTGGACCTCGCCGCCCGTGCCCTGTCCTACACCGGCTTCGCCTTCGGCGGCTTCGGCCTGGGCATGGCCCTCTACTTCGCCTCCCAGGGCGCCGGGCGGATGCGCTGGCCGCTGCTGGCGGGGCTGTCGCGGATCGGCGTCGCGGTGGGTGGGGGATGGCTGCTCGGCGATGTGCTGGGGATGGGGCTGGACGGCCAATTCCTGGCCGTGGCCCTCGGCATCACCGCCTATGGCCTTCTCACCGCCGCCGGGGTGCGGCCGGGGGTTTGGTCCCGGCCCTAGCTCCTCGGCGCCTTCTTCCCGTGGCTCACATCCGGCGTGCCGCGGAACAGGGACATGTGCGTGTGCGTCGCCACCCAGGGATCGCCCACCTTCTCCCGTGCCAGGGACACGGTGGTGCGGCCGGGCCGGTCGAAGGGCGTGCCATCCTCGCGGTAGCCGGTGGAATCCCAGACCGCCATGCCGGTGGCGTGCAGCCGGTCCGGGGAGACAACCGCCTGCACGTTGTCCAGCCGGTAGGTGAAGCCGTCGATGGTCGGCCAGACCTTGCGCCACTGGTTACCTTCCGTGTTGTCGCGGCCGACCAGGAAATCGCTGTAGGTGCCGAAGGCGATGAAGTCCTCGGCGAAGATCGCGCGGGCCGGCACGAAATCCACGGCCCGCACATGCTCGGACAGGATGCGGAACCAGTCCCGCACCGCGGCCAGGTCGTCCGGGTGCACGGGGGCGGTGGCCTTCACGGTCATCGGTCGGTCTTCATCCGGTGTCACGCGGGATTGAAGCCTGCCAGTCGCGCGGCGCAAGCCCCTTAACCCTTCGAAAGCCTTCGCGGGTCATCCTGCCGCCCTCGCCGCAGGATGCAGCACCATGGATCACGGATCGCCGGCCGGCCTTTCCCCGCTGGAACCCCTCAGCTTCAGCGCCACGGGCTTCCGGTTGAGGAATGTCTTTCCCACGCCCCTGCTGGTCGCCCCGGTGAACGGCGCGGCGGCGTTGAACGCCGGGCTGCGCGCCGCGATCCTCGCCCGCGCCGCGCGGGAGGGTGGCGTGACCCGCAGCAACGATGGCGGCTGGCAGTCGGCCGATGACTTCTGGTCCTGGTCCGGTCCCGCCGGCGCTGCCCTGCTGGATGGCGTGACGCGCTTGGCGAACCGGTTCACCGCCATCCGCACGCCGGACGGGGCGGCGCGGAAGGGCGTGATGACCTGGCGCAGTAACGCCTGGGCGAACGTGAACGGGGAGGGCCACGCCAACCACCCCCACCACCACCCCGGCGCCTACTGGTCCGGCGTCTACTGGGTGGATGCCGGCGATGAGGTGGCGCAGGACGGCCCGGGCCCTGGCGGCGAGTTCGAGATGCACGACCCCCGCGGCATCCTCCCCGGCTTCTCCGCCCCGCAGCTCCGCATGGCCATCCCCGGCTGCCTCAGCGCGGGGCTCACGGATTACGTCACGCCGCGGACCGGCACGGTGCTGCTCTTCCCGTCCTGGCTGGTCCACGGCGTGCGGCGCTATTCCGGCATCCGCCCACGCATCTCGGTGGCCTTCAACCTCTCGGCGTGAGCCTGGCCGAGGCGGTGGCCCGGGCGAAAGGGACCACTCCGGCCTCGACGCGCGCCGCCGCCGTCGCTACCTGCACCGCATCATGCCAGCCACCCTTGCCACCGTCGCGTCCGATGAGGCGGATCTCCGCCTCGACCGCTGGTTCCGCCGCCACCATCCCCAACTCACCCAGGGGGCGCTGCAGAAGATGCTGCGCACCGGGCAGATCAAGGTGGATGGCAAGCGGGCGGAGACGAACACCCGCCTCCTGCCTGGCCAGGAGATCCGCGTGCCGCCGATGCCGGACACCCCGGCCCCGATGCCGGACCGCCCCGCCGTGTCCGAGCGCGACGCGGCGATGCTGGAGCGGATGGTGATCTACCGCGACGATTCCGTGATCGCGCTGGACAAGCCCCATGGCCTGCCCGTGCAGGGCGGGCCGAACATCGCGCGCCACCTGGACGGCATGCTGGATGCGCTGCGCTTCGGGGCTGAGGATCGCCCCCGCCTCGTCCACCGGCTGGACCGGGACACCTCCGGCGTCCTTCTCCTCGCCCGCAGCCCCGGTGCGGCGGCGAAGCTGGCCGCCGCCTTCCGGGGCCGGGACGCGCAGAAGACATACTGGGCCCTGGTGGTCGGCCGCCCGCACCCGCTGGCCGGGCGCATCAACATGCCCCTGGCGAAACAGGGCGGCCCGCGCGGGGAGCGCATGGGACCGGCCGAGGAAGGGGAGGACGGTGCCCACGCCATCACCGACTTCCGCGTGGTGGACAATGCCCGCAAGCACGTCTCCTGGCTGGAGATGCAGCCGCATACCGGCCGCACCCACCAGCTCCGCGTCCACGCCGCCTCGGCGCTGAAGACCCCGATCCTGGGGGACGGTAAATACGGTGGCGCCGCAGCCCATCTGGAGGGGATGTCGGATCTCCTCCACCTCCACGCCCGCTCCATCGAGCTGCCGCACCCGGAGGGCGGCACCCTCTCCGTCTCCGCGCCGCTGCCGCCCCATATGAACGAGAGCTTCGAGTTCCTCGGCTTCGACCGGCCGCGCACCCCGCCCGCGCGCCGGACGCGCTGACAGTCCCGGGAAGGCACCCATGAGCGAATCCGCGCGATCCCGGCGCCGCTTGCGCCCCTGGCTCATCGGCCTCGGGGTGGTCGTGGTGGGCCTTCCCGTCGCCGGCTATGCCGCCCTCTGGGCCTTGGTCCGATCCGATGCCGCGCGCCCCCGGCTGGAGGCGGCGATAGAAGCCGCGACCGGTCGCCGCCTGACCCTGTCCGGGCCCGTCACCCTGCGCCCGGCGCTGGTGCCGACGATCGCGCTGGAGGGCCCGGTTTTCGCCAATGTCCCCGGCGGCTCCCGCCCGGAAATGCTGCGCGCTCGCCGGATCGAGGCCGAGGTCGCCCTCATTCCCCTCCTCTCGCGGGAGGTGAAGATCCGCCGCATCGCGCTGGTGGAGCCCGACCTGCTGCTGGAGATCGACGCCCAGGGGCGCGGGAACTGGCAGTTCAACCGCGCCCGCCCGGACGCGCCTGCCCCCGCGAACCCCATCCCCGCCGAGCCATCCCGCCCCTTCGGCATCGCCGTGGACGCCGTGACGATCGAGCGCGGCCGCATCACCTGGCGGGCGCCCGGCCAGGAGGAGGTGGTGGAGCTTCCCCGCCTGGTGCTCCGCGCCTCCGACAAGGCGATCCTCGCGGAAGGCCAGGCGATCGCGCGCGGGCTGACCGCGACGATCAACGGCGGCACCGGCCCACTCGCCGCCCTGCTGGCCGACCAGCCTGGGGAATGGCCCTTCCGCCTGGGCCTTTCCGTGCCGGGCATGAACGCGGAGGCGAATGGCGCCCTGACGCTGCCGTTCCAGCCCGCGGGATGGCGCGCCCGGCTGGCCGCCACCGCCGACAGCACGGCCCGCCTCGCCCCCCTCCTGCCGGGCACCGCCTTGCCGGAGGCGCGCAACCTCTCCCTCGTCGCGGAGGCGGATGGCGCCCGGGGCCTTTCCAGCCTTCACGCCTCGGTGGCGGAGGCGCAGGCCGCGGCCGGTGGCCGCGCCCTCGCCCTCGGGCCTGTCCAGCTGGACGCGGGCGCGCCGGAGGCGCCAATCACCCTCACCGGCACGCTGCGCCTGGGCGAGCTGCCGGTCACGCTGAACGCCACGGGCCCGACCCTGGCCGCCGCGCGGGGCGAGGGCGCCCTGCCGCTGGCCGTCCGCCTGGAGGCCGAGGGGCTGGCCGCCTCCGCCGAGGGCGCGCTCGCCCCGGGCCGGCAGATGGCGGGCACGGGCTGGGCCGTCTCCCTCCGCGCCGAGGACCTTCGCGCGCTCGGCACCCGGGCCGGCACCCCGAACCTGCCGCCGCTGCACGCGGCGAGCGCCACCTTCCGCCTGAACCTTTCCGCCGAGGGGGCCGATGTGCCGGACCTCGCCATCACCGCGCGGGAGGTGGCCGGGCGCGGCGCGCTGGCCTGGCGCCGGGCCGATCCTCTGCCGCGGCTGAACCTGCGCGTGTCCCTGAGCCGCCTCGACCTGGACGCGATCCGCGCCGCGCCAGCCCCTGCCGCCGCGCCCGCCACTCCGGCCCCCGCCGCACCGGTCCCTGCGCCACCAGCCCCCGCATCACCAGCCCCGGCCGCGCCCGCCCCGGCTGCCCGGGCGGACACGCGGGTCATCCCCGACCAGCCGATCGACCTCGCCGCCATCCGGGACGTGCCTTTTGCCCTGGACGCGGATGGCGACGTCGCCGTGCTGCGCCTGCATGGCGCGGACTGGCGGAACGTCTCCCTACGCGCCGTGCTGGACGGCAAGGCGCTGAGGGTGGAGCGCTTCGCCGCCGCCACCCCGGGCGGTCCCGTCAGCGGTGCGCTTACCGCCGAGGCCGGGGGCGCCGCGCCGCGCCTCTCCCTCGATCTCCGCAGCGGGGAGGGCGGGGTGGACCCGGCGCCGCTCCTCGCGGCTTTCGGCATCGCCTCGCCCGTTACGGGCAAGGGTGCGCTGGATATCTCCCTGCGCGGGGAGGGGGCGGGGACCCGTGCCCTGGCCGGAAGCCTCGCCGGCCATCTCGGCCTGGCGATGACGGGGGGGCGGATTGAGCCGCGCCTGCTCACCGGCGCCACCCAGGCCCTGCGCGGCATCGTGCCGGAGAATGCGGTGGGCGGCGCGGCGGAGATCCGCTGCCTCGCCCTGCGCTTCGACCTTGAGAAAGGCGTCGCCCAGTCCCGCGCCCTGCTGGTGCAGACCGGCGTGGCGAATATCGGCGGCGCCGGCGCCGCGAATCTCGGGGACGAGACCCTGGCCTTCCGCCTGCGCCCGGTGATCCGGGTGGGGGATGTTTCGCTCACCACTCCGCTCGGCATCACCGGCCGCTTCGGCAATCCGCGCTTCTCGGTGGACCCGAACGCGGCGACCGCGGCGGCGGTGGGCGTGCTGGGCGGGCTGGCGCAGCGGTCCCGCGATGGAGACACGGCGGCCGTCGGCGCGCTGGTGGAGGGGCTGCTGGGCGGCCGCAACGCCGCGCCGCCCGCGGCCGACTGTGCGGGGCAGCTGGCCCTGGCCCGCGGCGCGGCCCCGGCCGTGGGCACCCCGCCCGCCGCCCCGGCGGAGGATCACCGGGAACGGCGCCCGCAGATGCAGGACCTGCTGCGGGGCCTGCTGGGGCGCTAGGCGCGCGGCGGAAAGAAGTTCCGGATGGGCCGGGCAGGAATCGAACCCGCAACCAAGCCGTTATGAGCGGCCAGCTCTAACCGTTGAGCTACCGGCCCATCCAGGTGGCTCCTTAGAACAGGGTCAGGTCCCGAGGAAGGTGCGGATCGCACCCTCGGCCTGCGCCATGCCGGCCACGCCCTCCAGATGGCCCAGCCCGCCCTGCAACTCCACCAGCGTCACCGGGCGCCCGGCCTTGCGGACCGCCTCGGCCAGTTCGCGCCCGTAGGTCACGGGGAAGATCCGGTCCCCGGACGATGGCAGCACCAGCCAGCTCGCCTTGCTGCGGGCAAGGGCGGCGTCGATGTCCGGGACCTCGTTCAGGAAGAGCTGGTTGGCCCGGGTGAGATAGAGGAAGGCGTTGGCATCCGCCGTCCTGGCGCGGGCCGTGGCGGCATCGTCCAGGAACTTCTCCACGGCGAAGCCGTCGCCGATGCGGCGCGCGGGATCCTGGCCCTCGATCGGCTTGCGGCCGAACCCTGTCAGGGAGCCGCGGTCCCGCGCCTGGAGGGTGACGATCTTCAGCGCCTCCGCCAGGCCGCGCGTCGGCTGGTCCCGGCCCTGGCCGTAGTAGTCGCCGCCCCGCCAGTTCGGGTCGTTGCGGATGGGAACCTCCCAGATCTCCATCCAGCCCAGCAGGAAGGCGTCGAACTCGCCGGTTCCCACCGCGGGCATCACGCGCTCCACCATGTCAGGATAGGCGAGGGCCCATTCGATCGCCTGCAGCGCGCCCATGGAGGGGCCGGCGACCAGCGCCAGGCGCTTCACACCAAGGCTGCCCAGCAACAGCTTCTGCACTTCGATGAAGTCCCGCATGGAGACCACCGGGTAGTTCATCCCGAAGGGCCGGCCGGTCTTGGGGTCGATGGTGGCGGGGCCGGTGCTGGTGGTGCCGGGGGTGTTGTTGTTCCCGTCGTTGATGTTGAGGTTCACCAGCGTGTCGGAGGAGACGACGAAGAAGCGGTTCGTGTCGATCGCCTTGCCCGGGCCGACGATGTCGTCCCAGTAGCCCGCCGGGCCGCCCGGGGCGTAGCGCCCGAAGGCGTGGCTATTGGCGGAGAAGAAGTGGGTGATGAGCACGGCGTTGTCGCCCGCCGCGTTCAGCGTGCCGGCGGTCTGGTAGCCGATACGGGCATTCGGCACGGTGCCGCCGCCGCGGGTGCGGTATTCCCCGGCCTCGAAGACCTGCTTGCGGACGATCAGCGGCTCTGCCGCCGGTGCTGCGGGCCGGGCCCCTTGCGGCGCCCCCTGTGCCGCTGCCCCTTGGGCGGAGGCGCGTCGGGCGCTCGGTGCGGCCGCGGCGACGAGCGCGGCGGCGGCCATCAGGGCGCGTCGGAGGACCGGTGCGGTCAAGGCTTTCCCTCCCATCGGGTGTTTGCGGGCATGCTGGCGGGGGCTGCGGCGCCCGTCCAGCGCGTGAATTGCGGGAGAAAGCGGGCACTGCTAAGGCGCCAGGACATTTCGTCGCATTCCGCGCCGATGCGCTACAGCAAACCCAGGATCGTCGCATGAATCCCAGCCTGATCCCGACCGGCAAGGCCCCGCCCTACGACATCAACGTCGTGATCGAAATCCCCGAGGGCTCCGCGGTGAAGTATGAGCTGGACAAGGACACCGGGGCGGTCGTGGTGGACCGCTTCCTCTTCACCCCCATGGCCTATCCCGCGGCCTATGGCTTCATCCCCGGCACCATCGCCGATGATGGCGACCCGACCGACGCGCTGGTGCTGATCCCCGCCCCCGTGGTGCCGGGCTGCGTGATCCGCTGCCGCCCGATCGGCGTGCTGCTGATGGAGGACGAGGCAGGGCAGGACGAGAAGCTTGTCTGCGTGCCGCACGACAAGATCCATCCCTACTACTCCGACATCAAGTCGTGCGACGATCTGCCGAAGATCACCAAGCAGCAGATTGAGCACTTCTTCTCCCGCTACAAGGACCTGGAGCCGGGCAAGTGGGTGAAGATCACGGGCTGGGGCAGCGCCGAGAAGGCTGCCGAGCTGATCGAGACCGGCGTCAAGGCCGCCGCCAAGTAGCGTGACGCAGGGGCTGCCACCCGGCATCGGGCCGGGCCGCCCCAACCGACTGGGGAGGACGGGAATCGTCCTCCTCACCCTGGTGACGCTCGTCGCCTGGGCGCCCCTGCTCTCCGTCCTCTTCACCGCCGCGGTGGCCGATGCGCTGGGCTGCCGCGTGCACGAGGGCTTCCCCACCCCTTGCCCCAGCCGGTTCGGCGACCTGGGGGAGCTTCTCTACACTACGGGCGTGATGGGCTGGCTCATGCTGGTGACCGGCCCCTTCATGCTCGCCACGGGCGTGATCTGGCCGGTGCTGCTGATCGTCCGGATCTGCCGCCGCTTCCGGGGCTGAGCCCCCCAGTTGCGGCGCGCGCGAGGCGGGCGGATGATCCCGGCCGGAACGATCCGGGTGATACAGACATGCGCCTTCCCATGATTCTCGGCGGCCTCGCGCTCGCCTTTGCCGCGGGTCTTTACGCGGACCGAATCCTTCCCCAGGCCGAGGCGCAGCCGGCGGCCACGGCGATGGCGCCGCGCATCGTCAACCTCATGGCGCTGACGGATGACGAGATCGGGCCGCTGATCAACAACACCGACCTTCGCTCCCGCCTCCTCGTCTCCGCGCCGGAGGGCACGGTGGCCGTGCAGAGCGGGAACGTGCTGAAGCACTTCCACGCGAATGCCGACGAGATCCAGTACATCCTGGACGGTAGCGGCAGCTTCTGGCTGGGCGACCGGGAGGTGCAGGTGAAGCCGGGCGACTTCATCGTCATCCCCCGCGGCACGCACCACGCCGGATCGCGCGCCAGCACGGGGCGGTTCCGCGCCATCGCGATCAAGCTGCCGCCGCAGCAGCCGAACGACACGCATCCCGTGCCCTAGGACTTGGAGGGGCGGTCCTTCCCGTCCGGCTCGCCCGTCCACTCGTCGGTGATAAGGCCCTGGTCCTCGCTGATCCGGTCCACCTCCTCCTTCGAGGGCGGGCGCGGGATGGGGACCGGGGTGGCCTCATCGGGCCCGTAATCGGCCTTGGGGCCTTCCGGTGGCCGGTCGCTCATGCTGGTCTCCTCCATCCCTGCCTCCCTGGAACGGGCGGGAATGCCGGGTGGTTGTCCCGGGCGGCGAAGAGGAGATGCGGATGAGCGAGACACCCCGGCAGATGAACGGCGCCTGCCACTGCGGCACGGTGCGCTTCGAGGTGACTCTCGCGGACGGCATCAAGACGGCCCGCCGCTGCAACTGCTCGATCTGCCGGATGCGGGGCGCGGTGGTGGTCTCGGCGGCAACGGACGGGGTGCGGGTCGTCTCGGGGGAGGAGTCGCTCGGCACCTACAGCTTCAACACGGGCACGGCGAAGCACCACTTCTGCACGCACTGTGGCATCTACACGCACCACCAGCGCCGCTCGACCCCCGGTCAGTTCGGCGTGAACCTGGCCTGCCTGGAGGGGATGAGCCCCTTCGACCTGGAGGAGGTGCCGGTGCTGGACGGCGTCCGCCACCCTTCCGACAATGGCGGCGTGTCGCGGCTGGCCGGGGTCCTGCACTTTACGCCGGCTGATGAGGCCGGATCGCCTTGAAGCGGCCCCGCCCCGGGCGGGCGACGCTTCGGTTCACGGCTTCTCCGCCCGGATTTCCTCCCGCAGCGCTTCCAGCCGCTCCAGGTGCCGCGCCACCCGGGCTTCCGCGCCCCGCTCCGTCGGGCGGTAGAGGCGGGTGCGCTCCATGCCCTCGGGAAAGTAGTTGGCGCCGGAAAACCCCTCCTCCGTGTCGTGGTCGTAGGCGTAGTCGCGGCCGTAGCCGAGCGACTTCATCAGCTTCGTGGGCGCGTTGAGGATGTTCGGCGGGGGCATGAGGCTCCCCGTCTCCGTCGCCAGCACCTGGGCGGCCTTCCAGGCCGTGTAGGCGGCGTTGGACTTCGGCGCAGAAGCGAGGTGGAGGACGAGCTGGGCCAGCGCCAGCTCCCCTTCCGGGCTGCCCAGGCGCTCATAGGATTCCCAGGCCGCCAGGGCGAGGGTAAGGGAGGCGGGATCGGCCGCGCCGACATCCTCGGACGCGAAGCGGGCGAGGCGGCGGGCGATATAGCGGGGGTCCTCCCCGCCCTTGATCATGCGGGCGAACCAGTAGAGGGCGGCGTCCGGGTCCGATCCGCGCAGGGACTTATGAAGGGCGGAGATGAGGTTGTAGTGCTCCTCCCGGTCCTTGTCGTAGAGCGCGGCGCGCTTCGCCAGAAGGGATGAGAGGCCCGCCACGTCCAGCGGGCGCGTGCCCTCTGGCAGGGACTGGAGCTGCTCGGCCAGGTTCAGCAGGTAGCGGCCATCGCCGTCCGCCATGGCGCGCAGCGTTGCGCGGGCGGGCACGTCCACCGGAAGAGGGTGGCCGGACTCTCCTTCCGCACGGGTCAGCAGAAGTTCCAGCGCGGCATCGTCCAGGCGCTTCAGGACCATCACCTGGCAGCGGGAGAGAAGGGCGCCGTTGAGGGCGAAGGAGGGGTTCTCCGTCGTGGCGCCGACAAGGACCACGGTCCCGTCCTCCACCACGGGCAGAAAGCCGTCCTGCTGGGCGCGGTTGAAGCGGTGGATCTCGTCCACGAAGAGGAGGGTGCCTTGCCCGTTCTGCCGGCGCATCCGCGATTCGTCGAAGGCGCGCTTGAGGTCAGCCACGCCGGAGAAGACCGCCGAGAGGGCGGAGAAGCGCAGCCCCGCCTCCTCCGCCAGCAGCCGGGCGATGGTGGTCTTCCCGACCCCCGGCGGGCCCCAGAGGATCAGGGAGGCGAGTGCGCCCCGGTCCAGCATCCGGCGCAGTGCGCCCTGCGGGCCCAGCAGGTGATTCTGGCCCACGACCTCCGAAAGGGTGCGCGGTCGGAGGCGGTCGGCCAGCGGGCCCCGGGTGCGCGGCCCTCCGGCGGGCGCCTCCTGCGCGGAGATGGGCGGGGGCTCGGGGGCGCCGAAAAGATCCTGGTCGGCGGCGGGGCGGCGGGGCGGCATGGGGGCAGGATAGGGCAGGGCGGCCCGCGCTTCGATGGGGAGGCGCTTCGCCGCTTCCGGTAACCCGGCTTATGAGGGGGTGAGCAGCACCCTTGGAGGCAGGATGACGACGACGATCTGGCACAACCCGGCCTGCGGCACCTCCCGCACCGTGCTGGAGACGATCCGGGCGGCAGGGATCGATCCGGTTGTCGTGGAGTACAAGCGCGACCCACCGGGGCGGGAGGCCCTGGCCGCGGCCATCGAGGCCGCCGGGCTGATGCCACGCCAGGCAATGCGGACGAAGGAAGGGGCGGCACTGCTGGCCGATCCGGGGCTGGACGATGCGGCGCTGCTGGACGCGATGGCGGCGGATCCGGCGCTGATCGAGCGGCCCTTCGTTTTCACCCCCGCCGGGGTGCGCCTTTGCCGGCCGGCGGAGCGGGTGCGGGAGGTCCTGCCGGGCGAGTGAGCGGATGGCCCGCATCCACATCCTCGGCGCCTCCGGCTCGGGGACGACGACGCTCGGGGCGGCGCTGGCCGGGAGCCTCGGCGTGCCGCATTTCGACACAGACGCCTTCTTCTGGGTTCCGACTGATCCGCCATTCACCACGCAGCGGCCGGTGGCGGAGCGTCTGGGAATGCTGAAGGGGCGGCTGTCCGCGTTGCCGGGATGGATCCTGTCCGGCTCGGCGACGGGATGGGGCGATCCGCTGGTGCCCCTCTATGACCTGATCGTCTTCCTCACCCTGGACCCGGCGCTGCGGATGGAGCGGCTGCGCCGGCGGGAGGAGGCCCGCTACGCCGGCCGCATCGCCCAGGGGGGCGACATGGCGGAGGGAAGTGCCGCCTTCCTGGCCTGGGCCGCCGCCTACGACACGGCCGGTTCGGAGCAGCGGAGCCGTGTGGGGCAGGAGAGGTGGCTCGCCGCCCAGGCCGTGCCGGTGTTGCGGCTCGATTCGTCGGCCCCGGTCGCGGAACTGCTCTCCGCGGTCGTCGCCCGCCTCCCTGAGGAAGGCCGAACCGCCTAGCGCCGCGGGCCGCCTAGCCGGGGCTCGGTGCGCCGGCCGGGGCCGCTCCGGTCCTCGGGCCAGGTGGGGGGCGGGGGAATCGGGGGCGTCATGCGCGGCGCCCGGTCGTCGCGGAAGCCCGGCTCCGGGCGCGGGGGCATCGCGGGCTCCTCGTAGATCTCCTCCGTACCGGCCGCGCGGCGGCGCAGGGCGATGGGCTCCGGCAGGCGCAGCGCGAGACTGCGGATCTCCTGCTGCACGTCGTCCAGCTGGGCCTCAATGGCGTCCAGGCGCGACTTCAGGCCGAAGACGCTGAAGGGCATCATGACGAAGGCGATGACGAAGAGCAGGCCCAGCAGAAGGATGACGAGGCCGCTCCACTCGGGAAGCCCCGGGATCGCCAGCCTGGCGACGAGTTCGGAATTCAGCACGCGCCTACCTCAAGATCATGCGGGCCACGCGGATCGCCCCCGGTCGGGCCCGCCTCAGCCGCCCGTCACGCTCATGTGGCGGCCGACGGAGGGAGCCTGCGCCCGCCCGATGACGAAATCATGGCCCTTCGGCTTCCGCGCAATGGCCGAGAGGATCGTATCCCGCAAGCCCGCATCGTCCACGCTGGGATCGCGCAGCGGGGCGCGCAGGTCGGCCGCGTCCTCCTGGCCCAGGCACATATAGAGGGTGCCGGTGCAGGTCAGGCGCACGCGGTTGCAGGATTCGCAAAAGTTGTGGGTCATCGGCGTGATGAAGCCGATGCGCCGGCCGGTTTCCTGCACCGTCTCGTAGCGGGCGGGGCCGCCGGTGGCATGGCTGCTCGGCAGCAGGGTCCAGTTGCGGGCAATCCGGCGGCGCACCTCCGAGAGGGGAAGGTACTGGTCCGTCCGGTCCTCGTTAATGTCGCCCAGGGGCATGGTCTCGATGAGCGTCAGGTCGAAGCCGTGCTCGCCGCACCAGGCGATCATGCGGTCGTACTCGTGCTCGTTCACGCCTTTCAGCGCCACGGCATTGATCTTCACGGCCAGCCCGGCCGCCTTGGCGGCGAAGATGCCGTCCAGGGTCTGGTCCAGCTTCCCCCAGCGGGTGACGTTGGCGAAGGTGGTGGGGTCCAGCGTGTCCATCGAGACGTTGATGCGGCGGACGCCGGCCTTGAACAGGTCGTCGGCCATCTTCGGCAGCTGGGTGCCGTTGGTGGTGACCGTCAGCTCCTTCAGCCCGCCCTCACTGATCCGGCTGCCCAGGCTCTGGAAGAGCTGCATCACGCCCCGGCGCACCAGCGGCTCCCCGCCCGTGAGGCGGATCTTGTCCACGCCCAGATCGACGAAGGCGCCGCAGAGCCGGTCCAACTCCTCCAGCGTGAGGAGGTCCTTCTTCGGGAGGAAGGTCATGTCCTCCGCCATGCAATAGACGCAGCGGAGGTCGCAGCGATCCGTCACCGAGACGCGGAGGTAGGAGATCCGCCGGGCGAACGGATCAAGCATGGGCAGGGGTGCTCCTGGGAACTGATGGGGATGTGGGGGCCGGGGCCGGGACGGCGCAAGGGCGGGACTTGAACGGAAGGCGTGAAATCGCCGTCTCAGTCGTGATCCACTATATCCAGGGTTGTATGAAGCGTGTTGATCAGCAACTTGCCCGCGTGCTCAAAGTTGACGGTGACGCGATCGCCATCGACCGACTGCACCTGTCCCAACCCCCAGTCCGGACGGGTGGGATGACGAACGATTTGACCTGGCTCGAAAACGGAATCAGCCATCGGCAGTCATTCTCTTTTCGAAGCGAGGTAGCGTGGCGGCGCTTCCCCGTGCCGCGCGACTTTACTAGGGATCAATGAGGCGCGTGGCAAAAGCGGCCTTCCCGGGCAGGAACGTCTGAATGGATTCCCTTTCGCTGGCGCAGGACCTCTGTGCGCGCATCTGCCACGATTTCGGCGGCCCGCTGGCGGCCCTCTCCGGCGCGCTGGACCTCGCAGAGGCGGCGCCGGAAGAGGCGCTCTCCGTCGCGCGGGAGGGGGCCGACACCATGGGGCGGCGTCTTCGCCTCTGGCGGGCGGCGGCCGGGGCGGGCACGGGCCCGCTGGGGCGCGACGGGCTGACCGAGCTGCTGGAGGGCGCGCTGCCCAACGGGCGGGTGACCGTGGAACTCTCCGGCCTGCCCGAAACGCCGCTGCCCGCACCGCTTTCCCAGGCCGTGCTGGCGGCCGCCATGCTGGGGAGCGAGGCGCTGCCGCGCGGCGGCACCGTGCACCTGGCCGGGCAGGAGGGCGGGGTGGCCGTGTGGCCGGAAGGGCGCAACGCCGCCTGGCCGCCGGGGCTGACAGCCGTGCTGGCGGGCGACGCGGTGCCGGGCCCGCGCGACGTGCTGGCGCCGCTGCTCCGGCAACTGGCATCGGCTGCGGGGATGGACCTCTCCCTGGCCATGGGCGGGGGCGGAACCATCGCGCCGTTGACGCTGCTGCCGATCGGGACACCTGCGAGAGGCTGAGGCCCGCCGCACGTTTTCCAGGCGCGACTTTACCGAATCTTCGCCCGACGATCCGATCCTGATCCCCGCTGAAGCCTTGCGGGGATCCGATGGACGACTTGATCGCCGACTTCCTGACCGAAACGGGCGAGGGGCTGGCAGGGCTGGACGCCGCCCTGCTGCGCCTGGAGCGGCACCCGAACGATCCGCAGACGATCGGCGAGATCTTCCGCCTGATCCACACGATCAAGGGCACCTGCGGCTTCCTCGGCCTCTCGCGGCTGGAGAAGGTGGCCCATGCCGGGGAGAACGTGCTGGGGCGCTACCGGGACGGATCGCTGACCGTCACCTCGGGCGGTGTCTCGCTGATCCTGCGGGTGGTGGACCGCGTGCGGGAGATCATGGCGGGGTTGGAGGCCACGGGCGCTGAGCCGGCGGGCGACGACTCCGCGATCATCGCCGAGCTGGACGCGGTGTTCACCGGAGAAGTGGCGCCGGAGGATGCGGCGCCGGCCGCGCCCCAGCCTCAACCTGAGCAGAAGCCCCCCACGCGGCGGGCCAGGAAGACGGCGGTCCCCGAGGCTGCGGGAGAGACTGTTGCCCCCGGCATGCCGGGGCCGAGGCGGCGCCGCGCGCCCGCCCGCCCGCGCGCCGCGCCGGCGGTGCCGGATGAGATCGCGCCCGCGCCGGCCATCGCGACGGCGCCCGCCTTGCAATCTCCCGTGCCGGTAGCCGAGGCGGGGGCGGCGACCGAGGCGGTAGCGGTGGCGCAGACGCTGCGCGTGAACGTGGACGTGCTGGAGAGCCTGATGACCCTCGTCAGCGAGCTGGTGCTGACGCGGAACCAGCTGCTCCAGCTCTCGCGCGCCCGGAATGACGGCGCGCTGAGCGGCCCGCTGCAGCGCCTGTCCCACATCACCTCCGAGCTGCAGGAGGGCGTGATGAAAACGCGGATGCAGCCCATCGGAAATGCGTGGAAGGGGCTGCCGCGGCTGGTACGCGACCTCTCGCGCGAGCTGGGCAAGCGGATCGATCTCGACATGCGCGGCGCGGAGACGGAACTGGACCGGCAGGTGCTGGAGATGATCCGCGACCCGCTGACGCACATGGTCCGCAATTCCGGCGACCACGGGCTGGAAAGCCCGGCGGAGCGGCGCGAGGCGGGCAAGCCCGAGGCCGGGCGCATCATCCTCGATGCCTATCACGAGGGCGGGCACATCATCATCGAGGTGGGGGACGACGGGCGCGGCCTGGCGGTGGAGAAGATCCGCGCCAAGGTGCTGTCCCAGGGGCTGGCGACGGAGCAGGAACTCGCGGCGATGGGGGAGCGCGACATCCAGCGCTTCATCTTCCGCGCCGGCTTCTCTACCGCCGCCGCCGTCACCTCCGTCTCCGGCCGCGGCGTCGGGATGGATGTGGTGAAGACGAACATCGAGAAAATTGGTGGCACGATCGACCTGCGGTCGCGCGCGGGGAAGGGAACGACCTTCCTCATCAAGATACCGCTGACGCTGGCCATCGTCTCCGCCCTCATCGTGGAGGCTGGAGGTGAGCGCTTCGCCATCCCGCAGATCGGCGTGGTGGAGCTGGTGCGGGCGGGCGACGGCGTGACGCATATCAAGGACGCGCCGGTGCTGCGCCTGCGGGACCGCCTGCTTCCGCTCGTCTCCCTCTCGCGCCTGCTGCGGCTGGAGGAGAAGGGCGGGGCGCAGGATGGCGGCTTCGTCGTCGTCACCCAGGTCGGGCAGAACCTGTTCGGCATCATCGTGGACCGGGTCTTCGACACGGAGGAGATCGTGGTGAAGCCGGTGGCACCGATCCTGCGCCACGTGACGATGTTCAGCGGCAACACGATCCTCGGCGACGGCTCGGTGATCATGATCCTGGACCCGAACGGCATCGCCCGTGCGACGGGCGTGGGGGCGGAGGGCGTGCAGGAGGACCGGCGCGGGGCCGCGGTGGTCAGCGCCGCCTCCTCCGAGCGGATGTCGCTGCTGCTGTTCCGGGCAGGGACTGGCGGGCCGCGCGCGGTCCCGCTGGGGCTGGTGGCGCGGCTGGAGGACCTGCCGGCGGAGCGGATCGAGATGTCGCACGGTCAGCCCGTGGTGCAGTACCGCGGCGCGCTGATGCCGCTGATCCCCATGGCTGAAGGCTGGGTGGCCCCCGTTGCGGGAGGGCGGCAGGCGGTGCTGGTGTTCAACGACGGCGGACGCGCCATGGGCCTGGCGGTGGACGAGATCCTCGACGTGGTTGAGGAAACGCTGAAGATCGAGAACGGGCAGGAGCGGCCGGGCTATCTCGGCACCGCCGTGATCGCGGGCCGCGCGACAGAGGTGATCGACTGCGCCTGGTGGCTGCGCCAGGCGGGCGAGGACTGGTTTGGGCCGCAGCGCCCCGCCGATGCGCGCCGCCCGCGGCTGCTGGTGGTGGAGGACAGCGCCTTCTTCCGCAACATGCTCGTCCCCGCCCTCGGCGCCGCAGGGTTCGAGGTGGTGACGGCCGGGACGGGCACGCAGGCGCTGAGGCTTCGCGAGGCCGGGGAGCGCTTCGACGCCGTCGTCTCGGACATCGAGATGCCGGAGCTGGACGGGCTGGGCCTCGCACGCGCCGCCCGCGACGGCGGGGTCTGGCAGGAGACGCCGCTCGTCGCGCTCACCTCCCTCACGGACGAGGCGGCGGTGCGCCGCAGCCGGGAGGCCGGCTTCGACCGGCACGTGCCGAAGTTCGACCGCGACGCGCTGCTGGACGCGCTGCGCGGCTGCATGGCGGGCACGCAGGGCTGAGACGGGAGACAGGACATGGAAGCTGCCATCGCAACAGGTACGGCGCCCGCGCGCCGGGCCGCCGTGCCCGCCCCGACGGATACGGCCGTTCTCACCCTCACCGTCGCGGGGCAGCTCTGCGGCGTGCCGGTGCTCGGGGTGCGCGACATCCTCGGGCCGCAGACGATCACGCCCATCCCGCTGGCGCCGCCCGAGGTGGCGGGCGGGCTGAACCTGCGCGGCCGCATCGTGACGGCCGTGGACCTGCGCCGCCGCCTGGGTCTGGCGCCGCGCGAGCCGGGCGCGCCTTTCCCGATGAGCGTGGTGGTGGAGGGGGGCGGTGAGCTCTACGCGCTGCTGGCGGATTCCGTGGGCGAGGTGCTGGCTCTGCCGGACGCCGGCCTGGCGCCGAACCCGCCGACGCTCGATCCGCTGTGGCGGGAGGTCTGCGCGGGCGTGCACCAGCACGCGGCCGCCGCGGAGCCCGGCGGCACGCGGCTCCTCATCATGCTGGACGTCGAGCGCGTCCTGGACATCGGCTGAGGGGACGCGCCATGCCGGAATGCCTTGTGGTGGATGACAGCCGGACGGTGCGCCGCGCCGCCCGGCGAATGCTGGAGGCGCGCGGCTTCGCCGTGCGCGAGGCCGAGGACGGCAGGCAGGCGCTGGAGGCCTGCCGCGCGGCGATGCCGACGCTGGTGCTGCTGGACTGGAACATGCCCGTCATGGACGGCATCACCTTCCTGCACCATGCGCGGGCGGAGTTCGGGCCGGACGAGCCGCAGATCATGCTCTGCACGACGGAGAGCGACGTCTCCCGCATCCTGGCTGCGCTGGAGGGCGGGGCGCAGGAGTACATCATGAAGCCCTTCGACGACGCGATTCTCGCGGGAAAGCTCGAGGTGCTGGGGCTGCTGCCCGACGAGGCCGCGTGAGCGGCCCGCATCCCGGCGCGCCGCCGGGAGAGGAGCCGGGCGCGCGGCCGGTGCGCGTGATGATCTGCGACGACAGCGCGACGGTGCGCGGCATCCTGGCACGGCTGCTGGGGGCGGATCCCGCGGTCGAGGTCGTTGCGCGGGTGGGTGACGGGCGGCAGGCGCTGGACGCCCTGGCCACGGCCCGGCCGGATGTGGTGCTGCTGGATCTCGAGATGCCGGTCATGGACGGGATGACGGCCCTGCCGCTGCTGCTGCGGGCGGAGCCCCGGCCGAGCGTCATCGTGGCGAGCGCGCTGACGCAGCGCGGCGCCGCGGCGGCCATGGCGGCGCTGCGGGCCGGGGCATCCGACTACATCCCCAAGCCCGGGGCGGGCGGGGGCGGGGCGATGGATCCCGTGTTCCGCGCGGAACTGCTGGAGAAGGTGAAGGGCTGGGCGCGGATGGGGCGCGCGCCTGGCCGACTGGCTGCAGCGCCGCCCCGTGCGCCGGCGCGGGCGGTGCGGCCCGCAGCGGCGCCGGCACTGGTGGCGGTGGGGTCTTCCACCGGAGGGCCTCAGGCGCTGGCCGCCTTCCTGCGGGCGCTGAGTCCCGTGCCGATCGTGCCCGTGGTGATCGTGCAGCACATGCCGGCGGGCTTCACGGCCATGCTGGCGGACCACCTGGACCGGGTGGGGCCGCTGCGCGTGGCGGAGGCGCGGGACGGTGAGGCGCTGCGGCCCGGCCGGGCCTACCTGGCGCCGGGAGACCGGCACCTGCTGGTGGAGCGGGGCGCATCGGGGTTGCTGGCGCGGCTGCGCGATGACCCGCCGGAGCATTTCTGCCGGCCCGCCGTGGACCCGTTGCTGCGCAGCGCGCAGCGGGCCTGCGACGGGCGGGTGCTGGCGGTGATCCTGACGGGCATGGGGCAGGACGGGCTGGCCGGGTGCCGGGCGCTGGCCGCCGGACGCGCGGTGGTGCTGGCGCAGGATGAGGCCTCATCCGTGGTGTGGGGGATGCCGGGCGCCGTGGCGCGGGCGGGGATCGCGCGGGAGCTGGGGCCGCCGGAGCGGCTGGCGGCCCGGGTGGCGGCCATGGCCGGGGAGACAGGGAGGATGGCTTCGTGAGCGCAGCGTTCGAGACGGTCGCCGCCCTGGTGCGTGCGCGGTCGGGAATCGTCCTGGGGGCGGACAAGGCCTACATGCTGGACACGCGCCTGGGCGGGCTGATGCGGGCGGAGGGGATCGCGAGCCTCGATGTGCTGGCGGCGAGGCTGCGCGCACCGGGCAGCGAGCGTTTGGCGGCCGCCGTGACGGAGGCGCTGACCACCAACGAGTCCTTCTTCTTCCGGGACGGAAAGCCCTTCGAGCACCTGAAGCGGGCGCTGCCGCAAATCGCGGCGGCACGGGGCGCAGGGCAGCGGCTGCGCGTTCTCTCCGCCGCCTGCTCCACGGGGCAGGAGGCCTATTCGGTGGCGATGGTGGCCGACTCGCTGGGGCTGCTGCCACGGCTGGAGGTGATCGGCACGGATCTCAGCGGCGAGGTGGTCCGGCGCGCGCGGGAGGGGACCTACTCCCAGTTCGAGGTGCAACGCGGGCTCCCCGTGCAGATGCTGGTGAAGCACTTCCGGCAGGAAGCCGGGGGATGGCGGATATCCCAAAGTCTGCGGGCGGCGGTCCGGTTCGAGACGGGCAACCTGCTGGGCGACCTGCGTCCGTTGGGCGGCTTCGACGTGATCTTCTGCCGCAACGTGCTGATCTACTTCGATGCGCCGACCAAAGGGCGCGTGCTTTCCGCCCTGGCGACCCGGCTGGCGCCGGACGGGGTGCTCTATCTCGGCGGGGCGGAGACAGTGCTGGGGCTGACGGACCGCTTCGCGACTGTGGAGGGAGAGCGCGGCGTTTACGCGCTTGCGCCCCGGATGGCCCTCGCGGGGTAGCGGGGCGGGCCCAGCCGGGAAGATGACCCGACACGGGACGGACCCAGGCCGCGCCCCGCGCCAGGGGAGCGGCCTGGGCCATCCCGGACCGGCATCAGGCAGCGGCTTGGGTGGCCGGGGTCTCCGGGGCGCGCAGGGCCGCGGCGCTGCGGATCGGCGCGGCGGAGGGATCGCGCAGGACATAGCCACGGCCCCAGACAGTGCCGATCAGCTCGTCGCACCCGGCCTGGGCCAGCTTCTTGCGGAGCTTGCAGATGAAGACGTCGATGATCTTCACCTCGGGCTCGTCCATGCCGCCGTAGAGGTGGTTCAGGAAGGCTTCCTTCGTCATCACCATGCCCTTGCGGAGGGTGAGCAACTCCAGGATCGCGTACTCCTTCCCGGTGAGGTGGACGGAGCGGCCCTCCACCTGTGCCTCCCGCGCGCCGAGGTCCAGGGTGAGGTTGCCGACTGCGACGCTCGGCTGGCTGAAGCCCTTGGTCCGGCGGACGATGGCCTGGATGCGGGCGATCAACTCCTGGCTGTCGAAGGGCTTCACGATGAAGTCGTCGGCGCCGAGGCCGAAGCCCTTTACCTTCGCGGCCGGGCGGGAAAGCCCGGAGAGGATAAGGACCGGGGTCGCGCGGCGGGCGGCGCGGAGGCGGCGGACCACCTCGTAGCCCTCCATGTCCGGCAGCATCAGGTCCAAGACGATGATGTCGTAGTCGTAGAGGCGGGCGAGCTCCAGCGCCTCCTCCCCGGTGTCGGCGGCATCCACGATCATGCCCTGGGTCTTCAGCATCAGGGTCACGCCGCGGGCAGTGGTGAGATCATCCTCAACAAGCAGGATACGCATCCCGTGTTCTCCTCTCGTTCTGAGAGCATTAGGACAACTTCTGCGCGAGTAGTGAAGGGGATTTTCATCAGTTTGCCGTACTAAGATACGAGACAATGGATCATAAAATGAGATATCGGCGAAGTCAGTCGATTGCCCACGCTGCCCTGGGCGGAAACAAGTTACTGTTTGTAAATGCAATTCACGGGCATGGCCGAGTTCGGACCGTGCAAGGGCTTACTCTGGAGGTTCGGGGTCTTCACCCACTTCCGCCCGTTGGAGGTTGTATAAATATCATCAATCAGTCTCGTAATACGATACAAGCGGAGGTTGTGTCGGTTCGTCCGGGGACGGCGGCGGCGGTTGCCCGGCATGGCTTGGAAGGCGTGTGCGTTGGTGCGCGGGTGGAGGACGCGGGTCCGGTGATGCTGCATCCCTGCGCGGCCTGGCTGGGGCGGGTGGTGGACCCGACGGGGCGGCCGGTGGACGGGCGCGGGCCCCTACCGCGGGGCGGCGTGGCGCGTCCCCTTCGGGCGCCACCGCCCGAAGCCGGAACGCGCGCCCGGCTCGGGCCACGAATCGATCTCGGCGTCCGCGCGCTGGACGCTTTCGCGACCTGCCGCCAGGGACAGCGGCTGGGGCTCTTTGCGGCATCCGGCGTCGGCAAGTCCAGCCTGATGTCCATGCTGGCGCGCCATGCGGATTACGACGTTGCGGTGATCGGTCTTGTGGGCGAGCGCGGGCGGGAGCTGCGCGAGTTCATCGAGGACGATCTCGGGCCGCAGGGGCTGGCCCGGAGCGTCGTGGTCTGCGCCACCTCCGACTCGGCGCCGCTCATGCGGCGGAACGCGGCGCTGGCGGCCATGGCGGTGGCGGAGCACTTCCGGGACCTCGGCAAGCGCGTGCTGCTGATGATGGACAGCGTGACGCGCTTCGCGCTGGCGCTGCGGGAGATCGGGCTCTCGGCCGGGGAGCCGCCGGCGACGCGGGGCTTCCCGCCGAGCGTCTTCGCGGAGCTGCCGCGCCTGTTGGAGCGGGCGGGGCCCGGCGCCGAGCGGCCGGGTGCTGAGGGCGGCGTCGGCTCCATCACCGGGCTTTTCACCGTGCTGGTTGAGGGGGACGACCACGACGAGCCGATCGCCGACGCCGTGCGCGGCATTCTCGACGGCCATGTCGTGCTGGACCGGCGGATCGGGGAAGGCGGGCGCTACCCGGCCGTTGACGTGCTCCGCAGCCTCTCCCGCACCGTGCCAGGCTGCCTCGAGCCGCCGGAGCGGGCGATCCTGGCGCGGGCGCGGAGGATCCTCTCCCTGCACCGGGACATGGCGGACATGGTGCGCCTGGGTGCCTATCGCGCGGGCAGCGACCCGGCGGTGGACGAGGCGGTGCGGCTGGCGCCGCTGATCGAGGACGTGCTGCGCCAGGGCAAGGAGGAGGGCGGGAGCGTGGCCGGGGCCTTTGCGGCGCTGTCCCTGGCCATGGGGCCGGCCGCATGAGGCGCGACCCGCTGGCCGTTCTGGCGCGCCTGCGTGGGGCGGCGGTGATGGAGGCGCGCCGGCGCGTCTCGGAGGCGGCCCTGGCGCGAGCCCTGGCGGAGGCCGGCGTCGCGGAGGCCGGGGCGGCGCTGCGGCGGGAGGCGGATATCGGCGGGCCGGATCACGCCGTCTGGCTTCCGCGCGGGCTGGCGGCGCGGGACTCGGCCGAGGCGGGAGTCCGAAGCGCGGCCGCGCGAGCGGAGGAGGCGGCTGTCGGGCTGGGCGCGGCCCGTGCGGCGGAACGGGCCGTGGAGGAACTGGCCGCGCTGCGGGACGCGGAGGCGCGGCGCAAGGCGTTGCGGGCGGAAGGTCGCCTGCTGGATGAGGCGGGCGCGTCTCGCGCTCGCCCCGTGCCGGGCTAGGCAGGACGCGGCTCCGCCACCCCCATCGCCGGCTGGCGATGCGGCCCGTGCGGTTCCGGCGCCCGGCTCAGCCGCGCCAAGGCTCATCCGCGGCGGTGGCGCCGCCCGGCGGGATGGGTTCGGCCTTCAGGGCCGCGTCCAGCAGGGCGGGGGCCTTGGCGACCGCCTCGAACAGTTCGGCGTAGCTCTCGATGACGAAGTAGACGGGCTGGACGTCGTCGATCCGGTAGGTGCTGCGGAGCACGCGCGCCATGTCGAAGCGCAGGCGGCGGGGCGTGCCGGAAAGGGCGTGCAGGGTTTCCGTGCGGGAGGAGAGGATGCCGGCGCCATAGGCGCGCAGCCCCTCGGGTTCCGCGATGAGGCCGAATTCGACCATGAACCAGTAGAAGCGGGCCAGTGGGGCGAGCGCGCCACGGCGCTCTGCCTCCAGGCCGAGATGGCCGTAAGCTTCCAGGAAGCCGGCGTAGTCGGGCTGCGTCAGCAGCGGCACGTGGCCGAGGAAGTCGTGGAAGATGTCGGGCTCCACGATGTAGTCCAGCTCCTCCGGCCGGCGGATCCACTCCGTCACCGGGAAGCGGCGAGACGCCAGCAGCGCGAAGAACTGGGCATCCGGCAACAGGCCGGGGCAGGGAACGAGGGACCAGCCCGTCGCCTCGCGCAGGATGGCGGAGGCGTCGCGCAGGGTGGGAACAGCCGTGTCGCAGTGCAGGCGGTCCAGCCCCTGCAGCCAAGCAGTGGCCGCGCGGCCCGGATAGATCGCGCGCTGGCGGGCGACGAGGGTGCGCCAGGTCCCGTGGTCGGCCTCGGAGCGCTGGATGTCCTCTTCCGGCAGCGTGCCGTCCGCGGCGGCGCGGTGGTAGTCGCCCCGCAGGCCCGTGGGCAGGGTGGCGGTGCCGATGATGCCGTCCGCGCTGGTCCCGGCCGGCTGGATGGTGCCTTCCATGGTGTCGTCTCCCGCTTTCGTCGTTGCGGACGAGCCTAGCGGTGAGCCGGGAGAGGAAATGGGCGAATTCCTTACCGACGGAGCCTATTATGGGCGGAATTCACCTCAGGGCGGCCTCACAGTGGCGAAAGACACTCCTTTGCTGGACGGGACGGACCGGCGCATCCTCCGGGCGCTCCAGCAGGACGGGCGGCTGCCCGTTGTCGCGCTCGCCGAGCGGGTCGGGCTCTCGCCCACGCCCTGCCAACGGCGGGTGCGACGGCTGGAGGAGGAAGGGGTGATCGCCCGCTACGCCGCCGTCCTGGATCCCGGGCGGGTGGGGCTGCCGCTGCAGGCCTTCGTCATGGTCGCGCTCTCCAGCCACGCCGAGGAGGTGGTGGAGGGATTCCAGCGGGCGCTCTCCGCCCGGCCGGAGGTGCTGGCCGCCTACGCGATGAGCGGCGAGATGGATTACCTGCTGCACGTCCTGGCCGCGGATTTCGAGGCCTACGCGGATTTCTCGATGCGGGCGCTGCTGCGGATGCCCGGGGTGAAGGAGACCCGGTCCTCCTTCGTGCTGACGGCGCTGAAGCCGCCAGGGGAGGTTCCGGTCTAGGCGGCCCCCTCCACCAGGCGCGAATCATAGGCCCGCTGGGCCGATTGCACGGCGCCGATGTGGGTCTCGGCCCAGACGCGCAGCGCGTCCACGGTCTCGGCAAGGGTCTCGCCCAAGGGGGTCAGGGCGTACTCCACCGTCACCGGCACGGTGGCGAAGGCGGTGCGCGTGAGAAGCCCATCCCGCTCCAGACGCCGCAGCGTCTCGGCCAGGACCTTTTGCGAAAGCCCCGGCACGGCGCGGCGGATGGCGTTGAAGCGCGTGGGCCGGCCCGCGAGGAGGCCGAGGACCAGCACCGCCCATTTGTCGGCGATCCGGTCCAGCACGAGGCGCGTGGGGCAGGCCGGGTCGTAGGCGTCGGGTTGCATGGTCGGGTCTTCCGGATGGTTACCGCGGGGTGACCTGGGCACCGGTAAGTGCCTTCTTCACACCTGGATGGGAGAAGGATAGCTGGTTTCCGTCGGAAACCGGAACAGGACAGCTTCCATGAACATCGCCCTTATCGGCGCCACCGGGAATGCGGGCTCCCGCATCCTCGCGGAACTGGCACGGCGCGGACACGCCGTGACCGCTATCGCCCGCAAGGCGCCTGGCGCGCTGCCGCCCGGCGCGACCTTCCGGGCCGGGGATGCCAACGACCGCGATGCGCTGGCGGCCCTCCTCCGCGGGCATGACGCGGTGGTCAGCAGCGTCCACTTCCTGGCCAGCGACGCGGAGACGCTGATCGGCGCCGTGAAGGCGGCGGGCGTGCCGCGCTATCTTGTCGTCGGCGGTGCGGGCAGCCTTGAGGTGGCGCCGGGCCTGCGGCTGGTCGACACGCCGGACTTCCCGGCGGCCTACAAGGCCGAGGCGACGGCCGGTGCCGCCTTCCTCGACCGGCTGCGGCGGGAGGAGGCGCTGGACTGGACCTTCCTCTCGCCCTCCGCCTTCTTCGTTCCGGGGGAGCGGACGGGTCGGTTCCGCCTGGGCGGCGACAGCCTGCTGGTGGATGTGGCGGGCGAGAGCCGGATCTCCTTCGAGGATTTCGCGATCGCCCTGTCGGACGAGCTGGAGACGCCGGCGCACAGCCGCCGCCGCTTCACCGTGGGCTACTGATTTACCCCGGCCGGGCCGCGGCCTAGCCTTCCCCGCAACGATGGATGGAGGAAGCAGTGGCCCGGATCGGCTTCGTGGGACTCGGCAACATGGGCGCGCCGATGGCGCGGAACCTGGCGAAGGCCGGGCACGAGGTGGCGGTCTTCGACCTTTCGGTCGAGGCCATGGGGCGGGTGGAGGAGGCGCGGCGCGCCAGCTCCGCCGCCGATGCGGCGCGGGGGGCGGGCTTCGTCATCACCATGCTGCCGGCCGGCAGGCACGTGCGGGAGGCTTGGCTCGGCGAGGGCGGGATGGCGGCCGCGGCGGAGCGGGACGCGGTGCTGCTGGACTGCTCCACCATCGATGTCGGCACCGCGCGCGGCGTGGCGGAGGCCTGCGCGCAATCCTTCCTCGATGCGCCGGTCTCCGGCGGCGTGATGGGCGCGGAGGCGGGGACGCTGACCTTCATGGTCGGCGGGCCGCAGGAGGCCTTCCGCCGGGCCGAGCCGGTGCTCGGCGCCATGGGCCGCACGGTGGTGCATTGCGGGGATGCGGGAGCGGGGCAGGCCGCCAAGGCCTGCAACAACATGCTGCTCGCGATCTCGATGATCGGCACCTGCGAGGCCTTCGTGCTGGCCGAGAAACTCGGCCTCTCGCACGAGGCACTCTTCGAGGTGGCGTCGAAATCCTCCGGCCAGTGCTGGTCGCTCACCACCTACTGCCCCGTGCCCGGGCCGGTGCCGAGCAGCCCGGCGAACCGCGACTACCGGCCGGGCTTCGCCGCCGCGCTGATGGTGAAGGATGTGGGGCTCTCGCAGCAGGCAGCCTCCGAGGCCGGCCTGGAGACGCCGATGGGGGCGAAGGCGCTGGACCTGTACCGGCGCTTCGTGGAGGCGGGCGGTGGGGAGACGGACTTCTCCGGCATCATTCGCATGCTGCGAGGTGAAGGCGGGGTGGGCGCTTAAGGACCTGGTCGGGGCGCCGATCGTGCAGCGACGGTCCTCGGGAGATGGTCGAGGGCGCTTGCCCAGCATGCATTAAGCCCCGCAACCCCCGGCGTGCCGCCCGGTTCTGGCCCCTACGCGGCCGATCGCGGCCGACGATTGGGGACGCCCGCGGGCCGGGCGTTGCGGCAAGGGGTTCATGACACTCGATCAGGGGCTGGCGTTCGGGCTGATGGCCGTAACCATCGGCCTGTTTCTTTGGGGGCGCTTCGCCTACGACGCGGTGGCGCTGGGCGCCTTGCTGGCGGGGGTGCTGATCGGCGTGGTCCCCGCGAACAAGGTCTTCGAGGGCTTCGCGGACGATGTGGTGGTGATCGTGGCCGCCGCGCTCGTCATCAGCCACGCCGTGGCGAAGTCGGGCGCGGTCGAGGTGATCATGCGGCCGCTGGTCCCGCATCTTCGCGGCGCCGCGCTGCAGGTGCCCGTGCTGGCGGCCTGCACCATGCTGCTGGCGATGGTCACGAAGAATGTCGGGGCCCTGGCGATCATGATGCCGGTGGCGCTGCAGCTGGCGCGCCGCACGGGCACGCCTGCGGCAGCGATGCTGATGCCCATGTCCTTCGCCGCCATGGTGGGCGGCGTGGTGACGCTGGTGGGCACGGCACCGAACATCATCATGGCCCGCGTGCGGGGGGAGCTGACGGGCGAGCCCTTCCGCATGTTCGACTACGCGCCGGTGGGGCTGGGCATCTGCGCGGTGACGCTGGCCTTCCTGGCCATCGGCTGGCGGCTGCTGCCCGGCGGGCGCAAGGGCGCATCCTCCCTGGAGGCCGCGTTCCAGATCGGAGAGTACACGATCGAGGCCCGCCTGCCGCGCGAGGGCGAGGCGGTGGGCATGAGCGTGGCCGAGCTGGAGGCGCTGGCCGAGGGCGACGTGCGGATCTCCGCCATTCTTCCGCCGAAGGGGACAGGGCCTGCCACGGGGGAACTGGGATCGGGGGTGGCGCCGATCACCGCGGTGCCCTCGCCGGGCCGGCGGCTGGAGGCGGGCGAGGGCTTGCTGCTGCGGGGCGAGCCGGAGGAGCTAGAGCGGCTGGTGGCCCGCGCCGGGCTGGAGCTGGACGAGGACCGCGCGGTGCCGGACGCCCCGGAATCCGATGCGGACGACCAGAAGGTCGTGGAAGGCGTGGTGACGGCGGAGAGCCCGCTGGTGGGGCGCACCCCGGCGGCGCTGACGCTGCGGAGCCGCCACGGTGTCTCGCTGCTGGCGGTCAGCCGGCGGGGACGGGGGCAGATCCGGGAGAGCCTGTCCCAGCTGCGGCTGCGGGCCGGCGATGTGGTGCTGCTGCGCGGCCTGGCCGCGACGATGCCGGACAACCTTGGCGAGTTGCGCGTGCTGCCGCTCGCGGAGCGCGGCATGGCGCTGGGGCGTGGGCGGCGGTCCTGGATCCCGTTGGGGGTTCTAGCGGCGGCAATGGTGCTGGTGGCCGTTGGAGCCCTGCCCGTGGGCGTGGCCTTCTTCGGGGCGGTGGTGGCGCTGCTGGTCTGCCGCGTGATGACGACGCGCGAGGCCTATGAGGCGGTGGACTGGCCGGTGGTGGTGCTTCTGGCCGCGCTGATCCCGGTGAGCGGCGCCATCCAGCACACCGGCGGGACGGGGCTGCTGGCGGGATGGCTGACAACGGCGGTGCAGGGGCTGCCGGGGATGGTGGCGCTCGGCGTGACCATGGTGCTGGCCATGGCCGTTACCCCCTTCCTGAACAACGCGGCGACAGTGCTGGTGATGGGGCCGATCGCGGCGACGCTGGCGAAGCAACTGGGGTTGAACCCCGATCCCTTCCTGATGGCCGTGGCGCTGGGGGCGGCGAGCGACTTCCTCACCCCCATTGGGCACCAGTGCAACACGTTGGTGATGGGGCCGGGCGGGTATCGCTTCGGTGACTACGCGCGGCTGGGGCTGCCGCTCTCGGTGATGGTGGTGCTGGCCGGGGTGCCGCTGATCGCCTTCTTCTGGCCGCTGGTCCCGCACTGAGGCGGGATCACCGCCAGCGGCGGTGCATCCAGAGCCACTGGCCCGGGTGCTCGCGCACCCAGCCGGCGATCACGTCGTTCACCGCCTGGGTGGCGGCGGCGACGTCGATCAGGCCCTCGGCGTCGCGGGGCATGGGGATGGGGTCGGTCAGCTCCAGGCGGAAGCGGCTGCCTTCCAGCCGGATGGCCCGGGCGCCGCGCACGGGGCAGTCGAAGCGGCGAGCCAGGTTGGCCAACAGCGGGTTGGCATGGGCGGGGCGGCCGAGGAAATCCACCACCGGGCCGCGGCCGAAGCGCTGGTCCACCACCATGCCGACCACGGCGCCGCGCTGCAGGGCTTTGGCGAGCTTGGTCGGGGCGGTGAGGCCGGCTGGGATCAACTCGCCCATCATCCCCTTGCGGAGCTTCAGGATGGCGTCCGCCACGGGCTTGCTGTTGGGGGTGCGGTAGAGGACGGCGGCGTCCAGCCCGTGCTTGGCGGCGGCCACTGCCGGAAGTTCCCAGTTCGCCAGATGGGCGGCGAAGACGAGACAGGGGCCGCCATTCGCCCGGATTTCGCCGAAGCGGGCAAAGGTGGCGTCGTCGATCTGGATGCGGGCCTCCGGGTCGCGCGCCTCGGTCAGATCCCAGATCGTGTTGATGTGGACGTACTCGGCGGAGACGCGGCCGAGATTGTCCCAGGCCTCGTCCGCGATCCGCCGGTGCCAGGCCGCGTCCTTCTCCGGGAAGGCGGCGGCGATGTTCTCCATGGCGATGCGGTGGGCCTTGGTCAGCGGCCCCAGGCGGCGGGCCAGCGCGGAGCCGACGCGCGGGCCGAGAACGGGGCCCAGCGCGCGCGGCACGGCAAAGCCCAGACTCGTCAGGGCGGACAGCGCGGCGTCCGCGGCCCCTCCGCCCTTCTTCGCCATGGTTAGATCGTCACCACGATCTTGCCGAAGACCCGGCGGCTCTCCAGCCGGTCCAGGCCTTCCGCGAAGTTCTCCAGCGGGATCACGCGGTCCAGCACGGGGGACATGCCGCCGGCCATCTTGCCCAGCCCGTCCGCGACGTTGCGCATGGAGGCGCCGAAGCTGCCGAAGATCCTCAGCTGGCGCTGGAAAATCATCATCAGGTTCGTCTCGGCCGAGACGCCGGAGGTGGAGCCGCAGGTGACGAGGCGGCCGCCCATCTTGAGCGAGAGGAGGGAGGCGGCCCAGGTGCTGGCACCCACATGCTCGAACACCACGTCCACGCCGCGCTTGTTGGTGACCCGGCGGGCGACGGAGGAGAAGTTCTTCTCGCTGTAGTTCACGACGTGGTCGGCGCCGAGCGCCAGCGCCTTCTGGCACTTCTCGTCGTCGCCGGCGGTGGCGATGATGGTGCAGCCGAGCGCCTTGGCTTCCTTGATCGCCACGGTGCCGATGCCGGAGCCGGCGGCGTGGACCAGGATCGTCTCGCCGGGCTGCAGGCGGGCGTTGTCGAACAGCATGTGCTCGACGGTGGAGAAGGTGATGGCGGCGCAGGCGGCGTCGTTCGTCTCCACCGCATCCGGCACGCGCACCAGCAGGCGGGCCTGCTGGTTCACGTATTCCGCCGCGAAGCCGTCGAGGTGGAAGCCCTTCACCCCCGCGACGTTCTCGCAGAGGTTGTCGCGGCCTTCCAGGCAGGCGTGGCAGTGGCCGCAGGTCTGGGCGCCGTAGGGGGCCACGCGGTCGCCGACCTTCCAGCCCTCCACGCCCTCGCCGAGCGCGTCGATCTCGCCCACCGCCTCCGCGCCGACGCAGATCGGCAGCTTGCGTTGGGCGAAGGCCATGCCGCGCCAGCCCCAGACATCGATGTGATTCAGGGCGATGCCGCGCATCCGCAGCCGGACCTCGCCGGGGGCGGGGGGCGGGGGCTCGGGGATGTCCTCAAGCCGCAGGTCGCGGTCGCCATGTAGGCGAAGGGCACGCATCAGCGCGGCTCCCCCGAGAGGACGAGGCAGACATTCTGCCCGCCGAAGCCGAAGGAGTTGGAGAGCACGTGCTTCACCGTCGCGTCCCGCGCCACGTTGGGCACCACGTCCAGCGTGATGCTCGGGTCGGGCTCGTCGTGGTTGATGGTCGGGGGCAGGCGGCCGTCGCGGATGGTCAGCAGGGAGAACACCGCCTCCAGCGCGCCGGCGGCGGAGAGGGTGTGGCCGATCATGCTCTTGTTAGAGGAGATCGGCGGCGCGCTCTCGCCGAACACGGCGCGCATGCCGAAATTCTCCATCTTGTCGTTCTCCGGCGTGCCGGTGCCATGGCCGTTCACGTAGGAGATGTCGCCCGGCTCCAGACCCGCATCGGCCAGGGCGTTCCGCATGGCGCCGACGATGGCGCGGCCATCGGGGTTGGAGCGTGTGCGGTGGAAATTGTCCGCCCGCTCCCCCGCGCCGGCGACGAGGCCGATGATGGTGGCGCCGCGCGCCTTCGCCGCCTCGTAGCTCTCCAGCACCAGGGCGGCCGCGCCCTCGCTCATCACGAAGCCTGCGCGGTTCTTCTCGAAGGGGCGGGAAGCCTTGGTGGGGTCGTCGTTCCGCTGGGAGAGAGCGGAGAGGAGGGAGAAGCGGATCAGCGCCTCCGGCTGCACCGTGCCGTCCGCGCCGAGGGCGATGCAGGCATCCGTCTCGCCCCGCTGGATCGCCTCCACCCCCAGCTGGATGGCGGTGGCGCCCGTGGCGCAGGCCGTGGTGGTGGTGATCGGCGCGCCGCGGGTGCCGAAGCGGGCCGCCAGGCGCTCGCCCACGCCGCCGTAGAGGCAGGTCTCGTAGATGTCCGCGCGGCCGGCTGCGGCCGCGGTCATCCCGGGATAGGTAGGGTCGCCGGCGCGGGCGAGGGAGAAGCGGTGGGGCCACTCCACCTCAACCGGCGGCATGCCGAGGAAGAGGGGGCCGGGGAAGGCGCCCTTCGTGCCGATCGCGGACTCGGCGACCGCTTCCTCGATCGCCATCGCGGCCATCCGCTCCACGCGCACGGGACTGGTGAAGCCCTCGTCGCCGGGCAGGTCCACGGTGCCGGCGATGGTGGTCTTCAGGTGCTCGGTCGGGAAGCGCGTGATCCGGCGGATGCCGGACTGGCCGGCGAGCAGCCGGGACCAATTGTCCTTTACCCCGAAGCCGAGGGCGGTGACGGCGCCGATCCCCGTGACGGCAACGAGGGGGCGGCCGAGATGGTCGCGCATCAGGTGTTCCCCGCCTTGGTTGCAGAGGGGCGAGACAGGGTGGCCAGGGCCTCGCCGCGCCACTGGCCGAAGGCGGTGACGAGGACGCGGTTGGGGGAGGCGGCCTCGCCAGCGTCGGCCGGGTCCATGGGGGCGTAGAAGCCGCCGCGGGAGAGGGCGAGGGCGGCCAGGGCGACATGGGCGGGGAAGGCGCCCTCCACCCCGTGGCCGATGAGGCTGGCGGGGCGGCGGACCGGAAGGTTCAGCTCGCGGAGGAAGGCGTCCTCCTCCGCCGAGGCGGCGGGGGAACCCGAGTTGCCGGAGATCACGGCATCCACGCCATCCGGCGCCACGCGGGGCAGCAGGGCGCGGGCCGCAGCAGCGGACTCGCCGGGGGTGACGCGGCGGCTGGTGTCGCTGGCCACCGCATCCAGCCGTGCCAGCACGCGGGCGCCGCGGGCGGCGGCGTGCTCCGCCGTCTCCAGCACGAGGAAGCCGGCGGTGCTGCCGAGGACCATGCCCTGGCGCGCCGAGAGCGGCTTGAAGGCGCCCTGGTACATGCCCTCGCCACCCCGGTAGAGCAGCAGCAGGTCCCAGCGCTGGGCCGTCATGGCGCCGCCGACGAGGGCGATGCCGCCACGGCCTTCCGCCAGCCGGGCATGGGCGATGCGCACCGCGTCGGCCGCCGCGCTCTCCTCGCCCATGAAGGTGCGGGAGGAGCCGGTGACGCCGTGGACGATGGAGATGTTGCCCGCCAGCAGGTTTGAGAGCTGGGCAAGGAAGAGGGTGGGGCGCAGGCCGGTGGCCAGCAGCTCGTTCAGCCGGTCGCCGCCGCCGTCGCTGTGGTCCGCGAGTTCCGTGTTCACCTGCTCGTCCAGCGCTAGGTCGCGCTCGCCACCGCCGGCAGCGACGATGAGGTGCATGTCCTCCACCAGCCCGCGCGCGCCCGCGTCGTCGATGGCGAGACCAGCGGCGTAGGTGCCCAGGCGCTGCCAGGGCTCCATCTGGCGCTGGTCGCCCTTCTTGGGGATCTGGGCGTCGAGGTTCAGGGCGGGCAGGGGGTGAACCGGCCAGGGGGCGTAGGTCGCCTCGTCCACCACCGGGGCGGTGCCGGCGGAGAGGGCGTTCCAGTGGGCGTCCGGCCCCTCGCCGAGCGCCGTCACCAGGCCGATGCCGGTGATCACCACCTCGTGCCGGGTCATGCGGCGTGCCCGGGCAGGCCGATCCGCACGGCGTTGGCGCGCATGGCGGCCTCCAGGTCCGGGTGGGGGAAGGGCATGGAGCGCAGCAGGATCTCCGCGTCCGCGATGCGCTTGCCCGCGCTGGTCACGCGCGCCTCCGTTACCGTGTAGCCGGAGCCGTCATGGGTGACCTTGGCGGTGACATCCAGCGGGGCGTCCGGCCCGACGAAGTTGCGGAACTTCGCCTCCTTCACCGACATCAGGAAGGGCATCTGGGCGAAGCCGTTGCGGCCGAGGATGAGCCAGCCGCTGGCCTGGGCCATCGTCTCCACCAGCAGCACGCCGGGCACCAGGGGATGGCCGGGGAAATGGCCCTCGAAGACGGGGCTGGCTTCCGGAACGCGGCTCTCCACCACGATGGCGTCGCCTTCCAGCGACACCACGCGGTCGATCATCTGGAAGTATTCGAGGCGCATCGGCGCCTCAGGCGCTCTTGGCGGCGACCAGCTCGTCGATGCGGGCCGCGAGGTTCTTCATGACGAAGTAGTGCTCGGCGGGCTTCTCCCCGGCGTTCACCTCCTGCGTCCACTTCTCCACCGGCACCTTGATGCCGAAGGCCTTGTCGATCGCGAAGACGATGTCGAGGAAGTCCAGGCTATCGATGCCCAGGTCCTCGGTCACGTGGCTCTCCGGCGTGATGCTGTCGCGGGAGACCTCGCTGTTCTCGGCGATGATGTCGGCCACCTTGTCGAAGGTGGGAGAAGTCTCGGCAGCCATCTGGCGGTTCCTGCGTCACGCGCCGGGCGCGGCCGCGGGGCCGGGCAGGGGCGGGGTCTGGATGATCGGCGCGGGTCATGGACCGGAATGGGGTGGAAAGTCCAGGGGCCGCGGGGGCCTGTGCCCTTATCCCTTGAAAGGGCTGAAAAAGCGAACGCCCGCCCCGGGGTGGGGCGGGCGTTCCGTGCCGGCCGGGGCGGACCCCGGCCGGTGTTTCCCGGGTCGGCTCAGACCACCCAGATATCGGCGGCGGTGACGGCCGCCCCGGCCTGGACCGTGCCGAAGCGAATGGCGTCCGCACCGCCGGCGCCGTCCGCGTCGTAGTAGAGGGCGCTGGTCGCGGCGTCGAAGAGGACGTGCTGCTCCGCCGTGGCGGCGACCCGGCCCGTCCCGAAGGCGGCGAGGTCGATCGCGCCCCTGGCCGTCAGGGCCGCGAAGGCATCCCCGTCCAGCTCGATCCGGTCCTCGCCGGAAGCGAAATCCATCAGGCGGGTCAGGTTGCCGGGGCCGGCCGGGGCGTCGAAGCGGAAGGTGTCCGCCCCCTCGCCGCCGGTGAGGCGGTTGGAGCCGGCGCCGCCCATCAGCGTATCGTTGCCGCCATTGGCGATCAGCGTGTCGTCCCCGCCCAGGCCGGAGAGGATGTTGTCCCCGTCCGTGCCGAGTATGCGGTTGGCCAGGGCGTTGCCCGTGCCGGAGACCGCGTCGCCGGCCATGATGAGCTTCTCGACGTTGTTGCCCAGCGTGTAGTCGATCCAGGCGGTGACGCGGTCGGAGCCCTCATCGGCCTTCTCGAAGATCCGGTCGCCCGCGCTGAACACCTCGTAGCCGTCATCGCCCGCGCCGCCGGCCATGTAGTCGTCGCCGAGGCCGCCGATGAGGCGGTTGTCGCCGGCGCCGCCGAAGATCTGGTCGTCGCCCGCGTTGCCGATCAGGGTGTTGTTGCCGTTGCCGCCCTGGATGTTGTCCCGGCCGTCGCCGCCGAACACCCGGTCAACCCCCGTGCCGTCCACCAGGGTGCCGAGGACGGTGTCCGCGCGGGCCGCGAGGTTTTGGATGCGCTCGTCGCCCGCGGGGGTGGTATCGGCCTCGTCGAAGGCCGTTGCGGTCGTGCCGTGCACCGCCTTCAGGTACTCGGCGAAGGCGTCCTGCTCACTGCCCTTGGCGGCGAAGGTGGCCGCGCCGTCCGTCAGGGCGGCATTGTTCAGCAGGTCCACCCGGCTGTCGGCATAGAGGCCGATGGGATAGCTGTCGCCGCCCGGGACGTCCGCCAGGAAGCTCAGCGTCACAACCTTGATGGCCCGGCCGGCATCGCCCACCAGCTCGCCGTTCCGCACGATCGTGTCCAGCACGTGCCCGGCATCATCGAGGATGACGAGGTTGCGGACGCGCTCGCCTTCCTGCAGCACCGCGCCGGTCGCATCCAGGCGCTGGGCCTGGAGCGAGGCGTCGAAGCTGAAGGAGACGCCGCCGAACTGGCCGAACTGGCCGGGTGTGGCGTTCGGGCCCGTCGCGGCCACCGCGTGCTCGAAGACCCGCTCCAGCTCCGCCGCTGTCAGGGTGACGATGGAGAGGGCGTTGTTGAAGCGCAGCGAGTTCTCGATATCGAGCTGGCTGACGCCGCCCACCGGCTTGCCGGCATCCGGGTTGCCCTGCGGGGGCAGCTCGGGGGCGTCGGCGCCGAGGCCGTAGGAGCCGATCTCCGCCCGGATGCCACCGCCGTTCTTGATGGAGACGGTCACGCCCGCATCCACCTGCTTGGCGACGAAGAGGTTGGCGTCGGCGGAGAGGTTGCCGAGGTTCGTCTCCTCGGTGCGGACCTCGCCGCGGCGGCCCTCCAGGTACACGTCCGTGTAGCCGAGGACGTTGCCGTCCTTGGCCGCGATCACGTCGGCGATGGCGTCGGTGACGGCCTTCACCTCGCCGCCGCGGGTGCCGTCCGCATAGGCGTCCTCGTTGCCCCAGAGGGACTTCACGGCCGCATCGTTCACGGCGATGGCGCCGGAATTCGCGTCCGTGATGCTGTCGGGGATGATGTCGCCGTTCGCGTCGAAGGTGACGGTCAGCTTGCCGATGTAGGAGTACTCGTTGCCCGTGTTCACGATGGCGGTGGACTTGCCGTCCGCGTCCTCGACGATCACGGGGTAGGTCTCGCTCGCCGTGTCGCCCGGCTGCAGCGCGTCGCCCTCGTTCGCGAAGACGGCGTGGCTGCCGCCCGCGATGATCACGTCCACGTCGCTGAGCTTGCCGGCGAGTTCCAGCTCGTTCTGGTACTGCTGGAGGTGGCTGAGCAGGATGATCTTGTTCAGGCCCTGGGCCGTCATCTGGTCGATCAGCGGCTGCAGGATGGACGCGAGCTCGTCCATGTTGTCCACGCCGCCGTCACCGGCCGGATCCTTCACCGTGACGCCGCCGACGGAGGAGATGGAGGCGAGGAGCTGGGTGGTGACGCCGAGCACGCCGATCTTCTCGCCGTTCTCCGTGATGACCGTCCAGGGGGCGACCTGCTGGTCCGCCGCCTCGGCGTTCAGCGCCTCCGGGGTGGCCAGGTCGCCCGCGGTGGTCGCGTAGGTCGAGGCGTCGCGCAGCGCGGCAGTGAACAGGTTGCGCATCGCGGCGTCGTTGGTGAAGTCGAGGTTCGCCGAGAGGTAGGGGAACATCGCGCCGATCGAGGTCACGGCGGCGGAGGTGGTGCCGGTGCCCTTGGCGAAATCGATGGCATTGGCCACGGCGGTGGAGCCGAAGTCCCACTCATGGTTGCCGAAGACGCTCGCCTGGACACCGAGGGCGTTCATGATGGCGATGTCCACGGCCGCCGGGTTCAGCGCCAGGCCGGAGAGGCTGGCGGCGGGAACGCCCAGCAGCCAAGCGTAGAGGTCGATCAGCTCGTCCTTGACGGTCGGGTCCGTCTCGGCCGCGTTGAAGGGGCTGGGGATATAGTTGTCGCCGGAGGAGAGGGTAATGCTGTTGGCCGCCCCGTCCTCGAGCTTGTCGATGATGGCGGCGAACTGGGCGGCGCGGGTGGTGGCGGCCAGCCCCGCCTCGAAGTCGGAGGCGTGCAGGATCTGCAGGGTGAAGTTGCCGTCCACCGCCGCCAGCTCATGAGCGGTGGTCTTCCCGTTGCCCTCGCTGGGGGAGAGCAGCAGGGGGCCGGTACCCGCGGGGGCGTCCTCGGCGGAGACGAAGTGGATCGCCTCCGGCGCGTCCTCGACCCCAATGATGCCAGCATACTCGGCGGAGGTGGGGGAGGTGATGGCGAAGGACATCACCGCGTCCGAGCGCTCCAGCGCGACGAAGGCGTAGAGTTGGCCGTCGACGGTTCCGAGGGTGATGCTCTCCGGCTCGGGCCCCTTGTCGTCGGAGCGGCCGTCGTCCAGCAGCGCCGGCGCGTTGGCGAGCAGCATTCTCTCGATCATGTCGCCGGAGTCGAAGGTCAGGGTCAGGCCGGTGTCCGTGACTTCCCAGATGGAGAAGCTACGGGCGCCGAGGGTGTGAAGGACGTCGATATCGCCGTCGCCGTCCGTGTCGCCGTCCACGGCGGAGATGTTCAGCCGGCCCAGCTCGGCGTCGGCCTTCAGGGCATCCACCGCCGCCTGGCCGCCGAAGGTATTGAGGTCGAGGTTGGCGTTCTTCAGGCGGACCACGTCGTTGTAGTCGCCCCACTCGGAGGCGTCTCCCTCGTTCGCGGTGACGAGGTAGGTGCGGCCGCCCTGCTCGAAGGTTGCGATGCCGTCCGGCATGTACATGCCGTGGAGGGGGGCAGTGTGGATGTTGATGCCGTTGTCGCGGTCGGAGGTGTCGAGGCCGTTGCCGGCGAGGGAGTGGTCCTTCGTGCCGAGGGCGTAGACGCCCTGGTACTCCATCGTGTCGAGGTCGAGGACCGCGATCGCGTTGTTCTCCTGCAGCGTGACGTAGGCCTTGCTGCCATCGGGGGAGACCGCGATGTACTCGGGCTCGAGGTCGGTGGCGGCGGTGACGCCCTCGACGCCGGTGATGCGGACGCCGGCGGCGCGCAGCGCCTCGGTGTCGAAGCCGCCGAAGCCGAGGAAGCTGCTCGTGCCGGTGGCCACGTCGATCACGGCCACGCCACCCACGGGGTCGCCGGAGGCGTCCACCCCGTAGTTGTCGTTCGGCTCGCCCTCGATCGCGACGAGAAGGCGTGTGCCGTCGGGGGTGAAGGTGACCATGTCCGGCACCGCGCCGACCTCGACCGTGCGGATCAGGGTGGCGCCCGTGCCGCCGGCCGCGATGCGGTACATGGCGACCGTGCCGTTGCCGCCATCGGTCGCGTTGTCATAGGCCACGGCCATCACGTCGCCGGAGACGGCCACGCTGTTGCCGGTTCCGAGGGCGCCCAGTACGGAGGAGGGGAGGGCGAAGCGCGGCGTGCCGGTGGCGGCATCCAGCGCCTCGACGCCGCTGGCGCCGAGCACGAGGACGAGCTGGGTGGCCGCGTCGTAGGCGATGACCTCTGCCCCGCCGGCCGCGGTGCCGGAGCTGTCGTTCGTCCAGAGGAGTTGGGACGCGATGGTGGCCATGTGATCTCTCCCCCCGCAGGCGGTGCGGTTCAGGGGGAGGGATTACTTGGCGTTAAGAGTCGCTTCATGCCCGGTTTGATGACAGTCCGGGTTCGAAACGATTGCTCTCGTGGGGGCGAGGAAAGCTGCTCCGCAGGCCGGCCGGAAGCGGCAGTGCGGCAGGGTATCAGGAACAGGTAATCTGATCCGGACCTAGCCCAAGACCATCGTGGCGGCTCCCAGAAGCCCTGCCCAAAGCAGGAAAGCCAATCCGACAGCAAAGATGAACGGGAAGCTGTTGTCGGAGGCCATCTGCTCGTCGGCGCTACTTCTGACATCCAGCCCTAGGTTCACTCTGAGTCTTTTCCCAAAAGCGGCACTTCGAGTCTAAATGACGAGCATCTGGGCATCAAGGCACAACCGAGTACAAAGAAAATGTTTAATAATTAGACAGAAATATAGCTTTTGAGACTGCGGGTTAGGGCATCAGGATTGTTGGGTGTTCGTGTTCTGGGCAGCCTTTCAGTCGCAGGGCCGCAACGACCATATCTTGGTCGGAACGGTGAGCCGCTGCCATTTTCTGGGCTGACACCGCATCTTTGGGGGAACCCGACGGCCTGACCGCCGTGTCTCTGGTGCGGGTGGCCGGTTTCGAACCGGCACTCTGTTGCCAGAAGCGGATTTTGAGTCCGCCGCGTCTACCGTTCCGCCACACCCGCGCGAAGAACCAGATGCCACGGCCAGGGGCGCTCCGTCCAGCCGGGGCGGGATCCTTCAGGCGGCCCGGGAAGGGGCCTCGGCCTCCGCGGTGCTGAAGGCGGCGGGGGAGGTGACCTCCAGCATCTCCAGGTCGTCGGAGTGCTCCACCTCCCGGTGGCGCACGCCCGGGGGTTGCAGCACGCTGTCGCCCCGCTCCAGCAACACCTCGCCGATGTCCTCGTACTCGAACCGCACCCAGCCCTGCAGGACGAGGACGAGCTGGAACCCCAGCGCGTGCGTGTGCCACTGGGGCTTCGGGCCCTCCCCGGGGACGGCGCGGATGATGTGAGCGGCGTGGGTGCCGCCCGTGGCCTCCTTCGCGCCCAGGTCGCGATAGGCGAAAAAGCCGCGCAGCCCGGCGTCGTAGGTGGCGCCATGCGCCTTGCTGACGGTGGTCCGCATGTTTCCTCCTGTTGCCCATCATTGACCCGGCGGATCGCCGCCATGCACGGGCAGGGCTTGCCGGGCGCGGGGCCCGGGACCAGCCTGCGCCCGGCATGACCACCCGGCAACACGCGGCGCTCGTCGCCCTTCTCTCCGCCGCCGCCCCGATCGCGGCCTTGGCATCCGAGCGCTTCCTGGGCATGGCGCCCTGCGCGCTGTGCCTGTGGCAGCGCTGGCCCTACTGGGCGGCGGCAGCGATCGCCGTGCTGGCCGCCGGCCTCCGCTCCCGCGCGCTGCTGGCGCTGGCGGGGGGCGCCGTGCTCGTCTCCGGCGCCATCGCGGGGCTGCATGTGGGGGTGGAGCAGGGGTGGTGGCCCAGCCCGCTCGCCTCCTGCGCCGCGCCGGATGTGGGCGTGGCCGCAAGCGTGGACGACCTTCTCCGCAGCCTGGCCGCGAAGCCGGACAAGCCCTGCGACGCCGCGGCCTACCCCATCCCCGGCCTTCCCATCTCCCTGGCGGCGATGAACCTGGCCTATGCGCTTGCGCTGGGCGCGCTGGCCCTTACCTGGGCTGGCAGGGGATCACGTCAGGGAGCCCGCGCATGAGCCAGGACCGCCGCACCACCCTGCAGGACCGCCTGCCCGGAGACCCTACCCCACGCGAATACGTGGCCCGCACTATCCGCGTGGACCATGCCGGGGAATACGGGGCCAAGCGCATCTACGAGGGCCAGCTCGCCGTGCTCGGCCGCACGAAGTACGGCCCCCTGCTGGAACACATGAAGGAGCAGGAGCAGGTCCACCTCGACACCTTCACCCGCCTTATCGCCCAGCGCCGGGTAAGGCCCACGGCGCTGCTGCCCCTGTGGCACGTGGCCGGCTTCGCACTCGGCGCCGCCACCGCCCTGATCGGGCACCGCGGCGCCATGGCCTGCACCGTGGCGGTGGAGGAGGCGATCGACGAGCACTACGCCGCCCAGCACGCCACGCTTGGGGAGGACGAGCAGCCGCTGCGCGACCAGATCGATCGCTTCCGGCAGGAGGAGTTGGAACACCGCGACATCGGGCTGGAGAACGAGGCGGAACTGGCCCCGGCCTACAAGCTCCTGGCTGCGGCCATCAAGGCCGGGTGCAAGGTGGCGATCAAGGTGAGCGAGCGCGTCTGAGGGCGGTCTGTCCCGGAAAAAGGAAGAAGGGATTCTCCCTCTCCCCGGACCACTCGCCATCATCTTTTCCAGACTTCGGGAATACTGCGCTGACGGTGCGCCTCGGCTCGTGGAGCCGAGGCGACTGCAAGGGCAGGCAAAGGCTGATCGTCGTCAGCTGACAGCTCAAGTCAGTTCCGGGGCAGCCCGATGCTGGTCCAGGAGCCTCAGGCTCCTGGCGGGGGTCCAGGGGGCGGAGCCCCTTGGGGCCGTCTTCGACCCCTGATCAGGCCCGCCACATCGGTCCGGCCGGCGCCGGCCTCGGCCTCGGCCGTCGGGGCGCAGGCGGGGGAGCCGGCGGTGGCGCGACGACGGGGGCAGGGGCTTCCGGCGGCTCCGCGGCCGGCATGGGCTCCGGCGGAAGGCCGGAGAGGGCGCCGATCAGGCGGAGCGTCACGGCGAGCAGCGGGTCGCGCGCCCCACGGCGGGGGTCGGCGGCCTCCGGGGCCATCATCATCACGAGGAAGACCCGGCGCTGGAGCATGGTGGCGCAGCCGATCTGGCGGCGGGGGACGGCGCCGCGCAGCTGGATATCCAGGCAGCGCGCGGCGGGCCCGGCCTCCGCCACGCGGGCGCCGAAGTGGCGCAGCGTGGCGTTCTCCCGGCGGGAGGCGGCATCCACGGCGGCGGCGCGGGCGAAGACCTCCACGGCCTGGCCCACTTCCGGCCCCTCCTCTCCGTCGCGGGCATCGGCGCGGCGCGTGGGCTCCAGCGCGTGGATGGAAGCGGTGGCGTGGGTTGGGCTGTCGTAGCGGGCGATGGTGGTGCGGCCGGCATCGCCATCCGGGCGCTGCTTGCGGAAGCCGCCGATCTCCTCCGGCAGGCGGGCGAAGGCTTCCTCGACCCCGCGATCGGGCGCGACGCGGCCCGCGCAAGCGGCCAGGAGCGGGAGGAGTGCAACGAGAAGCGGGGCAACCCGACGGAGCATGGCGCCTTCTAACCTGCCGCCGCCCCGGGGGGTAGGCCGAGGGTGGCCTCGGGGCCTCGGGTCAGAGATGCGGCAGGCGGGGGCGGGGCGTCCGTTCGACCCGCATCCAGTCGGGCCAGCCGACCCTGCGCTCCACCAGGACGAGGCCGATGGCCAGGGCCAGCGCCGCCAGCATCACGATCAGCTTCATGCGGGACGGCGGGTTCCGCCAGATCCGCCACATGGAGAACAGGAGACGGTCCAAGGCGGGGCCTCAGCTCTCCAGTTCGCTGTCCCAGTAGAGGTAGTCGCGCCAGCTCTCGTGCAGGTGGTTGGGCGGGAAGGCCCGGCCGTTCTCCTGCAATTCCCAGCTGGTAGGCTGGCGGGGGACCTGGCGGGGCAGCATTCCGATCTCCCGCGGCAGCTTCGATCCCTTACGGAGATTGCAGGGACCGCAGGCCGCGACGACGTTCTCCCAGGTGGTTCGGCCGCCGCGGCTGCGGGGGATGACGTGATCGAAGGTCAGGTCCGGGGCCGCGTGGTCGCGGCCGCAGTACTGGCAGGAGAAGCGGTCCCGCAGGAAGACGTTGAAGCGGGTGAAGGCCGGGCGCCGGGCGGCGGGGATATACTCCTTCAGCGCGATCACGCTCGGCAGGCGCATCGTCAGGCTGGTGGAGTGGACCTCGGTCTCGTACTCGTTCAGCACGCTCACCCGGTCCAGGAACACCGCCTTCACCGCGTCCTGCCAGGACCAGATGGAGAGGGGGAAGTAGGACAGGGGCCGGAAATCCGCGTTCAGCACCAGGGCCGGGAAGTTGCGCGTACCCGGCCCGCCGAAGACCGGAAGGTCGTCGAAGCCACCACCGAAACCTGGGCCGCCGTGTGAACCGTCTGGCACGCGCTGCTCCCTGCCGGAGACGCGGCGTCACAAGCGCTGGGGCTCGGCCGGGCGGTCGGGCCCCAGATCAAGTGGCGCCGCCCGTAACGCATGCGAAGATGACAGCGGGCCGCCGGGGGCGCAACTCACGCGCCCGGGTGCTGGCAGGGCCGGGCGCCCGGATTCACGGAGGGTTCACGCGGCGGATCAGGCCTCGGGAAGTCCCGCTGCGGCGCGCTGAAGGAACAGGGCACCCGCCGAGAGGCCCGCATCGTCGATTCCGTGGGCGAGTCGTGGGGAGAAGACGGACTCCACGGGCACGCCGCCGTCGCGCAGCGCGCGCTCCGCCGCGCGGCTGCCCGCTGCGGGCACCACCTCGTCGGCCTCGCCATGGACCAACAGCACGGGCGGGCGGCCACGCAGCTCCGCGCCGAGCGACTCGGGGGCCAGAAGAAGGCCGGAAAAGGCGAGGATCGCGGCTGGCGGGGCGGTGCGGCGCAGGCCGCAGAACAGGGCGGTCATCGCGCCCTGGGAGAAGCCCATGAGCATGACATGGCTCTCCGGCAGGCCGGCGGCGGCACATTCCCTGGCGATCAGGGCGTCCAGCAGCGGGGCCGCGGCGCGCACCCCGGCCTCCATCCGCGCGGGGATCCGGTCGCTCAGGTCGAACCACTGCCGGCCATAGGGGGCGCCGGCATAGGGAAAGGGAGCGTGCGGCGCGATGAAGAGGGCGTCCGGCACCGCGCGGCCCCATTGCGGGGCGAGGTCGACCAGGTCGTTGCCGTCGGCGCCTACGCCGTGCAGCAGCAGGACGAGTTGCTTCGGCTTGCCCTTGCTCGCGGGTCCCCAGCGCGGTCCGTCCAGTTCGGCCATCCTGCTTCCCTTCCTTGATGACCCCCGCTAACCCGGGGGGCGCGATGGCAGCAAGACCGACCACGCGCTTCGCGCCCAGCCCGACCGGTTACCTGCATCTCGGCCACGCCCATTCGGCGCTGCTGGCCTGGCACGCGGCGCGGGAGGGGGGCGGACGATTCCTGCTGCGGATCGAGGACATCGACCGCACGCGCTGCCGCCCGGAATTCACGGACGCCATCACCAAGGACCTGGCCTGGCTGGGGCTGGACTGGGATGGCCCGGTGCGGGTCCAATCCGCGCATTTCCGGGAATACCGTGCGGCGCTGGATTCGCTCGCCTCCCGAGGGCTGCTCTATCCCTGCTTCTGCACGCGGGCGGAGATCGCGCGGGAGGTGGCGGCGATCGGGGCGGCGCCGCACGGGCCGGACGGGCCGCTCTATCCCGGAACCTGCCGGCGCCTCCTCCCGGCGGAGCGGGCGGCGCGCATCGCCTCCGGCCAGCCCTATGCGCTGCGGCTGGACATGGCGGCGGCGCTGGCCGCCGCCGGCGGGCCGCTCTCCTACGAGGAACTCGGGCAAGGGCGGTTGCGCTGCGACCCCGCCCGCTTCGGGGACGCGGTGCTGGCGCGGAAGGACACGCCCGCCTCCTACCACCTCTGCGTGACGCATGACGACGCCCTGCAGGGGGTGACGCTGGTAACGCGGGGGGACGACCTGCGCCCCGCCACGGACCTGCACCGGCTGCTCCAGGTGCTGATGGGCTGGCCGGAGCCGGCCTATCGTCATCACGCGTTGCTGCTGGGGCCGGATGGCCGCCGCCTGGCCAAGCGGGACGGGGCGCGAAGCCTGCGGGAGATGCGCGCGGCCGGGATGGATGCGGCGGCGGTGCGGGCCATGGCCGGCGCATAGGGACGCCCTGGCAGGGTTGATGCTTGCTAGCCGCTGCCCCAGGCATCGGAACGGTGCCGGGCGCGTTCAGCCCTGCGGCGTCCGCGGCAGGAGCCGGACGGCCGGCGCCTTGCGCGGGGATGGTGCCGGCGGACGAAGCCCCGATCGTGAAGAAGGGTGCGTGGCCCCGATGGCTGACGACAACGCGATGGTGAGGCGACAGCGGCTCCTGGCCGATTTCGGCGAGTTCGCTCTACGGTCCGAGAACCTGGACGAAATCCTCCACGAAGCGTGCCGGCTGGTGGCGGAGGCGCTGGGGACCGCCCGGGCCAAGATCCTCGAGATCCAGGAGGGCGGGCAGTCCTTCCTTGTCCGGGCCGGCATCGGATGGGATCCCGGCATTGTCGGGGAGTTGCGCCTGCCTATGGGCGAGCAGTCGTCCGAGAGTTACTCCATCACGGCCGGAAGGCCCGTGATCATGCGGGACATCCGGGCGGAAGACCGGTTCTCGGTCCCGGAGTTCATGCGGGCGGCCGGGGTGGTCGCCTCCGTCAACGCGCCCATCCTGCTGCCGGGCGGCAAGGCCTTCGGCCTGCTCCAGGCGGATGACACGCGGCCGCGAGAGTTCGGGCAGGAGGATGCGGAGTTCCTCCGTACCTACACCATCATCCTCGGGCCGGTGATCGACCGGCTGCTGAAGCTCGGCCAGCTGCGCCTGGCGGAGGAGCGCTTCCGCCTGACCGTCGAGACGGCGCTGGACTACGCGATCTTCGTGACCGACCGCGACGACCAGATCACCGACTGGCTGCCGGGCGCGGCCGCCGTCTTCGGCTGGACCGCGGAGGAGGTGGCGGGCCGGCCCGGCGCCGTCCTCTTCACCCCCGAGGACCGCGCGAAGGGCGAGCCGAGGAAGGAAGTCCTCACCGCCATGGAGCATGGGTGGGCCCCGAACATCCGCTGGCATCTCCGCAAGGATGGCAGCCGCGTCTTCATCGAGGGCTCGCTCCGCGCCCTGCACGACGAGGCCGGCGAGCTGCGCGGCTTCCTCAAGATCGGCCGGGACGCCACGGATCGCCGGGCGGCGGAGGAGCGGCTGCGCGAGAGCGAGGAGCGGTTCCGGCAGTTCGGCGAGGCCTCCTCCGACCTCATCTGGATGCGGGACGCCGCGACCCTGGGCTTCGAGTATCTCAGCCCCGCCTTCGAGCCCATCTACGGCCGGAGCCGGGAGGAGCAGCTGGCCGACAACACGTTGGAGTCCTGGGCCGCGCTGGTCCATGCCGACGACCGTGAGATGGTGGTGCAGCGGCTGCTCTCCGTGCGGGACGGTGCGCGCGCGAACTTCGAGTTCCGCATCCTCCGCCCCCCGGACGGCGAGCTGCGCTGGATCCGCAACACCGATTTCCCCCTGCCGGACCAGTCGGGCCGCGTGCGGCGCCTGGCCGGCATCGCGAAGGACGTGACGGAGGAGAAGGCGAGCGCCGCCCGGCTGGAGGTGCTGGTGGCGGAGTTGCAGCACCGCGGCCGGAACCTGCTGGGCGTGGTTTCCGCGGTGGCGGGCAGGACGTTGGGCCAGGTCGGTCCGGTCGAGCACTTTCGCAGCCGGCTCCAGGCCCTCAGCCGCGCGCAGGGGCTTCTCAGCCAATCAGGCAGCGACACGGTGGAGGTGGGCGCGCTCATCGGCGCGGAGCTGGAGGCCTATGCGCAGGCGGAGCCTCCGAAGGTGACGATCAACGGCCCGAAGGTGAGGCTTACCTCTCGCCAGGTGCAGAACTTCGCCCTGGCGCTGCACGAGCTGACGACGAATGCGGTGAAGTACGGGGCGCTGAAGGGGGAGGAGGGGCAGCTCTCCGTCCGCTGGTTCATCGGCCAGACCGGCCGGGGGCGCCGATCCCTCGTGCTGGAATGGGAGGAGACGGGGTACGAGGTGCCGCCCGAGGCGGGGCGGCGCGGTTACGGCCGCGAGCTGATCGAGAAGGCCCTGTCCTACGCCCTGCGCGCGACCACCGATTACCGGCTGGACGCGAAGGGCGTGCGCTGCCGGATCGAGCTGCCGCTGGCCTGACGGCGCGCCTGCCGCGGGCGCGATCATTTTGCCGGTAGGCGGCCTGGGCTGGGCCTTCACCGCGCCGCAGGTTAAGGCAGGCGCTGCGGCCACGCCGCAACATACCATCCGGATGACCGCTTCGATGCCCGATGCTCCAGGCCCGCTCGCAGGCTGTCGTGTCCTCCTGGTCGAGGACGAGTACGTGATCGCGGACGAGATGGATGGCTGGCTGCGCCAGGCCGGCGCGGTGGTGCTGGGGCCGGTGCCCGACGTGGACGGGGCGCTGGACCTCATCGAGCGGGAGGCCGGCGCCCTCGACGTGGCGGTGCTGGACGCGAATCTCGGCGATGGCGAGACGGCCTATCCCGTCGCGGACCGGCTGGAGGAGCTGGGCGTGCCCTTCCTCTTCGCGACGGGCGACGTGCGGCTGGTGGACGAGCCGAGCTACCAGAGCCGGACCCGGCTGGAGAAGCCGGTCACCCAGCGCGGCCTGGTGCGGGCCCTGCAGAGCCTCGTGCCGCCGCGGGGCGGCTGAGGACCGCCAGCCCCTAGAGGATCGCCTCGCCGCGCAGCACGGGGACGCAGGGTCCGCCCACCGTGGCCCGGATGCCGTCCGCCGCGCGCCGGGCGGTGGTCCGCAGCAGGCTCGGGCGGCCCATCTCCACGCCCTGGGTGATGTCCAGCCGCGCTTCCGGAGCGCCGGAGAGGGAGAGCAGCAGCGCGGCCAGCGGCGTGGCGGCGCTGCCCGTGGCCGGATCCTCCACCGTGCCGCCGAGGGGCGCGAACATCCGCGCGCGGGCGCGGCCACCCCCGTCATGGGCGTAGAGATAGAGGCCGACGCGGCCCTGCAGCCCGGGATGGGCCGTGGCGAGGGCACGGAAGGCGCCGAAATCCGGCTGCGCGCGGGAGAGGGCGTCCGGCGCCACCTCCGCGATGACGAAGGGGTTGCCGGTGCCGGCGTGGAGCGGGGGATGGGTGCTCGTCAGCACATCGTCCGGCGCCAGGCCGGCGCAGGCGGCGATCGCGGCGGGATCGAAGCTTTCCCCGAGAAGGAGCGGCTGCGGGGCGGCGATCGTCACGTTCGTCACCGCCCCCTCCTCGGAGCGGTCCAGGCTGATCTCCACCAGCCCCGCGATCTCCTCGAAGACGAGGCGGCGGGCGACGGATTCCTGCGCCAGCACGAAGCCCGTGCCGACATTCGGGTGGCCGGCGAAGGGCATCTCGTACTTGCGGGTGAAGATCCGCACGCGCGCGGTGTTCGCGGGATCTTCCGGCGGCAGGACGAAGGTGGTCTCGCTGAGATTGAACTCGGCGGCGAGGGCCTGCATCTCGGCGTCCGAGAGGCCGCGAGCATCGGGGAAGACGGCGAGCGGGTTGCCGCCGAAGCGGCGGTCCGTGAAGACGTCGAGGGTGACGAAGCGGAAGCTGCGCATGGGCGGATGCTAGCGCAGCTTCCGTTGTTTCGCGATCAGGCGGCGGGCGGGGCCACGGCGGCGTCCTTCTGCCCGCTTTCGGCCAGCGCCCGCGCGACGAAGCCGCTGGCCTTCATCTCCTCCACGAAGGCGCGGAGATAGGGCAGCGCGGCCTCGCGTCCGCCGGGAATGCCGACCGCCTGCTCGATCACCATGAAGCGGCCGGGAATCACGCGCATTCCCGGATTCGCGGCGGCATAGGCCACCAGCGGCTGGGTGACGCCGGCCGCCGCGTCCAGCTTCTGCTGCAGGAACAGGTCGATGGCCTCCGGCGAGCTCGGCGCGCGCACCAGCTCCGCCGATTTCAGCGCGCGAGTCAGGTAAAGGTCGTAGGCGCTGCCCCGGCCGACGGCCACGCGGATCCCCGGCCGGTCCACCTCCTCCACCGCGCGCAGCGGCGAGGCGTCCGGCACCATGTAGGTGCCTTCGATCACCACATAGGGCGCGGTGAAGGCGATGCCCTGCGCGCGTACGGGGTCGATCGCCAGGAAGCACAGGTCCCATTCCCCGCGCTTGCCGGCGTCCGTGACCTTGCCGGCGGCGTCGTAGGTGGAGAAGCGGATGGTCGCGCCCAGGCGCCGCGCCAGTTCCCGCGCCAGGGCGGCGGAGACGCCCCGTGGCTCCCCGGTCGCCGGATCGGGCTGGGCGAGGACGGGGTTGCCGAAGTTGATGGCCACCCGCAGCACCCCGCCCGGGGCGAGGATCGTGGCGGCTTCCTGCGGCTGGGCCTCAGCCGTGGCGGCCGTCACGGACAGCCCCGCGGCGAGCGCGGCGCGTCGGGAGAGGGGCATCTGTGTTCCATTCATCCTGCCTTATCCGGCCTGCTGGGGCTGGATGCCGGCCTTGCGCGCGGCATCGCCCCACTTCTCCAGTTCCGCCTGCACGAAGCGCCGGGTCTCCTCGGGCGTGGAGCGGATCACCTCCGCGCCCAGCGTCGCGTGGCGGGCCACCACGTCCGGCCGCATGACCGCTGCGCCGCAATCGGCGGAGAGCTTGCCCAGCACCGCGTCCGGGATGCCGGCGGGGCCGATCACCATGCCCCAGGTGGAGGCCTCGAAGCCCGGCATGAAGGCCTCGCCGAGCGTCGGCACGTCCGGCAGCTGCGGCGCGCGGGCGGCGCCGGTGGTGGCCAGCGCCTTGAAGCTGCCGGACTGGATGTGGGCGAGGGCGGCCGGGACCGTGTCGAACATCACGTCCACGCGCCCGGCCATGAGGTCCGGATGCGCCTGGGTGGAGCCGCGATAGGGCACGTAGGTCATCTCGATCTCCGCGCGCTGGGCGAAGAGGAGCGGGGCGAGCCGGACCACGCCGGAGGTGCCGGCGAAGGTCACGCTGCCCGGGCCGCCCGCCTTCGCGCGCGCCACCAGCTCCGCGGGCGTGCTCGCCTGGAATCCCTTGCCGGCGACGAGGACGAGCGGCGTCTTCGTCGTGAGCGTGACGAAGGAGAAGTCCCGCATCGTGTCGTAGGGCAGCCGGTAGAAGGCGGCGTTCACGGGGTGGCCGACCGAGACGAGGGCCAGCGTGTGGCCGTCGGGCGTGGACTTGGCGACGACCTCGGTGCCGATGATGCCGTCCGCCCCCGCGCGGTTCTCCACCGGCACGGGCTGGCCCCATTGGGCCGCGAGCGGTTCGGCGATCAGGCGGGCGGTGATGTCGGAGACGCCGCCGGGGGTATAGGGCACCACCATGCGAACGGCGCGGCTGGGGAAGCCGCTCCCCGGATTGCTCCCCGGACTGCTCCCTTGGGCCAGCAGCGGCCGGGCGGCGAGGAGAGCGGGTGCGGCCAGGGCCGCGCGGCGGGTGATGGGCATGGCGTTCCTCTGGCATGGCCGCTTCGGCGACCTTGGGGAGAGGCTGCGCGAGGCGGGCGCCGCATGCAACGCCCGTTTGCGTCAGGCCGCGGTCAGCCCGGCGGTGCGGGCACCAGCCCGTGGCGGCGCATGATCTCGCCGACCTTCGCCGCATCCGGCGGGCCGGCGCGGAGAAGTGCGGCCAGTTCCCGGAAGTACTCGGGGCCGAGCACCCCGGGGGTGAGGACGCTGAGGCACTTCGCCACCGCGCCGCTGTGGTTCTGGAAGCCGTGGACGACGCCGCGCGGGATGAAGAGCGAATGGCCGGGCGTCAGCTCGTGGGTCTCCCCCGCCACAGTGAAGGCGATGGTGCCGGAGAGGCCGTAGACCGTCTCCTCCCAGGCCTCGTGGTAGTGGGGCACGGGCATGCGCCCCTCCGGCTGGAGCGTCAGCTCGAAGAGGTCGAGGCTGCCGCCCGTGTCGTGCTTGTCCCGCAGGAAGCGGAGGCTGAGGGAACCGAAGTCGATGGTTTCGGGCATGGGCGCTCCTGCCGGGCCGCCCGAGGTTCACGGGCCGGCCCCATAGTTCCTGGATCGGAACGGAGATGCCTAGGGGAGAAGCGCGTCGATGGAGGCGGCCAGGCGGATGTCGCGCTCGCTCAGCCCCCCGGCGTCATGGGTGGTCAGCGCGATCTCCACGCGGTTCCACACGTTGGACCATTCGGGGTGATGGTCCTGCATCTCCGCCAGCAGCGCCACGCGGGCCATGAAGCCGAAGGCCTCGGAGAAGTCGCGGAAGCGGAACTCCCGGCGGATGGCGTCGCGCCCCTCCGCCGGGGACCAGAGGGGCAGAAGCGCCGGCAGCTCGGCGCGGCGGGCCGGGGAGAGGGGATCGACCTTCGACACTGGCGCTTTTCCTTGACCTGGGGCCCCGTTATGGCCCCCTTGCGGCATGCCGAACACCGAGATGCCGAGCGGCGTGCGCTGGGGCACCCCACCGACCGCCGAGGACCTGGCCGAACTGGCGGAAACCGCCTTCGCGGCCATTCCCGAACCCCTGCGGGAGGCGGTGCGCGGCGCCGCCATTCTGGTGGAGGAGATCCCCGACGACGAGACCCTGGCCGAGATGGGGCTGGAGCATCCCTGGGAACTGACCGGCCTGTACCGGGGCGTGCCGCTGACCGACAAATCCGCCCTCGACGCGCCGGCGCTGCCCGACACCATCCTTCTCTACCGCGAGCCCATCCTGGTGGAGTGGGTGGAGAGCGGGGAGGATCTGTTCCGGCTCGTCCGGAACGTGCTGATCCACGAGATCGCCCACCACTTCGGCTATTCCGAGGAGGGGATCGCGCGGCTGGAGGGCGAGGGGTAGCGGACTCAACCCACCCTCCGGCCCGGCGTTGGGGCTGGGAAGGAACCCCGCCCCATGCTCCAGGCCCAGCGCTGGCCCGATACCCTCTGGATCATCCGCCACGGCGAGAGTGCGGGAAACGTCGCGCGCGACGCGGCGCACCGTAGCAACGCGGCGCGAATCGCCCTCGAAGGGCGCGACGTGGACGTACCGCTGAGTCCGCTCGGGCAGGAACAGTCCCTCTCGCTCGGCCGCTGGTTCGCCTCCATGCCGGAGAGTGAGCGGCCGGAGGTGGTGCTCTGCTCCCCCTATCGCCGCGCCCGGCAGACCGCGGCCCTGATCCACGAGGCGGGCGGGCTGCCCGTGGCGCCGGACGACTTCGTGATCGACGAACGGCTGCGCGAGAAGGAATTCGGCGTGCTGGACGGGCTGACCACCCACGGCATCCGCCAGGAGATGCCGGAGCAGGCCGAGTTCCGCCGCATCCTCGGCAAGTTCTACCACCGGCCGCCCGGCGGCGAATCCTGGTGCGACGTGATCCTGCGGCTGCGGTCGGCGCTGGACACGATCAGCCTGCACCACGCCGGCCGGCGCGTGGCGATTGTCGGGCACCAGGTCGTGGTGCTGTGCCTGCGCTACCTGCTGGAGAACATGACGGAGGAGGGGATCCTGGCGATCGACCGCGAGGGCGACGTGCCGAATTGCGGCATCACGGAATACCGCTTCGATCCTTCCGCCGGTTCCAACGGCGCGTTGACCCTGGCGCGCTACAACTTCGTCGTGCCGCTGGAGCGGGAGGGAACGCCCGTGACGGCGGAGCCTGACGCGAAGGCGGTGGCACCTTGATCGATCCGGCCTGGCTGCGCGCCCATCCCCTGCCGATCCCGGCGGAGGACGACGACAAGTCCGCGCGCGGCACGGTGCAGGTGGTGGGCGGCTGCGCCGAGGTGCCCGGCGCCGTGCTGCTGGCCGGCGAGGGGGCGCTGCGCGCCGGCGCGGGCAAGCTGCGCCTGGCCAGCGTGCGCTCCGTCGCGGCGCACCTCGCCGTCGCGGCGCCGGAAGCCCTGGTGATCGCGCTGGACGAGACGGAGGATGGGCTGATCGCCCCAGGTGCAGCCGACGCCCTGCTGCCGCGCCTCTCCCGCTGCGCCGCCCTTCTCGTCGGGCCGGGCATGCCGGAGGACGGGGCGGCCGCGCTGCTGGGCGCGCTGCTGCGGCATATGGAACCGGGGCCGGGCGTGGTGATCGATGCCGGTGCCCTCGGGGAACTCGCATCCTACCCGGAGCTGCTGCGCCGCCATCACGGGCGCTGCGTGATCACGCCCCATGCCGGGGAAATGGCGCGGCTGCTGGGCATGGAGCGGGACGCGGTCACGGCCGATCCGCTCGCCGCGGCGCGCAAGGCTGCAGGGATGCTGGACGTGGTGGTGGCGATGAAGGGCTCGCGGACCTGGGTGGTGGCGCCGGAGGGCGAGGCCCTGCTCTGCACCCACGGCCATGTCGGGCTGGCCACCTCCGGTTCCGGCGACACGCTGGGCGGGATCCTGGCCGGGCTGCTGGCGCGCGGCGCGGACCCGGTGCAGGCAACGGCCTGGGCGGTGTGGCTGCACGCGGAGGCTGGGCACCGGCTGGCGCGAAAGATGGGCACGCTCGGTTTCCTGGCGCGGGAACTGCTGGCGGAGATCCCGGCGATCATGGCGGACCTCTCGGCCGGCTGACCGACCACGTTCCGGCAACCCGGCGTGGCGGGCGCCCCGGCCTGCTCGGCCTATCCCTGGCCGGCGCTCCGTCCGGCGCGGACGGCCGGCGATTCGGTGGCGAGGAAGTCAAGGGTGAACAGGACAAGGCCCGCCTCGTCCACGACCTCCATCTGCCACTCCTCGCCGCTCCAGAAGGCGCCATTGTCGGCCTTCAGCAGCCCGCCCGCGAGGTGGACGGCCTGCTGCTTCGCGGCGCTGATGTTCGGCAATTCCTTGCCGGTCCTGTCGGGCAGGGACTGGCCGTCGCGGACGTGGAAGAAATATCTTGGCATGGCCTGCACCGCGACAAACTGGCGAGGGCACTGAAGCGATCAGTCGCCGGCAGCCAGGGGCAGGGCAGCGATACGGACCGTCTACGTCCGGCGTCGTCCGGGCGGCAACGTAATTAGCCCGCGCCGATCGTCACGGTTGCGGGGGGTTGTGGCCTGGCAACACTCAGCGCCGCGCTGGCCAGCCCGTGCTCCGCAGCACCTCGCCCGCCCGGGGGCGGCGGAAGTTGGTCCAGCTGCGGCAATCCACCATCCCCCAACCGGCCGCGGGCTGTTCGGAGAAGGGAACAGGGCCGCAGCGGCCGGTGCCGGCGAACCAGTCCGCGCGCTCCTTCACGCGGGGGTTCCGCATCGGGTCCTCCCACCGTTCCCACCGGATCATTCCGAGGCCGCGCGCGTACCAGAAGCGCTCGAGATGGCCGCCCGCCGGGATCGTCGGGCCACCGAAATGCTCGGAGACGATCACGTCCATCCGAACCTCCCGCATGCGCGGATCGTCGTGAAAGCGGACGGGCATGGGTATCGTCTCCCGCCGCCAGCGGGTCAGGGCCTCGTCGAAGCCGTTCGGGCAGGCATCGGCGGCGGGGGCGATGCGGAGCCGGGCAACGGCCTGGCCCCAGGACCCCGTCGGAACCTCCGTGCCGAAGACGAGCCAGCCGGCGGCGGCCGGGGCGCCGGGGCGGCAATCCGGGGAGAGGAACCATTGCAGCTGCCCGGGGCGGCCGCCGTCCTGCGTCACGGCCAGCTCCGCCCGGCCGGCGATCAGGACGGCCACCTGCCCGCCGTCGGAGGCGGGGTCGAAGCGGCCGAAGGCGGTGTTGCCGCCGCCGTAGTCGAAGGTCTGGATCGCCGCCTCCCGGCCCTGGAGGGTCCCGAGCAGGGCGTCGGAGGCCATGTAGCCCTCCGGCTGGCGGGCGATGTGGGCCAGGCCGGGCCAGTCCGTCTTGCGCCAGGGCAGGTTCTCGTCGGTGCCGATGGGGCGGCGTCGATCGCAGCCCGGGTCGAAGGGCAGGCGGCCGGGAACCGGTTGGCCGGCCGGGTCGAGGCAGGCGGACTGCACGAGGAAGTCGAAGGCCTCCGCCCGGTCCAGCGGCACGGCCAGGGCGGGCCGCACCAGGGAGAGCAGAAGGGCGGCGATCAGTCCGACAGCGCCCGCGCCACTTCGCGGCGCAGGGCGGGAATGACCTGGGTGTCGAACCATGCGTTCCTCTTTGCCCAGACAAGGGTGCGCCAGGAGGGATGGGGCAGGGGAAAGTTCGCCGGCAGCGCCTCCGCGTAACGCGCCACACGTTCGGCCAGCGGCATGCGCGGGCCGAGCACGTGGCGGATGGCGTGGGCGCCGACGAGGAGGCGCAGGCGGAGATTCTCGAAGCGCGGCAGGACCCGTGGATGCCAGAGGGGCGCGCATTCCGGCCGTGGCGGCGCATCCCCGCCGCGCGGCAGGCGGCCGGGGTAGCACATGCCCATGGGCAGGATGGCCAGCACCTCCGGGTCGTAGAACAGGTCCCGCCCCAGGCCGAGCCAGTCGCGCAGCCGCTCGCCGGAGGCGTCCTCGAAGGGGATGCCGGAAAGATGCGCCTTCGTCCCCGGCGCCTGGCTGGTGACGAGGATGCGGGCGCGCGCGTGCAGCTGGTAGATGGGGCGCGGGCCCAGTGGCAAATGCGGGGCACAGACCGTGCAGGCGCGGGCGGCCGCCGCGGCCTCCGCCATGGTGGCGTCGGGCGGGATGCCGGGGTCGCGGGCGCCCGCCGGATGGGGGAGGGGGGTGATGCCGGAAGCTGCCGTGGCTCAGGCCCACTTCGCCAGGAGGCCCGCGACGAAGGCGGGGACGAGTTCCGTGGCGGGGCCGTGGCGCGCCTCGTCGAAGAGGTGGCTGCCCTCGCTCGGCTCCAGGTTCAGCTCCAGCGTGTCGGCGCGGTCGCGCACCTCCCGCACGAAGCCCGCGGCCGGATAGACGGCGCCGGAGGTGCCGATGGAGACGAACAGGTCGCAGCGCCTCAGCGCCTCGCCGATCCGCTCCATCTCCAGCGGCATCTCGCCGAACCAGACGACATGCGGGCGCATCCCGCCCGCGCGGTGGCAGGCCGGGCAGGGGGTCTCGGCGGAGAGGTCGCCGGGCACGGGGGTGACGGCGCCGCAACGCAGGCAGCGCGCCTTCATCAGCTCCCCGTGCATATGGATCAGGCGGCGCGACCCCGCGCGGTCGTGCAGGTCGTCCACGTTCTGGGTGACGAGGAGGAACTCGCCCGGCCAGCGCGCGTCCAGCTCCGCCAGCGCGGCATGGGCGGCGTTGGGCTGGATGGCGGGGTCGCGCAGCTGGGTGCGGCGGGCGTTGTAGAAGCCCTGAACCAGGGTGGGATCGCGGGCAAAGGCCTCCGGTGTCGCCACGTCCTCGATACGGTGGCGAGCCCAGATGCCATCCGCGTCGCGGAAGGTGTGCAGGCCAGATTCCCGGGAGATGCCGGCCCCCGTCAGGACGACGATGCGGGGCGGCTCAGGCAAGCTCGTACTCCACCTCGGGGATATAGACCGGGCTTTCCTTTCCCAGCCGGGAGGAGAAGAGGGTGAAGTGCTCCATCGCCACCGGCGGGGCGCGGAACAGGTTGTGAGACTGGACCCACTCCACGAGCTTGTGGGAGGGCGCCTTGCCCGTCCGCGCCAGCGTTACGTGGGGCGCGAAACGGCGGCGCTCCGGGTCCAGGCCCATGCGCTGCAGCGCGGTCTCGATCTTCGACTGCAGGTGGGTCAGACCCTCGGTCTTCTCCACCCCGACCCAGAGGGTCTCAATCTTTCCCGCCTTTTCGAAGGTGCCGACTCCGCGAAGGGAGAGGTCGAAGGGCTTGCAGCGGATCGCGGAGAGGGCTTCGTCCACCTCGTCCGCGCGCCAGCCCTCCACCTCCCCGATGAAGCGGAGCGTCAGGTGGTAGTTCTCGGGCGGCACCCAGCGGGCGCCCTGGATGCCACCGGTCAGCATGGAGAGCTGCATCCGCAGCGTCTCCGGCAGGGCGAGTGCGACGAACAGCCGGACCATGGGGGCTTAAGCGGGCCTCGCCTTGCTGAGCAGGTCCTCGACGGCGGGGGTCATGCGACGCACCATCTCCTCGACTCCCTGCGGGTTGGGGTGAATCCGGTCGGGCTGGTTCAGCGTGGCTTCCCCGGCCACGCCGTCCAGCAGGAAGGGGTAGAAGACGGCATCCGGAAAATCGCGGTGCAGGGTCTGGAACACCGCCGCGAATTCCCGGCCGTAATCGGCGCCGAGATTGGGCGGGGCCAGCATGCCCGCGATCATCGCCGGGATGTTGCGGGCCTTCAGGGCCTCCAGGATGGCGCGCAGGTTGGCCTCGCTGTTGCGCGGGTCGATCCCGCGGAGGCCGTCATTGCCGCCGAGGGCCACGATCACGGCATCCGGCTTGTCCGCCAGCGACCATTCCAGGCGGGACCGGCCGCCTGCGGTCGTGTCGCCGGACACCCCGGCATCGATCACCGTCACGGCCCCGCCCTTGGCCTTCAGCGCCGCTTCCAGCTTCGCGGGCAGGCCATCGGACTTTGCCAGGCCATAGGCGGCGGTGATGCTGTCGCCGAGCATCAGGAGCTTCAGCGGGCGCGGCTGCGCCTGCGCCGAACGAAGGAGGGCAGGAAAACCCGCCAGACACAGAACGGAAACTCCCGCGCCCCTACCCAGGAGACCCCGGCGCCCCAATCTCGCCCTCATGCCGGATTCCCTGACCCAGACCCCGGCCGCCGCTGACGCGACGGCCAGCTTGCCGCTGATCGATGCACGCTCACTCGCCTTCAGGGTGGTGGGGGCCGGGGGTGAGGTCAACATCCTCCGGGGGGTGGACCTCGCGGTCCGGCCGGGGGAGGCGGTGGGCATCGTCGGGCCTTCGGGTTCGGGCAAGACCTCGCTCCTCATGCTGCTGGCGGGGCTGGAAAGGCCGACGGGCGGCACCCTGCTCGTGGCGGGTCAGGAGCTGGCCTCGATGGACGAGGATGCGCTGGCCCGTTTCCGGCGGGACCGGCTCGGCATCGTCTTCCAGGCCTTCCACCTCATTCCCACCATGTCTGCCCTGGAGAACGTGGCGATTCCGCTGGAGTTCGCCGGGCGCGACGATGCCTTCGACCGCGCGGCGGAGGCGCTGCGCTCCGTTGGGCTGGGCCACCGCCTCTCGCACTATCCCGGGCAGCTCTCGGGCGGGGAGCAGCAACGCGTGGCCCTGGCCCGCGCCTTCGTGGCCGAGCCCGCGCTGATGCTGGCGGACGAGCCCACGGGCAACCTGGACCGGGCGACGGGGGAGAAGGTGATGGACCTCCTCTTCGGCCTGCGGGAGCGCTTCTCCACCACCCTCGTCCTCATCACCCACGACCCAGCCCTGGCCGCCCGCTGCGAGCGGCAGGTGCGGGTGGAGGACGGGCGGATCGTCTCCGACAGCGGGCTTTCCGCGTGAGCGACCTGTCCATGGGCTGGCGCCTCGCGCGGCGGGAGCTGCGCGGGGGCGTGCGGGGGCTGCGGATCGTGCTGGCCTGCCTGGCCCTGGGCGTGGCCGCCATCTCCGCCGTCGGCACGCTGCGGGCGGCCATTGATGCCGGGCTCTCCTCCGAGGGGGCGCGGCTGCTGGGCGGGGACCTGGCCGCGGCCAATTCGCGGCCCTTTCCGCCGGAAGCGCGGGCCTGGCTGGAGGCGCGCGGCGCGCGGGTGGCCGACCAGGTCTCCATGCGCGCCATGGCCGTGGCACCAGGGGGCGACCGGACGCTAGTGGAGCTGAAGGCGACCGACTCGGTCTACCCGCTCCTCGGCGAGTTGCAGCTGGACCCGCCAGGGCCGCTGGGTGCCGGCGCCGGGGGCCGCGCGCCCGTGGCGATGGACCCGCTGGTGGCGGAGCGGCTGAACCTTCGTCCCGGCGACGAGGTGCGGATCGGGGAGGAGCGCTTCGCCTATCGCGGCGCCATCGTCTCGGAGCCGGACAAGGTCGCGGGGCCGGCGGTGCTGGGGCCGCGCGCCATCATCCCGCTCTCCGCGCTGGAGGGGACGGGACTGATCCAGCCGGGCAGCCTCGTGACCTATGAATTGCGTGCCGCCCTGCCACCAGGGGCCGATGCCCGGGCCACCGCGGACGCGCTGCGGTCCGCGCCCTTCGCCGATGGTGGCTGGCGCGTGCGGGATGCCTCCCAGGGGCAGCCGGGGGTGAACCGCTTCCTGGACCAGGCGGCGTCATTCTTCACCCTGGCCGGGCTGACGGCCCTGCTGGTGGGGGGAATCGGGGTGGCGACGGGCGTGCGGTCCTGGCTGGAGCAGCGGGGACGGACCATCGCGACGCTGCGCTGCCTCGGCGCGCCGGCGGGGGCGATCTTCGCCACCTACCTTATTCAGGTGATGGCTCTGGCGGGGCTGGGGATCGTGATCGGGCTGGTGGCGGGCTACGGGCTCACCCTCGCCGGTGCGTCCCTGCTGGCGGACGCGCTGCCCGTGCCCCCGCGGCTGGGCTTCTATCCCTTGCCGCTGCTGCTGGCTGCCGCCTATGGCGTGCTGACGGCGCTGGCCTTCGCGCTGTGGCCGCTCGGCCGTGCGCGCGACATCCCGGGCGCCGCCCTGTTCCGGGACAGCGTGCAGCCCGGCGCCGCCCGGCCGCGGCCGGGGCTGATCCTGGCGAACGCGGCGGCGGTGGCGGTGCTGGTCGCGCTGGTGGTGTTCACGGCGGACCGACCGCTCTTCGCCCTTTCCTTCTGCGGTGCGGCGCTGGGGACCCTGGCGCTGTTCCGGGCGGCCGCCGCGGGGTTGCAGGCCGTGGCGCGCCGCATCCCCGCCTATCGCCGGCCCTCCCTGCGGCTGGGACTGGCGAACCTGCACCGGCCGGGGGCGCCGACGGCCCTGATGCTCGTCTCTCTGGGCATCGGGCTCACCACCCTGGCCGCCATCGCCCTGATCCAAGGCAACCTGCGCGCCCAGATCACGGAGAGCCTGCCGGAGGCCGCCCCCTCCTTCTACTTCATCGACATCCAGTCCGATCAGGCTGCCCGGTTCGACGAGGTCGCGAAGGGCGTGCCGGGCGTGACGGAGGTTCGGCGCGTGCCCTCCCTCCGCGCCCGGATCGTTTCCGTGAACGGCGTTCCGGCCGAGCAAGTGCAGGCCACGGAGGAGACGCGCTGGGCGCTTCGGGGCGACCGCGGCCTGACCTATTCCGCCGCGCCGCCGGACGGGACGCGGATCGTGCAGGGCCAGTGGTGGGCGCCGGACTACCGGGGGGAGCCGCTGGTCTCTCTGGACGAGAACCTGGCGCAGGGCTGGGGCGTGGGACTCGGCTCCACCATCACGGTGAATGTGCTCGGGCGGGACATCCCGCTGCGCGTCACCTCCACCCGCGACATCCAGTGGCGGGGGCTGGGGCTGAACTTCACGATGATCGCCTCCCCCGGGCTGCTGGAGTCGGCGCCGCACACGCATATCGCCACGGTGCGGGGCGAGCCGGCGCGGGACGCCCAGCTGCTGCGGGCGGTGACGGACGCCTTCCCTAACGTGACAGGGATCCGCGTGCGGGACGCGCTGGACGCGCTGGCGGCACTGCTGACGAAACTGGGCTCGGCCCTCACCTCCACCGCCGGGCTGACCCTGCTCTCCGGCCTGCTGGTGCTGGCGGGCGCGGTGGCGGCGGGGCAGCGGCGGCGAATCCGCGATGCGGTGGTGCTGAAGACGCTCGGCGCCACGCGGTCCCAGATCCGGCGGGCTTGGCTGGTAGAGTTCGGGCTGCTGGGCGCCGTGGCGGGGCTGGTGGCCGCCGCTGCGGGCACGGCCGCGAGCTGGGGCGTGACGCGATTCGTGATGCGCACGGACTGGGTCTTCCTGCCGGGGACGCTGGCCGCGACGGTCCTGTTCTGCGTCGTGCTGACGCTGGCCATGGGCTATGCCGGCACCGCGCTGGCGCTGCGGGCGAAGGCGGCGCCGCTGCTGCGGAACGAGTAGGCGGAGGTGGCGGCCCGAGGTTCCGAACCCGGGCCGCGCCACATGCCCCGAACCTTACGGCAAGCTGTCGGGCAGGTTGCCGCTTGCATTGGATTACAGGAAGTCCATATATCGCGGTGCGGGGATGGCTGGTGCCCTCCCCGGAAGGAGTTCTGACAGACATGGCCTTCGGTCCCGACAACCGTTTCCAGAGCGGCCAGTCCGCCTGGACGCAGCCGATGGGCCGCGCCGCCACCGACGCCGCGACGTTGGACGCCGGCCTGCGCGCCTACATGCTGCGCGTGTACAACTGGATGGCGTCCGGCCTCGCGCTGACCGCCATCACCGCCTACGTCATCGCCAATACCCAGTTGGCGGAGCTGTTCTTCACGGTCGTGCGCACCCCGCGCGGCCTGGCGACGCAGCCGACCATCCTTGGCTTCGTGGCGATCTTCGCCCCGCTCGCCTTTGTCATGGTGCTGAGCTTCGGCATCAACCGGCTGTCGAAGGGCGCGACGCAGGCGCTGTTCTGGGCCTTCTGCGTGGCGATGGGCGCCAGCATGGCGAACCTCTTCGCCGTGTATGTGGGCACCTCGATCGCCAGCACCTTCCTCGTCACCGCCGGCATGTTCGCGGCCGTCAGCCTTTACGGCTACACCACGAACGCCGACCTGACGCGGATGGGCGGCTTCCTGATGATGGGCCTGATCGGCATCGTCATCGCCGGCCTTGTGAATGCCTTCGTCGGCAGCACGGCCCTGCAGTTCGCGATCTCCGTCCTGGGCGTGGTGATCTTCACGGGCCTCACCGCCTATGACACGCAGCGGATCAAGAACGACTACGTCGAGTACGCCTATGCCGAGGGTTCCGATGAGGCGGCCAAGCGCTCTGTCTTCGACGCGCTGGGCCTCTACCTGAACTTCGTGAACCTCTTCCAGCTGCTGCTGCAGTTCATGGGCGTCCGCCAGTCCAACGACTGATCCGGCCCCAGGCACGATCGGCAGAACCCCGGGGAGCGATCCCCGGGGTTTTTTCTTGCCCAGGTCGAGCCAGGCCGGCTCATGCCAGGTCCACCAGCGCGGTCCAGAGCAGCAGAAGGACGATCCCGGCCGCGATGCTCTGGTCCCGGCGCAGGGCGTCGGGATCGCGGCTCCACCGCCAGCGGCAGGCCAGGATGGTGCCGGGGAGGAAGCCGGCCGAGGCGATGGCCCAGATATCCTCGGCGTAGCGGCTGAAGACGGTGTCGAAGCTGGTGGGCGGTCGGGCCCAGGGGATGGAGTCGGCGGCGAGCACGCCGAGGATCCCGAAGGCCAGCCAGACCGCCAGGATGATCGCCACCCGGCCGATGAAGCCTGCCATTCAGCGCCGCTCCCTTGTCCCGGAACCCCTGGGAAACGCAGAACCCCGGGGATCGCTCCCCGGGGTTCCCTCGTTCGTTCCGGCCGGTCAGCCCGCGATCAGATAGGCCAGGAGCAGGGCGCTGCCGAGAAGGAGCGCGGCGCGCAGGGGCAGGTCCGCCCAGCGCGGCGTCATGCCGCGATATGCCGGCGCGGCTTCACGCCGCGATCTGCCAGCGCGGCTTCACGCCGCGACCTGCCGGCCCTGCCCGCGCAGGAGGACGAGCCGGGCCACCCGGGCCGCCTCCGCCGCGCTCGGGAAGGCCGCGCCCTCCAGCTCCTCCAGCACGGGGTCGGTGGCGAGGAAGAGCCAGTCCGCCTCGCGCGCCACGACGACGCCCACGAAGCGGCCCTCCACGCTGATGGGGCGGGAGGCGAGCACCGTCACAGCCCCCCGAGCGCGCGCAGAAGGGCGCGCTCGATATCGGACTGGCGCGGCGGCGCCGGGGTGCGGGGAAAGATGCGCGCGAGCAGGACGCGGAAGGCGGTGGCGGCGCGGGAAGGCGTGGCGATTCGGATCATGGTCCGTCTCCATGGCCGGGCTTCGGCCGGGAAGGGGGGATGGGAGGGGTGGGAGGGGCCGGCGGTCAGCGCCGACAGCTTTCCCCGTTCCGGATCGCGGGCACCTGCGGGACCTCCTCGCGGCTGTGCTGCCGATACCCTATGATTCAACGCGGCACGGTCGCGTGTCGATGAAATGGAACGATCGAATTTCGGGCAATCCGGGGGATGATCCTCCCCCGCGGCGCGGTTGGGCGATGGACCTCATCCCGCCCCCGCGATAAGCCGCCGGGGATGTCCACAGGAACCCCCTTTCCGGCCTCCCGCGGGCGCCTCTACGGCAGCGTGCTGGAGGCGGTGGGCGCGACTCCCCTGGTCCGCCTGCCGCGCATCGAGGCGTCCGAGAGGTTGTCCGCCCGGCTGGCGCTGAAGCTGGAGTTCTTCAATCCGCTGGCCTCCGTGAAGGACCGCATCGGGCTGGCCATGGTGGAGGAGGCGGAGCGGGCGGGGCTGATCCGGCCCGGCGAGTCCACCCTGGTCGAGCCCACCTCAGGGAACACGGGCATCGCGCTGGCCTTCGTGGCAGCCGCAAAGGGCTACCGCCTGATCGTTGTGATGCCGGACGGCGCCAGCGAGGAACGGCGGAAGATGATGGCCTTGCTGGGGGCGGAACTGGTGCAGACCCCTGCTGGGCGCGGCATGGGCGGTGCGATCGGGCGCGCGGAGGAGATCGTCGCCGCGACGCCCGGCGCCTGGATGCCCCGCCAGTTCGACAACCCCGCCAATCCCGACATCCACGCCCGCACCACGGCGGAGGAGATCTGGGCCGATACGGGCGGCGAGGTGGACGCGATCGTGGGCGGCGTGGGGACGGGCGGCACGCTGACAGGCATCGCCCGCGCGCTGAAGCCGCGCCGGCCGGGGCTGAGGGTAATCGCGGTGGAGCCGGAGGAATCCGCCGTTCTCTCGGGCGACGAACCCGGGCCGCACGACATCCAGGGGATCGGGGCGGGCTTCCGCCCGACGGTGCTGGAGTTGGATCGGATGAACGCGGTGATGCGCGTCTCCGAGCGCGAGGCCATCGCGGCCGCCCGCCGCTGCGCCCGGGAGGAGGGGCTGCCGGTCGGCATCTCCTCCGGTGCCGTTCTGCACGCGGCGCTGCGGGTGGCGCGGGAGCCGGGGATGGAGGGGCGCCTGGTGGTCGGCATCGCCGCCAGCTTCGCGGAGCGCTACCTCTCCACTGCCCTCTTCGCGGGTCTTTAAGCCACTGCGCGGTGTCCTAGAAATCTCTTGAAAGATACAACCTCGGGTTGTTTAAGGGGTTATCGGTTTGTCTCGGGAAGGGGCGCGCGCTGCGGGTGCCGTGGCTGTCCCCTCCGGACGCGATAGCCCCTGGGCGGCGATTGCCGTGACCGGGTGGCGGGACAGCGTTGTCGTGGGGGCGGGCATGGTTTCGTGGTTCGGCTACAGCCTCCTGCTTGGCGGACTTCCCGTCATCGTGGCGAACATGGCGCCGCCCTCCCCGCTGTTCGGGGACGAGCCGATGCGGGCGGCATTCCGGATCCTGATTGGGATGGCCGTGTCCTCGGCCGGCGTCGTCCTGCTCGACTGACGCCTAGACGCCCGCCCAGCGCAGCAGCGCCACGGCGGCCACGCCGACGACGATGGACAGGCCGAAATTTCCCCAGCGCAGGTGCGCGGCGGCGCAGGGAATGCTCGCCAGCGTCGCAGCCAGGTCCTGGCGGGACAGTGACAGCGCGACATAGGCCGCGAAGAGCGGCGCGGGAAGGTTCCGCAGCAGCGCGTCCACGAAGGGCGGCGTGCGCACCGCGCGCAGCACGGCGTAGCCCCCGGCGCGACAGATATAGGTCACCAGCCCCATCGCAATGATGGCGAGGGTCACGTCCCAGCGCATGGTCATCGGCGCACTGCCACGGATTGCGCCCGCCACTCGCGCCAGGCTCCGAGGGCGGCGCCGGCGAAGGCACCGGCCAGCAGGGGCACCGGCGCGGGCAGCCGCAGGGCCTGGGTGCCGAGCGCGGTGGCCGCGGCCAGGAGCCAGGGCGGCACGTCCTGCCGCGGGCTCCGCCAGAGGGCCGCGAGGATCGCCACGAAGCTGGCCGGGGCCGCGAAGAAGATCGGGTTCTCGTCCGAGAAGGCCACGGCCGCGCCGAGCACGTGGCCGACCGCGGTGGAAGCCACCCAGCCGACCCAGGTGAAGACGCCGAGTCCGAAGAGGAAGCCCGCATCCCGCCCGCCGGCGCGCTGCTCCGCCACCGAGAGGGCGAAGGAGTGGTCCACCGTGACGAAGAGGGAGCCCCAGAGGCGCCATCCCTTGAGGTGGTCCAGCCAGAAGGAGAGGGCGGCGCCGATCGGCACCATGCGGATATTCACGACGAAGGCAGCGAGCGCGACGGCGAGGATGTCCGGCGGGTCCGTCCAGAGCTCCAGCGCGAGGAGCTGGGAGGCGCCGGCGAAGACCAGGGCGCTCATCAGCAGCGTCTCGGCGAGGGTCAGGCCGTGGCGCAGGGCGATGACGCCGACCACGATTCCGAAGGGGGCGATGCCCAGGAGCAGGGGGATGCCCCGCAGCACCCCGCGCCGCACCCCGTCGCGGGTGAAGATGACCGGCATGGGGGGCGGGTATAGGGGGGAAGGGGGGCGGGCGCCATGCGCCGCGCCCTCAGCCCCGCCTGGAGTCGATGATCCGGGTCTCCGCCTCGTCCCGGCCCAGTTCCAGCGCCGCGGCCGCCACCTCCCGCGGGAAGCCGGCGCGGGCGAGGGAGCCCATGGCCTTCAGCCGGGCGGCCCGGGCCGCCTCCGGCTCCTCCGGCGGGGCGGGGTCGAAAGGCCCCTGGCGTCGGCGGCGCAGATGGGCGAGCGCGGCCGTCACCTCGTCCGTTCCGGCCTCCTCCAGCGTGCCGGAAGCCAGTTCCTCGCCCACGCCCTTCGCGGCCAGGTGCGCGGCGATGGCGCGGCGGGACCGGCCGGCGCGCGCGAGCCGGCGCGTGCGGGCCGCGGCAAAGGCGGCGTCGTCCACGGCGCCGGCCGATACCATGCGTTTGGCGACCGCGGCCGCGGCGGCACGACCCTCCGCCACCACCGGCGCGATGGCGTCCGGCGACATCCCCTCGCGCTCCGCGCGCTGGGCCCAGCGGGCCACGCGTCGCTGCAGCACGCGGGTCAGCCCGGCTTCGGTGGCGGCAAAGCGGGCCAGGTGGTTCAGCGCTACCTCGTGCAGCCGCGCCTCGTTCGGGGCGGGGCCGGCGGAGGGGGCGCGCCTCTCCCGCCGGGGGCGCCCCCGCGGAGCCGTCCTGGGCGGTGTGCTCTCGGCCATGCGGGGAATGTGGCACCGAGGCGCGGGCAGGGGGAGGGGGGCGCCGCAACCGCCCTCCGGCGGCCGGCGTTGCTCCGCCAAGCCAAGCATCATCACAAGGAGGCGCCGAATGACGATCCGGTCCAACAAGTCGAGCCTGCTGGGAATGACGGCGGCCGCCGCGCTGCTCGCGCTGCCCGCCCTTGCCCAGACCCAGCCCGCGCCGCGCGACGGCACGGCGGGCAACCCGCCCTCCACCGCCACGCAGCGCGCGGCGGATTCCGTGACGGGGAACCGCACCCCGGCCGACGGCACCCCTGGCAACCCGCCGGGCACGGCGCTCGGCCGCGCCGTCGACCGCGCCGGCGACAATGCCGCCTCCGCGAACCAGCGCGCGGGCGACCCGGCGAACACGCAGAACCGGCCCGACGGTACGCCCGGCAACCCGCCCGGCACCGCGCTGGGCCGCGCGGCGGACCGCGCCCTGGGCACCAACATGTCCGGCGCCTACCCGCAGAACAGCGACGGCACGCCGAACAACCCGCCCGGCACGGCGGCGGGCCGCGCGGTGGACCGCGCCACGACCGATAACGGCACGACGCACAACAATGCCACGGGTGGCATGACGGCCCAGGGGAACAACGCCGGCACTCCGCGTCAGCAGAACGGCCAGCCCGGCCCGGTGAACACCATGCCGGACGGCAGCCAGGCCCGCGCTGGGACGATGAGCGCGCCGCTGCAGAACCAGGCGGCGGGCAACGCCCCGGCCAATCCTTCCGGCCCCTCCGGCGCGCCGGCGAACAGCACGGGTTATGGCAACGCTGACCGCCCCGCCACGGCCACGGCGGGCAATCCGGCCGCCGGCTCCACGACGGCCGCGCCGATGGCCCAGACGGACCGGGTGAGCAAGATCATTGGTTCCAACGTCTACAACGAGCGCAACGAGTCCATCGGCTCCGTGGACGACGTGATCCTCGGCTCCGGCAATGCCTCGCCTCTGGCGGTGGTCTCGGTCGGCGGGTTTCTGGGGATCGGCGCGAAGCTGGTGGCGGTACCGATGACGGACCTGCGCTGGTCCGCAGCGGACAACCGCTGGACCATCACGGGCGCAACGAAGGAGAGCCTGACTTCGCTGCCCGCCTACTCCTACGACTCCGCACGCCGCGGCTGATCGGCCGCGCTTCCGCGAAGGGGCCTGGGCGCGATGCGCCCGGGCCCTTTTTGCACCTGCAACAAGGTTACGCTTTCCGAACCCGTCCGTAATTTCATCCGGACGGACCATCGGGCCGGGGAACCCAGGGAAAGATCCTGCGTTGCCCCCGCAGGCCGCGCAATTTGCGGGGCCAGAACAACCCGATGGAGAGAGCGCACGATGCTGTCCACCACCCTTCGCGCCGCCGCGCTGGCCCTCACAGTTGGCGCCCTGGCCGCCTGCTCGAACGACCCGCTGAACACCGCCGGCCGCCCGGATGGCACCCCTGGCAACCCGCCGGGCACCGAGGCGTCCCGCGCCAACATGCGCGCCGGCGACCCGCTGAACACCGCCGGCCGTCCGGACGGCGCGCCCGGCAACCCGCCGGGCACCGTGGTCTCCCGCGCCAATGAGCGCGTCGGCGACCCGCTGAACGTCGATGGCCGCCCGGACTGCACGCCCGGCAACCCGCCCGGCACCGCCGTGTCCCGCACGCTCGGCACCACGGACCCGAGCGACTGCCGCCCCATGGCCCGTCGCAGCAGTCGCACCCGTCACCACCGCGCGATGCGCCACACCACCCCGGCGAGCGCCAGCAGCAGCACCTCGGGCAGCATGTCCTCCGGCACGACGTCCTCTGGCGCCATGTCCTCCGGCACCACCTCGCCGTCGGTCCCCGCCGGCACGGCCCCGAACACGAACCCGGCCAGCCCGGGCTCGCCGTCCAACACGCTGAGCACCCAGGGCCGCTGATCCAGGGTCTCTGATCCAGGGACGGTCATCCGGTCCTGGGCTTCTGCGGAGGGGCGTCGTCGAGAGGCGTCGCCCCTTCCATTTTCCGCGAAGGCGACCTGCCCTCACGTTTTTCGGGGGCTTCCCCGCCCGCCTCGCAGGGCTCCCGGCCCCGGATCCTTTGACCCGGCGGCCCCTTTCCTCCATTTTCCCTTTCTTCCCGCCCGGCGCCGCGACACCCGCCTCGCCCGCGGGACCATCGGAGGGCCACGCCGCGTGATCCCCGCCTTGATGCCGAACTACAACCGCGCCGACCTCGTTTTCGAGCGGGGCGAGGGCGCTTGGCTGTGGGATGAGCAGGGGCGACGATTCCTGGATTTCGGCGCGGGCATCGCGACCTCCAGCCTTGGCCATGGCCACCCGCACCTCGTGCAGGCGATCGCGGAGCAGGCGGGGCGGGTGATGCATACCTCCAACCTTTACCGCGTGAAGCAGGCCGAGCGGCTGGCCCAGCGGCTGGTGGAGGCGACGCCCTTCGCGGATAGCGTCTACTTCTCCAACTCCGGCGCCGAGGCGAACGAGGCGATGGTGAAGGCGGTGCGCAAGTACCATGCCTCCCAGGGCCATCCCGAGCGCTTCCGCACGATCTGCTTCGAGGGCGCCTTCCACGGCCGCACGCTGGCCATGATCTCCGCCACGGGCAACGCGAAGTACCTGGAGGGCTTCGGCCCGCCGGTGGACGGGTTCGACCACGTGCCCTTCGGCAACATGAACGCCGTGCGCCAGGCGATCACGAAGGAAACGGCGGCGATCATGATCGAGCCGGTGCAGGGCGAGGGCGGCGTGCGCCCGGCCGACCTGCGCTTCCTGCAGGAACTGCGCACGGTGTGCGACGAGTTCGGGCTGCTGCTCGCGCTCGATGAGGTGCAGACCGGCATGGGCCGCTCCGGCAAGCTCTGGGCCTATCAGTGGTCGGGGATCGAGCCGGACGTCATCTCCTCCGCCAAGGGCATCGGCGGCGGCTTCCCGCTCGGCGCCACGCTGGCGCGTGAGAAGGTGGCGCAGTACCTGAAGCCCGGCACCCATGGCAGCACCTATGGCGGCAACCCGCTGGCCTGCGCGGCGGGGAATGCGGTGCTGGACGTGATCCTGGCGCCCGGCTTCCTGGACGGCGTGGATCGCGTGGCGCGCCATCTCTGGCGCGGCATGCAGGACCTCGCCGCGCGCCACCCGTCGGTGGTGGTGGGCGTGCAGGGCGCGGGGCTGCTGCTGGGCCTGCGCCTGCAGGAATCCGTTTCCAATACCGAGATGCAGGGCGCCGCGGTGGCGGAGGGCCTGCTGACGGTCGCGGCGGGGATGAACGTGCTGCGCGTGGCGCCGCCGCTGATCATCACCAAGGCGGAGGCGGACGAGGCGCTGCGGCTTCTTGACCGTGCCTGCCTGCGCATGACGCCGGGCAACGTGCGGACCGCCGCGAAGTGAGCGCCGCGCTGAAGACGATCTCGGAGAAAGGGGAGGGGGGCCGCCCGGCCCCCCGCCACTTCCTGGAGCTGATGGATTTCGACACGGCGACGCTGCGCCGGATGTTGGACCTCGGCAACCGCGCCAAGCGGGGCGACGTGGCGGACAAGCCGCTGGCCGGCAAGACCGTCGCGCTGATCTTCGAGAAGCCGAGCACGCGCACCCGCGTCTCCTTCGAGGTGGGGATCCGCCAGCTCGGCGGCTTCGTGACCACGCTGACGAGCAAGGACACGCAGCTCGGGCGCGGTGAGACGCCTGCGGACACGGCGCGCGTGCTGTCCCGCTACGTGGACGCGATCGTTTTGCGGACCGACAACGTGCAGAAGATGCGGGAGCTGGCGGAATACGCCACCGTCCCCGTCATCAATGGGCTGACCGACGTCTCCCATCCCTGCCAGCTGATGGCCGACGTGATGACCTTCGAGGAGCATCGCGGGCCCATCGCCGGGCAGACGGTGGCCTGGACGGGGGATGGCAACAACGTCGCCCAGTCCTTCATCCAGGCCGCGGCGCGCTTCAACTTCACCCTGCGCCTCGCCACCCCCGCGCAGCTGGCCCCGCCGGCCGAGCTGTTGGCCTGGGCGCGCGCCCAGGGCGCGAAAGTGGAGCTGTTCAACGACCCGGCCGAGGCAGTTCAGGGCGCGCGCTGCGTGGTGACGGACACCTGGATCTCCATGAGCGACGAGAAGCGGGAGATGCGGAACCGGCACAACATGCTGGCGCCCTACCAGCTGAATACCGCCCTGCTGCGCCACGCCGCGCCGGATGCGGTGGTGATGCACTGCCTGCCCGCGCATCGCGGCGAGGAGATCACGGACGAGGTGATCGACGGCCCGCAGAGCGTGGTCTTCGACGAGGCGGAGAACCGGCTGCACGCGCAGAAGGGCGTGCTGCTCTGGGCCCTGGGCGGGAACTGACGGCAGCCCTGGATGGCGCAGGCGGGCCATGCGCCCGCCGCGCCTTCCGCACCCTGTGAGGCGGGGCCGGACGCCCCTATCTAGGGCGGGTGCAGAACGTTACCCGCCCCTCCGACACCCCCGATTTCCTGAACCATGACCGCCCGCCCGTGCCGGACATGGTGGTGCCGCGCGCCATCCTGCCCTTCCACCTGGAGGGGCGGCCGGTGCGCGGGCGTCTCGTTCGGCTGGGCGGGCTGGCCGATTCGCTCATCGCCCGCCACGAGCTGTCGGAGGACGTTTCCCGCCTGCTCGGCGAATCCCTCGCGCTGACCGCCGGCCTTGCCGCAGCGCTGAAGTTCCGCGGCTCCTTCTCGCTCCAGGCGAAGGGGGACGGGCCGGTGCCGATGCTGCTGACGGATTGCACGGATGCCGGGGAGATCCGCGGCTACGCGCGGTCCGAGGGCACGCCGATGGGAAGTGCCGGGGCGCTGCTGGGCAAGGGCTATCTTGCCTTCACCTGCGACCAGGGGCCGGAGATGGACCGCTATCAGGGCATCGTCGGGATCGAGGGCGAGACGCTGGCGGAGATGACGGACGCCTATTTCCGCACCTCCGAGCAGCTGCAGGCCTTCGTGCGCCTGGCCTGCCGCCGCACGCCGGAAGGCTGGCGCGCCACGGCCCTGATCCTGGAGCGCGTGGCGGCCGAGGGCGGCATCGACGGGCTGGGGAACGAGGAGGCGGACGATGCCTGGCATACCGCCACCACCCTCGCCGCCACGGTGACGGAGGCGGAGATGCTGGACGACGCCCTGGCGCCGGAACAGCTTCTGCACCGCTTGTTCCACCTGGAAGGGCTGCTGGTGGACCGCCCGCGCGCCCTTTCCTATGGCTGCCGCTGCTCCCGCGCGCGGCTGGCCGGGGTGCTGCAGGGCTTCCCGGAGAGCGATCTGGATGAGATGGCCGAGCACGGGCAGATCACCATGACCTGCGAGTTCTGCAACCTCGCCTTCCGCTTCGACCGGGCCGAGGTGAAGGGCGCCGCGGGTCGGGCCTGAGCGGGCCTCTTCTGGAACCGGCGCCGATCGGCTAACGCGGTAGCCTGTTTCGGGGACTGGACGGAAGGATGATCGGACAACCCGTGATCGGGCGGCGCCTCGCGCTCGGCGCGCCGCTCCTGCTGCTGGCCTGTGGCGGGCGGGAATTGCCGCCGCCGCCGGCCCGCCCGGCCGGCTATGCCTGGCTGACGCCGTTGCGGCTGAATGTCGCGGATCTCGAGGTGGTGGACACGCCCCCGGAGGGGCGGGTGGATCCCCCCGCGCCGATCAATCCGGCCGCCGAGGTGGCGCGGATGGGGCGGGACCGCATCGTGCCCTCCGGCACCACCAACAGGGCGCGCTTCGTGGTGGAGGCGGCGAGCCTCGTGCGCTCCGGCGATTCCGTCTCCGTGCTGCTGCGCGCCGGGGTGGAGGTGCTGGATGCCGGGCGGCGCGTAGCCTTCGCCCAGGCGGAGTCGCGGCGCAGCCTCAGCGGCTTCGGCAGCAGCGCCGCCGCCCGTTCCCGCGCCGCCGAGACGGTGATGGTGGGCGCCATGGATGACCTGAACGTGGAGTTCGAGCTCCAGGTCCGCCGCAACCTGCGGGACTGGCTGCTGGAGACCACGCCGACCGCCCCTCTGGCCCCGGTGGACAGCCCGGGCGGGATCGAGCGCCAGGACCTGCCCAGGGGTTAGCGCAACCTGTCGCGGTGACTGGCGCTTCTCCTTCCAACCCATGTTTGGAAGGAGCCATGTCGATGAAGAGCCTTCGCCTCGCGATCCTGCCCGCCCTGGCCCTGGCCGGCGGCCTGGCCGCCTGCGCCCCCTACCCGGCGGAGGGCTACTACACCGTGCCGCCGCCGAGCGTCGCCGCCGTGCCGCCGACCTACCGGAACGACTACGCCACGCAGATGCCGGCCTATGTCGGCCAGGCGCCTGTCGCCGCCCCCGGCGTTCCCTATGCAGCGGCGGTCGATCCCTATTGCCGTGAGGCCTTCGCCAATGCAGCGGGCACGCAGCAGCAGGCCTCGATGACTGGCACCTATGCCGACGCCGCGCGCGCGCAGCGCTCCGCGGACTTCTACCGGCGCGACTGCCGCTGAGGACTGCAGGGCCCGGAAGGGTCTGAGCCAGCCGGGGCCGCCGATCCGAGAGGGCCGGCGGCCCTTCGCGTTCCGGCCGCTCCTTTACGCGGCCTTTATCCCGACCGGTCCTCTTCCACATCGCGGTTTTACGGTCTCCTCCGCAGCTTGGTGGCGTGGAGGATCACATGGCCTATCTCGCCATCTCGCCGCTCGAACTGCCAGGCATTCCGGCCCCGTCCCAGGCTGCCAAGGCCAGGGCCAAGGGGCCGATCCGGTCCGGGCTGCCCTGGCCGCCGAGCCTGCGGGCGCTGGGTGCCACGCCGCACCGCGCCGGCGCCGAACTGCTGGAAGCCGCGGGGGCGGGGCAGGAGGACCGCGTCCTCTGCCTCGGTGAATCCGGCGCCGAGACGCTCTGCGACGCGCTGCACCGGGGGTGCCGCGGTGCTTCCGCCTTTCGCGAGCCCCCGGCCCATCCCGATCCGGTGGAAATCGTCGTCGCGCCCGCTATCCGGTCGGAGGAGGCTGGGCGGGCTGTGGCGGACTGTGCGCGGCGCGCGCTGCCCTCGGGCGGGCGCCTGGCGCTGCGACTGATCGGCGAAGGCACGGCGGCGCTAGGTCGTTCCATCGCCTCCCGCCTGCGCGCCTATGGCTTCGAGCGGGTTCGGCTGCGCGGGCAGGCGGAAGGGGCGCTGATGGTCTATCGCCTCGCCTCCGCCCGGAAGGGAGGCTGAGGATGCGCCCTCCTCCGGGCCTGCGGGGCAGCATTCCCGCCCTGGTCACCCCCTTCCTCGCCGGGGATGCCGGCACGATCGACCGCGCCGCCCTCTCGCGCCTCGCGGCCCGGGCCGCCGCGCGCGGGGCGGGCGCGCTGGTGGCTTGCGGGAGCACGGGTGAGGCGCCCGCGCTCTCCGCCGTGGAGCATGCCCAGGTGATCGCCTGCGTGGTGCAGGCCGCGCACGGGCTTCCGGTGGTGGCCGGAACGGGTGCGCCATGCACGGAAACAGCCGTGGCGCTGGCCGTCGCGGCGGAGCATGTCGGCGCCTCCGCGCTGCTCGTCTCCGCCCCGCCTTACGTGAAGCCGGGGCAGGAGGGGCTGCGCGCGCATGTCCGGGCCGTGGCAGCGGCGACGGGGCTGCCGATCCTGCTCTACGACGTCCCCTCCCGCGCGGGCGTGGCCTTCGCGGATGAGACCGTCGCTCGACTCTACGAGGACGGGCTGATCGCGGCGCTGAAGGACGCCACCGGCGACCTGGCCCGCCCGCCGCGGCTAGCGCGGCTCTGCGGGCCGGGGCTGGTGCAACTCTCGGGCGACGACGCGACGGCGCTGGCGCATCTGGCGATGGGCGGGCAGGGCTGCGTCTCCGTCACGGCCAATGTCGCGCCGGCCCTCTGCGCGGCGCTGCAGACGGCTTTCCTGGCGCGGGACATGGGCATGGCGGCGGAGATCCGGGACCTGCTGGCGCCGCTGGACGCCGCCCTCTTCGCGGAGACCAACCCGGTGCCGGTGAAGGCGGCGCTGAGGCTGCTCGGCCTCTGCGCGCCGCATCCGCGCCTGCCCCTGACTCGGGCGGAGCCGGCCACGGCCGCGCGCCTCGCCCGCGCCCTGGCCGGGGTGATGGAGCGGGAGGAGGCGATGGCGGCGCAGCGGGTGCCGCTCATCCGGCAGGTGGCCTAGGGATGGAGGGGAACCCCGCCGCCCGGCTGGACCCGGCATCGGTCCGGACCCTCGCGCGGTTCTTCCTTTTCCTTGGCTTCGCGGGGCTGTGGTGCGCGGTGATCCACCTGATCACCGCGCGCCCGGTGACGCCCGTGCCGATGCTGGTGACGGCGGCGGGCATGGCCGCCGGATTTGCCGCCGCCAACCGGGAGCGGCCGGGGGCGGAAAGCCTGAACCGCTGGGACGAGACGGTCGCCTTCATCGGCCTCGCCGGGCTGGCGAACGCCCTTGTCAGGGCATCGGGCTGAGGATCAACCCTCGAAGGTGCCAGAACGGCCGTTGATGATGGAGAGGAACTCCCGCCGCGTCGCGTGATCGTCGCGGAAGGCGCCGAGCATGGTGCTGGTGACCATCGTCACGCCGTGCTTGTGGACGCCGCGCGTGGTCATGCACTGGTGCGCGGCCTCCACGACCACCGCGACACCGATCGGGTCCAGCACGTCATTGATGGCGTTGGCGATCTGCGCCGTCAGCTTCTCCTGGATCTGCAGGCGCTTGGAGAAGGCGTCCACCACGCGGGCGAGCTTGGAGATGCCCACCACGCGGCCGCGCGGCAGGTAGCCGACATGGGCGCGCCCGATGATGGGGACCATGTGGTGCTCGCAGTGGCTCTCCAGCCGGATGTCCCGCAGCACCACCATCTCGTCGTAGCCCGCCACCTCCTCGAAGGAGCGCTGGAGGAGCTGCACGGGGTCGGTGGCGTACCCGCCGAACAGTTCGAGGTAGGATTTCGCGACGCGCTTGGGCGTATCCAGCAGGCCCTCGCGGTCCGGGTTGTCTCCGGCCCAGAGGAGAAGGGTGCGAACCGCCGCCTCGGCCTCCGCCTGGCTCGGGCGGGCGTGGCCGGCCGCTTCGGCGGGGGTGGCGATCCGGGCCTCCGCAAGGGCTTCGTGATCGGTCTTCGGCTCGGTCAAGGCTCGGCTCCCAGGAGGCGGCTACTCGGCACGGCGGCAGCACCCTTCCATCAACATGGGTTGGGTCGGTGGCGAGCGGAAGGATGGCCGGGCGCGGGGCGGTTCCGCGCCCGCCGCAACCCCTCAGTTCAGCGTGACCTGCCCGTGCGGGCTGTCCAGGCTGAAGGCCGGGATCTCGGCGTCGAAGGCCTCGCCCGTCGCGGGCACCACCATGTGGTACTGGCCACGCATGAAGCCGGAGGGCGTCGCGAGCGGCGTGCCGGAGGTGTACTCGAAGGCCTCGCCGGGCTCGAGCACGGGCTGCTCCCCCACCACGCCGTCGCCGTGCACGTGCTGGGTGCGGCCCATGGCATCCGTGATGTGCCAGGTGCGCTTGAGAAGCTGCACCGCCTCGCGGCCCTCATTGGTGATCCGGACGCGGTAGGCCCAGATATGGCGGCCCTCGTCCGGTTCCGATTTGTCGGCGAGGTAGAAGGTGCGAACCGTCACGCGCAGGCCGCGCGTGACGGCGGTGAAGGCGCCGGGCTCGCTCATCCCCTCCGCTCCGGCAGCGCGGTGGCCCGCCCCGCCCCCGCGGGTTTGCGTGCGCGCCGAGCCGCCGGTCGCAGCGCAAAGCCAAGGGCGTGGATCGCCAGCGCCGCGGCCGGGACGACGGCGAGCCAGGTCTCGATGGTCATCGGCATCTCCCTCCACGCCTGTCCGGCCGCGCAGCCTGCCATCGCCCGCGCCGCCGCGTCCATCGCGGCGGCGCGGGCGGCATGGCGGGTCAGCGCTCCGGCGAGGCCGCGCGGGCGACGCCGCCCGCCCTGCCGCCGCTGGTGGCCCGCAGCCCGTCGAGCGCCTGGGACAGGTCGTCGATCAGGTCCTGCGGATCTTCCAGCCCGACGGAGAAGCGCACCGTGCCGTCCGTGATGCCGAGCCGCCCTCGCTCCTCCGCGCCCACCTTCATGTGGGTGGTGGTGGCGGGGTGGGTCACCATGCTCCGCGCATCGCCGAGGTTGTTGGAGATGTCGATCAGCTTCAGCCCGTTCAACACGCGGAAGCAGGCCTCCTTGCCTCCCTCGATGTCGAAGGTGACGAGGCTGCCGCCGGCGGACATCTGCTTCTTCGCCAGCGCCTGCTGCGGATGGCTGTCCATGAAGGGGTAGAGGGTGCGGGACACCTCCGGCCGGGAGGCGAGGAAGGCCGCCAGCTTCTCCGCATTCGCGCACATGGCGGGGATCCGCAGGTGCAGCGTCTCCAGCCCCTTCAGGATCACCCAGGCGTTGAAGGGCGAGATGGACGGGCCTGTGTTGCGGATGAAGGGCTGCAGCACCTCGTCCACCCACTTCTTCGTGCCGAGCACGGCGCCGCCGAGGACGCGGCCCTGGCCGTCGAAATGCTTCGTGGCGGAATAGACGACCACGTCGGCACCCAGCTCCAGCGGCTTCTGCAGCAGCGGCGTGGCGAAGACGTTGTCCACCACCACGATGGCGCCGGCGGCATGCGCCATCTCGGCTACCGCCGGCAGGTCCACCAGCTCCAGCATGGGGTTGGAGGGCGTCTCCAGCAGGACCAGCGCGGCGGGCGTCCTGAAGGCGTCGCGCCATTGGTCGAGGTCCGTGCCGTCCACGAAGACCGTCTCGATCCCGTAGCGCGGCAGCAGGGAGGACACGATCCAGTGGCAGGAGCCGAAAAGGGCTCGGGAGGCGACCACGCGGTCCCCGGCCTTCAGATGCGACAGCATCGTCGAATGGACGGCCGCCATGCCGGAGGCGGTGACGCGGCAGGCCTCCGCGCCTTCCAGCGCCGCCAGCTTGTTCTGCAGAGCCTCGATCGTCGGGTTGCCGAAGCGGGAGTACTGGTAGTGCTGCACGTTGCCGAGAAAGGTGTCCTCGGCCTGCTGCGCGCTCTCGTACATGAAGCCCGAGGTCAGGTGCAGCGCCTCCGACATCTCGTCAAAGGAGGAGCGATTCTGGCCGCCGCGCACGAGGAGGGTGGCGGGGCGGAGGGGCTGGTCCGGAAGGGTCCTGGGCATCGCGGGCGTTCCATCAAGTCACGGATGGCCCGGTCGGGCAGGGAGAGGATCCCCGCCACGGCCGTTTAGCGCGTTTCTTTAAGCTCGCCGCAAGCTGGCCGACAAATCGCGAGCACCGGCCACCCGGAGGGGACTGGTGAAGGCAAGCTAGTCCCCGCTGCCTCCGGCAACAAGACCCGCGTGGCCGCACCGAAACGACGGCCGCCACCTTGAGTCGGGCTGTCGCTCACGGAATCATGATCACGGGGCGGCCAGGATGGCGGCCGGCGACTCGGGATGGGGACTCCACGGGGCATGTGGCTGGAGAAGTTGTTCCGCCGGCGGTCGCCGGCGCCGCTCCGGCCTGCTGCACGCCCACCCGGCTTCGCCGAAGATCTCGGCGCCTTCGGCGGCGTGCACGATCTGGTGGAGGAGGGGGCCCGCTCCACCCGGCCCGGCTTCGGTGGTGGAAGCGGGGGCAACTGGCGCGCCGCGCCGCGCGGGCGCGGGGCGGAAGGAATCCCGGACCGCCCCTTCGCCAGCACCGGCCCGCAGGGGCATCGAGGCCGGTTGCGCGAGAAGCTGCTGGAACGCGGGCCGGACGCCCTGGCCGACTACGAGCTGCTGGAGATGCTCCTCTTCTTCGCCTTCAAAAAGGGCGACACCAAGCCCCTCGCGAAGTCGCTCATCAACCGCTTCGGCAGCTTCGCCGCCGTGCTGGCCGCCCCGCAGGCGGAGCTGATGGCCACCCGCGGGTTGGGGGAGCACAGCGTCGCCGCCCTCAAGCTCGTCCAGGCCGCCGCGCTGCGCCTGGCCAAGGCCGAGGCGGCGGAGATGCCGCTGCTGAACAACTGGGACCGGCTGCTCGCCTATCTGAACGCCGCCATCTCGCGCGAGAAGGTGGAGCAGTTCCGCATCCTGTTCCTGGACAGCAAGAACCGCCTGATCGCGGACGAGGCCCAGGCGAAGGGAACGGTGAACCATACCCCGGTCTACCCGCGGGAGGTGATCCGGCGCGCGCTGGACCTGCACGCCACGGCGCTGATCCTCGTTCACAACCACCCCAGCGGCGACCCCACGCCGAGCCGTTCGGACGTGGAAATGACGATGGAGATCCGGCGGGCGGGGGAAATCTTCTCCGTCGTGGTGCATGACCATCTCATCATCGGGAACGGGCGCCACCTGTCCTTCAAGCGGGAAGGGCTGCTGTGAGGCCCACAGCCCCTGGGCAGCGGATTGCGCGGGGGGCGGTGCTGCGCTAGGTGTTGTGGCACCTCGGAGCGCGGGCGTAGTTCAGAGGTAGAACGTCAGCTTCCCAAGCTGAATGTCGTGGGTTCGATTCCCATCGCCCGCTCCAACTTCCTGACATCGCGGGTCTTCCGGGGGCACCGGCTGCATCTTTTCTGCCGCTGGCTCTGGCCTTTGCCTTTGCCCGATGCTCCAGCTCCCGTTACCCCGCCTCGGTCAGGCCCGCATCCCGGATCCCGTGGGTGATGCGCCCAGGGGAAAGACCCCATGCGCCGGCCCGTCCTCGTCGGCCATCTCGGTCCCGCCAGACTCCTGGCGACCACCCCTCTCGACGCGATGGGGACAAGCCCGGCGGGGGGCGACGGCAGGAACTGCGCCATGCGTGACAGGCCAGACTGGCCATGAGGGAAGCCGGCGCTTCTCGCGCTACCCTCGAACCCGCCGGCTTCGCCGGCCGGGCCCCGCATCGATGCCGGAGGGGAGGATCTGCGCCGAGCGCGGTTCCATCTCAGCCGCTGCAGTCTGTCGCTGCTGGACGGGAATCGGATGCCGTGTGAGGCACAGTGCCAGCAGGAAGTGGCCGGCCCATGGAAAGCTGCTGGCACGGTGCAGAATGCCCGAAGGCGAAAGCCCTGCCGGTCGGGGCGGGGCGGGCGAGACGAGCGGATCGATCTGAGGCACCGCTCCGGTTCATTGATCACTTCAACAGCGTCCGTGCACCAGCACTGCCGGAACAGCTGTCGGGCTTGAAGGCGCGATCACCTCAGCAGGATGGCGGCGAACAGGCCTTTCTCTATCCACCTCCGAGGTTTACCGAGCGGCCTTCACTGCCGGGATGACAGCATGTTCCGTACTGCCTTGCGCCTCACCTCCCCCCTTCTGCTCTCACTGCTCCTGGTGGAGGCTGCTTCGGCGCAAGAGGCGTCGCGTGTTTCGCCCTATGCGGGGGGTACGCTGACGCTGGGGGACGAGAACGACATGTTCGGCGGCACGGACCGCTACTACACGAACGGCCTCATGCTGCATTGGACCTCCCCGGCCACCACGCCCGCCGGGCCGGTTGCGTGGCTGGATCGGAGCTTTTCCTGGCTTCTGGGACCGGGCGAGTTCCGCTGGGGGCTCTCCCTGGAGCAATCCATCTTCACGCCGGAGGAGATCCGCCGGCATGTGCCGGACCCGACGGACCGGCCCTATGCCGGGCACCTGTTCGGGTCGCTGAACCTGGAAAGGGAGACGGCGGCGACGCGGACCTCGCTCTCCTTCCAACTCGGCGTGGTGGGCGCGGCCTCGGGCGGGGAGTTCACGCAGAACCGCTGGCACGACGTGATCAACAAGTACCACGCCGAGGGCTGGGATTATCAGCTGCGGGATGAGGTCACCTTCGGGGTGGTCGCGGAGCGGCAGTGGCGGATGCCGACGGGCCGGATCGCGGGCCTGGACACCGAGGTGCTGCCGGTGGCGAACCTCGCCCTCGGCACAGCCTATACCTACGCCGGGGCGGGCGGGCTGGTGCGCATCGGCACGGCGCTGGGGGCGGATTGGGGGCCGGCGCGGATCCGGCCGGCGATCTCCAGCTCCCCTCTCCAGCGTCCGCAGCATGATTTCGGGTGGTACATCTTCGGCGGCGCTGGCGGACGGGCCGTGGCGCGAAACCTGTTCCTCGACGGCAGCACCTATCGCGAGAGCGCCAGCGTGGACCGGAAATGGTTCGTGGGGGAGGCGCAGGTGGGCGCCGCCATCCTCTGGCGGGGAACGCGGCTCGCCTACACCCATGTCTGGCAGAGTTCCGAGTTCGACGGGCAGCGAGGTGGACAAGCCTTCGGCTCGATCAGCCTGACCGTGCCCTTCTGAGGCTGCACCGACGGGATGACAGGGGATAATACCCCCTGCGCCCGGATCATCGCAGCAGGAACAAGGCGTGTGGATTGGCATAAGGGGACTGGCGCATCCCAGGGTGCTGCGATGGCCAGGTTCCAACTGAGGACGGCAGGTCCGCAGGCGTCTGCGCCCCAAGCTGAATTTCATGGTTACGATCCCCATCGCCTGCCATGATTCCGCCGATCCTCGAGGTGTTACCTTTCGTCGATGGACGAAGAACACGCCTCGGGCGTTCTTGCCGTGTTCTCCCAATCCAGCACGGCAAACTCCCATGAGTCGGTCCAGGCTTCCCATCCTCTCCGCCCTGCTCTGCGCGGGCGCGCTCTCCGGTTGCGCGGTGGTGCCGGAACCGCTCGTCGCCTATCCCGGCCCGAACAAGACCGCCGAGGCGATGCAGCAGGATGACGCCGCCTGCCGCCAGCAGGCGGCCACCCCGGCTCCCGCATCCACGACAGCGCCCGCCACCACGGTCCCGGCAGCAACGCCAAGCCCAGCACCGGCGACGGCCTCGCCGGAAGCCTCCTACTTCGAGTGCATGGCCGCGCGCGGGAACACCGTTGCAGCGGCGCCGGCCCGCTATCCGGCCTACTACGCGCCCCCCGCCTATGCCGAATACGGACCGGGCTGGTGGGGCGATCCCCTGTGGTACGGGTATTACGGCGCGCCCTTCTACGCCTGGGGCGGGGGCCTCGGGCTGGGTCTCGGCTGGGGCTGGGGCGGTGCCTACCGGGCGGGATGGCGCGGCCCGGGCTATTACGGGTACGGCCGTGGTCCCGGCTACTGGCGCGGCGGCCCCGGCCGCTTCGGTGGGTTTCATCATGGCGGCTTCGGCGGTTCGCGGGGCTTTGGGGGACGCGGCGGCCGGCACTAGGTAGGGAACCCAAACAACTCTCTACGTTCGTTGGCGTTTTTGTCTCCTGATCGGGTTTGGCTGATCAGGAGGTGGACATGGCGCGTTTGTTCTGGCTGTCTGATGAGGCCTGGGCGGCC
>NZ_JAGIZA010000020.1 GCF_017813365.1 Roseomonas indoligenes
TCGAGACCGGCAACGACAGCTGGCGGTTCAAGAACCGCGTCTGACTACCCCCTCAGCACGCCTCGCCAGAGGGGTCCCTATTGCGCGCCGATCCGGGGTCCCGATTCCGTGCCGATTGACAGGTCGCGCGAGACCACCCCTATACCGGGGTGCCGCCGAAGCCACGCCTCGGCGGTCGCCATCTCCCGGTCGGGCAGCAGGGCGACGATGCGCCGGCGCTCCAGGTCGCAGACGATCGTCCCGTAGCGATGATTTCGCCGAACCGCCCAGTCATCGATACCGATGACGGAAAGTGGCGCTGCCCGTGGGCGGGCAAGCCGGCGCACCACGCGGAGCAGCGTGTCGTTGCTGACCGGCAGCATGAGCCGCTGGGCAAATCCGGCGCCGGGGCGGCCGCCGAGGGCTAGGCCGAGGTGGTGTACCAGTCCTTCCAGCCGGTCGGTGCGCCGGGCCCGATCCGACCGCACCGCCTTGCCAAACCGCTCGGCGAAGATCCGGCACCGGCAGCCGGCCAAGTCGCAGAGGAAGCGCCGAACGACGAGCCGCAGACGGACACTGCGTCCCGCCCACGGGAGATCGGCCACCTGCCGGACGTAGCGGCTGTGAACACGCTCCGAGAGGGTGCCGCACAGCGGACACGCCGACATCGCCGCCGCGCCCTGGGCCGCGACGACGATCGCGTCCTCGCCGTGAACGACACTCTCCACCACAAGCCCGGTGGGCACCAATGGCGCGACGCCAATCCCAGACCGCATGGCCCGGCCCTCCTGTAATCGCCACAGCAGGCCAGCAGCCAACTTCAGCGAAAGTGAGTTGGAGTGCGCCCCTGTGAGTGGACAGGTTCAGGCTGGTGTTTTGACCGCCTGCTGGGCGTGTTGATCCTCGAACTGCACGGGGCTTAGGTAGCCCAGGGCAGAGTGCAGCCGTCGTGAGTTGTAGACGTCGTCGATGAACCGCGGAAGGTCGGCGGTTACGTCCTCGAAGGTCTCGTAGGCGGCAAGGTAGACGGCCTCCACCTTGAGCGTCTTCATGAAGCTCTCGGCGCGGGCGTTGTCATAGGGGTTGCCCCGTCGGCTCATCGATCCCGTCAGGCCGTGGGCGGCGAGCAGCTCGCGATACGCCTCGGATGCGTATTGCGACCCGCGGTCCGAATGATGAATGCAGCCCTTCGGTGGCGCGCGGTTCCGGATGGCAGCCTTCAGCGCCGCCACGGTGATCCGGGCGTCCATGGAGCGGCTGGTGGCGTAGCCGACCACCTCAGACTGACGCTCCGCGTCTGGCTTGCGCGACCAGGCATCCAGAACGGCGGCCAGGTAGACGAAGCCGCCCGGGATGGCGACGTAGGTCAGGTCCGCGACCCAAAGCTGGTTGGGTCGGTCGGGGACAAGATCCCTGGCGAAGTCCGGAAAGATCGGGCCCTCGTGGTCGCTGTCCGTGGTCACCACGTAGCGGCGCCGTTTCTTCGGCTGCAGGCCGTGCTCGCGCATCAGGCGCCGGAGCTTCTTGCCGTTCACCACGACACCCTGGTGGCGGAGCGCCGCGCCGACCCGGCGGTACCCGTAGCATTCGAACTCGTCACAGATGCCGCCGATCCGGGTCAGCAGGCTCCGCTCCTCCAACGAAACGGGAGCCGCGTCGTAGAAAGTCGACCGGGAGAGCCCCATCAGCTCGCACCCCCGGGCGACGGAGAGGCCAGCGGGCCGGTGACGACGGAGGTACTCGCGCCTTTCGACCGGGGAGCATGCTTCAAAGCCCCCTTTAGCAGCTCGAGCTCCAGCGCCTGCCGCCCGACCATCCGCTCCAGCGCCGCGATCCTGGCCTCGTACTCCTGAATCAGATCAGCCGCCTGGGCGTCCTCATCGAGGGCACCGGCCTCGAACTTGCCAACCCAGATCCGGATCAGCTGGCGCGAGATGTCGTGCCGCTTGGACAAGGCGTGCAGGGTCTCGCCCGCGATGAACTCCTCGGCCACCTGCCGCTTGAACGCGACGCTGTGGGAGCGGTGCCGTGCCATGACTTCCATCCTCCGGAAGCCCAGGCAGGAGGGTCAATCCATTTCGCCCAAACCGTCCACCGGGAGGGGCGCACTCCAATCAGGGGTCAATCTTGGGTGCTGATTGACACGCAGGCCGTGATGGTCGCCATCTACATGGCCGAGAACGCGGCCGTGGCGCTTTCCGCCGGCGCGCCGCACCACGCCGTCCCCACACTCCCGGAGGAGGAGGCCGAGGAGACGGCGCGACGCCTTCTAACCCCGGGCACGGTGGCGCGCGTTTGGGCCGGTCGTGTCACCGGACTGAGCCTGGAGGAGTCGAGCCCACCTGAAAGGTGACCTGGGCAGCAAGCGGCAGAGCAAGGGGCCCTACGGCTCCTTACTTCGCGCTCAGCGTGCCGGCCTCCTGAGGCGCAGGCGAGCTCGCATCTGGTCAGGCGTGCAGTCGAAGGATGGCCATCTGACCAACTGCCCGTCCAGGCTGGCGCTGATGAGCTGAAGCGCCGCCGCCGGCCAGAGGACGCGTCAGCGGTCGGCTCGTGCTCCACTTCCCACAGCTTCGCCAGGAGATGGGGCTGAGCGCGTTGCCGGACCCTCCTGCGCGCCGTCGCTTGCGCAGTGTCCTCCGAGTCGCGACGTCTTGTGGGGAATCCAGTGAGCGGAGTTCCTGTTGAGGAATCCAGTGAGAGGCGGCTTGCACACAGGCCGGGTGAGGAGACGAGTGAGAAATCCGGGGAAACGGGTGAGCGGACCCACCGGGAATCAAGAGCTTGGAAGGCTTATCCCGAGGAAACGGGTGAGGACTCTAATAGAGGAATCCAAATAGCTTTCCCTAGTAGCTGCCCTCACTCCTTTCCTCGGGGACTTCGCTGCCGCGTTGGGGCAGTGTCGGCGACATGGGAACGGTGCATGAGCTGATCGAGGCGAAAGGTCGCAAGGGAGCCATCGAGGCGGGCATCGAGCGCCCCGTCGTCGAGGCCGCTGCCGCATACCTGTCCGACGAGGACAGCGGGCTCGGTTTCGCCTACTCAGGATGGGCCCAGTGCGCCCTGCCGCACAAGCGCCTAGCTGACGATGCGCCCTGGGGCATCGTCAGCGAGCGGGTGAAGCTCATGGTGGAACCCGGGCGGCGCCAGGTGGTGTCCCCGGACGGGGCCCAGAGCTTCGAGTTCATCGGCGTGCCCTTCGGCAGCCACGCACGGCTCATCCTCCTATACCTGCAGACGGAGGCCCTTCGCACCGGTAGCCGCGAGGTCGAGCTCGGGAACTCCATGCGGGGGTGGCTCGCGCGAGTCGGCATTCCCGCCGGCGGGATGACGGGCAAATCGGTGCGGGACCAGGCGGAACGCATCTCTCGCTGCAAGCTGACCTTCGACATCGCCACCGGTGGCCGCGCCTCGGGCCTGGTGCAGCAAACGATCGTCGACCGCGCCCTGTTCATCGAGGCGGACGACGGCGCCGTGCAGGGGCGCCTCTCCCTCGAGACGGCAAAGCTCTCCGAAGGGTTCTTCGAGCAGCTTCGGAGGCATCCCGTCCCCCTCGAGGAGGCGGCCATCAAGGCCCTCTCCAACAACGCGCCCGCGCTGGACTGCTATCTCTGGCTCGCCTACCGGCTGCACGTGCTGAAGGCCGACCGGCTCGTGCCCTGGGCCGCGCTCAAAGCGCAGTTCGGCACGGGGTTCAGCAAGCTCTACCACTTCAAGAACAAGTTCCCGGGCACCCTTGCCCTGGCGCAGGCCGTCTATCCGGCGGCGCGATTCGACGTGATCGACGACGGCGTGGTCCTGAAGCCGTCCCGCCCGCCCGTGGCGCCGCGCCTGATCTCCGCCGCCCGCTGAAGGGGCGCTCACCGGATTCCCCACCTCGGGGAAGGTTTCCTCGCTCACTGGATTCCCCAGATTGAGCGGGGGCCCCTCCCCTCCTCGATGTCAGGCGGCGGTGGCCGAGCGATCCAACTCCTTCTGCAGCTCCTCAAGAATCGTGGGCAGCCGGTCGCTGAGCCGGTCGATCAGGTCCTCGCTGACAAGGTGGTCGAAGCGCACCTGCCAACGCCCTTCGCGGAGGATCGTCGTGGCGATCTGGCGCCGGCCGAGGAAGATCGGGCGCGCGGTGGCCCGTTTCCTGGCGCGGGGCGTCACGACCTGCCGGCGTGCGGCGGCCAGGGCGGTCGAGACCTCCTCCGCCTCCTGCGCGGACGCGTCGCCGCGGGAGGTCCGCTGGGCCAGATCTTGCAGCGAGCGGACGATGCGCTCCTCGGCGCCCGGGTCCGCCGTGAGAACCTCGAGGAGCTCCTTCGCCTTGCGGAAGCTGACCGCACGGGGATTGCGGAAGCTGCGGACCACCGCATCGGGAATAAGGGTGAGCTTCAGCAGGTGCGAGACGAGGGATTTATCTACACCGTAGATGGCGGCCAGCTCGGTTCCGTTGAGCCCGGTCCGCTCCATGGTGTGCGCGAAGTAGCGCGCGCGCTCGAAGGCACTCAGATCCTCCCGGTGGTGGTTCTCGCTGAAGCGGGCGGCGAGCATGCCCTCGTCAGTGAGGTCCCGCACACGGGCCAGGACAGTGATCCCAAGCAGCCGGCAGGCCGCCAGACGGCGCTTGCCTGCGGCGATCTCGTAGACCTCGCCAGGGGCGGAACCGGGCTTCGGGCGGACGAGGATCGCGAGGTCCTGGCCGCGCTGCCGGATGTTCTCGGCGAGGCCGGCGATCTCGTCCGAGGAGTAGGCGACCTCGAACCGGTCCGCCGGGAGGGTGTCCTCGATGCGTGCGGGATCGATGTAGCGAAACTCGGCCAGGGCCTGGCCGGGCGCGGCGCTGGCGATCACGGCCTTCAGCCGGTCATTCTCGGCGAGGGCTGCCTCCAGCTCCGCGCTGGCGGTCCGCGTCTCCTGCGAGCCGCTGGCCTTGGCGGCGGCGAGGGCCGCCTCGGCGCGCTGCAGTTTGGCCTGCGCGCGGGAGAGCTTCTCCTGCAGCGACATCTCGACCCTGTCGAAGGCGGCGAGCGGCGCGAAGGGCTGGTCGGGCGCGGTGCCCTCCGCGATCTCATCCTCGGTGAGCTGACTCGTGATTTCTGCCATGCTGCGACGCATCGCGCGCTGTGGACGCTGTGCCATGCCCTCCCCTCCCCTACTCAGCGGCCACGCCATAGGATTCATCGGCCGCCTCCTGTGGCTTGCGACCCCAGAAGCTCAGCACTTCCGCCTCGATCACGCTTCCCACCGCGTCCATCGCGGCGACCGCGCGCTTGTACGAGCGATCCTCACTCTTGGCCGGGACATACTCGTAGAGCGTCCACTTCATGTTGCCGGCGGAACCGAGCGCGCTCGTCTCGACCATGGGTTGCCGGATCATCAGTGGCCCGAGGACGAGGTTCATGCTGTCCACCACCTCGGTCTGCGGGCGGCTGGTCGCGACGTAGCGATTGACGAGGACACGGAGGAACGCCCAGCCGCGCCAGACCTCCTGGCCGTACATCTTGAGGAGGCGCCGTTCCGTGACGGCGAGGAAGGCCATGAACTCCGTCATGGACTGCAGGTCCATGTTCGTCGCGAGCACGGGAACGATGAGGCCATCGGCCGCGCTGAACGCGTTCACCGACAGCATGTTGATGTCGGGACGGCAGTCGAGGATCGCCACGTCATAGGCATCGCTGACGTGATCGAGGAAGGCGCGGACCTCGCGGTGCCAGTCCACTTCCGTCATCGGGGCGTGCATGTTCGGCATGGAGCGCTGCTTCAGGATGTCCTCCGAGCTGTGGAGGACGGCGCTTGCCGCGACGAGGTCGATATTGGGCCAGTAGGTGTGCCGGATCGCGTCGGCCGCGGCAGCATCCTCCTCACCTTGGGAGCGGGCGATCCAGCCGTGGATCGAGGTGCCCGCCGGCAGGACGTAGCCGTTCGCGTCGCGGCCGACATGGCGGGCCGGGTCAATCCCGAAGAGGGCCGTTGATGAGGCCTGGGCATCCAGATCGACAATGAGAACGCGATAGCCCCTCAGCGCGAGGAACTGCGCGAGGTGCACCGTCGAGGTGGACTTGCCGACGCCGCCCTTGAAGTTCGTGTTCGCGACGACGCAGAGGCTGTCACCCTGTCGACGGCCTAGTCTGTACTTCTGGTTCCCCGTGTTCTCGTGGAGCCAACGACGGGCCGCAATAATCTCCTCCAGGGTGAAAACGCGGCTTTTTCCCAGGAGAGTTCCTTGCGGGAAGCTGTCCGCGCTGCTGACGCGATTGCGGAGGTGGCTTTCGGTGATGCCGAGGAGAGATGACACCTCCTTCGAGGTGAAGCTGCGGAGGGACTTCTCGCGCTTGTTGTTGTTCTGATCGGCGATGATGGCGGATTGCTGGCTTCGAAGACGCTTCGCGATCCCCTCGAGCGTTCCGTACCAGGTCATCCGATCCCCTCCATCTCGTGCTACTGACCGCCCTGAAAGCGCATTCTGATCTATCGGCTTTGGATATGCGCTTATGAGGGCGATGATCCCCAATGGCGCGCGTATGGACCATCATCTATTTCGATAGCGCTTGGCAAGGCTGGACTTTGGTAAGATGAGGGATAATCAGACCCGACGAGAGTTGTGCATGATCAGTGTTGCCAGGAAGCATCGCCGGCCCCCTTCCGGAGTATGGGGTCGGCCAGTTGAACGCGTTCAACAGGGCGGCTTGCCCCAGCAGGCTTGGGGCCAGTTCTCACGTCTAAGAGTTCGCTTTCCGTTCTAGCGTGGTGTGAACTCTGAGTTAATCTAGACCCGCAGTTTCGCCTCCCTTCTACCCCTCCTCCTTCTCAGCACGACATGGCTAGTTGAACGCGTTCAACTCACCGCACGGGCTCGCATTCTGGTTGTAGGGTGACCGCAACAAACTGCGTAACGGCAACTGGTGGGGCGCGATCAAACCTCGGCGCGTCTATTAATTATAGGCTGTCGCGTTGTCCTATCAGCTATGCGGTTGATCTCTCGCACAGGAGGATGGTTCGGTTAACAACCCTGGCTGCGGGGTCTTCCATATCTTTGATGATAGGTAACTATGTGAGCCGCGAGGACCAACTGACTTGTTCACGGCGCCCAGAATCTGTCATCCTTGGTTGAACGCGTTCAACTCGCTTCGGTGAGAGGCGGCCTTTTATGGCGTCAGCATAACAGCCCGGTCTGGATCTCACGGCGACAGGCACGGAACTTTTTTGGCCGGTTGTCCCTAATGCCCCAAGATGCTTAGCGGAACGCCAGCGAAATCGGGTGCCGCATTGCCACTTTTGTTACGAGTGTAGCTCCTGATGCCAAGACTACCAGAGAAGCGCGAGGCGAGCATCGCTTTGAGGAACTATGCCCGCTCCTCCTAGGAGGCAATTTGCCGAACTGTCTTGCGTCGGTCTGAGCAGAGCAGGTCACTCCCTGCCGAGACCAGCTGGCAGTCTGCAGCGGTCAACCCGGATCAACAGCAACGACACAAAAAAGGAATATAGTCCGGAAATCCGATGCTGATTGGAAGCCGAACAATCATAGAACTAGAGTCTGCTGGTTACCTCACGCACGAACCTACAACCAAGATCGTTGATTCCGCGGCAGCCGTCCTTCGTCATCGATCACCGCAATCCGGTGTGGAACAGCATCGCCCCAGTGCCAAAAGATGACATTCCGGTCGCCCTCGGTCGCGCCTGGACCAAAGCTCGGCACGATGATCGCGGCTGTTCCCGCATCGATCAGCCGTCGTGCCACCCGCCAACTTGGTGGCTCTGCGCCGCGAAGTGCCAGGTCCTCCCACGGACAGGCAAGGTCCGTCAGTCCGATACCCAGGTCCGAACGACTGCCAGGATCCGTGAGGTCGGCGACATCGTCACAATCGACCTCATAGGTGCAGATAGTCAGGGGCTGCGTCTTGAACGCGAAGCCCTGCTGTGCCTCGCGCCAAGCCGTTTCCATGCGCCAGGAGGTATACAGGGCGGCAACCCCGACAGGATTGAAGCGGCCCCCAAAGCGGGCTGCGCCGTCGCCGGATATAGGGGTGAAGGCCCAGCGAGGATTGTGGGCCCGATAGACGAGCCGCCTCAGCCTCACGCGTATCCGCCGACCGCAATCCGATCGAGATAGCGTTTCACAGCTTCGGCCCGGCCCTCCTTCACAATGGCCTCCGCCGTTTGATCTCCGAAGGAGGGGAGGGGCTGCGACCGGTACCAGGCAAAGGCAAGCTGCGGGGAGCCGGCCCAGGGACGGACGCGGTTCAGGATCTCGACGATATCGCGCAGGCGCGATTGGGTTGCCGGGGAGCGGGCCCTGGTCGTCTTGGATACGGCGTCGCGGGAAAGGCCTGCCGCGAGGGCAAGTTCGCTGCGGGTGATGTGCAGAAGGCCGCTTAGGCGGTCGATGGCAACATCGCCGGTTTCGGTGGCCGTCTGGTCAAGAAAGGCGAAGCTCGTCGGCATAGGCCACCGCCTCACAGGATGCCTCGGATCGGGTCACTATATGAGGCAGGTACCAGGCGGTGCCAAGGGTGCTTTCGATCCGGGCCGAGCACCGCCCGGGGTGCCGGGCAGGCGGTGGCGGTCGATCAGGTCCGGCCTTCGCATTGAAGCCAAGGGCGTGAGAGAGGCCATGACCTGTGGACACCCATCTCGCCGCATCCGGGGCCAGTCCCGGACTGGAAGCCTGTCGATGCACGGGCGGAGAAGCGGCGGCGTTACTCGGGTTTCGCGCCCGAGAGCCGCACGGCCTCTCGCCAGCGCATAACCTCCGCCGCGATGTATCCCGTGAACTCCGCCGGGCTCATCGGTCGCGGAGCGGCCGCTTGCTCCGCGAGCGCGCGTCGCACATCCGGTTTCCCGAGCATCCGGATGAGGATGACAGAGAGGCGCTCCACGATCGCAGGAGGTGTTCCGGCCGGCGCGGCCAAGCCATTGCCGCCGGCGCTCTCGAAGCCCGGCATGCCCGCCTCGGCCGTGGTCGGCACCTCGGGCAGGGCGGGAAGCCGCTCCGCCGAGGTGACCGCGAGGGCGCGCACCTGCCCCCCGCGCACCAGCGGCACGGCGGAGGGCGAGGTGGCAAAGGTGAGCTGCACCTGCCCGTTCACCACGTCCGTCAGCGCCTGCGGCGCGCCGCGATAGGGGACGTGCACCATCCTCGTGCCGGTGGCGGTGGCAAAGAGCTCCGCGGTCAGGTGCGGCTGGCTGCCGCTGCCGGGGGAACTGTAGTTCAGCATCCCCGGCCGGGCGCGCGCGTAGGCGATCAGCTCCTGCAGCGTCGTCACCGGCAGGGCAGGGTTCACCAGGACCACCTGCGACACGGCGGCGATGAGGCCGATGGGCGCGAAATCCCGGAGGACGTCGTAGGCGAGCCGTCCCTCGAAGAGGCCGGCATTGATGAAGTGGATGGTGGAGATCAGGAGCAGGGTGTAGCCGTCCGGCGCGGCCTTCGCGACGAGCTCGGCCCCGATATTGGCGGCGCCGCCCGCCCGGTTATCCACGACGAAGGGCTGCCCCGTTTCCGCCGCCAGCTGCTCGGCGGCGAGCCTGGCGAGAATGTCCGAGGTGCCGCCGGGTGGGAAGGGCACGACGATCCGCACGGGGCGGTTCGGATAGGCGGGCTGCGCGCGCGCGGGAAGGGCCGCGAGACCCCCCAGCGTCGCCACGGTGGTCCGGCGCGTCCATTCCCTGTTCATTCGTTCCTCCCCAGCTCGGCCTCTCGCGTCAGCCCGGCGGGCTCTCCCGCAACAGGCCCAGTTCCCGCAGCGCGTCGGTCATGCTGGCGTCCTCCTCCCGCAGGAAGCCGCGCAGGGCCTCGCCGGTGAGGAAGGTGTCGGACCAGTGGCGCCGCGCCAGCTCCTCGCGCCAAGCCTCGCCCGCGGTGGCGGCCCGCAAGGCCTCTTCCCAGAAGGCCGACTGCTCCGGAGACAGGCCGGCGGGGCCGATCACGCCGCGCCAGGGGCCGGCGACGAGGTCCACCCCCTCCTCCCGCCAGGTCGGCACCCCGGCATAGACGCCCTCCATGCGGGCAGGGGCCGAGACGGCGAGGCAGCGGGCCGTGCCCGCTGTCAGCTCCGGCACCGGACTGGCCGCGGTGATGACGCCGAGCTCCGCATGCCCCGCCAGCACATGGGCAATGGCGTCGCGCGCGCTGTCGAACACGGCGATGCCGAGCGCGCCCACCTCGCCGCCCGCATGGCGGGTCAGATGGGCGAGGGCGATGTGATTGGCGTTGCCGATCGCGGTGGCGAGGGCGATCGGCAGGCCGGCCGTGTCCGTACCCAGGCGGCGCAGCAGCGCGGCCGCATCCGTGATGGAGGAATCCGGGCGCACGATGAAGGCCAGGTGCTCGGTGTAGAGATTGCAGAGCGGGGTAAGGGAGTCCCAGGCCAGCCCGCTGACGCCGAGCGCCCTGTTGCTGAGGATGGTCGGGGAATTGATGGCCAGCCGGTGCGCCTCCCCCGGGTGGCGCGCCAGATCGTCCCAGGCATTGCCGCCGCCGCGCCCGGGGATGTTGACGAGGCTCATCGGCGCCCCGACCAGCCCCTGCTCCGCCAGGATCGCCAGCAGCGCGCGGGCCGGCCGATCCTGCCCGCCGCCCGCGGGCGTGCCGGCCAGCAGCACCACGTCCCGTTCCGGTGTCCAGCCCATCGTCATCCTCTCAACCCATCGCCAGCGCGATGTTCTCCGCCGTGAAGGGAAGGGTGCGGACCCGCACGCCCAGCGCGTCGTGGATCGCGTTCGCGATCGCGGCCACCGTGGGCCCCGTGGCGCACTCGCCCGTGCCGAGCGGCGGCTCCTCCGGCCGCGGGATCAGCCGCACCTCCACCGTCGGCACCTCGGAGAAGCGCAGGATGGGATAGGTCTCCCAGCTGTTGCTCGTCACCGCGCGCCCGTCGAAGGTGACCCTCTCCTTCAGCGCGATGGAGACGGCCTGCACGGCGCCGCCCTCGATCTGGTGTGCGGCGCCCTCGGGGTTCACCACCTCGCCGGCATCCGCCGCGATCCAGAGGCGGCGGACGCGCACCTCCTCCTCCGCCTCCACCTCCGCCACCACGGCACACCAGGCTCCGCTGCCCTTGTAGCGGGCGAAGGCGAGGCCGCGGCCGGTTCCCTCCCCACGCCCGGGCGGCGGCGCGCCGGCCATCGCCAGGGCCGCCTCGATCACGGCGTGGGCGCGCGGATCGTCCAGATGGGCCAGGCGGTACTCCACCGAATCGCGCCCGGCGGCCTGTGCCAGCTCGTCCATCACGCTCTCGATCGCCAGCACGTTCGCCATGGCGCCCAGCGCACGGAAGGAGGAGGTGCGGAGCGGCATCTCCAGCCAGCGATGCACGCGGACCGAGAGGCCGCCCGTGCGGTAGAGCGGCACGGCGTTGCGGTCCGCGCCGCCGCCGCCGGCCGGTGCCGGGTTCAGCGCGACCGGGGCAGGGAAGGGGGCCGCGAGGTGGCTGGCGGCCAGGAGCGAGGGGGTCTCGGCGCAGCCCGGCCGGCTGAGATGGCCGTTGCCGTACACGTCCTGCGCCCAGGAGAGCAGCGTGCCGTCCTCTGCCACCTTCGCCTCCACCGCAACGAGGTTCGCGGCGGCGAAGGGCGCCCAGCCCAGCTCGTCCTCCCGGCTCCACTGCACGCGCACGGGGGTGCCGGGCATGGCGCGGGCGACGAGGGCCGCGTCCAGCGCCACGTCATCGGCGCCGTTGTGGCCGTAGCAGCCCGCGCCCTCCCGGTGGTGCACCACGATCCGCTCCGCCGGCAGGCGCAGCGCCAGGCCGAGATCGCGGCGCAGCGCGAAGATGCTCTGCGAGTGCGACCAGACCTCCAGCCCCGCTTCTGACATGCGTGCCACGGCGCAGCAGGTGCCGATGGAGGCGTGGGCGATGTAGGGGCGGAAGAACTCGGCCCTGAGGGTGCGCGCGGGAGCCACGCCGGACCCTGGCCGGGCGGCGATGCCGGCGGTCTCCACCGCGTCGGCGCGGAAGCGCTGCGGCAGCTCCCCCGCCGGCGGCAGCGTGTCGCGCTCCGCCCAGCGGGCGCGCGCGGCCAGGCGGGCCGCGGCCGCGGCGGCCTCTGCCTCACTGGCGCAGACGATGGCCAGGAAGCTGCCATCGACCACCAGCCTGGCGCTGGCCGGCGCCTCCGGCACGCCCTCCAGCCGCGCCCCGCGGGAGGGAGGGCGGACGATCCGGGCGAAGGCCATACCGGGCAGCCGCATGTCGTGCAGGAAGCGCGGCACGCCGAACACCTTGTCCGGCAGGTCCAGCCTCGGTGCGGAGGTGCCGGCGACGCGGCGCGCGGCGGCGGGCTTTGGCGCCACGTCGTGCGGCGCGGCGCATTCCAGCAGCGCGGAGCCGGCCTCAGCCCAGTAGGAGCCGATGGCGCGACCATCCGGTGCCAGGAAGGTGCCGTCCTCCACCCGCAGCGCCTCCAGCGGCACGCCGCTGCGCTGCGCGACGACGCCGAGATGGATGGCCCGCGCGGCCGCGCAGGCGTGGCGCAGCGCCAGCCCGCTGTCCTGCACGGAGCGGCTGCCGGAGGTGACGCCCTCGTTCGGGCTGTGGTCCGTTGCGGCCGCCTGCACTGAGACGCGGGCGTAGTCCACGTCCAGCTCGTCGGCCGCGATCTGGGCGAGGGCCGTGAGGATGCCCTGGCCGATCTCCACCTTGCCTGGGGTGACGACCACGCGCCCCTCGGGCAGCAGGCGCAGCCACTGGGAGAGGCGCCGGTTCGTCTCCAGACTGCCCGGCAGCTTCGGCGGGGCAGGGGGCGGGCCGACATCGGCGCTGCGCGGCGGCGCGGCGCCGGGTGCGGGACGGGCGCCGCTCATGCCGGCACTCCCCGCATGGCGGCGGCGGCACGCAGCACGGCGCGGATGATGCGGTTATGCGCGCCGCAGCGGCAGAGATTCCGGTCCAGCGCCGCGCGCACCGCCGCCTCGTCCGGATCCGGGTTCGTCTCCAGCAGCGCGGCGGCACTGACGAGGATGCCGGAGAGGCAGTAGCCGCACTGCCCGGCCTGCTCCGCCAGGAAGGCCTCCTGCAGCGGGTGCGGCGCGGTGGGCGTGCCCAGCCCCTCCACGCTGAGCACGCGCCGCCCCGCCACCGCGTCCAGCGCCAGGGTGCAGGAGGGCACCGCCTTCCCGTCCAGCAGCACCATGCAGGCGCCGCAGGCCTCGGCACCGCAGCCCCAGCGCGTGCCGAACAGGCCAAGGCCGTCGCGCAGGGCATGGACGAGCGGCGTCTCGGGCGGCAGGTCCAGGGCGACGGCGGCGCCGTTCAGCTCGAAGGCCACCGTCATGCGTCGAAGCCGTAGAGGGCCGCGGGGTTCTCCACGAGGATGCGGTGGCGCAGCGCCTCGTCCGGCACCCACTCCGCCAGCAGGTCCAGCAGCGCGCCGTCGTTGGGCATCACGCCCTTCAGCATCACGTGCGGCCAATCGGTGCCCCAGACGATCCGGCCCGGCGCCGCCTCCACGGCCGCGCGCGCCAACGGTGCCACGTCGGCATAGGGTGCCCGGTGGGCGGAGGAGAGGCGGTTGGGGCCGGTGAGCTTTGCCCAGCAGACGCCGTCCCGCAGCAGGGCCAGGAACTCGCGGTAGCCCGGGTGCTCCAGCGCGACGGCGGCGGGCGTGTAGCCGATATGGCCGACGCAGACGGGAACCGGCAGGCGGCGCGCGATGGCTGGGAAGTCCGGGCTCTCATGGACGTGCACCAGTAGCTCCGCGTGCCAGCCCAGCGGCCGCACGCGCGCCGCCACCGCCTCCAGCGAGGCGAGGGAGCGGAAGGGCATGCCACCCTTGTCCACCAGGTTCACGCGGAAGCCGCGCACGCCGCCGGCGTGCAGCCGCTCCAGCTCCGCATCCATGACCTCCTCCGTCACGGAGGCCACGGCGCGCAGGCGCGCGGGATCGGTGGCGACCGCGTCCAGGATGGCGCGGTTGTCCGTGCCGTGCACGCTCGCCTGCACCAGCACGGCGCGGGTGATGCCGAGCGCCGCGTGGAGCTTCCGCATCTCCGCGGGCGGCGAGTCCGGGGGCGTGTAGCCGCGGGTGGGCTGGTAGGGGTAGCGCTCCGCCGGGCCGAAGACGTGCAGGTGGCAGTCGCAGGCCAGCGGCGGCACGGCGAAGGAGGGGGCGCGGGGTTCGCGGTCCGGCGCGGCGCAGAGTGGGGCTTCGCTCATCCGCCGCCATCCAGCTGCGCGCCGGAGACCCGGACCAGTTCGCGCCATTGCGGGATCTCCTCCGCCACGAAGGAGCGGAGCGCCTCCGGCGCGCTGGGATCGGGCTCGGCGCCGATCGCGGCGAGGCGCTCGCGCGCCGGGGCGCCGTTCAGGCCGCGCGTCATCGCCGCGTTCAGCCGCTGCACCGTGGCTGGGGGAGTCGCTGCCGGAGCGACGAGGCCGAAATACTGGGTGGCGCGGTAGCCCGCGAGCCCGGCCTCCTCCATGGTCGGCACGTCCGGCAGCGCGGCCGCGCGGGTGGTGTCCGCGACCGCGAGCGCCACCAGCGTGCCGCGGTTGATGTGTTCCAACAGGGTCGAGGCCGGCTCGAACATCATGTCCAGCCCCTGGCCGCCGATGAGGTTCGTCACCGCCGGCGCGCTGCCCCGGAAGGGGATGTGCGTGATGTCGGTGCCGGCCTTCTGGTTGAACAGCACGCCCGCCAGGTGCATGGCCGTCGCGGTGCCGGCGGAGCCGAAGTTGAGCTTGCCCGGCCGCTGCTTCGCCAGCGCGATGAGCTCGGCCACGCTGTGCACCCCGAGCTCGCGCCGCACGGCCAGCACGATCGGCACGTTGGCCACCTTGCCGACGAAGGCGAAGTCGCGCAGCGGGTCGTAGGCCAGCTTCGGGTAGAGGCTGGGATTGATGGCTAGCACGCTGGTATTGGCCATCAGCAGGGTCTGGCCGTCCGGCTCCGCCCGCACCAGGCGGTCGGCGGCTTCCAGCCCGCTGCCGCCACCGCGGTTCTCCACCACGACGATCCCGCCCAGCTCTGCCCGCAGCGCCTCCGCCAGCACGCGGGCCACGCCGTCCGCGGTGCCGCCGGGCGGCGCCCCGACGACGACGACCAGGGGCCTTCGCGCCTCCTGCGCCAGGGCCGGGGCCGCCAACGCGGCGATGGATGCGGCGAGGGCCGCGCGACGTTGCAGCATCCTTATTTCCCCCTCACCCCGCCGCTTCGCGCAGCGTGTCCGTGATCCAGTCGGCCGCGTGGTCGATGCCGATCTGCCGGTCGTCCACATGCGCGTGCTGCGAACCGCCCTCCTCCGCCGTGAAGATGCGGAGGGCCTTGCGGCGCGTGCCCAGCGCGTCGAACAGGCGTTGCGCGTTGGCGACGGGGATCACTCGGTCCTCCGCGCCATGGGTGACGAGGAAGGGGCACTCCACCCGCGCGGCCGGGCCGGCGACGTCGAAGCGCTCGGCGATGGCGATCGCCGCGTCGTCGTCCGGGGCGCCGACCACCCAGCGGAACTGAAAATTGGACTGCGCCGTGCTGTGGCCGGCGGCGCGGGCCTTATCGCGCTGGGCGCGCTGAAAGCCGGCCAGGTCCCAGTGCGGCGCGGTGAGGGCGACGCCGGCCGCGAAGCGCGGCTCGTGCGCTGCGACGCGCACGGCGTAGTAGCCGCCGAAGGAGTAGCCCATCACCACCACCCGGCGCGGGTCCACATCGCCACGGGCGGACACGTAGTCGAAGGCGGCGGCGCCGGCGGCCTCGTAGTCGTACCGCGCGCTCATCCCGCGCAGGCGCAGAGTCTCGCCCTGGCCGGGCCCGTCGATCGCCAGGGTGTGCATGCCGCGCCGGGCGAATTCCAGCCCGGCGAAGAGCACGCTCATCTCCTTGGCGTTGTCCATGCCGTCGAAAACCACGACGACGGGCGCCCGCCCGGTCACGCCCGGCGCCTTCATGAATAGTGCCGGAAGGGTGGCGCCCTCGTAAGGGACCTCCACGGCCTCGATCTCCGGATGGCGGGCGCGGAGGCCGGCATGGAGGGCGCGGTAGGCGCGCTCGCCGATGGCGCGCTTCTCCGGGCCAGGCGGAATGAAGCGCTCCCCGGTGAAGCGCAACATGCCCGCGCGCAGCAGGAGGTGCCCCGCCGTTTCCGGCGAGAGCGCGGCGGCGGCCCGCGCCTCCAGCGCGTCGGCCTCCGCGCCCCACTCCTCCGCCCAGGCCTGCGGCTCGCCCTGGCGGCCGCGCAGCCGGGCGCCGATGCGGTCCAGGTCGTGCAGGGCCACCGCGCCGTAGGGCGCCATGCCCTTGCAGACGAGCATGGCGTTCGACCACAGCAGATTGCCGGGAAAATAGTCCGTCCAGCCCGGGACGGCTTCGGATGACATGGCGCTTCCTCGGTTCCCGGCAGCTCTTCGGCTGCCCTGAATTGGGTTACCCAGTTGGAGCTTGAGCCCGGACCCCAAACTGGGTCAAGAGGATCGGGCATGCGCGACGAAGCCCTTCTTCCCGCCCCCGGGCTGCGCCTGTCCGAGAGGGTGATCGAGCGGATCGGCCGGCTGGTGGAGGCCGGCGAGGTGCGCCGGGACGCCCGCTTTCCGAGCGAGCGGGCGCTGGAGACGCGCTGGGGGGTGAGCCGCCTGGTGATCCGCGAGGCTTTTCGTGCCCTGGAGGTGCAGGGCGTGGTGGAGAGCCGGCCCGGCGGCGGCCGCTTCCTCCGTGCGGATCGCGTGCCCGACCTCGCGCGGCTCCGACGGATCCGGCTGGAGACGGGGCGCGTGCCGTTGCTGCGGCTCTGGGAGGCGCGCGAGGCTGTGGAGGCCCAGGCCGCCGCACTGGCGGCGCTGCGCGCCACCCCGGCGCAGCGAGACGCCATCGCCCGGCCCTTGCGGCTGACCGAGGCCCTGGCGCCGGAGGCGCTGCGGCACACCAACGTCAACGCCGAGTTCCACCTGGCGATCGCCCGTGCCTGCGGCAACCCGGTGCTGGAGGAGCTGATCGGCGATCTGATCTCGCGGTCTCAGGCCGAGGGATTCCGCCACCTGCTCGAGGTTGAGGACTGGTCCGCGTTGCAGGCCGGGCACCGTCCAATCCTCGACGCCATCGCGGCGCGGGATCCGGAGGCGGCGCGCCGCAGCATGGCCGAGCACTTTGCGGCCCTGCGGCGCAGGCTCGACCGGGATGACCTTCCCGGCTGAACGGTCTTGTCTACGACGGCGGCACCATGGGGGTGGAAGACGTGCTCACCGGCCCGGGCGCAATGGCCGCCGGCCGCTTCGCGGCCGTTTTCGACATGATCAACTCGCGCTGACGTGCAGCGGGCGTGATCCCGGCGAAAGGCGCCAGGCGCGGCCCGTCACGCCATGGCAGCTTCCCGGCCAGTCGCGCCGGAAAGCTGCCCTGTCGGCGTTGGCAGGGCCAAGCCACAACGGCTTGGCCGCGCAGGTTCCTCCCTTGGGCTACTCGACACGAATGTCGCGGGCGCGGATCACGTCGCGCCACTTGGCGCTTTCCGCGGCCATATAGGCCGGAAATGCTTCCGGGGTGCCGCCGACCGGGTCGATCGACAGGCTCTGGAGGCGCTCGCGCAGCTCGGGCGCGCGGAGGCCTTCCATGACCGCCTGGGACAGGCGGCGGATGATCGGCTCCGGCGTACCCGTGGGGGCGAACATCGCGAAATCGCTGGACGCGTTGAGGCCGGGCGTGCCGGACTCGGCCAGTGTGGGCACGTCCGGCGCCTGGGTTGAGCGCTGCTCGGAGCTGATGGCCAGGGCCCGCAGTTCACCGGAGCGGAGGAACGGCAGCGCTACCCCTGTATCCACGAAGGACATCGGGATCTCACCGGTCATCACCGCCTGCATGGCCGGGCCGCTGCCACGGTAGGGCACGTGCTGGAGCTTGATGCCGTTGGCAGCCGCGAACATCTCGGGGGCCAGGTGGTTCGCCGAACCGATGCCGCCGGAGCCGAAGCTGATCGTATCCGGCGCTGCCTTGGCGGCGGCCACGAGGTCGGCGACCGTGCGGAAGCGTGAATCGCCCTTCACGCACAGGAAGAAGCCATTCTGGACCAGTAGCCCGATCGGGGCGAAGTCGCGTTCCTGGTTGTAGGGCAGGTTGGCGTAGAGATGGGGGTTGATGGCGTAGGTGCTGTTGGGCGTGACCAGCAGCGTGTAGCCGTCTGGCCGGGCGCGGGCTACGAGGCCGCAGCCCACCGCGCCGTTGGCGCCGGCCCTGTTGTCCACCACGAACTGCTGGCCCAGTTGCGTCGAAAGGGGCTGCGCGATCAGGCGTGCAACGAGATCGCTGGAGCCGCCGGCAGCGAAGGGTGCCACGATGGTCACCGTGCGCGTGGGGTAGGACGTCTGGGCAATCGCCAATCTGGAGCCCGCGGCGGCACCGGTCACCAATCCAAGGGCCGACAGGCCGAACTCGCGTCGAAGCATGGTCATCTCTTCCCTTCCTGGTTGTGTGCCACGGTCGTGGTCGTCGCGGTCACACGGCTTGGCGCGGGGTCGCTGGCCAGATCTGGCGTGCTTCCACCGGGCATTGGTGGAGCTTTGCATGGCCAGCGGGCGGTGACACTTCCCCGGCGGCCGAACCTCCGGAGCGGGCAATCAATGCGCTTCCGGCATCACATGGCGGTGGCTCAATAGCCGCTCAGGTCCGGTGATTGTCGCGAGAAGAAGAGGGCGCCGGGTCGAGTTCGCATCAGGGCTAGTTGCTGGCAGACCCATCCCGTCAGGGTATCGCTGAAGAAGCGAAAGGCACGATAACAACCGATTATCGTGCTAAAGCATGGGCAGAAGGCTGATTGCCACCAGAGATCCCCTCCTGGCACACTGCCGCCAGCCGGAACGGCCGGCGCGGGAGCGTCGGTTCCGCTGGCCGAAGATGGCAGAGGGCATTGGGGGCATTGCGCGAGACGGGAATACGGACCCCAGCGAAGGCCGGGCTTTCTCGCACTCAGCCGGGGAGGGGCGGGCGGTGACGCCGCCCGACGAAAGGGGCCGGGCGCCTCTTTCTCCGGCGGTGCGGCGCATCCTGCAGGAGGCTCTGCCGCTTGAGGCATTGGCCGTGCTCTCCGGCCCGGTCGGCGAGGCGGTGGCCCAGGCCGCCGGCTATGCCGGGCGGGCGCTCTCCGACAACACGCGTCGTGCCTACGAGAGTGACTGGCGCGCCTTCTGCACCTGGTGCGAGGCGGGCGGCATCGCCCCGCTGCCGGCCGCCCCGGTCGTCGTCGCCGGCCACCTCGCCAGTGTCGCCAAGACGCTCGGCCGCAGCGGCCTGCGCCGGCGGCTGGCCGCCATCGCTCACCAGCACCGCCACGCCGGCCACCCCTGGGAGACACGGAACCCGGCGATCACGGCCACGATGCGCGGCATCCTCGCGAGTCATGGCAAGCCCGCACGCCCCGCGGCTGCCCTCACCTCGACCGAGGTCAAACGGCTCCTCGCGGTCTGCGGCACCGACACGGCGGGCTACCGGGATCGCGCCCTGCTGCTGCTGGGCTTTGCGGGCGCCCTGCGGCGGTCGGAGATCGTGGCGATCGACCGCGAGCACCTGCGCTTCACGGGCGAGGGCATGACGGTGTTCATCCCGCGCTCCAAGCGGGACCAGGAGGCGGAGGGGGCCACCATCGGTATCCCGCGCGGGCTGAACCCGCTCTCCTGCCCGGTCCGCGCCATGGAGGAGTGGCTCCGCCGGACCCGCATCGAGTGGGGCCCGGTGTTCCGCCGCCTCAGCCCTGGGGGCGCGCTGGAGGACCGGCTCTCTCCGCAGGGGGTGTGGAAGATCCTGCGGCGTCGGGCGGAGATGGCCCGGCTCATGGTGGACGAGACCGAGCGCCTCTCACCGCACGGGCTGCGGGCGGGGTTCATCACCGAGGCCTACCTCAAGGGCGCGCTCGACGAGCAGGTGATGCACCATGCCCGCCAGAAGAGCATCGCCACCACGCAAGGGTACCGCCGCCGCGCCAAGATCACCGGGGACAGCCCGGCCAGGCTGCTCGACCTGTGAGTCGGGAGGGGAGGCGAGAACAGCCGACCGGTCGGTCTAGCGCTGGCTTATCGCGGCCGGGGGCGGACGACGGGAGGGGCGAGGCTGGAGCAGGGCCATCCGCCCGGCCTGGTACGCCTCCTCGGCCCCGGCGAAACCCGCGGGCGAGCGCGCGATGAGGGCGTCGTCGCGCCAGAGCGACCAGCGCCAGCGGCGCGCGCCAGGGCCGTCCCGGTCGATGCGCACCTTCACAGGAGAGAGGTCCGCGCGGGCGTGGTCGAAGGATGGATGCGCCATGGCGGGCTCCTAGGATCGGTCAGGAACCATGCGAAGCTGGAAAAGCTCGTTGCCACCGGCGGTAGAGGAGGGCGACTCACGCGATCCCTCCTGGTCCCCTCGGCCGGTGCCGGTGGACTGGCTGTGGAACGTGCTCACCGTCGGCGGGCCCGCTGAGCGGGTCGAGGCGTTCCGGGCGGCCGCGGCCGGCCCGGGCGTGGTGCCCTGGACGCTGGACCTCGCCGCGATGGAGGAGGAGTTCCTCCTGCCGATGGCCGCACCTCCGGACGGGGTGCGGGCGATCAGCCTCGCCGGCGCCAAGATCCTGGCCCGGCGCCTGCGCGACGCCGCGGCCGCCAATCACCAGGCGGCCCTTGCCCGGATGGCGACAGATCGCACCTGCCCCTTTGACCTGCACCGACTTCTGCCGGTCCCGCCCGCCATCCTGGCACTCGGGCCGGAGGAGGGCGAGAGTCGGGGCTGGCTCCGGGCCCACTGGGGCGTCGCCCGGCCGCTCCGTCACGGGCAGGTCCTGCCCTCCACCCTCGATGGGCGTAGGAAGCGGATGGGCCAGTTGCGGGTGGGGTTCTGGTCGGCCGACTGGTCACCCTGGGCCGCGGTCGCCCGGCTGCGGCGCGCCTGGCCCGGGCTCTCCTTCGAGCTGCAGCCGCACTATCCGGGCGGGGCAGGGAAGGGAACTGCAGAGCCAGCGGGAGACGGCGGACACATCACCCCCGTTCGGGAAGGGACGGGTCGGAAGGCCAGGGCAAGGGCCGGAATACGCCGGGATGGCTGAGCGGGTGGTTGCGGCCGAGCCCGACACATGGAACGAGGAAGGAAGGAGCTTCTCGCCGGCATCCTCCTCCAGCCGCGCGGCGCCCCAGCTCAGCGTCGAGGGCTTCGAGGGACCGCTCGACTTCCTTCTGGGGATGGTCCGGCGTCAGCGGGTCGACCTCGGCCAGCTCTCGATCCTGACCCTGACCGATCAGCTCGTGGCCGCCATCGAAGCCACCGAGGGGCGCATCCCGCTCGAGCGCCGGGCGGACTGGCTGGTCATGGCCAGCCAGCTGTTGCTGCTCAAGGCGCAACTGCTGGCGCCTGCCAGCCCCGAGGAGGCCGAGGACGCCAAGGCGGCCGCGGTGCGGCGCCTGGAGCTGCTGGATGAGCTCGCCCGCATGCGGGCCGGCGCCGACTGGCTCTCCGCGCGCCCGCAGCTTGGGCGGCAGGTGTTCGGCCGAGGACAGGCCACGCCGCCCCCCGCAAAACCCCAGGCGGAACTCCTCGTCGCCTTCCTGGAGGCGACCCTGACAGTGCTGGAGGGCAAGGAAGGGCGGACCTCCGCTCCCATTCCCGCCTACCGGCCCAGCCCACCCGATCTCTGGCGCGTCCCAGACGCGGTCCGGCGCATCGCCGAGCTTCTCGGACGCCGCTCGGACAATTTGGCGCTCGAGCGCTGTCTCCCTGTGATCCCACACCACGCGCCCGATCGCCCCATTCGCCTTCGGGCAGCGCTGGCCAGTACCTTCGTCGCGGGGCTCGAGATGGCACGGGACGGAGCCGTGACGTTGGAGCAGGACAAGCCGTTCGGGCCAGTTACGCTCGCGTCGGCAGCAGCGGCGGTGGAACGAACAGCCTCGGCATGATGGCTCGGGCCAAAAGGTTCGAATCCCTTCGCCCGCAGCGGTAGGTGCTGGGCAAAAACATTCTCTGGAGCTAGGCACCGGTCAAAGGTTCTGAGGAGCGGGGCGTCATTGCCATCGGCTCCATGATCTTCTCCAGCTTGGCAGGCCTGCTCACCGCCTACGGCGCAATTCCTTCTCAGAGGCATGCCATCAGCCGAGAGGACGAGGAGGAGCAGAACCGCAGGCTTCGGCGCCATCTCCCCCGTTCCCAGGTCTTCATCAGCACCCTGATCCTGGCTGCCGTGACGATCTGCCATTGGGCGGCCGAGCACTCCGTCCACGTCCGCAATCTGGCACCTCCGGCTGCGGTACCGGTGTTCAAGGACATTTCAGAAAGCGGCCATTGGCCCAGTCGCACGTACGCCATAGAAGTGCGACGCACGGAGCGTCATCAGATCATTAGGAAGGCAAACAATTGCGTTCGGCACGTCAGGAGGCTGAAGCTGCACTAGAGGCTGGCGAAACGGAGCGGGCTGCAAGCCTTTTTGAAATGATCTATAGAAGCCGGCCAGGGCCCCTCGCGGCAGAAAACCTAGCGAAAACAGATTTAGCCATGGGTCGGGTGACCAGAGTAGAGAGCTTGCTAGAGGACGCACTTGTTCTTTGGCCTGACCGCACCCGGTTGCTAGGTCTCTATTTGCGTCTGGACGAGCAAACTGGCGGTTTCAAGGGTGTGCCAGACCGGGTTCGGGCGAAGTTGCAGAGCTCATTCAGCCATCCTGGCCTGAATGCGAGAGCCGCGATTGCAGCTGCTTGGGAGGGACGGGAGAGTGACCTGAAGAGGTATTCAAAGACGGCACTCAAATTTGTGCATCCAACAGCGGCGCCTTTGCTTCGCTCGATCCTAATGTCGGCAGCGATCGAAGGAGGGTTCGTGAGCTGGGCTGATCGACTGGCTGGAATGGCCCGAACCAGTGAAGAAACGCATCCGGACATCATAGTCGATCGTATTACAGTAAGATTAAAGATGGAGATTTTGGACGACGAAACAAGCCGTCTTTTGTTTTGGCTTCGCAGGCACCCGCGGCATCTTGAGAAAGCAGATTATATGGCCGCCATGTACTCGTGGGAAAAGAGGGGGGTGTCGAGTGATCTCGTGGAAGTGCTCCTGGGTCTTACCCCGACGACTACGATACGGCTTCACGCGCTCTCAATGAGTGCCGAACTCGGCGACTGGAAACGCGCACTAGAGATTTATCGTCAAGATCATGCGATTCGGGAGCATTGGCGAAAGTGGTTGCCAGTTTCAAAGCTTGTCGCGAGCGAAAGCGACGATTCTGCGATCCAGGCGCATGCCGGCTTGTATGACACGATTCGTTCAAATACCTGTAATCTAGCGCGACGTTTGGCGAATCCAGCATTGCGAATTGCCGTGGTTGGGAACTCGCCTTGCGAAAGAGGCTTGTCCAAAGGCCAGGCGATCGATGAACATGATGAGGTATTTCGCTTTAACCAATACAGTATTGCTGAGAAGTATCAAGCTGACTACGGATCGAAAACGACCATCGTGTCCCGACTCCGTTTGAATGACGCGAACTTTAGCGTTCTAAGCCCCGGTATGACCATACTTCTTAAACGGCCCCACTTCTTGCATCAGCCGGCAGATTGGAGTCGAGCCCTAGAAATGTCTCGTGCTGGTATCGTGATTACCTCTCAGCCACTGCAGCCTTTTTATGAGTTGGCAGGTTTACTCGGTAGCCCACCAAGTAGCGGGATAGCAATCTGTTACCTGCTGAAAACGCTTCGTGGCACTCTCGAACGGAAGAATTTCTTTGGATTTAGCTTCGTTGGTCAGGTTGATCCAGGGACCACACACTACACCGGCAAGGGACTTGCGAGATCAACGCACAACTGGGAAAGAGAGGCTGAACTTTTTACTGGTTTATTTGGCTGATCTGCACTTTTGGCCGCTGATGGGCTATTTGGACCAGGATATGGGCGTTAGTGTACAAAGCACGCCGGCAGCATTGCATAAGCAAGGCACTGACCGGGGGCGGACACCCAAAGACGCGCTACTCGACCCGGAACTGGCGTGAGTACGAGCGGGCTCTGGTAGCGCGCAGTAATCTGACGGTCTGGATCTCGCCCGATTTGGCCTGCCACGAAGCGGAGGGCACGGGCCGGCGTGGTTGATCTCGGGTCTTCGCGGATGCAGTGATCCAGGTGACACTGACACTGACACTGACACTGACACTGACACTGACACTGACACTGACACTGACACTGACGCTGACGCTGAAGGTGCTCGGCGAGGGCGAGTGAAAGGTCAGGAAACACGGGCCCGACAAGCAGCGGGCCTGTCGCAAGGTCCGGCTCGTGATTGGCGCGGACAACCCACGAGGTCAGGGCGGTCGAGATGACGGACTACGAGCACGGCGACCGTGAGATTGTGCCGGGCCCACTTGCCCAGGTGCCACAAGGGGAGTGGATCGGAGTAATCAGCGGCGAACGCGGCTACGACACCCGGAGCGTCTACGAGGCTTATACCTCGCGGGGCGCAGCCCTCGCCGTGTCTCGTTGATCGAACGATAGACCCTGGAGACAGGCAACCATCGGAGCGACCGAGCTCAGCAAGACCTTGCGCGCCATCAGGCAGCTCGGGCCGCGCCCTGGAAGAAGTAGAGTGGGTACCACCGCCGCAGCCTCGCCAAGACAGCCATGTCGCATCTCGGGCACCTGGACCAGTGCCTCTCGCCCACGGTCCCAGAAGACCGCCGAAACTCGGTTCGGCTGGCGCAATCCTCAACACCTTCAACACCCTGGACCATTTCCGACACCGTCGCGTGCACCCCATTGAAGCAGGCAAGGTAAGCTCACGCACTCAGCCCGATGTGTAAAGCAGAGCCAGCAGAAGCCGCATTTGTTCTTAGGTCAGTGGCAAGTCTCTGGGGCGAGTACCTGGCCAAGCCCTTGTGGCGTGTGATCTGGCGAGGCAGATGTGAGAAAGCCTGGCATGCACGCTGAAGCGATCCAGCTTCCTAGCCTCCCTACCGATTTCAAATAGTCAGTTAGCCTCTGTACGGATCCGTGGTAGTGCAAGGTGCATGTTGACCGGAATGCCCCTTTCCGACTGGCACAATGGATCTGGTGCGCGTCTTCGCCTGATAGCGCGGCTTCAGAGAGACATTTACGAGTGCATCCGGAATGAGATTTCTGAAGACCCGTTCGCTATCGTGGACTTTCCAGACATTCGAAATCCGGGCGATTCTGCAATCTGGATGGGGCAGATTCGATATCTCGCAGCGATGCATCGAAGGCGTCCAGCTTTTCTCTCGAAGATGCGCGACTTTTCAGCAGATGACTTAATCAAAGCTGTCCCATCAGGACCTATCTTCATACAGGGTGGTGGTACATTCGGCGACATCTGGGTTGGGCATCAAAATTTCCGTGAATATTTGATGGAGCGCTTCCCGGACCGCCGGATCATCCAATTCCCTCAATCTATTCATTTCAAATCGGCGAAGCGCTTGGAGCAGGCGAAGCGCGCGATTGAGCGGCACGGTAACTTTGTTCTACTGGTCAGAGACTCGCAATCCGAATGGATCGCGCGCCGCCATTTCAATTGCGACATCCGACTGTGCCCGGACATGGCTTTCTGGATGGGGCCCGTCAAGCCGCTCGGCGAGGTGGGTGTACCAGTCCTTTGTGTGCTGCGCGAGGATAAGGAACGGGCACGCCCAGATCACACGTTGGCGCCCGACATGCCTGCCGAGGACTGGATTAATGAGGCAGCCTGGAAGATCAAAGCAGCAAAAGCCATAGGCTATGCCTCCGCTGCCTTGGTGCCTCCTTTCGGAGAGGCTCAATTCCGTGCTCTTGACTCAGCCGCCCACGCGCGCGTTAGCCGCGGGTTTGTACATCTGTCTAGGGCGCGCGCAATCGTTACTGATCGGCTGCACGTACATATCTTCTGCCTCCTTTTGGGGCAGCCTCACGCAGTTCTCGACAACAGTTATGGTAAGGTAAGGGCATTTATGGAAACATTTTCGGGTGGCACGGACCTCAGTCATCAAACGAATTCGATCCAAGATGCAATTGATTGGGCCCGCTTCAAAGCGGGGATGGCCAAGCCTGAGGGGCGTTCTTTCTCTTCTTCAAACTGTTCAGCTTTCAGCGACATCGCGTCGCTCGGTTCGGCAAATGAGCCGTCCGGAGGACCTCTACTGACCTTCATTATCCCGGTCCGTCATCCTGCAAATGCTCGTGACTGGACTATAGTGAAGGCTAATCTTGCTCAGACCGTCGGATCGATTGCCAACCAGACACACCCCGATTGGCATGCCGTGATCATCGCCAATAAAGGGTCCGACCTGCCAGACCTGCCCGAAAAGTTCAGCGTTTGTTACGTTAGATTTCCACCAAATAAGCAGCATGAGAGGGGGAAGGCGAAGTCGCGAGAAGCGTTCTGGGACGCATTCCGGGTCGATAAGGGGCGGCGAGTTACTGCCGGTATGTTAACAGCGAGGGATAGCGCGTTCTTCATGATTGTGGACGACGATGACTTCGTCAGTTCGCAGATTGTCAACTATGTTGCTGCGCATCGCGCGTCCAACGGATGGAAGATCGACCGCGGATATGTTTGGAATTCCGGTGGGCGGCTTCTTATGGCCACTGAGGAATTTGGCCGCCTATGCGGAACCTCTCTGATCGTACGGTCAACACTATACGACTTGCCCGCCAAAGTGGATGAGGTCAGACCTGACTTCATCACAGACATGGTTGGTAGCCACCGTCGAATCGAGGGTATCCTGGCAGAGCGTGGAACGCCGCTCGCAAAGCTGCCGTTCCGTGGTGCGGTTTACCGCGTTGCTAGTCCTACTTCACACAGCCGTACCCCAAGCATTTGGACCAAGTACTCCTTGAACAGAAAAGGACTCAAGCAGCCACTCACGCTGCTACGAAACGCTGCGAAGCTGCGCCTCATCACCGCTCGAATCAGGAAGGAATTCGGGCTGCCTGCAGCAACAAGTTGAAGGCGCTTAATCAATGGTGTGCTTGCACAGTCCTCTGGCCCGATGACTCGCCATCTAGCAAACCGATTTATGCTACCGAATGACCACTGCGTAGCGCATACGGCGCCACACGCAGGAGCGGGTCGAGGTCCATCTCGGCAAAGGCTTTATCGGGCCTGCTGCGATCGTATGCTTCCGACGCTGCCAGGAAGCTTTGGTGAAATGCTAGCTCTATTCCGAACGCACTCGTGAGGTCTCGCCATTTGAATGGCACATTTATTCCGCTACCCGACCAAAAAGCGAAAGGTATCCCATAGGCGAGGGCAGTCACCGCGGCGTGCATGGCATTTGCCATGACGAAGCGAGCGGAGACGATCGCGTCGATGAAGGCTTCGCAGGATGCCGCGTCGTTCGGTATAGCAGGGCGCTTCACCACATAGTCTGGGCACTTGTCCAAATCCTGCCCACTTGGATCTTGATGGTGAAAGTGGGGAACCCAGAGAACTTTGCCGGCCACTGCAGGATCATTCTTGGGCTGGTACATGCGTGGGAGAAGGAACGCAGAGTCACCCAACGGCGTGGAGCGAGGCAGTCCCAAAGCGTCGCGAGACAGCGTGCCCCTCACTCCGAGAAAGCGGCACCGTCGAAGCATCTCTTCGGGAAGCGGCTCCCCGTCCTTCTTGCCGCACTGCCAATACAGCGCCAACCCGTTACCGTCGCCTGCAGCGAGTGCTGTCTTCTGGACGGATTCAAGCCGAGCCTCGGTGATGACACTGCCCACGAGGTGTATGGAGTGCGCCGGGTAGCGGCATTCACCTTCAAATAGACGATTGAGGTAAACAAGGGTGAGCGCGTCCCCGAAGTTCCCTACCGGCTGTTTCTGCAGCCAGAAAAAGACGCGGTTAGTGGTCATCGCGGTTCCGCCCGTCGTTTGACGGTTCGTCTGCATTGAGCGACCGCTCACCTTTCTTGCGAAGATCATCATAGATATTGCCGAGCTGCTCGCTGATGACGGCTGGATGGAACTTGGCAGCATGAGCAATGCCTTGGAGACGTCGCTGAAGGCTTCCCTCCGGAGTGAGCTTAAGAACTTCCGATACGGCTCGCTGGGCGTCTGATGGTTCGTCGGGACTGTACAGATAACGTTGCAAAGATTCGGGCAAGAGCTCGACAAAGGTAGGAACGGCGGGGGCTACGATGATGCCACCGACTGTCAATGCCAGCATAGCAACGCCCGAGGTAAGCACCCGCGTGTAAGGCAGCATAAGGCAGGATGCGGATCTGAAGAGGGTAGGCACATCGTCCCGTGCGACATAACAAAGATCCCAGCTGACGTCCTCACGACTGGCGAACTGACGCTTCCAAGTCGCGCCAGCAGCACCCTGGCCTGCAATCCTTATCGTGCACTCATGTGCCCGGGTAAAATCTCTTCCGAGCGCATCCAGCATGAAATCGAAGCCCTTCTGAGCACGCATTGTTCCGAAACCAAGCACGAAGCGCTCCGCAGGGAGCTTGTACGGTTCTTGCAAGGCAGTCGCCGTCTCTGATTCCGCCTCGTACATCCCGGCGTAGGACGGGTGGCTAAGGTACGTCATCCGAGGGTCATCGACCGCCACGCCGGTCTGCGTTTGTAGAAGCTTCGCGGCGGCTCTATTGTGTATAAGAATCTTAGAGGCAAGCTCTGTGACGAGCCGGCGTACGGCAATGAAGTGATCTACATAGCGCGGAACGTGTGGCAGCTCGTTATGAATGGTAAGAATGATTGAGCCACCTAGGGCGTGGAACTGACGGAGCAGGGATGTGACTTGCTTCAACCGCTCGTCGGCCAACTCCGGCGTTGTAATCTTATCGAAGAAGAATTCTTCCCACTGAACGTGGAGAAGGACGGTCTCACCAGCGTTGAGACATCCGACAGCTTCCGGAAGCCCAGCCTGTTCGCGGAACACGGGCGTATATCGCTCGCCGAGCTTATGGAGCAGAAGCTTTACATACAGGCTTTTCTGTGACACCGGACACATGAAGACCTTCACGGTCGGAGTCTCTGGCGCGAATGGAGCGTTCGGCGATCGAGAGGTATCATTGGCCGACGATCTCATGCATGCGGTATTGGCCGCGCATCTGTGAGCTGATCTCCGCGCGGCGGTCGTCGTCGATGAATGGACATGCAGCGATGAGCTTGTCCGTATCAATTGCATTGGCGATTGGCGATCGCAATGCCGCTAGATCCTTCATCGTCGTTTCTGCGGTCGGAATAAACGGCTCGATGTCGAAGCGACCAACGGACGCCCAGTAGTCCTTGAACTTGAAGCCGTCACCGACCGGCTTGTCCGAGAATTTGACCCAGGTCGCCGGTACCCCGAATGAGTGCGAGGCGATAATGCCGTGAAGCGAGCTAGAGACAATGCGGCGGCAGCTTGTAATCTCGTCGATGACAGCGGTGAGTTCGCCGGTGATGTCGATCACCTTCACGCTTAGGAATTCGTCCTGAGCGGGCAGCGGCACGACACCAGCCTCTCGAACGTGCTGGATGACGCCCAACTCCCACCGGACCTCGCGCGGCGGCTGGTGCATGCAGGGGAAGAAGATGGCAGCATCCCCAAAAATCTCTGGGCAGTCGACGTCCAGTTCCTGGAGCTTGCGTCGACTCAAAGGTCCGCGGACTGCGGCGATCTCTCGTGGAGCAGCTTTAATTGTGTCGGCGCTGTCAATGAAGCCTGTTCCCCAAACGGTCCAGTTCGCATTGCTCTTTGAGAGGTGGCTCCCGATTGCCGAGTAGATACTCTCCTCCGTGCCGCTAGGCAGTTCCTTGGCATGGAGAACAGGTCGCTGTGCCAGATACGAAACGAGCACCGGGTTGAGTGCGTCGCCCCAATTAGCGTCGACAACCTTGCTCTTAGCCCAATGTAGCCAAATCGGCCTGTTATGGCTATTCATGCACGCAAGGTCCCTGACGTGTGTCCGTTGTGTAAGAAGATTGCTATTTGGCTGGGGTGGTGCATTAGTTCTGCCATCCTGGAGGGCACCGGCAAATGCCCGGCGACATAAGCGTTGGAGTACCCTCAAAAATCATACTTCCGGGTCCGGGTAAATACTCATCCACGCGCTCTGCCAAGGTATTGTAGTGAGCATACTCCTGGGAAGCCGTGGCATGTTGCTTTTCCTGAAGAACTCGTTCGATCTTCTGCAGGAAGCCCGGATAGAATTTGTAGTGCAGAAGCGCAATGTCCAGCGTAGAAACCTTGGCAGGAGAACAGCTGTGAGAAGCTGAGATGTAGTCGATGCTTCCCCCGCCGCGAATTCCCGAAACTTTTCCGATCGATTGAAATTTGCCATCGAGGAGCCGCGTTCTGGTGCCGCCCGTGTATCTCACGTAGGGACAATCGACAATTGGAACGGGGATGCAGAAGGGGTCGAAGTAGCGACAACTAGCCATTCCGCCCTCTGGGTCGTCCAGCATTCGCAGCGTCTCCGGAAACATGTCCAGCATCCGGCCGGAGATTGCCTCTGCTCCTTCCTGCTTCATGAATGTCCAAAGGGCACCGAACGACCTTTCCTCGTAGAACGGGAAGACGAGGTGTTCGTCCGCATCTACCCGGAGGCAGAGCGTCTCCGCGAATTCGCTTCGACCAATCAACGGATTGATCCAATCATTTCCTGCCCTGGCGCGTCGGAAGTCTTCGCGTGTCGAGAAGAGTTCGACATCGGGCTGAGCTTGAAGGAACTCGAAAGTTCCGTCGTCAGAACCGTTATCAACGATGGAGAATGCCTCAATGCCGCCCCGTCGGTAATGGGCCAGGAAGCTCTCTACGATCGGTCGCTCGTTCCGTAACTGGCAGAATACTGCTACATCTGGCCGTCTGCCTGACCAATCCCGTGTGGACACCAGCTCTGAACTACGATCAGTGACCTTCCCGTGCATGCGCCGACTGCGCCAAGAGCGCTGGGCAGCTTGCACCGCCCCACGCCGTACGTCGAGCCACTCGCGAAGGCTTGCGTGCCGCGGAGGGAAGTAGGGCCAATTGGCGACGACCTCCTTAATCCGATCCACCTGCTCTTCGGCCTCAACTAGGCGGCCAAGAGAGATAAGAGTGACCGTCCGGTCGGCGCTGGCCTGCAGCCAAGGAATGGTGCCAGTGATACTCTCCGTAAGGCGGAGCTCCGCACCCTGAAGCTGTATCTGCAGATCCGGTCTTTCCAGGATCGCTTCCACCGTCTTTGTCGAAAGTATGCCCTTGCAGCAGCGCCGAATGGCTTCTTTTGACTCCGCAAGGAGAAACATGCCCCGCTTCGCGAAGAGTGCCGAAATAATTTGCGGGACTTCTTCGGCCTGAGCGCTGTCCTTGACCATTGTTTCGCAGAAGGCGACGAGATGCCGTTCGTCGCCGGTAAGATTTAGAAGCTTGGCCTTGATGCGCAATAACGCGCCCGAGTTGGGGTGATCTTTGAGATATTTGGCGAGGAGCGCCTCGGTTGCGGCGAACTGCCTTATATCGAGGAAGATTTGTATCGCGTCACACGCCACATGAATTGAATCTGGATGTGTCGCCATCAAGGCCGAAAACTCTGCAATGGCGGGAGTGGAATTCCCGGCCTTGTGCCAGGCCTGAGCGCGTTCAATCCGCGCCTGGAGCTTGTGGCTCTCTGGCGCCGTTTCAAAGGCGATCTGGCGTGCCTCTTGAGCGGCCGCGAAATGGCCGAGCCTACTGTGAATCACAGCCAGGTAGGACGCCGTTGAAAAGGCTGTCTCTGGCACTTGAAGCAATGAAAACAGGAGATCGAGCCCCTCAGCAAAGGCACCGGCGTCGACGAGGGCGCGCGCGTACTGGACCTTCTCTCGCAAGGGAATATCGAACTTTTCGGCGCGGCGCTTCCAAGCCGTTAGCGCCCGCGCCGGCTGCTTGGCTTTCTGGGCCGCTCTAGCCTCCAGTCGAAGGCGCTTGATGTCCGGATCAGGCCGGTGCGCCGTGGCCAGATCCAGGGCCTCTAAGCAGCCTACTGGGTCACCCCCTTTTAGGGCGGAGGAGGCCATCGAAAGAAGCTCGGCGTAGGTCAGCCCCTTCTGCTTGGTCCCGGCGGACCATCCGTCAGTCGCCATCCAATCCCCGCCCCCGTCCAAAGGCGCCCCTTCGTATCCGCTAATCGGAGTCAAAGCTCTATCGTCGGAACGACAATCTGAGAGAGCATTATCGTCCGTCGTGGTCCGGCCGGTTGCTGACTTGCCAGCTTCCAGGGCCGGATGCCAGATCCGGCCATCCGGCCATCCGGCCATCCGGCCATCCGGCCATCCGGCCATCCGGCCATCCGACCGACGTGACGGGCCACTATCCCGAGGGAGCCTGGATCTACCAGCTGGAGCGCCTCAGTCCCGACCGACTTCCTGCAAACGGCTGCCATGATCGGCTGTAGGGCGGCGACGGGGCCGACACCCTCTCAAGCGGGGCCGGCGCCGACGAGCTGATCGGCGGCACGGGGCGGACTGGTTCCTCTTCGACGTGGCCCCGAGCGCTGCGGCTTCGGACCGGCTGATCGACCTCGAGGCCGGGGTGGACAAGGTCATGATCTCCCGCGCGGCCTTCGGGATCGCGGCCGGGGTCACGTCGGGGCTGGTAGCCAACGCCGCGCCGGCCGCGAGCGGGCCGGGGGGGGGCGTGCTGCTCCACGACAATGCGGTCGGCGGTGCGGGCGGGCTCTATTGAGATGCGGACGGCGCGGGAGGGGCCGAGCCGGCCCAGATCGCCCGCCTGTCCAAGGCCGCCCCGCTGAGCGCGAGCGACTTCCTCTTCGTGGCCTGAGAAGGGGCGAGTGCCGGGAGCTTAGTCTGCCTCTTGGTGCTTGGCTTCCTGCCCGAACAGAGCGAAGGGTTAGTGGCGCAAGGGGTGCCAACATCCTCCGCCGGTACCCTGACCCTCTCTCGTCAGGGCTCTGGGTCGTAGGACCCGGCTAGTCGGGTCCGATCTAGGGACCCTGACCATGACCCAGAGCAGAACCCTGTCGACCACACAGGCGCAGGTCCTCGTGGCCGCTGCCCAACACCCGGCACGGCTGGCCGAGGCGCCTCCGCACCTGCCCGCTGCTGCCCGGAACTCGGTGCTTCAAAGCATGCTAAGGACCGGCCTGCTGGAGGGGGTGGCCGACCCAGACGACCGCGCCACGACGGTGTTGCGGATCACCGCGGCCGGGCTGGAGGCGATAGACGGGCCGACCACGACGGAGCTGGCCGTCATGGAGGCGGACGAAGGCGGGGGAGAGCATCCGGCCACGAAGTCTGCGCCGGCTGCCCCGCCACAGCCTCGTACCTCGCTCCGGGCTGCCGCAACCGCCCTTCTGGTGGCCTGGGACGCGGGCCTGGAGCGGTCAGCCCTGGCAGGCTCCGTCGAGGCGCTCAGGGCCGCTTTGACCCGCGCTGGCGCGACCCGTCCACCTCGCGACCCCTCTGCCCAGCGTCGTCCGCGCGAGGGCACCAAGCAGCAGGCCGTCCTCACCCTCCTACGCCGGTCCGAGGGCGCCACCATCGCCGGGATCATGGACGCCACCGGTTGGGCCCAGCACACGGTCCGGGGCTTCCTGGCCGGGCTCAAGAAGAAGGGCCACACCGTCGAGGTGCTGGAGCGCGTGCGCCAGGTCGGGCCGGGATCGCAGGGGGCGAAGGGCAGCTATAGCGTGTACCGGATCAGCGGGGAGCAGGGCTGATGGCCGGCTCTCGCCTTTCACGGGCCTCCACCCAGTCCCGCTACGCCGTCGCGCTGTACCGGGTCTCGACCGCCGAGCAGGGGCACTCTGGCCTGGGGCTTGAGGCACAACAGGCCAGCGTCCGGGCCTTCGTCGATCGCGAGGGCTGGACGTTGGTCGCCGAGAACCAGGACATCGCCTCGGGCAAGGACGACCGCCGGCCGGGGTTCCAGGCTGCTCTAACCCGATGCCGCCAACTCGGGGCAGTGCTGGTCGCGGCACGCCTCGATCGGATCACCCGGCGCGCCCACACGCTTTCGCAGCTGCTGGAGGAGGGGATTTCTATCCGCGCGGCTGACATGCCCGGGGCAGATGACCTGATGATGCGGGTCTACGCAGCCATGGCGCAGAAGGAGCGAGAGCTCATCTCGGAGCGGACCCGGGCGGCGCTGGCGGCGGCACGGGCACGTGGGGCGGTGCTGGGCGGCGACAGGGGCTGGAGGCCGCCGTTGCCGCCCTGTGCAGCCGCTGCGACCCAAGCGCGCCAAGAGAAGGCGACCCGATCGGCACACCGGCTGCTGCTGGAAGTGGAAGCGCTCCGTCGAGAGGGCATCACGGCCAAAGCGGCGATGGCGCGGGCACTGACGGAGCGTGGCGTGCCGACACCGCGGGGTGGCGCCGTGTGGACTCACACGACGGTGGCGCGTGTGGTGGAGCGGCTTCGTGCGCAGCTGCCATTCGGAAGGGTAGCAGGGCAGCTTGGCCACACCTCACCGTTGGCAGGCTGTGGAACTGGCCCCGGTGTGGCACGGAGCGAAGGTTCCTTAAAGCGAAGCCGCGCTGCGTAGTTCTACGCTGGCCGAATAGTCTCGCTCTGCATCATGCTGTCGAGCGTTGGCGGCTCGGGGTCTGAAGCGAAGACGCGCTTGGAGCTGCCATCGGCAGCTTGCAGCCAGACGAACGTTTCCTCGCCACTCAGCCCCAACTTCGACGCGACAGCGATCGCGGCCTTGGTTGCCGAAGCCTCAGAACGGTACCCAGGATAGATCAGCGTGCCTTGGGCGATGTCCCAGCGGTCGCCGCGTGGCTGGACGGTATAGGAAATCATTGGAAACTCACCCCTTGGTGGCGTCGACCCAGCCAGGTGAGGCTAACCCGAAGAAGGTATATGGGTGGCTCAGGGCAGTATTGCATGGGGAGGCCGGGGTGGGCGCCCTCGGCATACCGAACGGGAACGTCGGTTGGTGCCGCTCAGAGTGGGACAAGAGTGCCAGAATGCGAGGTTCTGGTTGAAAAAGAGCGGGAGCTGATTTCGGGGCGGACCCGGGTGGCGCTGGCGGTGGCACGAGCGCGTAGGGCGGTGCTGGGTGGGGACAGGGGGTGGCAGCCCGGAGCGCCACCCTGTGCGGCTGCTGCCGCCCGAGTACGCCAGGAGAAGGTGACCCGGACGGCGCATCGGCTCACCCTGGAATTGGAGGCGCTACGGAAAGATGGCGTCACGACCCACGCCGGGAAGGCGCGGGCGCTGATGGAGCGGGGAGTGCCAACACCGCGGGGCGGGGCTGTGTGGACCCACACAACCGTGGCGAGGGTAGTAGGGCGTCTTTGTAAGGAGCCCGTTCTGTTTCGATCGGTTAGCCAGCTTGCAACCGACACCCTTTAACTTCCGTTGACAGAGTCTAAATCTGGATATAGTCCAGATTCGGACTTGGAGGCTACAATGCAGAAGGCTGTAGGGGTGGCGCGGCAATCGGTTACCCAGGGTCTTGCTCACCTGGACCGGAGCCGCTTCCTGCCCGAGAACCGTAAGCGCCTGAGTGCGCCCGGGATGCGGACCTTCCTTGCCATTGCAGACCTCTGGCGGCTTGATGAGGGCCAGCGGCTTCTTGTCCTGGGATCTCCTGCCCGCTCGACCTTCCACAAGTGGGCCAAGACCGCTCGCGAGCATGGCGACTTCACCCTGGACGTCGACACCCTGACGCGCATCTCGGCGGTGCTTGGCATTCACCAGGCGCTTGGCATTCTGCACGGCAATGAGCGGGAGGGGGTCACTTGGCTCCAGAATCCCCACCAAGCGACCGTCTTCGGGGGCAGGCCCCCGCTCGACCTGATCACAAGCGGTACCCAGGACGGGCTCATGACGGTCCGGCGCTTCCTCGATGCTGCTCGGGGGGGCCTCTACATGGAGCCGGTCGACGCCCTGGACCGACACTTCCAGCCGTACCGGGACGAGGACCTTGTCCTCTCTTGAGCGATGTCTTTGCACCAGCGCCATCTCCTTCGTACCGGCTGATCCCATCCAGGTTCCCACCAATTGGCCTGTTCGACACGGTGACAACAACGGCTGACGCCGGCGCCGTCATGGATCTGGCGGGGTGGACCAACGATCGCCTGGTTGAGGAGCGCCTGCGTCGGCTTCCCGAGGACGAGTGGGTCTACGGACAGCCAAACTCCAGCATCGTCATGGCGACCTTCCTGCACGTCCCGCCTGGCGGATCACGCTTCAATGGACCGGACCTTGGAGCCTGGTATGCCGCAGCGGCGTTGCGCACGGCGGCCTTCGAGGTCGCCCACCACCTTCGACGCGAAGCGGTGGCGACCGGCGCGGCCATCTTGCACCGTGACTTCCGCACCTACACGGCCGAGCTGGCAGGCTCCTATCTCGACATCCGTGGTCAACAGGCACCGCGGGCCGGCGTCTACGATCCGGGCAGCTACGCTGCCTCTCAGGCCCTGGGGGAAGGCATCCGCGCCTCGGGGGGAGGGGGCATCATCTACGACAGCGTGCGGCACATCGGCGGCGTCAACATCGTGTCCCACCGGCCGCGGAACATCCTCCAGGTCACGCAGACCGATCACTGGCGGCTCACCGTCGAGGCCGCGTCCCCCCGGATTGAGATGGCGAGGCTGAAGGCAGGCTGATGGTGAGGAGGCAAGGCCGCCCCGAAGCCGTGCCGTCCCCTGTTCACCACCCATCAACGGTCGTTGGTGGGTGGTGAACATGAGGACGATGAAAGTTAGGCGCGCGCTGGGCAGGAGCACTCGCCGTTGAGTTAGGCGAGGCGCTGGGTCAAGCTCTGCGAACTCCAGGCCATCCGGCCCGTCAGCGCAAACGCTGAAGGCCCTGGACTGTCTTTCCAGGCGAGTGGGCAGGATAGCCGGGACGACTCAGTACGGGGTCCTGTCATTGCGGCGTGAGGACGGCCAGCCGACGCGGAAAGCGGGTCAGCACCTCCGGCCCATCCTCCCTTATCAGCACCATATCGCCAATCGATGCACCAGCGATCCCGGGCACGAAGAGATTTGGGTGTAGTTCGAACAGCATGCCGGGCTGCAGCAAGAGAGGCGGGCCGGGCAGAGCAGGGGCAGCGTCATAAGGCTGGGGGAACTCCGCGGTGCCGATAGGGTCCTCGTAGCTGTGCCCAAGCGCATGGCCGGAGCGAAAGCGGAACTCTTCCGGGTCACCAAGGCGCTCCATGCACGCACGGAATTCCGTATCGAATGGCGTGTTGACGTCCCGAAGCGGCGCGCCAGGCCGCATCAGGGCGAACATGCCATCGTACATGCGCTCTACCGTCGCGAACATGGCGCGGGCGGCCTCGCCGGGCTGGCCCATATGGGCGGTACGCAAAGCATGTCCCCAATGGCCATTCAGCAGGACCATGATACCGAGTAGCACCTGGTCGCCCAGCTGCGGAATGCGTGCGTTTTCGTCACGCCAGAAATGACACCGGCCGGCAGCGGGTGCCACCGTCAACCAGGTCTTGCAGTATTCAGCGCCTCGGTCCTTTGCCAAGGCTTCGAGTGCAACCTGCATCTGCCAAGCGCTGCGACCACTGTAAGCCAGTGGACCAAGCGCCTCGAACATGGAATCGCAGATGGCGGCGGCCCGCCGGTGGAAGCTGATCTGTACGGCGTCCTTGACCATGCGGCGCTTGGCAAATTCCGCAGTGCAGTCCAGCCAATCACGAGCGCCAGCAGCGGCGAGGGTCTCCCAGATGCCAAGCGGGATCTCGTCACGCCCCGTAATACACACACGCTCCGCGTGTCCAAGCGCATGCAGGATTGCGCGGGCGAAGGCTGCGCCCTTGCCGAGTACGGCTGTTGCAAAACGCCGCGTGTCCTCCGCCATTAGCCGGGCAAATACGCTTGCAGTGATGAGGTGCGGTGGCCCCGTGCGGGGCAGCACGAGGGCTGAAGGTGCGGGTTCGCTGTCCCAGTCGGCGAGATAGCGCAGGTTGCCGTGGCTGCGTGTGGCTGTGCCAGCCGAACTACCCTGGCCAAAGACAACCATGGCACCCAGACCCTCCGCGGCCATCCACTCTTGAAGAGAGGCCTGCCGTGCTGCCAGGATCTCCGCCGGCACCGCTGAAACCAGTTCCGCCATGATAATCCTTAAGTTGCACAATCTTTGCCTATGCTGACACGCAGCGCCTTACCTGTCGCTTGGGAACCATTCCAAAAGGACCGGCGAGCTCGCTACACTCACACTTGTGGCTTTGTTTTGGGAGTAGTGCATCGATGGTGGGTCGCAGGACGGTCGCTTTCGCAGCTACGGCAGGGCTGGTCGGCTCCAGTATGAGCCCCACTTACGCGCAAACTTTCCCCAGCCGCGCCCTTAAGCTAATCGTGCCCTTCCCGCCGGGCGCCGGTACGGATGCCACAGCGCGCATCGTCGCACAGAAGTTGTCCGAAGAGCTGCATCAGCCGGTGGTGGTAGAGAACATAAACGGTGCTAACGGGCTGCTGGGCACGAAGGCGATGGCAACCGCGGCGCCCGACGGTTACACAATAGGCATCGCCGCGCCCGGTCCCATGGCGATCGCCCAGTTTATGTTCCCCGATATGCCGTACGATCCCGAGAGGGATTTCGTGCCGGTGATCGGCGTCAATGAGGGCCGTCTGGCGCTCGCAGTCGCGAATCATATGGAGGCACGAAGCGTAGCCGAGCTGATTGAGCTTATCCGCCGCAACCCTGGCAAGTTTAACGCAGCAAATCCGACCACGGGATCAGTCCACCACCTTCTCGCCGAGACCTTCAAACTGGAAGAGCATCTGCAGTTCGAATTGATACCTTATCGGGGCGGCGCGGCGGCCATGAACGACCTGGTAGGCGGCCATGTCGACCTCATGTTCAACGGTGTCTCGACGGTCGAGCCACTAGAGAAGGATGGTAAGCTGCGCACGCTTATGGTGGTGGGTACCACGCGGCATGCGCTTCTTCCTTTAGTGCCGTGCAGCGCTGAGCTGGGTAAGGCCTACCTGTCCGGTTCTCAGTGGCATGGAATCGTCGTGCCCAGCGGGACGCCAGCCGCCATTGTTGTGAAGTTGCACGACGCACTTTTCGCCGCCCTTAACGCCGACGATGTGCGAGAGAAGCTGGCACGGATTGGAACGGAGGTGACCGCGAGCTCCAGCGACGACTTTGCTGCCCTTCTGCATAGCGAGCGCGCACGCTGGAGCCACGTCATCCAAGTAGCAAATATCAAGGCCGATTAGCTCAGCTGCTGACTGGCGGGCTATCTCTGCCGCCCGCCCGCCACCTCGTCCGGATCTCCCCCGGCCTCCTGGATGATGCGGACCAGCTCGGCATCCGTCATCTCGACCTGCGGCCGCGCGGCGGCGACCTGCACTTCGTGCTTCTCCCGCCAGCCCGCGCGTCTTCATCCAGAAAATGCTGGCAGCTGTGTTGTGGCCGGAGGTCGCCATTTGGAACAAGGTCTGGGCCACCTTGGCCGTTGCCTCCACCGAGCCCCGGTCCAACTCGCGCCGGAAGTGCAGGCGCAAAGTCTTGGGTTCGGTGTCGAGCAGGAGGGCGATGTCGGCCTGAGCGATCCCGAAGTCGGCCATGACCCGCACGGTCTTGCGCTGCTCATCCGTGGGCTGGAAGGCATAGCCCTGGCTCATTCAGCCCTCCCCTGGATGAGGTGCTGGTACACACGCGAGGCCTCGACCGGGTCGTCGGGCAGCCGGGACACCAGGGCCTCGATCCGGCGGGCAACGCGCTGCCGCGCCCCATCCGAGTCGGCCATCTCGGCCTGGACGGTCACCTCGTGCTTCTCCCGCCATCCGGCTCTCGCCTTCATCCAGAAGATCGCGGCCGCGACCGACCCGCCCTCGGTGGCCATGCGGTAGAGGCTCTGGCCTACCTTGGCGGTAGCCTCGATGGAGCCGCTGTCGAGCTCCCAGCGAAAGTGCTTGCGGAGCGTCTTGGGGTCGATCCGCAGCAGGGTAGCAATGTCATCGTGCGGCACCCCAAACCCGGACATGGCCCGCACCGTCCGGCGCTGGTCGTCGGTGGCCTCAAAGGCGTGGCCCTGGGGCACCTCAGGCGCCCTTAGGCACCAGGGTGGCCCGCTCGGCCCGGACCTGGGCAAAGGTTGCCCCGTCGCCCTCTAGCCGCGCTTCCTGGCCCGTGAAGGCCTGCCAGCGGAGCACGGCGACGTCGACGTAGGCCGGCGACAGCTCGACGGCGTGGCAGGCACGGCCCGCCATCTCCGCGGCGATCAGCGTGGTGCCCGACCCGGAGAAGGGCTCGTAGACGGCCTGCCCCGGGGAGGAATTGTTCTCGATCGGCCGGCGCATGGACTCGACCGGCTTTTGGGTGCCGTGGACGGTGTCGGTGTCCTGGTCGCGGGAGGGGATGGACCAGAGGGTGGTCTGCTTGCGGTCGCCGGACCAGTGGCCCTTGGTGCTGGCCCGCACGCCGTACCAGCAGGGCTCGTGCTGCCAGTGGTAGTGACCCCGGCCGAGCACCAGCCGCTCCTTGGCCCAGATGATCTGAGCGCGGATCTCGAACCCGCACGCGGTAAGGCTCTCGGCCACCGTCCCGGCGTGCAGTGCCCCATGCCAGACATAGGCCACATCCCCGGGGAACAGCGCCCAGGCCTCGCGCCAGTCGGCCCGGTGGTCGTTCAAGACCTTGCCCGTGCGTTGGGTCTTGCTGCCCTCCAAGGCCTCGTTGCGCCAGGCGGGATCGTACTCGACCCCGTAGGGCGGGTCCGTGACCATCAGGTGCGGCCGGACGCCACCCAGGGCTGCCTCGACCGCCACAGGGTCGGTACAGTCCCCGCAGACCAAGCGGTGGCGGCCGAGCAGCCAGATATCACCGAGGGCCGAGACGGGCACCTCGGGCGGGGAGGGGACTTCATCGGGGTCGGTCAGCCCTGAGATCGGCTCGGCCAGGAACCCCGCGATCTCGTCGGAGTCGAACCCCGTCAGCTCCAAGTCGAAGCCGTCCGCCCCCAACTCGGCCAGCTCCACCCGTAGCAGATCCTCGTCCCACCCGGCCGACAGCGCCAGGCGGTTGTCGGCGAGGACGTAGGCGCGGCGCTGCGCTGGTGTCAGGTGGGACAGCTCCAGCGTCGGCACCTCCGTCATCCCCAGCTGCCGCGCGGCAAGGAGCCGGCCGTGCCCCGCAATGACGCCCCGCTCACCATCGACGAGGACAGGGTTGGTCCAGCCGAACTCGCGAATGCTGGCGGCGATCTGGGCCACCTGTGCGGGTGAGTGGGTCCGGGCATTCCGGGCGTAGGGGATCAGCTCGGCGACGGGGAGGGGCTTGTAGGGGGGAAAGATCGGAGCGGGTGTCGCGGTCATCCACGGTCTCCCTCTATGACATTCGGCAATCTGTCCCGCTGGTCAGGCTGGACGAAGCTGACCACGAGATTGGGCGATGGCAGAGGCGCACCGTTCGGCCCGCTCACCTCGTGTACCTGTTTCTCGCGCCAGCCGGCGCGGGCCTTGAGCCAGAAGATCGAGGCGGCAACGTTTCCCGGCGTGGTGGCCTGCTGGTAGAGGCACTGCGCCACGCGAGCGTTCGCCTCGTGCACGGCGGTGTCGAGCTCGTGGCGGTAGGCCCGACGCAGCGTGGGCTCGGAGCAGTGGACGACCTTGGCGATGGCGTCCTGCGGGATGCCGTAGGCGGCCATGGTCTTGACCACCCGGCGCTGCTCCTCGGTTGGCGTGTAGCGCGGCATTGCCATCAGGGCTGCCCCTTGTAGGGCGGGAGCACGGCGCTGGTCGTCGCGGGCATGGCGCGCCTCCTTGGGAGCACGCTGCAGGATACCAAACGGACCTATGCATATGCGATACGACAGGCTTTCGCGGCGGTTCCTTTGTTTGCGCGGCAGCGACGTGTTCGGCGTGTCTCGCGGATCAACGATGCGACGCGACACTGGCGATGACGCCGACATTGGAAATACGCCTCAGCCGATTCGTTACGAAGTGACGCGCAGTGCTGCGGCGGTAGGAGCTGGGCGCAAACTTTCTCTGGGATTGAGGGAGCGAAGGTGCTGCCCCGTGATCCCTCGGTCTCGGCCGAGAATGCGGGTCGGTCTCCCGGACCGTGGTTGTTCCGCTCTGGCCTCGCTCGGCATGACCCCAGCGCCGGCTTCAGCAACGGACGCTGGGCACTACCTCAGACTCCCTCACATCCAGGGCTTGCGGGCCCACATGGCGCGGAAACGCATATCCTGCGCCCGCAGGGAGGCCGCGTAGGGCTCTCCCACCACAACTTTCAGCGGCTGTTGGGTACGGGCACAGAGGGCAATGTACTCGGGATCGCGCGAGACCTTGTCGATAGCGGCCGAGATCCGAGCCGTGACCTCCGGCGGGATGCCGCGCGGGCCGACGAAGCCGCGCAGGCTGCCGATGCTGATGTCCAGGCCCTGCTCCCGGAAGGTCGGCAGGTCCGGGGCCATGGCGGAACGCTCCTCGGCCATCACGCCCAGCATCCGCCAGGGCTGGCCGGCGGACATGACCAGCGCCTCACCGAGATTGGCGGCGGTCCCCACCACCTGGCGCTGGGCGAGCGCCACTACGCCCTGCGGCAGGGCGTTGTAGATCACGGTGGAGAAGGAGACCTCCGCCGCCATCTCCAGCATCCGCACGCTGAGAAAGCTCGTCGATCCGCGCCCCTGGGCGGCGATGGTGACGCCATCCGGGTCCTTCCGAGCCGCCGCCAGCAGTCCGGCCACATCCCGGATCCCGCTCTCCGGGTGCACGGCGATCACGGCCGGGTCCTCCACGAGGCTGGCGACGAAGGTGAAGCTGTCCAGCGACCAGCGCGGGTTGCGCTCGATCGGGATGGTGACGAGGCCGGGGGTGTTGAGGATGCCGTAGGTGTAGCCGCCCGGCCTCGCATCGGCGACGGCGTTGATCCCCACCTCGCCCCCGGCGCCCGGTCGGTTCTGGATGACGAAGGGCTGGCCCAGCTCCCGTTCCAGGAACTGGCCGAGGGTGCGAGCCGTCACGTCGTTCCCGCCGCCCGCGGCGAAGGGCACCACCAGCGTCACGGGATGGTCCGGCCAGGCGGCGCGGGCGAGGCGTGGCATGGCCAAGCCGGTGGCGACGAGGGCGAGCGTCTTCAGCGCAGCGCGGCGGGGCGTGCGGGTCATCGGGGCCTCTTCTGTGTGGGGCGGCGTCTCGTAGGGGCGGGTCAGCGCGTCCATGGCGCGGCCTGCCACATGCGGCGGTAGGCCTCGTCCATGCGCCGCAGGGTGGCGGAGTATTCAGCGCGGGGCAGGTAGGAGATGGGCTGCATCGTCCGCGCGCACGCGGCCCGGTACTCCGGATCCGCCACCACGCGCCCGATCGCGGCCGAGAGGACTTCCAGCACCGGCTCCGGCACGCCCTTCGGTGCGCCGATGCCGCGCAGGCTGCCCATTTCGATGTCGTAGGCGGCCTCTCGGAAGGTCGGCAGGTCGGGCGCCAAGGAGAGGCGCTCCGGCGCCATGACGCCGAGCGGACGCCAGGGCTGGCCGGCCGTCATTATCATGCTCTCGCCGAGATTGGCGGTGGATGCGACGACGTCGCGCTGCGCCAGCGCGAGTATGGATTGTGGTCCGGCCAGATAGGTAACCGGCTCGAACCGCACGCCCGCCGCCATTTCCAGCAGCCGGACGCTGAAGTGGCTGGCCGAGCCGAGGCCCTGCGTGGCGACTGTCACTGCCCCCGGCTGGCGCCGTGCGGCTTCGACTAGGTCGGCGATGCTGGCGATAGAGCTGTCCGGGCGTACGGCGATCACCGCGGGGTCGTTCACGATGCCGGCGATCGGCTCGAAGCTGTCCAGCGTCCAGCGTGGGCGGCGCTCGATCGGGATGGTCACGACGCCCGGGGTGGAGAGGTTGCCGAGCGTGTAGCCGTCCGCCCTCGCGTCGGCGACGGCGTTGAGGCCAATCTCGCCGCCAGCGCCCGGGCGGTTCACCACCGCCACCGGTTGACCCAGTTCTCGCTCGAGGAAGCCGGCGAGGGTGCGTGAGGTGATGTCGTTCCCGGCCCCCGCGCCGAAGGGGACCACAAGCGTCAGCGGCCGGTCGGGCCAGGCGGCAGCACGGCCCGGGCGGGGCGCCGATAGGGCCGCGAGGCCGAGGCCCCGGCGCGACAGGCGCGGGAGGCGCGCGGGGGTTGGCATGGGAAGGGGCTCCACAGGCGCGGCCCCGGCCGGCCATGCGGCCGGTCGGAGGGGGAAACGGGACTGTGCGCGCTGGCGGAGCGCGGCGGAGGGTCCTCTTCCCGGGACCGAACTACCTTGGCAGGGGTGGTATACCGCTGTTATACCGCCCCTGCCAAGTGTTCCGGGGCCGTCCCGGTGAGGGAGCCGCGCGTGCAGGGAACGGAGGTCGCGACCGCTGGCGCCTCGCTTGCTGGCAGCATGGCCGAGAGCGCCTACGCGCACCTGCACGAGATGCTGCTGACGCACCGCCTGCCGCTCGACCAGCCGATCTCCGAGCGCGGCCTTGCCGCCGACCTCGGTATCTCCCGTACTCCGCTGCGCGAGGCACTGCGGCGGCTGGAAGGGGAGGGGCTGCTGGAGCGCCTGCCCGGCGGCGTGCTCCGCGCACGCCGCATCACGGTGGAGGAGTTCCTGGAAATCCAGCAGCTCCGCCGCCTGCTGGAGGGCGAGGCCGCCGCTGCTGCCGCCGGGGCGGTGGAGGCCGAAACCCTCGCTTCCCTGCGCGCCCGGATCGCCGCCCTCCTGGCCACGCCGGACCGCCCGCTTCCCGAAAGGCAGGAGGAGCGGCTGGCGATCGACCTGGACCTGCACCGTGCCATCGCCGCCGCGGCTGGCAGCGTCACCCTGGCGCGCCTGCTCGAGGATCTGCGCCGGCGCATGCTGCTCTTCACCACCCCGCGCGCGCCGGACCGGCTGGAGGAGGTCTGCGCCCAGTACGGCGCGATTATCGACGCTCTGGCAGCGGGCGACAGGGAAGCGGCGCGGGCGGCGATGGCGGAGCACGTGGATGCACTGCGCTCCGGCATCCTGCGCCACTTGGCCAGGCTGTGAGGCGCGTGCCGTGAGCGCCGGCGCATCCGGTGTCCTCGTCGTCGGGGCCGGCGTGGCCGGTCTCTCGGCGGCGCTGCACCTGCTGCGCGCGGGGCAGGCGGTCACGGTGCTGGACCCCGGCCCGGCGGGAACCGGCGCCTCCTTCGGCAATGCCGGGATGATCAGCGCGGCGGTGGTGGCCCCGGCCTCCGTGCCGGGGATTGTCCGGCAACTGCCGCACTGGCTGCTGGATCCCTCCGGTCCGGTCGCCATCCGCCCGTCGCGCCTGCCGGGCGCGCTGCCTTGGCTGCTGCGCTGGCTCGCGGCCGGGCGGCTCGGGCGGGTGCGCGCTATCTCCGCAGCGCTGCACGCGCTGCACCGGCATTCCTTCGCGGAATGGCGGAACCTGCTGGGCGCCGCGACGGCGGACGCGCTGCTGCGCCCCTCCGGCCAGGTGCTGGGCCTGGAGGCGCCCGCCCGCCCCGAAACCGCGGCGCTGGACCGGGCTCTGCGCGAGGGCGCCGGCATCCCTTCTGAGATGCTGGACCGCCCGGCGCTGGAGGCGCTTTTCCCCGGCCTCGCCCCCTCGGTGGGGCGCGGCCTCCTGCTGCCGGGCAACGGCTACTGCGTGAACCCCGGCCGGCTGATCGGCCTGCTCGGCGAAGCCGTGCGGCGGGCGGGCGGGGCGATCCTGGCGGAGCGGGTGCGGGCGCTGCGGCCCGAAGGCGATGGCTGGCTGGCGACGACGGAGGCCGGCGACCACCGCGCCGCGCGCGCCGTGGTCGCGGCCGGCGCCTGGTCCCCTCCGCTGCTGCGCCCGCTGGGCCTGCGCCTGCCGATGGAAGCGGAGCGCGGCTACCACGCGATGCTTCCTGATCCCTCCGTCGAGCTGCCAATGCCGATCTCCGTGCGCACCCGCGGCCTCGGGCTGGCACCGATGGAGCACGGGTTGCGGGCGGCCGGGCTGGTGGAGATCGCGGGACTGGATGCACCGGCCGACGAGCGCCGGGCGCAGCGCTTGGCCGCCGGGGCGCGGGCCCTGTTTCCCGGGCTGCGCCACGGGCCGCCGACGCTGTGGATGGGTCCGCGCCCCGGCCTTCCCGACAGCCTGCCGGCGATCGGCCCCGTGCCGGGCCGCCCCGGCCTCTTCCTCTGCACGGGACATGGCCATTTCGGCCTGACCAGCGGCCCGGTGAGCGGACGGCTCCTCGCCGCCCTCCTCACCGGGCGCGCGGCGCCCATCAATCCCCAACCCTACGACCCGTCGCGCTTCGGCGGACTGCGCCGATGACGCGCCAGGAACGGATTGCCATGCCCGACGAGACCCCCGCCCCCCTCCTCTTCGCGTCCTACACGATGCGCGGGGTCACGCTGCGCAACCGCATCGTGGTCTCGCCCATGTCCCAGTATTCGGCGGTGAACGCCGAGCCGACGGACTGGCACCTCGTTCACCTCGGCAAGTTCGCCATGGGCGGCGCGGGGCTGGTCTTCTGCGAGGAGACCTCCGTCTCCGAGCGCAGCCGCAAGACCTATGATTGCCCAGGCATCTACACCGACTCCCAGGCAACGGCCTGGCGCCGCATCACCGACTTCATCCGGGCGCAGGGCTCGGCCTCCGCCATCCAGCTCGGCCATGCCGGGCGCAAGGTGGCGACGCGCGCCCCCTGGGACGGCTTCGCGCCGCTGAGCGAGGCGGATGCGGCAACGGGCCGCGCGCCCTGGTCCGGACTGGCCCCCAGCCCCATCCCCTTCCGCGAGGGCGCGATGGTGCCGAAGGAGATGGACGCGGACGACATCCGTTATGTGATCCAGGCCCATGTGGACGCGGCGAAGCGCAGCCTGGATGCCGGCTTCGACGTGATCGAGATCCACGGCGCGCACGGCTACATCATCCAGCAGTTCCTCTCGCCCGCCACGAACCAGCGCAAGGACGGCTATGGCGGCGACCGGCAGGGCCGGATGCGCTTCGGGCTGGAGCTGATCGAGGCGGTGCGCGCCGCCCTGCCGGATCCCGTGCCGCTGCTCTTCCGCGTCTCCTGCGTGGATGGCGGCGGCTGGGGGATGGACGACACCGTGGTGCTGGCGGCCGAGCTGAAGGCGCGCGGCGTGGACGTGCTGGACTGCTCCTCCGGCGGGATCGAGGGGCCGCTGACGCTGCACATCGTGCCGCGCGTGCCCGGCTACCACGTGCCCTTCGCGGAGCGCATCAAGGCGGATACGGGCATCTCCACCATGGCGGTGGGCCTCATCACCGAGGCGCACCAGGCGGAGGGCTACCTCCAGGCCGGAAGCTGCGACCTGGTGGCGCTGGCCCGCGAGATGATGTGGGACCCGAACTGGCCGGTGCACGCCGCCGCCGCGCTCGGCGTGCCGAAGCCGCACGAGCTGCTGCCACGCCCCTATGCCTGGTGGCTGCAGCGGCGCGAGGACGTGCGAGCCCTGAACCGCGGCGCCTGAGAGGAGCGGCAAGGATGGACACCACACTGCTCCCCGAGGGCACCACCCTCCTCATCGCCGGCGCCAGGGTGCTGCTGCCGGACGCGGACTGGCACGCGCCCGGCACCGCCGACATCGCCATCGGCGGCGACCGCATCCTCGGCATCGCCGGCCGCTTCGCGCCGCGCCCGGGCGAGGCGCCGCCGGAGACGCTGGACGCGCGCGGCCACTTGGTGATGCCGGGCTTCGTCAACGCGCACTACCACTCGCACGACGTGCTGGCGAAGGGCACGCTGGAGGAGGTGCCGCTGGAGCAGTGGCGCCTCTACGCCCTGCCCGCGCAATATCCGCCGCGATCGGTGGCGGAGGTGCGGGCGCGCACCATGCTCGGCGCGCTGGAATGCCTGCGCAGCGGCATGACCACCGTGCAGGACATGCTCACCCTCTACCCCTTCGATCCGGCGCATCTGGACACGGTGATCCGGACCTATGAGGAGCTGGGCATCCGCGTCGTCTTCTCCCTGCAGTACGGGGACCGGAAGGGGCTGGATACCGTGCCCTTCTGGAAGGAGATCTTCCCGCCGGAGCTGCACCCGCTTCTCTCCTCCGCCGCGGAGCCGGAGAAGAACTTCGACCTGCTCTCCTATTTCGAGGAGAACTGCCTCAAGGCCCCGGCGCGGAGCACCGTGCACTGGGCGCTCGGCCCCTCCGCGCCGGAGCGCTGCACGCCCGGGCTGATGGCGCGCACGACGGACCTGGCGAAGCGCTACGACCTGCCGGTCTACTCCCACATCTACGAGTCCAAGGGCATGGCCCTGCAGGCCCGGCACGAGTTGGGGCAGTATGGCGGATCGCTGATCCGCCGCCTGCACGCGGAGGGCGCGCTGGGCCCGCACATGAACTTCGCCCACTCCGTCTGGCTGGCCCCCGACGAGATCGAGATCCTGGCGGAGACCGGCGCGGGCACCGTGCTGAACCCGCAGGGCAACCTGAAGATGAAGTGCGGCATTCCGCCCATCCGGGGCCTCATGAATGCGGGCGTGAGGATCGGGCTGGGCTGCGACAACTGCTCCTGCTCCGATGCCCAAAACATGTTCGTGGCGATGAAGCTCTTCTCGCTGCTCTCCACCGTCAGCGACGTCATCAAGGGCCCGCCGCCGGCAATGCCCGCACTGCGAGCGGCAACGGAGGGCGGCGCGGACGGCGCGCGGCTGGGCCACCTGATCGGCCGCATTGCGCCGGGCTACAAGGCGGACCTGACGGTGATCGACCTCGCCGACCCCAGCTTCGTGCCCATGAACAGCATGGTGCGCCAACTGGTGAACGTGGAGGCCGGCCGCGCCGTGCGCCACGTGATGGTGGACGGCAAGTGGGTGCTGAAGGACCGCCGCGTCACCACCGTGGACGAGCGCGCGATCTTCGAGGAGGTGGCGGCCGTCATGCCGACCTTCCGCCAGGACTTCGCGGAGATTACCGCGCGCGTCGCCCGCCTCCAGCCCTGGCTGGATCAGGCGCAGGCGCGGATGGACGCGTCGGACGTCGGCATCCAGCGCCTGCCGCAGCTGAGCTGATGGACGGCGCCGCGCCCGCCGAGGGCTGGATCGGCACGCGCCTCCTCCGCAAGGAGGATGCGCGCTTCCTCGCCGGCAAGGGCCAGTTCCTCGCCGATATCCGCATGGCCGGGATGGAGGATGTCTGCTTCGTCCGCAGCCCCGTGGCGCATGGCCGGCTGAACGGGATCACGAAGCCGAAGGGCGCCGTGTTCGCCGCTGGGGACCTGCCGCCCTTCCAGCCCCTGCCCGCCGGGCCGGACCTGCCCAGCTACCGCACCGTTCCCTATCCACCGCTGGCGACCGATATGGTCCGCTTCGTCGGCCAGCCCGTCGCTGCCTGTCTCGCGCCCACGCGCGCGGCGGCGGAGGACCTGGCCGGGCTGGTGGAGCTGGACATTGCAGAGCTGCCCGCGGTGGTGGATGCGCGCGCGGCCATGCGCCCTGGCAGCCCCCTGGTGCATGAGGGCTGGCCGGACAACGCCTTCATCACCAGCGGCGCCCATGGCGGCGAGTTCGACGCCCAGCGTGCCGCCGCGACCGTCAGCATCCGCCGAGACCTGCGGATGAACCGGCAGGCCGTGGTGCCGCTGGAGCCGCGCGGGGTGCTCGCCTACTGGGACCACCGGCTGGACGAGCTGGTCGTCTACCTCTCCAGTCAGGCGCCGCACGTCATGCGGATTGGGCTGGCGCAGGTGCTCGGCCTGTCGGAGCACCGGCTGCATATCATCGCGCCCGATGTGGGCGGCGGCTTCGGCGCCAAGAACCGGCTGATGCCGGAGGAGATCGTGGTCTGCGCCCTCGCGCTCCAGCGCGGCACGCCCGTGCGCTGGCTGGAGGACCGGCGGGAGAGCTTCCTCTCCGCCCCCCAGGCGCGCGGGCACGTCTATGACCTGACGCTGCACGCGGACGCCGATGGCAACCTCCTCGCGCTGGAAGGCGAGGTGCTGATCGACGCGGGCGCCTACGCCCTCTGGCCCACCGGCGCCTTCGCGGAGGCGAGCATGGCCGTGCGCAACCTCACCGGCCCCTACCGCATCCCCGCCATCCGGCTGCGGAACGCGACGGTGGCCACCAACAAGCCGCCTATGGGCGCCTATCGCGGCGTGGCCCGCCCCGGTGCCTGCTTCGCGATCGAGCGGATGATCGACGAGGTGGCGCGGGCGCTGGGGATGGAGCCCGCGGAACTGCGCCGCAGCAACCTGCTGACGCCGGAGGAGCTGCCCTACCGCACCGCCGGCGGCATGCGGCTGGACAATGGTGACTACCCCCGCGCGCTGGAGACGGCGCGGGAGATGATCGGGCTGGACGCCGTCCGCGCCCGCCAAGCCGCCGGGGAGCCGGATGGCCGCCGCGTCGGCATCGGCTTTGCCCTCTACGCCGAGCAGAGCGGGCACGGGCTGAAGGAATGGGCCCGCCGCGGGGCGCGCGTGCTGCCGGCCTACGACACCAGCACGGTGCGGCTGATGCCGGACGGCTCCGCCCAGGTGCTGGTCGGCATCCAGAGCCACGGCCAGGGGCTGGAGACCACCCTGGCGCAGATGGCCGCCACCGCCCTGCAGCTGCACCCCGACCGCATCGCCATCCGCCACGGCGACACCGCCGTCAGCCCCTTCGGCTTCGGCACCTTCGCCTCCCGCAGCACCATCTTCGCGGGCGGCGCCGCCGTGCGCGCCTGCCGCGTGTTGGCGGAGCGGCTGAGGATCATCGGCGCGCACCTGCTGCAGGCCGATCCCGCCGCTGTGGTGCTGGCTGATGGCGAGGTGCGCCACGGCAGCGCCGCCGTCTCCTACGCCGAGATCAGCCGGGCCGCCCATGTACGGCAGGAGCTGCTACCCGCCGGCATGGACCCGGTGCTGGAGGCCACCGCTACCTATGAGCCGCCGGAGAGCGAGGGCACCTTCTCCTACTCCTGCCACGCCGCCTTGGTGGCGGCGGACCCGCTGACGGGCGCGACCGAGGTGTTGGACTACGTCGTGGCCGAGGATTGCGGGACCATGGTCAACCCGATGATTGTGGACGGGCAGGTCTATGGCGGCGTGGTGCAGGGCATCGGCACCGCGCTGTTCGAGGAGATCCCCTTCGACGAGGGAGGGCAGCCGCTGGCCACCACCTTCGCCGACTACCACATGCCCTGCGCCTCCGAGATGCCGCGCATCCGCATCGCGCACCTCGTGACGCCCTCCACAATCACGGAGTTCGGCGTGAAGGGCATGGGGGAGGGAGGGGCGATCGCCCCGCCGGCCGCCATCGCCAACGCCCTGGCCGATGCCTTCAAAGCGGAGGGCGCGGAGTTCAACGAGACGCCGTGCAGCCCGCGCCGCGTCACGGCGGCGCTGGACGCCGCGGGAGTGGCGCCATGAAGCCCTCCGCCGTCACCTGGAACCGGGCGGAGAGCCTAGAGGCCGCCGCCACCATCCTGCAAGACGACGTCTCCGCCATGCCGCTGGCGGGCGGGCAGTCCCTCGTCGTCATGCTCGGCCTGCGCGTCACCGCGGCGGAGCGGCTGGTGGGAATCGCCCACCTGCCGGAACTGGCCGGCGTCTCGGAAGACGGCGCCGTGCTGCGGATCGGCGCGGGCGTGACCCATGCCGCGATCGAGGACGGACGCATCCCCGACGCTACGGACGGGCTGCTGGCCCGTGTCGCCTCCGGCATCGCCTACCGCGCCGTCCGTAACCTCGGCACGATCGGCGGCTCCCTTGCGCTTAGCGATCCGGCGGCGGACTGGCCAGTGGCGCTGCTGGCGCTGGAGGCGACGGTCGTCACCACCGCGCGCCGCATCGCCATCGGCGAGTTCCTGCAGGGCGCCTACGCCACGGCGCTGGAGACGGGCGAGCTGATCCGCGCCGTGGAGATCCCGCGCTTCACCCCCGGCACGCGCTGGGGTGCGTACAAGGTTGCGCGCAAGGCCGGCGCCTTCGCGGACAGCCTTTGCGTCGTCGTGCAACGCCCGGGCGCCGCGCCGCGCATCGCCCTCGGCGCCACCGCCCACGGCGCGGTGCTGCTGGCCGCCGGCACGGCGGAGGCCATCGCGGCGGCCGATCTGGATGCGGATGTCTTCCGCCGCCGCTGCCATCTGGCATCCGTCACCCGCGCCCTGAAAGGGATGGAGGCATGAGGCTCTCCCTGCACGTCAACGGCACGACGCGGGCGGTGGAGGCCGAGCCGCGCGACACGCTAGCCGACACGCTGCGCGACGGCGCCGCCCTCACCGCGCTGCACCTGGGTTGTGAAGGGGGAAGCTGCGGCGCCTGCACCGTGCTGCTGGACGGCGAGCCCGTGCGGTCCTGCATCGTCCTCGCCGTCACCGTGGAAGGGCGGGAGGTCCGCACGCTGGAGGGCCTGGCCGGCGATTCCGTTACGGAGGCGCTGAAGCGCGCCTTCCACGAGGAGCACGCGCTGCAATGCGGCTACTGCACCCCGGGGATGCTCGTCACCGCTCGCGACATCCTCCGCCGCTTCCCGGGCCCGGACGAGGCAATGATCCGCCGCGAGCTGGCCGGGCAGATCTGCCGCTGCACCGGCTACATGGGCATCGTCGCGGCCATCCGCCGCGTGGGCGAGGCCCTGCAGGAGACATCCGGAGCCGGTGCGTGACGACATGGGCCACAGACGCAAGCCAGCACCGCCGCCATTTTCCCGAAAGGTCACGTCCATGCTGAACCGCAAGCAGTTCCTCCAGGGCGCGCTCGGCGCGCTGCTGGCACCCACCGTCAGCCGCACCGCGGCGGCCCAGACCACCGCCATCCGCTGCGTGCTGAATTGGTCGCTCGCCGGCGATACAGCGCCTTTCTTCCTGGCTGCCGACCGCGGCTACTTCGCCGAAGAGAAGCTGGAGGTCACGCTCGACACCTCCAACGGCTCGGGCGACGCCGTGACGCGCGTGGCCTCCGGCGCCTACCAGATGGGCGTGGCGGACGTGGCCACGCTGGTGGATTTCGCGGTGCGCCAGCCGCAGGTGGCGCCGCGCACGGTGATGATGCTCTTCGACCGCTCGCCCCAGGCGATCATGGCCATGAAGCGCAGCGGAATCACAAAACTGTCCGACCTGCCGGGCCACGTCATGGGCGTCGGCACCTCCGACGGCGCCTCCCGCCTTTTTCCCGCGCTGCTGCGCAAGAACGGGCTGGATATCAACCGGATCGAAAAGAAGTCCATCACGCCGCCGCTGCGCGAGCCCATGCTCATCACCGGCCAGGTGGACGCTGCCTGCGCCTACGACTTCACGAGCTGGTTCAATCTCAAGGCCCGCGGCGTAAAACGCGAGGACGTCAGCATCCTCTACTACGCCGATAACGGCTTAGACCTCTACGGCAACTCCATCATCGCCGGCCGCCCCATCCTGGAGAGCAACCCGGAGGCCGTGCGCCGGTTCACCCGTGCCGCCGCGAAGGGCTGGCGCGACGCCATGGCCGAGCCCGCCGCCGCGGCCGCTGTGCTGAAGAAGAGGTCCGCCCTGATCGATATCGCCATCGAGACGGAGCGCGTAACCTGGATCCGCGACAACGAGGTCCGCACGCCCTACACCCTGCAGAACGGTATCGGCAGGATCGATCCCCAGCGGCTGCGCAGCGACATCGCTACCTTGGTGGGCGGCTTCGGCCTTTCCACCACGCCGGCGCTGGAGACGATCTACGACGACCGCTTCCTGCCGGACATCGCGGACCGGGTCATCCGCGCTGACTGAGGTCCTTGGGCATATAAGCAGGTCCGACTGGATGCGGATGGTTTTCTGACTGGCTCGCGATCATCCGGGGCGTGATGTAGGCCCTCCCCGCTGGCGATCGCTCCGCGTGCCGGCGGGAACTTTGGACGGCCGAAACCGGATGAAGGCGAGTCCACAGTGCGGGCGCCGCAGGAGAGGTGTGCGTTGCGGGAGCATTGATCTGGACGTTCGAGTTCTGCGCGGCCTTGTTGCATATTCCTTGCAGGTAGGCCTGCATGAGCAAGGCAGTGGTACATGGTGAGCGTCCCAGGGCGCGCTATCGGACCCGGAACTGGCGTGAGTACGACCGAGGGCTGATTGCCCGCGGCGACCTGACGGTGTGGATCTCGCCGGATCTGACCTGGCATGTGGAGGAGGGCACGGGGCGGCGAGGTCGGCCCCGGGTCTTCACGGACGTGGCGATCCAGGCGGTGCTGACGCTGAAGGTGCTGTACCAGCTACCGCTCCGGGCAGCCCAGGGCATGGCGGGGGGCCTGATCCGGCTCGCCGGGCTGGACTGGAAGGTGCCCCATTACAGCACGCTCTCGCGGCGGCAGAAGGACCTGACGGTCACGATCCCCTATCGCGCCCGGGGCGGACCGCTGCACCTCATCATCGACAGCACTGGGTTGAAGGTGCTCGGCGAGGGCGAGTGGAAGGTCAGGAAGCACGGGGCGGACAAGCGGCGGGTGTGGCGCAAGGTGCATTTGGTGATCGATGCCGACAGCCACGAGGTCAGGGCCGTCGAGATGACGGACCACCGGCACGGCGATGGCGAAATCGTCCCGGGCTTGCTGGCGCAGTTGCCGAAGGCGGAGCAGATCGGCGTCATCAGCGGTGACGGCGCTTACGATACCCGCGGCGTCTACGAGGCCTCGGCCGCCCGCGATGCGGCTCTGGTCGTGCCGCCACGGCGCAATGGCAAGCCGTGGAAGGCGCGAACCGCCGGGGCGGCTGAGCGCAACGAGAGCCTGCGCGCCATCAAACGCCTCGGGCGGCGGCTCTGGAAACGCTGGAGCGGGTACCACCGCCGCAGCCTGGCCGAGACCGCGATGTCTCGCCTCAAGCGCCTGGGCGAGCGCCTGTCTGCCCGCGATCCGGCTCGTCAGGTCGCCGAAGTGCAGATCCGCTGCGCGATCCTGAACACCTTCAACGCCCTCGGTATGCCCGACACCGTCGCTGTGGCCTGATCAAACCGTCAAAGACCGAGCCACGTCCGCGAGTTGAATTCTGCAACAGCGCCCAGCGGGACGGTAGCTGGGGGTGAAATGCCGATTGCGGCATCCGTCTTGCAGCACCGCCGTCGAGTTATCGTGAAAGGTCCGGATATGAACATGTCCCGCCGCTGCGTTTTCGGCATTGGCGCCGCCCTTGCCCTGGCGCGTCCCGCCCTCTCCCAGGGTGCGGCCGCGCGCACGCTGCGCTTCGTGCCGCAGGCCAACCTGGCGAATTTCGACCCGATCTGGGGTACGCAGTTCGTCGTCCGCAACGCCGCGGCGCTCGTCTGGGACACGCTCTTCGGCGTCGACACGAATCTCATGCCGCAGCACCAGATGCTGGAGGCGCACGAGGTCTCCCCGGATGGCCTGACCTGGAGCTTCCGCCTGCGGCCAGGCCTGCGCTTCCACGACGACACGCCCGTGCTGGCGAAGGACTGCGTGGCCAGCCTCGCCCGCTGGTCCGCGCGCGACCCGATGGGGCAGATGGTGCGGGCCATCCAGCAGGAGCTCGTCGCCGTCGATGACCGCAGCTTCCGCTGGGTGCTGCGCCGGCCCTACCCGAAGCTGCCGCTCGCGCTCGGCAAGACCAACGGCCCCTGCGCCTTCATCATGCCGGAGCGGATCGCGAGCACCGATCCCTTCCAGCAGATCACCGAGTATGTCGGCTCCGGCCCCATGCGCTTCCTGCGCGGCGAGTGGGTGCCCGGCGCGAAGGCGGTGTTCGAGCGCTTCCCCGGCTATGTCCCGCGCGACGAGCCCGCCGCCTGGCTGGCCGGGGGCAAGCGCATGGCGGTGGACCGCGTCGAGTGGACCATCATGGCCGATCCCGCGACGGCCGCCGCCGCGCTGCAGAACGGCGAGGTGGACTGGTGGGAGAACCCGATCGCGGACCTCGTCCCGCTGCTCCGCCGCAACCGGCAGGTGGTGGTGGACATCGCGGATCCGCTCGGCAACATCGGCGCGCTGCGGATGAACTGCCTGCATCCGCCCTTCAACGACGCGCGCGTGCGCCGCGCCCTGCTGATGGCGATGGACCAGGAGGACTACATGCGCGCGCTGGTCGGCGACGACACGGGCATGTGGAAGCGCCTGCCGAGCTTCTTCACGCCGGGCACACCGCTCTACACCGAGGCCGGGGGCGAGATCCTCAAGGGCCCGCGCCGGATCGAGGAGGCGCGCCGGCTCGTCGCCGCCTCCGGCTACGACGGCGCGCCGATCGTCATGCTGGTCGCGCAGGACGTGGCCATCGTGAAGACGCAGGGCGACGTCACCGCCGACCTCCTCGGCAAGATCGGGATCAAGGTGGATTACGTGGCCACCGACTGGGGCACGGTCGGCACGCGCCGCGCGAGCAAGGAGCCGCCGTCGCGCGGCGGCTGGAACATCTTCTTCTCCTGGTTCGGCGGCGCGGACTGCGCGACACCGGCCAGCTACACCGCGCTCCGCGCCAACGGCGAGGGCGCCTGGTTCGGCTGGCCCAGCAGCGAGGCCGTGGAGGCCGGGCGCGACGCTTGGTTCGCCGCCGCCGACCCGGCGGCCGAGAAGGCGGCGATGGACCGCGTCAACACGGCCGCCATGAGCGACGTGCCCTTCGCGCCCACGGGGTTCTTCCTCGCCCATCAGGCGTGGCGGCGGAACGTGTCGGGGGTGCAGAAGGCGCCGCTGCCCTTGTTCTGGGGTGTCTCGAAGGGCTGATCCGCGCGGCGGCCGCGTGCTCCGCCGCCTTCCCGCATCCTGGCGGGAGGGGGCGGCGGCCTGGCTTGCCTTGCTGGCCTGCCCCCTGTTCCATCCCGACCCCCGAGGAGACCCGCTGCCATGTCCGATCGCGGCAGGCCGACGCCCCGCCCTTTCTTCCCGGCCAGCGCCGGCTTCGCCGAAGGCCGCTCCACGCCCCGCGCCTTCCTGGAGGGCTGCCTGGAGGAGCTGGAGCGCTGGGAACCCGCCGTCGGCGCTTTCACCAACACGGCGGTGAAGGAGGCGCGGCGCGCCGCCGATGAATCCGCCGGGCGCTGGAAGGCCGGCCGCCCCCGTTCCGCCATTGACGGCATGCCGGTGGGCGTGAAGGACATCATCGACACGGACGACATGCCGACCGGCAACGGATCGCCACTCTATGACGGCTACCGTCCGCGCTTCAGTGCCGCCAGCGCCCAGGCGCTGCGCGAGGCCGGGGCCGTCATCCTCGGCAAGACCGTGACGACGGAGTTCGCCTCCACCCAGCCGCGCGGCACCCGCAACCCCTGGGACCTCGCCCGCACCCCGGGCGGCAGCAGCAGCGGCTCGGCCGCCGCGGTCGCGGCGGGCATGGCCTCGGGCGCCCTCGGGACGCAGGTGGTCGGCTCCATCATCCGCCCCTCCGGCTTCTGCGGCGTGCACGGCTTCAAGCCGAGCTTCGGCGGCATCAACCGCGGCGGCAGCCTCGACTTCCTCAGCCAGAGCTGCACGGGCCCGATCGCCGCCAGCCTGGCGGATGCCTGGATCCTCGCCCGCGCCATCTCGGCCGAGGTGGGCGGCGACCCCGGCCATCCCGGCCTCGGTGGCCCGCTGCTGCCGCCGCCGCCGCGCGCCCCGCGCCGCCTGGGGCTGCTGCGGACCGCCGGCTGGGCGGTGGCGGGCGAGGGCGCCCGCGCGGCGCTGGAGGCCGCGGCGGCGGCGCTGGGCCGGGCCGGGGTGGAGGTGCTGCGGCCGGAGACCCACGGGCCGCTGGCCGCGCTGGAGGCGGCGGTGGCCGGGGCCCTGCCAGAGACGCAGCGCATGCTGGCCTGGGAATGGCGCTGGCCGCTAAACGCCTTCGTCGCGCGGGACCGCGAGGCCCTCAGCACGTCCACGCGCGACCGCGCGGAGGTGGCCCGGCGCATCACGCGCGACGAATACGCCTCCCTCCTGCAGCGCCGCCGTCATGCGCGCGCGCTTCTCGCCGCGGTGATGACGGAATGCGACGCACTGATCGGCATCACCGCCCCCGGGGCGGCGCCGGTCGGCCTCGGGGCGACGGGTGACCCTGCCTGCGCGGCGGCAGGCTCCTACTTGGGAGGGCCAGTAGTCGCCCTGCCGCTGCTGTGGGATGAGGACCTGCCGCTCGGCCTCCAGCTCCTAGGTGCCGCGGGCGCGGACGAGGAACTCTTCGCGCATGCTGCATGGCTAGAGCGACAACTAGCAGTAGGAGCTGCCGGCAAGTCGTAATGAGGCTCCGGCCCAGACTTGTTGCCGCGGCAGCCTGCGGGCGCGGGGAAGTTTGACACCGGCTTCGTTGGATAGCGTTGAAGCAGAGGAAGACGGGAAACAGGAGTAGCCCTTATTCGTCTGCACAGGACGGGCTATCAGCTCAGGGTAGCTCCTCGCTCCCGGGTACCACGCCCTTTGGCAGGCTCCGCACATAGGCCGTCAGCTCGCCCGGGCGGGTGATCCACAGCTTGTCGCGCTGCTTCAGCACGTGCTCCAGGGCGCGGCGCAGCTGCCGCAGGCGGTAGGGCTGCCCGATCACGAAGGGGTGCAGGACGATGCTGCAAACCAGCGGGTACTTCGCCGCTTGGTGCAGCAGCTCGTCGAAGTGGTCCGTGATCATGTTTGCGAACTCGCGCCCGGAGTGCTGCCGGTACACCTGGGCGGGGCTGTCGTTGAGCTCGACGGAGTAGGGCACGGAGAGGATCGGGCCGGAGCGGGTGCGCATCCAGAAGGGCTGGTCGTCCGCCGGCCACTCCATCACGTACTCGAAGCCCTCCTCGACCAGCAGGTCGGGAGTGGCGTTGCTCTCGGCGAGCCAGGGGCCGAGCCAGCCCTTGGGGCGCGCGCCGGAATGGCGGCGGATGCCCTCGGCGCTCTCGGCGATGAGGCGGCGCTCATCCTCCTCCCACAGCCCGTCCTGGCGCTCCGCGTTCGTGCGACCATGGCCGACGAACTCATCCCCGCGCTTCAGCAGGGCCGGAGCGATCTCCGGGCACATGTCCAGGGCCGCGGTGTTCACGTTGTGGGCGCAGGGCAGGCCCAGCTCGTCCAGCAGGTCCAGCAGGTACCAGAGGCCGACGCGGTTGCCGTAGTCGCGCCAGGCGTAGTTGCGCTGGCTCTGCGGTGCGCCGATCGTCGCGCTGTCGCTGCCGAGCCCCGCGCGGAAGGCGTGGTGCTCGATGTTGTTGCAGATGAGGAGCGCGAGGCGCTTGCCGCCGGGCCACTCATAGGTCGGGCGCTGCGGGATGGCGCTGTGGTCGTAGCGCGTCTGGGACGGAAGCTTCATGCGTTTGTCTCCACCGTCATCACGATGCGCTCCTTCACGCCGCGGTCCAGCAGGGCGGCCAGGGCGTCCTGCGCCTGGGAGAGCGGATAGGTGCGGAAGACCGGGGCGTGGAGCTTGCCCTCGCCGTGCAGGGCGAAGATCTCCTCGAAGCAGCGGCGGGCGAGATCCGGCATGCGCTTGCGGTAGTCGCTGATCTGCAGCCCGCTGACCTCGATGTTCTTTACCAGCAGGTAGTTGGCCTTCACCGAGGGGATGCGGCCGGCCGCGAAGCCGATCACCACCAGCCGGCCACGCCAGGCCATGGCCCGCAGCGCGGCGTCGAAGATGTCGCCGCCGAGCATGTCCAGAACCACGTCGGCCCCCGCGCCGCCCGTCTCCGCCTGGACCTGATCGCGCAGGCTGTCGCGCAGGTTCTCGCGCGAGAGGTCGATCACGGCATCCGCCCCGGCCTCTCGCACCAGGTCGGCCTTGGCCATGGAGGAGACGCCGGCCAGCACCTTCGCGCCGAAGGCCTTGGCGAGCTGGACCGCGGCGATGCCGACGGCGCCGGTGGCGCCCAGCACCAGCACGGATTCACCGGGCTGCACCCGGCCGCGCTCCCGCAGGCCGAACCAGGCGGTGTCGGCGGCGAGCGAGGTGGAGGCGGCCTCCTCGAAGCTCATGGAGGCGGGCAGGGCGTAGCACTGGTCGGCGGGGGCCAGGGCGTACTCGGCGTAGCCGCCGATTTCCGCCATGGCGAGGACGCGGTCCCCGACGGAGAGGCCGGTGACGCCCTCCCCAAGCGCCGCCACCGTGCCGGCCGGGCCCTTGCCGGGGGTGAAGGGGAGTTGGGGCTTGAACTGGTAGTTGCCGGCGATGACGATCGTGTCCACGAAGTTCGCGGCCACGGCGCCGACGCGCACCAGCACCTCGCCCTTCCCCGGGGCGGGCACCGGCCGCTCGTCCACCGAGACGCGGTCGATCCCGCCGAATTCGTGCACCACCACGGCCTGCATGGGTCTTCTCCCGGTCAGGCGCGGGCGGGCAGGCGGACGGGGCGGGGGCTCAGCTCCCCCGCCTCCAGCCGCGCGGCCATGGCGCGCTTGAGGATCTTGCCGCTAGCGGTCAGCGGGATCTCCTCCACCGGCAGGAAGTACTCGGGCTGGTCGTACTTCGACAGGCCGGCGGCATCGAGGTGCAGCAGGATCTCCTCGGCCTCCGCCGATTGACCGGGGCGGAGCTGGACGGCGAGGCACACCTTCTCCCCCAGCCGTTCGTCCGGCACGGGAAGCGCGGCGGCGCGCAGCACGGCGGGGTGCTGCATGGCCAGGGTCTCGATCTTCGCGGGGAAGATGTTGTGGCCGCCGCGGATGATCACGTCCTTCTTGCGGCCGGTGATGCGGATATAGCCCGCCTCGTCCACCCAGCCGAGGTCGCCCGTCATGAACCAGCCATCGGCGTTGAAGCTGTCCTCCGTCGCGCCCTGCTCGTCGAAGTAGCCGAGCATGAGGGAGGCGCCGCGGCCGCCGATCTGGCCGGTCTCGCCGGCGGGCAGCTCCTGCTCCGGGTTGTCGCGGGAGAAGACGCGCACCTCGTAGCCCGGGCAGCACTTGCCGGAGGTCTCCGTCATTCGCTCCAGCGGGTCGTTCGGCAGGGTGTAGTGGTGGGAGGAGGCCTCGGTCATGCCGTAGCCGCTCTGGGGCGTTACGCCATGTTCCAGCAGCCCGGCCACCACGGCCTTCGGCACGGCGGCCCCGGAGACGCGGAAGCCGCGCACCCGGCCAAGGGTCTTCATGCCCCGCTGACGCATCTCGTGCAGCAGGTCGATAGCGTGGGTGGGCACGCCGACGAGGTAGGAGGTGTCCGTCTCCACCAGCCGGTCCAGCAGGGACTTCCCGCGCGGCAGGTCGTGGATTACCAGTTCTGCCCCGCAGAGGAGGGCGATGACGAGGGAGCCGAAGCCGAGATTATGGGAGAGGGGGGAGAGGCTGGCGATGACGTCCTCCTCCCCCAGCGACCAGTCCGCCACGATGGCGCGGGCATTGCCGAGCAGCGTGTTGTCGCTGTGCATCACACCTTTCGGCTGGCCCGTGGTGCCGGAGGTGAAGGCGAGATAGACCACGCCGTCCGGATCGGGCACAGGGGGCGCGTCGCTCCGCTCGCCGTCATAGGGCCAGAGGTCCTCACCGTTGGACTTCTCCAGCCGGACGACACGCTTCAACGTCGTCAGGCCCTTCACCGCCTCGAAGAGGTCGTGGCGGTCGGCATCCGCGCCGTGGCCGGGCTCGGCGATGAGGGCAGCGGCGCGCATGCGCTCCAGCAGCCCCGCCACCTCGGCTACCGTGTGGTCCCGGTGCAGGGAGGGGCAGAGGACAAGCCCATCCCGCGAGCAGGCGAGGAGGGCGACGGCCACTTCCACCCGGCTGGGCAGCCAGGCGGCGACGCGCTGGCCCTGACGCAGCCCGGCGGTGCGGAGATCGGCCGAGAGCCGGTCCGCGGCGGCCACCAGGGCACCGATCGTCACGCGGCGGCGGGCATCGCGGATCGCGGGAGCGTCGGGGGTGCGGGCGGCGCGGTCGGCCGCGATCCGGTAGATCGTCTCCTCCCGCCAGAAGCCGGACTCGTAGCCCTTGCGCAGACGCTCTCGGCTGAGGGTGGTGAGGAGGGTGTTGCTCATGCGCCCCGCCGGTCCAGGTAGGATGTAATGTCAGGACATTAAGGCGGTGGCCTGTTTCCATGTCAAGGCAGGAGCCATCCGGATCGCCGCCGCTTCGGCCCGGCGCCGTGATGCTCTAGAGAGGCGCCCTTCCGCGGAAACGCCCGGAGTCATGCCTTAATGCCCACCACCGTCGCCCGCGCCGAAGCCGATCCCGCGATCCCGGGCCGCGATGCGCCGATTGCGTTCGGGCTGGAGAGCCTGCCGCCGCTCGACACGACCAGCGCCATGCCGCTCTACACGCAGCTTGCCGAACGCCTCTCCGCCCCCATCCAGGCGAATCACGCCGCCCTCGTCGGCCATGCCCTGCCGACGGAGCTGGAGTGCATGGCCTATTTCGGCGTCAGCCGCCCGACCGTCCGCCAGGCCATGGCCCAGCTTGTCTCGATGGGCTTGGTGGCTCGGGGGAGGGGCCGCGGCACCTTTGTCGCGCCTGAGCGACTGAACCACGACGTCTCCCTCGCCTTCGAGGACGAGATGCGCGCGGCCCACCGCACCGTGCGCTTCCAGACCCTGTCCCGCGCGGAGATCGCGGCGCCCGCGGCCGTCGCTGCCCGCCTGAACCTGCCCGCCGGGGAGAGGGTCGAGCACATCGAGCGCCTGCGCTTCCTCGACGACGAGGTCTTCGCCTTCGAGCAGCGCTACCTGCCCCTCTCAGTCGCCCGCCACGTCACCGCCCGCATGCTGGAGGAGATGGCCATCATCTCTCTCCTCACCGAGGCGATGGGCCAGTCTCCGGCCCGCATCACCAACACCGTCCGCTGCATTCCCACGGAGGCCCGCATTGCCCGCGCGCTCGGCGTACCCGGCCGCACGCCGCTCCTGCATACGGAGCACACCTACTTCGCCCCCTCCGGCGCGCCGGTGCTGCACGGTACGGTGTGGTTCAACGGAGAGCGCTTCCAGTTCACCCTCGACTCGCCCATTCAGGCGGGCCCGCGCGGCTGAGTTTCGCTTGACGCGCGCCGACGGCTTCGCCTTAATGTCAGGACATTAAGGCGAAGTGGCCCTCCGTCGGGCCCGGAGGAGCCCATGGCCAAACCTTGGCACCAGGAGGCGGGGCCGGCCGCATGAAGCCGCCGCCCTTCCACTACCACGCCCCGCGGACCGAGGCGGAGGCGCTGGCGCTGCTGGCGGAACTGGCCCCGGCGGAGGGGCGGATCCTGGCGGGCGGCCAGAGCCTCGTCCCCGCCATGGCGCTCCGTGTTGCGCGCCCTTTGCACCTGATCGACATCAACGGCCTGCCCGGCCTCGACCGGCTGGATGTCGGGGACGGACATCTCCGCATCGGTCCGCTGGTCCGCCATGCCATGATCCGGCGGGAGAGCGTGCCGGGCCCCCTCGGCGCGCTGCTGGACAAGGTGCGCGGCCACATCGCCCACTTGCCGATCCGCACGCGCGGCACGGTCTGCGGCAGCCTCGCCAATGCCGATCCGGCATCCGAATGGTGCCTCGTCGTCGCGACGCTCGGCGGGGAGATGACCGCCCGCAGCCTGCGCGGGGAGCGTGCGATCGCGGCGGAGGACTTCTTCCAGGGCTTCATGGCTACGGCCCTGGAGCCGGACGAGTTGCTGGCCGGGCTGCGGCTTCCCCTGTTGGCGGATGGTACCCGCTGGGGCTTCCACGAGTTCAGCCGACGCGCCGGCGACTACGCCCAGGCCGCCTCTCTGGTGGTGATGGAGGTGCGCGACGGCGTGGTCCTCGCCGCCCGGATCGGCATCGGCGCCGTGGAGGACCGCCCGCGCCGCCTGCCCGAGGCCGAGGCCCTGCTGATCGGGCGGGCGCCCACCGCCGAGCTGTTGCGGCAGGCTGCCGCCACGGCCCGAGCCACCCTCCTGCCCACCGACGATGACCCAACCCGGCCGGCCCTCGCGGAGGCCATGATCCGCCGCGCCCTGGCCGATGCCGCCGGGATCGCGCTGCCATGACCGAAGCCCTCGACGTCACCCTTACCGTGAACGGCGAGCGCCACGCGGTTCGCGTGGAGGCCCGCCGGACGCTCGCCGACGCGCTGCGCGAGGATTGCGGCCTCACCGGCACGCATCTCGGCTGCGAGCACGGCGTCTGCGGCGCCTGTACGGTGCTGCTGGACGGCGAGCCCGTGCGCGCCTGCCTGCTCTTCGCCGTGCAGGCGCAGGGGCGGGCGATCCGCACCGTGGAGGGCCTGGCCGAGGGCGGCGAGCTGAGTCCGCTGCAGCGCGCCTTCATCGAGAACCACGCGCTGCAATGCGGCTACTGCACGCCGGGCTTCCTCATGCTCGGCACCGCGCTCCTGGAGCGCGATCCGACGATGTCCGACGAGGCGCTGGTGGACGCCCTCTCCTCCAACATCTGCCGCTGCACCGGCTACGCCAACATCGCCAAGGCCGTCCGCGCCGCAGCGGCCGAGATGCGCGAGAGGGTGCCGGCCTGATGGATGGCTTGTCCCCCCGGCCCGGAGAAGATGCGCGCACCCTCGCCGCCGGTCCCGGCCGCGTCGTCGGCCGCGCGGTGACGCGGATCGAGGACCTGCCGCTGGTGCGCGGCGAGGGCCTCTTCGCCGCCGATGTGAACTTCCCCCGCCAGCTCCACATGCGCGTGGTGCGGGCGGAGATCGCCCATGGCCGTATCGTTTCCGTGGATGCGGAGGCCGCCCGGGCCATGCCGGGGGTGGTGGCCGTCTGGACCGCCGCCGACGTGGCGGACATCCCGCTCATTCCCTTCCGCGCCACGAAGGTGCGGGGGCTGGAGCCCTATTGCCAGCCCGTGCTGGCGCGCGACCGCGTGCGCTACGTGGGCGAGCCGGTGGCCGTCGTCCTCGCCGACGATGCCTACCGCGCCGAGGACGCGGCGGAGACCGTGATGGTGGAGCTGGAGGAACTGCCGGTGGTGCTGGACGCCGCCGCACCCCCCGGCGAGTTCGCCCCCGGCCATGACACCGAGCCGACGGTCGTCCGCAAGGAGTACGGCGATATCGACGCCGCCTTCCGCAGTGCCCACGCGGTGGTGGAGCTGGAGCTCTCGGTAGGCCGCCACTCTGGCGTGCCGCTGGAGACGCGCGGCGCCATCGCCCGCTACGACGCGGCGCACGACGTGCTGGAGCTGCACGGCACCGCGAAGAAGCAGCACTGGAACCGCGACGAGATCGCCCGCCTCCTCGGCCGCCCGCCGCAGGGCGTGCACCTGTTCGAGGGCCATGTCGGTGGCGGCTTCGGCGTGCGCGGGGAACTCTACCCGGAGGACCTGCTCGTCTGCGCCGCCGCCCTGCGCCTGCGCCGCCCGATCAAGTGGATCGAGGACCGGCGCGAGCATCTGGTCGCGACCAACCACTCCCGCCAGCAGAGCCACCGCATCCGCGCGGCGGTGGATGCGGAAGGGCGGCTGCTCGGCATCGACGACGTCTTCTTCCACGACCAGGGCGCCTATGTCCGCACCCACGGCGCGCGCGTGGCGGACCTAGCGGCGGGGATGCTGCCCGGGCCCTATCGCCTGCCGGCCTACCGCGTCGCCGGCCATTTTCGCCTGACCAACAAGACCCCGGCCGCCACCTACCGCGCCCCCGGCCGCTACGAGACCACCTTCGTGCGCGAGCGCCTGATGGATGCCATCGCCGCGCGGCTCGAGATTGACCCGGTGGAGATCCGGCGCCGCAACCTCGTCGCCACCGCCGAGATGCCGCACGCGCGGCCGCTGGACGCGCTCGGCACCGATGTCGTGCTCGATTCCGGGGACTACGAAGGGCTGCTGGATAAGGCGCTTGCCCGCTTCGGCTGGGACGCGATGCATAAGGAGCTGGCGGCGCGCCGCGCGGCCGGGGAATGCGTCGGCGCCGGCCTCGCCTTCTTCGTGGAGAAGAGCGGCCTCGGGCCCTCGGATGGCGTGCGCGTCACGGTGGACGCGACGGGCGCGGTGGAGGTCGTCAGCGGCGCCGCCTCGGTCGGGCAGGGGGTGGAGACGGCGCTTGCCCAGATCTGCGCGGAGGCGCTGGGCGTGGACTACTCCAGCATCCGCGTGGTGCGCGGCCGCACGGACCGGATCGAGTTCGGCAACGGCGCCCACGCCTCCCGCGTCACGGTCATGTCCGGCTCCGCTACCTGGCAGGCGTCACTGGCGGTGCGGGAGATGGCGCTGGAATGCGCCGCGCAGCTTCTCCAGCTCAGCCCCGCCGAGCTGACGATTAGCGAAGGCGTGGTGACGCGCGCCGACGGCCTGGCCGGGCCGAGCCTCACCCTCGCAGAGATTGCGCGGGGCAGGGGCCCCAATTCCCCGGCCATGCGGGGCCAGACCCCGGGCCTGACCGCCGAGCGCTGGTTCTGGTCCGACCACATGGCCTATCCCTACGGTGTCCACCTCGCCCAGATCCGGATCGATGCGGGCACCGGGGGAGTTACGGTGGAGCGCTATCTCGTGGCCAACGACATTGGCCGGGCGATCAACCCGATGCTGGTGGAGGGCCAGATCGTCGGCGGCCTCGCCCAGGGCCTCGGCGGCGCGCTGCTGGAGGAGTTCCGCTACGATCCCTCCGGCCAGCCCCTCTCCACCACCCTGGCCGATTATCTCATCCCCACCATCGCAGAGATGCCGGAGGTGGACGTGCTGATCGCCGAGGACGCGCCGAGCCCGCTCAACCCGCTCGGCGTGAAGGGCGCGGGGGAGGGTGGTACGAATGGCGCGGGCGCCTGCATCGCCTCCGCCGTGGATGATGCCCTGCGCCGGCCCGGCGCGATCACCTCGCTGCCCCTCCTGCCCGCCCATCTTCGTGCCCTGCTGGTGGAGGCACCGTGAAGGCCGCCCCCTTCGCCTATCATGATCCCCGCAGCGTCGAGGAGGCGTTGCACCTGCTCGCCACGCTGGAGAACGCGCGGCTGCTCGCGGGCGGGCAGTCGCTCATGCCGATGCTCAACATGCGCGTTGCCTTCCCCGACCACCTGATCGACCTCAATCGCGTCGAGGGGCTGGCGGGAGTTACGGCGGAGGGGGGCGCGCTGCGGATTGGCGCCATGACTCGCCAGCGCGACATCGAGGAGAGCCCCCTCGTCCGCGCGCACCTGCCGCTGATGTCCGAGGCGTTGACCCATGTCGGCCATCGCCAGACCCGCAATCGCGGCACCATCGGCGGATCGCTCTGCAACCTCGATCCCTCGGCAGAGCTGGTGGCGGTCGCCACGGCGCTAGACGCGGTGCTGGAGGTGCAGGGGCCGTCCGGGGCGCGCGACCTCTCCATCCACGAACTTCCGCTCGGCTTCATGACCCCTTCCCTGGCGCCGGAGGAGATGCTGACCGCCATCCGCATCCCCCTGCCGCCTGCCGGCCACGGCGCCGCCTTCGAGGAGTTCGCCCGAAGGCACGGCGACTACGCCATCACCTCGGCCGCCGCCGTGCTGGTGCTGGAGGGCGGGCGGATCGCCCGCGCCTCCCTCACCCTCGGCGGTGTCGGCGCCGGCCCGCTGCGCCTGCGGAGCGCTGAGGCGGCGCTGGCCGGGCAGGCGCCGTCCGAGGCGCTGCTCCGCGAGGCCGCCGCGGCCTGCGGTTCCATCGACGCCATGTCCGATCCCCAGGCGCCGGCCTGGTACCGCCGCCGACTCGCCGCGACCCTCGCCCGCCGCGCTCTGACAGCCGCCGCGTCGCGCGCCACCACCCCCGCCCGACAGGGAGGCCTCGCATGAGCACCCGTCGCATCGCGCTCACCGTCAACGGCACGCGCCACGAGGCGGAGGCGCCTGTCCGCCAGCATCTCGGCGACTTCCTCCGCGGCACGCTCGGCCTGACGGGCACGCATCTTGGCTGCGAGCATGGCGTCTGCGGCGCCTGTACGGTGCTGCTGGACGGCCGCGCCATCCGCGCCTGCCTCGTCCTCGCCGTCCAGGCCGAGGACCGGGCGGTGACGACGGTGGAGGGCCTGGCGCCCTCGCCCGAGGCGCTGCACCCGCTCCAGGCCGCCTTCTGCGCGAACCACGGCCTGCAGTGCGGCTTCTGCACGCCGGGGATGCTGACCACCCTGGAGGAGTTCCTGCGGGACTGCCCCGACCCGACGGAGGAGGAGGTGCGCGTCGCCATCTCCGGCAATCTTTGCCGCTGCACGGGTTATGACAGCATCGTCGCCGCGACGATGGAGGCCGCCCGCGCCATGCGCGAGGCTGCGGCATGAACGCCCAGAGCCCGCATCAGCCCGGGGCAGGCCGCCTCGTCGGCCGCGACGTGCCGCGGGTGGAGGATTCGGCCCTCATCCGCGGTCGTGGCCGCTACGTGGACGACATCGCACCGCCCGGGTTGCTGCACGCCGCCTTCCTGCGCTCGCCCCACGCCCACGCCGCGATCCGCGGCATCGAGGCCGTTGCCGCCCGTGCCCTGCCGGGCGTGCACGCCGTGCTCACCCTTGCGGAGCTCGGGCCGCACCTGACGGACACGCGGCTCGTCGTCGCGCTCCCCAGCCCGGCCTACCGGCTGGAACTGCACCGGCCCGTCCTGGCCGATGCGGAGGTGACCCATGTTGGGGAAGCCGTGGCCGTCGTGATTGCCGACACACGCGCGATCGCGGAAGACGCTGCTGCCTTGGTCGAAGTGGATTACGATCCCCTTCCGGCCGTGGCGGATTGCGTGGCGGCCCTGGAGCCCGGCGCCCCGATCGCCCATTCCGGCGCCGCCTCCAATCTGGCGGCCGAGCTGACTCTGGAATACGGCGCCGTGGACGCCGCCTTCGCCACCGCGCCCCACCGCTTCGCCGAGCGCCTTTCCATTCACCGTGGCGGCAGCCACTCCATAGAGTGCCGCGGCGTCCTCGCCCGCCACGACCCGCTGGACGACCGCCTGACGGTCTGGAGCAGCACGCAGACCCCACACACGGCGCGCCGCATGCTGTGCGATCTGCTCGGCCTGCCCGAAGAGGGCGTCCGGGTGGTCACCCCCGACGTGGGCGGCGGCTTCGGCCCGAAGCTCATCTTCTACCCGGAGGAGGTGGTGGTCGCCCTCGCCGCGCGCCTCCTCGCCCGCCCAGTGAAGTGGATCGAGGACCGCGCCGAGCACTTCATCGCCACCACGCAGGAGCGTGACCAGCTCTGGGACGTGGAGCTGGCGACCGACGGGGAGGGCCGAATCCTCGCCGTGCGCGGGCAGATGATCCATGACCACGGTGCCTACACTGCGCGCGGCGTGAACGTGCCGCAGGGCGCGGTCTCCGCCATGCCGCTCGCCTATGTCGTGCCCGCCTTCCGGGTGGCAATGAAGGTCGCGGCGACGAACAAGGTGCCCGTCACCCCCGTGCGCGGCGCCGGCCAGCCCCAGGGCGTCTTCGCCATGGAACGCCTTCTGGACCGGGCGGCGCGGGAGCTGAACCTGGACCGCGCGGAGATCCGCCGCCGCAATCTCGTCCCGGGCGATCGCATGCCCTACGCCACGCCGCTGAAAACTCGCGGCGGCATGCAGGTCGTGCTCGATTCCGGCGACTACCCGCGCTGCATGGCGATGGCGCTGGAGGCCGCCGGCTGGGACGCCTTCCCCGAGCGGCAGCGCGCGGCCCTCGCGCAGGGGCGCCATACCGGCATCGGCGTTGCCAACTACGTCGAGGGTACGGGACGCGGCCCCTTCGAGCACGTATCCGTCCGGATCGAGCCCTCCGGGCGCATTGTCGTCGCGACCGGCGCGGCCGCTATGGGCCAGTCCACCCACACCATGCTCGCCCAGCTCGTGGCCGAGCATCTTGGTGGCGACATGTCACGCGTCCATGTCATTGCCGGTGACACGGCCGCCGCGCCGATGGGGATCGGCGGCTCCAACAGTCGGCAGGCCGTGCTGGCGGGCAGCTCCGCCCATGCCGCGGCGCTCCGGGTGAAGGACAAGGTGCTGCATGTCGCCGCAGGACTGCTTGAGGCCGACGAGGGCGACCTGGAGATCGAGGGCGACGCCGTTCGCGTGAAGGGCGTGCCGGAGATGAAGGTCACATTGGCGGCAATCGCCCGCGCCGTCGCCGGCGCGCCCGGCTTCGCCATCCCCGGTGGCCGCGGTCCCGGACTCATCGCGGCGGAGGAGGTGGTGATCGATGCCATGGCCTATGCCAACGGCACCGCCGTGGCCGAGGTGGAGGTGGACGCCGAGACCGGCGAGGCCCGGATCCTGGCGCTCACCTTCTCCCATGACTGCGGCAACGCGCTGCACCCGCGCATCGTGGACGGCCAGCTCATGGGCGGCATCGCCCACGGCATCGGCAACGCGCTGTTCGAGCACATGCGATACGACGAGGAGGCGCAGCCCACCTCCACCACGCTGGCCGACTACCTCCTGGTTACCGCCACCGAGATGCCGCCCGTTCGCATCCTGCACATGCAGTCGCCCACGCCGCTGAACCCGCTGGGCATCAAGGGCGTCGGCGAGGCCGGCGTGATCCCCGTCCCGGCCGCGATCGCCGCTGCGATCGAGGACGCGCTGTCGCCCTTCAGAGCCCATGTCACGAGGGTGCCACTCTCACCCGTGGATATCGTGGCCCTCATCGATCCAGCGGCGGCCGCGTGATCCTCACCGCGACCGAGGCCGCGCGGCGGATTTCCTCGGGCACGCTCACCGCCGAGGCCTATGCCCGCTCCTGCCTGGAAGCCGTCGCCGCGCGCGAGCCGGTGGTGCGCGCCTTTGCCGCCCTCGATGCGGAGGCTGCCCTGCGGGCCGCACGCGAACTGGACGCGGGCCCTTCGCGCGGCCCCCTGAACGGGGTTCCTTTCGCCGTGAAGGACGTGATCGACACCGCCGACCTGCCGACGGAGATGGGCTCCCCGATCTGGCAGGGTTACCGGCCGCGCGTGGACGCCGCCTGCGTCGCCCTCTCCCGCGCCGCCGGCGGCGTGATGCTCGGCAAGACGGTGACGGCGGAGCTGGCCTATGTCGCGCCCGGCCCCACCACCAACCCGCACGATCCCGCCCATACGCCGGGGGGATCCTCCTCCGGCTCGGCGGCGGCGGTGGCGGCGGGCATGGTTCCCCTGGCCCTGGGCACCCAGACCGGCGGTTCCGTCCTCCGCCCCGCCTCGTTTTGCGGCGTGGTCGGCCTCAAGCCGAGCTACGGTGCCATTGCCCGGCCTGGCATGAAGCTGATGGCGGACAGCCTCGATACCATCGGACTCATGGCCCGCACGGTCGAGGACGCAAATCTTTTCCTCGCCGTGCTGACCGCCGAGAGGCCTGAGCCGCTGCCGGACATCGCGCCGCCTCGGATCGGCCTCTGCCGCACCCACCTATGGGACCTCGCCGAGCCGGCTGCGCGCGAGGCCGTCGAGAACGCCGCGCGCCGCCTGGAGGCCGCCGGCGCCGTCCTTCGTGACGTGGCGCTGCCACCGGACTTCGCTGCCCTCACAGAGGCGCGGGTCACGATCAACGACCACGAGATCTCCCGCGCCCTCGCCTGGGAATGGGAGTATCGCCGCGCCGGGCTTGGCGGCCGCGTGGCGGCGACGGTGGAGAGGGGGCGCGCCATTCCCCGCGCTGCCTACGCCGCGGCTCAGGAGGCCGCTGCCGCGGCCCGGGCCCGCTTCCCGGAGGCGATGGCGGGCTGCAACGCCCTCCTCACCCTCGGGGCCGCTGGGGAGGCGCCGGAGGGGCTGGCCTCGACAGGGGATTCCCGCTTCCAGGGTCTGTGGACCCTGTTGCACGGCCCCGCCGTCGGCCTGCCCACGCATTGCGGGCCAAAGGGGCTTCCGGTGGGTATCCAGCTCGTCGCCCCGCGCCATGCGGACCGCCATCTCCTCGCCGTTACGCGCTGGGCTATGGACCGCCTCGGGAGTCCCTCGTGAAGGTTCCGCTCTCCCTCTCCTGCGTCGCCTACGACCGGACCCGCGCTCTCTTCGACGGTCGCGCGACGGTGGCGGGGGCCGACCTCTATCCCGTGGCCATGTCGCCGGAGGAGGCGTTCCACCGCAACTTCCGGCACCAGGAGTTCGACGTCACGGAACTCTCCATGTCCAGCTACATGGTGCAGCTGGCGGAGGGACGGTGCCCCTATGTGGGCATCCCCGTATTCCCCTCGCGCCTGTTCCGCCATTCCTCGGTCTACATCCGGACGGATCGCGGGATCACGAGGCCGGAGGACCTGCGCGGCAAGGTCGTGGGCGTGCCGGAGTACCAGATGACCGTCGCGCTCTGGATGCGCGGCATCCTGGCGGATGGGTATGGCGTGAGGCCCTGCGACATCAGCTGGCGCAATGGCGGGCTGGAGGAAGCCGGGCGTGCCAACGTCGTTGCTCTGAACCTGCCCGGGGACGTGGAGCTGCGCCCCATTCCCGAAGGCGAGACGCTGTCCGGCCAGCTCGCCTCCGGCGCGATCGACGCCCTGCTCTCCGCCCGCGCGCCCTCCTGCTTCGGCCGGGTGAAGGAGGTGGCGCGCCTCTTCCCCGATTACCGCGCGGCGGAAGAGGAGTATTTCCGGCGGACGCGGATCTTCCCGATCATGCACCTCGTCGGTATCCGCCGCTCCCTGGTGGAGCGCTTCCTCTGGCTCCCGGTGAACGTCTTCAACGCCTTCGAGGAGGCCAAGCGCCTCTGCCTGATCGACAACGCGAAGATCGGCCACCTCTACACCACGCTCCCCTGGGCGGTGGATGAGCTGGAGCGGACGCGCGCGCTGATGGGGCATGATTTCTGGCCCTACGGTCTGCAGGCGAACGCGCATGTGCTGGAGCGCATGGTGCACTACGCGGCGGAGCAGGGGCTGACATCGCGCCGCCTGGCCGTGGAAGAGCTTTTCCCCGCTTCGGTCACGGATCTGGCGAAGGTCTGAGCGCCGCAGCGCTGTTGTAATGTCTTGACATTATGTTCCGCCGGATGCTCCGATCGCCGGACATACACGGGCCGCCCCCGCGAGGGGACGGAAGGCGGACGGCCGGAAGAGCTGACGCAAGGTACTCGCGGGAACGCAGTGGCACGGTTGGCGACACCTCCGGGGCGGATGACCTACCGATGTTGAGCTTGAACAGACGCACCCTGCTCGGCGGCGCCGTTGCGGCCGCCGGCGCGCGCAAGGCCTGGGCGCAGGATTTCCCGGACCGTCCGATGCGCCTCGTTGTGCCCTACGCGCCGGGCGGCGTGGTGGATTATGTCGGCCGCGTCTTCGCGCAGGGGCTGAGCGAGCCGCTGAAGCAGTCCGTCGTCGCGGAGAACCGGCCCGGCGCGGGCGGCGTGGTGGGGGCGGACTTCGTCGCCAAGTCCGCACCGGACGGGTACACGCAGCTCGTCATCGACCCGGCCCTCGTCATCAACCCCTCGCTCCAGGCGAGGGTGCCCTACGACGTGTTCCGCGACTTCAGGCCGATCTCCATCCTCACCAGCTCGCCGCTCGTCCTCGTCGTGCCGCCGGAGCTTCCCGCGCGCGACATCGAGGGGTTCATCGCCCTGGTGAAGGCCAGCCGCGCGCGCTTCAGCTACGCCTCCGCCGGCGTGGGCACCACGCCGCACTTGGCCGGCGAGATGTTCTCGCTGCGCACGGGCTGCGAGGCGACGCACGTGCCCTATCGCGGCATCGCGGCGGGCTACGCCGACATGATGACGGGCCAGGTGCAGTTCTGCTTCAGCAGCATCGCGGGGGCTCGCGGTCTAGTCGCGGATGGCAAGCTGCGCGCCCTGGCCACCACCGGCGCGCGCCGCAGTGCCGTGTTCCCGAACCTGCCGACGATGCAGGAGGCGGGAATGGAGGGCTTCGTCGTCGATCTCTGGCTTTCTCTCCTCGCCCCGGCCGCCACGCCGGATGCGGTGGCGGCGAAGATGCACGCGGCGGTGATGTCCGTGATCGCGAAACCCGAGACAGGGCCGAGCCTAGACCGCGTCGGGGCCGAGGTTCGCGGCACGACGGGCACCGAGGCCACGGCCGCGCTGCGCGTCGAGTACGAGACCTGGCGCAAGCTGATCGCTGACGCGAAGATCACGGTCTGACGGGGATGCCGTCTCTCCACTCCACCCGCCGAGCCCTGCTATCCGGTGGAGCATCCCTTCTGGCAGCGCCGGCCTTGGCACAATCCTGGCCCAGTCGCCCGATCCGCATGATGGTTGGCTTCGCGCCGGGCGGCGCGGCGGACACCATCGCCCGGCTGGTCGCGCCGGGCATGGGTGCCGCGCTCGGGCAGACCGTTGTGGTGGAGAACCGCAGCGGTGCGAGCGGCACGAATGCCGCGGGCGCGGTCGCGGCCTCGGTGCCGGACGGGCACACGGTGCTGCTCTCCACCCTTTCGCACCTGTCCAATCCCTATCTCTTCAACGGCCTGTCCTTCGACTATGCCACAGCCTTCGCGCCGGTTTCGCAGGTGGTGCTGTTTCCGACCGTGCTGGCGGTGCGGAAGGACTTTCCGGCGCGAACGATCGCGGAGTTCCTGGCCCTGGCGAGGGGGCGGCAGGAGCCGATCACCTACGGTACGCCGGGCAACGCCACGGCGCAGCACATGGCGGGCGAGCTGTTCCAGATCCGCACGGGTCTTCGGCTGGAGCACGTGCCCTATCGTGGCGGCGCCGACGCGGCCCGGGACTTGGCGGCGGGTGTGATCGAGACCTCCTTCAACTCCGTCGGCAGCTTGTCACCGGCCTTCGGGGCCGGCGCGCGGGCGCTGGTGGCCGTTACGCCCTCCCGTATCCCTGGCCTGCCGGAGGTGCCCACGGGCGCGGAGGCGGGGATAGAGGATTTCACGCTGAGCGACATCTGCGGCGTCTATGCACCGGCCGCGACGCCGCCGGACCGGGTGGAGCGGCTGCAGCAGGCCATCGCCGCGGCCCTGGCGACCGAGGAGGTGCGCGCCCGCCTTCGCTCCCTGGAGGCGGAGGGGGTAGGCAGCACCCCGGCCGAGTTCTCGCGCTTCAATCTATTGCAAGGCGCGCGGCTGGGCACGCTGATCCGCGCCGCCGGCATCAAGCTATCCTGATCAAGGGCAGGAGGCCTGGGCCTGTAGCCCATCTTTACGCGCGCGCGAGGCCCATACCTCGTCCCAACACGTCGCGCCGTGATCACCCGGTCGCGGCACAACCTGCCCCGGCTCCCGGAGAGCCCGGGCCGCACCCGTCAATCGATCGTCTGGCCGAAGAGGTAGAAGCCGAGAACGGTGAGGGCAACGGCCGCACCGGGCGCGAGGCTGAGCATCGGGTTCAGCGGGAGGTACTCGAAGCCGCTCTGCACCATCCCGCCCCAATCGGCAGCAGGCGGTGGCAGTCCGAGGCCAAGAAAGCCGAGGCTGGCGGCCGTGAAAATCGCCGAGGAAACGAGAATGGCCATCTGCGCCGCTACGCTGCGCCGGATGTTCGGCCAGGGCATTGGCAAGTTGTTTGACGAGAAGGCGAGTTCGGCCGTGTGACTAAGGGCGCGGCAGGATCAGGTGGCCGCTTGGGTGCAGGTTTCCTGCCGCCAAGTCCGGATGGCCTTGGTGCGGGCGCGACGGTACTCGCCGGCCGTCATCAGGTGCCGGCGCAGACGGAAATGGCCATAGATCATGCTGTGCGCCCAGAGGAACCGCTGGGCCTGCCCGGCCGACTTGAACCGCTGCATCTGCCGCTCTCGCCGTCGGGTGGGACGATGCGAGTTCTCCGCCCGGTTGTTCAGGTAGCGGCTGCTGCGATGCCGGACCTCGGGCAGGATCTCGCGCTGGGCCACGCCGTAGCTCTTCAGCCCATCGGTGACCAGTCGGCGCGGCTTGTACTTCAGGCCCGCGAGCAGGCGCTTGAAGAACCGCTTGGCTGCACGCCCGTTCCGCCGATCCTGAACGAGGATGTCCAGCGCCACGCCGTGCTGGTCCACCGCTCGCCAGAGATAGTGCAGCTGACCATTAATGCGCAGAAACACCTCATCAAGGTGCCAAGTGTCGCCCGGCTTCGGCCGGCGGCGCCGCAGCTTGGCCGCGAACTCACAACCGAACTTTCGGCACCAGTTCCGGATGCTCTCGCGGGTGACCGTGATGCCCCGCTCCGCCAGGATCAGCTCCACGTCCCGCAGGCTCAGGCTGAACACGTGATAGAGCCAGACTGCATGGCTGATGATCTCCGCCGGAAAGCGGTATCCAGGGTAGGTGGCCCGGTCTGGCGTCATCCCTTCAGACTGCCCCGGCCCGGTTGTTTCGGCCACCGCCCATCAACTTGCCAATGCCCCGGCCAGGCTGCTCGATCTGTGAGTCGGGGCGTGAGCAAAGGGCGGCCCGGCCGTGGCGCTAACGCTGCCGCGACGCGGCCGTTGGTGGGAGAGGCACGGGACGTGGCTGGAGGAGGGCCATCCGCCCGGCTTGGTAGGCCTCCTCGGCGCCGGCGAAGGCCGCGGGCGAGCGCGCGATGAGGGCGTCGTCGCGCCAGAGCGACCAGCGCCAGCGCCAGCGGCGCGGGCCAGGGCCGTCCCGGTCGATCCGAACTTCCATGGGGGCAAAGTCCGCACGGGCGTGGTCGAAGGATGGATGCGCCATGGCGGGCTCCTAGGGTCGGCCTGAAGCCATGCCAAGCGAGAACAGCGCCTCCCAAGTGGGGACAGACGCCCGCGACTCACGCGACCGTCCCTGGCAGCCCACCCCCGAGCCGGTGGACTGGCTGTGGAACGTGCTGACCGTGGGCGGGCCCGCCGAGCAGGTCGAGGCCTTCCGGTCCGCTGCGGCCGGCCCGGGCGTAGTGCCCTGGGTGCTGGACCTCGCCGCCCTGGAGGAGGAGTTCCTCCTGCCGATGGCCGCACCTCAGGACGGGGTGCGGGCGATCAGCCTCGCCGGCGCCAAGATCCTGGCCCGGCGACTGCGCGACGCCGCGGCCGCCAACCATCAGGCGGCACTCGCCCGGATGGCGACGGACAGGAGCTGCCCCTTCGACCTGCACAGGCTCCTGCCGGTACCAAGCGCTGTCCTCGCCCTTGGCCCGGAGGAGGGTGTTAGTCGGGAATGGCTCCGGACCCACTGGGGCGTCCGCCCGGCCGCTCCGCCATGTGCAGGCGCTCTCCTCCACCCTGGACGGCCGCAAGAGGCGGATGGGGCAGATGCGGGTGGGCTTCTGGTCGGCCGACTGGTCGCCCTGGGCCGCGGTCGCCCGCCTGCGCCGTGCCTGGACCGGGCTCTCCTTCGAGCTGCAGCCGCACTACCCGGGCGGGGCAGGGGAGAGCACTGCTGAGGCAACGGGAGACGCCAGGCTCGCCACCCCCGTTCGGGAAGGGACGGGTCGGAAGGGCAGGGCAAGGGCCGGGATGCGCCGGGGTGGCTGAGCGGGGGATCGCGGCCGAGCCGGACGCCTGGGACGGAGAGGGCAGGGGCCCATCGCCCGTCTCCGCGATCCGCGCGGCGCCCCAGCTCAGCGTGGAGGGCTTCGAGGGCCCGCTCGACTTCCTGCTGGAGATGATCCGTCGACAGCGCGTCGACCTCGGCCGCCTCTCGATTCTGACCCTGACCGATCAGCTGGTGACCGCCATCGATGCCGGGGAGGGGCGCATCCCGCTCGAGCGCCGGGCGGACTGGCTCGTCATGACCAGCCAGTTGTTGCTGCTCAAGGCGCAGCTGCTGGCGCCCGCGAGCCCGGAGGAGGCCGAGGATGCCAAGGCGGCCGCGGCCCGGCGGCTGGAGCTGCTCGATGAGCTCGCCCGCATGCGGGCCGGCGCCGAATGGCTCGCAGCGCGCCCGCAGCTCGGGCGGGCGGTGTTTGGCCGGGGGCAGGCCGCACCAGCCCCGGCGAAGCCCCAGGCGGAGCTCCTCGTCGCGTTCCTGGAGGCGACGCTGACGATGCTGGAGGGGAGGGAAGGGCGGACTGCCACGCCCACTCCTACCTACCGGCCCAGCCCGCCCGACCTCTGGCGCATCCCGGACGCAGTCCGACGCATCGCGGAACTCCTGCAAAGCGACCCGGACAGCTTGGCCCTCGAGCGCTGCCTGCCCACGATCCCACACGGCGCACCGGACCGCCCCATTCGCCTCCGGGCAGCGCTGGCCAGCACCCTGGTCGCCGGGCTTGAGATGGCACGGGACGGGGCTGTCACGTTGGAACAGGCTGAGCCCTTTGGGCCCGTGATGCTGGTGGCAGCACCAGCAGCCGTGGAGCAGCCGAGTCTGACGTGACAGCGCGGGCCCGGGTGTTCGAATCCCTGTGCCTGCGGCACTCGTTTTCGGCCGACGACCTGTCAGCGCTGTGGGGCGCAGGGGACTAAGGTGATCCGGTTGCAGGCGCCGACGACCGGCTGACCGGCCGGGTCATGCCGGCCCTGGCGCAAGAGGGGCATAAAGGTGCAACGGGATCGGCTCAGCCGGCTGGGCCGATAGAGCGCCGACCTGCGGGCGAAGCTCGACAAGGGCGCCGGAAACGGGTCCGCTTGCCGTCAGGGATGGCTAAGAGGGCGATCTGAGTGCTGGGGCGGTTCAGAGCGTGGCGTGCGCGCCGGGCGGCATTCAAGTTGAGGCGTGAGGCTGCCCTCGCGCTGATAGACCACGTGAACACGTATTTGACGATGTGGGAGCCTGTGGTGGCGCTGAAGCTGCGAAAGATCTTCTGGATCCGGCTGCTAACCATTCAGGGCACTTCGGGCGTGATCTCGGCCGACCTGGCCCAGGAGGAACTGCGCACCTTCCGCCAACAGCTCGCTGCCTACCCGGAGCAGCGGCTCGACGAGCTGAAATTGCGCCTTGAGGAGGCGGAGGTGCTGGGAATGCGCAAGGCTCTGGAGCGGCACATCCGTGACCGTGCAGCAATGGAAGTGACAAGGTTGACTTTTGAGGCTCAGGTGATGGCCGCGGAAGCCTCCGCTAACGGATGAAACCCTACGTCCGGCTTCGCCCTGGGTAGACATCCGAAGAGGCTACAGTCAGGGCTCCACTCCATCCTGCGGACTACCGTCGTCGTAGCTCACCGCTGTCTGCGTATCGCGATGCTTCGGGCGACGATCCCTCATGCGGCGGAACTGCCGTCGGGCAATCAGCAAGATTGAGCCGGGTACCAGCCCAAGGCCGAAGTTGATGAAAAGGGAAGGGCTGAACATCTCGCCTTCAAGGAGGCCACCGCTGCTTACGAGAGGCGGGACGATGACACCCAAGGCGGCCATGCCGAGCATGCCGCGCCAGCCTGCAGCGAGCGCACCGATGATGCCGAGGATGGCTGGGATGAGAGGCATGGGCTGAATCCGTTGCTCCCAATGAAACGCCCACGAGCACAAAAAGGTAAATGTTCGGCAGCCGACAAGCGAGAGGGGCTGCCAGGCGTTCCTGGCAGCCCCTCTCGGGCCATCGAGGCCCAGGGAACCCGTCAGCGCCTCTCAATGCTTCGTGGAAGGATCCTGCGGCGCCGCAGGGTCGAACCTATCGATGGTTCATTTGCGAAGCTGGACGGACGAGCCGCCCAGGTTCATTCATAACCTGCACCACCGAATCCCGGAACCAAACATCTAGGCCTTTGCCGACCGGGCAGTACGGGGAAGTGCGGTTCACACCGTGAACCGCATTCCAACATCTCCGGCCTGCCGACGATCAAAGTTCTGTCGGGCCGCATCGTAGCTCTGACCGATGATGCCGCCGCGTACCGTTCCTGGCTCGACGGAACGATAAGCGGGGCGCCAACTCTCAGGTAGGCGAACCGAGTCAGGGGGTGCCATCCAGAGACGAAACAACAGGCGCTTCCGAGCGGGGTCCTCGTGATCCTCGAAGTCCGTGCGAGAGTGCAGCGTAACGTGGTTGTTCAGGAGCTGCATATCTCCCGGACGGAGCGTCATGTTGTACATGAGCTCTGGGCGTCGTAGCACCGCGTCTAGCATGTCCGTCGCTTCGCGCTGAACCGGCGTCAACGACGGCACACCCTCCAGGCGCTGCGCCGTTGTGACCCGATTTCTGTTCCACTTGCTGAACGGCAGACCCTCGCATTCGTCAAAGACCGGGTTGGGGTAGAACGGCCCTTCGTCGGCAGCCTGCTCTGCCTGACGGCTGAAGTAAAACGGCTCGTGTAAGGCCTCGGCGAGGTCCGGGCGCTCGACCGCCATTCGGTTGTGGGCAGTGATAGAACTTGTAACCATACTGTTGCCGCCCGCCTTGGCTTGATTGAAGCAGGTCAGGCCGACAACGTCCGCACCGTCGGTGTGGAAGTCGAGTTCCGCATTGGAAGAGTAACCTCTCCCACCCGCGCTGCGGTAAACCGTCCCGGCATCTCGCACCGCGGAGATGTAGTGACTGGACTTTCCTTGCGGTCGCGGCACGCCGGAATGAAGACCGATAGCCCAGGTGAGCAGTTCAAACTGCTTCTCGTCGAGCGTGTCGCGCGGTAGGCCGTGGACGAGCGCTATGCCCCGGCCGTGTTTCGCTTCGGTGAAGGCTGCTGCGATGACCTCGGACGCGGAGCCAAGGTCGAAGTCGGCGCGACTGTAGTCAATCAGAGCCTTCTCAGGATCGTAGCTTCGGAGAACAGTCTCTGTGAGTTCGCGACGCGCACGATCATCCAGCGTAAAGGTCCACCGCTGATCCTCGCTCAACGATCCGGCGGTCCACTCGATGGGGGTACCGACTGCCATAGGCTTCATTGTGCTTTCCTCCGTTGTTGGCAGTCGAAGCCGGCGCATGACTAACGGCCGCCGCTCGGCTCGGCAGGCCTCGTGCGAGTTCGGACGAAATCTGCTCGCGGTCCATGCTATTGGCATTCGACTATGAGTCAATGCCAATGTATACAACGGTACTCTTTCGGACGGGTTCGATGATCCTTGGGGTGTAGTTCGGCTCCTCACGCCTTGGCCACACCCATCCCGCACTGGAGAAGACCGCTGGGAAAGCCCGTATCGCGGAAGGCCTATTGAGCCGGGCGATGTGTCACGACGCAGCACGATGATAAGTGGAGGAACATTCACAGATGCCCAAAGATCCTGACTTCTTCAGGGACAGAACGATCATCATCACCGGCGCGGCGAGTGGTATAGGACGCGCCACCGCCCTCATCTTTGCGCGCGAGGGTGCCAAGGTGATGGTCGCAGACGTCGACACCGAAGGTGGTCAAACCACGGTAGAGGCCGTGATCAGTCGCGGCGGCCGGGCAAGCTTCCTTTCGACAGATGTCTGCTCACGTCAGCAGGTTGAAGCGCTCGTAGCCGAGACCATTACGCAGCTCGGAAAAGTGGATTTCCTCTTCAACTGTGCCGGTTCAGCCCTAAAGCGGTGTAAGTTTCTCGAGATTGACGACGCGCTGATGGACAAGACCTTCGATCTAAATTTCAAGGGAACCTTCTACGCGATGCAGGCCGTTCTTCCGCATATGCTGGAGAACGGAAAAGGTGTGATCGTTAATGTCGCCAGCATGTCCCACAAACGGGGTGGCCCAGGTGCCTCCGTTCACTACGCTGCGGCCAAGGGAGCCGTTTTAACCATGACTCTCGGTGTAGCCCGGGAGTTTGCGGATCGCGGCATCCGTGCACTTTCGATCTCACCCGGACCGGTGAACACGCCCTTTGCGACGGCCGCTAGCACCTCACCGGATCTGGTCAGAAAGTTTGTCGAGGACGTCCCAATGAAGCGCATGGCTGAGCCGGAAGAGATCGGGGAACTCGTTCTCTTCATGTGTTCGGACGCGTGCGAGTTCATGACCGCCGACACGGTTTACGTCAGCGGCGGCGGCGGGTGGCGCTAACCATCTGCTAAAGAACGGCCGAGTTTTCCTATGAGCAGCCTTACTCAGCTCGAAGATGTATACAAACGTCGACATAGAAATTGACGTGCTCTTGGGGGCTCGATAGCGTCTGCGGCAGAGGCTGAGCGCAAGGCCCTCATAGTCCAAGGAGGAAGCGATGCCGGACTCGATTACCTGGGAGGTCGCCGAGTGGATCGCCGGGCTACGCACCTCCCAAATCCCCGGGCCAGTGTCTGAGGCTGTGCGACTGCTCGCGATGGATACGGTCGGGGCCGGGTTGGCGGGGCGAGACCTGCCCTGGACTAGGGCGATCGCCGGTTGGGCTATGGCTGCAGTACCGGGCCGACAGGAGAACGGGAGGGCACACCTCTGGGGACATGCTGATGCAGTCCTTCGTGCATCAGATGCGGCCCTTGTTAACGGGGCAGCCGCCCATGCCTTTGAATTAGACGACTTCCACAATGCCAAGCTGCATCCGGGTGCAGTAGTCGTGCCTGCTGCCCTGGCAATGGGCGAGGCGCTGAACGCAAGTGGGGACGAGGTACTTACGGCGATCGTTGCCGGATACGAGGTGATGATTCGCACATCTCTTGCCCTTGGCCCCGCGGCGGCACGGGAACGAGGCTGGCACCTGACTGCCGTGTGTGGCCCCTTCGGAGCCGCCGCGGCAGGCGCCGTCCTCCTTGAACTTGATACGGAGCATACGGCCTGGGCTTTGGGTCTTGCCGGTACGCAGTCGGGTGGACTTTTTGCCTTTACGGCAGACGGTTCAAACTCGAAGCGGCTTCACCCCGGTCGTGCGGCACAGTCGGGCATCATGGCGGCCGAAATGGCGGCGCTTGGGCTGACAGGACCCACTCAAATTTACGAGGCTGATGACGGCGGCTTCCTGAAAACCTTCGTCGATCGTCCGGAGTCACATCGTTTAACCGATGATCTCGGCGTGCAGTGGCGGGCCGCGGAAACGAATTTCAAACCTTACTCCTGCTGCGGCAGCCTCCACGCGCACGTTGATGCGGCGCTGCAGTTGCGCGACGACTGGCGGGACAACGCAAGAGTACGTGTTGGTCTAGCCGGTCTCGTGAAACAGCAGTGTGGTTATGAATATGCTCCCGGCTCGGAGCTGAACTCACAGATGAGTGCCCGGTACTGCATAGCGGCGGCTCTGCTAGACGGCGCTGTCCTGCCCAGCCAATTCACGCTCGAGCGCATCGCGGACACGAGGATTACGGAACTCGCGCAACGGATAGAGCTGGTCCACGACGCAACACAGGATGCGCTATACCCGCAAAATTTTTGCGGCTGGACCGAGGTGGAGACCAAAACAGGAGAGGGGAGACGCATCATGGTCATGCACCCGTCCGGCTCACCGGAGAACACCAAGATGGCGACAAGTCTTCGGCAGAAATTCGTCGCGCTAGTCAGTCCATTGCTGGGCCAAGATCGCACAGCCGCACTGGCCGAAGCATTTGACGCGATTGGGCACCGGCCCGTCCGCCAGCTGCTCGACGCTGCCGCGGTACCACTGTGATGAACACGGTCCTAGGCCGCCGTCTCCTACTTGGCGCACCAGCAATTCTGCTTACCAAGCCCGCACGGGCTGACTGGCCCGAGAAGCCGCTCCGCCTGGTGGTTGCTTTTCCCCCGGGAAGCGGCACCGACGTCCTAGCCCGCGTCCTGGCGCCGGCGCTCTCGCGAGAACTCGGGCAGTCTATTGTTGTCGACAACAGGCCGGGCGGTAACGGCGTTGTTGGCACATTGAATGCTGCTGCGGCTCCGCCTGATGGCTACACAATCCTCATCATCAGCAGCAGCGCAGCTTCAATCAATCCACACACCGTGAAGAACATCCCCTACAACGTGGCCCGCGACTTCGTCATGATCGGTGCCCTGGCAGAGGCGCCCTACGTGCTCTGCGTGCACCCGAACGGGCCGCAGAACCTCCAGAGCTTCCTCGACTTCGTGCGTAGCAAGCAGGGCGAAGCCACGTTCAGCTATGGAAACGCGAGCGCCCTCATCATGACGTCTGTCATGGCCCAGATGGCAGGCGTTCGAATGACGCCAATTCCCTATCGTGGTGGGGCGGAATCCCTGACTGACGTGGCCGCTGGGCGAATCGATTGTACTTTCGCCGATTTCGGACCCGGTAGTACTCAGGCACAGGGCGGACAGGTCAGGATTATCGGGCACAGCTTGCCGCACACGTTCCCAGTCGCACCAGATCTGCCAAGTGTGAGCACGGTCGTGCCAGGCTTCGATATGAGCGTATGGTGGGGTCTTGCCGCTCCTGCCGGTACGCCGGCTGCCATCGTCACGCGCGTTAACCAAGCCCTCAACGCCGCCTTGGCCTCACCCGAAGTGGTCACAAAGCTTCGTATGGTAGGCGACGAGCCGTTGCGAATGAGTCCAGCAGCGATGACCCGCTACGTCGCACAGCAACACACTGCTTGGGGCGAACGCGTGCGCATCGCTGGCATCGAGCCGCAATAACGATACAACCAGCTGGACAGCTGCTACGTCCTGTTAGCGCCTGAACTGAAAGCCTAAGTGGGCGTTCTCCGGCTTTGCGGAGGATGGGATGACGCTGACGCACGAGCAGTGGGCAGTGCTGGAGCCCCTGGTCGAGGCGTGCCGCCCGCACGCCAAGGTACCGCCCCAGCATCTGCGTCGGACCATCGGGGCCATCCTCTGGCGGCACGACAATGGCGCGAAGTGGCGGTCCCTCCCTGCCGAGGAGGGACCGTGGTGGATGGCGGCCCAGACTTTCATCCGCTGGTCTCGGCTGGGTGTCTGGGAGCGCCTGCTCACCCTGGCGCAGGACCGCGGCATCGGGCTCGGCATGACCTTCCTCGACGGCACCTCGATCCGGGCGCACCAGAAGGCGGCCGGGGCGGCCAAAAAGGCGCGACAGCGCCGGAGCGGGACGAGCGTGAGGCGCTTGGCCGCTCTCGTGGAGGCTTCGGTACCAAGGTCTGCGTGATCGCCGACAGCGTGGGGCGCGCGGTCGCGTTCTCCCTCACGCCAGGGCAGGCGCACGAACTGCCTCAAGCCATCCCGCTCCTCGCAGCCCTCCCTGACGTGCCTCTCTGGGTCGTGGGCGACCGCGGCTACTCCAGCCATGCATTCCGCGAGCACGTCTGGAACCTCGGCGCACGGCCCGCCATTCCTCCCAAGAGGAACGAGGCCCCGGTCGCCTGCCCACCCTGGATCTACAACAACCGCAACAGGGTCGAGCGGCTCTGGGCCCGGCTCAAGGAGTGGCGCGCCGTCGCAACGCGATACGAGAAGACCGCCTCCAGCTTCCTCGGTGTCCTCCACCTCGCCGCCGCCCTCGATTGGCTCAGGCGCTAACAGAACTTAGCACTACCTGGGCACTTTAGAGTGGATGGTCGGCAGGAACCGACGTCTGCAGTGTGGGCATCGGACGGGTTCGGCGAGGTGGGCGAAGAGCCGATGGAAGATGGCCTGACGTAGAGCTGGC
>NZ_JAGIZA010000021.1 GCF_017813365.1 Roseomonas indoligenes
GACCAGCATCCCGACCCAGGCTCCCGATCATCCCGGGAACCACCGTGAACCCCGCCGTCAGAGGGGTCCCGTTTGGACGCCGATCACCCCTCCAACAGGGTCCCTATTCCACGCCGATCCACAGCTCGGTGTGATGCACCGCCCTACACGCGGCATCGACCTGCTCGATCTGGAGCGACGCTCGGCCGAGGAGGTCGTGGCCACGCTCCATGACGCTCTCGGGTCCTGCCGGGAGGAGCTGGCGATGGACTGGTCCGCGATGCGGATCCGAACCAGGGCCGAGAGGAGGTCACCTCTTCACCGGGTCTGCATACCTGCCCGGATCGGACGGCACCGCCTGTACCTGAGGATAGCCGTCATGGCGGCGCGCCACCCCCTTCCCGAGATGGAGTTCCGGCCCTTCCGCGTGGACGGCGCGAGTTGCTCGCCGGTCTGGGTGGCCTGCTGCACGGCCGAGGAAATCGTCGCGGAGAAGCTAGCGCTGCTCGTGACCTACGGACCCGACCACACGCGTGTGCAGGACATCCTGGACATCTGGCTGCTCCTGCGCCGGATCCGGCTCGACTGGCCTGCGCTGTCCGAGGCAATGGTCGGCGTCTTCCAGGGCCGCGATGCCGCCCAGATGGTTATCCGCGGCGACGGCTACTGCGAGCGGGCCTTCGACCCGGAGAGGCTCGACGTCGCCATCATGAACCGGTGGGATGCCCTGGTGCGGTCCGCCAGCGTGCAGGATTTTCCTGTCTCGCTGCCCGACGCCCTGATCGGGATCTGGCAGGCGCTCGGCCCTCTGCTCCTAGACCTCCGGCAGCGAGGTGACCGGCCATGTCGCGGCGTAGCGAGGGCAGCATCACGCGTCGGGGCGTAGGGCGCCGAACATGTTCCTGACCTCGGTTAGGGCACCATCCTTGCTGACAGGAGGACTTGGCGACCAGGTCGAGGTGGGCCGTTGCTCGTCAACACGTTCGTTGTCGCGGAGACCCTGGATCCGGCTCTGGACCGCGGATCTCTCGTCGTCGAGTTCCCTGCCAGCCCATGCTTCGATCTCGCTGAGGCGACTGTCCATGAGGTCGAGATCTCCCTCGTCGTCGATCTGACCGATCTCCTGGTCGAGGAAGTCCTTCAGGTAGGCGTCGAACGCCTGCTGCAAGGCGGCGGTCTCGATTTCGCCCAGGGGGACCCGGCTGCGCTCGCAGTGCATCGCGAAGGCATGGAAGCCGTCCAGGGATCGCGGCTCGTCGGCAATCTGCTGGATCAGACGCGACCGTAACGCACTGGAGAAGGGTGACCAGAACGGCGCATTGGCTTCCATGACGTCCAGGGCCGCCAGCATCTCCTCATAGGCAGGACTAAACCGTTTCCAGCGCTCCTCCGTGAGCGGGAGAAACCCTCCTGCGATACCGCGCAGCCTCGTCGAGGATGTTTTGGAAGCCATCCTGATGATCTCCAGGAACCTGCCTTCCCAGGTGATCGCCTTGGACACGTCGACTCCGATGGCAGCGGGTCCACCCCTGTCGGCCTTGTCGGCCAGCCCCCAGGTCCGCTCCACGGCATCCTCCAGCAGACCGGGCTGCCGCGCGAGGTAGCCCAGCAGACGGCCGCCCCGATCCCCGGCGGCCAAGCGCCAGATGCCCAGCACCGTCCGGAAGCGCTGCGCGGCAGTCAGGAGATCCCGGGCGTGCTCGGGATGGGCACAGAGCGTCTCGTCGAAGAAGTCCCGGACGGAGGGGTTCACGAAGGTCGCCCTGCCGTCGATGAACGAGAGGAAGCCTCCCTCCAGCTCGGCCAGCGCCTTCTGCCAGTCCTCTGCTGAGCTGGTGAAGTTGTACCGGGCCGACCTGTGGCGATGCAGTGGCTCCCAGGCCTCTTCGAGATAAGGAAGGGAAGCTGAACCGCCGAGTGAGTAGAGAGAAAGAAGGATACCGCGACCAGCCTCGGATATCTGATTCTCGAATGCAGGCTGCCAGATAAGGGCAGGCTGGTCGAGGACGGCCGCCACTGTCGCTCGATATCCCCCCGCCGCTGAATGCCGGATATTCCTGAACTGTGACATCCACTCGATCAGGCGCGGATTGAAGTTGGGATGCTGGAGGACGTCGAGGTAGAATTCGTCGGCCAGCAGCTCGTCCTTATGTTCCTGCCGCAGATCTCCGAAATAGACGTGGTTGAAGAGAATGCGCCCACGCTCGAGCAGGGGATAGTCGCCCACTTTCAGAACGCATCGGATCAGCTTCATCAGCCCGTTTTCTCGCCGAAGACGCTCGGAAGCTTGCATGGCCTGCTGCAGCAGGTGCTCGCGCGTGGTTAGCACGAAACGGGTATTCGGGGTCCGGCCAGCTAGTTCGACAAATTCGAGTATCGCCTCGTCCTGTCGACGGCCGACCAGATCGGAACGTGGACCGAGCATGGTCTGACCAAGAAAGTCGTCGAAATAGAATATCTGCTTCTTCCCGCTCGAGAAGAACTTCCTGGCCTCGCTCATGTCGGAACGGATCACGACAGGCTCGAAATCCTTTTCCAGATGGGCGAGCAGGAGCATGTCCGCCAGCGTCGTTTTTCCGACACCGGGGACGCCGGAGATAATCACTGATCCCTCGTTTTCGAGAATGCCCAGAGCGCGGCCATAGGCAGCATTCTGAACGTACAGGGACAGCTTCCGATAAATGCGTTCTACTTCGAGCTGGGTCTGCAGACGCTCAGCGGCATGGAATACGCGCTCCATGACTGGCGTGCTCGTCAGCCAGAGCTTGGGTGTATTCGTCTCCACAGTAGGATGACGGGCCAGAAGGTTCTCGATATCTCCGGCACCGATTATGTCCAGGTCGTCGATAACATAAGGATGCAGGTCAGCTCGGATATCCCGCTTGTTCCCTGGACTGAGCGGAACGGAGGTGAAGAGCACGTAGCGATCTGGCGCCAGCGGCCGGAGCTTCTCGATCTCCGTCTTGGTCAAATGCCGCCGGAGAGCTTCCAGCCCGGACCCCGCGTAGTGCTTGCACTGGATGATCGTCGCGGTGCCGTGCGGGCGGGAGTAACGGAGGTCTATTCCCTGGTCACGGCCTGCCTTGAAGACCTCGAGGCGCTGGCCCCACTCGGCCTGGAGGAGATCCCGGGCAAGGGTCTCGAAGTCGATCGGGGACAACCGGGTGAGATCGTACACGCCCCGTTCGCTCCAGTCCTGAAAGACCTCGAACCACGCTCATTTCACCTGTCGCGGGAAGAAGTAAGCCTTCCAAGGCTTATAGTAGTCGCCCCATAAGTCCAGCACGCCCTAAGTTCTTCTAGATCCACCCGTGCCAGACATCATGTATATACCCCCAAAAGTGAGGAATAATCGTGGCTATCCGGGAGAATTCTCCGGGTCCTGGCGTGACCACTAGACTAACCCTGCAGCTACATTGACTTCGTATTGGCTCGAAGAAGTAGATGAAGCTGACGCCCACACTTGGGTAGCGGGCGCCAGTTCATGGACAGATTATCCTGCCGTTGGACAAACTACGCTGGACGCTCACATCCCCGTCACACGTCCAGGTTCGCCACCTTCAGCGCATTGCCCACGATGAAGTCGCGGCGCGGCTCCACCACGTCGCCCATCAGGGTGGAGAAGACGCGGCCGGCATCGTCGGCGTCCTCCACGGCCACGCGCAGAAGCGTCCGCACCTCCGGGTCCAGCGTGGTCTTCCAGAGCTGGTCGGGATTCATCTCGCCCAGTCCCTTGAAGCGCTGCACGGCCAGTCCCTTGCGGCCCTGTGCCAGAATGCGGTCCAGCGCCACCATCGGGCCGCGCACCTCCTGCCGCTGCGCCTCGAACTGCAGCGTGGCCGGCGCGCTGAAATCGGCGGACAGCGCCTCGCGCCGCTCCTCCAGCCAGCGCGCCTCGGCGGAGCGCAGCGCCACCGGATCCAGGTGGTGGCTCTCCCGCACGCCGCGCACGTCGCGGAACACGCGCATTCCGTCCGCGTCCAGCGTAGCCTTCCAGGTGCGCTCGGTCGGCGCCGCCAGGGCGTTCAGCCGCTCCACCAGGCGCGGCGCGGCCTCCAGGTGCGGCTCCGCTCCCAGGGCGCCGGCCACGGCGGCCTGTTCCACGATCTCCGCCGGCACGTTGTTCGCCAGGCGCCGGATGCGGCGGGCGGCGTTGCGCAGGTCGTCAACCGCCGCGCGCAGCTCCTCGCCGGCCACCTCGCGCCCGTCGGCGTAGATCAGGCGCGCGCCGCTGAGCGCCTTCTCCAGCAGGTACTCCTCCAGCGCGCGGTCGTCCTTCAGATATCGCTCCTCGTTGCCGCGCTTGGCGCGATAGAGGGGCGGCTGCGCGATGTAGAGATAGCCGCGCTCGATCAGCTCCGGCATCTGCCGGAAGAAGAAGGTCAGCAGCAGCGTGCGGATGTGGGAACCGTCCACGTCCGCGTCCGTCATGATGATCACGCGGTGGTAGCGCAGCTTGTCCGGGTCGAAGAACGGCATGTTCGGCCGGTCCGGATCGCGCGTGCCGATGCCGGCGCCGAGCGCGGTGATCAGCGTGCCCACCTCGGCGGAGGACAGCATCTTGTCCATCCGCGCGCGCTCCACGTTCAGGATCTTGCCCTTCAGCGGCAGGATGGCCTGGTTGGCGCGGTTGCGGCCCTGCTTGGCGGAGCCGCCTGCAGAGTCACCCTCGACGAGGAAGAGCTCGGACTTGCCGGGATCCTTCTCCTGGCAGTCCGCCAGCTTGCCGGGCAGTGTGGAGATGTCGAGGGCGTTCTTGCGCCCCACCTTCTCCCGCGCCGCCTGGGCCGCCTTCCGCGCCACGGCGGAGAGCACGACCTGCTCCAGGACGAGCTTCGACTCCTTCGGATGCGTCTCGAACCAGTGGCTCAGCGCGTCCGCCACGGCGGTGTGCACCACCGGCTGCACCTCGGAGGAGACGAGCTTGTCCTTCGTCTGGCTGCTGAACTTCGGGTCCGGCACCTTCACGGAGAGGATGCAGGACAGGCCCTCCCGCATGTCGTCACCGGCGAGCTCCACCTTTTCCTTCTTCGCGAGGTCGGCGGCGTACTTCGTCACCACGCGCGTCAGCGCCTGGCGGAAGCCCGCCTGGTGCGTGCCGCCGTCGCGCTGCGGGATGTTGTTGGTGAAGCACAGCGTCCGCTCGCGGGGCGAGCGGTTCCACCACATCGCCATCTCCACCTTGATGCCGTTCACCTCCTTGGAAGCGAAGGACACGGGCGGCTTGAAAAGCGGATCCTCGGCGGCATCCATCCACTCGACGAAGGCGACGAGGCCGCCCTCATAGTGGAAGTCCGCCTCCTGCACGGGCGTGTGGCGCTCGTCGCGCAGATGGATCTTCAGCCCGGAATTGAGGAAGGCCAGCTCGCGCAGGCGCTTCTCCAGGATGGCGAACTCGAACTCGGTCTTCGTGAAGGTCCCGGAGGAAGGCTTGAAGGTCACCTCCGTGCCGGCGGCGTGATCGCTCGGGCCGACCACCTCCAGCGACTGCACCGTCTCGCCGTGCTCGAAGCGGATCAGGTGCTCCTTGCCGCCGCGCCAGATGCGGACATGCATCCACTCCGACAGTGCGTTCACCACCGCCGCGCCCACGCCGTGCAGGCCGCCGGAGACCTTGTAGGAGTTCTGGTTGAACTTGCCGCCGGCGTGCAGCCGCGTCAGCACCACCTCGGCGGCGGAAACGCCCTCCTCCGCGTGGATGTCGGTCGGGATGCCGCGGCCGTTGTCGGTCACGGTGACGCTGCCGTCGCCGTTCAGCACCACCACGCAGGTATCGGCATGGCCGGCCTGCGCCTCGTCCACCGCGTTGTCGATGATCTCGAAGGCCATGTGGTGCAGGCCGGAGCCGTCATCGGTGTCGCCGATATACATGCCCGGACGCTTGCGGACGGCCTCCAGACCGCGCAGGACGGTGATGGAGGCGCTGTCATAGGCGCCGTCGGCGCCGGCGGCGGCGACCTCGGCTTCCTTCGTGGCGCGGGCGGATTCGGTCATGCGGATCGGGGACCTCTCGGGCCGCGCGAAACGGTTGCGCGGCGTGCGGAATCATCTTTCCGCAATATAAGGATTCCGCGCGCGCGAAGCCATGGGCAGGGGCATCCGGGGCCGAGAAAAACGCCGGAAAACAGGGCCCGAACCGGGCTTCTAGCCCGCCATCACGCCTTCAGGCCCGATCGAGAAGGATTCCGCCACCCCGTCCAGGGAAGCGAAGACCCCGGGCTCCGTCCCCGTCAGGAAGCTCTGCGCCGGCAGGGCTGTCAGGGCCGCGAAGAGCGCCTCCCGCCGGGTCGCGTCCAGATGGGCCGCGATCTCGTCCAGCAGCAGCAGCGGCGCGAAGCCCCGGGCGGAGGCGATGAGGGCGGAATGGGCCAGCACGGTGGAGATGAGCAGCGCCTTCTGCTCCCCCGTGGAGCACAGCTCTGCCGGCACCCCCTTGGGCAGGTGGGAGAGGCGGAGGTCGCAGCGGTGCGGCCCGGCGACGGCCAGCCCGGCGGCGGCATCGCGCCCCCGGCGGGCCGCCAGCGCCTCCCGCAGCCCGTCCTCCACGGCCAGGGCGGACCCCCTCTCCAGCGCCGCCGCCGTCTCGCACTCCAGGGCGCAGAGCGCGGCCGGGAAGGCCCCCGCCACGCCCTCGGCCAGGGCAGCGTTCAGGCGGCCGATGAGGGACCGCCTGGCGGCCGTGAGAGCGACGCCGTGGCGGGCCATGGCGTCCTCCAGCCCGTCCAGCCAAGCCGGGTCCACGCGCCGCCCCTCGCGCCCGTCGGAGAGCAGGCGGTTGCGCTGCGCCATGGCGTTCTCATAGGCCGAGACCTCCCGCGCATGGTTCGGGTCCAACGCCCAGACCAGCCGGTCCAGGAAGCGCCGGCGGCCGGAGGCCGCCTCCTGGAACAGCCGGTCCATTTGCGGCGTCAGCCAGACGGCCGCCACCAGCCGGCCCAGCTCCGACTGGGTCTTCACCGGCTCGTTGTCCAGGCGGAAGGCGCGCTTCTCCGGCGATCCCCCATGCGCGGTGCCGGTGCCGAGGTCGAATGTCCCCTCCGGCCCCTCGAAGCGGCCGGAGACGGCCCAGGGCAGGCCCTCCTCCCCCACGCGCCGGCCGAGATCAGCGATCCGGGCGCTCCGCAACCCGCGCCCGGGGCCGAGCAGGGAGATCGCCTCCAGCAGGTTCGTCTTGCCAGACCCGTTCTCCCCCGCAATCACCACGACCCCCGCCGAGAAGCGCAGAGAAGCGTTCGCGTGGTTCCGGAAGTCCTGAAGCTGCAGGCGGGTGAGGCTGAGGGAGGGGGTCACGTCGGGTCCGGGGCCATCCTGGCAGCACTGAGGCAGGGCGCCGCGGGAATCAGGGGCAGTGCCGGCAAAGGGAACGGGGCCGGGCGAGGGTTGTCCCGCCCGACCCCGCATCCCCCGGGAAAGATGGCGCCGGGTGGCGCCGCATCAAGCGGCGCGGGATCAGACCCGAAAACCGCACCGTAGCCGTCAACAGCCGCAAAAAGCCGCGACGATCCAACCATGTCCGCTCCACTACCAGCCCCGCCTGTAAACGCAAAGACTGTAAACGACCCGCTCCGAGCATGGGGCTCTGCCCCCGCCGCGCAGGCGCGGCTCCCCCAGGATACAAGGCTCAAAAGCACGAATAATTCTTCCGAGAGCGTACAAAAACGGGGTAGGATAGACGTTGCGGACCCCAGGGATGGATAGGCCGCGCTCGAAAGCAGCGGAGCGCCGTTGGCGGGGCTGGCGGCGCTTCCTGCTTGTGACTGGTCTCCTGGCAGCACTTGGACCTACCGCACCAAGAGGTCCAAGAGGTGTCGGTCAGCTGCTGCTCGAGTCCTTATACTATGTGTGCGGTTGGCTTGGGCCATTGCGTGCGGGCAGCCAGCAGCTGTGTAGCCGTTCGGTTCCAACTCGGCGATCCAACCGCAACCTTCTAAGCTCACATTTTCGCAAGTAGCGGATCTAAGATCCGGTAAACCTCATCGTATTCACTAGCAAGTAGAGCTGAACTCTTACCTTCTAGCGTTACAACTTTGCAGTCATCCACAACAACCCCGTGCAAAGATATAGTGCCAATGATGGATTGGCCTCCATTCGGTCGATTTGCGACGACCTTCTGAATGATCGCCGGAGCGTTTCTCGTGTCTTGTTCTTGTTGAACAGGGCTATCGATGACCAAAGGTGCCACGAATGCACTTGTATACTTTTGGATTGTGTCAGCAAGTGCCAAGACGTATGCAAGCATTAGCCGAGGCTGCTCGCTACCTGTGTCCATGACCTTGCCTGTAATCTTAGAAATCGCGTCCAAGTCAGGGTCCGATATATTCAGCTGCCGGACGTACTCATGCATTAGCGCCGCATAGTAATCTTGAATCTTTTTCTTCAGCTCTTTGTCTTCAAGATCCTTCAGGCCCCTCTTGGTCGCAGCAATTTTCCCATAAAATTCCCCCATGTTCGCTTCGAGTTCTTTGATTTGGTCATCAAAAGTTTTAGCTGCGATCTGCCGTCCTTCGTTCTGAATCACTTCTTTTAAAGTAACGTCTCCTTGTCGAGTGTCCAAAAGCTTTTCAATTTCTACGATGCTTTCGTCAGTAGAAGCGATCGCTTCCTGACAGCTTTGTGTGCGCGCAACAAGCATTTCGATTTTCCGCTTAGACATGCTGAGAAATTCAAAACACTCCTCGCGATCCGCCAGTATAGAGAAGCGATTTGAGAAGTCATTCTGATGACGTGTGCCACAGGTCGGGCAAGGTATTTCACTACGTTCGTCGGCCGCGGCCCACTCAGCATCTAAAGCAAGTTCAGCGGCCGCAGCTTGCACTATGGCAAATTGTTGATCGATCGCAACTCTTTCATCTAAAATATCCCCTAGCTCCCTAGCCCGACTTTTACGAAGGTCCCGGAGTGACTTCATCTTCATCAGCAATTTCTCTATCGAGGCTTCATGCTCTGCCCCGGTGAACTCCAAAGCGGTAAAATTCACATCCAACTTCAGCCTTTCGAGAATTGTTCGGGCCACCTTGTGGTCGCGCTCCAGTTCTTTCACAGCAATGTCTAATTGCTTTTTTTCGGCATCTAATTCGTAGTAGCGATTCGGTCTAATTCCAGTATGAAACTCGATGACTTTTTTCTTGAAATCCGAATACTGAGTGAGATGGTCGAACGACGTTAAGGGCTTGTTCCACCCGCCATCTTGGTCCACGTAATAAGGCAGGAAGGCATATGCTGGCGGCGGCGTCTCTGCAGCTCCGGTATTTCTATTCGCCATCAATAAGCCGAAGTCCAACATCTGTGCGAAGAACGGCGCAAGCTCTTTGGTGAAAGCTGCCGTGGATATTAGGCGCTCGCCATCCTCAGCAAAAACCGCAATTCGAGAATTATTCCTAACCGCCCTGTATCGTTTTTCGTCCACCAGGAAAACCAGCGATCCCTTCACGTTCAGTTTAATCCATCTCGGATTAACCACAATCGGCGACGCACCCAGAATCCAATAAAGGCTCTTAATTATCGAGGATTTTCCGACGCCGTTTGTTCCCGTTATTATCGTGCATCGCGGATGGAATTCGACTACTCTCCCCTTCTTTTCGGTCAGAGAAAGTAATTCCAGCCTTTCGAATCTCAAGGTCTTCATATTGTCTTGTTCTCAAATTTCTGATTAAGAGAAGAAAGCGACGGGCCTCTTTCATTTTTTGTATTCGTAAAGGATGATAGCCTTAACGAGGTAATCGGATGCGTTTGGCTTCCAGCCTTTCACGAGGTCTTCCACGAGGGGCACAGCAGACGAGAGACCTGAAGCCAAGTTCTCGGCCGCATCTAGAACAGGTTCCACCGCCCTTTTGACCTCGCTCGTAAATTGCATGGTTGCCGCGTTCCAACGCCGCATTCGCTCCGGCAAGTAAGAACGCCATTCACGCTCGATCTTAACATCCTCAGCGTGAGGAAAATTCAGCTGGCGCGATATCGTCTCCCAGCTTGGGTGATGGGTGTATTCATGAGTTAATCTGTTTAGCCAACCCGTCATTTGATGACTCGTTAGAAACTTTGACGCTTTCAGCGCCGCAAAATCCTGGACATCGGACAAAGATTTCGAGCGTTTCCGTCCCTCATTCGCTAGATAGATCGTGAAAGCTGATGCTGCGGCTTCAGGTGCCGAATGTCGGTTCAAGAACCCTGCCATTTTACCCGTTAGGGTATCTTCGTAGGATCCCAAATCGAGCCTACACCTATCAAAATAGAAATACTTCATATGCAATTGATCGTTAAAGTTTACACATTCTTTCTGAAGAGTGACTTTGAATTTATCCACCAAGTCCTTGGTGGCGCTCGAGAATGCACGTTCGCCGAATTCTTCAGTCAGTTCGGGCAGTGGTTGATTACTGACGAGGACTAGTTTCGAAACAGAATGTCCGAAACGAGAGACGTTGTCGAACATCCTGCCCACATATGATGCCTTAAGAGTTTTGTTGATGCCCTTACCTTTTGCTTCTCTAAACAATATATCGGCAAACGTCCACTTGCCAGTTTGCAGCGTCTTTACCTGATAAAACGTGGCCGCGTTCGGATTATCGGCATCATCCAGTTCGACGATGTCATCATGGAATTCAAATGCTACGGCATAATTTGATGCATTGTCGTGGAGCCTGAGAACGTTAGCTATTCCCCAAGCAGTCTGAAAGTCAAATCTGTCCAAAGCGGTTCGGCCACCATTCTCTCGCTCTGGCGCAGAAAGAAGGTCGTTGATTATCGTCAAGTCGCACCTTCTTCCAAATGCGAATCGTCGTCGCCGTTCGGTTGATGATACATCCTATGACCTAGTGCAGGTCGTGTCAGCGCCTCCCCAGCGGCTTCATGACTGCCCTAAGAGCTTCAGAGCGGTCTATGCATCGGGAGGGTGATTTCAGAGCGGGTGATCTTGCAGGCTGTCAGGGGTGCATAGGCGGCGAATTTGGCTTCTGAAGCGGCGATGGTGGCGTGCTGACTTCCGATCTCGCCCCGTCCACGGGCGCAGCTGGCCGATGGCAGACAGGCCGCATTCGGGATAGCAGTGTCGAGAAGCAAACACATGGTGGCCATGTCTACGGCCATGTGGTCTTACCGGCGAGACCTCCTGGAACCCGATTGGGAATGAGGCTGCGTTCCTGGCCCTGGCCCCATCTTCGAAATCGCAGAGCGCATATCGGCGCGGCGGGGGGCTGCCGCGCCGATCGCCGCCATGTCAGCCCTCCTCGTCGAAGAGCCAGAGCTGCGCGCTTGGCTGGTTGGGGCCGCCCGTGTCATCCATGCCCAGGAAGGCCGGGACGGGGCGGCGCTGCGCCTCGCTGAGGGAGTTGGCCAGCGGCTTGGCGGTGCTGACGAAGCGGCGCAGTTCGCGGGCCCGGGTCTCCTCGGCATCCGCAATGCCGCTCAACAGGTCGAGGAAATGGGTGGGTGCCACAGCCGAGGTGCTCCGGGCGCGGTGCTCGGCGGCGCCCCGCACGATGTCGCGGATGGCGGCCTCGACCGCCTACCAAAGCCGCTCCTGCTCCGGCGTCAGTTCCATCACCGTCCGGATCGCGGCCAAGCGGGCGTTCAGCACGGCGCGGGCATCGGCCTCGGTGAAGGCCAGGTACTGCGGCCCCTGCTGCACGGCCGGGGCGGAGGGAGCTGCCGGCGCAGGCTGCGCATGCACGGCGGCCATGGGAACGACGGCCATGAGGGTGGTGGCCATCGAGGTGAGACGCAGAGCTTTCATCGGGATATCTCCTGTTCGTTCGGGTTCAGAGGATTCCGGAGCTACCGCCAGCCACCGCCGGGCAGCGCGCCGTGGTAGGGCGTGTCGCGGCAATGGCCCCAGGGGCCGCGCCAGAAGCCGGGTGGGCAGCCATTCCCGCCGTAGTAAACCGGCGGCGGAGGCGGCGCGTAGAAGTAGCCCGGGCCGGGACCGCGGCAGCCGCCCCAGGACCCGCGCCAGCGACCGGGGCCGCAGCCCTCGGCGACGGGGATGATCGGTGACGCGACACCGGGGCTCGGAGGCGCGAACACGGCCTCGGTCAGTAGTGGCGCTGCTGAAAGCAACGGCGCGCTCTGGCCGTTCGCCATTGCGGGAGCGGTGCTGGCGATCGCCACAGCGGCGATGATGCCGAGAAGGGTTATCAAGGCACAGATCCTCTCTTGGAGAACATGGTTGAGTGGTGCGGGTGCGTCGGCTTCAGCCGTCAGTCGGGGCGGATGGGCGGGCCCAGGAGCTCGAAGCCCCAGTACTCCTCGAAGGTGGCCAGGACGGCCGGATCGGCTGTGCCGCCGCGCATGACGCCGGCGAACTCCGTGTAAAAGCCTGCGGCGTCGAGCCCCGGCATGATCAGGACGAGCTGGCTGGCCGGGCTGTCCGTGACGTTGAGGAAGCGGTGCTCCGCCCCGCCGGGGATGCAGACCAGGTCACCCGTCGATGCGTCGAAACGCTTCCCGTCCACCTCGAAGAGGAAGCTGCCGCCGGTGATGCGGTGGACTTCCGTCTCGGGGTGGCGGTGCAGCGGCAGACCCGAGCCTGCGGCGTAGACGGTCTCAATGACCGTCAGCCGCCCGTCGTTCCCCCGCGCCGAGAGCCGGATCCTTAGGTCCAGCCCGATCTCGGGAATGCGGATTGGCTCGCCGCCAGCCGTGTCGTGCAGGAAGTCAAACTCTGTCACGTCGTCTCTCCTCCTGCACGGGGGCTGGCGCGCGTCAGCGGAAGGACTGCTTGGCCGTCTCGATCTCGGCGAGTGCGCCACGGATCAGGCGCTCGGCCTCGGCCTTGTGGCCGCCGAAGCGGTTCGGGGCGCGGTTGAGGGATTCCAGCGCGCCGCGCAGCTGCGCCTCGGCGTCGTTCAGGTTGGGCCAGGGCTCCTGGGCGACGGCGCAGCCCGTGAGTGCGGCCAGCCCGGTCAGGGCAGCGGCGGAAGCGAGGGAGAGAGAGCCTCTGCGGGTCATGGTCCGAGTTCCTCTTGTCGTCTGCATCGTTGACGCGCCCTGTGCAGCGCGCCGCCTGCGTTCCGGCGTTGATGTCCGGCGGAGCGAGGCGGCGCAGCCCTTAGGTCGCGGACCAAGATGTAGATGGAGGTCCGGAATGAAGTCCTGAGTGAAGCCTGAAACCTCTCCGAATTTCTGCTCGAGATGGCCGAAAATCCGATCGGAAGCTGAAGATATGCCGGTGTCCCGAAGGCGGCATCTCCCCCAAGCACGATCGGGCAACAACGAGGAAAGGCGGCTCACCTGCTCAGATGCCGCGTCGGCTGGTGGTCAGGTTCGAGATATAGAAGGGTGGCTCGCTGCTGAAGCCAAGACCGAGGCCACGATCCCAGCGACACGAAGACGCCGCAAGGGCGGCACCGATCCCATTACCTGCTCATAGTGACGCAAGCTGGACGGATGTGCCCCCCTGGGCGGATCCCGGCTCAGGACGTGGACGTGCAGGCATCCAGCAGACCACCCGCCCTCGCCGTGGCCTCAAGTCGTACTGCCATCTCGAAGGCCTGCTGGTGTCGGTCCCGGTCTTCCAGCTTTCGCATGAACCAGAAGATCGGATCCGTGCCGTTCACCCAGCCGGGACGTAGCCGGGCGACCTCGCGCAACGCCTTCCGCGCCTCCTCGATGTCACCGGCCTCTATCGCGGCGACCACCATGGTTCTGAGACAGAGCTCGTAGTCAGGCAGGCGGGCGGCACAGAGGCGGAGTTCGGCCAGCGCCTCTTCAGGCTGCCCGCGCAGGAGCAGCGCGCGCCCGAGCACCGCGTGCACGACCGGAGGACAGTGCGGGTCCCAGGCGATCATCTGCCGAAGGCCCACCTCCGCCTCCTCGGGAAAGCCCGCCGCCGCCAGGATGGACCCGCCCGTCATGCGCACCGCGTCATCAGCGACTTGGTCGGTCCGCAGGGCAAGGCGCGCCGAGGCGACGGCCTCGCCCCATTGCTCCCGCAAGGCGAGGCACAGGGAGAGGGCCGCGAGACCGAGCGGGGAGTCCGGCTCCAACTCGACGGCAAGGCGCGCCAGGCGGACGGCCTCATGCAGCCCCTCGCCATCCTCCCCGTCAGGCCACCCTTGCACCGTCGGACGCGAGATCGCGAAGACATGCCAGGCGCGAGCGGGTGCATAACCAGGGTCAACGGCGGCCGCCCTGACGAACAGGTCGCGCGACGCCCTGGTGTCCGCCGGGGTGCTCCGGTTGTAGACCTCCCTGCCAAGCAGCGTGAGTTCGCGGGCGGTCAGCTGCTCCATCGGCTTCTGGCGCGCCCGGCGCAGGCTCCGTCGCCCGACCTGCAGGTTCACCGCGGTGGCCAGCAAGGCGGCGCTCTCGGCGGGCAGCCCGCCCGGTTGAGCCAGCGGCCAGTCCAATCGCTGGGCCCAGAAGGCCGCGCCGGTGGCCACCTCCTCCAGCCGCAGAACGGCGTGGACTCGGTCGCCAGAGACATACGCGTCACCCCGCAACGCGTAGTCCTGGCTAGCCCGGTTATATGCCTCTCCGACGACGCACAAATCCTCGTAGCGGACCAGCTCAGCCATAAGGCCCAAGGTCAGCGTGGAAGCGGTGCGGGCCGCGGAGGCATCGTCAGGCGCAGCTTGCAGCGGGTGCATAACCAGCGTGTCCCGCCGGAGGTCGGCCAGAGACCGGGCGCCCTCGGGCGGGGGAGGCGGCGCGGCAGGTTTGGGAGGAGTGGGGACTTGGTCCTGCTCAGCCTGCGGTGAAGCCGCCGACGACGTCATCGACTGCTTATCCGCGGCACCCGCCAGCTCGGACGCGCGCCGGTAAGCTGCCACGAAGCGCTCCACATCCTCGTCGCGGCGAAAGAACCAGTACCCAGTGTGGTTCCGGGGCACCCAGCCCGGCTTGATGCGAGAGAACTCGCGTCGCGCCGCCAAGGCTTCCGCAACCCGTCCGCTTTCTACGGCTGCCACCAGCAGGGAATCATAGGTCGCCGCGTAGTCGGGCAGGCGCGACGCGCACCAGCGCAGCGGCGACAAGGCATTCTCCACCTTTCCGGACATCAGCAGCGCCCGGCCGAGGATCCCTTGGGTGGTGGGCGGGCAGAGCGGGTCGAGGCTGATGGTCTCCTGAGCCACGACCACGGCCTCCTCAGGATGCCCGGCGGCCGCCAGCACCTCGCAGCAGGTGTTGCGGGCCGAGGCGAAGGCGGGCACCGCCGACGACAGGGCCGCGCGCGCCGCGTCCACAGCGCCTTCCCATTGCTGGTGCAGCACGAGCGAGAAGGCGAGGCGCGAGAGGCAGAGCGGCGAGTCCGGCTGGAGCTGAACGGCCTTCCGGGCGAGACGAAGAGACTCGTCCCGCGCCGCCTGCCCGCCGGGACTGCCCCAGCCATGGGTGATGGACCGGTGCACGGTGTAAGCCTGCCAGGCGTAAGCTGTCGCGTAGTCCGGGTCGGCCGCGATCGCCAGGGCGAACATCTCCTTCGCCACCAGCGTGTCGGCTTCGGTGCCGCGCTGGTGATGTTCACGGCCGACGAGGCAGAGCTCGCGCGCCGACCGCTCGGCCACCGGCTTTCGGCGCGCGAGGGAGAGGCTGTGCCGCTCCACTTGCTGCTCGAGATGGGCGGCGAGGGCCAGCAGCGCCGGCTCCGGCAGCCCTCGCGGCTCGTCCCGTGGCCGGTCCAGCCGCTCCGCCCAGAGCACGGCTTCCGACGCGGCGTCCTCAAGCCGCAGGGTGACCCGCAGATCCGTACCGGCAGCCCGCACCTCGCCCCTGACCCGATACCCTTCCGCCGCCATTCCGTCCCGGGCTGGCAGGATGCGGAGCCCCTCTAAGCGGGCGAAGAAGGCCATCATGTCGGTGACCAGGGTGTCCGCCAGGAGGATGGCCGCTTGGTTCCCGTCGGGTGCCTCGAAACGGTGAACCGCAACCAAGGCCTGACGCTGCGCCACGATGTCCTGCTCGGGCTCAGCACCAGGAACTGCTTTCCGCCGAATGTCCGGACGGGGCGCCGCATCCTGCCGGACCTCCGCCGTTAGCACGTATCCCCTCTTGGGTATGGTTCGCAGGACGTGCGCGGCCCTGTCACCAAAGGCACGACGGAGATCGCTGATGCACTGGGTCAGGGAGTCGTCCGTCACCACCACGCCCGGCCACAGTGTTTCCATGAGTTCGTCACGGCCAAGCAGGCGGCCGGGGTTGTCTAACAGGTGCTGGAGCAACGCGAAGGGCTTGGGACGCAGACGCAGCTCGGCCCCGTCCGGGCCTAGGAGGGCGCCGCGTGCGGGGTCGAGGCAGAACGCGTCGAAGTGGTATGCCCCGGAGCCCTCGCGCGGTGCCATGATGTCCTCTCAGAAATGCAACCCGATCTTAATACGATCTTTTTCCGAAACCAGCTTCAACTCGTCACAGCATCTGCCTTTCGAGGTTTGGATTTCGCAACTCGGTGAGGATAGGGCTCTCAGGCCGTTCGCCCGGGACGCAGGGCGGGGAGACAGCGAAGCAGCGTCCTCTTGCTGTTCAGGTAACCGAGCTCCTCGCATCGTGCCGAGCGCGCTGACGATGATGGCCTTGAGTGTCACTTCGCTCGGCTCCGCGCCTCGGCGGCGTCGCGGGACGCCTTGCGATGGCGGATCTCGACCGCATTTCACCAGGACTTGGGTCATGCCGTGACCTGGCCCGCCGGGGCGCCGCGAGAAGCACCCCCGGCATCGACCGTGTCGTCCTTCTCTTCCGGTACCGGAGCTGACGGGTGAGCCGGTTCAGCAAAAGGACGGGTGGCCGTGCTCGCTCAGGAATCGGGACCTGCCTGCGCCGCAGGAGCCGGTGCCCTCGCACCCAAAGGCGCGGGGCGATCCCAGCGACCGTGCCCACTCCAACCAGGCCGAAGCAGGTGGCCTGACGTTCGAGCGGGTGGACAGAACTGTGACAGGATGGGCGCCCTCCAGCTCCCATGACGTCACGGGCCGCCTCTGCCGCCCGTCATGCCCCTCCCGGACAGCTCCAACGGAGCCCTGGCCACTCTTGGACTTCAGCGCCCCCGATCCGAAAAAAAAGCTGAACGAAGCGTCGGAAGGTGATCGGCAATTCTTGAGAGGCTTCTCGGGACGTCCGGCGGCGCGAGCGGCGATACCGGGTTCCACATCCAGCCAGGAACCCCGTGCCGTGCACTCCTCCACCCACAAGGCTTCCCCTCAGAACAGTTCCGCGCCCGCCACCGTTGCAGCACCGCGCGGGGCCTCGCCGTGCCCCGGAGCACCCCGGCGGGTCTCGCCATCCGCCTCGTCCCGAGCGAAGCTGCTTGCCTCCAGCTCCGGCACGGCGCTCGCGGCCGTCGCCGCGGTGCCGCTCATCCTGCTCTCCGTTTCGGGGGAGGCCAGGGCCGACGCCTGCGCCGCCTTTGAAGGCTATGCCTGCTACTACGTCGTGCAGCCAGCCCCGGCCCCGGACAATCAGAACCCCGGCGCGCCCGGCACCCCCGTCGAGGCGGCGAACGTGGACATCCCCGTCGCCGCATTCCCGGCCGGTGAAGTCGTGGTCCAGACCACCGGGGGCCAGGGCGGGACGGGTTGGACCTACACGGGCCTCGATCACTCGGGGGCCAACGGCGGCCGGGGCGGCGACGGCAACACCCTCACCGTCACGATGCAGCCCGGCACCTCGACCAGCGGGAACACCGTGATCCAGGCCGATGGCGGCGCCGGCGGCGTCGGCGGCTACAGCGGCCATCAGGGGACGGCGACCACCTCCGGCGACGGCGGGACGGCCGGCACCGTCGTGGCGGGCACGCGGGATGCGCCGATGGTCGGGGCGCTCAACAACCCGAACACGGCGCAGACGTGGGTTCCGAACACCGGGGTTCAGCCCTCGGTGGGGCTCCTCGCCAACGCCTCGGGCGGCGCCGGCGCCGGCGGGACTAGCGGCAACGCCAGCGGCTCCAACAACGATGGCGGCGATGCCGGCAACGGTGGCAACAGCAGCAGCGGCGGCGTGAGCGTCGTCTTCGGGGGCAGCGCCAGCGGTACCCAGGGCGGCATCCTCGCGCTTTCGCAGGGCGGCAACGGCGGCGACGGTGGCGGGGCTTACGGCGAGGTTGGCGACCAGGCCGGTAACGGAGGCAACGGCGGCACGGGCGGCCCCGTTTCCGTCGTCCTCGCGCAGGGTGGTTCGGCGAGCAGCACCGGCACCGGCCCCGCCATCGCCGCGCAGTCCTTCGGCGGCCAGGGCGGCCTGGGCGGCTCGGGCCACGGCAACGGCGGCAGCGACGGCAACGGCGGCAAAGCGGGCACGGGCGCCGATGCGGGAAGCGTCTACGTCGAGAACTGGGGACGCGTCATCACCAACAGTGCGGACTCCCCCGGCGTCCTCGCGCAGTCCTTCGGCGGCGCGGGGGGCACGGGCGGCCAGGGCGGTGGCTGGGGCGCTAGCGGCGGCAATGGCGGCACCGGCGGCAACGGCGGCTCCGTCGGGTTCGTCGGCGCAGCGGTCTCCTCCATCACCACGACCGGGACCAACTCCCCCGGCATCCTGGCGCAGAGCATCGGCGGCGGCGGCGGAAACGGCGGCGACGCGAACGGCTGGCAGGCCGTCGGCGGCGACGGCGCGGGGGCGGGCAACGGCGCCGACGTCTCCATCGAGAAGTCCAACAGCGGCGCCGGCTCTAGCCCCATCGTGACCTCCGGCGAGCGCTCGACCGGCATCCTGGCGCAGAGCATCGGCGGCGGCGGCGGCAACGGCGGCAACGCGCGTGCCACCAGCCCGCTGGAAGGCTTCCTGAATATCGTCGTCGGCGGCTCGGGCGCCGGCGGCGGCGCCGGCGGCTCCGTGGACGTGACGAGCACGGGCAGCATCGCGACCTCCGGCCTGCACTCCTCCGGCATCGTGTTGCAGTCCATTGGCGGCGGCGGCGGCAACGGCGGCGCAGCCTATTCCCGGGTCACCTCCATCATCGGTGGCGCCTCGGTGTCGGTCGGCGGCAACGGCGGCGGCGGTGGGGACGGCGGCCCGGTCGGCCAGATCGCCACACTCCCCACGAGCACGGGCCAGATCGTGACCACGGGGGCGAACTCCCACGGCATCGTCGGCCAGAGCATCGGCGGCGGCGGCGGCAATGGCGGCGCCTCCGGGGCGACCGCCACCGTCTACGGTGTCCCGACCGACACGTTCCCCATCCCGACCGTCTCGGTCGCGGTCTCCATCGGCGGCTCTGGCGGGAACGGAGGGAACGGCAACAGCGTCACGCTCCAGAACACCGGCCTCATCTCGACCGCGGGCGGCGGCTCGGTCGGCATCGCGGGGCAGAGTGTCGGCGGCGGTGGCGGCACGGGCGGCGACGCCTCGGCGACCTCCACGGCCAAGGGGGGCGACGACTCGCCGTTCAGCGTCTCCACCTCCGTCGCCCTCGGTGGCAGCGGCGGCGGCGGCGGCGCGGGCGGCGCGGTCACCATCACCAACAGCGGCATGATCTTCACGCGCGGCGAGGCGGCGGACGCGGTGCTGGCGCAGAGCATCGGCGGCGGCGGCGGCAATGGCGGGACGGGCGACGCCTCGGCCCGGAGCTCCGGCGACGGCGCGAACATCTCCTCCACCGTCGCGCTCGGCGGCACGGGCGGCAGCGGCGGCAATGGCGGCCCGGTCACCGTGACCAACGGCGGGGCCGTCCTGACCCTCGGCGACGGGGCGATGGGTATCCTGGCGCAGTCGGTCGGCGGCGGCGGCGGGCGCGGCGGCGGCGCGGCCGGGACGAGCAACGGCCAGTTCACCGCGAGCGTCTCGGTCGGCGGCAACGGGGCAATCGGCGGCAGCACAACCCAGCCGAACGGCGCCAACTCAGTGGCGGTGACGAACGGCGGCACGCTCGTGACTTTCGGGGCCGACGCGCCGGGCATCGTGGCGCAGAGCGTCGGCGGCGGTGGCGGGCTCGGCGGCAAGTCGGCCAGCACGCTCGGCAACCGGACCAACACCGGCGACGGCGGCAACGGCGCGAGCGGCTCCGTCAACGGCGCCACGACCTCCCTCAACAACGCCTTCGTGACGGGCGGCGAGGGCGCGGTGAACCAGTACAACTCGGTCTCCGGCCTCATCGGGGTGGCCAACTCGGCGCTCGGCAACGTCACGGCGACGCGCCGGCTGGGCGACGATCCGGCGGGCGGCGTCCAAGACCTGGAGAACCTCGGCGAGTCCGGCGGCGAGAGCGGCGACAACAGCTCCTCCACCAAGATCACCGTCCACGTGAACGTGGGGGGGCGGGGCGGCGCCGCCGGGAATGCGGGCAACGTGACTGTCATCAACACGGGCTCCATCGGCACGATCGGGCCGATGTCGGACGGCATCATGGCGCAGGCGATTGGCGGCGGCGGCGGCCGGGGCGGCGCGGCCGTCTCCTCCATCACGGGCGGCAAGGTCAACGAGGACGACCAGCAGGGCAACGTGCCGATCAGTGTCGGCGGCCGGGGTGGCCACGGCGGCAACGCGGGGGACGTCACCGTTAACAACAACGGGAGCGTCACGACGATCGGGGCCCAGTCCCTCGGCATCGTGGCGCAGAGCATCGCGGGCGGCGGCGGCATCGCCGGGACCTCGGCCGCAAGGGTCCAAGGCAGCAACGCCGACAATACCTCCGTGCTCAACCTGCCGATCGCGATTGGCGCGGATGGCGGCGGTGGCGGAACCTCCAGCACGGTAACGGTGACCAACACCGGCACCATCACCACGCGGAGCCACGACGCCATCGGCATCCTCGCTCAGGGTATCTCGGGTGGCGGCGGCATCCTCCGCACCCGGTCCAGCGACGCCTCGGACAACAACGGCGGCGGCGCGGTCGCCACGGGCGGCAGCTACGGCATCAACCTCACCTTCGGTGGCAACAACTGCGGCACTGTCTGCTCCGGCGACCCGAGCAAGGAAACGCAGCCGGGCACCGCGGGCGCCGTGGTCGTGAACCACAGCGGCACCATCACCACCGGCTCCGTCTCACCAAGCGGCGTCCGCTTCGGCAGCAACGCCTACGGCATCCTGGCGCAGAGCATCGGCGGCGGCGGCGGCGTGGTGCTCGGCGGCACGCCGAACAACGCGGCCAACCCGTTCGGGATCGGCGCGATGACCGGCAACGCGGGCGCCGTGACCGTGACCCTCGGCGATCCCTCCATCACCGCCGGCTCCGCGGGCAGCATCATGACCTACGGGCAGGGCGCGATTGCGGTGCTGGCGCAAAGCATCGGCGGCGGCGGCGGGCTGGCCGGCGACACCGGGCTGACCGCCCAGCGCGCGGGCTTCCAGCCCTACCCCGCCCACTTCGGTAGCGGCGGGCCGGTTCTGGTCGGGGTAGGCCAAACCTCCACGCTGGCCACCGATGCCGGCAACACGCCCGTCATCTTCGCGCAGAGCATCGGCGGAGGCGGCGGGCGGGTGACGAGCAACGGCTACGGCGCCAATGACGGCACAGCGGGCGGCTTCGGCACCGGCGGCACCGTGACGGTCAACGTCGGCGGCCGGGTCCTGGCGAACGGCGCCGCCTCGCCCGGCATCTTCGCCGAGAGCGTCGGCCGGCCCACGCCAGCCACCAATACCACACCCGCCAACCCGACTGGCGGCTCCGCCGTGCGGATCAACGTCCTGCCGAACGCCACCGTGCAGGGCGGGCGGGACTACAACACGGGCGACGGCTACAACGCCGGCATCTACATCGTCGGCGGCAGCACCATCCAAGACCCCTCGAGCCAGCTCAACAACAACGTCAACAACCAGGGCACGATCACGTCGCTCGGCACGACAGCCATCTACGGCACCGGCGGTTGGACCAGCGTGTACAACCAGCCCGGCGGCGTCATCACCGGCAGCGTCGACCTCGACAATGGCGGCGGGGGCGGTGCCTGCCCCAATGGCGGCTGCGGGGTGACGGGAGGCATGGTCGACAACGCGGCCGGCGCGACGATCAACACGGGCCCGGTCATGCGGCTCGGCGCGGCGGGGACGTTGAGCAACTCAGGGACGCTGAGCATTGGCGGCGCGGGTCAGATGGCGACGACGGCGATGACGGGCAACCTGGTGCAGTCTGGGACGGGTCGGCTGGTGCTGGACACGAACCACGCCACAGGCGCCTCTGACCGGATCGACGTCCAGGGCAGCGTGCGCCTGGGTGGCACGCTGGAGCTGCACTCCGCGGCGGTGGCGAACCGCGCTGTCACGGTGCTGACTGCGACGGACGGCGTGACGGTGGACCCGGGCCTTACCTCGACCCGGACGCACCTCTTCGCCTTCGATGCCCAGCAGGCGGGCAACAGCCTGCTGATCCAGCCTCGGGCCGAGTTCACGGGCCAGGCGGCAGGGCTCGGGGCCAACCAGCGGGCCGTCGCCTCCCACCTGCAGGAGCTGTGGAACGGCGGCGCCAGCATGGACGCGGGCTTCACGGCGCTCGCCGGGGTCCGGAACGGGGCGAGCTACGGCCAGGCTTTGAGCAGCCTCTCCGGGCAGACGGTCGGGGCCATCTCGGCCTCGCGTTTCGCCAGCAGCCGCGACTTCACCAGCAACATGCTGAACGACTGCGCCACCTTCGCAGGCGCCGGCATCAACCAGGACGAGGCGAGCTGCGGCTGGGCGCGCGCCTTCGGCAGCACGGCCACCCAGGACAGCACGGGGGGCGCGCTCGGCTACAAGGCAACCTCCTGGACGATGCAGACGGGCGGGCAGGTGCAGATCGCGCCGGGCTGGTTCGTGGGCGGCTCCATCGCCTACCAGAGCAGCGTGTTCCGGGGCGACGCGGGCTCTTCCAAGGTCAGCGGCGACAGCGTGCTCGTCGGCGGCCTACTCCGCTACCAAGCCGGCCCCTGGCAGGTCTCCGGCGCCATCGACGCCGGCTACGGCTGGTACGAGAGCCAGCGCTCGGTGACGGTCGGCAACTTCACGGGCACGGCCCGGGGCAAGCCGGACGCCTGGCATGTCGGCGCCCACACGCGCCTGGCCTACCAAGTACCGTTCGGGGGTGAGGCGGGTGGCTGGTACGTACAGCCGAGGGTGGACCTGCACCTGAACTACGTCCGCAGTGGTGGCTACACCGAGAGCGGGGCGGCACCCTTCAACCTCGCCGTGGACTCCCGGGGTGCGACGACCTTCACCGCGGTTCCGGCGGTGGAAGTGGGCGGGCGCCTTCGGCTAGGCGACAGGATGGTGCTGCGGCCCTTCGCCAGCGCCGGCATCGAGCTGAACGCGAATGGGGACTGGGCCGCCACCGCTCGCCTCGCTGGCCAGCCGGCCAGCCGCGGCTTCCGGGCCAGCACCCCGATCCCGGACGTGCTGGGCAAGTTCACCCTCGGTGCAGAGCTGCTCACCACCGCCAACTGGGACCTGCGGGTCCAGTACAGCGCTGAGGTCGGGGACGGGTACACCTCCCACACCGGCCTTGCCCGCGTAGCCTACCGGTTCTGACGGGAGTGGCGGGCAGTGGGGATCGCTTCCCCCTGCCCGTCGACCAGCATCCACTCAGGGGAAACCCTGATGTCACCCACCCTCATCGTCGGCGCCGGGCCGGTCGGCCTGACCATGGCCGCCGAGCTGGCGCGCTACGGCCTTCCCGTCTGCATCATCGACCGCAGCCCGCATCCGGCCGAGACATCGCGCGCTGTCGTCATCTGGAGCCGGACACTCGAGTTGCTGGAGCGGATGGGCTGCGCCGCGCTTCGTGCTGTAAGCCGAGGACGAGGTGCGCGGGGCGGCCCTGGTCGCGCGCTTTCCGGCCCTGCTGGAGCGGCAGCCACGCAGGCCGCCCGCGGCCGGCCGCCTTCTCGTCGTGCGGCCGGACGGCTATGTCGGCCTCACCGCGCCGGCCCATACCTGGGACGAGGTGGAGACCTATCTGCGGCGCATAGAGGGTGTTACGGACCTAACCGGCGGTTGTAGAAGGATAGGAACGCGGTCTGCCTGAAGTACTGGGTTCGACCCGAAGCGGTCCTAGGTTCCAGGCGTGCCCAGCCTGCTGACCAGCTCTGTGATGTACGTGGCCAACGCAACGGCCCCCCGCTCCGGGGCGCCGGGAAGGTCGCACGCGCCATCCACGCTGACCGCCGTCATCCCGGCATAGGACCGGGCGGCCGCCTCGGAGAAGCCCAGGGCACGGAAGCTGCCGATCCACCCCTCGCGCGGTGTTACGGCGACCGCCACCGGCCGGCCCAACGCCGCGGCGAAGGCGTCCGCCACGTCCTGAGGGCTGTACCGCTCCGGCCCCTCCACATGGCGAATACCCGTCCCTCCGGGCGGTTCGAGAAGGCGTCGCGCCGCCGCCCGACCGAGATCGTCGGGGGACACCATCGGGAGGCGCAGCTCGGCGGGGAACAGGCTGGGCAGGGTGCCGCCGCGCGCCGCGTCCAGCAGGGCATCCCAATTGCTCATATAGTAGGCCCCCCGTTGGATCACAGCCGGGATGGTCTGGGCCGCGAGGGCCTGCTCGAACTCGAACAGCACGCCGAGGTCGCCGACCTCCTCCCCGGGCCGGGCGCAGTAGGTGGAGGCCGCCACGACTCCCTCCAGCCCCGAGCCGTCCAGGGCGGCGACGATGCTCGCGGCCGTGCGGCGCTCCTCCCGGTCTGTGTCCGTGGACGGTGCGGCGGGAGGGTTCAGCAGGAAGGCACGCCGGCCGCGTCGGAGCACGTCCCGGAGCCGATCCGCGTCACCGACATCGATCGGGGCGGCCTCCGCGCCCTGCTGGCGCCAGGAGGCAGCCTTGTCCTCGCTCCGGGTCACCACCATCACGCTCTCCCCGGCCTCGATCAGCGTCCGCGCGACGGTGGAGCCGACATGCCCGGTCGCGCCCAGAACGATGATCATCGTGTCTCCCTTCGCAGGACAGTCTCCGAACTCAACGGATCGCTCTCGGTTGAGAGTCCGCTCATCATCCATTGCGGCGCCTAGCCTCATCCACGAGCACAACTGCCGGTTAGGTCCGTAACACCCTCTGGTTCGGAGCCAGCCCATTACGGGAGCGCCGGACGGCGCGACAGCCTACCGCGTCCTCCACCGCTCGACGGGGCTGCGGGACGAGCCAATCCTGGTCTCCGGCGTCGTCGTGGTGCCGAGCGGCCCGGCACCGGAGGGCGGGCGCCCAGTCATCGCCTGGGCCCACCCGACCACCGGCGTGGTCCCGCGCTGCGCCCCATCCCTGGCCTTCATCCGGTTCTGGAGCATTCAGGGCCTGCGGGAGATGCTGGACCGCGGCTTCGTCGTCACCGCCACGGACTACCCCGGCCTCGGCACCGAAGGACCCCACCCCTACCTTGTCGGCAAGAGCGAGGGACGGGCGGTAATCGACAGCGTCCGCGCCGCGCGCGCCCTGCCCGGGGCGCAGGCAGGGTCCAGCTACGCGGTCTGGGGCCATTCTCAGGGCGGCCAGGCCGCACTCTTCACGGGGCTCTTGGCAAAGACTTATGGGCCGGAGCTGCGGTTGGCGGGCGTTGCGGCCGCGGCGCCCGCGACCGATCTGGCCGCCCTGCTGGGAGACGACCTGGGCACCCCGGCCGGCAAGAACCTGACGGCGATGACGCTCTGGGCCTGGTAGCGGGTCTTCGGCGCACCCACTGACGAGGTCGTGGTACCTAGGGCCAATCCCGCCATGGAGCGGCTGGCGAGCGAGTGCATCGAGTCGATCTACGACCTGATTGCCCGCAAGGAGTCCGAGAAGCCGATGGAACAGGGCTTCCTGCGCGTGCCGGACCTCTCGACGGCTGAACCCTGGCGATCGCTGCTCCGGGCCAACACGCCGGGGACGCTGCGCCCGGGCATGCCGCTGCTGCTAGCCCAGGGCCAGGCGGACACCATCGTGCGGCCAGAGGTGACGCGCGCCTACATGGCGCAATCCTGCGCTGCCGGCGTGCCGGTGCAGATGCTCTCCTTGCCCGGCGTGGGGCATGGTTTCGCAGCTTACACCATAGCCGGAACTGCCGTGGCCTGGATGGCGGACCGTTTCGCAGGACTTCCCGCACCGAACGACTGCACTTCTCCGCATTGATCAAGCCGGCCGGCCGAGGGCGGCCCGGCCGCTCACAGGAGGGGCGCAGCAATCCAGAAACACGGCGGCGGATCTCACGCTCCCGCTGCCTTTCCGAAATGAAGCCCTTTATCCGTATAGTCCTGCCCTTCTCGCGCAATGGGCAGCGGGAGCAATGTTACGCCTCCGCGTGGCCGAAGTCGGATGTCTCCCGGCCTGGTCCGGTCCGGGCACCCCGGCGCAACCCGGCCTGCACACGATCGATCAGCTCGGTTCGCTTGTACGGCTTGCCCAGCACCTCCAGGGCGACCGACTGCGGGCCGTCAATCGACATCTCGTCGTTGTAGCCGGTGGTCAGGATCACGGGCGTGCCCGGCGACCGCTCGCGTACCTGCTCGGCCAGGACCAACCCGTTGGCCCCACCGGGCATCAGCACGTCCGAGAACACAAGGTCGAAGGCATCGCCGGAGGCCGCTGCCTCGTCGAAGGTCCTGATTGCCTCCTCGGCACTATGCGCGACGGCCACCCGGTAGCCTGTCTCAACCAGGGCCTCGCGGGCCATCTCGGCGATCTCGCGGCCATCATCCACGACCAGGATGAGTAGAACCCGGCCCGAGGCCTCGACCGCCTGGGCCTGGTAGCCAGTATGGCTCGTCCCCTCCGCCTCCACCTCTGGTACATAGCGGGGGAAGAGCATCCGGACGGTCGTTCCCCGCCCGGGCTCGCTCTCGATCTCAAGCCGCCCACCAGATTGCTGGACGAAGCCGTGTACCATGGCGAGGCCGAGACCCGTGCCGTGCTGCGGACCCTTGGTGGTGAAAAAGGGCTCGACCGCCCGGACTTGAACATGGGGCGGTATGCCCACGCCCTCGTCGCTGACACAGAGCAGGACGTAGTCGCCCGGTTCCAGATGGCGGGCAGCGGCGTCGCCGTTCAGGTGGATGGCCCGCGTCGTGATGGTGATGGCGCCCCCTGTGGGCAAGGCGTCGCGGGCATTCACCACAACATTGAGGAGAGCCATCTCCAGGTGGTTGGGGTCCACCTTCACCTGGGGCAGGCGGCGTTGCAGGTTGAGGTGCAGATCGACCTTCTCTCCGACGGAGGTGTCCAGCAACTCCGTGAAGGAGTTCACCAGCTCGGTCAGGTTGACGCCCTTGGGCTCCAACCGAGTACGCCTGGCGAATGCCAGAAGCTGACGAGTGAGCTTGGCGCCCCGGTCCGAGGCGGCCATAGCCGCCTCGTGGAAGCGTTCGAAGGCACGATCGTCGAAGCGCTTGGCCTTCAGGCGTTCCAGGCTGCTGTCGATGACGTGCAGGAGATTGTTGAAGTCATGCCCCAGCCCGGCGGTCAGCTGACCGATGGCTTCCATCTTCTGGGCTTGGCGGAGGGATTGCTCGCTCTCCCGGCGCTTGGAGACGTCAAGCTGGCTGGCGAAGAGGAAGATCAGCTCGCCCGCCCTGTCGAAGACCGGGCCCATGAAGATGGCATTCCAGAACGGCGTGCCGTCGCGGCGGTAGTTCAGGATCTCCAGCGCCGTGGGACGCTTCTCCTGAATGGCCTCACGAAGCTGGCGGACATGGGCGGGGTCAGTCCCGGCTCCCTGGAGGAAGCGGCAGTTGCGCCCGACCACCTCCTTTTCTTCGTAGCCGGTCAGGTCGAGAAAGGCATTGTTGGCAAAGGCGATGGGGCAGTCGTCCTGGCGGGGATCGGCCAGGATCATCGGCATCCGGGTCATCTCAACGGCGGCGAAGAAGACGCTGCCACGATCGTCGAGGGTGGTGTCGGTGATCTCGGCCTGTTTCCAGTGATGCAGGCCGGGGCGGCCCAAGGGCTCCAGCGCTCCCTGGTCCATCGAGCCTTCCGCCGGAATACCGCTGGCCGCCCCGGCCGCTTGGCCTGGTTCATCCATCGAAGGCCCCCAGCAATCGATCCAGCCTGCGGGAGGCCAGTGTAAAGAGGGCCAGAGATAGGGCGGAAATTGAACAAGCAAAGGGGCCACCAAGCATCCAAAGCAGCCCCTCTTGGGCCATTGAGGCCCAGACCTTTGGCCAAGCGCCTGGGCCGTCGCTGGCGCGGCTGGTTACGAGAGCCAGCCGCCACCATCCGCGGCACCGGAGCGCTTCAGGCTAACGGCGGTGTTGCTGGAAGGCGGGGTGCGGCTGTCAGCGGTCCAGCGGCCGGAGGCGGTGACGTCCTTGGGCGCTCAACGGAACTGCGGGGTGTGGCCGATAGCCGCCAGTCCGCTCTTGAGATCAGGGGCGGCGATAGCTGCCATGCGTTTGAGCCACCTTGGCGGTTGCTGCCTGCCCTCAACCCACCTGGGGCCGAGCGCCTTTGCGATGCGGTATGTGGTGAGATAGGCGGGCGCGAGCATGTAGCCGAAGGCGACGAGCATCCAGCACTGGCCGACCTTGCGTCATGCTGGCCGTGAAGGGGAGTAGACGGTGAGGAGCTGAGGTTCGACTTTCAGATCCTGATCAGACTTCTTCACTCTCCCGCTCAGGCCCGGCAGCAAAGACGTCGCCGGGAACGCCTTGCAGTTCCGCCCCGTTTCGGGGCCCGAGGTCGATAGGTGACGCCTGTTCGGGCAGATGTGAGCGACGACGTTGTACTTTCTCCCTGGGCGGAGAAGCCTCCTATCGCGCAAAACGATTGGGCGATACTACTCTTTCAGCTTGCCGAGCGCGTGCCCGGCTCGTGAACCGGGCACCGGTTGAAGCGCTCCCGGAACCGGGTCGAGTGGAGGTACGCCTCGCGCCGGGCGCGGTTGATGTTGCCGAGCGGCTGATGGGCCGCGAGGCCGGTCCAGATCATGAAGTGCATTTCCTCGTTTACCGCCTGCACGCGAGCCGGCTCCCAGCTGTCCTGGCGCGGGATGGTGATGGTTGCCACCGTCCGGAAAGGCGCCTCATCCTCATCCCACTGCACGGTCGGGTCCTCGACCGGCTGCCTCTCCAGGTCGCGGCAGAGCTGCACGCGGAACTCCCACACGCCATCGATCCCCTGCATTTCGGAGCGCACGGTATCGCGGATCGCGTCCGGGTTGTCGGTGGCGTCAATCTCCTTATCCTTGAGCGCCAGCAGCGCTGGCGCGACCGGGACGATGCTGAACTTCGCGATGTAGTCGCCGTAGCGGAAAGGCGTGACGCTGTAGTAGGTCTCGCCCATCGGGTCTACGTTCGGCGCGCCGCCGAGGGACTGCAGCTTCGTGCTCTCGATGCCAACCGCGGAGAGCACGGTGTTCAGGCCGCGCGCCACGCCGGACATCGCTTCTTTCACGCCCTCCATCCGGTTGGTGGTGGCGGCGAGCATCTTGAGGTTGCCGAGGAACTTGTCGGCGGTCTTGGCCTGGAACATCGGACCGTTCACCATGATGAAGTCCTGGGTCGTCCCCTGCGCCCCGGGCAGTCGCTCGCCCTCGACATCCAGCACCTTCAGCGCCAACCCGCGCGGGAGGGAGATGGTGTCCGGCAGGATGTCGCCCGCGTTGGTCGAAATCCGCATGAGGACCCTGTGCTCGCCCGGCCGGGCGAAGAGTCCCTGGGCCAGCTCCGGCGGGAGGCCGTCCGCGATCACCATCCGGCCTTCCAGGATGGCGTGTGCCTTGGCGTGGACGGAGCGGACGGCGTGCCCGTCCTCCTTCGCAGTCGTCTCCAGGATCGTATCGAAGGTGTCGTTTAGCCCCTGGATCGTCTCCCTCTCGTCGGGCTGGATTTCCTCGACGGCGGGGGTGTAGCGGACCGGCGCGGCAAGGCTCATCGGCTTTCCTTCCTGGTTCGACCCCCGGACGATCCGCGTCCGATCAGGGCTGGAGCGTGCCGGGCGGTGTGCCGCATCGGGGCTGTCCGCCCGTCACCGGTGTTCTCGCCCGGTATGAGTGGGGTTGTGGGCCCGCGGGAGGATCCCGCGGGTCCATGCGCCTGCCGGCCTAGTTGCGGAGAAGCTGGAGGCTGTCGCCGAGGCCCTGCTGGCGGCCCAGCTCGGCCAGCTTATCGCGCTCGTAGCGGGGCAGCGCTTCGAGTTGCTCGCGCGTCATGTTGAGGTGGCCCTTGCCGTCCGCGCCGAACTGGATCCGCTCCATCGGGATGATGGCGCTGCGCTGGCCGATGCCGAGGAAGCCGCCCCACTCGACCACGGCGCCACGAACGCGCCCGGTTCCGTCCACGACGAGGTTCTCGATCTCTCCCGCCTTCTGGTCGTTCGCGCCGACCAGGTTGGTGCCGAGCAGCCGGCCCGCTTCCTCGCGGTTCAAGGAAGGCACGGCAGCCGGGCTCGCCGGGGCGTTCGTGGCCACGGGCTGGGCCGGTGCCGGGGCTTGGCCGCCGAGAGCCGGGCGCAGCCGCTCGACCGCGAAGGCCTGGGCCTGCTGGGCGCCCTGGACCACCGTCGCCATCCCGAAGAACTCGTGGGTGGTGCCGGGGAAGGTGCGCTGCTGCACGTCCACGCCCGCCTCGCGCAGCTTGGTCGCCAAAGTCTCGCCCTCGCTCCGCAGCGGGTCGATCTGGGCGGAGACGATCGTGACCGGCGGCAGGCCGCGCAGGTCGTTGCGGCCGACGAGGTTGATCCGGGGATCCTGGGCCTGGGACTGGTTCTCCAGCGCGTTCTTGACGAACCACTCCATCGCGCCGCGCGAGAGCGGCAGCGCGTTGGCGTTTTCCTGGTAGGAGGGCGTGTTCATGTCGGCGCCCGCCACGGGATAGACGGCGAGGACATGGTCGGGGCGTGCCATGTTGCCGTCCCGCGCCGCGATGGCGACGTTGATGGCGAGGTTGCCGCCCGCGCTCTCCCCGGCGACGGCCAGCCGCTCCGGGTTGACCCCAAGCTGGCGGGCATTGGCGAGCGCCCAGCGATAGGCCGCGACCGCGTCGTCGTGCGCGGCGGGGAAGCGGTTCTCCGGTCCCTGGCGGTAGTGCACGGACAGCACCGCCGCGCCGGTCATGGCGGCCAGGGCGCGCGGGGTCGCGTCGTAGGTGTCGAGGTCGGCCACGACCCAGCCACCGCCGTGCCAGTAAACGATCAGCGGCAGGGGCGCGGCGCCGGCCGGCCGGTTGCCCGGGGTGTAGAGGCGCGCGGGCAGCTGACCGGCTGCGCCGTCCACATGCAGGTCGCGGGTCTGCACGGCCGCGACGGCCGGCGGCATCTGGATGCCGCGATCGCTCATGACGCGCTTCACCGCATCCGCCGGCGTCGGCTGGCGGCGCGCCTCGGTCGGCGAGAGCGTCTCGAACGGCTTGGCGCCGAGGGCCGTCAGGGTCTGGAGGACCGCGGCCATGTCCGGTGCCGGGCTGGCCTGCCCAGTGGCCGGCTGCGCCGCCATGGTCGGGGAAGCGGTCGTCTGGGCATGGAGGCCCTGCACCATCCCGGTCAGGGCGAGACAGCCCGCCGTGGTGCCGGCAAGGAGGGCGGCCCGGAGGCCCCGGGCGGTGGTGATCGTCATGCTGGCTTGGCTTCTCCGGCAGTCTGGCGAGGGAAAGGCCGTGCCCTGGATCGGCCGGCGTCCCTGGACGGGTCAAAGCCCTTGGACCATCCGGGAGTTGCTCAAAGTCTGGATGGATTGGACGCTGCGCCTGCTTTCTGGACGCGCTGTCAGTCGGACGGCTCGCACTTCTCCTCGCCGCCCTGGAAGTTGCCCGTGACGGGCGAGGGTTCCCGGGGCTCAACACCCGGTGGGCCGGACCAGGCTTGGTCGCCCAGGTTGCGGTAGCTGGTCAGGTCCATGCCGTAGGTCACGCGAAAGGCTCGTGAGAGCGAGGAAGGGTCGGCATAGCCGACGGCGGAGGCAACAGCCTTCAACGGCAAGTCCGTGGTCTGCAGCAGGCGGGCGGCCGCGCGAAGTCGCACCGACTGGACGAACTCCATGGGCCCGCTCCCCAGTACCCGCGCGAAGTGGTCGGCAAATGAGGCGCGGCTCATCCCAGCCCTCTCGGCGAGGCTCGCCACCGTGTGCGGCGCACCGGGTTTCTCGAGCACCGTGAGGGCGGCGCGGGCGAGGCGGGGATCTCCTGGCAGCGGAGACTGGAGCAAGCCTCTGTCTACGAGGCGGAGGCGCGCACGCAGGAGGGTGACGAGGCATGCCTTCATCAGCGCCTCCGTGATGGCGGCCGTGCCGATGCCGGGCGCCGCGACCTCCGCGCGCATGAGGTCGAAAACGCCATGACCAACATCGCCGGCCGGCATCCCGACCGACGCATCCCTCAAGAGGTCGAAGACGCCGAGGATCTGTCCATGCGGGGCCGGGATGGAGCCGCAGAGCAGGAGCGTTTCAGGGGTGGTACCGGCCGTGAAGGCAGCAAGGCCGTCCGCGAACGGGCCGCAATGGTCCTCGGCACTCACTTCGCGGGCCTCGGCTCCGGCATCACCGACGACGTGCCCTAACCGGGGTGGCACGAGGATGACGCTGCCAGGGGTGTAGGGCATTGGAGGGTCGTTGCCGACCTGGACGGATCCGGACCCCGAGAGCACGTGATGGACGGTGATGGTCTCAAAGGGCGCGAAGGCGAGGCGCCAGCCCTGGCCGATGCTGCAGACGGAGGTCGAGTGAAGGTGGACGACGAGGGCCGTCAGAAGCCGGTCGTGGCTGGTCGCCGTCACAGCGTGGACCCAATCTGCAGCACAGCTTCAGCCCCCAGCCTCAACCCAGGGGCAACGCGCCGCGGCTGATGCGGCTTCTTGCATCCGCGTGGCCAGGCTGGGACTGGATCATCAGCGCTGCTCACTTGCCGGCTTACTCTCGGGGCACCGCCACACATTCAAGGATGTCGCACCGGTCCGAGGATCCGGCGGCCTCGTGCCCCGAATGGCCAATCGACGACGCCTCCCGCGAACAACGCCCACCAAACCAGCATAGGCTGCAGGGCCAGGCGCGGAAGGTGGTACCACCAGCCAAGCTGCACCTCCCCTATCGGCAGCCCGTCGAGGGCGTGCTTGATGTTCGCGGGAAAGACGAGGACGGCGTAGAGGGCCAGCCCGATCCCCGCGGCACGTCGGAGCCGGCGACTTATCAGACCCACTGCTCCGGCGATCTCGCAGAGCCCGGTCACGAGGATGACCTGCCGAGGGGCAGGCACCCATTCCGGGGTGATCAGAAGGAAAGGGTCGGGCGCGGCGAGATGGAAGATGCCCGCCACGAGGTAGATCGCCGCCAGCACCCAGCGGCCGACATCGCGCCCTCGGGTAGGTCGGGGCCGACTGGCAGACGGCATGCGCATCCTCTCTCCACCGAGGCTTAAGGCCAGGAACATGGGACGGCACCAGGTGCAACAGGAGGGCCGGCCTGAACACCTCCGGCGGGATCTGCACCCGTTGATCCGGCAGGGGTCCCGCGACCTGCCACCAACTGCATGGTCCGAAGTTGCTGCCCTTACCACCATTCATGACGGGCCGGTCCCGGATCGCAACCATGAATGTTAACAACGCTTACAGGTCTATCGCTGCGGTGGACATGGAGCCATGCCCCGCAAGCCTGCCCGCCCCGGGGTCACTCCCTGATACCGGCACGGCCGCAGTCGCCTTCATAGGAGCCGGCCATGTGCGACGTTCTTGTTCTCGAGGACGACGACCTGGTCCGCGAGGTCCTGGTGGAGGTGCTGGAGACCGAAGGCTTCGAGGTCGCGGCTTACGCGACCCCGCAGGAGGCACTGGGCCGCATCCAGTCGGTTCCCCCTTGCCGCATGCTCGCGACCGACGTCGACCTGGGCGTCGCAGGCCTGGACGGGTTCGCCGTCGCGCAGCAGGCCCGGTCCTCCCATATGAACCTTCCTGTTCTCTACCTGAGTGGTCGGCCGCATCACATGAACGGCCGATCGCTCGGTCCATGCGAGGACTTCATCAGCAAGCCGTTCCAGGTCTCCGACCTGCTCGGCAGGCTGCACGCGCTCGGCGTTGTCCCGGGGTCGCAGCAGCGCGGCTGAGGACTGGGCGCCTACCGGACGGGACGACCAAGAAGGGTTCAGGCCCTCGCTGGGACCGGCTGGAGCTATGCGTCCAGCGCCCGCGCGCACGTTGAATTTGCAATTTGTTGCCCTGAGGCTTCCAAGTAGAAGCCCGCGACCCGGCTCAGGGGGAGCTGGATGGGAGCCATCGTCGGGTCGGCGCTTCGATGGCTGGCGATGGCTCCTGGTTTTCTCCCCTTTGGCAGCAGGGTACCCGACGTTTGGACGAGGCCGTCCACACGGAGATCTTTGCGCACCTCGATCAGGTGATGACTGCGGAGGCGCGCCAGCGGGTTGATGGGTGGGAGCTGGCCATCCGTGACGGGGATGGTCAGGTCAGATGCGCTTGGCAACCTGACCTCGCCCTCGTGGCCGGGGGTGCCGACGAGATGGTGCCGACACTCCTTCAGATGATGATCAGCATGGTTCGGGACGGTCTGATGGCGCCGCAGCGAGACAGTTTATCTGCTGCGGCGCGAGATCGGACACCAGACGGCAATCAGTCAAACGCCCCGGGTGTCCAAAGCTGACGAGCAGCTGACAGCAAGGGGTATGAGGACTTCATCCCCGGAACACGCCTGCTATCCTGTGTTATGCCCTCCAGTGATCCGCTGACCGTCTCGCTCACCCCTGAACTCCGCCGTTTCATCGAGGCCCAGGTGGCGTCCGGGCGGTACCAGACTGCCAGCGAAGTCGTCCGTGCCGGTCTCCGCCTCCTGACCAGGGCTGACCCGCCCTATTCGATCGGGGCATCCGCCATCACCACCCCTGAGATCCTGCCGGACGACTGACCACAATGACTGAACAAGGACCCGGCCCGTCCTGGACGGAGGAGGAGCGCTTGGCCGCCCTTCACCGGACAGGGCTCCTCGATACCCCTCCCGAGCAGGCCTACGAGGACCTCGTGCGCCTGGCCGCCGACCTCGTCGGGGTGCCCATGGCCGCCGTCCACCTCGTGGCCGAGGACCGGCAATGGGGCAAGGCCGAGGTCGGCCTCGGCACCCGCGACATCCCGCGCGACATTGCCTTCTGCCCGACCACCATGCTGGAGCCGGACGGGCTGGTGGTGCCGGACGCCACCAAGGACCCGCGCTTCGCGAATAACCCCCTGGTGACCGGCGGGCCGGGCATTCGCTTCTACGCGGGGGTGCCCCTGATGTCGGAGGGCCTGCCGATCGGCGCCCTCTGCGTCATCGACACCGTGCCGCACGAGGCCGGCCTGGACGAGCGCCAGCGCTTCGCCCTCAGGGCGCTGGCCGCCCAGGTGAGCAGCCAGATCGCGCTCCGCCGGGCCCTGGCCGAGCGGGACAGGGTCACGGCCGAGCGCGACCGGGCCGACGCGCTCCGGCGCCAGACCCTCGACAGCGCAACCGACTTCGCCATCATCAGCGCTGACCTCGGCCGCAAGATCACCGGCTGGAACGTCGGGGCGGTGAACATCCTTGGCTGGGCCGAGGCGGAGATGCTGGGCCAGCCAGCGGACCTCATCTTCACGCCAGAGGACCAGACCGCCGAGGTACCCGAACTCGAGAGGCGGCGGGCGGTCCGGGATGGACGTGCCAGCGACGAGCGCTGGCATCTCCGCAAGGACGGCACCTGCTTCTGGGCCTCGGGCGAGATGATGCTGCTCCGGGACGAGGACGGCGCCCACACCGGCTATCTCAAGGTGCTCCGCGACCGCACGGAGCAGCACCTGGCGGGTGAGGCGCTGGAGGCCCTGAACGAGCGGTACCGCCTGGCCCAGAGGGCGACCCGCGATGCGATCTGGGACTGGAACCTACAGACGAACGGCGTTCGCTGGAACGAGGCGCTCCAGGAGGCCTATGGCTGGGCGCCCGGGCAGGTGGAGCCGACCGGGGACTGGTGGATCGCGCAGATCCATCCCGAGGACCGGGCGAGGGTCGACCGCAGCATCCACGCCGTGATCGACGGCAACGGGACGAGCTGGAGCGAGGAGTACCGTTTCCGCCGGGCCGACGGCACTTACGCTCCGGTGCTGGACCGGGGTTACGTCATGCGGGCTGGTACCGGGCGGCCGCTCCGCATGATCGGCGCGATGCTCGACCTTTCGGGGATGCGGACCGCGGAGGCGGCCCTGCGGGTGAGCGAGGAGCGCTCGCGGTCGATCCTGGAGAACGTCGACGCGGCGTTCGCCATCGTCCAGGTCAAGTTCGATGCGAACGACGAGCCGGTCGACTACCGCTTCGTCGAGGCCAACGCGGGCTTCGAGCGCCAGGCCGGGGTCGACCTTCGCGGCAAGTGGGTCACGGAGTTCGCCCCGGACCTGGAGCGGTTCTGGTTCGAGACCTACGGGCACGTCGCCAAGACCGGCGAGCGCGCCAACTTCGAGAGCTACGCCGAGGCCTTCGAGCGCTGGTTCGACGTGCGCGCTGTCCGGGTCGGCAACCCCGCCGAGCGGACGATCGCGATCATCTTCAACGACGTCACCGCCCGGCGCGGGGCGGAGGAACGCCTGAGGGCCAGCGAGGCGCTCGCCCGTGCCAACGTCGAGCGCGTCCAGCTCGCCCTGGCGGCTGGCGCCATCATCGGCACCTGGCACTGGGACCTGCCGACCGACCGCTTCACGGTGGATGAGGCCTTCGCCCACACCTTCGGCCTGGACCCGGCGCTGGGCCGCGAGGGTATCCCGCTGGCCGGAATCGTCGCGACGGTGCACCCGGACGACCAAGCGGGCCTGGCTGCCGCGATCAACGAGGTGATCGCCCGCGGTGGCGCCTACGCGCACCAGTACCGGGTGCAGCGTGCGGACGGGCGGTACTACTGGATTGAGGCAAACGGTCGCGTCGATCACGCCACGGACGGCACGCCGCTGAGCTTCCCCGGCGTGGTCCTCGACGTCGAGGAGCGGCGTGCCATCGAGGCGGAGCGCGACCGGGTCACCGCGGAGCTCCGTGCCCTGACCGAGACGCTGGAGCAACGGGTCGCAGCCCGCACGGCCGACCTGGTGCTCGCCGAGGAGCAATTGCGCCAGAGCCAGAAGATGGAGGCGGTCGGTCAGCTGACGGGCGGGCTGGCGCACGACTTCAACAACCTCCTCACCGGCATTATCGGCGCGCTGGAGCTGCTCGGCACCCGCATTGCCCAGGGCCGGATGAAGGACGTGGACCGCTACGTCACCGCCGCCCAGGGCGCGGCCAAGCGGGCGGCGGCGCTCACCCACCGGCTGCTGGCCTTCTCCCGCCAGCAGACGCTCGACCCCCGGCCCACCGACGTGAACCGGCTGGTCTCCGGGATGGAGGAGCTGATCCGGCGCACGACCGGCCCTGCCATCGAGGTGGAAGTGGTCGGCACGGCCGGGCTCTGGCCGACGCTGGTGGATCCCAACCAGCTGGAGAACGCCCTCCTCAACCTCTGCATCAACGCGCGCGACGCCATGCCGGGTGGCGGGCGCCTGACGGTCGAGACGGCCAATACCTGGCTGAACGACCGCTCGGCCCGGGAACGGGACATGGAGCCTGGCCAGTACGTCGCGATCAGTGTGACGGACACCGGCACGGGCATGTCGCCCGACGTGATCGCGCGCGCCTTCGATCCCTTCTTCACCACCAAGCCCCTCGGCCAGGGAACGGGCCTTGGTCTCTCGATGATCTACGGCTTTGCCCGGCAGTCGGGCGGGCAGGTTCGCATCTACTCCGAACTCGACCAGGGCACGACGATGCGGGTCTACCTGCCGCGGTACTACGGCACGGCGGACGTTGCCGAGGACCTTCCCTCGCTCGACGGGGCGCCGCGGGCGGAGGCAGGTCAGACGGTGCTGGTGGTGGACGACGAGCCGACCGTCCGCATGCTGGTCATGGAGGTGCTCGAGGAGCTGGGCTACGCCGCCATCGAGGCTGGCGACGGCGCCTCCGGCCTGACCGTGTTGCAGTCCGACGCGCAGATCGACCTGCTGGTGACCGATGTCGGGCTGCCCGGCGGGATGAACGGGCGCCAGATGGCGGATGCGGCGCGGGTCACCCGGCCGGAGCTGAAGGTGCTCTTCATCACGGGCTATGCCGAGAACGCCGTGGTCGGCAACGGGCACTTGGAGCCGGGCATGCACGTCCTGACCAAGCCGTTCGCGATGGAGGCGCTCGCCAGCCGGATCAAGGAGTTGATCGGTAGCGCGACAGCATAGTGCTCTGAAGCTGAGGCTCCTCGGCCACCCCGGTTAGGGTCAGACTCACCTGGGTGGATACCCCTGGTTCCGTTCAGACGGGCGATCTTCACCCTTTGACGATGGTCGGCCCACCACGGCCGCCCGCGCGCGTTCAGACCCAGACAGCCAATTTGTACAAGAAGCCTTGCCCCACGTGACCGAGCCGAGAGACGAGCCATCCTGGACAGAGGCCGACCGCCTCGAAGCCCTGAACCGCTATGCCATCCTCGATACGCCGCCAGAGCCGGAGTTCGACGACCTCGCCCGCCTCGCCGCCGACCTGCTGGGCGCGCCGATCGCTGCCGTGAACCTGATCGCCGCCGGGCGGCAGTGGTTCAAGGCCGAGGTCGGCCTGGGGGTGCGGGAGATGCCGCTCGACGACTCCATCTGCTCCCGCATGTTGCTGGAAACCGGCGAGCTCGTCGTCCCGGACCTGCTTCAGGACGACCGCTTCGGTTGCAACCCGCTGGTCCTCTCGGGGCCGGAGCTCCGCTTCTACGCGGGCGAGCTGCTGCGGACGCCTGAAGGCCTTCCCCTGGGGACCCTCTGCGTCCTCGACACCATGCCCCGTCCCCAGGGCCTGACCGAACGGCAGCACTCCGCCCTGCGGGCTCTCGCGCGTCAGGCGATGAGCCAGTTGGAACTCCGGCGAACCCTGGCCCAGCGGGACGCCCTCCTCGCCGAGCAGGTCAGGGCGGCCGAGGCCGTCGAGGCCAACGAGAAGCGCTACCGCACCCTGATCGACGCCATCGAGACCGGCTTCTGCATCGTCCAGATGCGCTTCGACGACGCCGATACGGCGGTGGACTACCAGATCGTCGAGGGCAATCCGGCCTTCGAGCGGATGACGGGCCTGTTCGGCTCCACTGGGAAGTGGGTCAGCGAGATCGCACCCGACCTGGAACGGCACTGGTTCGCCACCTACGGCCGCGTCGCCCTGACCGGCGAGCCCGTGCGCTTCGAGAACGCCGCCGAGGCCTTCGGCCGCTGGTACGACGTCCAGGCCCTGCGGGTAGGCGACCCCGAGGAGCATCGGGTCGCGATCCTGTTCAACGACATCTCCGACCGCCGCAAGGCGGAGCTGGCCCTGGCCAGGAGCGAGGCCCACTGGCGAGGCCTGTTCGAGCGCCTGGACGAGGGCTTCATCCTCGGCGAGGTGATCCGGGACGGGCGCGGAGAGGTCACGGACTGGCGCTACCTCGAGGTGAACCCGGCCTGGGGGAACCTGGTCGGCATTCCCTCCACCCTTGCCGAGGGCAGGACCATTCGGGAGCTGTTCCCGAGTATCGAGGACGACTGGATCGCCGAGATGGCCAGGGTCGTCGAGACAGGACAGCCAGCCACCTTTACGAGGCAGGTGGGCGGCCTTCGCCGCTGGTACGAGGGTCGGGCCCACCACGCCGAGGGTGACCGCTTCGCCGTCATCTTCCTTGAGGTGACGGACCGCATCCGAGCCGAGGCCCGGCGCAACGCCCTCCTTGCCCTCGGCGACGGGCTGCGGGACGCGCCGGCCCTGGAGGACATGGCCTATGTCGCGGCCGAGATCATGGGCCGGACACTCGGCGTGAGCCGGGCGGGGTACGGTATCATGAGCGCCGACGCCGAGATCCTGACCATCGACCGGAACTGGACCCGCCCGGGCACCGGGAGCGCGACCGGGCAGTTCCGGCTCCGGGATTTCGGCAGCTACCTGGGCGACCTCCAGCGCGGCGAGGCCGTGGTGATCGGTGACGTCGGGCGCGACCCCCGCACGGCCGACAAGGTGGCCGAACTCGCCGAGGTCGAGGCCAGGGCCATGGTGAACCTGCCGCTCGTGGAGGACGGGCGGCTCGTCGCGCTGTTCTTCGTGAACAATGCCGAGCCGCGCGCCTGGGCGCCCGAGGAGCTTGCCTTCATGCGCAATGTCGCCGAGCGCACGCGCTCCGCGATCGAGCGGCGGCGCGCGGAGCGGGACCTGCGCGACCTCGCGGCCTCGCTGGAGCAGCAGGTGGAGGAGCGGACCCGCGACCGGAACCGGATGTGGAACCTGTCGGGCGACATCATGCTGGTGGCCGACTTCCACGCGCGGATCGAGGCCGTGAACCCCGCCTGGACCACGCTGCTGGGCTGGGGAACGAACGAGCTTCTTGGCGGTGACTTCATGAGCCTTGTCCACCCCGACGACGTCGGCTCGACCCTCGCCGAAGTCGGCAAGCTGGCGGACGGCCTCAAGACCCTGCGCTTCGAGAACCGGTACCGCCACAAGGACGGCAGCTACCGATGGCTGTCCTGGACCGCCGTGCCCGACGAGCGCTTTATTCATGCTGTCGGCCGCGACGTCCAGGCGGAGAAGGAAGCTGCCGAGACGCTGCAGCGCACGGAGGAGGCACTCCGCCAGGCGCAGAAGATGGAGGCGGTCGGGCAGCTCACCGGCGGCATCGCGCACGACTTCAACAACCTGCTCACCGGCATCACCGGCAGCCTGGAGCTGCTGGGCACGCGCGTGGCGCAGGGGCGGGTCAAGGACGTGGACCGCTACATCAACGCGGCCCAGGGGGCGGCCAGGCGGGCCGCGGCGCTCACGCACCGGCTGCTCGCCTTCTCGCGCCGCCAGACGCTCGACCCCAAGCCGACGGACGTGAACCGGCTGGTGGCCGGGATGGAGGACCTGATCCGCCGCACGGTGGGCCCCGAGGTCGCCATCGAGGTCGTCGGAACGGCCGGGATCTGGCCCGTGCTGGTGGATCCGCCGCAGCTGGAGAGCGCGCTGCTGAACCTCTGCATCAATGCGCGGGACGCCATGCCCAATGGCGGGCGCATCACCATCGAGACCGCCAACAAGTGGCTGGATGAGCGCATGGCGCGAGACCGCGACCTCGCCCCCGGCCAGTACATCAGCCTCTGTGTCACCGACACCGGAACCGGCATGCCGCCCGACGTCATCGCCCGCGCCTTTGATCCCTTCTTCACGACGAAGCCGCTGGGCCAGGGGACGGGGCTCGGCCTCTCGATGATCTATGGGTTCGTGCGCCAGTCCGGTGGGCAGGTCCGGATCTACTCGGAGGTGGATCAGGGCACCACGATGTGCCTCTACCTGCCACGCCATCATGGCGCGGCGGATGAGGGCGAGATCCTGTCCGGCCTGTCCGAGGCGCCCCGCGCGGGAGAGGGCGAGACCGTCCTCGTGGTGGATGACGAGGCGACCGTCCGCATGCTGGTCACCGAGGTGCTGGAGGATCTGGGTTACGCCGCCGTCGAGGCGGCCGACGGTGCGTCCGGGCTGAAGGTGCTGCAATCCGATCTGCGGATCGATCTGCTGGTCACCGACGTCGGCCTGCCCGGCGGCATGAATGGGCGCCAACTGGCCGATGCGGCCCGGCAGGGGCGCCCGGGGCTGAAGGTGCTGTTCATCACCGGCTACGCGGAGAACGCCGTTGTCGGCAACGGGCACCTGGAACCCGGCATGCACGTGCTGACCAAGCCCTTCGCCATGGAAGCCCTGGCCAGCCGGATCAAGGATCTGATCGTGGACCCCGGGCCGGGATAGAGCTTCCGGCTCCTGGGGGACGGATCACTTGGCCTTCTGCGGGTCGGGCTACCCCATCCCGCCGTCCAGCGCCCGTGGCAGCAGCTGGGCCTAGCTGTTCCGGCGGGGTGTCAACTCCACGACGTTCCCCCTCGGGCTATCGGGACCGGTGAGTACCTCGGCCACCTTCCGTGCCAGCTGATCGCGCTTGAAGGGCTTGCTGATGAGCTGGACTCCATCGTCCAGTCGCCCGTGATGGACGATCGAGTTCTCGGTGTAGCCGGACATGAAGAGGATCCGGACCGTGGGCCGGATAGCGGAGATCCGCTCCGCCACCTCCCGCCCACGGACCGCCCCGGGGAGCACCACGTCCGTCAGGAGCAGGTCCACCTCGGCCGCGTGGGCGCCGAAGACCTTCAGCGCCTCCTCGCCATCCCCTGCCTCCAGGACCCGGTAGCCAAGGTCCCGGAGGATCGCGACCGCGATCTCGCGCACGGCGGGCTCGTCCTCGACGACGAGGATCGTCCCGCTCCCGCGGGGCAGCTCGACGGGGGCGGTGCCGAGCTGTGCCACCGACATGGCGTTGCCGACCGCCCGCGGCAGGTAGATCCGGACGGTCGTGCCCTCACCGGGCTCGGAGTAGATCTTGATGTGGCCGCCAGACTGCTTGACGAACCCGAAGACCATGGCGAGGCCGAGCCCCGTCCCCTTGCCGTCGGGCTTCGTCGTGAAGAACGGCTCGAAAACCCTGGCCACCACGTCGGGTGTCATGCCGTGCCCGGTGTCGGAGACGGCGACCATGGCGTAGTCGCCAGAAACCACCTCGGCGTGGCGACGGGCGTACTCCTCGTCAAGCAGCTTGTTCGCCAGTTCGATCGTCAGGCGCCCGCCGCCCGGCATGGCGTCGCGCGCATTCAGGGCGAGGTTCAGGACGGCGCTCTCCAGCTGGGCGGCATCGGCCATGGCGGGCCAGAGCCCGGCCGTCTCGACGTAGCGAACGTCGATGTGCTCCCCGAGCGTGCGCCGGAGGAGCGGAACGAGATCCGGCATGGTCGCGGCGAGGTCGATGGGGGTGGGAGCGAGGGGCTGCTTGCGCGCGAAGGCGAGCAGCTGCCCGGTCAGGGCCGCGCCGCGCTGGGCGGCCCAGGTGGCCCGCTCCACCCTCCTCTGCAGGTCGGGGGTGGGGGACAGCTTGGCGCGGATGAACTCCAGATTGCCGAGGATGACGGTCAGGAGATTGTTGAAGTCGTGCGCGATGCCGCCAGTCAGCTGGCCGATGGCCTGCATCTTTTGGGCCTCGCGCAGCACGCCCTCGGCCTGGGCGCGCTTGGTCATGTCGGTCACGGTCAGCACGAAGCCGCCGTCCGGCATCAGCGTGCGGCGGAGCTCCAGGTGGTGGCCGTCCGGGCGATTGCGCTCGTAGGTGATTGGCTCGCCCTGGGCGATGCGACCGTGCCGGAGCTGCTCCTCGGTCTCGAGGAGCGCCTCGCCACCCTCGGCGGCGTGCTCGGCGAAGGCGACATATGGCGTGCCGGGGCGCACCATCGCCTTGGGCAGCATCAGTAGCACCTGGAAGCACTCGTTCCAGTTCGTCAGACGGCGGTCCGCGTCGAAAACGCCAATGCCCTGGCTCAGACTGTCCAGCGAGGTTCGTAGGCGGAGCGCCAGGATGCGGTGCTCGGCCTCGGCCTGGTACGAGCGCGACCACGCCCTGTTGAGCATCCGGGCGGCCCAGAGAAGAGCGAGGACGGCCAGCGCCGTTCCCGCCGTGACCAGCCAACGGACCAGGTTGCCCCGACTGTCCGTCTCGGCCTGTCGGCGCGCGAGCAGGGCCTGCTCCTCGGCGGTCATGGCGGCCACGGTCGTCTCGATCTGCCGCATCAGATCGCGACCGAGATGCGTGCGCACGATCCGCAAGGCCGCCTCCAGACCCACATCCCGCCGGATCTGGATGGTCTGGGCGAGTTCCTCAAGCTTGCGCTGCAGGACCGGGGCCATATCCCGTAAACGGCTCTGCTGTGCCGGGTTGTCGGCGGTCAGGCGCTGGAGGTCCCCGGACAGGAGGGTGACCCGTCCCAGCGAGGCCTGATAGGGCGCGAGGTAGTCGTCGCTGCCGGTCAGCAGGTAGCCCCGCTGTCCCGTCTCGGCGTCCCGGACCGCGATTGCGAGGTCCTTGAGGGCGGTCAGCACCTGGGCGGTGTGCTGAGACCACTCCCGGGCGGAGCGGGCCGCCACGAAACGCTCCCATGTCACCCCTCCGACAAGGAGCAGGATCGCGACCAGCACCCCGAAGATGGCGGTGTTGGCGCGGGTTACGAGGTGTCGGCTCAAGAGGAGGTCCCAGCGGCGCGGCCTTTACCGTGGCCGGGGCAGTCCGCGGCCCTTAAGGCCGGGGACCTATGCCACAAATGCGGCCTGGCCGGGCAGGAAAACACCTGCGGACGCGCCAGGTCTCTTATCGTGGCCTGAGGGGAGCATGGACGAACCAGAAACGCTCCATGCCCTCCCGAGCTCACTAATGTGAGCCGAGGTGCTAAGGGGACTTGGTTGGATGATGCTGATCACAGCCGGGGCGGTTCTGCCCCGGGGAAAGAGAGGTGGTTGTGGTAACCTGATACACCGGAGAGAGGTCGGTGCACCATCACGTGGATATGGGTCCGCATGTAGTGCGGCTAGGTATGGCCGTAGAACGAACCCGCTATCGTTGGATCGGTCCTGCTTGCACTAACGCGCTGCCCCGTCGCCAGACAGGGATGAACTGAGCGGGCTCAGGCCCGAGCCGACGCTGGGAGCTCCTCGATCCCGGCGAGACTCCGATGACCCATCTCCCTCCCGCAGCCTCCGGTAGCATGCGCGAGTGCTTCGTCGCCGACATGGCCGTGCGCGGGTTCACCGAGAAAACCCGCAAGGACTACCTCCGCACCGTCGAGAGCTTTGCCGCCTTCCTGGAGCGCTCGCCCAGCACGGCGACGGCCGAGGACATCCGCCGGTTCCAGATCCGGCAGTCCGAGCAGGGCCTGCATGCGCCTGCCATGAACAGCACCGTCGCGGCCCTGCGCTTTTTCTTCAACCACACGCTTGACCGGCCGGACCTGGCCCGGCTCCGTTATTCCCGCAAGCTACCGGTCGTGCTCAGCCCCGACGAGGCCGCACGCCTGATCGCGGCCACGACCTGCCTCAAGCACCGGGCCGCGCTCGCGGTGGCCTATGGTGCCGGCCTGCGCCCGGCGGACCGGGTCGCGGCTACTCCTGTGGTGGGTCGCCCAGGTCCGGTTCCGCCTTTGCGGTGACCTCTTCGCGCAGGTCCCGTCGTATGCGCCTCAGCCGGTCGGCAGTGAGAGTCAGGGCGAGGTTCGCCCGCCCGATGTCCGCCTTCGCCACCGCGCGCCGGCAGTCGTCCAGCGACCCCGCGAGCAGGTCGGCGATCGCCTCGGCAGCCCGGCTGGCAGCGTCGTGCGTCATCCCGCTGCTGCGCGGGAGACCGCCGGGGCCGCCGGCGCTGGATCGTCATCCAGGTCGCTTGACCAAACGCAGAGTAGTCCCTGCGCTGGTGCCATCTTCCGGCTCTTGCGGATGGCGACTGCCGTGACGTGGTCCCGGATGTCCATGAACTGTCGCAGGATCTGCTCCGGTAAGTTCAGGCGCTTCTCGGAGGAATCCTGAATGGCCGCCTTCGAGATGGCACAATGTACAAGGACGCCGCGATCCTCGATATCGAAGAGGATGCGGTCATGGCTCCAGCGCGGCACGGAGTGGTGGGCTAGGCTCAGGACTCGTTAATCCAGAAGAGGACGGTGCTGGCGAGAAGGATGGCGGAGAAGAAGGTGTGGGCGCATCGGTCGTAGCGCATGGCGGTGCGGCGCCAGTCTTTCAGACGGCCGAACATGTTCTCGATGCGGTGCCGCTGGCGGTAGAGGGCTTTGTCGTAGGGGATCGGGAGCTTGCGGCTCCTGGATGAGGGAATGCAGGGCTCGATGCCGCGGGCGGTGAGCGCCTGGCGGAAGCGGTTGCTGTCGTATCCCTTGTCGCCGAGCAGTTCCTTGGCCCGCGGCAGACGGGGCAGCATCAGGGCCGCGCCCTTGTGGTCGCTCATCTGGCCTTCCGAGAGCAGGAGCACGACAGGGCGGCCCTGGCCATCGCAGACCGCGTGGAGCTTGGAGTTCAGGCCGCCTTTGGTGCGCCCGATACGGCGGGGAACAGCCCCTTTTTGAGCAGGCTGGCGGCCGTCCGGTGCGCCTTGAGATGGGTGGCGTCAATCATCAGGCGGTCCGGCTCACCTTTGCGCCCGGCGAGCCCGGCGAAGATACGGTTGAACACGCCGAGGCGGCTCCATCGGATGAAGCGGTTGTAGAGCGTCTTGTGCGGCCCGTACTCGGCCGGGGCGTCGCGCCACCGCAGCCCGTTGCGGATGACGTGGAGAATGCCGCTGACCACCCGCTGATCATCCACACGGGGCACCCCGTGGGAGAGAGGGAAGTAGGGTTCGATCCTGCGGATCTGAGCCTTCGTCAGCCAGAACACGTCAGCCATGGCAGCACCTCCAGTCGCCATGGAATCAGCCAACCCGATCAGGCGCTACCCCAAATTAATGGGTCCTGAGCCTAGATTGTCGTTCATGGCACCATGAGCCCCGTGAGAAACATCAGTCCGAGCATGCCCCCCATGACGAGGAACGCGGCAACAACGTCGCGGCTGGCCCGATGCCAGACACTGCGTGAACTGAGAGTCATGGCTGGGACAACACGGAGGGAGGCTTGGATCATTGGTCAACCTAGCACGCCACATTCCCTCTCAGGCACACGTTACCGGCATGTGGTTCGCCGAGTGGTTCGCCTACCGGGTGCCATGGGAGATCGGTGCGGAAGTCGGCGCCGGCTGGCTGATCGGGCGCGCCTTCGGATGGCTCACCTCCACGTCCCGGCCGAGACCAAGCTGGCCAAGACCGGTGACGGGCTAATCGCCCTCGCCGCCATCCTCGTTTGCTATGGGCGGACGGAGATCATTCACTGCTACGGCTTCCTGGCCGTCTTCGTCACCGCGGTTGCCTTCCGCCACGCTCCCCGTGAGGACGACTTCCAGCTTCAGATGCACGCGGTAACCGATCAGATCGAGCGCATCGCCATGATGGTCCTGCTCCTGCTCTTCGGCGGTGCACTACGGGCGCAACATAGAAGCCGGGACAAACGCGACTGCCGGCTCGCTTCACGACCGGACCCGACAGCGTCAGCGCTGGTCGAGCAAGGTGCCGATCAAGCGCAGCAGCTCCTGCTGTTCCGGCCCTGAACCTTGTCGGAGAAAGTCAGCTATCTCGATCAACTCGGCTTCGCCGCCGGAGGCGCGGTTCGGCTCGTGCCGGATGAAAACCTGCCCCGAACGGGGTTCACGGACGAGGTACCAACAGTCTCCGTTCGAGCTCTCGTACAGCTCCCTTGCCTCAACAGCCATCCTGGATCTCCTTTCCTGGGCTTCTCACACTCGACGAGCGGATCCATCGCCTGCCGAACTGGCGAACAGCGTAGCCGTCGAGCGCTGCCCTTCTGCGACGATTTCCTCCTAGCAGTACCGGGGGTCAACCAAGCTCCATCCCACGAAGGTCTGGTCGCTGCACCCAGCGGAAGCCCTCGTGCTTGGTGATCGCGGCGATCTGCACCGCCCCGCCCACGGATTTCGGCAGGAAGACCGCGAAGCGCACGAATCCGATGGTGGTCTCGACGAGGAAGCGCGCGAGGTCGATCGCGTCCTGGATCGGCATGGCCGGGGCCGAGAGTGTGGCGTAGAGGTCCCCGACCAGCCCTGCCTGCAGTGCGAGGCCTGGCCCTTAGGGATGCCATGCCGGGCGAGGGCCGCCCCGATCTCGAAGCCGGTCCCCAGGATGAGCCGGTTGAGCGCCTCGTACTGTCCGTCCCACAGCACGCCGAATCCTTCCTCGCCCATGATGCAGCGGGGCGCCGGGCAGGCACGGCCGACGATGTTGACCTCCCATACTTCAGCGAGCGGGCGGCCTGCGGAGTAGCCGCAGACCCGCAGTTGCAGGCTGGTGTCCTCGTCACCGGCCTGAACCCTCTCCTCGAAGAGGAAGGTCCGTAGTCGATGGGCCACGTCCTCCAGGGTGTAGGCCGCGGGATCGAGCCGCCAGTCCGCATGCTCCGGATCAAGCCCGGCAAAGCGCCGCCGTAGATCCTTGAGCAGGGTCTCGACGGACTCGTTCCCGATGCCACCCGCGCCGGTGGACATCGCGCCGATCGGCAGGCCCTCGTAGAGGTTCGTGATCTTGTTCGCATGGCCATAGACCTGCCCGCTGGCCATGGTACCAGCGCTGTCGGCGGCCATGACCACGCCGTCGTTGATCTTCACGGAGACGATGATCGTCACGGACAGGCTCCTCCTAGAGCAGGCCAGGCACCCAACCCGTCGTGCTCAACGTCTCCCAGGCAAGCAGAGCCGCGCCGACGACGACGGCCAGCGCGGTCAGGAGCCCGAAGAGGAGAAGAAGACCATCCCTCTCCAGGTACGCGAAGGCGATCAGGGCGACGACCAGGGCCGGTGGGATGTTGCTCAGCGGTACTGGGACGAAGAACCCGACGCTCACCGGCAGGATGGCCGCGCCGACCACGCGCTTGGTGGCCTCGAAGGGCGTGGCCCAGCGGGGATGGACGACCTTCTCCAGCAGGCGGAGGACCGGGACCACACCGCGGATCAGCCGGGCGAGAGGCCGAGCCGAGATCGGGCGGGTCGCAACGGCCCGGGGGAAGACCGGACCGGGGTGGGCGCGCAGCATCTGGTAGGCCGGGATGGGCAGGAGCAGCGCGACCGCGACTGACACGCCGGGCAGGGCACCGAGAAGGGCTAGCAGGAGGAGAAGAACCCCGAACGAACGGTCCCCGAGACCCCGGAGCAGCCAGTCGAGGGTGACGTGCTCGGGTGCCGCTTGCTGGAAGAGATCTGCAAGGACAACAGAGGTCGGCTGACGCGCTTCTGCATCGGTTTGCAAGGATGGGGTGCCTCCGATCGCACATCGTCGGCTGATTGAACGGTGCACTAACGCCGGAAAGGGGGTGCCGACATCATCGGTGTGTCCAGGGCTGTCGGGCCACAGCTCCACCCGAAACGGCGATGTCTGCTTAGCAAACGGCCAAAATACACGTCGGCCGGCTGGTATGGCCGCTAAGCGGAGGGGCGATGTTGGCCGTAAGCAGAATGGCCGCTCTTGAGCCGAGAGTTTGAGAAGCGGACATCCAGCGGGATCGCACGCTGGCCCCTGTCGGCCTCCGTCCGATGGTCGAATTCTGAGGCCGACGAATGCCATTCGAAACGACCTCGGTCCGTTGCGAGTCTCCGAGCCGATCAGGGCGCGGGGCGGGCGGCCTCGACGGCTAGAACCCAGGTGGTGCCGAAGCGGTCGCGAACCATACCGTAGAAGGGTGAGAACCCGGATGGCCCGATCGGCCGGACAACGGTCCCGTCCTCCACCAGCCTCTTCCAGCACCGGCTGATCCCTTCGGCATCGCCGCCTTGGACCGAGACGAAGACCGGGATCGTGCCCGGATCCCATGAGACGGCCGAGGGCACGTCGTAGGCCATGACATGGAAGCCGTCCTCGGCCAGTACCTGGCCCCAGATGATCTGATCCGCCTCCGCCGGATCCGTGACGGCCTGCGCCTGGGCATAGGTGAACGCCGTCAGCTCGCCGCCGAATACGGACTGGTAAAACGCGAGCGCATCGCGGGCATTGCCGCGGAAGTTCAGGTGGGTCGTGGTCTTGATCGCCATCGCGGGTTCGCCTTCGCCTTTGGTGAGGACGAAGCTACGCTGGCCCAACTGACATTTTACGGCAGTAGCACCATGGCCCGCTCGGCGCGTCTTCTCCGGCTCCTTCATGCGATGCGCGTCATGCCCCCACCCATCACCGCTGCCCGCCTGGCAAGGGAGACGGAGGTGTCGCTGCGCTCGCTCTACCGCGACATTGAGAGCCTGCGGACGGCGGGCGCCCGGATCGAGGGCGAGCGGGGCTACGGCTATCGGCTGGTCGAGGACTACGCGCTTCCGCCCCAGACCTTCGACCGCGCGGAGATCGAGGCGCTGGCGCTGGGCTTGGCGGAGGTCCAGCGCATGGGGGATCCGACCCTGGAGAGAGCCGCCACCTCCGTCCTAGCCAAGGTCGCCGCGAGCTTGCCGGACGACCGGGAACAGTTCCTGTTCCATGCGGTCTCCCGGGTCTATCGGCCGGACCCGCGGAATGCCGCGACCTGCGACGTGGAGGCGGTCCGCGAGGCCTGCTGGAAAGAGGAGGCGCTGCACATTCGCTACACGGACGGAAACGGCGCCGTCACTGAGCGCGTGATCCTGCCGCTCGCGGTCGTATACACCGACCGAACGCTGACCCTCCTGGCGTGGTGCTGCCTGCGCGAGGCGTTCCGCATGTTCCTCAGCGACCGGATTACTGGGATAAGGGCAACGGGGACGAGCTTTCGTCCGAAGCGCGTGACGTTGCTTCGCACCTACCTCGGTGAGCTGGAAAGCAGTTCGGGCGATCGGCCCGCCAATCCGTAAGGAGCGGAAGCTGCCGCGTCACGCACCTGGAGGCGGTCGCACCGGATGCTAAGCCGCCGAGCGAACCTCACCGCTGTCATGGAGGCCTTCGTGACGGCGTTCCGGCCGAGTGCCGCTAATACCCGGTGATTGTCCCGGTGGCGTCCTGCACCACCCACGAGGTCCCGAGAGGCGCCGATGCCCGCTTCACCCACACAGCGCTTACACGCCGGCTAGGGCAACTACATTGTCGCCGGGGTTCGTGCGGTGAGCTTGTTTCCGTCCGGGTCGCGAAGGTAGGCGACGAAGGACCCGTTCGGGCGCTCCGTGGGCGGGCTCTCGATGGCGGTGCCACCGTGCGTGGTGCCGGCCTCATGCCAGGCGAGAACATGGTCTCGGCTCGCGGCGGCGATGCCGATGGTCCCGCCATTGGCAGCCGTCGCCGGCTGGCCGTTGATCGGCGTCGTGATCATCAGCCGCCCGCCCTCGTGCGCGTAGATCAGCCTGCCCCTCGCATCCATCTCGCCGGGCCCGCCTCCCAACGCGGCGAAGGTGGCGTCGTAGAATTCCCTGGCGCGTTGGAGGTTGTTGCTGCCGATCATGACGTGGGTGAACATGCTTCCTGTCCCGAAAGGGTGATAGGGGATAGCAGATGTTCGCCCGCAAGCACTGCGCCTGTTTCCACAGCTTGCCCACCCCGGCTTCGGTCGGAGAGCTGCCGCCGCGGTCAACTCCAAGCGGAAGTTCAGGCGGACATCGCCTGCCAGTTCTGAACGCTCGGACGCTCCCACATCCTCGCGTACCACGACACGAGCGCATCGCACTCGACGGGCACCTGCACCTCCAGCATGGCTGCGAAGATCATGCCGCCGATAAGCGCGATGTCGGCCATCGAGAAATCCTCGCCCGCGACGAATGACTGCCCACGCAAGACGCCATCGAAGTAGCGCATTCCCCTCACGGCCTTGTCGCGCTGGTAGAGACCCCATTCCCGGTTCTGATAGACTTCGACGTGAGGGCCGAGGCCGGGCGTAGCATGGTGAAAGTAGATGCTGATTGCATCCAGCACCTCCAACTCGGCGCGCCGGCTCATCATGTGGATCACGCCCTTCTCGCGGGGTGTCCTGCCCGTCAGTGTCGGCTGGCCGTCGAGAGTGTCGAGGTACTCGGTGATGGCCGTGCACTCTGCGATCAACGTACCGTCGTCGAGTTCAAGAACGGGTAACGTGCCTGAGTAGTTCTTGGCGCGAAATTCCTCCGTCTTGTGCTCCCCTTTCCTCAGGTTCACGGACACGAACTGGACGTGGGATTGCAGGTCCTTCTCGGCCAGGGCGATACGAACGCGCGCCGGGTAAGGACCATTGTGCCAGTCGTACATTCTAAGTGTCATGGCCTCACTTGCCTGCTTCTCGGCCTGATCGCAGGGATCAGCTGCCGGTATCGAGGCGTTATGAACGGCCCGGCAGGTGGGAAGCGCAAGAGCTACCATCCACTCCAAGCGGCTATATGCCAAGTGAGCAGCAACTTCCGCTTCCTGGAAGGCAACCTTAAGACGCGAACGGCTGGATTGGACGCAGAGCCGTCATGTCGGGTCCAATCTGAGCTGGCCGGTAGTTGCAGGTCCGCTCAGGCCGGATATCCGGTATACCGTGCGTTGGGCATCAAGGGCGCTTGATCGTTCAGGCGTAGTCAGCTGGCCGTCAGCGTCCCCACGCCTTTCTCAGGGCCTCAGCGGGCGAGAGCTTGTTGGTCAGGCAGGCTTTGGCCATGGCCAGGGCAGCATCTCGGGTCGCAGCGATCGCCAGGTGGCCGCCGCGATGGACGAAGACGGCTCCTGGAATGCCGCAGGCCGCTTCGAGGGCGGCGTCCTGCAGCCCGCGCCAGGCGGCCGGCATCTCCAGGCGGCTGGCGAAGCTTCCCTTCTCGGCCGGCATGGCCTGCACCTTCCATTTGCCGTCGGGCTCCGGGCTCATCACGTAGAGGACCGGCATCGCCAAGTCGAAGGCCGGCCGCTGCCACGGCATGCCCAGCGGCAGCTCCAGCAGGTCGGGATGGATGCCGCTCACCCCGGCCTTGCAGTCCTCCCAGGCCTGCGCCACCGCCTGGTAGGCGAAGGCCGCGCCGCGCTCCTTCTCGACCTGCCGCTCCAGCGCCTCGGCGACCATACGGCTGGCGCGAAGGAAGCCCTGGCGCTGGTGCTCCTCGAAGGCAATGGGATCGGACTGGCTCGGCGCGTCCCAGGCACTATTGAAGGTGTCGACCATCGAGGTGAGATCGGTCGGCGCCGCGCGCTCGACACCGTTGTCCACCAGGTCGACATGGCGGACGAGAAGCCTGGTGTAATCGCCCCCTGCCAGAGGAACCCGGCGCTACTGCACCTGGAAGGATTGAGCCGCCCTGGCGACTTGGCGCTCCGTCCGCGACAGCCCGACGATGCGCTGGTCGAAGAGCGCCATGTACTCGGCCATCCTCGGCGGCGTGTCCGGCTCGTGATCCACGCTGATCAGCAGCCAGTTGATGCGGTCGGCGTCCACCCCGAGGGCATCGACGTGCTCGCCCATGCGGGCCAGCATCGTGGGGCAGACGTCCGGGCAGAAGATAAAGCCGAAGAACACGGCCGTCGGCTCGTCCAAGAAGTCGCGCTCGGTCACCGCCCGGCCCCAATAGTCGGTGAGAGAGAACGGGCCGCCGATGGCGGGCAGGCGGGCCTCCCTGCTGCCAAGCGGGCCGCCCGTCACGAGCCATCCCGTCGCGGCGCCCACAACGACGAAGCCCAGCACGGCTACGGCCGCCCACGCGGCCCGCCTGATCAGCCTCAGGGTCCGCATCCCCTCAGGCACCTGCCCGCCCGACGCGGTGGCCTCTTACGCGTCGGCGCCCGTCGTCGCGGCAGCCTTCCGCTCCGGCCGGAATGAACCCGCCAGTAGCAGGACAACGCCGCAGACAATGCCGATGTCCGCCACGTTGAAGGTCGGCCAGTGCCAGCCCGCGTAGTGGGCGTCGATGAAGTCCGTCACGGCGCCCCGTCGCAGGCGGTCCACCACGTTGCCGACGGCCCCGCCGATGACCATGCCCAGTGACGTGGCCTCTAGGCGCGACCGGGTCCGCCACATCCAGGCCAGCAGCCACGCCGTGACCGCCACCGCGACGCCGATAAGGAGCCAGACACCGGAGGCCGAGCCGCTGGAAAACATACCGAAGGTGGCGCCCGTGTTGAACCCGAGGCGCCAGTTCAGGAAAGGCGTGACCGGGTGCGGCACGTGCGGCGGCCAGAGCGCAGAGAGCGCCCAGGCCTTGGTCGCCTGATCCAGCGCGAGGACGGTCGCCGCGGCAAGGCCGGAGCCAATCAGCAAGGTTGCCCGCCCCGCGGTCGTGGAGACCTCGGTTCCGGTCATGCGCCGGGTTTCCAGGCGAGCAGGCGCAGGGCGTTCAGCGTGACCAGAACGGTCGCCCCTGTGTCCGCGATGATGGCGGGCCACAGGCCAGTGACCCCGATCAGCGTGGTCACGAGGAAGACCGCCTTGAGGCCGACAGCGATGGCCACGTTGGCCTTCACGTTGGCCATGGTGGACCGCGACAGTCCGACGAGCTCGGCGATCCCGGAGACGCGGTCCTTGAGGACGGCGGCATCCGCCGTCTCCAGGGCGACATCGGTTCCGCCACCCATGGCGACGCCGACCGAGGCTGCCGCTAGCGCTGGGGCGTCGTTGATGCCGTCGCCCACCATGACGACCGTCCCCGCGGACCGAAGCGCTCCAATCTCCCGCAGCTTGCCGTCCGGTAGCAGCTCGGCCTTCACGTCGAGCCCCAGCCCCTTGGCGATCGCGGCGCCCGTTCGGGCATTGTCGCCCGTCAGCATCAGCGAGTGGATGCCCAGCTTCGACAGGGCGGCAATCCCCTCGGCCGCGTCGCCCCGCGGTTCGTCACGGAGCGCCAGGACGCCCGCAGTCGCGCCGTCGGCGAGAACCACGACGGCCGTCTTGCCCTCGTTCTCCAAGCGGGTAATCGCCTCCGCCAACCCGCCCAGCTGGGCGCCTGACTCCGTGGCGTGGCGGGGGCTGCCGACGCTGACCTTGCGCCCACCCACAGTCGCGGTGACGCCCTTGCCGGGCACGGCGGCCTGATCGGAGACGGGAGGCGTTGCGACGCCCCGGGCCTCGGCTGCTGCAACAACGGCCTTGGCGAGCGGATGCGAGGAGCCCTGCTCGACCCCGGCCGCCAGGGCGAGCAGGTCGGTCTCCGAGGTCCCTCCGGCGGGTAGGACGTCCGTCACCTTGGGATGGCCCGCGGTGAGCGTGCCCGTTTTGTCGAAGGCGACCACCTTGGCTGCGCCCATCTCCTCCAGGGCCGCGCCGCCCTTGATAAGCAGGCCCCGCCGGGCGCCCGCGGACAGCCCGGAGGCCATGGCGGCGGGCACGGAGATGACCAGGGCGCAGGGGCAGGCGATCAGGAGGACGGCCAAGCCGCGGTAGACGCTGGTCCACCAGTCCCAGCCCAGCAGGAAGGGCGGAACGAGGATGACCAGCAGTGACACGACCATCGCGCCCGGCGTCCAATAGGTCGAGAAGCGCTCGATGAAGCGCTGCGTGGGCGCGCGGGAGGCGGTCGCCTCCTCCACCATGCGGATGATGCGGGCGATGGTGTTGTCGGTGGCCGCCCGGGTTACGCGGATGCGTAAGGCGCCGTCGGCGTTGATGGAGCCCGCTACGACGGCCTCGCCGGGGCCGCGGGACACGGGCACGCTCTCGCCCGTCACCGGGCTCTCGTCCAGGGCAGACTGGCCTTCCTCGATGGAGCCGTCGCAAGGCACCCGGTCGCCGGGGCGCACCAGCACGAGATCGTCGACCGCGAGCCGTTCGGGCGGGAGTTCCTCGGTGGAGCCGTCGGGCCGCAGGCGGAGGGCCGTCCGAGGCATCAGGCTCGCGAGCGCCTTGATGCCCGCCCGGGCGCGCCCGGCCGCCACGTTCTCCAGCATTTCGCCCAGGGCGAAAAGCAGGACGACCACGGCCGCCTCCTCGGCGGCGCCGATGACCGCGGCGCCCGCGGCGGCCGTCACCATCAGGGTCTCGATCGAGAACGGCGTCCCGGCCCGCGCCAGGGCGAAGGCCCGGCGGCCGAAGGGTACCAGGGCGACGAGGGTCGCGGCCAGGAAGAGCGGGTAGGTCAGGCGGTCCGGGACGACCAGTGACAGGGCATGGACGCCAACGACCAGGGCGCCCAGGAGCCAGACGAGGCGGGCCTTACCCGTGGCGTACCAGGGCTTGGTCGCGTCCGCCGGGTCGTCGTGGTCGGCATGCGAATGGCCGAAGGCGCCGCCATGGCCATGGTCATGTCCGGCGTGATCGTGGTCGCCGTGGTCGTGGCCCGCGTGGTCGTGCGCGGCATAGTCATGGCCCGCTTCGTCATCGGCCGCATGCGGGGCGACCTTCGCGATCGAGCTCGCGGGAAGCGGGCGGGGCGTGTAGCCAATGGCGGAGATGGTGTGCTCGACGGCGGCCGGGTCGGTCTGGCCCGGCTCCAGGCGCAGGGTGAGCCGCTCCGCCATCAGGTTCACCGCGACGTCCGAGACGCCGGGCAGGCGCTTCACGGCGCCCTCGACCTTGGCGACGCAGGAGGCGCAGTCCATGCCGTCCACGTGCCAGGCGAACTCCGGCGAGGCCGCGGCCGGGGCGTCCAGGCGGGTGGCCTTGTAGCCCAGGGCGGAGATCTGGCCCTCCACGGCCGCCGGAGTAGCGCCGCCCGGCGCCAGGGTGGCTCCCAGACGCTCGGCCATGAGGTTCACCGTGACGTCCGTGACACCCGGCAGGTGGGTGACGGCTTTCTCCACCTTGGCCACGCAGGAGGCGCAGTCCATGCCCTCCACGCGCCAGGTCACAGACTGCCCCTGCTTGCGCTCGGTCCCTGTGCCGTCCATCGAGCGATCTCCTGCTGACGGCTCCAGAGATAGGACCTCCAGTGGCTGGAGGTTCAAGAGGGAAATCTGCGTCCGAGGGACGGCTGTCGCATCCATCGGACATCGCGTCCGGGCTTGCCATGGAGCCGAGGGGGCGACAGCACCCTCTCATGGATCACGCCGTCCTGCTGACCTTCCTCATCGCCTGCGTCTCGCTTCTCTACGCTACCGTCGGCCAGGCGGGAGGGACGGCCTTCCTCGCCGTCATGGCCTTCGCGGGCTTCCCGGCCGGGGAGATGAGGCCGACGGCCCTCCTGATGAACATCGTGGCCGCCGGTTACGCCACCTGGCGGCTCCACCGATCCGGCGTCATCGACTGGCGCCTGCTGCTCCCGATCGCGCTGCCCTCGCTGGTGACGGCCTTCCTCGGCGGCCTGCTCGTCCTCGACGGCCCCCTCTACTTCAGGGCGACCGGGATCCTGCTCATCGTGGCGGCGGGGTTGATGCTGTACCGCCGCAGGCCATCCGACAGCTCGACCACCGTGAGGCTCCAGCCCGCCATGCTGGCGGGTGCGGTGGCCGGGTTCCTGTCCGGGGTGACCGGGGTCGGGGGTGGCGTCTTCCTGGTGCCGCAACTCGTCCTGTTCGGCTGGGCCTCCGCCAGGCACACGGCGGGCATCTCGGCCCCGTTCATCCTGTTCAACTCCGTGCTCGGCCTCGCGGGCGCCCTGCTCGCCGGGCAGCAGATCGCCTCGGGGACAGCCGCCTACTCGGTAGGGGCCATCATTGGGGCCATCCTGGGCGCCGCCATCGGACAGCGATGGATGACGGAGCGGGCGACCAGCTACGTCCTCGCGGCCGTTCTCCTGTTCGCGGGCACCCGCCTCCTACTGCGCTGAGGCCGTGAAGCCCCGGTTAGGCTCCGGCGCAGCAACTGTCAGAGAACGAGCACGCCGCGGTGCTGGGCTTCCTCCTCCGGCTCCATGTGGATCGTGACCACCATGTGCTCCTCGTCCTCACGCAGGGCCGCCTCGATCCGGTCTGAGATGGCGTGCGCGTCGCGCAGCGGCATGTCGCCGGGCATGACGATGTGGCACTCCAGGAAGGTCGCATTCCCAACGTGGCGCACCCGCAGCTCGTGGACCTCGAGCGCTCCCTCCGCGTGTGCCGAGATGAGCGTTCGGAGCCGCTTCAGGGTCTCCGGGTCGGGTGCCGCGTCCATGAGCCCGCCGACGGAGGTCCTGACAAGGCCATAGCCGCTCCAGAGGATGTTCACCGCCACCACCGCCGCCAGCGCCGGGTCAAGCCATTGCAGTCCGGTCAGCGGCACGAGAGCGAACCCGACGAGCACGCCACCGGAGGTGAAGACGTCGGTGAAGAGGTGCTTGCCGCTCGCTACCAGGGCGGGGGAACGCAGGCTCCGGCCGGACCGCACGAGCACCGCCGCCCACATGCCGTTCATGACCGATGCCGCCGCGTTGATTGCGATGCCCAGGAGCGGAGCCTCGATCGGCCGGGGGTGGACGAAGCCAGAATAGGCCTCCCGGAGGATCGAGAGGGCGGCCAGGATGATTAGGACACCTTCCAGCACCGCGGAGAGGTACTCGGCCTTTCCGTGGCCGTAGGGGTGACCAGCATCGGCGGGGCGGCTGCTGACGTGCAGTGCCAAAGTGGCCACGCAGGCCGCCACGACGTTGATGATGCTTTCCAGCGCGTCCGAGTACAGGGCGACGCTGCCGGTGACCCACCACGCGCCGAACTTCGTCACCAGGACGGCCAGGCCAACCGCAATGCTGTAGATGCCGAAGCGGACGGTGCGGGGCATGGTGCAACTCGGTTGTGTGGCAGGGGGCGGCCGAAATTCGGCCGCTGACCCGCTTCGCCCAGTCACGGACGGCGGGAGCGAGGCTCGTGGACGAGCCGCTTGGTGGCGCAGGCGCCCCGATATGACAGCCTCACCATACCGTCAACATATGAACAGCTATCAAGCTGTTTAGGTGAAGCGGGGCTACTTTGACGGCGTGGTCCGGCTGGTCTCAGTTCTGGCCTGTCACCTGAGACCTCGACAGGCTGAGCTATCCGAGGGCTGCCTCGACGTGCAGTCGGGCACCTGGTTCTGCTCCCGACAGCTTCCCCTCGGTTGCGTCACGCTCGTGTAGGCGCGGCGCCCCAGTCGTCGGTCGTGGTGCCGCCATGGGCACCCGCCAGTTCCGCCTGAACGGTGACGTGGGTGATGCCGAACCGCTCGGCCAGCATGGTGCCCAGCGCATCCTCCAGGCGGTCCTCCCTGGCCAGGGACGGCTCCACCACGACGTGGGCTGACAGGGCCACCTTGCCGCTGGTCAGCGACCAGACGTGCAGGTCATGGATGTCCTGAACCCCAGCTGTCCCGCGCATGGCGGCCTCGACGGCGTTGAGGTCGATGCCGCGCGGCACGCTCTCCAGCAGCACGTCGATCGCCTCGGACAGGAGGGTCCAGGTCCGGGGCAGCACCCAGAGAGCGATGCCGATGCCGAGCACGGCGTCCACCCAGGTCCAGCCCGTGGCCCAGATAACCCCGGCCCCGGCGATGACGGCCACCGAGCCAAGGAAGTCGCTCCAGACCTCCAAGTATGCGCCCTTCACGTTCAGGCTGCCTTCGCTCCCGCCCGCGAGCAGGCGCATGGAGATCCAGTTCACCAGCAGGCCGAAGGCGGCGACGGCCAGCATGCCGACAGTGCCGACCTCGGCGGGCGCGCGGAAGCGCTGGTACGCCTCGTAGAGGATGTAGATCGCCACCAGGAATAGCAGCGAGGCGTTGAAGGCGGCCGCGAGGATCTCGAAGCGGTGATAGCCCCAGGTCCGGCGCCTGTCGGCGGGACGGCGGCCGACCCGGATAGCAACGAGGGCAACGGCAAGGGCCAGCGCGTCCGTCAGCATGTGCGCTGCGTCGGACAGGAGCGCGAGGCTGTTGAAGACGTAGGCGCCCGCGACCTCGGCCAGCAAAAAGGTGCCGGTCAGGGCGAGCGCCTTCGTCAGCGCGGCGGAGTTGGCATTGCCCACACCGTGGTCGTGATCCTGTCCCATTCGCCCTCCATATTGGCCCACTGGCCGGGGCCACCGCGCGGAGCTGCACGGCGGCAGGCGCCTGCCCTGGCGAGCGGGCGATCACACGGGCCGCAGATTCAGAACCGTGCTTGGCCGCTGCGCCCGGTGGGGTTCTTAATCTGCAGCGTGACGGAGGTCCCGCGGGCGACCGGGCTGGCCGCAGTCCCGGTCATCGTGTTCTCCGCGCCGGGTGCCAGCTGGACCACCTGGCGCGCCTGCCCCGAGCCGACCAGGGCCGAGGCGGTGTAGCCGGTCGAGGGAACAGGCTTCCCGGCCTCGTCATAGAGGTGGACGGTCAGCGTCCGCTCGGCGGTGAGCAGTTCGGCGTGGACGCCCACGACGTCCTGCATCTTCCCGCCGTGCGGTCCCTGGTCGCCGTGGCTATGGCCCTGCTGCGCCAGGGCAGCCGTGGAGAGGGTGGCGGCCGCGATGGTCGCGAGGAAGGTCCTGCGCATGTCATAAATCCTTGCTAGCTGGGGTTGGTTGAACCCGGTGGCCGCCGTTCCAGGCGGCCACCGGCACGCTCACTCGGCCGGGGCGTGACCTGCCCCGGCGGGGGCTTCCTCAGAGGCGGGCGCCTGCACTCGGCCGAACATCACGTAGAGGGCTGGCAACACCAGCAGGGTGAGCAGCGTCGCCGTGATCAGGCCGCCGATGACGACAGTCGCCAGCGGCTTCTGAACCTCCGCCCCCGGCCCGGTCGCGATCGCCATGGGCACGAAGCCCAGGGATGCGACGAGCGCGGTCATCGCGACGGGCCGAAGCCGGGTCATGGCGCCATGGTACACCGCATCCCGCAAGGACAGGTGCCCGCGGAGGATGAGGTCCTTGATGGAGGTCGCCATCACCAGCCCGTTCAGGACGGCCACGCCGGACAGCGCGATGAAGCCGACCGCCGCGGGGACCGAAAAAGGCATGTCTCGGAGCCACAGGGCGAGCAGGCCCCCCGAGAGGGCCAGCGGCACACCACTGAACACGACCAGGGCGTCCCGCACCGAACCGAGGGCCGCGTAGAGCAGCACCAGGATGAGCAGGAAGCAGGCGGGCACCACGACGGTCAGTCGCTCCCGCGCCTCTGCCAGGTTCTCGAACTGGCCGCCCCAGGTGATGGTGTAGCCGGGAGGCAGCTGCACCTGTTCCGCGACCTTGGCCTGCGCCTCGGCCACGATGGAGCCGATGTCGCGGCCACGGGCGTTGGCCTGGATGACAACGCGTCGACGCCCCTGCTCGCGGCTGATCTGGTTCGGCCCCTCGACGACGCGCAGGTCTGCCAGCTGTTGCAGCGGCAACGAGTTCGCCGGGCGCCCGGCGACGGCGGGCAGTGGCACGGGCAGATTCCGCAGCGTCTCGAAGTTGCCCCGCAGGTTGTCCTGCAGCCGGACCACGATGGCGAAGCGCCGGTCCCCCTCGTAGACCATGCCCGCCTCGCGGCCGCCCACGGCCGTCGCCACCACGGCCTGCACGTCCGCGACGCTCAGGCCCCGGCGGGCGATCTCCGCCCGGTTCACCGTGATCTCCAGGAAGGGCAGGCCCGTCGCCTGCTCCACCTTGACGTCCTCGGCACCCTCGACGCCGTTCAGGATGTTGGAGATCTGCCCGGCCGCCTGGAGCATGGGGCCGTACTCGTCGCCGAAGACCTTCACGGCGAGATCGCCGCGCACGCCCGCCAGAAGCTCGTTGAAGCGCATCTGGATGGGCTGGCTGAACTCCATCGCATTGCCGGGGATGCCCGCGACCGACGCCTCGATGCGCCGGACCAGCTCGGCCTTCGGCAGCGACGGGTCCGGCCACTGGTTCCGGGGCTTGAGGATGATGAAGGTATCCGAGGCGTTCGGCGGCATCGGGTCGGATGCCACCTCGGCCGTGCCGGTCTTGGAGTAGATGACCTGAACCTCGGGCAGGCGGGATATGCGCCGTTCCAGCACGGACTGCATAGCCTGGGACTGCTGGAGCGAAGTGCTGGGGATTCGCAGGGCCTGCATGGCGAGGTTGCCCTCGTCCAGCGTCGGGATGAACTCCTGCCCAAGGCGCGAGAACAGGCCGAGGCAGGCGACGAAGATGAGGGCGCCCACGGCGACGACGGGGAACGGTGCCCGGAGCGCGCCGCCGAGCACCGGGGCGTAGGCGCGCTTGAGGCCGCGGACGATGGCGACGTCCTTTTCCTGGACCCGCCCGCTGATCCAGATGGCGATGAGCGCGGGCACCAGGGTCAGGGAGAGGATGAAGGCGAAGACCAGGGCGATGATGACGGTCAGCGCCATCGGGATGAACATCTTGCCCTCGACCCCAGTGAAGGTCAGCAGCGGCGCGTAGACGAGGATGATGATGGCCTGCCCGTACAGCGAGGGCCGGATCATCTCCTTGGCGCTGTCCGCCACGGTCTGAAGCCGCTCGGCAACCGTGAGCAGGCGGCCCTTCTCGTGCTGGCGCTCGGCCAAGTGGCGCAGGCTGTTCTCGGTGATGATGACGGCACCATCGACGATGAGGCCGAAGTCGAGGGCCCCCAGGCTCATCAGGTTCGCCGAGATCCCACCCCGCACCATCCCGAATGCGGTGAGCAGCATGGTCACCGGGATGACCAGGGCGGTGATGATGGCCGCCCGAATGTTCCCCAGCATCAGGAACAGGATGACGATGACCAGCAGCGCGCCCTCGCCGAGGTTCTTGGCGACGGTGTGGATGGTGGCGTCCACGAGGAGGCCGCGGTCCAGAACCGTGACCGCCTCGACGCCGCGCGGCAGGGTCCGCCGAAGTTCGTCCACCTTGGCGTGGACGGCCTCGGCGACGATGCGGCTGTTCTCGCCGAGGAGCATGAGGGCGGTGCCGACCACCATCTCCTGCCCGTTGCCGCTGGCGCTCCCCGTCCGGGGCGCCTGGCCGATGGTGACGCGGCCAACGTCGCGGAGCAGGATGGGAACGCCCTCCCGCGTCGCGACGACGACCTGCTCCAACTCAGCGACGCTCGTCACCCGCCCGCCCGAGCGGACGACGAGGCCTTCGCCGCCGCGCTCCACGTAGCCTGCTCCGGTCGAGACGTTGTTCCGCTCGATGGCCGTGCTGATGTCAGAAAAGCTGAGGCCCAGGCCGATGAGGCGGGCCGGGTCGGGCTGTACCACGTACTGCTTGGTGTATCCGCCGATGGCGTCCACCCCCGCGACGCCCCGCACGTTCCGGATCTGCGGCCGGATGATCCAGTCCTGCACCGTGCGGAGGTAGGTCGCCCGGTCCGCCTCCGTGGTCAGGCGCTCGCGCTCGGGCGTCAGGTAGCTGCCGTCCGCCTGCCAGCCAGGCTGCCCGTCCGGCACCACGTCGCCCTGCTTCCTGGGCGCGAAGTTCACCGTCCACATGGTGACCTCGCCGAGGCCGGTGGAGACGGGGCCGAGGCGCGGCTCCACCCCCTCCGGCATGGCCTCGCGCGCCTCGATCAGGCGCTCCAGCACCTGCTGCCGGGCGAAGTAGATGTCGGTGCTCTCGGTGAAGACCGCCGTGACCTGACTGAAGCCGTTGCGGGAGATGGAGCGCGTGCTCTCCAGCCCCGGGATGCCCGCCAGGGCCGTCTCGATCGGGAAGGTCACCTGCTTCTCGATCTCGTAGGGGGAGAGCGAGGGCGCCAGCGTGTTGATCTGCGCCTGGTTGTTGGTGATGTCCGGTGTCGCATCGATGGGCAGCCGCGTGACCGACCAGGCGCCAATGCAGGCCGCGATGACGGCCAGCAGCACCACCGTCCAGCGGTTGCGGACGGAGAAGTCGAGGATAGGTCCGATCATGTCCGGGCGGGCCTCAGTGCGCGTGCCCGGCTTCGGACTTGCTCAGCTCGGCCCGGAGCGAGAAGGCATTGGCCACCGCGATCTCCGTCCCCTGGTCCAGCCCGAAGACGATCTCGTAGCCGTTCCCGTCCTCGCGCCCGGTCTCCACCTCGCGCAGCTCGAAGCCCTCCTCGTTCCGCACGAAGACGACCTTCCTGCCCTCGACTTCCTGGATGGCGTCGCGGGGCACCAGCACGTCCACCCGCTGCTCGGCCGTGGAGAGATGGGCGGTTACGAAGCCGCCCGCGCGCCAGGTACCCTCCAGGTTGGGGATCTCGGCCACGGCCCGGGCGGACCGGGTCTCGGGATCCAAGACGGGGCTGAGGAAGACGATCTTCCCCTCGGTGCGTGCCTCGCCCTCCCCGGTGACGAGCACCGTCTGGCCCTGCCGGGCCATGGGGAGGTCACGGGGTGAGATGGCCAACTCCACCCAGAGGACGGAGAGGTCGGCGACGGAGAAGACCTCGGCGTCGGCAGCCACCGAGGCGCCCAGTACGGCGTTGCGGGCGGTGATCCGGCCCGCTATCGGCGCGCGCAGTTCCAGGCGCCGGAGGGTGGCGGCGGGCTGACGAGCGAGGGATGCGACCTCCGTCTCCGACAGGCCGAGGGCGGCGAGGCGGGCGCGGCCGAGATCCACCTTGATGCGGGCCTCCTCGGCGGCGGTCCGGGCCTGCAGGAACTCCTGCTCGGCCGAGATCCGCTGGCGCCAGAGGCGGGTCTCGCGGGCCAGGGTGGTCTCGGCCAGGGCAGCGGACCGGGTCGCGGCCAGGAACTCGCCCTTGGCGTCCGCCACCTCGCGGCTCTCCAGCACGGCCAGGACGTCGCCCTTCCCGACCTCCTGGCCCAGCGCCGTCCGGACCTCGGCCACGATGCCACCCAGGCGGGCCGTCACGCGCGCCTGCCTGTCCTGGCTGGCCGCGAGCACCCCCGGGACGGCCGCACGGGTCACCAGCGTGCCCGGACCGACCGGAGCCACCCGGATCCCGGCCGCCTCGATGCCCTCGGCGGTCATGGCGATGTGGCCTTCCTCGCCGTGCTCCTCGCCCTCGGCGTGGCCGTGGCCATGGCCGCCGGGCTTCGGACCTGCTGCGGGCGCAGCAGCACGTGCTGCCCCGGTTGGGGTAGAGGAGAGGCCCAGCAGTCCACGGGCCGTCTCGGGGACGGAGGGAAAGGCGACGGCCAGGGCGAGGCCGCCGACAGCGGCGCCTGCCAGCAGGGTCATGCGGAGCATCAGCGGGCACTCCCGTTCGGGGCGTTCACGGGCTGGGCGGAGACGGCGGGAAGATCGCCGCGGAGGCGCTGCACCTGGGCACGCAGGGCATGGAAGGCCTGGATGGCCTCGACCAGCTGGGCGCGGGTGTCGGAAAGAGCGCGCTGGGCGTCCAAGACCTCCAGGAAGCTGAACCGGCCCTCGCCGTAGCCGAGGGTCGCAAAGCGGGCGGCCTGCTCGGCGGAGGGGAGCGCGGTCCTGCGCAGCGTGTCGACAGACCGCCAGGCCAGCGCGAGGCGCTGCTCGGCTGCGACGAGGATGGCGACCAACACGCTGCGCCCGCGATCGGCCTCGGCCTCGGCCCGCGTCACCTCGGCCTGAGCGCGGGCGATGCCGCCCTGGTTGAGGTCGTAGAAGGGCAGCGGGATGGAGGCACCCGCGACGAAGGCCGTCTCGTTGCTGTCGCCGAAGCGGCGCACGTCGCCCGAGATGGTCACGTCCGGGACGGCCGTGGCCCGCTGTAAGGTCAGGTTCGCCCGCTGCTGGGCGATGGCCGCCTCCAGCCGTGCCAGCTCCGGGCTGCCTGAGAGGCGGGCCAGCGGATCGGCCGGGACGGGGCGGCCGGGATTCGGGCCGATGTCATCGAACCAGGCCTGCCGCGGGGCAAGATCCACGCGCGGGACGCCGATGAACACGGCGAGGTCGGCCAGGGCTATCTCCACCTCGCGCTGGGCGCGCTCGGCCGCGATGTCGGCGGTGGCTCGGACGACCTCGGCCCGCTCGGCTTGGAGCAGCGGGTCGCGACCTGCCTCGACCCGGGCGCGGGCGGCCCTGAGGGTCTCGGCGGCCAGCCGCGCCCGTTCGCGCTCGACACCCACCAGCCGCCGGGCGGCCTCCGCCGTTGCCAGGGCCGTCACCACCTCCCGGGCGATCTCCAGCCGGGCGCCCGTGAAGTCGAGCGCCGCGACCTCGCCGCTCCGGGCGGCCAGCCCGATCCGCGCCGAGCGCTTGCCGCCGAGTTCGATTCGTTGGGCCAGGCCGACCGTGCTCTCCATCGCTCGGACGCCGCGGTTCTCCTGGCGGCCGCCGAAGCCGCCGAAGTTCTCGAAACTGCCCCTCAGCTCCGGGTTGGGCCGGAGTCGCGCCTGGAGGGCGTCGGCTTGGACGGCCTGGCGGGCGGCCCCGGCACCCCGGAGTGCGGGGGAGACGGTGAGCGCGGCCTCGACCGCCTGCTGGGGCGAGGTGACGAGAAGGGGCGCAACGGGCGGACGGCTGTCCTGCGCGAAGGCCAGGGCCGGGACGACGGCGAGAACCGCCGTGAGCCGGGCGACGCTGAATGGCATAGGGGCACCTGGGATGACGGACCGCGAACGGGCCGGACACCGCCGCCCTCAGGAATGGGCGGGCCGGACCGGCAGGAAGGGGCGTTCCGTCAGGCGCGAGGTGGTCTTGGCGGCAATTCCGTCAGGCCGGACAGCAGCACCGGCGTGGGTGCCCGGACCGGCATGGAGTCCGGGCGGGCAACGGCAGGGCTTCCGACGACGATGATCGGTGGAACAGGCACCACCTTGTTGCAGAGATGGTGGGCGCATTCACAAGGCAGGGCATCCGGCTGCAGCGGCTCGTCACCTGGGCCACGATCCGTAAGCACGATCCCGACCTGCCCGGCGGGAGCCGGAACGGTCGAGGCGCCTGCGTCCGTGGAGACCGCCACGGACAGGAGCATGAGCACGCACATCGTCACCGAGAGAACTCGGCGAAGGATCCGGGCGGCCAGCGATGTCGGCAGGGCGAGCATGCTGGCCCAAGTCTAACGCAACCGTAATCCGGTGTCATCGGGACGGAGGAGGACATCTTGTCCCACCACCCCTGTCCGGCATGAGGAGCGGGTCAGGAACCGCGACAGGGCGGCACGGCAACCCCAAGGCCCCATATCCTTGAGGATGCCCCTGATCGAGGAGACACCATGGCGCGGCTGACGATCGGCGAGCTGTCCCGGCTGACAGGCGTGAAGGCGACCACCATCCGCTGGTATGAGGCCGAGGGCTGGCTGCCTCCCCCGGCGCGCACGGAGGGAGGGCACCGCTCCTACGGGGATGCCCACCTCCGGAGGCTCGGCTTCATCCGGCACGCCCGGGAACTCGGCTTCTCCATGGAGCACATCCGCTCCCTGCTGGATCTCGCTGACAGGCCAGGAGCCGACTGTTCTGCCGCCCACGCCATCGCCATGGCCCACATCGCCGAGGTGGATGCCCGGACGAGGCGCCTGGAGGCGCTCCGGGTGGAGCTGGAGCGGATGGCCAGCCAGTGCGTGGGCGGACATGTTGGGGAGTGCCGTATCATCGAGACCCTGGCTGACTTCGGGCACGGGCACTGCGCGGCGCCCAGCCATGGCCATGCCGAGGAGCGCCTGAACTCCTGACCACCTCCCCTGGCTGCTTCGAACGACTGAATAAACAAGGGTTAAGCCGTCCTCCATGTTCACCTGACTGAAACGTCGGGTTCATGGCCCTGTCCCGATCCACCCTTAGGGACGCTCCTGATCCGCGCTCTCGGGCGCAGTACGGGGGCCACGACATGACGCAATTCACGACCACCACCGCCACGACCTCGACGGGAGAGGTCAAGAACGTGATCGTCATGATCGCGGACGGAGCGGGCTTCAACACGCTCGAGGCGACCCGCCAGTACCTGGCGAACCTGCCCGAGGGCGACCCGCGGCACGGGCTGGCGGACAGCCTGGTCGTGGACGGCGAGGGCTTCGTCTCCACCGCCCAGTCCACCTACCCGCTGAGCACGCGCTCCACCCCGCTCCCCGGCGAGGCCGGTCTCCAGCAGGACCCCAACACCGTCTACGACCCGGCCAAGAACTACGACCTCGACCCGGTGGCCGGGAACACCTCCAGCGGCTACCCGCACGGCTTCGACGGCTACGACTGGAACCGCGCCACGGCGCCGGATTCCGCCAACACCGCCTCATCCATCTTCAACGGCGAGAAGAGCTACAACAACGCCATCAACGTCGACGGCAACGGCAACCCGCTATTCACCCTGGCTGAGCTGGCACACGAGATCGGCAAGACGGTCGGCGTGGTCACCACCGTGCAGATCAGCGACGCCACCCCGGCGGCGGGCGGCGGCGCCCACAACGTGTCGCGTGCCAACCGCACCGACATCGCGCAGGAGATGTTCGCGAAGGGCATCCTCGACGTCATCGCCGGGTCGGGCAACCCCGACTACAACGACAACGGCCAGCTGCTGAACACGCCGAACAACACCTGGATCGGCAACGAGCTGTGGAACGCCCTCAAGGCCGGGACCTTCGAGTCCGAGGACGGGGTGAGCTGGAACCTGCTGCAGGACCGCGCCGACATCGTGGCCGCCATCGACGCCGCGCCCTCCGAGCAGCGGCTGGCCATGATCATCGAATCCTTCACCGGCGCGAACTCCTACCGCTCTAGCCCCGACCCGGTGAACGAGGACCCCTTCACGGTTCCCCGCCTGGAAACCTCGCCGACCCTGAGCGAGCTGTCGCTGGCCGCGCTGAACAAGCTGAACCAGAATGCCGAGGCCGGTGCCGACGGGCTGGTCGTCACCATCGAGGGCGGCGAGGTCGACCGCGCCATGCACTCGAACTACTTCGGCCGCATGATCGAGGAGTACATCTCCTTCAACGACGCGGTGAAGTCGGTGATGGACTGGGTCTCCTCCGACGAGAGCCTGGCGACCTGGGACGACACGCTGCTCATCGTCACCGCCGACCACGATCACCTGCTCTTTGGGCCGGACGGCGAGACCATCCCCTACCAGGCCATCCAGCCCGACGCGGACGGCGACCTGGTTCCGAAGTACCAGTGGTTCGGCAACGGCCACTCCAACCAGCTGGTCCCCCTCTACGCCTACGGTGCCGGGTCCGAGGGGATCCTGGAGCTGGCCGACCAGGTGGACAGCGCGACCACCGCGGCGGGCGAGACGGTCGGCAGCGGCCGGAACTACACGGACCAAGCCGAGCTGGGGAACTACCTGCAGGAGCTGGTGAGCGGCGGCGGCACCAAGGGCACCGATCGCGCCCTGGGTTCCAACGCGGGCGACGTGATCCACGGACTGGCCGGGGACGACGCGCTGATCGGGAACGGCGGTGACGACCAGCTCTTCGGTGGCGTCGGCAACGACCGCCTCCTGGGCGGTGCCGGGGCCGACACCATGACGGGCGGCGGGGGCGACGACGGTTACCAGGTGGATGACGTGAACGACGTGGTAGTCGAGCTGGCGGGCGAGGGCTACGACCGCGTCACAGCCCTCATTGACTACACGCTGGGCGCGAACGTCGAGAAGCTCATCATGGAGGGTGCCGCCATCCGCGGCACGGGCAACCAGCTGGACAACCGCCTGCTCGGCAACGAGGCGGCGAACATCATCTCGGGCCTGGGTGGCAACGACAGCATCCACGGCAATGGCGGGGATGACACGCTGATGGGCGGCTCCGGCAAGAACGGGCTCTTCGGCGGCGAGGGCGCCGACACCTTCGTCTTCGACACCTCGGGCGGCATGGGCAACCTGACCCGCCTGATGGACTTCGTCTCCGGCGAGGACCGGATCGAGCTGGTCGGCTCCGTGTTCACGGCGCTGGGCAGCGAGGGTCAGCTCTCGGCCGCCCGCTTCGGCCTGGGCCGCACGGCGACCACCGCCGAGCAGCACGTCCTCTATGACCAGGCCTCTGGCGACTTCCTCTACGACGCTGACGGTCTGGGCGGGGCGGCTGCCGTTCGTATCGGCACGCTCGTCGCTGGTACGGCGCTCGCGGTCAGCGACGTCTGGGTTGCCTGAGCCGGGCGCCCGCTGCATTTCTTGAGCTGACTTTTGGAGGGCCGCCGTCGGATGACGGCGGCCCTCCTCGATTTCACCCAAACCGACGCGCCACGCTCAAGACCTGATATGCCGAATGCCGCTGAACGTCCGCTGCCGCGGCGGTCACGCGCTTGCAGAATCAACCGCCCCAGCATCAAACGAGAGTAATCAGTCCCAACCCAAGACCCCGCGTGGAACTGTCCCTTTACGAGCGAGAAGTCGACTGCCGTAACCCTCGTCAAGAGCCTCAGCGGTCCGCTCCCGAACTTCGAGCCACCACCACCGCATGCCTCCAGCGTCCTGGAGTGCGCGATGACGGATCCGTCTAAGGTTCTGCTCAGCGTGCCGTGAGCCCCCAACGATGTCGCTGGCTCGGTCCAGGAGGGCTGCCCAGGCTAGATGTGCGCCTGGCGCGCCCTCGGCCGGCGCGTCGCGTAGGATGCGCTGAGCTTCGGGCAGCAGGATCTCACGCTCTAAATCGAGGACCCTGATCGAGTGTTGGAGCCCGGCCGCTTGCATCAGACGATCCAGCCACTGCTGCTCCCACCTTGCAGCGTCTGATGTAACCCTGACATCTTCCATGCCGAGCACGTCGAGCATCCGCCGGGCCACCTCCTCCACTGGTATACCTTCTCGCGCCAGGAGGTCGCGGGTAAGTCCGTGAACCTTCTCGGATTCCAGGGACCAATCGTCCCACTCCGACGCGGGACAGATGAGGTGCGTCTCGCCTTCGCCGTCCTCGCGCATCCAACCTACTTCCACGGGGTACGACCCCGGCCCCAACGACGACGCTTCAAAATCCAAAAAGACGATCATCGCTCCCTCTCCCAGCCCGGTACTCCGCACGACCATGATGCGGCTTTTCAATCGACCACCAAGCCGACCGATCGCCCGATGCGTGCCTGATAAGACGATGTCGCCTCACTTGCGATTTCCCGGCTCAGCGAGGGGTCCGACTTGCGGAGACCCTGGACCTGTCCAACATCACCTCCACCGCCTCGCTCACAACGACCGCTTCCAAAATGCCTTGATGCACTCGATTGAGAGCTGATATCTCATCGCAGTCCTGCGCACGGAACGCCGGATAATCTCGCAAGGCAGGAGATACGGGATATGAATATCGTGCTCTACTGTGACATGAGCGGCCGGATCACCGCTCGCTAGAACTGCGTTCAGCTGGCAAGTTCCGCCTAAAGACTGGAGCGGGCAGTCCGCGTGTAGGCTGTCCGCTCAGTCTGAAGGCAGTAGTGCGCGAGTGGGTTTCGTACATTGCATCGTTGCTCAACGCCTGATCTCGTTCTTCGAAAATCATTTGCCCTTCGCATTTAAGTTCCTCCGATAGGCATCGACCGCCACATCGATCTCGGCTGCCGTGGGCGGCGGCTCACCGTCATCGCGTGTCACGAATCCCATCAACAACAGCAGGCGGTCACCACTTCCGGCTGTCACAACAAGCTCCCCAAGCGAAGCCGTACTTTGAGCGACGTCGACCGTAGCCCCGTCGGCAAGATCAACGACCAATCTTCCAGCGGCATCGAGTCCGACACAGCCAGGTTGGTTCAGTTCGAAAGCAGTCACCGCACTTGGCTGCGTGATGAAGGTTGCGCCTGCAACCTGCTGCTTACCGTGTCGCTCCGTCATTCCTTGCTCCTGACTGAGCAGGCTCGGCCAGCCTGTAAAATCGCGAGAGGGTCCTGGCCCAACAGGCGTCCTCATCAATGGCCCAGACATCGGTCGTATAAATCGGCCCTTGCCGGAGAGTCGGATGATTCGATCCCATCCCGACCAGGCATGGTAGGTCAATCGTGGTTAGGCTCCAGCCGCGGAGGATTGGCGCCCGATCTAGTTCTTGCTTCGTCGGCGCACCTTCATCAGCGATGCGCCGGAGATCGGCTGCCAGCAGTTCGAGGCGCGTGGCTTCTCGAAGTAAATTCAGCCTCGTGGTCAGATCGCACACGCCATCAATGCGTATCATGCGTTCACGCAGCTCCAGTTTACGGGCGAAGACGACCGATGCGGACGCTCAGCTGGCTGCTGCCTTCACTTTGGATCTGCTCCTCGCTGCTTCTACGAAGTCAGGGAAATGGCTGATCAGCTCGTAATGGGCTTTGAGGATCTCATGATCAGCGGCACCGAAGCGGCGCTCAAGGTCGGCTAGTCGAGCCTCCACCATGGTGAGCCGTTGCTGAAGGCTGAGGTCCTGCACCAGCAAATGGTCCATCACCGCCATGACTGTGTCTTTCCGCAGTTCTGGCAACATCGTGGATCCTCGGCGCGCATCATTGGGCGCGAGATCTGTGCTGGACGCCTGTCCACCACGCCTCGTCGGAAACGCCATGATTTATACTGTTTCGGTATAATCGCTCAAGCCCCTTAGCGGGAGTGTTTCCGTTCTCTGGAGACGCTCATGCCGCTTGTGCGGCGCACCCCCAGATCCCTCAGAATTCAAGAAATTCTCACGAAGAAGCGGATTGAGGCTGGGTTAACCCAACAAGAACTTGCAGCCAGAATGCATCGGCTGCAGGCCTACGTTTCACGTATCGAGAACGGCGAACGACGTTTGACGTTGGAAGACTTTATGGACTTTTCCGAAGCGCTCGGACTCAATGAACAAGAATTTCTGGATACCGTTCGCGAGGCTCCAGCGTATCGAACAATACGTCGCACAACTTGAAGCGGTGCTTAGACGCTTGTGACGGTTTCTCGACCAGTCGCCGCTTCCTTCAACCTGCTGGCAGGCCAGCTTCACTACCTTCGACAGGTCTGCGGCTCGTGGAGGGCCCTCGGGACACACGGCCGAATCGCCTAGAACGAATCGGGAACGCGGTCTTATAGCGGTCGGGCAGCCAGGAGCCTCTGCCCATGTCCGAACCCTCCCGCCCGGCCGACGACCTCGTCCCCGTCACCGAGGAGGAGATCGCGGCGGCACTCTCACACGCGCTCCGCTTCGACGCCCGAGGCAAGGCCCGTCGCGGAGGCGGCGACCTGGCGGCGAGCCTCGCGGCCGAGCGCTTGGCCGAGCACCTCCGGCAAGCCGGTTTCGTCGTCCTCCGCGGCCGCGGCGCCCGCCCCCACAGTACCGGTTGAACATGCCCGCCTACGCGGAGCTGGGCGCACGATCCAACTACTCCTTCCTCGACGGCGCGTCGCACCCGGCCGAGCTGGTCGCGACCGCGGCCGAACTTGGGCTGGCCGGCATCGGCATCTGCGACACGAACAGCCTCGCCGGCGTGGTGCGCGGCCACGTCGCGGCCAAGAAGCTGGGCCTGCCCTTCGCCGTGGGCGCCCGCCTGGAGCTGCTGGGCGGGGCGCGCTACCTCGCCTGGTCCACGGACCGCGCCTCCTATGGCCGGCTCACCTCCCTCCTCTCCCGCGGGCGCCTCGCCTCCGAGAAGGGCAGCTGCGAACTGCGCAGGGCGGACCTCCTGGCCCATGCCGAGGGGCTGGTGCTCGCGGCCATGCCCCCCGAGCTGCCGGGCACGGACTTCGGCGCGCGGCTGGAGGCGGACGCGCGCGACCTGCGTGACCGCCTTGCCCTGCCGCTGCACCTTGCGGCCTGGCACACCTTTGCCGGTGCCGACCGCGCCTGGATCCGGCGGCTCGCCGGTCTTGCCGAGCAGGTCGGGGCCCGGCTGCTCGCCACCAACCACGTCCGCTACCATCACCCGGGCCGGCAGCGGCTGGCCGATGTGCTCTCCTGCATCCGCCTCGGGGTGCCGATCGATGGGCTCGGCTTCGCGGCCGAGCCGAATGCGGAGCGCTGCCTCAAGCCGGCAGCCGAGATCGCGCGGCTCTTCGAGGAGTACCCCGAGGCCGTGGCGGCGACCCTTGACGTGCTGGAGGCGACCCGGGGCTTCTCCCTGGACCAGCTCCGCTACGAGTACCCTGACGAGATCCTGGAGGAGGGCCGGACGCCGCAGCAGACGCTGGAGGCGCGTGTCTGGTCGGCGGTCGAGGAGCGCTGGCCCGAAGGGGTGTCCGAGGACGTGGCCGGCCGGCTCCGCCACGAGCTCCAGTTGATCGAGAGCCTGGGCTACGCGCCCTACTTCCTCACCGTCCACGAGATCGTCCGCTTCGCGCGCGGCGAGGGGATCCTCTGCCAGGGCCGGGGCTCCGCGGCCAACTCCGCCGTCTGCTACGTCCTCGGTGTCACGGCGGTGGACCCCAGCAAGCACGACCTCCTCTTCGAGCGCTTCGTCTCCGCCTCCCGCGGCGAGCCGCCGGACATCGACATCGACTTCGAGCACGAGCGGCGCGAGGAGGTGATCCAGCACATCTACCAGCGCTACGGCCGTGACCGCGCCGCCATCTGCGCCAACGTCATCCGCTACCGGGCGCGCTCCGCCATCCGCGAGGTGGGCAAGGCCTTCGGACTGTCGGAGGACGTGACAGGCAAGCTGGCCAAGGGCGTCTGGGGCCCGGGGCGCGAGGACGGCGTGGGCGAGGTCGCCGAGGCAGAGGGCCTAGACCTCTCCGACCAGCGCCTCGCCATGGCCGTGAGGTTCGCGGAGGAGATCCAGGACTTCCCCCGCCACATCGCGACCCATTTCGGCGGCTTCGTCATCACCCGTGGCCTGCTGACCGAGCTGGCGGTGGTCACCAACGCCGCCATGCAGGACCGCACCACCCTGGAGTGGGACAAGGACGACATCGACGCGCTCGGCATCCTCAAGGTGGATGTGCTGGCGCTGGGGATGCTCTCCTGCATTCGGCGCGCCTTCGGGCTGCTGCGCCAGCACAAACGCCGGGACCTGGACCTCGCCGGCCTGCCGAAGGACTGCCCCGACACCTACGAGATGCTCCGGCGCGCGGACAGCCTCGGCGTCTTCCAGGTCGAGAGCCGGGCGCAGATGAACATGCTGCCCCGCCTCAAGCCCAAGACCTTCTACGACCTCGTCGTGCAGGTCGCGATCGTGCGGCCCGGCCCCATCCAGGGCGACATGGTCCACCCCTACATCCGCCGGCGCTGGGGGCAGGAGGAGCCGGAGTATGCCGGGCCGTCCTCCGAGCACGGCGACCCGGACGAACTCAAGCGCGTGCTGGAGAAGACGCTGGGCGTGCCGCTCTTCCAGGAGCAGGCCATGCGGGTGGCGATCGTCGCCGCCGGCTTCTCGCCGGAGGAGGCGGATGATCTCCGGCGGGCCATGGCGACCTTCAAGTACACCCAGGGCGTGGGCATCTACCGGGACCGGCTGGTGGAGGGCATGGTCCGGCGCGGCTATCCCCGCGACTTCGCCGAGCGCTGCTTCAAGCAGATCGAGGGCTTCGGCTCCTACGGCTTTCCGGAGAGCCACGCGGCCTCCTTCGCCCACCTGGTCTATGCCTCCTCCTGGATCCGGCGGCACCACCCCGGGGTGTTTGCCTGCGCGCTGCTGAACTCCCAGCCGATGGGCTTCTACTCGCCGGCGCAGATCGTCCGGGACGTGCAGCGGCACGGGGTGCAGGTGCGGCCGGTGGACCTGAACCTCTCCCACTGGGACAGCACGATGGGGCCCCACCGGGACAGCGTCGACGGGCTGGCGATCCGCCTCGGGCTGCGGGTCACGGCCGGGCTCTCCCAGGAGGAGGGTCAGCGGCTCATCAAGGTCAGGGACGCCGGCAACGGGCGGCCCTTTGCCTCGGTGGAGGAGGCCGCGATGCGGGCGCAGTTAAGCCGGAAGGCCCTGGATGCGCTGGTGGAGGCGGACAGCTTCGCCGGGCTCGCGTCCTCGCGGCGGCGGGCGCACTGGGACGCGGCCGCCGTGGACATCAGGGCACCGCACGACCTTCCGCTCTTCGCTGCGGCCGAGGGGCCGCACTTCGAGGAGCCCGCGCCCGCCCTGGGCGACGAAACGGCCGGTGAGGCGGTGGCGGCCGACTACCGCGCGACCGGCCTTACCCTGCGCCAGCACCCGCTCGCCCTGCTGCGCCCTGCCCTGGCGCGTCTGGGGCTGCATGACACGCGGTACCTGCGCGACGCCCGTCAGGGGCAGACGGTCCGGCTGCCCGGCATCACCCTGCTCCGGCAGCAGCCCGGCACCGCAAAGGGCGTGGTCTTCGTCACCGTCGAGGACGAGCACGGGGAGGCCAACGTGGTCGTCTACAAGGCCATCGGCGCCCGCGACCGTCAGGCGCTGCTCGGCGCTCGGCTGCTCGTGACTGAGGGCCGGGTGGAGCGGGTGGACGACCACGCCGAGATCCCGATTATCCACGTCATTGCCCGCAAGCTCCTGGATCGATCTAACCTTCTTGACGAACTGAATCAGATACATCGTCCCGTGAAAGGCTGGTAAGTTCCACTCAGTTGCTCGGACCATTCAGGACGTTCCACTCCCAATCCTATCCACGCCATGAAGCTGCCGGTGAGCCGCGACATCCGCTAAACTGTGTCATGGAACCGCCTCAGCAAGCTAACGTGGCATTTCGGCCAGAGACATTTCTCATCTCCACGAGATTAAAAGTACCACCGGCTCGGAAGTTCAAGATTATCGCCGTCGAAGCCTGCATGCCGACCGACTTATAAGACAAAATCGGAGGATCCGACGATTTCATAAGTAGCACATCCGATTCCCGTCCCAGAAGATTGACGTAACCGGTTTTCAGATAGTGAGAATCCGAAGATCTAAGATGAGATAACCTGCGTAGAAACGTGAAGTCTTCCTGTCGCGCGCCATACTGTTCCTGAAGATCAACCACAACGTGTTCCCGTCGATCTTGCGCTCTTCCAGGTGGGATTCGCTACCCGTTCATCCCGGCATTCCCCCGAATTCGGAACTGACATCGGAGCTACCAGGTATTTTGTTATAAACGTCTGACTTTGGCCAAAATCGGATCGGTCACACTGCGATCGATAGAGGGCAAGTTAGCTTCCAGTTGGGCGAGCGTCAGGCCATGTCGGAGAGCGGCAGCCTGGAGTAGGATAAAACGCTCGTCATACTCACGGACAATGCGCTTGGCCTTCTCAATCTCCGCAGCAAGTTTCGCCATCTGCTGAAGACGGAGTTCGATTTCAGGGCGCCGAGGTTTCGGTACTGTGCCGGTACGTGCAAACTCACGATGACGCAGGCGTTTAGCCTCATAGGCGGACTTGATGCGGGGATGCCGCTCGAGACCCTGACGTGTCCATCTATGGCGTAAGTAAGCCTCAGCTTGAGCAACAACGCTGTCCCAAGTGAGCGAACGTTCCACAGGCCAATCTTCTATCAGGCCAGCAATCCGCTCGATTATCGTAGGCGTCAAGGCGGCCCGCCCCCGCTGTGACCCAATGTTCTTAGACATTCCCATCCTTCCTGCCCCACAATTCTTAATTGTCGATGCGTCGAAGACGCACAGGCGTTCCATCCGGAATGTTAGGATCACGGTGCGCTTCGAGTACCCTTCCGATTTGCGAGAGTGCTCGTTCATGATGCGCGAGCCAATTGTCAGCACCATAGGTGTCCTCGCTCGCTTCCAATCGAGCCATCTCCAGCAGTATCTTAGTATCATCTCTAAACCGCTCGGCGTTCAGCATTTGCAGGGTATCACCCTTTACTAACCAATGTTCCTCGCAGTTGACGCAAGCCCCATGCTTGTCACACGGCAAAGCGGACCAATCGTGTAGGCAGGTCCCGATATCAGTCGCGTGCGCAGCGGGAATAGCAGAGCGTGCAAACTCTTCGCGCCGCACAGGATCCTTAATGTCTCGAAGTTGCTCGACGACTGGCCCTACTGCCTGCCCACTATGCAGCTTCTCTCGTAATCGCCGCGCCATCTTAGATGGTGATACGTGATCATAAGCAGCATTCTGACCGAGGCTGACGCGCCCCATCCAGCGGGCCACCTCGGCCTCACTTAGGCCGCCCTCTTGTGCAACAGTGTTCAACCAGTGCCGAAACTGATGGCTATTCACCCTGAGTGAGCGCCCATCTAGACCACTCACGTCGAAACGCTCGAAGATCGACTTGGTACCGCCGTTCCCACAAAGATAGGCGTTCAGCTGCCCGTCGTTCACGATAGTGGCCGTGCCGCGCAAATTGCCGTTCTTAGGATGAAAAAACTCAACTGGAACCACAAAGAGACAATCGTGTAGCGCGATGTTTTCTTCCCCCCCGGGTAGTACAATTTCACCTACGCCGGATTGTCGAACCAGATGGGCCTCTACATCGCCTTTCAGCACGGCAAGTTGCGTTCGACCACGACCCAAGTCTACCTGTCTGACCTCCATTGCCGTCCTCTTCACGAACGAACTCATTGCTACTGGGCTGCCAAAATTCAGGAGTGCAGCTGCCTCAGCCATTGAGAGGTGACGGTCGGCTGGCATTGCATCCCAAGGAGGACCAAGCACGGTACGTCCAGGGTTCTCCACCATGTAGCGAGCCGCTTCAGCGAAGGGCGCCGTGATACGGGTTATGTCATCCAATGCTCTTCGGACCACTTCTACCGCAGCAGAATGAAGCCATTTAATCTGAGTCTCGGTCGACCCACCCTTCTCGGGCCAGTAACGTAAGCCGACCCGCTCAGCTGGCCGTCCAGATCGGTCGAGCATCACCTCACCGTCTCGATCGACAACTGGTGTCACGACCCAAGTTGTCCGAGGCAGCGTGAGTAGCTCATTGATTCGAAATCCACAGCACATTAGTATTTCTGCCCCACGCTGCCGCAATAAATCTCGATCGGGCAGGTCGCCGCGGGACGATATCATCGCAAGTGCAGAAAACACTTCGTCGCTCGGCAGTTTCGCCTGACGGCGCCGCTCCGCAGCATCACCAACCCGATCGTACTTGTCCCGACTTCTCCGCGATCCTGACCACTGAAGAGGCACTGCAGCAAGCCCACGTCGGTCCATCATTTCGCCCAGTATTTCGAGCGCGCTTGAAATGTTATTTGCTGCTCCCACACTTTCTCTAACTCGCGCGGAAGATTCGGCTTCGTCGAAGTCTCCGCGCATAAGCCGGCAGGGGCTGATCTTCACTCGATCATCTTCTAAGCCAACCGTCTCTCGCAGTAGCAGCACCTCGTATAAGTAACGACAAGCGCGCACCATGTCTTCATGGCGAGATATCGCAAGCCCATCAGCTGACAGTATTTCCCGGTGACACACCACAGCACGAACGAACGAGCCGAATGGCTCGTTGAAATCAGCCCGCGCTGGGGACACATACAAATGTCTCCAGAATCGAATTACTTCGTTCCCTCTGCGGCTGGCCCTAGCTTTCTTGCGAGTCTTCCAGGTTCGATCACCCCACACCACCCGGAATGGATTCGCCGATTGTGCCGCGCCGATGAAAATGCACAGGTTGTTCTCGGCGGTACGGGTAGTCGCGCTTTTGAAGGATCTTAGATTCATGATCCTTCCCCAACATGCGCTCTAGAAAGTCGAACATCCTTGCATCGATCCACGACCTCAGCAACGGCAAAGATCGCAAGATCATTCATCTGAGTGAATTTCGGATCAGCTCGCCGCTCGAGATTTGCATCACGTTGTCGAAGAAGATGTTCCAGAACTTTTTCATGGGGCGCGTCGAGCCAAGGCTGAAACACCTTACAAGTGTAGCATGCTACAGGCGCGAATAGCCCGCAGTAGCTTGCATTGCCGCAAGAACCCACGTTCTCCAACTTTTGCCTTTCCGGATCGAAGTGCCGAATCCTACTAGCGGAGTTTTCGGACCGTATCGCGTCCGCCTCTGAAGAGATGATCTTCCCCAGAAAGGCTTTCGCTATCGGTGCCATTCGTAACGCCAAAGCCTTATCTAAACGCGTAACGACATCGGAACGCGAGTTGTAGTACGTCATTACGTTACTAGTGTCTGAATGATCTAGCGCATCGGCGACATCAACGGGCGGAGCTCCGGCTTCGACTAAACGTGTGGCGAACGTATATCTCAAACGTCGGGTGGTCAAAACGAGCCGCTCATTTGACGGGAATGCCCGAAGATCGAAAGCTTCCACAACTCGACCAAGCATGGTTGAAAAAATTCCTCTGCGCTGGCGATAGGCATCCCGTTCAAAAGCTGTAATGGCGATCTGGTCGTGAACACGCCGTCGAGCAAAAAGAGGCCTGGCGAAGCGGTCACTGTCCCACCGGTCATCTAGAGCTCTCACTTCTGCATTCTCGAGGATTAACGCTTCTACAAGTCGTCCGATATGTGCATCGAGCGGTCGAGTTCTAGACTGATCACGCTCACCGACCGTGCCCTTCTTAATCCGAGGAATCCGTATCTCGTAGATTTCAGTTCCATCGTTAAGGACTGTTTTTAGTAAGTCATCCTCGTGGAGCAGCCTCATGTTCTTTTCATTCGTACCGCAAGCTATTGCCAGCCATACCGCGCAACGATCTCTCAACGAGAGCGCCAGAGCTTCGGGCGAGCGTAGCTTGGTGATAAGCAAGTTGAATTCTACATGATTGAGCGGTCCTGCTTCGGGATCCTGACTAAGGACTGCAGCGCCTGACCTGTTCCGCCCTAGCCTGCGCTCCTCTAGTTCAATCGCAACATCCTCATCGAACCCGTCTAATCCGGCATCAGCACACCAGGTATACCACCGGAGAAAGGCCCCCAAATAATGATTCACCGTGTCGTTATCGAGATTGGGTGGCAGACTTAGTCTCACATAGTCATAACAAGAGCGATCGATAATGTCTGCAGGGGAGAGTGTATCGAACTTAGTTTGAACGGCCCTGAACACAGCGAGTAGGCAGTTATACGCCACCACGACGTACCTTGGAGCCCTGGACCGGATCAATTGCTTTATGTAGTCTTCAACCGCATCTCGTATGTGGTCCGGCAGTGTCGGAAACTGCTCCCAATTGATCGTGTCCTCGGCCGAAAGTATCCATATCAACTCTGATGTGTCGATTGCCGCACCGGACCGAGCCAGAACAGTGCTGCCGCAATTGTCGTTTTCGTAGGCGACGGCCCAGCTGATCATCATCGCTCTCCACTAGTTGCGCGTTGTTGCATTAGGGAAATTCGCGCGTTGGATCGTTTCTGTATAACTCGCTTGCCGTAACGGGCCGGCATCTTAGAAATACTCGACCACCCCATTGCGTACTTCTGATCCTTTCCGGCCGCTTCTCGATCCCATCCGTGTTGCTCGGATAGTTCTTCCCAACGCTCGTTCCAGTCGTGTCGGAGTATATGGTTCACAATAGGCCCAAGTGACGGATGACGGTGGCGCATGGCCAAATAGATCTTCCTGAACCCACCTTTCCCCAAAGGTTGGCCCCTTTGGTTTACAAACATAAACGGGTGGCGCCGAGCATCCGGGTAGCGTTGCCGATCCGCCCGGTGCTCAGTTATCCAATCAGATAATATCCGCCGATAATCCTCGTCGACCTCTAAAAGTCGGCCAAGAGTTTTCGCTACGGGTTGATCTCGTCGAGGATCCTCGGGGTCATCATGCCGACGGTGAATGGTTAGAGTCGCTGGGCTCATTGATTGTTTAAAATCTCGAACCTTAAGGGATAGTATTTCGCCCGTTCGAAGCCCAAAGCGGAACGCTGTCGCTAAGATTGCTTGGTTGCGGTGCTGCACACCAAGCCCCCAAGGATTTTCTGGACTGCCTGGCTGAATTGCACACAAGAGCAGGGCACGCTGATCGGGGTCGAGACCATACCGCCCTCGCAAAGACTCAGCTGCCTCAGATGGGCCCTGCATCACGGGCTGGGTAGCTAAGACTCGACGCTTGAATTGACGCAATTCGTCGTTTAGCTGAGCTCTATCTTTAGCGTCAGATGCTCTGACGAGGATAGGTTCTGAAATCCAGAAGACGTAGTTTAAAAATGCTGTAAATCGAGTTGCCGCATAGGCAGTCTGCACTCTAACATTGCTGTTGCCGTTACGGCACCGGCAAACGTCAGCGAAGCCGACCAACTCTTCGCGCGAGAGGAAGTTGCCGTTTGCAATTCGCTCGATCAGGGATATGCCGCGGGTTGTGCAGAATTCTTTTCCAAGTCCTATCGCTAAGTGACCGTTTGAGAATGGCTTGGCGCGACGTGGGCGAGATGATTCAAGCTCGGGATGTGGACCCGAGAGACGCGCCGCCGGATGGCCGAAGTCGCCCGCAAGACGAAGCGCTACCCATCCGA
>NZ_JAGIZA010000022.1 GCF_017813365.1 Roseomonas indoligenes
TCGGATGGGTAGCGCTTCGTCTTGCGGGCGACTTCGGCCATCCGGCGGCGCGTCTCTCGGGTCCACATCCCGAGCTTGAATCATCTCGCCCACGTCGCGCCAAGCCATTCTCAAACGGTCACTAAGAGCCTGTTTGAGCTGCGCTTTGCTGGGCATCCCGATCTTCTCCTGAGGTGAAGACCAGGAGCCGCCTGGCGGGGCGGAGCGGTAGGAGCGATGTGGACGTCCCAGCATCGGGCGCGCCATGCGGCGTACCGTAGGCGGATAGTATCCTCGCATACGATTCGCGAGGTAGCGGACTGGCTGGAGCGCACCGCCCCGCCACGAAGCCCGAACCCGACGCCAGCGCTGGCCGTGGTGGGGGCGCTGGCCTGGCACCTGCGGGTGGGCGTAGCTGGCGGTTTTTGCTGCCGGGCATGCCGCTCTGGCGCACCGTTTACGGCTGGTTCCGCCGCGGGGCAGAGCGAGGCCTATTCGAGCAGATGATGCGCGACCTGACCCGGCTGCGCCGCCGGGCAGCGGGACGCCGACCAGAGCCCGCGCAACACGAGATCGCCCGCCGGCCGCCCGGCCTACAACCCTACCGCGCCGCTGCGTCGTCGAGCCCAGCTTCGCCTAGCTCACCCCCCCTGGGCCGGACTGATCCGCGACCGCGCATGCCGCCTCGACGTCTGCGAAGCCCGCCTCCACGCCGCCATCGTTCACGCCGCAACAGAGGCCCTCATCAACCCAGCCTGATTACCTCTTAAGCAGGCTGTCAGGCTTTTCGGCTTGCCCCTAAGCCATACGATTCCGTCCAAGACCGCGACGATCTAAGCCGAGTGGAAGTTGGCTCTCAAGTGCGCCGAGGGTCCCTCTCAGGTTGGATGAGCAACCTCGCCGGGGTGGGGTGGTGCTCCGGTATGCGGGTTGGTGTTGCTCCACCGCGAGTAGTTATCTTCTCCCGTGTTGTTCGAGGCCGTCCGGAAGCGGACCTCTATCCTGAACTCCTGACCCGTTCGCTCGAATCCCCAGCGCCCGGCATCCCGCCGGCCGTGCTGGAGGCCCGATGCGCCACGATCACTCCTTTGTCCCGCTTCTTCCCGAGGCGCTGCTCCGTCGCCATCGCTGCCACGAGCCCACCGACACCCGCTTCCGCGCCGCCGCCCGCCTCGCCCAGTCCCTCTGGCGCGAGCAGCAGGGCCTGCCCTGCGGTCGCGTGACCAACCCCGACACCGGCCGCCACCGCCCGCTCGGCAGCCGCCTGACGGGCGCCGCAGCCAAGGCCGGCGCCAGTTTCCTCGACCCCACCCTCGTGCCGCTGGTCCGCCGCGAGCTTGCCTGGCGCGAGCCGGGCGCCGTCATCGAAGAGCGCCGCCTCTGGGGCAACCTCCTTTCCAGCCAAGCCCTCGCCTTCTCGCTCTTCCTCCCCCTCAAGCGCGACCTGGCGCTGGCGACCAAGCTGCTGGGCGGGCTCTTCCCCGACTTGGTCGGCATCGTGACCGGGATCCTCCTCGAGCACTCCCCGGGTCGCGGCCATCCCGCCCTCACTGCCGACCGCACCGCCTTCGACGTGCTGGTCCGCTGCACCACCCCCACCGGCCGGCGTGCCTTCCTCGCCATCGAGGTGAAGTACTCCGAGGCGCCCGGCGGCGCCGCGGCTTCCCCCTACCCGCCCTATGACGGCCTCTCCCGCACCGCCGGCATCTACCGCGACCCCGACGGGGCGGTCCTCCGCTCCGGCATCCTCGGCCAGTTCTGGCGCCAGCAGCTCCTCGCTGCCGCCATGCTCCGGCAGGGCCTCTACGAGACGGGACGCGTGGTCGTCCTCGCGCCCGCGCCCAATGCCGACGCCTGGCGCGCGCTGGAGGGCTACGCCGACCAGCTGAAGTCGCCGGAGCCGGCGGTTTCCGGCTTCGAGGCCTTGCCCCTGGAGGCCTTCGTCCTCGCGCTCGCCAAGGCCGGGGCCGACGCGGTTGCCGAGCCGATCGCCCGGCGCTACCTCGACCTCTCGCCCGTCTACGCGGCCCTGGACCGACACCTGGAGGGCGGGACGCCACCGGACGGGAAGGAGACCCCGGCGGACGCGGGCTGAGCCGCCATGGCCCAGCACGGAACCGGCACGGGGGAGGGTCCCTCCCCTGCCGTTGCCGCCCTCCTCCGCGCCCTCGCCGCGCACCCACGGCCGCAGCTCGTCCTGCCGCATGTCGACCCTGAGCACCCGGAGACGGATCTCGCCCGCCGGGCCGCTGCCCTCGCCTCGGTTGCGATGGAGGCCCTCGCCTACCTCGCGGGCGAGGCCCGGTGCGGGCACCTGGCCGACAGCCTCTGGGAGCAGGTCGCCGCCCTGGAGGACGCGCCGGCCATCCGCGCACCGGTGCCGGACCGGGCCGCCCAGTTGGCGGACCACCGCGTCGAGGTCTGGCTGGAGGACCGCGCCTTCGGGACTGGCCCCTTCGCGTCCGAGGGGCAGTCGTGATGCGCGCCGGAATGCCTTCGGGCAGCTCGTCCGCCGGGGCCGACGTCTACGCCCGGGTGACGGACGCCATCGTCGCCGCGATCGAGGCCGGCCTCGCCAACAATGGTGCTGACTGGCGTATGCCCTGGCATCGGCGACGGGACACGGGTGCCTCCCCTGCCCTGCCGGTCAACGTCGCGAGCCGGGCCCCCTACCGTGGCATCAACACCCTGGCCTTGTGGGCCGCCGCCGACGCACGGGGCTACCCCGTCGGGATCTGGGGCACCTACCGGCAGTGGTCCGAGTTGGGCGGCCAGGTCCGGAAGGGCGAGAGGGCCAGCACGGTCGTGTTCTGGCGCTTCCCGGAGCGGGGCAACGCGGAGGAGGAGGCCGGCGACGGGGAGGCTGCCGTCCATGACGACGGAGCCGTAGACCATCGCCGCCGCGGACCCTGGGCGCGGTCCTACGCCGTCTTCAACCTGGCCCAGGTGGATGGAGCCACGCTGCTCGCGGACACCACCCCCAAACTGTCGGAGGGGGCGCGGATCGGCAGGGCCGAGGCGTTCTTCGCTACCCTACCTGGCCTCGACCTGCGGCACGGAGGCGCGGCCGCCTTCTATGCCCCCACGACCGATCACGTGCAGTTACCCGCCTTCGCGGACTTCCGATCGGCCGAGGGCTACTACGCTACCTTGGCCCACGAGGTGACGCATTGGACGGGGCACCCCTCCCGCTTGGCACGCGACCTCTCGGGGCGGTTCGGATCCGCAGCCTACGCGGCTGAGGAACTCGTGGCGGAGCTCTGGGCCGCCTTTGTCGGTGCCACCCTCGGCCTCGCAACCGAGCCCCGGCCCGACCACGCCCGCTACGTTGCCCACTGGCTCGACTTGCTGCGAGCGGACCGGCGTGCGGTTTTCACGGCCGCCGGTAAGGCGCAGAGCGCCTCAGATTGGGTTGTCGCAAGACAACTGACTTCCGACGAAGGGTGGCCAATGGGTAGCCACCACTCTGGCTGACCTGATGACCAACTACGCTAACAATTGAAAAGATTGGCGGACCCGATACGATTCGAACGTACGACCTTTGCCTTCGGAGGGCAACGCTCTATCCAGCTGAGCTACGGGTCCGTTGGCCTTCCCATACCGCACCCGCGCGCCGGGGGAAACCCCCCGGCGCGCGGCCAGCCTCAGGCCACCAGTGGCAGCGATCCAGGTCCCGTCATCCCCAGCGCGGCCTGCCGCGTCGCGTCCACCCGCCGCGTCCAGCCACGCCCGAAGGTCGGAAAGGTTCCCAGCCCTCGGTAGTAAGCCATCCGCGCCTCGGCCAGCCGCCCGATCAGGTCCGCGCTCCGGCAAGCCCCGGTCGCGGCCAGGGTGATCGGCCCCACGGAGCCATCCGGAGAGACGCCCACTGCCTTCTGCAGCATCTTCACGGAACGCCCCGCTCCGGCATTCACCCCGAAGTCGAGCACCATCAGGTCCACGCCCGCCGGCAGTTCCGCGCAGCGCATCGGGGACCAGTAGCGGGCCCGGTAGATCTCGCGCACCTCGGCCCGGGTCAGGGCCCGGATATCGGCCTCGGTCACCTCCCCGTCCCGGAACTCGGACAGGGTGCGGAGAGTGATGCCCATGTTGGTGGCCCCGCCGGGATCGGCCGGGTGGTTCACGAAGCCGCCCTCGGATTTCAGGACCTCGTCCAGACAGGCCTCGAAGCGGTCCTCGTCGGAGGGTCCGGACGCGGCAGCGAGGGAGACCGGCCGCAGCAGCGGGGCCGGGGCGGTGTCCCGCAGCGTCGCCATGGCCGCCTGCACCTGCTGGGCCTGCGCGTCCTGCAGCCGCCCGACGATCGCGTCCTTCTCCCGCGAGGACTGGGAGGAGCCGATCCAGAAGTTCACCACTGCAGCGAAAGCCGCGCCGAGGGAGCCGACGGTGATGTTGATGATGCTCGCCACCTGCGGGTCGAACCGCGCCGCACCGCCCGGCCCGGGATCGAGCGTCACCAGCAGGATCAGCACCGCGAAGAAGCCGAGCACGACGAGGGAGGAGACCGTTGCCGGCCCCCAGGCCAGGCGGCCACCGCCCCGCAGCATCTCCGCCATGCTGGCGCGGGCGGACTGCGTGTCGCCCAGGGTGGCGCGCAGCGTTTCCAGCGCCGCGCCGCGCTGCCCGGCCTCGCGCTGCGCGTTGAGACGCTCGCCCTCCAGCGCGATCTCGGCCAGGCGGACACGCAGGGCATTCGCCTTTTCCGTATCGGCGGCCAGGGCGGCGCGGGCAGCGGCAGGGTCCTCCGTGCCCGCGGCCTGGCGGACGGCCTCGGCCACCGTCCCGGCCACGGTTCCCGCCCGGTCCCCGGCGATCAGACGGATGATCTCTGGCGCCAGGGTCGCGGCGATGGCGATCAGAGGAAAGGCCATGGAAGAATTCCTCTCAAAGAACGAAACAGGAACCTATCCCGCGCCTCAATAGGAAATCAAGCCTTTTGTGCGGCTTCAGCCTTGTTGCCGGCCCTGCCCGGGCGCATGGTGCCGCCCCCGCCCCAAGGTGCCCGCGATGAACGAGATGTCCCTTCCGCGTCCGAACAACCTCGACTCGTTCTGGATGCCCTACTCGGACAACCGGCACTTCAAGGGCACGCCGCGCATGCTCGCGCGGGCGGAAGGCATGTCCTACTACACGCCGGAAGGGCGTGAGGTGCTGGACGGCACGGCGGGCCTGTGGTGCTGCAACGCCGGCCATGGCCGGCGCGAGATCGTGGAGGCGATCCAGAAGCAGGCCGCGATCATGGATTTCGCGCCCACCTTCCAGCTCGGCCACCCCATCGCCTTCGAGGCGGCGGCGCGCGTGGCGGAGATGACGCCAGCCGGCCTGGACAAGGTCTTCTTCACCAATTCCGGCAGCGAGAGCGCGGACACGGCCCTCAAGATCGCCCTGGCCTACCAGAAGGCCCGCGGCCAGGCTCAGCGCGTGCGCCTGATCGGGCGGGAGCGCGGCTACCACGGCGTCGGCTTCGGCGGCATGTCGGTCGGCGGCATCGGCGGGAACCGCAAACAGTTCGGCGCCATGCTGCCCTATGTGGACCACCTGCCCCACACGCATGACCCCGCGCGGAACGCCTTCACCAAGGGCCAGCCGGAGCATGGCGTGGAACTCGCCAACCACCTGATGGACCTGATCGCCCTGCACGGCGACACCATCGCGGCTGTCATGGTGGAGCCGGTGGCGGGCTCCACCGGCGTGCTGGTGCCGCCGAAGGGCTACCTGGAGCGCCTGCGCGAGATCTGCGACGCCAACGGCATCCTGCTGATCTACGACGAGGTGATCACCGGCTTCGGCCGCCTCGGCACGGATTTCGGGGCGGAGCGCCTGGGCGTGACGCCGGACATCATGACCATGGCGAAGGGCCTGACCAACGCCGCCGTGCCCATGGGCGCTGTCGCCACCTCCAACGAGGTCTACGACACGGTGGTGAACAACGCCCCCGCGGGGATCGAGCTGTTCCACGGCTACACCTATTCCGGCCACCCGCTGGCCTCGGCCGCCGCTATCGCCACCCTCGCCCTGCACCGGGAGGAGGACCTGCCGGGACGGGCGCGCGCGATCGAGCCCTACTGGCAGGAAGCCGCGCACTCCCTTCGCAGCGCGCCGGGGGTGGTGGACATCCGCGACTTCGGCCTCATCGCCGGGATCGAGCTGGCCCCGCGCGAGGGCAAGCCCGGCGCCCGCGCGATGGACGTGTTCCGCAAGTGCTTCGACGACGGCGTGCTGGTGCGTGTGACCGGCGACATCGTCGCCCTCTCCCCGCCCCTCATCATCGAGAAGCCGCATGTGGACCGGATCTTCGGCACGCTGAGCGACGCGATCCACGCCTTCGCCTGAGGCATCCCCTCAAGGACTGCTCCTGCGTTAAGGCATAGGGGGCTCCGGCCCCCCTTCTTCGTAACCCCGGTCGATCACGCCGCGTTGGGCTTCCTGATCCAGGGAGCCGAACGCGCCGCATGAGCACCACCCTCGCGCCGGAGGCACGTCCTCCCGCCCAGGTTCCGCCCCCCTCTAGCCCGGAACTGGGCCACCTGCTGACCGTGGTGGTCGGCGTCGTCACCGTCGCCGCCCTCTATCTGGCGCGCGAGGTGCTGATCCCCATTACCCTCGCCATCCTGCTCTCCTTCGTGCTCGCGCCCGTGGTCGGCCTGCTCCGGCGCTGGCGGGTGCCGCGTGTTCCGGCGGTGCTGCTCTCCGTGCTGCTGGCCCTTGGCGTGATCCTGCTCATCGGCAGCATCATCGGCGTGCAGATCGCGGGCCTGGCCCGGGATGCGCCCCGCTACCAGAGCGCGGTGCAGGAGAAGGTGGAGACGGCGCAGGAAACCGTCTTCGGCCGCATCCGCGATTTCTCCCGCCGCCTCAGCAACGAGGCGGAGCCCCCGCCCCCGGCGGCCCAGGGCGAGGCACAGGGCCCTGCGGCCCCGGCCACCCCCGCCCTGCCCGGCCTCAGCGGCGATGACCGCCGCCCCGTCCCCGTGGAGATCCGCCCGGGCGAATCCTCCGCGGTGGAGCTGGCCCGCAAGATCGTCTCCCCCGTGCTCGGCCCGCTGGAGACGACTTTCATCGTCTTCATCGTCGCCGTCTTCATCCTCCTCCAGCAGGCGGACCTGCGGGACCGGCTGATCCGCCTCTTCGGCTCCAGCGACCTCCACCGCACGACAGAGGCGCTGGACGATGCCGGGCGGCGGCTGAGCAAGTACTTCCTCGCCCAGCTCATGCTGAACAGCTCCTTCGGCGTGCTCGTCGCCATCGGGCTCTTCGTCATCGGCGTGCCCAGCCCGATCGTCTGGGGCATCCTCGCCGCGCTCTTCCGCTTCGTGCCCTATGTCGGCTCCATCCTGGCCGCCGCGATGCCCCTGGTGCTGGCCGCCGCGACGGAGCCGGGCTGGTCCATGGTGATCTGGACCGCCGCCCTCTTCCTCGTCACGGAATCCGTCATGGGCCAGGTGGTGGAGCCCATGGTCTACGGCCACTCCACCGGGCTCTCACCCGTCTCGGTCGTGGTTGCCGCCATTTTCTGGACCTGGCTCTGGGGCCCGATCGGCCTGATCCTGGCGACCCCCCTCACCCTCTGCCTCGTCGTGCTCGGGCGGCACGTGGAGAGGCTGGAGTTCCTGGACGTCATGCTGGGGGACCGCCCCGCCCTGACCCCGGTGGAGAACTTCTACCAGCGCATCCTGGCCGGCGACACGGACGAGGCCCTCTCCCAGGCCGAGACGCTGCTGCAGGAGCGCTCGCTCACCAGCTACTACGACGAGGTGGCGCTGAAGGGCCTGCGCCTGGCCGCCAACGACGCGGAGCGCGGCGTGCTGCCGCCGGAGCGGCTTGGGCGCATCAAAAATGCCGTCGGCGGATTGGTGAACGACCTGTCGGAGGTGCCGGATGGCGACCCGCCGCCGAAGGCGCACAAAGCCGAGCCGGATGCCATGCCGGCCGGGCGGACGGCGGACGAGAAGGCCGTGCCGATCCAGCCCGCCCCGAGCGTGGTGCTGCCGCCCCTGGCGGAGCGCGCGGGCAACTGGGGCGCGGAGACGCCCGTCCTCTGCCTCGCCGGCCGCGGCCCGCTGGACGAGGCCGCCTCCGCCATGCTCGCCCAGCTCCTCACGAAGCACGGCCTCGGAGCCCGCGTGGTGCCGCACGAGGCCAGCTCGCGCGAGCAGGTCGGGCGGCTGGACGCGGCGGGGGTGGCGATGGTTTGCGTGTCCTACCTCGACATCTCCGGCAGCCCCGCGCATCTGCGCTACCTGCTGCGCCGCCTGCGGCAGCACATGCCGGGCGTGCCCCTGCTGGTCGGGTTGTGGCCGGAGGGCGAGGCGGTGCTGAGCGATGCCAGCCTCGCGAAGGCTGTCGGCGCGGACTACTACACCTCCTCCCTGCATGCCGCCGTCACGGCCTGCCTGAAGGCGGCCGCCTCCGGCGCCCAGGACCCGGGCGAGGCGAAGGCGGCGATGGAGAAGAAGCCTCTGCCCGGTTGAGAAGCCGGGCCGCCGGCCTCAGACGCCGATCAGCTGTATTGCGAGCGGACGGTGAGGTCCGGGGATCCAAGGGGGGCGACGCCCCCTTGGGGCCGCCCGTGTCCGGTTCAGGCGCTCTTGCGCGCGGCGTTTCGCTTCCGCGTCGCGGCCGCCTTCCTCGCGGAGGCGGACCGCTCCTCCGGCGTCCGGCTTGCCGCCGCCTTCTTGGCCGAGGCGGAGCGGGCGCTCGCCGGTCGGGCCGCGCTGGCCGCTCCGCCCCGCTCGCCGCCCTTGCGGGCAGGCGCCTTGTTCATCGGTTTGCCGCGGCCGGAGCCGCTCTTCTTCCCCCCGCCCGTCTCCTTGTTGACGGTGGCCCAGGCCCGGCGCTCGGCTTCCTCCTCCGGCACGCCGCGGGATCCGTAGGAATCCTCAATGTGCTCGGCCATGCGCTTCTGCTTGTCGGTATAGGCGGATTTGTCACCACGGGGCATGGGAACGGCCTCCTGCTGGGATGATGGCCGGAAGAACGCGGGAACCGGGGGGCCGGTTCAATCGCCCTTCCCGATACCATATAACGCGGCGAACCGGCCCTCCCCCGAGGGCCACCGAGACTTGCCCGAAGGCGTCACCCCATGTCCCAGACCACCGAAGCGGCCCCTACCCCCGTCACCGTCCTCACCGGCTATCTCGGCGCCGGCAAGACCACCCTGCTGAACCGCATCCTCACCGAGAATCACGGCCGCAAGTTCGCGGTGGTGATCAACGAGTTCGGCGAGATGGGCGTGGACCAGGACCTCGTCATCGACGCGGACGAGGAAGTGTTCGAGATGAACAACGGCTGCATCTGCTGCACCGTGCGCGGTGACCTGATCCGCATCATCGGCAGCCTGATGAAGCGCCGGGACCGGTTCGACGGCATCATCGTGGAGACGACGGGCCTGGCGAACCCCGCCCCCGTCGCCCAGACCTTCTTCGTGGACGAGGACGTGAAGCGCGCCACGCGCCTGGACGCCATCGTGACCGTGGTGGACGCCAAGCACCTCCTCACCCGCCTCGGCGACAGTCCGGAGGCCGAGGACCAGGTGGCCTTCGCCGACGTGATCGTGCTGAACAAGATGGACCTCGTGACGGCCGAGGAGGCGGACGAGGTGGAGCGCCGCATCCGCGCCATCAACCCGACCGTGGAGATCCGCCGCGCCACCAAGTCCGAGGTGCCGCTGGACGCCGTGATCGGCCGCGATGCCTTCAGCCTGGACCGCATCCTGGCGCGGGAGCCCGAGTTCCTGACCGGCGACGACGAGCACACGCATGACAGCGCCGTGCAGTCCGTCTCCTTCGAGCTGGACCGCCCTGTGGACCCGGAGAAGTTCAATGCCTGGATCGGCGAGCTGCTCCAGACCAAGGGCCAGGACCTTCTGCGGACGAAGGGCATCCTTCACTACAAGGGCGATGACCGCCGCTTCGCCTTCCAGGCCGTGCACATGATCGCCGATGGCGACTACATCGGCGAGTGGAAGGAAGGCGATCCCCGCAAGTCCCGCATCGTTTTCATCGGGCGCGACCTGAACCGGCCCAAGCTGCGCCGCGGCTTCGAATCCACGGCGGCCTGAGCATGTCGGACGTCGCGGACGCGGATTTCCTTCTGGACCAGCGCGGCACCGGGCGCGAGCTCGGCGCCTGGGTGGCCGACGTCGCCTTCGGGAGGGAGGGGCGCTCCGTCGCCTTCGCCCTCTCCGATGGCAGCATCCACCTCGCCTCCCCCGCGAACCACGCGGGGGAGTGGCAGAAGCTGGAGGCGCATGACGGCGCCGTTCTCAACATGGTGCCGGACAGCGCCGATGGCCTGCTCTCCGGCGGCGACGACGGCAAGCTGCTGCACATCGCGCCCGATGGCAGCACGGAGGTCGTCTCCGACTTCGGGATGATGAAGTGGGTGGCGCACCTCGCCGCCCATTCCTCCGGGCTGCGCGCGGTGGCCGTCGGCAAGAACGTCCACCTGCTGGACGGGAAGGGCGCGAAGCTCAAGACCCTCGGCCCGCACCCCTCCACCGTCGGCGGCGTTGCCATCGACGCCAAGGGCAAGCGCCTCTTCGCCTCCCACTACAACGGCGTCTCCGCCTGGTTCGTGGGCGCCAAGGAGGACAAGCCGCGCGTGCTGGAGTGGAAGGGGAGCCATCACGCCATAGCCGTTTCCCCCGATGGCCAGAACGTCGTCACGGGCATGCAGGAGAACGCGCTGCACGGCTGGCGCCTGACGGACAGCCAGCACATGCGGATGTCGGGCTACCCGACGAAGACCCATTCCCTCTCCTTCACCGCCAAGGGCCGCTGGCTCGCCTCCTCCGGCGCGGATTCGGTCGTGCTCTGGCCCTTCTTCGGCGGCGGCCCGATGGGCAAGGCACCGACGGAGATCGCGGGCGGGGACCAGGTGATCTGCACCCGTGTCGCCTGCCACCCGCAGCACGAGGTGGTGGTGGCGGGTTTCCAGGACGGGCTCGTGCTGATGGCGGAGATCGCCTCCGGCAAGGTCGTGCCCGTCGCGGCGCCCGGGCGCGGCGCTGTCTCCGCGCTCGCCTGGAACGCCACCGGGACGCATCTCGCCTTCGGCACTGAAACCGGCTTTGGCGGGCTTCTGGACTTGGCGAAGCGCTAGGGCAGCCCCAACCTGGGTGGCATGAGCGATCGCATCACCACCCCCCTCCTCTCCATCCCGCGCCTCGGGCTCGGCACCTACCGTCTGACCGGGGCGGCAGGGCAGGCCGCGGTGGAATCAGCCCTGGCCATGGGCTACCGCGCCCTGGATACGGCCGAGATGTACGGCAACGAGGTGGAGGTCGGCGCCGGCCTTCAGGCCTCCGGCCTGCCGCGCTCCGACGTTTTCGTGACCAGCAAGGTCTGGTGGGACCATCTCAGCCCCGCTGAAATCCGCCAAGCCTGCGAGACCTCGCTCCGCAAGCTCGGCACGGACTACCTGGACCTCTATCTCGTCCACTGGCCTGCCGCCGACATGGACCTGCACCGCGTGATGCACGACATGACACGGCTGCGCGAGGAAGGGCTGGTCCGCGCGATCGGCGTGGCGAACTTTCCGGCCGGGCTGCTGAAGCGCGCGATCGAGACGGGCGCACCCATCGCGGCCAATCAGGTCGAGTACCACGCCCAGCTCTCGCAGGACCGGCTGCTGGAGGTGACCCGCCCCAACAACATCGTGCTGACGGCCTATTCCCCGCTCGGCCGCGGCGTGATGACGGAGAATCCGGTGATCCGGGCGATCGCCGCGCGCCACGGCACCGGCGCCGGGCAGGTCGCGCTGGCCTGGCTGCTGCGGCAGGACGGGGTGGCCGCCATTCCCAAGGCGTCGCGCCCGGAGAGCCAGCGCGCGAACCTGGAGGCGCTGGCCCTAGCGGAGCAGATCACCGAAGCGGATGTGGCGGAGTTGAACGCACTTCCGAAGGACCAGCGCTTCGTGAACCCGGCTTTCGCGCCGGACTGGGCGGCCTGAGAGCCGCCAACCGCCCGGCCATCGCCGGGCGGACTGCCCTCAGGTGTAGCGGACGGGGCGCGAAGCGCCGGCCGGAGAGATGCAGAAGTGCACGGCCGGGTAGAGCACGGCCTCGGCCTCGGGGGCCGGGGCATCGGCCTGCGCCGCCTGCTCAACCGGCTTGCGCGGGGCGGGGCGGGCGGCCGGGCTGCGGCGATGCGCCGGAGCAGCGGCCGGCCGCTCGGCCCGGACCTGCCGGGAGAAGATCGTGGCCCCGGAGGAAATCGGCGCCGCAACGTCACACATCGTCGCATTAACGAAGGCCGGAGCCTCTTCAGCGCTTGCAGATGGCGCCAGGGCAACAGTCCCGGCGAGCATCCCGAAGAGTGCGATCGCGCCCCAATTCAGCATCTCCGACCCCCTCTTCCGCATTAAATCATATACTTAGCGAAGCTTCTTGCCTCGCTCTCTGCGGAATGAACGCCGAGTCATCGCGGCGGTTTCCGCGAAGCCGAATCGCGGATCCGGCGGCAGCCGAAACGCGGATGAAGCGTTGGGCGGGCGGCAACCCTCTCCAGCGCCCGATCGGGGCCCCTCAGGAGCGACGAAATGAGCGACAAGCCCCCCGGCATCCCTGGGATTTCTCCCCAGGACGATGATGAGGTTGACCTCGGCATCAGCATCCAGACCGTCGCCAACATCGTCGACGCGGCCCGCGCCTCCGATGAGACGGAGGAGGACGAGCTGAACGAGGACATGAACGACCCGGAGACGGACGACGCCGCCAAGCCCGACCTGACCGGCGAGAATCTTGAGACCCTGATCGGCGAGCTGAACGAGGACGAGCAGGCCGCCCTCATCGCCCTCGCCTGGGTCGGACGCGGCGACTACGAGCCGGATGAGTGGAGCGAGGCGATCGGCCTCGCGCGCGAGCGCAACGAGACTGACACCGCCGCCTACCTGATGGGCATGGAGTTGCTCGGCGACCTGCTGGCCGAGGGCCTGGCCGCCTTCGGCATCGTGGTCGAGGAAATCGAGCGCTGACGGCTCGCCCCTGAACGGGCCCGCGGGCCGGTCCTACCCGAAGACCGGCCCCGGCAGCCCGGCGATCTCCCGCACCAGCTTGCGGCGCACGGCGTTGCCGAAAGCCTCGAAATCCTCGGCCGCAATGAGGAAGGCGCCGTCGCCGCCGATCACGGAATCCCGGTAGTAGGCATCCAGTGGGATAGGGGATGGCCGCCCGAAGGTCGGGCGGTCGTTGATGATGGGCAGTCCGTTGATCGTCACGCCTTGCGCCACCACGCGGTCGCGCACGGCCTCTACGGGCTGGCCGCTGTTGTTCACGCCGTCGCCGGAGACGTCGATCACGCGCCGCGTTCCCTCATAGGGCGATTCCATGAGGGTCCGCATGGAGAAATCCAGCCCGCCCGAGATGGAGGTCCAGGAGAGCGCGACGCGCGGCGCCTGCTCCAGCGCCGTGGCCCAGGCCGCCGCCTCCGCCTGGCTGCCGATATGCGTCCAGGGGATCACCAGCCGCTGGTAGTCCGATCCCGCCCATTCGACATAGGCCACGGCGATGGCTCCGGTCATGCCGCCGCGGATCGCCTCCACCACGCGCGGATCGGTCATCGCGTTGCGGTAGCCCTCCCGCTGCAGCCGGGCCTCGTCGTCGTCGATGGAGCGGGAGACGTCCACCGCCAGCACCAGCAGCAGGTCGACCGACTCTTCGGCGCGCGCGGGATGCGTGGCGGGGAGCATCGCGGCGCCGCCCGCCGCGAGAAGGGACCGACGCCGCATGGAACATGCCCTCGCCTGCTGATCGAGGGATCAGATCAGGCGCATCCACCGCGCCGCAATGACTTTCGTGTGGCGCACGCGCTTGTCAGGGAAGGCGCACGGCCGGCACCGTGGCGGGATCGGGCGCCCAGCCGCCGGGCACCGGGCGCAGCAGCGGCGCGGCGAAGGCCGCGACGACCGGCACCTCGCCCGGCCAGTCCGCCACCCAGCGGTCCCCCTGCGCCATGGCCACGCAGAGGCCCACCGGCCGCACCCCGGCCCGCGCCAGCAATGCCAGCCCCGCCAGCGCCGAGGTGCCGGTGCTGATCACGTCGTCCACCAGCAGCACGCGGCGGCCCTGCAGCCGGTGCAGCACGCGCGGATCCAGCCACATCCGCCGCTCCCCGGGCGTGGTGGAGGAGGAGACGGGGGCGGAGAGGGCCTCCTCGTACCAGCGCTTGCGGGAATAGCCCGCGGCGACCCAGTTCGGGTGCCCCAGCGCCTCCGCCACCGGCGGCGCCAGGGCGTGGCCCAGCGTGGGCAGCCCGCAGACCACCTCCGCCCCCAGCGGCCGCGCCGCATCCGCCATCCAGCCCGCCAGGCGCCGCAGGACCGGGAAGGAAGCCTGGTTCACGATGAGCCCGGTGACCGCCACCCCGCCATAGTTCCGCAGCGGCAGGCGCAGGGCGGAGCCGCCCGGCACGGGCAGGGCCGCGCTCTCCCGGTAAGGCGGGGCGTCGGGGGCGGGTTCAAAACCTTGCCAGAAATCCATTCACGGCGCTTGGCACGCTGTCGCGCGGTGGTCCAGCCTCGTAGAACCACCCGAATCCCCCTCGGAGCCGAGCCATGCCCAGCCGCCGCACCCTTTTCGCCGCCTCGGGCGCCGCCTTCCTGTCCTGGGACGCGGTGATCCGCGCCGCCCATGCCCAGACCCCGCCCGGCGTGCTGGTGATGGCGAAGCAGATCGACGACGTGATCTCGCTCGATCCTGCCGAGAGCTTCGAGTTCACGGGCACCGAGATCTGCGGCAACGTCTACCAGAAGCTCACCACCACCGCGACCGACGACCCCGCCCGCCTGGCCGGCGACCTCGCGGAGAGCTGGACCGCGGGCGATGACGCGAAGACCTTCACCTTCACGCTGAAGCCCGGCCAGAAGTTCGCCAGCGGCAAGGAGGTGACGGCGGAGGACGTGGTCTACTCCCTCCAGCGCGTCGTGGCGCTGAACAAGAGCCCGGCCTTCATCATCAACCAGTTCGGCTTCACCAAGGACAACATGGCGCAGACGATCCGCGCCACGGGGCCGCGCACGGTGGTGCTGACCACGGCCGAGCCTACCGCCACTTCCTTCCTGCTCTACTGCCTCTCCGCCGCCGTCGGCTCGATCGTGGAGAAGGCGGTCGTCTCCGCCCGCGCCGCGAACGACGACTGGGGCAATGCCTGGATGAAGGCCAACTCCGCCGGTTCGGGCCCCTACCGCATCGTCTCCTGGCGCGCGAGCGAGGCGGTGACGCTGGACGCCAATCCGAACGCGGCCCGTGCCCCGGCCACGCGCCGGATCATCCTGCGCCACGTCGCCGATCCCTCCGCCCAGCTGCTGGGCCTGCAGCGCGGCGACTACGACGTGGCGCGCAACCTCGCCTCCGACCAGATTCGGGGCGCGCAGGGCGACAGCCGCTACACGCTGGTGACGCAGCGCAAGGCGGGCCTGCTCTACATCGCGATGAACCAGAAGCACCCGATCCTGTCGAAGCCGGGGGTGCGGCAGGCCATCAAGTGGGCGATCGACTACGAGGGCATCCAGCGCAACATCGTCCCCAGCAACTACGCCGTGCACCAGGCCTTCCTGCCGGAGGGCCTGCCGGGCGCGCTGACGGAGAAGCCCTTCAAGGCCGATGTCGCCGCCGCGAAGAAGCTGTTGGCCGAGGCCGGGCACCCGGACGGCTTCGAGATCGGCTTCGACTTCTTCTCCGGCCCGCCGGTGAACGACATCGCCCAGGCCGTGCAGGCCAACTTGGCCGCCATCGGCATCCGCGCCCGGATGCTGCCGGGCGAGATGCGCTCCGTCATCACCAAGACCCGCGCGCGCCAGCACGACCTCGCCCTGCTGCGCTGGGGGTCCGACTACTTCGACCCGCACAGCAACGCCGAGGCCTTCAGCATGAACCCCGACAACGGGGATGATGCGCGCAACAAGACCCTCGCCTGGCGCTCCGCCTGGGCCATTCCGGAGCTGACCGCCCGCACGGTCGCCGCCGTGAAGGAGACGGACGGGGAGAAGCGCGTGGCGATGTACGAGGCCCTGCAGCGCGACCACCAGCAGCAGAGCCCCTTCGCCATCATGCTGCAGGACCTAGAAGTGGCGGTCGCGCGCAACACCGTGAAGGGCCTGCAGATCGGCGTGCTGAACGACCGCACCAACTACGCCGGTGTCACCAAGGCCTGATGCTTCTCGCCCGGCTCAAGTCGCTGGCGGCCACGGCCGCCAGCATCCCCATCACCCTGCTCGGCCTCGCCGTCGTCACCTTCTTCATCGGCCGCGTGGTGCCGATCGACCCGGTGCTGGCCGTGGTGGGCGATCGCGCCCCCGCGGACGTGGTGGCGCGCGCGCGGATCGAGCTCGGGCTGGACCAGCCGCTCTATGCCCAGTTCTGGCGCTACCTGACGGACATCCTCTCCGGCAATCTCGGCCGGTCCGTCATGACCTCCAACACGGTGTGGGAGGACATCGCCCGCTACTTCCCCGCCACCTTCGAGCTGGCGACGCTGGCGATCCTCATCGCCGCGCTGCTGGGCATCGGCCTCGGCGTCCTTGCCGCCACGCGCCAGGGGAGCTGGGTGGACCAGGCGGTCCGCGTCTTCTGCCTTGCCGGCCATTCCCTGCCCGTCTTCGTCCTCGCCCTCGTCTCGCTGCTCGTCTTCTACGCCTGGCTGGGCTGGCTGCCCGGGCCGGGGCGGCAGGGCATCGTCTTTCAGGACATGGTGGAGCCGGTCACGGGCATCCTGACGCTGGACGCCCTCCTCGCCGGCGATTGGCCCGCCTTCTGGGATGCGGTGCTGCACCTGATCCAGCCTGCGGGCATCCTCGCCTTCTTTTCCCTGGCCTATATCGCGCGCATGACCCGCGCCTTCATGCTGGCCGAGCTTCGCAGCGAGTACGTCACCACCGCCCGTGCCAAGGGCCTCTCCTCCATGCGGATCGTCTGGCGCCACGCCTTCCGCAACACGGCCGTGCCGCTAGTGACGGTGATCTTCCTCACCTATGCCGGGCTGCTGGAGGGCGCGGTGCTGACGGAAACGATCTTCGGCTGGCCGGGGCTGGGGCAGTACCTCACCGTCTCCCTGCTGAATGCGGACATGAATGCGGTGCTCGGCGCCACCCTTGTCGTGGGACTGATCTACGTGGTGCTGAACCTGATGGCCGACCTGCTCTACCGCCTGATGGACCCGCGGACGCGATGAGCGGCCATTCCCCCGGCAGCCCCATGGCCGATGCCGCCACCGCCACGGCGGCGGTCGAGCCCGTGTCCGACGCGGCGCCCGAGGCCGCCCTGGCGCCACCGCCGCCGCAACCCGGCGCGGCGCCTAGCCGCCGCGACTGGCTGCTGACCGATGCCCCCGCCTCCCGCAGCCAGGCCGCCTGGGGCCGCCGTTACCAGGCCTGGCTCGCCTTCCGCCGCAATCCGCTGGCGATGGTGGGGCTGGGCGTGATCCTGGCGATGCTGGTCCTGATCCTACTGGCGCCGCTGATCGCCACCCACGATCCGGGCGCGCAGGAGCTCGGCAACCGCCTTGCCGCCCCCTCGGCCGCCCATTGGCTGGGCACGGACGAGCTGGGCCGCGATGTCTGGTCCCGCATTCTCTACGGCGGCCGCATCACGCTCGGCATGGTCGTCGCCGTGGTGCTTTTGGTGGCCCCGCTGGGCCTGCTGGTGGGCTGCGTGGCCGGCTATGCCGGGGGCGTCTGGGACCGGTTGCTGATGCGGGTCACGGACATCTTCCTCGCCTTTCCCCGGCTCATCCTGGCGCTCGCCTTCGTCGCCGCCATGCGGCCGGGGGTGGAGAGCGCGGTGATCGCCATCGCCCTTACCGCCTGGCCGCCCTATGCGCGGCTGGCGCGGGCGGAGACGCTGACCATCCGCCGCACGGACTATGTCGCCGCGGCGCGGATGACCGGCGCCTCCCCCGCCCGTATCGTGCTGCGCCACGTCATGCCGATGTGCCTGCCCTCCCTCGTCGTGCGCGTCACGCTGGACATGTCCTCCATCATCCTGACCGCCGCGGGCCTCGGCTTCCTCGGCCTCGGCGCCCAGCCGCCCCTGCCGGAATGGGGCACGATGATCGCCACCGCCCGGCGCTTCATCCTGGAGCAGTGGTGGGTCGCCCTGATGCCCGGCATCGCCATCTTCTCCGCCTCCCTCGCCTTCAACCTGCTCGGCGACGGCCTGCGCGACGTTCTGGACCCGAAGCAGCGATGAGCGGCCCTTCCCTCGAGAGCGAACCTCTGGTCGCCGTGCGGAACCTCCATGTCGAGTTCCCCTCCGCTACCGGCGTCACCCATGCCGTTCGCGGCGTCTCCTTCGCGATCGGGCGGGAGAAGCTGGGCATCGTGGGGGAGAGCGGCTCCGGCAAGTCCGTGACGGGCCGCGCCCTGATGCGCCTCCTGCCGGGCAGCGCGCGGATGCGGGCGGACGTGCTGCGCTTCGGCACCACGGACATCCTGCAGGCGGGCGAGCGCGAGATGCGCGCCCTGCGCGGCGGCCGCATCGGCCTGGTGCTGCAGGACCCGAAATATAGCCTCAACCCCGTGATGACGGCGGGTGCCCAGATTGCGGAGGCGCTGCGCGCCCACAAGCGCCTGGGCCGGCGGGAGGCGCGCGATGCCGCCCTGGCCCTGCTGGAATCCGTCCGCATCCGCGATCCCCGCCGCGTCCACGACGCCTACCCGCACGAGCTTTCCGGCGGCATGGGCCAGCGCGTGATGATCGCCATGATGCTCGCCCCCGACCCGGAGCTGCTGATCGCGGACGAGCCCACCTCGGCGCTGGACGCCAGTGTGCAGGCGGAGATCCTCTCCCTCATCGAGGAGCAGGTGGACCGCCGCGGCATGGCGCTGATGCTCATCAGCCACGACCTCCCCCTCGTCGCCCGCTTCTGCGACCGGGTGGCGGTGATGTATGCCGGCCAGGTGATGGAGGAGCTGCCCGCGGCCGACCTGCACCAGGCCCGCCACGCCTACACGCGCGGGCTGTTGGAATGCCTGCCCAGCCTCTCGGAACGGCGGGACCGCCTGCCCACCCTGAAGCGCGACCCCGCCTGGCTGGCGCCGCGCGCATGATCGACGTCGGCAACCTCGATATCCGCTTCGGCGCCAACCACGCGGTGCGCGGCGTCTCGTTCCGCGTGGAGCCCGGCGAGACCTTCGGCCTGGTGGGGGAGAGCGGCAGCGGCAAGTCCACCGTGCTGCGCGCCATCGCCGGCCTCATCACCGAATGGTCCGGCCGCATCGCCGTGGACGGCCAGGCCCTCGGACGCAAGCGCGACCGCGCCTTCTTCCGCACCGTCCAGATGGTGTTCCAGGACCCCTACGGCTCCCTCCACCCCCGCCAGACCGTGGACCGCATCCTGTCGGAGCCGCTGGAAGTCCACGGCGTGCGCGATGCCGATACCCGCATCGCTCGCGCGCTGGAGGAGGTGGCCCTGCCCCGCACCGCGCGCTTCCGCTACCCGCACCAGTTGTCCGGCGGCCAGCGCCAGCGCGTCGCCATCGCCCGCGCCCTGGTGGCGGACCCGCGCGTGCTGCTGCTGGACGAGCCCACCAGCGCGCTCGACGTCTCCGTGCAGGCGGAGGTGCTGAACCTGCTGGCCGATCTCCGTGCCGCCCGGAGCCTCACTTGCATCCTCGTCTCGCATAATCTCGCCGTCGTGGCCCATCTCTGCGGCCAGATCGCGGTGATGCAGGGTGGACAGGTCGTGGAGAGGCTGGACGAGGCCGCGCTGCGTGCCGGCCGAGCGGTACACCCGCACACGCAGGACCTGATCCGGCTCTCGCGGGAGGTGGAGGACCGGGCCACTTGAGGCCACCACCGTCCCGAACCCTGGGATCATCATCATGGGATGACACATGGAACGTTTCGATGATATCCTGCATCCGCAGGGTATCGGGTCGTAGGAAGCGTTCCATTGCGTAGTTACAAGCTTGATGATTCGGGGCTGAACGAGAGCGATGGCGGGTTCGACACTCCCTTCATCCCGCCCGGTGCCCTCGGCCTCGCGCCTCCCCAGGGCCTGACGCCGCCCGGCGCGCCGGTGCCGCCGATGGCGTCCACATTCCCCGATCCGGACCAGCCGGGCGCCCCTGAGCTGGACGTCTTCTACGGCCTCGACAGCGGCACGGTGCCGATGGAGGAGCCGGAGGACTATTCGGCCTCTTACGGCAAATGGGGTGCCTCCCGCAGCTTCGGCACCGCCGGGGGCGTGGTGACCTGGAGCATCGCCGGGGCCGGTCTCTCCAACGGCACGGGCAGCTACAGCTTCTTCACTGGCAGCACGGTGTCGCTGTCGAGCTTTCTCTCTTTCGATTACAGCGCCGTCCTCACTCAGGCCTTTGCCGCCTGGTCTTCGGTCGCGAACATCACCTTCGTTCAGGTGGCCGATGGCGGCGGCAGCATCGGTGTCGGCCTTTCCGCCAACATTCGCATCGGCGCCGGCTACGTGGATGGCCGCCCGGTCTATGGCAGCAGCGTGCTGGCATCCACCTTCCTGCCGTCCAGCTACACGAACCCCGCCAGCGTCGCGACCTCCGGCGACGTCGTCTTCGACAGCGCGGAGGGAAGCTTCTGGACGCCCAACAGCTTCCTCGCGGTCGCCACGCATGAGATCGGGCACTCGCTGGGGCTAAGCCACTCCGGCTTCTCCAGCGCTCTCATGTCCCCCTACTACAACGCCGCCATCACCACGCCGCAGGCGGATGACATCGCGGGCATCCGCTCCATCTACGGCTCGGCCAGCGGCTTTCCCGGGTCCGTGTCCATCAACAATGTCACCATCACGGAGGGCACGGGGGGCATCACCTATGCGACTTTCACGGTGACCCGCACCGGCGGGAGTTCCGCCTTCTCCGTGAACTATGCCACGGTTGACAGCACCGCCCATGCCGGCAGCGACTATGTCGCGACCTCCGGCACGCTTTTCTTTGAGAGCGGCGCCCTTTCGAAGACGGTTTCCGTCGCCGTCCTCGGGGATAGTCTTCACGACCCGAACGAGGCCTTCGTCGTCGCCCTCTCCGGCGCCACGAACAACGCCCTCGTCACCAACGGCGTGGGCGTCGGCACGATCCTGGACAACGACGCCCCTTTCCGCCCGACCGGCTTCGCCCTGGCCAGCTTCGCGCCCAACGCCGGCGGCTGGGCCAGCAACGACCTTGTTCCGCGCCACCTTGCGGACGTGAACGGCGATGGCGCGGCCGACATCATCGGCTTCGGTTTCGGCGGCGCGCTCGTCTCCCTCGCCAATGGCCGCGGCGGCTTCGACAATCCCGGCTACGGGCTGGGTGCCTTCGGTGCCGACAACGGCGGCTGGGTCAGCGACAGCCTCCTCCCGCGCGAGCTGGCCGACGTGAACGGCGACGGAATGGCCGACATCGTCGGCTTCGGCTTCAACGGGGTCTATGTTTCCCTCGCCACCGGTGGCGGCCACTTCGCCGGCCCCACCTTCGAACTCGGGGCCTTCGGTGCCAACAGCGGCGGCTGGGTCAACAGCAACATCCTCCCGCGTGAGCTGGCCGACGTGAACGGCGACGGAATGGCCGATATCGTCGGCTTCGGCTTCAACGGGGTCTATGTTTCCCTCGCCACCGGCGGCGGCCACTTCGCCGGCCCCACCTTCGAACTCGGGGCCTTCGGTGCCAACAGCGGCGGCTGGGTCAACAGCAACATCCTCCCGCGTGAGCTGGCCGACGTGAACGGCGACGGAATGGCCGATATCGTCGGCTTCGGCTTCAACGGGGTCTATGTTTCCCTCGCCACCGGCGGCGGCCACTTCGCCGGCCCCACCTTCGAACTCGGGGCCTTCGGTGCCAACAACGGCGGCTGGGTCAGCAACGACATCCTCCCGCGCGAACTGGCCGACGTGAACGGCGACGGGATGGCCGACATCGTCGGCTTCGGCTTCAACGGCACCTATGCCGCCCTCGCGACCGGTGGCGGGCATTTCGGGCCGGTGATGCAGCAGGTCGCCGACTTCGGCCCCTCGGCCGGCGGCTGGGTCAGCAACAATCTCCTTCCGCGCGAGCTGGCCGACGTGAACGGCGACGGCCATGACGACATTGTCGGCTTCGGCTTCGGTGGCGTTTATACCACCCTCTCCAACTACGACTGATCGGGTCCCAGCCGCCGTACCACCCGCGCCGGGTTCCCTACGGCCAGCACTCCCGGCGGCAGGTCGCGGTTCACCACCGCCCCTGCCCCCACCACCGTGTCGTCCCCGATCGTCACCCCGGGCAGCACGATGCAGCCGCCGCCCAGCCACACGTTCCGCCCGATCGTCACGGGGTGCGCGCTCTCGATCCCTGCCGCGCGTGGGCCGGGCTCCAGCGGGTGGGTTGCCGTGTAGATCTGCACGGCGGGCGCCACTTGGCAGTGATCGCCGAGGGTGATCGGCGCGCAGTCCAGGAACACGCAGTTGAAGTTGACGTAGGCGGATGCGCCAATGCGGATGTTGCTGCCGTAGTCGCAGCGGAAGCCCGGCATCACCATCGTCTTCGCGCCGATCCCACCCAGCAGCTCCTCCAGCGCGGCCCGACGCGCCGCCTCGTCCTCGGGCGGCAGGGCGTCCATGCGCAGCATCAGCGCCCTGGCCCGGTAGCGTGCCGCCAGGAGGTCCGGATCCATCCCGTCATAGGGAAGCCCGGCCAACATCTTCTCGCGTTCGGTCATGCCCCAGCATGGCCCGGCAGGACGCGCCCGACCACCCTACGGCGGGGAAGCGCGGCATCGCCGGGCGCAACAGCCAATGCGCCAGCGAGCGTGCGCGGCGCCTAGTCCGCCACCGCCCGGCTTCCCTCCTTCCCGTCGGCCGGGCAGTCCTCCACCACTTCCCGCGCCAGGGTCAGCAGCAGGCGCCGCAGCCAGGCATGGCCCTGGTCGGCCTCGAAGCGCCGGTGGAAGATCATGGAAAGGCGGGTGTGCTGCGTCGCCGCGGCCGCTGCCTCCGGCAGGGGCAGCATCGCCAGCCCGTTCGCGGCGGAAAGCTGCCGCGCCAGGCGGGAGGACAGGGTCATCACCATGTCCGTCCCCAGCAGGATGCTCGGCACAGCGGAGAGATGGGCGACCACCGCGCCCAGCCGCCGGGAGTGGCCGAGGTCCCGCAGGATACGGTCCATCGCCCCGTCCCGCGAGCCGTTGGGCGAGTGCAGCAGGTGCGGGAAGGCGGTGTAGCGCTCCAGGCTCAGCGGCCCATCCAGCAGCGGGTGCCCGGGGCGGACGAGGATCATGAAGGCCTCCGGCAGCAGCCGCAGCCGGGTGTAGAGGGCGGTGGGCTCCGCCAGCATGGCCACCGCCAGCTGCGCCTCGTCCCCTTCCAGCAAGGCATTGGCATTGGTGCGGTCCGCGTGGCGGATGGCCACCAGGATGCCCGGCGCCTCCTTCGCCAGGCGCGCGAAGAGCGGGGGCGCCAGGATCGCCTCCGCATATTCCGAGAAGGCGAGGGTGAAGACGCGGTCGCTCGTCGCTGGGTCGAAGGGGGCGGTGGCGGCCAGGGTCTCCTGCAGCCGGTCCAGCACCTCCGCCACCGGCTGCATCAGGGCGAGCGCGAGGCTGGTGGGCTCCACCCCCTGGGGTGCGCGCAGGAACAGCTCGTCCCCCAGGGCCCCCCGCAGCCGGTTCAGCGCGTTGGAGACGGCGGGCTGGGAGAGGTTCAACCGCGACGCCGCGCGGGTGACATGCCGCTCCCGCGCCACCGCGTCGAAGACGCGCAGCAGGTTGAGGTCGAGCTGCGACAGGTCCTTCATGCCCGGTGATCCCCCTGGGCCCCATCCTTGGCGCGGGCGGGCCCGGACGCCAAGGCCGCCAGTTCCTCCGGCGTGGCGGCGATGCGGTGCCGGACGAGCAGGGCGGAGAGCCCGGGTGAGGCCGTGAGCACGCAGAGCGGCACCGCCAGCACCGGCCCCGCCAGGAAGGGAAGGCCGAGCAGCAGCGCCGTCCCGGAGGCCGAGGCCAGTGCCGCGGTGCAGCCCAGCCCGATCAGCGTGTGCGGCCAAAGCAGCCGCGCCGCGTCCCGCCAGGCCACGCCGCGATCCGCCCGGTTCTGCGGCGCCCAGCCGCCCCGGCCACCGAGGGCCAGCCGGCCCAGGGCAAGGCTCTTGTTGAGAAGGCTGACCGGCTCCACCAGCAGGGAGAAGAGGATTTCCGCCCCCGCTCCGCGCAGCACCGCCCGGCGCCCGCCATAGAGGGCGGCGCGCTCCCGCCGCATCAGCAGCTCCGCATAGCCCATCAGCTTCGGCGCTGCGTTGGCGGCCCAGGTGAGGGCCAGCAGCGCCGCCAGCGCCCCCATGGGCGTCCCCGCCCCGCCGCCCGTCGCGGCATTCGCCGCCGCCGCCAGCAGCATCCCCAGCCAGAGCGGCGCGCAGAGGAAGAGCAGCATGGCCTGCGCCAACTGCCACCGCCCCATGAGGGTCAGGCCCGGCCGCAGGATCAGGTGGCGGTACTGCATGTTCCCCGCCCCCCAGCGCACGTCCCGCGCCAGGAACTCCGGCAGGGCGGGGGGATTGCCCTCCAGGCTGCCATCCTCGGAGGGCAGGCAGCGCACGCGCCAGCCGGCGGCGTGCAGGCGCACCGCCTCCACCTGGTCGTGGGAAAGGATGGAGGAGCCGTCCGGCAGGGGCGCGAGCCGCGCGTGCGCCCGGAAAGGTGCAATCCGCAGCACGGCGTTGTGGCCCCAGTAGGGACCGTCATCCAGCTGCCACCAGCCCTGCCCCGTGGCCCAGGCCCGCATTCCCGCACGCATCCCGAACTGGAACAGGCGGGGGAAGGCGCGCGCCGCCGGGCGGCCGGCGATGAGCTGCTGGATCAGCGCCAAGCCCGGATCGGCCTCCATCCCCCGCACCAGCCGCAGCACGGCGGCCGCCGACATCTCGGAATCCGCGTCCAGCATCAGGGCTAGGTCATGATCGCCGGCGTGATGGTCCAGGAACTCCATCACATTCCCCGCCTTGAAGCCGGTATTGCCTGCCCGACGGCGGTAGCGCACGGAAATCGGGCTGGCGGCGGCGAATGCGGCGACCGCCGCCGCCTCCGCCGCCGCATGCGCCGCGTCCGCGGTGTCCGAGAGGAACCACAGGGTGAAACGTCCTCCCTGCCCCGCCGCCGCCAGCCCATCCAGCAGCCGCCCCAGGGGGGGCAGCACGCCCTCCATGGCCTCGTTGCGGATGCAGACGGCAATGGCGGTGCGCAGGGGCGGCCCGATGCGCGGCGCGGCCACCTGCGGCACCAGGAAGGCCGGCGCATCCGGCTCCCGCAGCAGAAGAAACAGGCCGATCGCGGCGTTCGCCACACAGATCGCCGTCCAGGGCAAGGTTCCCAGGTAGAGGGCGGCGATCGCCGCCTCCCACCCCGTCCAGCCGCCGGGAAGCAGCACCCGCCAGAGCAGCGCCGCCAGCGGCAGGGCAACGACAAGGCAGAGCAGCAGGAAGAGCGCGCGGCGGAGCGCGGGGCGCTCCCGGTGCGTCGGATTCACGATCACTCACGGAAATGGGATGGGATCAGAGTAGCTTGCGCAACTGCAAACCGTGAGCACCTTATCGCACGTTATGGATGCCCTCACCCTTACCAGCGCACTCGCCCCCCCCGCGGCGGACGAGGCTGTCCTCTCTCGGCTCCGTGCCGTCATGCCGGCCATCGCAAGCCGCGCGGCGGCGCTGGACAGCATGGATTCCGCCCTGCCGGAGGCGGATGTTGCTGCGCTGGCGGAAGCCGGGTTGCTGACAGCCCCCCTGCCCCGCGCGCTGGGCGGCCGGGGCTGGGGCAGCGAACCCGCCGGGGCCGAATCGGTCTTCGAGGCGCTTCGGCTGGTGGGCCGGGCGAGCCTGCCGTTGGGCCGGCTCTATGAGGGCCATGTCAACGCGATACGGCTGGTGGCGGAGCACGGCACCCCCGCCCAGCACGCCGCCGCAGCCGCCGCCGCGCGGGACGGCCGTCTTTTCGGTGTCTGGAACACGGAGCGGCCGGGGATCGACCTGCGAATCGATGCGGAGGGGGTTCTGCGCGGAGGGAAGGTGCTCTGCTCCGGCGCCGGGCTGGTGGAGCGCGCCCTCGTGACGGGCCGCCATGGCGGCGAGGGCCCGCAGCAGATGCTGCTGGTGCCACTGGAGCGCGGGACGGACCGCGCGGAAAGTTCCGAGTGGCGCGTGACGGGCATGCGCGCCTCCGCCACCGGCACGGTGATGATGGACGGCATCCCCGCCACGGAGGAGATCGTGCTCGGCGAGCCCGACGCCTACATGCGCCAGCCCGGCTTCTCTGGCGGCGCCTGGCGCTTCCTGGCCGTGCATCTCGGCGGGGTGGAGGCGGTGGCCGCGGCGCTGCGCGAGCACCACATCCGCACGGGCCGTGGCGCCGACCCGCACCAGGCGGCCCGCTTCGGCGCGGTTCTGACGGCAGCCGAGACGGCCCGCCTCTGGGTGTTGAACGCCGCCCGGATGGTGGAGGAGGAGGTGGCCGAGCCCGCGCGGATCATTGCCTATGTCGATCTCGCGCGCGGCGCGGTGGAGCGGGCGGCGCTGGACGTGCTGGAACTGGCGCAACGCTCCATCGGCCTGCAGGCCTTCACCCGCGCCAACCCGGTGGAGCGGATGATGCGTGACCTCGCCACCTATCTGCGCCAGCCCGCACCGGACCGCGCGCTGGTGGCGGGCGCGGCCGCCGGGCTGGCCTTCGGCGAGGCCGTGGGCGACATGTGGCCGTGAGGGCCGGCGACTTCCTGCGGGAGGCCGAGGCGCTGCCGCTGGTTCCCTTGAACACGCTAGTCCCGGAAGGCGGCGTGCTGGTGCTGGCACCGCACCCCGACGATGAATCCCTGGGCTGCGGCGGGCTGCTGGCCGCGCTGGCTGCGGCGGGCCGCCCGGCGCGCGTGGTGGTGATGTCGGACGGCGCGGGATCGCACCCGAATTCCCGCACCCATCCCGCCCCCGTGCTGCGCGAGCTGCGGCGGCGGGAGGCCGTGGAGGCAATGCGGGCGCTCGGCGTCCCGCCGCCGATTTTCCTCAACCTGCCGGATGGCGACGTGCCCAGGGCCGAAACCCCGTCAGGAAACGCGGTTGCCTTCGAGAACGCGGTGGAGGCGGTGATCGGCGCCGCAATCGGGCTGGGCACGATCGCCGCCACGATCGACCTGGATCCGCATAAGGACCACGAGGCGACCTGGGCCATCGCGAAGGAGGCTTCGCGCCGCGCGGGGCTGCGGCTGCTGGGCTATCCCGTCTGGAGCTGGCGCCACCTCTATCCCGCCATGGCGCCGATTGCGCCGGTGGAGGTGCCGGCGCCGCCGCGCGGGATGCGGCTGGACGTCTCCGCGCAGATGGCGGCGAAGCGGCGCGCGGTGATGGCGCATCGGAGCCAAGTGACGCGGCTGATCGAGGACGATCCTTTTGGCTTTATCCTCTCACCCGCCGTGCTCTCCGTGCTGATGCGGCCCTTCGAGGTCTATCTGGAGGAGGTCGCGTGAAGCCGCCCGGCGAGAGCTTTGGCCCGCAGTTCTTCGAGGAGTTCTACGCGAAGGACCCGGATCCCTGGCGTTTCAGGACTTCGCCCTACGAGCGGGAAAAATACGCGGCAACCCTCAACGCCCTGCCGCGCGAGCGCTACGAGAGCGCCTTCGAGCTGGGCTGCTCCATCGGCGTGCTCACCCGCCTCCTCGCGCCCCGCTGCGCGCGGCTGCTCTCGGTTGATGCGGCCGAGGCGCCGCTGGCGGAGGCGCGGGACAACGTGGCCGAGATGCCCTGGGTGGAGATCCGCCGCGCCCACGTCCCGGCGGACTGGCCGGAGGGCGAGAGCTTCGACCTCATCCTGCTCTCCGAGGTGCTCTACTTCCTCAACCCCGCCGATCTCCGCAGGGTGACGGAGCAGGCTTTGCGCGCGCTGCGCCCGGGCGGCGACGTGGTGCTGGTGCACTGGTTGCCACCCGCGGATCCGCCCTTCCCGCAGACGGGCGACGAGGCGGTGGGGGGATTCCTCTCGCATGCCGGCGCCGCGCTGCAGCCTGTCTCGGCACGTCGCGAGGAGCAGTACCGGCTCGACGTGCTGCGGCGCGCGTGACACCGAATTTACCTGTCGCGCGGCAACGCCGGGGCCGGATCATTCGCTTGCATATTCGGTGCGCGGGCCTTCCGGCACGCTTATTCCCGCCACATTCAAGCGCGACATAGCGCTGAGCAACGGCCCATCGCGGCCTATCGGAGAGATGACGTTGACGGCTGCCACATCGCTCAGGATCGCGGTCGTCTCTCACCTGAAATACCCTATCGCGGAGCCCTTCCCGGGCGGGCTGGAGATGTACACGCACATGCTCGCGCGCCTGCTGAAGGCACGCGGCCACGACGTGACGCTCTTCGCCAGCGAGAGGTCGGACGCGGCCTTGAACCTGCGCACCTACGGCCCGCCCACCGGCACGCCGACGGATGACCGGGAGGCGGAGGCGACGGAGTTCGCCGAGCACCGCGCCTACGACGCCATGATGGACGACGTGGCGGCCGGCGGCTTCGACATCGTGCACAACAACGCCCTGCACTACCTGCCCCTGACCGCCGCGCGCCGCGTCAAGGCGCCGATGCTCACGGTCTTCCATACGCCGCCCTTCATGGAGCTGGAGAACGGCGTGCTGGAATGCACGCGGCCGGACATGCGCTTCGTCGCCGTCTCCCAGGCCGTGAAGGCGATGTGGAAAGATGTGGTGACCGTGGACGAGGTGATCTGCAACGGCATCGACCTCGACCTCTTCGCCGCGCGCACCGGGGCGCCGGCCCATCCCGCCGCCCATCCCGGCACCGGGCCGCACGCCATCTGGTCCGGCCGCATCGTGCCGGAGAAGGGCACGGACCTGGCGATCCGCGCCGCGCGTCGTGCCGGCATCCCGCTGCGCTTCGCCGGCCCCATCAGCAACCTCGCCTTCTGGCATGAGAAGATCGTGCCTCTGCTGGGCGAGGACGTCACCTATCTCGGCCACCTGAACCACCGCGAGCTGGCGGTCGAGGTCGCGCGCGCCTCCGTCGCGCTCATCACCCCGCGCTTCGACGAGCCCTACGGGCTTGTGGTCGCGGAGGCGCTGGCCTGCGGCACGCCCATCGCCGGCTTCGCGCGCGGCGCCCTGCCCGAACTGACGAATGAGAAGACGGGCTGCCTCGCCCCGCCCGATGACGTGGATGCGCTGGCGGACTGCATCCCCCGCGCCGCCGCCCTCTCCCGCGCCGCCTGCCGGGCGCGTGCGGCGGCGAACTGCGACATGCACCGCATGGTCGACCACTACGAGGCGCTGTACCATCGGGAGATCGCCCGCGCCGCCGCGGCAGGGGCCATGGCCGCAAGGTAGGAATCCCGCTTGAGTCCCGCCCTCGTCGTCTGCATTCCCGCGCGGAACGAGGCGGAGCGGCTTCCTCGCCTCCTGCGCGCCCTGGCGGCGCAGGAAGGCCCCGCGCCGCTGCGCGTTCTGGTGCTGGCGAACAACTGCACGGACGGCACTGCCGAGGCCGCGCGCCGAGAGGCCGCGCCATCCCTGGAGTTGCGCGTGGAGGAGGCGGTGCTGCCGCCGGATCGTTCCCATGCCGGGGGGGCGCGCGGGCTGGCCATGGGGCGGGGCGCGGCGTGGCTGCGCGAGGCCGGCGCTACCGATGGCGTGCTGCTGAGCACGGATGCCGATTCCGAGCCGCCGCCGCACTGGGTCGCCGCCAACCTCGCCGCCATCGCCGCCGGGGCTGAGGCCGTGGGCGGCGCCATCCGCATCGCGCCGGAGCCCGGTGCCGCTGTGCCGGACTGGCTGCAGGCCGCGCAGGCGCGCGTGGCCCGATACTGGGAAGCCGTACGTGCCCTGGCCCATGCCATCGATCCGCTGCCCTATGACCCGCCGCCGCGCCACGGCGACCACACCGGCGCCAGCCTCGCCGTGACGCTGGCGGCCTTCGAGGCCGCCGGCGGCGTGCCCGCCATTCCCACCGGCGAGGACAACGCGCTGGTCACGGCCATCGAGCGCAATGGCGGCCGCCTGCGCCACCCGCCCGATGTCTGGATCGCCGTGTCCGCGCGCGAGGACGGCCGCGCCACCGGCGGCATGGCCGGCGAGGTCCGCCGCTGGCGCGAGATGGCGGAGAGCGGCGCGCCCCACCTGCTGCCCGATGCTGCCTTCTGGCAGGCCCTGTTCATGCGCAACCGGGCCCTGCGCGATTCCTGGCCGCGCGCCGATGCGCGCATTGCCGGCGCCGATCCCGACATCCTCGCCCGCACGGCGCGGGAGAGCGTGAACGCGATCGCCTTCGTCAAGCGCGCCGAACCGCTCCTGCCGCCACTGACGCCGGAATGGCACGAGATTGCCCGCGCCACGCGCGACCTGGAAGCGATGGTGCGATGAGGCCCGTCGGCTACTACGTGCACCATCAGGGCATGGGCCACTGGCACCGTGCCGCTGCCCTGGCACGGCAGATGCGCCACCCCGTGACGCTGATCGGCACCATGGCGGAGCCGCGCGAGGCACCCTGCCCCGTCCTCGTTCTGCCCGACGATGCCGGCGCCGACGGGCGCCACGGCGATCCGGCCGGCGTGCCCGGCCTGCACTACGCGCCGATCCACCACGAGGGGATGCGCGTCCGCGGCGCCGCCATCGCCGGATGGATCGCGCGGGAACGCCCGGCCCTGATGGTGGTGGACGTCTCCGTGGAGGTGGCCGTTCTCTCACGCCTCCTCGCGACGCCTTTCCTCTACTTCCGCTTGTCCGGCACGCGGGACGATGCGCCGCACATCACCGCCTTCCGCGCCGCCGAGGCCCTGATCGCCCCCTTCCCCGCCGTGCTGGAGGATCCCGCCACGCCGGACTGGGCGCGTGCGAAGACCTTCCACGCCGGTTTCCTTTCCGGCAGCGGTGCCCTGCCCTCCTCGGGCAGTGGGATCGTCGCCGCCTTCGGGCGCGGCGGCACGGGCGGTGACGCATCCGCCCTGGCGGCTGCCGCACGCGCCGTTCCCGGCCAGCGCTGGCGCGTCCTCGGCCCCGTCACCGGCCGTGCCGACCTGCCGCCCAACCTGGAACTGCTGGGATGGCGCGACGACGCGAGCGCCATTCTGGCAGAAGCCGATCTCGTCGTCGGCGGCGGAGGGGACGGGCTGGTGGCGGAGGTCGCGGCCCTCGGCAAGCGCTTCCTCTGCCTGCCGGAGCCACGGCCCTTCGACGAGCAGGGAACCAAGGCCCGCCGCCTCGCCGCCCTCGGCGCGGCGGTGGTGCGGGAGGAGTGGCCGAAGGACTGGCCGGAGGCGATCACTGCAACGCTCGCGCTGGACCCCGCGCGCATCGCAGCGCTGCACGATCCGCAGGCCATGGCGCGCACCGCCGCCTTTATCGACGAGGTGGCGGCGCGGTTCGACGGAGCCTAGCCCCGGCCCTTACTGGCCGGGCGCAACCGCGATGCAGGGCCCTCGCGCCGTGCGGCAGGCCCGGCGTGCCCGGTCCTGGGAAAGCCCGGTCACGCGCGCGCGCCAGAGCCAGCCGCTACGCACCCGCACGCGCCGCAGATCCACCGTGCCGCCCCCTGCGGCCGCGCGCCGCGCCGCGGCCTGTGCAGGCCCGCGATCCGCGTAGGCGCCCACCTGCACCGCCCATCGGCCGGGCACGGGTGCCTTCCGCGCGGCGGGCGGCCGCGGGCGGGGCACGGCCGCACGAACGACCGGGCGCGGCGCCGCCACACGGGGCAGCGGCCGCAGCGCGGGCGCGATGGCCGCGGCCTGCGCGGTGCCGACGAAGCGCAGCCCGCCGCGCGAGGCCATCATCGTGCCGCCCTGCGGTGGGGCGATCTGGTCGAAGCCCTGGTCGAGCAGCGCCATGACATGCGCGTCCCGCGCGGCACCGCTCGCGCCCCCGAACACCACCGCCACCAGCCGTCTTCCGTCGCGCACGGCGCTGGCGGCCAGGTTGAACCCGCTGGCATCGATATATCCCGTCTTGATCCCGTCCGCGCCGTCATAGGCGGTGAGGAGGCGGTTGTGGTTGCCGATGTAGCGCCCGCGCCAGTCGAAGCCGGAGGCGCTGAAATAGGCGTAGCGCTCGGGGAAGTCCCGGATCAGCCGGCGGCTGAGGACCGCGATGTCGCGCGCCGTCGTCACCTGCCCACGGTCCGGCAGGCCGGATGCGTTGCGGAAGGTGGTCCGGCCCATGCCCAGCGCGCGAGCCTTGCGCGTCATCATCCGCGCGAAGCCGGCCTCGCTCCCGCCGAGATGCTCGCCCAAGGCCGCCGCCGCGTCGTTCGCCGACTTCGTGACGAGCGCCATCATCGCCTCCCCGACCGAGATCGTGGAGCCCGCGCGCAGGCCGAGCTTGGAGGGCGGCCGGCTGGCGGCGTGTCGCGAGACGCGGATGCGCGTGCTCTCCGTCATCTTGCCGCGCCCCAGCGCCTCGAAGGCAAGGTAGAGCGTCATCATCTTCGTCAGCGAGGCCGGGTAGCGCGGCGCGTCCGCATCCACCGCGAACAGAACCTCGCCCGTTCCCGCATCCTGCACGAAGGCGGCGTAGCGCCTGTCGCCCGGCTCCGCACGCGACGGCAAGGCGAGCGCGGCCGGGGCAAGAAGCGACACGGCGAGCAGCGCGGCAAGCGCCAGGCGGCACCGCGTGGCACGGCTGAGAAGCGGCATGGCTGAACATCCCCCAACAGCACGGCCGCCTCCGCCTCGGGCCGCGCGGTTCGTCTCCGCCAGGCCCCCCGGCCCGACGGTTCGGCGCCGCGGAACCCCTATGCGCCGCGACCGCGCGCAGCATGGCGCCCCGGTGCGGCACCAGGAAGCGCGCGAGGAAGGATGTCGGGGAAAGATACCTTCTGACACGCACCGTCATGCGCCGTGACGGACGATGCAGGTGTGTCCCGAAGGACAGCGTCAATCCCACACATGCAAGTCCGTCGCTCAAGAAAACGCAAGCCCGCGGCGCGCCTTGCCGGATGGGGGATGGCCGCTATCCTTCCGCCCGCGGGCGCGCGGCGTCCGCTTCCCCCGCCCTTTCGTGGAAGCACCGCGCTTGCGCCTGATCCGTCTCGCCGTCGCCCTGCTGATCCCCGTTCAACTCATACTGGTGAAGGATGCGCCCGCACGCGGGACGACATCGCCTGCGCGGGCCGAGGTGGCTGTGGAACCGAGGGCGCCGTCCGAGCAGGACATTCTCTTCGCCTATCACCGGATGCGCGGCACGGAACCGGATTTCGGCGCCCTCGCGGTAACGGAGGTGGACAGTCGCCCGCCCCCGCCGCAGCGCGCGCGCGATCCCGAGCGGGAGCGGCGCTACCTCCTCGTTCTCGCCGAGCGGCGGCTGCGCGCGAACTTCGCCGCTTTCGACCTCGACCGCTCCTTCCGCATCCACGCCGCCGCGGACGTGCTGGGCTACGACGCGGAGCGCGGCGGCATTCCGCTCCGCACCGGCGTGTTCCGCGGCATCTCCATGCGGGACGCAACGGATGGGGAGCGCGGCTTCACCCTGCGCTTCCGCAACCCCGACGCGATCCGCGCCATTCCCGCCGCGGATTCGCATGCCGCCGGCGCGCTGCTGCAGAATGCCGGGCTAGCATCGCTCGGCAACTGGGCGGGGCCGGGCGTTCTGGTAATCGACTTCGTTTTCGCCGGCACCGTGCCCGCGCTGCCGGAGCTGAAGGACACGCCGGTCCTGGCGGAGATTACCTCCGCCCGCGTCGAGACGCGCGAGGGACGGCCGCTGCACAGCTTCGCTTCCGTCGGCTCCCGCAGTTCCGCGGCGGCCATGCGGCGGGCGGGCTTCCCGCCGCTGCTCGGGGCTGAGCTCACCGGGATCCGCATCGGGATGCCACCGGAGGAGGCACGGCGGCTCGCGCTGCAGGGTCATCCCCAGGCGCTGGCCTCCGGGTTCTTCAGCGAAGCACGGCAGGGCGCCGCCGATGCGCCGCGCTGCTCGCGCGGGCTCGTCGCGGATATCCGCGCCTTCAACCTCCCCCTCGCGCCGAAGGATTCCTACGCCGCCTGCATCGCCTTCACGGCGGGCGACGGGGATGGCGGCCTGTCCGAGGTCACCTGGCTGCGTTTCCTGCCTGGCACTACCCCGGCCCTCCTGCGCGAGGATCTGGAGCGGGAGCACGGCATGCCGGAGGAACCGATGAACGGCGGCATCCTGTGGCTCGGCCGCGATCCCGAGCGGAAGGGCCTGCCGGAGCTGCTGGAGCTGCGCGCGGACATGGCCGAGTTGCAGGAGGGCGGGCCGGAGCGGGAGCCCGGCACCCTCCTCGCGCTCACGCTCCGCCGCCTTCCCCTGCCCGCCGAGGACGGGGGCTGAAGCGCCTCAGCCGAAGGCCCCGCACTCCAGCGAAACCACCGCTGTCGCTTCCCGGACCATCGCGAACATCTCCCGCAGCGGTTCCATCAGCTCCGCGTGCTCGCGCCCGTAGCCGCCGTGGCGCGGTGCGGGCGGCTCGCCATAGTCCAGCGCGGCGCTCGGCGGCTCGTGGGCGGGGAAGACCTCGTCCAGCAGCTTCGCCGCCTCCTCCACGTCCAGCCGCAGCAGGCGGCGCAGCAGCCCGTCCCGCGTCACGCCGTGGCGGGGCGAGAACTCGGGAATTCCGACGGCGCGCATCCAGATGCGCTGTATCATCAGCAGCCGCACCGCGTGCACGGCAAAGAGCCGGTCCGACATGAGCGGCGCCTCGGTCGGCCAGGCGCCGCGCAGTGCGGTGTCATCCGCCAGCAACCGGCGGAAGGTGCGGCGCACGGGATCGCCGAGCCCGAAATCCTCCAGCGCCGCCGCCACGGCCGTCAGCGCGGCCGCATTCGCGGGGCGGCGCGCATTCGCTGCGCGATCCAACCACATCCCGGGATCGAGGGTGGCGACATAGGCGCGCAGCACGTCAGGATCGGAGAGGGAGAGGCCCGCCCGCGCGAAGGCCATGGCGCCCGCGAAGCGTGGCGACTTCCGCACGAGTTCCGCGAAGCCCTCCGGCTCCCGCGAGGCGCCCGCCCCCAGTCCCTGAGTCAGGTTGGCGAGGAAGCCCAACTGCTGCAGCACGGCGTTGTTGGGGATGGCACGCAGCTCGCGCGGGTGGCGGATCGTGGCAGGGCCGCCCGTGTCGCTCTGCCGGGCTGCGGGGCGCGATCCCGTGCGGTCCAGCAGCGCCGGCCCGAAGCCGCCGAGCAGGCCCGCATAGCCGGGATCCTCCACCAGCGCCGCCATGGCGCCGCGCATCCCCGCGAAGAGGTCCGCCGCGAAGCCGGCTTCCACATAGACGGGGTCCTGCACCTCCGCCGGCAGCGCGGCGAAAGCGTGCTCCGCGATCCGGGCGACGGTGGCGTGCGCCAGGGCGGGCGTGCCGAAGAGCTGGTAGCCGTCGCCGCCCTGGAAGCTCGTCTCCAGCCGGAGCGGGATGCGCGCGGCCGCCATGGCGGCGCGCACGGCGGGCGGGTCCACATAGGCGAAGCGCGCGGCCAGCCCGTCCGGGTGGCCGCCGCGCCCCAGACCTTCGCCATGGGTGTCGAACATCACGATTTCCAGGTCCGACAGCCCGTGCCGCTCCAGCAGCCCGGCCACGCGCAGCTTCAGCCGCTCGATCAGGTGGGATGCGGCGGGCTGCCCGACATAGCGCCCGGAATCCGAGTAGCCGAACTGCAGGCAGAGCCGCCCGATGCCTTTAAGGTAGGCGCGCCAGTGCGGGGATCGCAGCGCCTCCTCGATCACCCGCTCCCCGCGCATCTCCAGCGCCTCGGCCGTCTCGAAGAGCGGGCTGATCTCCACGTGCCGCTCCGCGCCGCAGATCCGCGCCAGCAGCAGCGCGCAGAGCAGCGTGAAGCCGCTCTCCGTCTCCGCCACCAGGAAGCGCACGGGCTGGGATGCGTCGACGTGCTTGGCGATCTGCGCGACCGTCATCATCAACCGCATGGCGCTGGCCGATTCCGCCAGCAGCCCGCCCGTGTCCACGGGTTCCGCTTTCGCCTCGTCCAGCGCGGCGTTGATGGCGCCGAACAGGGCGCGGCGGCGCGCCACGTCGTCCGGCCCGCCGCCTAGCGCCGGCGCCCGCAGTCGCGCGGCGTTGTGCAGCTGGCTGGAATTCAGCCGGACATGGGTGTGCGCCAGCGACAGCCCGTGCGCCACCAGCCCGGCCCGCGCGACGAGCAGCGCCACACGCGCGCCATCATCCGGCGCGGCGGCGATGGCGCCGCCGAACAGTTCCAGCAGCGGCTCCGGCGTGGTCAGCGCGTCGTCCCGCCGGTCCACCAGGGCCAGCGCGAAGCGCCGCGCCGCCTCTGGATCGGGCTGGCCGGAGGGGGGGCAGGCCGCGATCTGCGCGCGCACCGCCTCCAGCGCCAGGGCCAGTCGCTCACGCAGCGGCTCCGCGCCATCCGGCGGCAGGGCGCCGATCTGCGCTTCCAGCCGCGCAAGACCCAGTTCCTTCATCCGCAGCCGGAGCCGCAGCGTGTCCTGCCAGCCGATATCGGTGCGCCCGTCCGTGTCGTAGCCCACCCAGGAGGAGAGGATGACGGGCGTGGGGATCAGCCCCCGCCAGCGGTCCGGCCAGGTCTCCCGCGCCACGCCGAGGAAGGCGGCGGAGAGCCGGTCCAGCGCGTCCCGCCCGTTGGCGATGGCGAAGGCGGCCTGGGAGAACTCCTCCTCCAGGTCCGGCGGCACGGGGCGCAGGGGCAGGCCCTCGGGGATCGGCGCACCGCAGGCGGCCTCGGCCAGGGCGCGATTGGTCTCCCGCGGGAGGGAGAAGGTGGGGTGGGCGGTGAAGACCGCCGCCGCCCGGGGCCGCTCGCAGGTCAGGCGGAAGGCGGCGAAGGGCACGGGGCTGTCCGCCGGGTCCGGCCGGGCGGCGCGCTTGGCCACGGCGATCAGCGCGGCATCCGTCTCCGCCGCGTCCGTGCCGCCCACCTGCCGGGACAGGCGCTTCGCGCGGTCGGCAAAAGCCTGGTCCCCGATCCGCCGCAGCGCCGCGCGCAGGGCGGGCAGGTCCAGTTCCCCGTCATCCAGCCGCCGGCTGAGGGCGAGGGCCATGGCCAGCGCCGGGGTGGCGAAAGGATCGCCCCGCCCTTGGGCGCGGGCCGCCGCGGCCAAGGCCACGAGGTCGGGCGGCGGGGCGCCCTCCTTGCCGGCTTTCGCCATGCCCGACTTCCTTCTGCTTCTGGCCGGGGGATGCTGCGGCCGCGAGGGACGGCCGGCAACCGCGCCGGACATGCTGCGCTGCAAGAACTCTGGCAAAGCCCTTGCGTAGGACAGTACCGCATACCGGAACGTGCCGGGGCGGATGAAGGGATCAGGGGCCTGCGCGTCCTTCTCGTCGATGCGGACACCGAGCGCGCCGCCCTGGTCTCGGCCGGCCTGCGGGCGGCCGGCTACGAGGTGGTGGCCCTGGCACCCGACGCCGCCGACCTGACCCGACGCGTCCGCGAATCGGGCGCAGAGGTGATCGTCTGCGACCTGGACGACCCCGGCCGCGACGCGCTGGAGAGCATGCGCGCCCTGAACCGCGACGAGCCCCGCCCCGTGGTCCTCTTCGCCGAACGGGGCGAGCCCGAGCAGATCGAGGCGGCGCTGGAGGCAGGGGTGGCCGCCTATGTCGTGGAGGGCCTGGCGCCCACCCGTGTACGACCGGTGATCGAGGTGGCGATCCGCCGGTTCCGCGCCCATCACGCCATGCGGCAGGAGCTGGAACAGACCCGCGCCACTCTCGCCGCCCGCACCATCATTGATCGCGCCAAGGCGAGGCTCATGGAGCGCGGACGGCTGAGCGAGGAGGAGGCCTATCGCCGACTGCGGCGGTCTGCGATGGACCAGGGACGCCGCATGGTGGACGTTGCACAGACCATCCTGGACAAATCCTAGGCATTTGCACGCACCCTTCGTCAGATGGCTGCGCTCTGAGAAGAGGAGGACGAAGGATGGCTTATAGGGCGGGAATGGCTCGCAGGGTTCGTGCCTCTGGCTTCTAAGGTAAAAATGATCGGCGGAGATTTAGGGTAATGGCAATTCAAAGAATTTTACCCAGTTTATTCCTGAACCAGCCCACCACCCGAGATTATGTGCCACACCAGAAAGAAGGTCTGTCCATTCCAAGGATCATACATCAAACATATCGATCTTGGGACGCTATACCCACAGTCATCCGTGACAGTATAGCCGAGATGCGCGCGCGCAATGTCGGCTGGGATTATCGATTCTACGATGATGCTGCCGTCAGTCAATTTATTCGAGATGCTTACGGATCAAATATACTGGCTCGCTTTGAGCGGATCGACCCCCGATATGGTGCGGCGCGGGCCGATGTATTTCGCTATCTGTTGGCCTATCACACGGGCGGTGTTTACCTCGACATCAAGAGCACGGCTAGCCGCCCCCTGGACGAGCTTTTACTCCCAAATGATCGATTGATACTCGCGCAGTGGCCAGAGGACGCGGCCTTCGATGGTTGGGGTAGCCACGACTGGGATTTCGCCGGGAGGATCAAGGGCGGCGAGTTCCAACAATGGCACGTTATATGTGCGCCTGGCCATCCCTACATGCACGCAGTAATCAATGCGGTTCTCCGGAATATCGACTGCTACATCCCGCAGATGCACGGCTGCGGAGTCAATGCCGTGCTACGTTTGACAGGACCGATCGCTTATACGATTGCGATGTTGCCGCTACTAAATGCCGGGCTGCATCGGACCGCGCAGCAACACAGGGACTTGGGCCTGGATTATTCGATGCTTCCAGCCAATGCGGATCACAAGAAGATTCTCGTGTCGCATTACAGCAAGCTGTCGCAGCCGATCGTTCACCCTTATTTTGCCCAAAAAGTGTTAGGGCGCCTCTACACACTATATGACGGTTTGCGGAAGTGACCATTGTCCCGACATCATGATCTCGTGAAATGCAATAAAGAACATCCAACGAAACAAGCCTGCGCCGTGCAGTGCCTGGCGGTCGTTCGCCGTTGCGGCAGACAAGCTTTTCCGTCGAATGTTGATGGCTAGGCGGCTGAGGCTCTATCTTCGAAAGAGCCGCCGGAGCACGCTTGGTCCTGCGACAATTTTCAGAGCTCACGTCACCACTCCACTGGTAAGCGCGCCGGCAATCGAACCCTTGCCCACAGGGCAACCGCGCAACGGTGCAGAGCCAAGCACAGGCTGCAAGTCGAGCATGGGCTTATGAGACGAAAGGTTGCTCGATTTCGCTCATCTCGCTCAGCCGAGATGTCGGTTGGGGATTCAGCGTTCGGGCTCTGAGGCGATGAAGGTTCGCGTATCGGGAGCAGGGAGCAGCACTCAGCGACGTGGCGGATCACGGTGCCGTCGCTTAACTAGGGACCAGCCGAGATCCGCCGGGCCACCGGATCGCGCCTGCGTATGCCGATCATCTCGCCACCCAGTCCGTTCGTGCCTGCAGCACCATAGCCCCGCAGGTGCCTCCACTGCCCGCCCAGAGCTGAGTCCTCCGGCCAGCTTCACAGTTGAGCTGAACGGCAAGGCGATAGGACAGGCGTCGAGTTACTGCCAATGAGGAGCGATTTGATCAACTTTTAGGCTTCTCGCACAAAATGTCGTCGTTTTTCCGAGTGCCTTTTCGTCTTTGCCCGAATAAGTTGCGTATTTCGCTTGCCTGCCTGCACCGCCGCATGATCAATGAGGCCTACGGGGTCGGCCTGCAACGATGCAGGTCCTCGGCCACCCCGATCGGCCATCCGGCGGTCCAATGGCGGCCCGCCTCCCGCTTCCCCAGGATTTTTCCGACAGGGGGAGCCCGGAGCGCGCATGCCAGACCGGCCCCTCCGCATCGGCTATGTGCCCCTGACCGACGCCGCGCCGCTTCTCGTCGCCGAGGAGATGGGGCTGTTCCGCCAGCACGGCGCCCGCGTGGCGCTCTCCGAGGAATCTGCCTGGGCGGCGGTGCGGGACCGGCTGGCCCACGGCATCCTGGACGGCGCCCACCTGCTGGCCCCCATGCCCATCGCCCTCTCCTGCAGCCTGGGCGGGGTGCGCGCGCGGCTCTCGGTCGGCGCCGGCATCGGCCGCAACGGCAACACCCTCACCCTTTCCAACGCGATGGCGGAGGAGGCCGGGCTGGACCCGGACGGCGCGCCGCTCTCGGCCGAGGCCTTCGCCGCCGCCATCCGCGCCCGCGCCGCCGCCGGGCGCCCGCCGTTGCGGCTGGCGGCCGTGTTCCCCTTCTCCTCCCACCATTACCTGCTGCGCCACTGGCTCGCCTCCGGCGGGTTGGACCCGGACCACGACCTGCGCCTCGTCCTCGTGCCGCCGCCCCGTACCGCGCGCGCGCTGGAGGCGGGCGAGGTAGACGGCTTCTGTGCCGGCGAGCCCTGGGGCAGCCACGCCGCGGCGCTCGGCCTCGGCCGCGTGGCGCTGACAGGTGGCGACATCTGGCCGGACCACCCGGAAAAGGTGCTCGCCTTCCGCGAGGGCCTGCCTTTCGAGAGCGGCGTGGCGGTGACCGCCGCCGTGATCGCCGCCGCCCGCTGGCTGGACGACCCCGCCAACCGCGACGATGCGGCGCGGCTGATGCATGCCCGCGTCTTCCCCTTCATGGCGCGAGAGACGGTGCGGCTGGCGCTGGACGGGCTGACGCCCACCGCGAACGGCACGCGCGCGCTGCCGGCCCCCATGCGCTTCCGCGAGGCGACCCTGGCCCGGCCCGAGGCCGCCGCCTGGTACCTGCGGCAGATGCGCCGCTGGGGCCACGTGCCGGAGGGCGTGCCGGACGAGAGCGCCCTTTCCGCCTTCGGCGATGCCACCTGGCACGCCGCCGCCGCCCTGCTGGGCGAAGCCGAACCCCGAACCGTGACCCTCCCCGAGGAGAAAGCCGCGTGAGCATGAACAGACGCCAGGCCATCGCCGCCACCGCCGCCCTCTTCGCGGCCGCCCGCGCCACCGCGCCGCGCGGTGCCTTCGCGCAGGGCTCCACCGTGCCGGAGGTCAAGAAGGCGGTGCTCGGCTATATCGCGCTCACCGATGCCGCGCCGCTGATCATCGCGAAGGAGAAGGGCCTCTTCGCCAAGCACGGCATGCCGGACGTCGAGGTTTCCAAGCAGGCCAGCTGGGGCGCGACCCGCGACAACCTCGTGCTCGGCGGCGGCGCGGGCGGCATCGACGGCGCCCACATCCTCACGCCCATGCCCTACCTGATGCACACGGGGCGCGTGACGCAGAACAGCCAGCCGGTGCCGATGGCGATCCTGGCGCGGCTGAACACCCAGGGACAGGGCCTGTCTGTCGCCAACAAGCACAAGGCCACGGGCGTCACCATCGACGCCTCCGGCCTCAAGCGCGCGATGACGCCGGAGAGCAAGGTCGCCATGACCTTCCGCGGCGGCACGCACGACCTGTGGATCCGCTACTGGCTCGCCGCCGCCGGCATCGACCCGGACAAGGACTTGCAGACCATCGTGGTGCCGCCGCCGCAGATGGTGGCGAACCTGAAGGTCGGCACCATGGACGCCTTCTGCGTGGGCGAGCCCTGGCCGGACCAGACGGTGAACCAGAAGATCGGCTTCACCGCCGCCGTGACGGGCGAGCTGTGGAAGGATCACCCGGAGAAGTCGCTGGGCATGCGCGCGGATTGGGTGAACGCCAACCCGAAGGCTGCCGAGGCCCTGACCGCCGCCGTGATCGAGGCCCAGCGCTGGTGCGACGCCGAGGCGAACAAGCCGGAGATGTGCAGCATCATCGGCAAGCGCGCCTGGTTCAACGTGCCCGTCACGGACATCCTCGACCGCTCCCTCGGCAACATCGACTACGGCGACGGCCGCAAGGTGGAGAAGTCGCCGCTGCTGATGAAGTTCTGGCGCGACCACGCCTCCTACCCCTTCCGCAGCCACGAGCAGTGGTTCCTGACGGAGGACATCCGCTGGGGCGTGCTGCCGGAGAGCACGGACACGAAGAAGCTCATCGGCGAGGTGAACCGCGAGGACATCTGGCGCGCCGCGGCCGCCCGCGCGGGCGTGCCGGCCGGCGAGATGCCCAACGGCACGTCCCGCGGCCGCGAGACCTTCTTCGACGGCAAGGTCTTCGACCCCGAGAACCCGGCGGCCTACCTCGCCTCCCTCTCCATCAAGAAGACAGCGGCGGCCTGACCATGAACGCTTCCGTCCAGACCCCGGTGGCGGCCAACCCGGCCGTCACGGTCGCCGAGCCGGCGATGATGCCGGTCCCGACCCTCGCCACCCGCCTGCGCCCCTATGCCGAGCGGGTCCTGCCGCCCGTGCTTGTCGTGCTGGCCCTCGGGCTGCTGTGGGAAGCGGCGGCGAGCGGCGCCGGCGCCACGCTGCCGCCGCCCTCCAAGGTCTGGGCGGACGCGCACGACCTGATCGTCGATCCGTTCTTCGACAATGGCGGGCTGGACAAGGGCCTGTTCTGGCACCTGCTCGCCAGCCTCCAGCGCGTCGCTGTGGGCTTCACCCTCTCCGCCATAGCCGGCATCGCCGTGGGGCTGCTGATCGGGACCTCCAAGCTCGCGATGCGCGGGCTGGACCCGATCTTCCAGGTGCTGCGCACCGTGCCGCCGCTCGCCTGGCTGCCACTGTCGCTCGCCGCGTTCCGGGAAGCCCAGCCCTCCGCGATCTTCGTGATCTTCATCACCTCGGTCTGGCCGATCATCATCAACACCGCGGTCGGCGTGCGGAACGTGCCGCAGGACTACCGCAACGTCGCCGCCGTGATCCGCCTGCGCGGCCCGGCCTACTGGTGGCGCATCATCCTGCCCGCCGCCGCCCCCTACATCTTCACGGGCCTGCGGATCGGCGTCGGCCTCTCCTGGCTCGCCATCATCGCGGCGGAGATGCTCATCGGCGGCGTCGGCATCGGCTTCTTCATCTGGGACGCGTGGAACTCCTCCAACCTGTCCGACATCATCGTGGCCCTGTTCTACGTCGGCATCGTCGGCTTCCTGCTGGACCGGCTGATGGCCCTCGTCGGCCACCTCGTCACCCGCGGCACCGCGACGGCCTGAGGACGTGATCATGAGCGGCAACCAAGCCTTCCTCGACATCTCCGATGTCACCGTCGCCTTCGGGCGCTCCCGCGTGCCGGTGCTGAACGGCATCGACCTGAAGATCCGGCGCGGCGAGTACATCTCCGTCATCGGCCATTCCGGCTGCGGCAAGTCTACGCTGCTGAACGTGGTGGCGGGGCTGCTGGACGCCTCCGGCGGCGGCGTGGTGCTGGACGGGCGCGAGATCTCCGGCCCCGGCCCGGACCGCGCCGTGGTGTTCCAGAACCACTCCCTCCTCCCCTGGCTCACCTGCTACGAGAACGTCCGCCTCGCCGTGGACCAGACGCTCTCCAAGACCATGTCCAAGGCCGAGCGGCACGAATGGACGCTGGAGAACATCGCCCTCGTCCGCATGACCCACGCCAAGGACAAGCGCCCGGGCGAGATCTCCGGCGGCATGAAGCAGCGCATCGGCATCGCCCGCGCGCTGTCGATGAAGCCGAAGGTCCTGCTGCTGGACGAGCCCTTCGGCGCGCTGGACGCCCTGACCCGCGCACACCTGCAGGACCAGGTGATGCAAATTCACGCGGATCTCGGCAGCACGGTGATGATGATCACCCACGACGTGGACGAGGCCGTGCTGCTCTCCGACCGTATCGTGATGCTCACCAACGGCCCCAATGCCCGGATCGGCGAAATCCTGGAGGTGGACCTGCCCCGCCCGCGCGACCGCCTCGCGCTCGTGGCCGATCCGCGCTTCATCGCAGCCCGTGCCGCGGTGCTGGAGTTCCTGCACCACCGCCACACCGCGCCGGGGCTGGCCGCGGCATGAGGATCCTGGTCGTCGGCGCCGGCCCGGCCGGCACGCGCTGCGCCCTGCGGACCGCCGGGCGCGTGCCCGGCGCCCAGGTGCTGCTGGCGGGTGCCGAGCCGGCCCTGCCCTACGACCGGGTCGCCCTCTCCAAGCACCTCGTGGGCGATCTGACCCAGGAGGCGCTGATCACCCACACCCTCGCCGACCTGCGCGCGGCGGGCGTCTCCTACCGCCCAGGCACGCGGATCGAGCGGCTGGACCTCACCGCGCGCGAAGCCATCACCGCCCGCGGCGAGCGCATCCCTTACGACCGCTGTGTCATCGCCACCGGCAGCCGCTCCTTCCGCCTGCCCCTGCCGGGTGCCGATCTGCCCGGCGTCATTGCCTGGCGCGACCTCGCCGAGAGCCGCCAGATGCTGCAGGTCGCGCGCGACGGCGGGCCCGCCGTGGTGATCGGCGGCGGACTTCTGGGCCTTGAAGCCGCCGTCGGCCTCGCCGCGCGCGGCATGAAGGTGACGGTGCTCCATGCCGTCGGCTGGCCGATGGAGCGTCAGCTCGATTACGACGCGGGCACGCTGCTGGCGAATCGCCTGCGCGCCCGCGGCCTGACCATCCACATGCCCGCCGCGACCGTCGCCATCGAGGGCAAGGAGCGCGCCGAGGCCGTGCTGCTGAAGTCTGGCGAGCGCATCCCCGCCCGCCTCGTCGCCATGTGCGTCGGCGTGCGCCCGAACGTCGATCTGGCGAAAGTCAGCGGGTTGGAGGTCGCGCGCGGCATCGTGGCCGACGCCGCCATGCACACCAGCGATCCGAACGTCCTCGCCATCGGCGAGTGCGCGGAGGTGGAGGGTCGCCTGATCGGCCTCGTCGCCCCCGCGCTGGAGCAGGCGGAGATCGCCGCCGCCACCATCGCCGGAGAGGCCGCCATCTGGGCGCCGCGCGCGGAATCCGCCGCCCTCAAGGTCTCCGGCACCCATGTCTGGTCCGGCGGCGAGGTGGCGCCCGCCAATGCAGAGGCGGTGACCCTGCGCGCCGGCGAATCCTACCGCCGCCTGTGGTGGCGCGAAGGCCGCCTCGTCGGCGCCGTGCTCTACGGCGACACCAGCGAGGCCGGCTTCTACCAGATCCTGATTGCGAGCGGCCGCCCGGTCGCGTCCCGCGCGGACGCGGCCCTGGGCCAGGCCTACCTCAAGGATGCGGCGTGATGGACGGCAGCTTCACCCCCGAGCAGCAGAACTACCTCCAGGGCTTCATGGCGGGCGTCGAGGCCCGCCGCGGCACGCTCTCCCCCGGTGGCGCCGCGGAGGGCGGCGCGCCGCCGGACGCGATGCGCGCCGCGCAGGACGCGGCGGTGGCGGCCGGCGGCAAGCTGAGCCCCGAGGAGAGGATGAAGCGGGAGAAGCACCCGCTGGACCGCTGGGACGAGGTGGAGGCGCGCGCCAGGGCGGGCAAATTCCCCCATGGGCTGGAGAACCTGGCCACGCGCTGGCACGGGCTGTTCTACGTCGGCCCGACGCAGGATTCCTTCATGTGCCGCCTGCGCATCCCCGGCGGCATCCTCTCGACCCACCAGGCGCGCGGCATTGCGGCCATCGCGGAGGAGTGCGGCGGCGGCTACGTGGACGCCACCACCCGCAACAACCTGCAGATCCGCGAGATCCCCGCGGACAAGGGCTTGGAGCTGCTGGAGCGTCTGGCCGACCTCGGCATCATCCCCAAGGGCACGGGCGCGGACAACATCCGCAACATCACGGCATCCCCCACCAGCGGCATCGATCCCCACGAGCTGATCGACACCCGCGCCATCGTCCGCAAGCTGCACCACCACATCCTGAACACGCGCGACCTCTTCGGCCTGCCGCGCAAGTTCAACATCTCCATCGACGGCGGCAGCCGCGTGGCCGTGGTGGAGGACACGAACGACATCGCCTTCGCCGCCGTGAAGGTCGGGGAGGAGGTCCTGTTCCGCCTTGCCCTCGGCGGCATCACCGGCCACCGCGACTTCGCGCGCGACACGGGCCGCGTGGTGGCAGCGGACGAGGTGGTGAAGGTCTGCGACGCCATCCTCCGCGTCTTCCTCGCCCATGGCGACCGCACGGATCGTCGCAAGTCCCGCCTGAAATACCTGCTGGATACCTGGGGCCTGCCCCGTTTCATCGAGGCGGTGGAGGCCCAGCTGGGCGCCCCGCTGCGCGAGGTGGATGGCGGCGAGTCCGCGCCGCCCGCCGACAAGCACGGCCATCTCGGCGTGCACGACCAGAAGCAGGACGGCCTGCAATATGTCGGCGTGGTCCTGCCCGTCGGCCGCATCACCGCCGACGAGCTCCGCGCCCTGGCCCGCATCGCCGACACTTATGGCAGCGGCACCCTGCGCCTGACGGTCTGGCAGAACCTTCTCATCTCCGACATCCCGCGCGACCGCATGGCGGAAGCCTGCCGCGAGATCGAGGCGATCGGCTTCGGCACCACCGCCAGCCACGTGCGCGGCGGCCTCGTTGCCTGCACGGGCGCGGCCGGCTGCAAGTTCGCCGCCGCCCACACGAAGCAGCACGCGGCGGCGCTGGCGGACTACCTGGATTCCCGAATCGCCGTGAGCCGCCCGATCAACATCCACCTCACCGGCTGCCACAACTCCTGCGCCCAGCACTATATCGGCGACATCGGCCTGATCGGCGCCAAGGTGGAGCGCGGCGAGGAGGAGGTGGAGGGCTACGACCTCCATGTCGGCGGCGGTGCGGGGATGGAGCAGCGCATCGGCCGCTTGGTCCTCCCGAAGGTGGCGCATGACGATCTGGGCCCGGCGGTGCTGAACCTGCTGCGCGCCTGGCAGGCCGAAGCCGCCGAACTCACCTTCCAGGCCTTCACCGACCGCCACGGCGAAGCCGAGCTTCTGGCCATGACCGGTCGCAGCGCCGCGGAGATCGACGCGTGAACGCCATTTCCCCCGTCGCGGGCGCCTTCCCTGGCCCCGCCCCCACCCCGATGATCCCGGAAAGCGCGCCTTTCTCGCCGGAGCAGCGCGCCTGGCTGAACGGTTTCCTCGCCGGCCTCTACGGCGGCGCGGGGGCGGCCGGCAGCGCGGCCGCCCCCGCGCCGGAGCCGGAGGAGGACTTTCCCTGGCACGACCCGGCGCTCTCGCTGGATGAGCGGTTGCTGATGGCGGCGGACAAGCCACAATCCCGGCGCTACATGGCCGCCATGGCGCAGCTGGATTGCGGCCAGTGCGGCTATGTCTGCAAGAGCTATGCGGAGGCCATCGCCTCGGGTGCGGAGGGCTCGCTTTCCCTCTGCGTTCCCGGCGGCAAGGCGACGCAGAAGGCGCTGAAGGCCCTGCAGGCCGAAGCCCCCGCCGCAACGGCGCCCGCCCCTACCGCCAAGGCCACGGGCCCGGCCATGGTGCCCATCCGCGTCCTCGCCGTGCATGCCCTTTCCGGCGAAGGTTCCGCCAAGGACGTCCGCAACATCGTGCTGGACCTCGAAGACAGCGGACTGCGCTACGATCCCGGCGACAGCCTCGGCCTGCTGGCGCCGAACGACCCGGAGCTGGTGGAAGCCTGCCTCCGCATCCTCGGCGCCACGGGGGAGGAGCCGGTGCCCTGCCCCGATGGCATGGCTCGCCCCGCACGCGAGGCCTTCCTGACGCACCTCGCCATCGCCCGCCCGCTGGACCGCACCACGGACCTTCTCGCCGGCGCGGCGAAGGACGCCAAGGAAGCGGCCATGCTCCGCAAGCTGACTGACGGGGAGGACGACGCGGAGCCGCAGGACGCCGACCTGCTGGACCTGCTGGAGCACTTCCCCTCCGCACGTCCCTCGCTGGCCGACCTCGCCGCCTCCCTTCCCGGCCTCAAGCCCCGCCTCTACTCCATCGCCTCTTCGCCCCTCGCCGTGCCGGGGAAGGTCGAGCTCTGCGTCTCCGTGGTGAAGGCAGACCGGCGCGGCCGCGTGCGCCAGGGCGTCGCCTCCTCCCATCTCGGCTTCCGCGCCATCCCCGACCTCATTGAGGGCGAAGGCCATGCCACGCCCGGCGACCGGGAGCGCGCGATCACCGAGATCATGCCCGCCTACATGCAGGTCTCCCACTTCCGCCTGCCGGAGGACCCCTCCACCCCCGTCATCATGTGCGGCCCCGGCACGGGCATCGCGCCCTTCCGCGCCTTCCTGCAGCACCGCGCCGCGCAGGGCATCAAGGGCCGCACCTGGCTCTTCTTCGGTGACCAGAGATCCGCCACCGACTACCTCTTCCGCGAGGAGATCGAGGACTGGAGGGCCGATGGCACGCTGGAGCGTCTCTCGCTCGCCTGGTCGCGCGATCCCGGCGCGAAGAAGACCTACGTGCAGGACCGCATGAAGGAAAGCGCCGCCGACCTCTGGCGCTGGTTCCAGGACGGCGCGCGCTTCTACATCTGCGGCGACGCTGCCCGCATGGCGAAGGACGTGGACACCACGCTGCGCGAGATCGCCATGAAGGAAGGCCGGATGGACGCGGACGCCGCGCGCGACTGGATCGTCGCCCTGGCCCGCCAGAACCGCTACCAGCGCGACGTGTACTGATGGACGCGCTGCCCCCGCCCTCCGGCCTGACGCGCACGACCTGCCCCTATTGCGGCGTCGGCTGCGGCGTTCTCGCCGCGCCGGATGGACGCATTGCGGGCGATACCGAGCACCCCGCGAACAAGGGCCGCCTCTGCAGTAAGGGCACGGCGCTGGGCGAGACGCTGGACCTGCCGGGCCGCCTGCTGCACCCGGAGGTCGGCGGCAAGCGCGCGTCCTGGGGCGCCGCGCTGGACGCGGTGGCGGAGGGCTTCCGAAAGGCGCAGGCCGATCTCGGCCGCGACGGCGTGGCCCTCTACGTCTCCGGCCAGCTGCTGACGGAGGACTACTACGCCGCCAACAAGCTGGCGAAGGGCTTTCTCGGCACCGCCAACATCGACAGCAACTCCCGGCTCTGCATGGCCAGCGCGGTGGCCGCCCACAAGCGCGCCTTCGGCGAGGACGTCGTGCCCGGCCTCTACGAGGACCTCGAAGAGGCGGAACTCGTGGTGCTGGTCGGCAGCAACCTCGCCTGGTGCCACCCCGTGCTGTTCCAGCGCATCGCGGCCGCGCGCGCCATGCGGCCCAATATGCGGCTCGTCATCGTCGATCCCCGCCGCACGCCGAGCGCGGAGGGCGCGGACCTGCATCTCGGGATCCGTCCGGGCTCCGACGTCGCCTTGTTCAACGCCCTCCTGGCCCACCTGCACGACCGCGGCCTGGCCGACCACAGCTACGTCTACGCCCACACGCAGGGCCTGGACGCCACACTCACCGCCGCCCACGCCGACGCCGCGCATGCGGCGCAGCGCACGGGGCTGGACCCCGCCGACCTCGCCACCTTCGTCGACTGGTTCGCGAGCACGCCCCGCACCGTCACCCTTTGGTCGCAGGGCATCAACCAGTCCGAGACGGGCACGGACGGCGCCAACGCCATCATCAACTGCCATCTGCTGACGGGCCGCATCGGAAAGCCCGGCGCCGGCCCCTTCTCGGTCACGGGCCAGCCCAACGCCATGGGCGGGCGGGAAGTGGGCGCGCTCGGCCATGTCCTCGCCGGCCATCTCGACTGGTCCGTGCCGGGCGAGGCCGATCTCGTGCGCGGCCACTGGAACGCCCCGAACCTCGCCGTCGGCCCCGGGCTGAAGGCGGTGGACCTGTTCCGCGCCCTCGGCGCCGGCAGGATCGGCGCCCTCTGGGTCATGGCCACCAATCCCGCCGTCTCCCTGCCGGAAGCGGAGGCGGCGCGGGACGCGATGCGCCGCGCGCCCTTCCTCGTCGTGTCCGAGGTCATGCGGGACACGGACACCGCCGGTTTCGCCCATGTCCGCCTGCCCGCCCTCGGCTGGGCGGAGAAGGACGGCACCGTCACGAACTCCGAACGTGTCATCTCCCGCCAGCGCGCCTTCCTGCCGCCGCCCGGCGAGGCGCGGCAGGACTGGTGGATCGTCGCCCAGGTCGCCGCCCGCCTCGGCTGGGGCGCCGAATTTGCATGGCCCGATGCCGCCGCCATCTTCCGCGAGCACGCGGCTCTCACCGGCCTCGGCAACAACGGCACCCGCGCCTTCGACATCTCCGGCCTCGCCGACCTGTCCGACGCGGACTACGCCGCCCTGCCCCCCACGCGCTGGCCCGTGCCCGCCGGGGGCACCGCCAAGCCCCGCTTCTTCGCCGACGGTGCCTTCCCCGCCGGCCGCGCGCGCTTCGTCCCCGTTGCCCACAAGCCGCGCCCGGAAGGCAACGGTCTTCTCACCCTCCTCACGGGTCGCTTGCGCGACCAGTGGCACACCATGACCCGCACGGGCGGCGTGCCCCGGCTGATGGCGCACAAGCCGGAGCCGGAGCTGGTGGTCCACCCCGCCGATGCGGGGGGCCTGCCGGATGGCAGCCTGGCCCGCATCACCGGCCATGAGGGCGCCTCCGCCGTGCTGCGCCTGCGCCACGATGCCGGCCAGCGCCGCGGCACTGCCTTCGCGCCGATGCACTGGACCGCGGAGCGCGCCCCCGCCGCGCGCATCAACGGGACCATCCCGCCCGTGGTGGACCCGGTTTCCGCCCAGCCCGCGCTGAAATCCGCCCGCGTGGCGCTCTCCGCCTTCGCTCCGGCCTGGCACGGCTTCCTCATCGCCCGCCGCAGCCTCGGCCCGGTTGTGGCGGACTGGGTGGCCCTTGCCCTCGCAGGTCCTGGCCTGTTCCGGCACGAGCTGGCGGGCGCGGAGGCGCCAGAAGACGCTTTCACCCGCCTCTCCGCCCTGCTGGAGGAGCTTGGCACCGAATGGGTCCGGTTGGACGACCCCGCCGCCGGTCTTCACCGCGCCGCGCTGATGCGCCAGGGCCGGGCCGAGGCAGTTCTCTTCATCGGGCCGGACCACCGCCTGCCCCCGCGCGACTGGCTGGTCGGCCTTCTGGCCGGAGAAGGCGTGGCGAGCGCCGCGGCCCTCCTCGCCGGTCGCCCCGCCGATGGCCCGCCGCCCTCTCCCACCCTCTGCGTCTGCAACGGCGTCTCGGTGGATACGGTGTGCCGCGCCCTCCGCCAGGGCTGCGGCAGCGTGGCCGCCGTGGGCGAGGCCACGCGGGCCGGCACGAGCTGCGGCTCCTGCAGGCCGGAGATCGCGGCCCTTCTGGCCGCAGACATGGTCCCGGCTTGATCTACATCGCCAGGGCGTAGGCCGGCCGACGCGGATCGGCCGCGCCCGCCTTCACGCCCGTGACGGGATCGTAGCGCACCGCCTCCACGCTGCCGGCCAACCAGGTCCAGTCCGGCCAGTCCTGGATCTCGTGCCCCCGGTCCCGCAGCGCCTCCCGCGTGGCGGCGGGGATGCGGGACTCTACCGCCAGCCGGCCCGGGAAATAATCGTAGGGCGCGAAGGAGGAGGGGAAGGAATAGGTCGCCACGCGCGGCGCCTCGATCGCCTCCTGCAGGTCCATGCCGAAGTGCAGGTGGTTCAGCAGCACCTGCAGCATGGCCTGGATCTGCACGTCGCCGCCCGGCGTGCCGAAGGGGATCACCGCCCCCTCCCGCGTCACGCAGAGAGCGGGATTGGGCGTCAGCCGCGGCCGCGCGCCGGGGCGCACGCCGCAGGGATGCGCCGGATCGGGCCGGGACTGCGTGCCGCGGGGCGAGGCCACGAAGCCCAGGCCCGGGATGACCGGCACGTTCCATGTGCCGTCCGATGGCGTGGCGGAGAAGGCGTTCCCCTCCCGGTCAACCACCGCGACATAGGAGGTGTCGGGCTCGATCGCCGCGACCAGCCGCTCGCTCCGCTCGTGCTTGCCCGTGCCGTCGTTCAGGCGGGGGGAGGGCATGCCGGGATGGGCGCGCGCCGGGTCGATCGCCGCGGCGCGCGCGGCCAGGTGCGTCTCGCCCAGCAGGGCATCCAGCGGCACGTCGCGGAAGGCGGGATCGCCGAAATGGTACTCGCGGTCCGCCATGGCCACCTTCAGGCACTCCGCGAGCAGGTGCAGGTAGTCCGGGCTGTTGTGTTCCATGCCGTCGAAGCCCGCATGCTCCATCAGCAGCAGCGCCTCCAGCAGCGCCGGCCCCTGGCACCAGGGGCCGGAGGTCGTCACCTCGTGCCCGCGCCAGTCCCGCGTCAAGGCGGGCTCCAGGCGGGAGCGGAAATTGGCGAGGTCCTCGGCGGAGAGGTACCCGCCCTCCGCCTTCATGAAGGCGACGATCTGCCGGGCAATGTCGCCGCGGTAGAAGGCATCATGCGCGGCCCGCAGCCCCGCCTCCCGCCCGCCCCTTGCGGCGGCATGCCGGTCCTCATCCGCCATGAAGCGGATAGTGGCGGCCAGATCCTTCTGGATGAACAGCGCGCCGACCGGGTGCGGCCTGCCGCCGGGCAGGAAGATCGCCGCGTTCGTCGGGAAGCCCGCATAGTCCTTCGCGTGGGAGGCGACGCTCTCCGCGAACATCGGATAGACGGGGAATCCTTCCTCCGCGAAGCGGATGGCGGCCCCGGCCACGTCGGCGAAGCCCATGGTGCCGTGCCGCTCCAGCGCGGTGATCCAGGCATCCGGCGCGGCGGGCACCACGGTCCGCAGCACGCCGCGCGGCATCTTGCCGCCGTGCTCCCGCATGAAGATGTCCGGCGGCAGGGACATGGGCCAGTGCCCGAGGCCCGCAATGCTCTCGACCCGCCCGTCCGCGCGCCGAATCAGGATGGGCGCGACGCCGCCGAAGTTCACGATGTCCGGCTGCACCACGCCAAGGACGAGGCCCGCTGCCACGCCCGCATCGATCGCGTTGCCGCCCGCCTCCAGGATGGCCAGCCCCGCCGCGCTGGCGAGGTAATGCCCGGCGCTGATCGCGTGGCGCGGGCCGGAGACGAGGGGACGGGTTGTCATGCAGCGATCCTTGATCCGCCCATTGTCATCCCGCCGATGGACGGCCGGCACGATGTCACGGCACCGGAACGTCTTGCTTGCATCGGGGGACGGGAGGCTAGATGATCGGCGGCCGGGATGGAAAGCGGGAAAGCGCCATGGCCGTCTTGAACCTCATCCTCGTCCGGAAGTTCTCGGCCGAGAGAACCCTGTTCAACGAATCCTGGCAGGGCACCACCGGCATGATCCTGATGGACTACTTCAAGCCCTGCATCACCGGCAGCTACAGCTCGGTGGATTACTGGTGGGACCGCAATGCCTCCAGCGTCACCGACTTCGACCTTGTCTGCTACTGCCTGGAGGACCAGGGCGACAGCATCCTGGTGAAGCACGGCGGCGCCTCGAAAGCGGATCTGGGCTTCGGCGGCTCGACGCAATGGTCCAAGACTCAGCAGGCCATGATCTGCGAGGTCTATCTCACCGACGTCATCCGCGGCGGAGACCCGCGGGGCGGAGCGGACGGGGCGCGGGACTGGGCCGTGGCGAACATCATCTTCCACGAGCTGATGCACTCTTGCCTCGATGCCGGGCCGGGGGCGCCGCTGCGGAACGTGCACAAGATCCCCAACGGCGTGCTCGGCACCGACAAGCCGCTCAACTCCTCCATGCGGGCCTCGGACGCCGACAAGGCCGCGATGCGCCAGGGTCTTGCGGCCCGCAAGTCGGGCCTGAAGCAGTTCACGGGCGCAATGTAGCCTCTGCGGGCCGCGCCTGCTGGGCCAGCAACTGCTCGTCCATGCGCGGCTCGTAGAGCACGCCCTTCCGCGCAGCGACGAGGGTCACCTGGTTGTACATCGGGATGATCGGGACGCGGTCGATCGCGGCGCGCATCACGGCGCGCAGCGCCTCCTCCCGCCCGGGGTCGCTGCGGGTGATGGCCGCCTGGATCGCCGCGTCCATCTCCGGCTCCGAGAAGCTGCCGCGGTTGCCCTGGCCATAGGCCTGCTGGACGTTCCGCGTGTGGACGGCCGTGGAGAGGATGTAGCTGGCATCGCGCGAGGAAGAGAGCGAGAGCCCGTAGAGGATCACGGGAAACTCGTTCTTCCCCTCCACGGTGCGCGGGAAGAAGACGCTGCCCGGCATCGTCTCCACCTTCGTCTGGAACCCGGCGCGGGTGAACATCTGCCCCACCGCCTGGCAGACCCGCGCGTCGTTGACGAAGCGGTTGTTGGAGCAGGCGATGGAGAGCCCGAAGCCGCGGGGGTAGCCCGCCTCCGCCAGCAGCTTCCGCGCCGCCTCCGGATCGGGCCGCGGCACGGGGAAGGACGGATCGTAGGCCCCGAACTGCTGCGGCACCATCTGGCCCGTGGGCACCGCCTGCCCGTCCAGCGCGCGGGAGGCGAGCGCCGACCGGTCCAGCGCCAGGGAGAGCGCCCGGCGGACCCGCACGTCCCGCAGCGGGTTGCCGCCCAGCGGCTTGCCCTCCGCATCCGTCAGCAGCGCCAGCCGCTCCGCCCCGACATTGGGGATCAGGTACATGATCCGATCGGAGTTGTGGCGGAACAGGATCACGCGCGGCTCCCGCTCCAGCCGCGCCACGTCGCCGGGCGGCACGCTTTCGATCAGGTCCACGTCGCCCGCCACCAGTGCGGCCAGGCGGGAGGCGTCGTTGCCGATGACGCGGATCTCGGCCTTCTCATAGGCCGGCGCAGGGCCCCAGTAGCCCGGGTTGCGCACCAGCGACATGCCTTCGGAGCCGTGCATCGCCGCCAGCCGGTAGGGCCCGGTGCCGATGGCCGCGCGGCCATTGTTGAAGTCGGCCGTGCTGGCGCCGGCCGCCGTGCCGTCCCCCCGCGCGGCGTTGCGGGAGACGACGAAGATGTTCGTCAGCTGCCCCATCAGCGTGGGGTTCGGCCGGTCCGTGCGGATCCGCAGGGTCAGCGGATCCACCACCTCCACGGCCGCGATGGTCCGCAGGTTGGACGTATAGGGACCGGGGTTGTTCGGCACGGCCGGCACCCGGGCGATGGAGAAGGCGATGTCATCCGCCGTCAGCGGGCTGCCGTCGTGGAAGGTGACACCCGGCCGCAGGCGCAGCAGCCAGGTCCGGTCATCCGGTGCTTCCCAGGACTGCACGATGCCCGGGACGAAGCGACTCTCCGAATCCCGGTTGATGATGCTGTCGTAGATCTGGCGCGCGGCCGCCATGTTGGGGCCGACGAAGAGGAAGTGCGGGTCGATCCCGAAGGGGCTCTCCACCGCGATGGTGATGGTCCCCGGCGGCGATTCCGCCCTCGCCGGGGCCGCAGCCTGCATCGCCAGACCGAGGAGCAGACCGCCCCAGACCCATCGCCGTGCCATGCCGCCCTCTCGCGCCGTGGACGGCAGGCTATGCCCTTCCCGACCGCGCTGCCAGCACCCGGCTCAGCCGAGGACGAGAAACGCTGTCATGAGCGCCACGCCGCCCGCCCCCGCCACCCGCGCCACCGTGCGGAACCCAGGCATGCGGGCGGAGCCGATCGCCAGCCCCAGCGCGTGCAGCCCCGCGGTCGCCAGCAGGAAGCCGGCGGCGTAGCCGGCCGCCGCCGCCCCCGGCAGCATCTCCGCCCCATGGGCATGGCCGTGGACGAGGCCGAAGAGCGCCGAGAGGCCCAGCGCAACCGCCAGGGGCGGCCGCACCGCGAGCGCCACCAGCGCGCCGAGCACGATGACGGAACCGGCGATCCCCGCCTCCACCATCGGCAGCCCGATCCCCGCCATCCCGAGCGCACCGCCCACGGTCATGGCGCCCAGGAAGGCGAGCGGCAGCGCCCAGGCCGCGCGCCCGCCCATCAACCCCGCCCAGAGCCCGATCGCCACCATCGCCATCAGGTGGTCCGCCCCGCCCAGCGGGTGCGCGAAGCCTGCGGTGAAGCCCGCCACATGGCCCAGCCCCGTATGGGCCAGGGCGGGCAGCGGCAGCAGGGCCAGGGCGAGAGGAAGAAGGCGGCGCATCATGCGGCACTCCGGGGCTGGCCAGGGGACTGAACGGGGGCCTGAACGGGGGGTAGGGCGCGGCGGTCGATGCCGCCGGATTGCAGGATGAAGTCGGCGATCTCGGCCACGCCGAGATTCTCCTTCAGGTTGGTGAAGAGGAAGGGGCGCTGCCCGCGCATCTTCCGGGAATCCCGGTCCATCACGCCGAGATCGGCGCCCACCAGCGGCGCGAGGTCGATCTTGTTGATCACGAGCAGGTCCGACCGGGTGATGCCCGGCCCGCCCTTGCGCGGGATCTTGTCCCCCGCCGAGACGTCGATGACGTAGATCGTCAGGTCGGCGAGTTCGGGGGAGAAGGTGGCGGCCAGGTTGTCGCCGCCGCTCTCGATGAACAGGATCTCCAGCCCCGGGAAGCGCTCGTTCATCTCCTGCACGGCGGCGAGGTTGATGGACGCGTCCTCGCGGATCGCCGTATGCGGGCAGCCGCCCGTCTCCACCCCCGTGATGCGCTCGGGCGCCAGCGCGCCGCTGCGCGTCAGGAACTCCGCATCCTCGCGCGTGTAGATGTCGTTGGTGATCACGGCGATGTCGTGCGTGTCACGAAGGTATTTGCACAACCGGTCGGTCAACGCCGTCTTGCCGGACCCGACAGGGCCGCCGATGCCGACGCGGAAGGGTCCGTTGCCGCTTGCGGCACGATCCGTGTTGCTCATGAGCGGAACAGCCTCGTGTACTGCGTCTCGTGGCGCATGGAGAAAAGGTCGAGCATCGGCGCGGAGGTGCCGATTTCATCCAACTCGGCCGCCAGTGCGGCCTCGGTGGCCGCCTGCACGGCTGACATCAGCGCGGCGGTGGCCACCTGCCCGTCCGTCTGTCCCAAAGGCACCAGCCGGACGCCCGCCGAAACCAGATTGGCCGCGAAGGCCCCGAGCCAGCTGAACAGTGCCGCGCGCTGCGGGATGCCATTCCAGGCCGCGGCGGCCCCGAAGGCCACCGGATGCACCAGCCGCTTCGGATGGCGCGCGATGAGCGCGGCGAAGCGCGGCTCCGGCCAGGCAGCGGCCGTGACGGTTGCGAAGGCCGCACCCTGCGCCCCGCTCTCCAGCGCCGTCTCCGCCGTGCCACGCCAGGCGGAGGCCAGCTCGGCCACCTCGTCCAGCGCCGCCTCGTCATCCGCCTCGGCCGCACGCCAGGCCGCGGCAAGCAACGGCCCATCCACCGCCCCCGCCCCGCGCCCCAGCGCCGCCTGCACATAGGCGATCAGCCCGGCGCGGTTCGTCACCGCGCCGTCCTCCACCGCCGTCTCCAGCCCGTGGCTGTAGGTGTAGGCCCCGACCGGATAGGCCGGCGACGTCCAGGCCAGCAGGCGATAGAGGGCGGCGTCGCCCGCAGTGGTGCCCTCAGTGATGATGGTGGTCATGCCCGTGGTCGTGGGAGTGGCCATGATCGTGATCGTGATCGTGATCGTGGTGATGGTGCCCGTGCTGCGGCCCGTGATGGTGCGCGGTCTGCCGGTTGTGCTCGCCATAGGCGCCGCCTTCCGGATTGAAGGGCGCGTTCACCGTCCGCAGCGTGGCACCCAGCCCTCGCAGCATCGCGGTGATCACGTGGTCGTCTCGGATCAGGATGCGCTCCGCGCCGATCTCCGCCGGCAAATGCCGGTTGCCGAGATGCCAGGCCAGCCGCGCGAAATGCGCCCGATCCCCCGCCGTGATCTCCACCAGCGGCTCCGGCGCCGCGCGCACGGCGACCGTACCCCCGCCCTCCAGCACCAGTCCGTCGCCATCGTACAGCACCACCGCTTCCGGCAGGTCGAGAAGGAAGGCAAAGCCTCCCTTCCCCGTGTAGCGGCGGCGGCGGCGATGACGGTCGTCGAAATCCAGCGTTACGGCGTCGCGCGCCTCGGCGGCGTTCCACTCGCCGGCGGGCAGCACCTTCGTGGCGCGGGGCAGGCTGTCTTCGGTCATCTTGCTTCTCAGAACAGGAAGTAGCGCTGCGCCATGGGCAGCACCTTCGCGGGCTCGCAGACCAGCAGTTCGCCGTCCGCGCGCACCTCATAGGTTTCGGCATCCACCTCGATGCGTGGGCAGAGGTCGTTCAGCACCATGTCGCGCTTGGAGATGCCGCCCCGCGTATTCCGCACCGCCAACAGCGGCCGCTCCAGCCGCAGCCGCTCCCCGATCCCCGCCTGCATCGCCGCCCCGGAGGTGAAGGTCACCCCAACCGCCGGCAGGGCGCGCCCGAAGGCCCCGAACATCGGCCGGTAGTGCACGGGCTGCGGCGTGGGGATGGAGGCGTTCGGATCGCCCATCGGCGCCATGGCGATGGTGCCGCATTTCAGCACCATCTCCGGCTTCACACCGAAGAAGGCCGGGCTCCACATTACCAGATCCGCCAGCTTCCCCACCTCCACGCTGCCGACGTGATCGGCGATGCCCTGGGAAATGGCGGGGTTGATCGTGTACTTCGCAACGTAGCGGCGCGCGCGCAGGTTGTCGTTGTCGCCCGTCTCGCCCGGCAGGCGCCCGCGCTGCTGCTTCATCTTGTGCGCGGTCTGCCAAGTGCGGATGATCACCTCGCCCACCCGCCCCATCGCTTGGCTGTCGGAGCTCATCATCGAGATGGCGCCGAGGTCGTGCAGGATGTCCTCCGCCGCGATCGTCTCACGCCGGATGCGGCTCTCCGCGAAGGCCACGTCCTCCGGGATGCGCGGATCGAGGTGATGGCACACCATGAGCATGTCCAGATGCTCGTCCAGCGTGTTCACCGTATAGGGCATGGTGGGGTTGGTGGAGGAAGGCAGCACGTTCGCCTCCCCCACCAGCCGCAGGATGTCCGGCGCGTGCCCGCCGCCCGCGCCCTCCGTGTGGAAGGCCTGGATGGTGCGCCCGCCGATCGCCTTGATGGTGCTCTCGACGAAGCCGCTCTCGTTCAGCGTGTCCGTGTGGATGGCCACCTGCACGTCCAGCACATCCGCCACCGCCAGGCAGGTGTCGATCGCCTTCGGCGTGGTGCCCCAGTCCTCGTGCAGCTTCATCCCGGCCGCCCCGGCCAGGATCTGCTCCTCCAACCCCTTCGGCAGCGCCGCATTGCCCTTGCCGAGGAAGCCCAGGTTCATCGGGAACCCCTCGGCCGCCTGCAGCATGCGCGCCAGATGGAAGGCCCCCGGAGTCGCCGTCGTCGCCAATGTCCCATGCGCCGGCCCGGTGCCACCGCCGAACATTGTCGTCACGCCAGAGGCCAGCGCTTCTTCGATCTGCTGCGGGCAGATGAAATGGATGTGCACGTCGATCCCGCCGGAGGTGAGGATCCGCCCCTCGCAGGCGATGATCTCTGTCGTCGGCCCGATGATGATGTCCACGCCCGGCTGCGTGTCGGGATTCCCCGCCTTGCCGATGGCCGCGATCCGCCCGTCCCGCAGCCCCACATCCGCCTTGTAGATGCCGGTATGGTCCAGGATCAGCGCATTGGTGATGACGGTGTCCATCGCCCCGTCGTCCCGCCCGAGCTGGGATTGCCCCATCCCGTCGCGGATCACCTTGCCGCCACCGAACTTCACCTCCTCGCCATAGGTGGTGAGGTCGCGCTCCACCTCGATGATGATGTCGGTATCGGCCAGCCGCACCCGGTCGCCCGTGGTCGGCCCGTACATGCCGGCATAGGCCGAGCGGGAAATCCTGGCGGCCATGGCTAGAGCTTTCCTTCAACCTCGCCGCGGAACCCGTGCACGATCCGTGCCCCGGCATAGGGGATCAGCCGCACCAGCCGCGTCTGCCCGGGCTCGAAGCGCACGGCGGTGCCGGCCGCGATGTCCAGCCGCATCCCGCGCGCCACCGCGCGGTCGAAGGCCAGCTCCGGGTTCGTCTCGGCAAAGTGGTAGTGGCTGCCCACCTGCACGGGGCGATCGCCCGTGTTGGCGACCTCCATTTCCACCGCCGGGCGGCCAGCATTCAGCTCGATCTCGCCTTCGGCGGGAAACACCTCTCCGGGGATCATCGCACTGCCCTCAACGGATCGGCTGGTGGACGGTGACGAGCTTCGTCCCATCGGGGAAGGTCGCCTCCACCTGGATCTCGTGGATCATCTCGGCCACGCCCTCCATCACCTGGTCCCGCGTGATCACCGTGGCGCCATCCCGCATCAGCTCCGCCACGCTGCGCCCGTCCCGCGCGCCCTCCACCACGAAATCCGACACCAGCGCCACCGCCTCCGGGTGGTTCAGCCGCACGCCCCGCTCCAGCCGGCGCCGCGCCACGTTCGCCGCCATGGCGATCAGCAGCTTGTCCTTCTCGCGCGGGGTCAGGTGCATGGGCGGGTTCCGAAAAGGGTCGGCGGAGTATGGCGGCGGCGGCCTTAGGTGGTCCAGAGCCGCGGCAGCGCCGGTGGCAGACCGAACAGCGCCGCGCGCAAGGCGGGAATGGCCGCCGCCAGTGCGGCCCGTACCGGCATGGCCGGACCGAGCCAGCGGATCAGTGCCACGCCCTCCCGCGGGACGGTGGCGGCACCCAGTGGCCCGGCGAGGTCGCGCAGGACGGGCAGCCGTTCCGCCGCATCCGCCCCCGCATAGAGCAGCGTCGCGAAGCCGCCCGCCCCCGCGAAGCCGAACCGGTCCTCCAGCGCCTCGTCCGGCACCTCGATCCGCAGCGCATCGGCCCAGCGCAGCCGCCCGTTCACCCGCAGGCGCCAGGCATCGTGCAGGAACCCCTCCCGGAACCTCTCCCCCCGGGCCGCACGGCCGAAGACCAGCATCTCCGTCGCCAGCAGCCGCGCACCGGGGGAAAGCTCCACGTCCAGCCGCCGCCGCAGCCGTGCGCGGTCGAACAGGATCGTCTCCTGCGGCAGCCACTCCAGCACGGCCCCCGGCCCCACATGCAGCGCCGTCCCGATCCGCGTCTCCGGCCCAAGGGACCGGTACAGCTTCTCCGCCGCCGGGGTGCAAAGGGTTGCCGTGGCCCCCTCCTCCACCCGCGCCTGGACCCGGACCATATCGCCCCCGGCCAGGCCACCGGCCGTGTTCACCAGCGCGCCCGTGATCGGCGTTCCCGGCTCCGCATCCGGGAAGAGCACGCGCATCGGTGAGGATTGGTAGAGGTGGCGCAGCACCGTGCGCCCGCGCGCCACGCCGAAGACGATCTCGACGCCGCCATCCGCCCTCTGGTGTCGTGGGGCCTCCGCCGTCACGCCGCCTTCTGCAACGCCGCCATCACGTGCCTGTCCCCCCAATCCTTCAGCGCCTGGATCACCGGCGCCAGACTCCGCCCGCGCTCGGAAAGGCTGTACTCCACGCGCGGCGGCACCTCCGCATAGACGCGGCGCGTGATCAACCCGTCCGCCTCCAGCTCCCGCAACTGGTTCGTCAGCATCCGCTGCGTCACGTTCGGCAGGCGCCGGCGGATCTCGCTGAACCGCATCGTCCCCTCCCCGAGGTGATGCAGGATCACGCCCTTCCACTTGCCGTCGATGAGGGCGAGCGTCGCCTCCACGGCGCAGCCCGGGCTGCAATCCAGGCGTTCGTGCCGGGTCCGGGCCATCACGGTATCCTTTTCGACACTATGGGTGATTCATGTGCGTTCTTGCGATGGCCCAGGGTATCGCGCATCTCCGGCCCAACACAGCCCCGGAGAAGTGCCATGCGCGCCATCGGTTACCAGACCTCCCTCCCCATCGACCGCGAGGACTCCCTTCTCGACATCGACCTTCCCGCCCCCGAGCCGAAGGGCCGCGACCTGTTGGTGGAGGTCCGCGCCGTTTCCGTGAACCCCGTAGATACGAAGGTGCGGATGCGGGCCGCGCCGGAAGCCGGTGGATACAAGGTGCTGGGCTGGGACGCAGCCGGCATCGTGAAGGCCGCGGGCCCGGACGCCACCCGCTTCAAGCCGGGCGACGCCGTGTTCTACGCCGGCGACATCACCCGCCCCGGCACGAATTCCGAGCTGCACCTGGTTGATGAACGGATCGTCGGCACCAAGCCCGCCTCCCTCGGCTTCGCCGAGGCCGCGGCCATGCCGCTGACCGCCATCACCGCCTGGGAAGCGCTGTTCGACCGGCTTCAGGTGAAGACCCACGCTGTCCCCGGCGCCGCCCGCGCCCTGCTGATCGTCGGCGGCGCCGGCGGGGTCGGCTCCATCGCCATCCAGCTCGCCCGCAAGCTGACGGACCTGACCGTCATCGCCACCGCCTCCCGCCCGGAGACGCGGGACTGGGCGCTGGAACTCGGCGCGCACCACGTGGTGGACCATTCCAAGCCCCTGGCCGCGGAAGTGGCCGGCCTCAACCTCGGCGCCCCCGGTTTCGTCTTCTCCACGACCCAGACGGACAAGCACCTGGCCGAGATCGCGGAACTGATGGCCCCCCAGGGCCGCTTCGTCCTGATCGACGACCCGGGCCCGGGAACGCTGAACGTGAGCCTGCTGAAAACGAAGAGCATCTCCCTGCACTGGGAGCTGATGTACACCCGCTCCATGTTCGGCACCCCCGACATGGGGGAGCAGGGCGCGCTGCTGGACGAGGTCTCCCGCTTGGTGGATGCCGGCACCCTCCGCACCACCCTGACGGAGACCTTCGGCACGATCAACGCCGCCAACCTCCGCCGCGCCCATGCCCTGCTCGAGAGCGGCAAATCCCGCGGCAAGGTGGTGCTGGAAGGCTTCGGCGCCTGATCCGGCCGGGCGGGGCGGCCGCAACGCCGCCTCGCCCGCCCGCGTTCCCCCTCCGTCATCCATCGCGGAGAGAGCCCGATGTCCCAGCCATCCGGAAATCCCGGCGTCACCGTTCCCGCCGCCGGGGGCACGCCTGCCCCCGGCGACGAGACTACCCCGGATGCCACCCAGACCGCTGAGAACACCTGCCCGGAGTGTGGCGGGTCCGGCACGGTGCAGGGCAAGCCCTGCCCGGGCTGCGAGGGCACCGGCACTGTCACGGTGACCGTCGGCGACGCCTGACCCATCCGGCGGGTGACGCCGGAGGCCTGCCACGCCATCATGGACGCCACACCGGCCCGGAACGAGGTCGGCAAGGAGATTGTCCATGCTCACCCGCCGCCATCTCGGCACCCTGGCGCTGTCCGGTGCCGTCCTGGCCCGCCCGGCCCTCGCTGCCTATCCCGAGCGAACGATCACGGTCGTCGTCCCCTTCGCGCCCGGGGGCGCGAACGACCTCGCGGGCCGCCTGCTGGCCGACCGCATCGGCCCGCTCCTCTCGCCCGAGGGCCGCGCCCTGGTGGAGAACCGGCCCGGCGGCGGCAGCGCCATCGGGGCCGAATACGTCCGCCGCGCGAAGCCGGATGGCTACACCCTGCTCGTCGGCTCCGCCTCCACCCTCGCCGTCGCCCCGGCCTCCGGCGCCAGCGCGGCGCGCTACCACCCGACCCAGGACTTCACGCCGATCACGATCGTCGGCACCAGCCCGCTCGGCGTGGTGGTGCCGACGAACTCCGGCATCACCACGGTCAAGCAGCTGGTGGACAAGCTTCGCGCGGAGCCGGGGCTCGTCGGCTACGCCAGCTCCGGCGTCGGGGGCGTGGCGCATCTCGCCGCGGACTACCTGGCCAACCTCGCCGGCACCACCGCGCAGCACGTGCCCTATCGCGGCGGTTCCCAGACCGCGGAGTCCCTGATCAAGGGGGAGACCCTCTACGCCGTGGACCAGCTCGGCTCCGTCGTCGGCCAGGTGCGGGACGGTGCGCTGCGGCTCCTGGCCGTCACCACCCGCAGCCGCGACCCGAACTTCCCGGACGTGCCGACGGTGGCGGAAGCCGTGCTGCCCGACTACGAGCTGACCACCTGGACCGTGATGGCCGGCCCCAAGGACCTGCCGGACGACGTGGCCGGGGCGCTCAGCAAGGCTGCCAACACTGCCCTGGCCGAGCCCCGCGTGCGCGAGCGGCTGGAGAGCACGGGCACCACCCCCACGCTGGACAGCACCCCGGCCTCCACCCGCGCCTTCCTGGACCGTGAATACGCGCTCTATCGGAACATCGTGCAGCGGATCGGGCTGAAGCTGGACTAGGCCGCACCCTTGCGGCGGCGCGCCCCATCGGCAGGATGGGCGCGCCGCCGACGGAGGGATGCATGACCGACTGGGCCACCGATACGGGACGCTTCGCCCTGGGCGACCTGGCCGTTCTCAAGGGCGGCACCATCCGCGGCGCCGCACTGAACTGGAAAACCCACGGCACCCTCTCCCCGGCAGGGGACAACGTCATCCTCTATCCTACCAGCTACGGCGCCACCGCCGCGGAGCTGGAATGGCTGATCCGGCCGGACGGCGTGCTGGACCCCGGGCGCTGGTTCGTCGTGCAGATCGACATGTTCGGCAACGGCGTTTCCTCCTCACCCCAGGACACGCCGGACTACCCCCTCCTCGTCACCGCCTGGGACAATGTCCACGCCCAGCGCCGTCTCCTGAAGGAGGTGCTGGGGATCGAGCGCCTGCGCGCCGTCTATGGCTGGTCCATGGGCGCGCAGCAGGCCTACCACTGGGCCGCGCTTTTCCCCGATGCGGTGCAGGCCGTGTTCATCAACTGCGGCAGCGCCCGCACGGCCGTGCACAACCAGGTTTTCACCCGCGCCCAGATGGCGATCCTGGAGGCCGCGCCGGAATATGACGGCCGCGCCCTCTTCTCCGCCCAGCCCAAACCCGCCCTGCGCGCCTTTGGTCGCAACTACGCGGGCTATGCCGCAAGCCAGGACTTCTACCGCGCGGGCCTGCACCTCTCCCCCGCCACGCCGGACCTGGAAACCTATCTGAAGGGCTGGGAAACCCGCTACGACGGCAAGCACGCCGCCAACCTGCTGGCGCAGATGCGCTGCTGGAATGCCGGCGACATCAGCGACAACCCCATCTACAACGGCGACCTGCACGCCGCCCTGCGGGCCATCAAGGCGCGCGTGATGCTGATCCCCGGCGAGACCGACATCTACTTCCGCGTGGCCGACAACGAGGCGGAGCTGCCGCAGCTGCGCCACGCCGAACTGCGCCCCATCCCCAGCATCTGGGGCCACCGCGCCGGCAACCCCATGGGCAATGCGGAGGACACGGCCTTCCTGCGCCGCTGCGTGGAGGACTGGCTGGCCTGACTACCGGCCGGAGGGTGCGGTGAACCCGCCGACGAGGAAGTCGGTCAGCCGCCGCACCACCTCCTCCGTATCCTCCGTGCTGAACCGCCCCTGCGATACCTCCGCGAGGCGATCGAAGCCCGAGAGCATGTAGAGATAGGTGCCCACCGCGAACATCATGCGCCAGTGCGCGTCCGCCGCATCGATCCCCGGTACGGCGCGCTCCATCGCCGCGATGTAGTTGCGGGTGGAGTGGTCGTAGACCTCCCGCCGCAGCCGCAGGGCCAGCTCGTCCGGCTCATGGTGCAGCCGCGCCTGCATCCGTACGAAGGCGATGGCGTCCGATCCTTTCTCCCGCAGCTTGAACTGCGGGGTGAGATAGGCGGTGATCAGCTCCCGCACCGTCGGCGGCTCGGCACGGGCCAGCAGCGCGTCCAGCAGCGCCTGGCGCTCGTTGGAGACCTCCAGGCCGCGCCGCTTGAACAGCGTCTCGAACAGCCCCTGCTTGCTGCCGAAGTAGTAGATGATCAGCGCCTGCGTCACATCCGCCCGCTCCGCGATCTCGCGAAGCGATGCGGCGACGTAGCCGTGATCGGCAAAGACCTGCTCGGCCACGGCCAGGATGGCGTCCTGGGTGGAGACGCCCTCGGGATCGGCCGGCCGGCGGCCGATCCTCCTCTTCGGCGTGGCCGAAGCGGCCACCATCAGGCCGCCACGCGGGCGGGCTCGATCAGCGGCACCTCGAACACGTCGTAGCCGAAGACCCAGGCCGGGTCCTCGTTCGTCCGGAGCCAAGTGTTGTCGTGGGACACCTTCTGCACGCGCGACGCCCGCTCAATCCGATTGGCGCGATACAGCGCGAAGGCCGTCTCGTAGTCCTCCACCCCCACCTGGCCGAAGCAGCGCGCCAGCATGGCCGCGTCCTCGATCGCCATGGCGGCGCCCTGGGCCATGTGCGGCTTCATGGGATGGCAGGCATCACCGAGCATCACCATCCGCCCACGGCTCCACAGCGGCAGCGGGTCGCGCTCCAGCAGCGGCCACTTGGTGATGTCGTCGCAGGCGTCGATCAGCGCCTGCACCATCGGGTGGTAGCCGGCGAAGGCCTCGCGCATCTCCTCCTGGCTGCTCTGCACCCAGGCCTTGCTCATGTCCCACTCGGCCTGGGGAACGCCGGTGACGTAGTAGTACTCGTCCTGCTTCTCGGTCACGTAATAGACCATCATATGCCGGTCCTCGGACCACCACTTCACGCACTGGTCGAATTTGAAGCCGTACTTCGCCAGCCGGTCGGCGGAGAACACGGCGCGGTGCGCCACCCAGCCCGTGTAGCGCGGCGCCTCCGCCCCCAGCATGTGCTCGCGGATCACGGAGTTCACGCCGTCCGCGCCGATCACGATGTCGGCCTCGGCAACCGTCCCGTCCTCGAAGCGCAGCACCACGTTGCGGCCGCGATCCTCGATCCCCGTCAGCCGCTTGTTGTAGAGCAGGGAGGAGGCGGGGAAGGCATCCACCATCAGCTGGTGGAAGTCGCCGCGATGCACGGTGAGATAGCTGGCGCCGTAGTGCTTGCGGGCGAAGTCGCCCAGCGGGATCTGGGACAGGATCGCGGCATCCGCCCCGTTGCGGCTGTACCAGTAATCGGGGTGCGACCCCATGGCCTCCATCGCGCCCTCCAGCCCGATGCGGCGCATGATCTTCATCACGTTCGGCCCGACATGGATGCCGGCGCCGAGGCGCGAGAAGGCCGGCGCCTGCTCATAGAGGATGGGCTCGAAGCCCTCCTGCCGCAGCAGCAGGGCGGCGGCGATCCCGCCCAGGCCCGCCCCGACGATCGCGATCCGTGGCTTGCTCATATCCGGTCTCCTGGCCAGCTCGGGTTATTTAACTGCACGTTCAGTTAGAAGGAAGCGCTATCTTCAGTGCGGGGCCGCATTCCGCAGCCGCGCCACCGCCTTCGGCAGGTCGCCCCAGGCCGGGCGCCCCGGCGCGAAGTTCCCGCGGATGAAAGCGGCGAGTTCCGTCACCTGCCGGTCGCTCAGGCTGCCCCGGAAACCCGGCATCTCACCGTGCCCGGGAATGGCCGGGCGGATGCCCTCAAGAATGGTGCGGACCAGGTTGTCCGGCCGGTCGGAATGGACGTTGCTGTTCAGCGCCAGCGCCACCTCCGGCCCTTCCTGCGCCCCGCCGCCGTGGCAGGCCGCGCAGGCGCCCTGGAACAGCCGCGCGCCCTCGCTCAGCCCCTGCCGGGGCGCCACGGAAGCCGCCGATACCAGCGCCACGGGATCGACCGCGGCAGGCGCCGGGTTCAGCGAGGCAAGGTAATGCGCCATGGCCCGGATATCCGGGTCCGGCAGCGCCTGAAGCTTCGCCACGACAGGCGCCATCGACCCCGCCGCCACGCCGTGGTTCGCCGAATGCCCGGTCCGCAGATAGTCGAAGAAATCCGCCTCGCTCCACGGCACGGGGGAGCGGGAGAGCGCGTTCAGCGCCGGCGCCTCCCACCCCTCCACCACCGCGCCCGCGAAGGTCGCACTCCGCTTCTCCGCCCCCAGCGCGTTGCGCGGCGTATGGCACGCCCCGCAATGCCCGAGCGCGTTGACGAGGTAATTTCCCCGGTTCCACTCCGCCGAGCGCGCTGGATCCGCTTCCATCACCCCGGGCCGATGGAACAGCAGGTTCCACCCCGCCAGCAGGGGCCGGATGTTGTAGGGAAAGGCCAGCCTCGTCTCCGGCGCCACGTTCCGCACCGGCGCCTGCGCCATAAGATAGGCGTAGAGGGCCAGCAGGTCCTCATCCGTCATCCCGGAATAAGCCGTGTAGGGAAAGGCGGGATAGAGATGCCGCCCATCCCGCGCGATGCCCTGGCGCATGGCGCGCTCGAAGGCCGCGGGGGAGTAGGCGCCGATCCCCGTCTCCGCATCCGGCGTGATGTTCGTGGCGTAGACGGTGCCGAAGGGTGTCTCCAGCCCCAGCCCGCCCGCATTTGCCGCCCCGCCGGACACCGTGTGGCAGCCCGCGCAATTCCCCACCGCGGCCAGCAGCCGCCCGCGCTCGATCTGCGCCGCCGAGAAGACATCCGCCCCCGGCGGCCGCACCGGTGCCATAGCGGATGCCCATCCCACCGCCGCGCCGGCCGCCACCAGCAGCCCGCCCGCCAGCCCACCGAGCCCCGCGAACCAGCGGCGGCGCCTGCGCTTCGCCTCCGCCTGCACCACGGGCTGCAGCCCCTCGCGGATCACCTCCGGCGTGAAGGGAACCTTGCGGAAGCGCACCCCCGTGGCGTCGAAGATCGCGTTGGCGATGGCGGCCGCGCTGGGAACCGAAGCGGACTCCCCCGAACCGAGCGGGGGCTGGTCCTGCCGGTCCATCATCATCACTTCGATCTCCGGCACCTCCCGGAAATCGAGGATGGGATAGCCGCCCCATTCCTGCGCCGCGATGAGACCGTTCTCGAAGGGCACCCGCTCCTTCAGCACGCGGCTGGTCGCCTGGATGACGTTGCCGTGGACCTGGTGCTTCACCCCGGCCGGGTTGATCATCAGCCCGGCATCATGGCCCGTGACGATGCGCGTGGCCGTCACCACGCCCGTGCGGCGGTTCACCTCCACCTCCGCCACCCAGGCCGCCCAGGCGGCGCCGTAACCCGGGAAGGCGCTGTGGACGTAGAGCGCATAGGCGAAGCCCTGCCCGCGCAGAATGTCGCCCTCGGCCTTCATGCGCGGCCCGGTGCGCCTCTCCCACCCCGCCCGCTCCGCAACCGCCTTCACCAGATCGATGGCGCGCGGGTCGTGCAGGTAGCGCAGCCGGTACTCCACCGGATCCACCCCGGCCTCCGCCGCGCATTCGTCAATCCAGGATTCATGCGCGAAGGTGCTGGGCAGGGAGGAAACACCCCGCATCCAGGAAGCCCGCACGATCGGCGGCATGTCCTCCACCGCGATCCGCATGGAAGGATAGTCGTAGGGCGGGATCGCCGTCCGATCCCCCATCTGCAGCACCGCCGGCTCCGGCTTCACCACCCCCGTCAGCAGCAGCCCCAGCAGCGGCGCGTCATTGGACGGGTAGCGCGACACGAAGTCATACGCCGCCACGCTCCCCGCACCATCCAGCCCGCCATCCACGTCGATCAGCTGCGCCGCGCCCTTGGGCTCCCACAGGTGCTCCTGCTCCCGCGTCAGCTGCACCCGCACCGGCCGCCCCACGGCGCGGGAGAGCAGCGCCGCGTCGCCGCACACATCGTCCGCACAGTTGCGCCCGTAGCACCCCGCCGCCTCAAGCCGCGTGATCTCGATCCGCGTCTCCGGCATCGCCATCAGCCGTGAAAGCGCTGCCCGCAGCATGTGCGGGTTCTGCGACCCCGACCAAACCCGCAGCACCCCTTCCGCGAGGTCCGCCACCGCGCAGGAGGGCCCGATGGAGCCGTGCATGTGGTAGGGCCAGGAATAAGTCCGCGGCATCCGCTTCGCGGCCCCTTCCAGCGCTGCGTCCACGTCCTCCGTATCCTTCAGCACGCGCCTGACGGAAGGGTTCTCCCGCAGCGCCCGCTCCACATCCTCCAGCCCCGCCGGGGCCGAGAAGGCCTTCCACGCCACGCGCAGGTCGCGCGCCGCCCGCGCCGCCTCCTCCTCCCGCTCCGCCACCACGCCGACGAAGTCGCCGACCACCACCACATCCACCAGCCCGGGGATGTGCGCCACCGAATCCCGGTCCACCGACAACAGGCTGGACCCGACGAAGGCCCCCGCATCCAGCCCCGCATAGGGCGGCCGCACCACACGCCCGTGCAGCATCCCCGGCAGGCGCACATCGTGCACGAAGGTGAGTCCGCCCGTCGCCTTGGCCGGGATGTCCACGCGCGGTACGGGTTGGCCGACGACCCGGTAATCCTCCACCCGCTTCAGCGGCGCCGTCCCGCTCAGCGGCACGACCTCCCGCGCGCCCTGCAACAGCTCGGCGTAGGAGAGGCCGCGCCCATTCGGCGCGGCCACCACCCCGTCCCGAACGGAAAGATCCTCGGTCCCCAACCGCGCCGCCGCGATCGCCAGCAGCGCCCGCCGCGCCTCCGCCGCCGCCTGGCGCAGCGGCACGGCGGAGATCTGGATCGTCTCGCTGGCGATGGTCGGCCCCTGGTCCGGCGCCCGCCCGGTATGCCCGAGCACCATCGTCACGGCCTCCAGCGGAACGTCCAGCTCCTCCGCCACGATCTGCGCCAGCGCCGTGCGGATGCCCGTGCCCAGGTCAACATGCCCGTTGAAGGCCGCCACGCTGCCATCGTCGAAGACGGCGACGAAGACATCCTCCTCGTCCCGTGCATTGGCCCCCGGTTCCGTCCCCGGCGTCGGCACGCGGCGGCGGGTGATGGCCAGCACCCCCTCCTGATCCAGCACCTCCTGCCGGGACAGGTCCTGCCGCGCCCGCGTCACTTCGCAGCCTCCGTCACCGCGCGGCGCACCGAGGCCAGGATCTCCACATGCGTGCCGCAGCGGCAGAGATTATGCGCCAGCGCGTCCCGGATCTCCGCCTCGCTCGGGTCGGGCTTCCGCGCCAGCAGCGCCACCGTCGTCATGATCATGCCGTTCAGGCAGTAGCCGCACTGTGCGCCCTGCTCCGCGATGAAGGCCGCCTGCACGGGATGCGGCGCCTCCACCGTCCCCAGCCCCTCCAGCGTCGTCAACCGCCGCCCCTCGGCGCGGGAGAGCGGCAGCACGCAGGGCCGCACGGCCCGCCCGTCCAGCAGCACCGTGCAGGCGCCGCATTCCCCCAGCCCGCAGCCATATTTCGGCCCGTTCAACTCCAGGTCGTTCCGTAGAACCATCAGCAGCGGCGCATCCGGGTCCAGGTACAGCACCACCGGCCGCCCGTTCACCTCCAGCGGAACGTCCCGGGGCGCCGCCATCACACAGCCAGATACTTGGTGCGTGCCGCCTCGTCCGCGCGCAGCGCCTTCATGGTGCCGGTCCACACCACACGGCCCTTCTCCACCACCGTCGCGCTGTCGGCGACCCCGCCCGCGAAGTGAAGGTTCTGCTCGGCGAGAAGGATGGTCAGCCCCTCGCTCTTCAGCGCGAGGATGGCATTCGCCATCTGCTCCACGATCACCGGCGCCAGCCCCTCGCTCGGCTCGTCCAGCAGCACCAGGCGCGGATTGCCCATCAGCGTGCGCGCGATGGTCAGCATCTGCTGCTCCCCCCCGCTCATCCGCTCGCCCGGACGGTCCCGCATGCGCCCGAGATTGGGGAACAGCTCGAACAACCGCTCGGGCGTCCAGGGCCGCATCCCGCCCCGCGCCGCCTGGCGTCCGACCTCTAGGTTCTCCATCACGGTCAGGTCGGCAAACACCCGCCGATCCTCCGGCACATAGCCCAGGCCCCGCCGTGCGATCCGGTGCGGCTCCTCTCCCGCGATCTCCACCCCATCGAAGGCGATCCGCCCCGCGCTCGGCCGCACCAGCCCGATAATGGACTTCATCGTCGTGCTCTTGCCCGCGCCGTTGCGCCCCAGCAGCACGCGCACCTCGCCGGCGGCGATGGTCAGCGCCATGTCCTGCAGGATGTGCGCCCGCCCGTAATGCGTGTTCAGCCCTTCCACCGAGAGCAGCATCGTCAGTGCCCTCCGCTCGTCGCGCCGGTGCCCAGGTAGATCTCCCGCACCGCCGGGTTGGCCCGGATGGAATCCCCATCTCCCTCCGCGATCAGCACGCCGCGGTTCAGCACGAGGATCCGGTCGGACACATCGAACACAACATCCATGTCGTGCTCCGTGAACAGCACCGCCACGCCCCGCTCCGTCGCCAGCCGCCGCGTCAGCTTCATCAGCCCCACGCGCTCCACGGGCGCCATGCCGGCGGTCGGCTCGTCCATCAGCAGCAGCCGCGGCCGGTTCGCCATGGCGATGGCCAGCTCCAGCCGCTTCAGGTCGCCATAGGCCAGCACGCCCGTGGCCCGGTCCGCCTGCGCCTCCAGCCCCACCTGGGCCAGCAGCGCATCCGCCTCCGCCAAGTGCCGCCCCGCCACGGGCCGCCAAAACTGCCAGATCTCCCGGTGGTGGGAGAGCAGCGCCATCTGCACGTTGTCCCGCACCGTCATGGAGCCGAAGGTGGCCGTGATCTGAAAGGTCCGCCCCACTCCCGCGCGGGAGATGGCGCGCGGCGAGAACCCTGTGATCGGCTTCCCTTCCAGCAGCACCGAGCCCTTATCCGGGTTCAACTGCCCGCCCACCATGTTGAAGCAGGTGGACTTGCCCGCCCCGTTCGGCCCGATCAGCGCCAGCATCTCCCCGGGCGAAACGGCGAAGGAGACGTCCCCCACCGCCTGCACGCCGCCGAAGGACTTGCTCAGCCCCTGCACCACCAGAACGCTCATGCCTCGCGCCCCCGCAGCCACAGGCGCCGCGCGGCCCCCGCAATGCCCTCAGGGAAGGCCACCACCAGCAGCACGATCACCGCGCCCAGCACCAGCCGCCACAAATCGGTGGAGCGCACGAGGATGTCCGCCAGCCCCGTATAGACCAGCGCCCCGATGATCGGCCCGGCCACCGTCTGCAGCCCGCCCAGCAGCACCATCAGCAGCGCCTCCACGGAGTGGGAGATGGTGATGTAGGTCGGAAAGATGCTGCCCTTGCCATAGGAGAAGAGCGCCCCGGAGAGCCCGCAGGCCGCGCCCGCGATCACGATCGCCACGATCCGCAGCGATTGCACGTCCAGGCCGATCGACCGCGCCCGCGCCGCCGAATCCCGCGCCGCCCGCAGCGCATAGCCATAGGGCGCGTAGAGCATCCGCCGCAGCAGCAGCGCCCCGCCGACGGAAAGGGCCAGCGCCAGCCAGTAGAACACCCGCGCGTCATGCGCCCATTCCGGCCGCACCAGCCCCAGCAGCCCGTTGTCGCCGCCCGTCACGTCCACCCACTGGAAGCAGACCGCCCAGACGATCTGCGCGAAGGCGAGCGTCAGCATGGAGAGGTACACGCCGGAGAGCCGCACCACGAACCAGCCGAACAGCGCCGCCACGACGCCCGCCACGATCGGGGCCGCCAGCAGCCCCACCGGCATCGGCGCACCGATCCATTGCATCGCCAGCCCCGCCGCATAGGCGCCGATCCCGAACCAGGCCGCGTGCCCGAAGCTCGCCATCCCGCCCGGCCCCATCATGAAGTGCAGGGACACGGCGAAAAGGATCGCGACGCAGGCATCCGTCAGCACGGTGAGGTAGTACTCGCCCACAATGAAGGGCGCGGCGACTGCCAGCAGCAGCGCCGCCACCCCCAGCGCCCGCAGCTCCGGCGGCGCGGCGCGGATCACGGGCGCGGCCACCGTCGCCTCCCGCGCATCGGTCTGCGGCCGCCCCAGCAGCCCGTTGGGGCGGAACACCAGCACCACGGCCATCACCAGGAACACCAGCACCAGCGTGATCTTCGGCACCAGCACGATTCCGAAGGCCTGCAGCACACCGATCAGCAGGCTGGCCACAAAGGCCCCGGTCAGGCTGCCCAGCCCTCCCACCACCACCACCACGAAGGCATCGGTGATGACGGTCAGGTCGATATTCAGATTGGCCGAGGAATTGGGCAGGGACAGCGCCCCGCCCAGCCCCGCCAGCCCTGCGCCGAGCGCGAAGACGGTCGTGAACAGCGTGCGCTGGTTCACCCCCAGCGCCGCCACCATCTCGCGGTCCAGCGTCGCCGCCCGGACCAGCGTGCCCCAGCGCGTGCGGCTCATCAGCAGCCAGAGCAGCCCCAGCACCATCGGCCCGATGGCGATCAGGATCAGGTCGTACAGCGGGAACCGGCTGCCGGCGATGTCCACGAATTGCCGCAGCCAGCGCCCGCGCGGCAAGGGCAGCTCCACCGGGCCCCAGAGCCATAGCGTGACGTCCTGCAGTACCAGCACCACCCCGAAGGTGGCCAGCAGCTGGAACAGCTCCGGCGCCCGGTACACGCGCCGCAGCACCACCACCTCCAGCACCACGCCGATCAGCGCGGTGAGGAGCGCGGTGGCGATCACCCCCAGCACGAACCACTCCGGCTCGCGCGGTAGCCGCGTCATGATGCTCCAGCCGATATAGGCGCCGAGCATCATCAGTGAGCCGTGGGAGAAGTTCACGATCCGGGTGACGCCGAAGATGATTGTCAGCCCGGAGGCGACAAGAAACAGCGACGAGGCCCCGGCGAGCCCGGTCAGCAGTTGCGGAAGGATGCTGTCCATGAACTCGCCAGGTCTTCCCGGTCAGTTCGCGCTGGCCGGCCGAAGCCCGCGCACGAAATCATCGCCCGGCAGAAGGTCCTTGCCGTCGATATAGCGCCAGTCCGTCATCACGCCGGCATTGCCGCGCAGCGCGGTCTTGCCGACGAAGACGCCCAGCGTACCCTGATGGTCCACGGCGCGGTACTCGCAATTGCCGACCGGCGTGTCGAAGCGGGCGCCGCGGAAGCCGTCCACCAGCTTCTCCGTCTCGGTGGAGCCGGCCTTGGCCACGCCCGCCGCGATGGAGTTGATGAGCGCATAGCCCACCAGGGAGCCGCACATCGGCTTCGCGTTGAAGCGCCGGCGATAATCCGCCGCATAGGCCTTGTGCGCGGGGGCCTCGATCGCCTCGCCGGGGTAGCCCGTCACGATCCAGCCCTCCGGCGCCTCGTCGCCCAGCGGGTCCAGGTATTCCGGCTCGCCGGTCAACAGGGAGACGACGTTCCGCTTCTCGAACAGCCCGCGCGTGTTGCCCTGCCGCACGAAATTCGTCAGGTCCGGCCCGAACAGCACGTTGAAGATGCCGTCCGGCTTCATCGCCTCCAACGCCTGCACCGTCGCGCCGGCATCCACGCGGCCCAGCGCCGGCCACTGCTCGCCCACGAAGGTCACGTCCGGGCGGCGCGCGGTGAGCAGCTGCTTGAACCACTTCACGCCGGACTGGCCGAACTCGTAGTTCGGGGAAACGGTGGCCCAGCGCTTGGCCGGCAGCTTCGCCGCCTCCTCTGCCAGGATCGCGGCCTGCATGTAGGTGCTGGGGCGCAGGCGGAAGGTGTAGCGGTTGCCCTTCTCCCAAACCATGGAGTCCGTCAGCGGCTCCCCGCCGACATAGAGCTTCTTGTTCTGCGCGGCGTACTCGCCCAGCGCCAGTCCGACATTGGAGAGATAGGCGCCGGCCAGCACGTCCACTTTCTGGTCGTTCACCAGCTCGCCCGCCAGCCGCACCGCGTCCTGCGGCCGCCCCGCATCGTCCCGCGTGATCAGCTCCAGCTGCCGCCCGAGCACGCCGCCCTTCGCATTCACCTGCTCCACCGCCATCTGCATGGCGTTGCGGTAGGGCAGGGTGAAGGCGGGGTTGGAGGTGTAGGAGTTGATCTCGCCGATGCGGACGGGCGCGGTGCCCTGGGCACGCAGGAGGCCGGGCAGGGCAAGCGAACCGGACGCGCCGAGGATCAGACGCCGTGAGACGGGCATGGTGCTACTCCTGGTCGGATTGGGAAGCGGAAGCGGCCGGCTATTCGGCTGCCAACGGGGCCTCATCAAGAACCTTGCCGTCCCGGGTCACGGGGGTGCCGTCGAGGCGCACGGTGCAGCGGCGCAGCGGGATGTCGATGTGGCAGGGCGTGTTGCGCGTGCCCCCCGCCTCCGTGTTCGGGCCCAGCGAGAACAGGAAGTTGCCCGCAAAGGCCCGGGCATCCATCCCGATCGTCTGCTCCCGGTCGTACAGCGAAAGCACGGACCACCGCGCCCGGTCCTGCAGCCCCCAGCCGATATGGGAG
>NZ_JAGIZA010000023.1 GCF_017813365.1 Roseomonas indoligenes
CCAGCAGATACGCGGCCTCGAGGAGGAACTCGGCGTGCAGCTCTTCGACCGCATCGGCCGCGGCCTCGTCCTCAACGAGGCCGGGCGCCTGTTCCTGGAGGAGGCGCGCGACCTGCTGCGCCGGGCCGAAAGGGCCGCCGCGACGGCGCGGGAAGCGGGCAGGGGGGAAGTCGGGCGCATTCGGGTCGGGTTCACGGCCTCCACCTGCTTCAACCCCGCTGTTACCCGGGTGCTGAAGACCTTCCGGGAGGCCTGGCCGCGGGTGGAACTGGTGCTGGAGGAGGGCCGCTCCAGCCTGTTGCAGTCGGCGCTGGAAGGGGGGCGGCTGGACGCGGCCTTTCTGCGACCGCCCCTGGGCTCGACGGACCACCTCGACTTCGTCCTCGTCGCGACCGAACCGATGGTGGTGGCTCTGCCGGCCGGTCACCGGCTGGACGGACGCAAAAGCCTCGCCCTCGAGGAGCTTCGGGACGAGACCTTCATCCTCTACCCCCGCGCAACCGGGCCCGGACTGTCCGAGAACGTTGTTGCGGCCTGTCAGAAGGCCGGGTTCACGCCCCGTGTCAGCCAGCAGACACCGCAGCTGGCAACCACCGTGAACCTTGTCGCGGCCGCGATGGGTATTGCGGTCGTGCCGGACTGCATGCGCCAGCTGCGCCCGGACAGCGTGTGCTATGTGCCGCTCCGGGACGGGTCGCTGAAGGCGGAGTTCGGCCTAGCCTGGAAGCGGCAGGACCGGTCGAGAGCGGTTCATCACCTGATCCGCACGGCATCGCCGTCTTCCTGAGAGCGTCCCGGAAGGAGGCTGATGGTTTGCGGACCATCGCGGATGCGGAACGCTGCCCCGCACATTCATCGCCTCACCTTCCCTCCACCTCAGAAGCCCCAGGGGGTCAGGGATCGGCGGACGCGCGGTCAGCCGTTGGCCGCTGGAGCACGCCGGCGAGGATGCTTTCCGCTGGGGTGCTGACTCCCCCCATCCAGCCAGTACTTGTGCAGCTCGTGCAGGTAGCGTTCGACCACCTGCAGCGCCTCCTCGGAGTCTCTGCGGCGAAGACATTCCAGGAGGGCACGGCGGGCGCGGATCACCCGGTCGTCGGAGACGGATCCGATCCGCGTCACCCAGTCCCGCAACATGCCGACCAAGGCATCTGCCAGCGCGACAAGGACGCGGTTTCCGCTTGCCTCGGCCAAGAGGTGGTAGAACTGGATCATCAGCTCGGACCGCTGACCCGGATCATCCTTCAGGGCCTCGGCACGATCGACATTCGCCTGCATGGCAGCGAGGTCGGCCTCGGTACAGGCGGGCAGCGCCTCCTGTAGCAGCATGATTGTCACCGCGCGGATCGCGTTGGTGAGATCCGCCACGGAGAAGTCCGTCAGGGCGAGAGGACCCATCCGTTGATCGCCGGAGGCCTGCTCGCCGCGCTCCGCCACGAATGATCCGCCGCGCGCTCCCTTCCGGAGGCTCAGGGTACCCGTGATCTCCAGCATCCGCAGGGCCTCGCGAAGCGTGTTGCGGCTGACCTCGAGCTGGGCCGCCAGGATGCGCTCCGCAGGCAGCTTGTCGCCGGGCTGAAGCGCGCCGTCGGCGATCATCCGCTGGATCTGGCTGGTGATCTCCTCGATGGCCCGGCGCGGACGGGCCGGCGAGAAGCGGGGGCCCTTCCGCTCCTCGGGCTGGGGCGATGGGCGCTGAAGATGGGTCATCACGCGGTCCTCATGACCTTCGTCTGGCAAGGCGCGGCTCGGCGATCAAGGGCCAAGGGGCACATGGCGCTTGACCCTGCTGAACTCGGAGACTAATGGTCCTACCAATGAACAGGAGGACAGCGTGCAGGACGGGTTCAAACCTGGTGCCGGTACGGTGGTGGTAACGGGGGCCGCCAGCGGCATCGGCCGCGCGATCGCCCGGCGGCTCTCCTTGGCCGGTGCGCCGCGCACTGTTCTCCTGGACCGCGACGGGGCCGGGGCGGCGCGTGCCGCTGAGGCGATCGGCCCCCATGCGCGGGCCATGGGAGTGGATGTCCGCGATCCAGCGGCCATCGAGGCGGCGGTCGCACGCATCGAGGAGGACGGGCCCATCTCGCTCTGGTGCTCCAATGCGGGCGTCCACCGCGGGCAGGGCCTGGGCGAGGCGAGCGACTGGGACGCCTCGCTCGCCGTCAACCTGCACGCCCACCTGCATGCGGCGCGCGCCGTCCTGCCCCGCATGGTCCGGCGGGGAACCGGCCACTTCGTCATCACCGCCTCCGCCGCCGGCCTGCTGGCCGATCCGCGCTGCGCGCCCTATTCGGTCAGCAAGCACGCGGCCGTTGCCCTGGCCGAATGGCTTGCCATCGCCCATGGGGGTGACGGCGTGACCATCGCCTGCCTCTGCCCGGAGGGTGTGCGCACCGCCATGACGGCCGCGGACAGCGCGGCCCTGGGCACCGAGGTCCTGGAGCCCGAGGCGGTGGCCGACTCGCTGCTGGAAGGCCTTGCCGAGGGCCGCTTCCTCATCCTTCCCCACTCCCGCACCGCCGAGTACGAGCGCCGCCGCGCAACGGACCGGGGCCGCTGGATCGCCGGGATGCGACGCGCGCGCCAGCGCGCCGCGGGCGCAGCCCCTCTTCACGCCGCAGGATGACGCCGATGGCCCTGGACCTAGCCGAACTCTCCTATCCCATGCAGCGGAGCTGTCCTTTCCACCCGCCGGAAGCCTACGCGCCGCTGCGGGAGAACCAGCCTTTCGCCCGGGTGCGGCTCTGGGATGGGTCCCACCCCTACCTGCTCACCCGCTACGAGGACATCCGGGCGGTGCTGGCGGAGCCGCGCTTCTCCTGCGAGCCCGTGCGGGAGGGATTCCCGCACGTCTACGAGGGCCGGATGGTGGCCGACAAGGCCGATCGCTCCTTCCTGCGCCTGGACAATCCCGAGCACGACCGGCTCCGCCGCATGGTGACGAAGGAGTTCACCGTGAAGAAGGTGCAGGCGCTGCGCCCCTACATCCAGGCCACGGTGGACCGGCTGATCGACAACTACGCCGCCATGCCGCAGGGCAGCGACTTCGTCGAGCACTTTGCCGCGCCGCTGCCGACCGACATCATCACGCTGCTGCTCGGCATTCCCTACGAGGATCACGAGATCTTCCGCCGGGCGACGCGCATCCAGTTCGGGTCGAGATCCACCCCGGCGGAGGTGCGGGAATCCCTGGCCGAGCTGTTCGGCTACCTGGATGCCCTGATCACCCGCAAGGAGGCCGAGCCGGCGGACGATGTCGTCTCCCGCCTCGTGCACGACCAGTACCGGCCCGGTCACATCGACCGGATCACCCTCATCAACATCGTCCGCCTCCTGCTCAGCGCCGGACACCAGACCACCCAGAACATGACCGCACTGGGCGTGCTGACGCTGCTGCAGCACCCGGACCAGCTCGCCCTCATCCGTGCGGACGCCTCCCTCATCCCGGGGGCGGTGGAGGAGCTGCTGCGCTTCTCCAGCATCCTCCACACCGGTGCCCGCCGCGTGGCGCTGGAGGACATCGACGTGAACGGCCATCTCGTTCGGGCGGGAGAGGGGGTCATCTGCTCCATCCCGGCCGCCAACCGTGACGGGGAGCTCTTCCCCGATCCCGACCGCTTCGACGTGACCCGCGATGCCGGCCCGCACGTCGCCTTCGGCTTCGGCGTGCACCAGTGCCTGGGGCAGGTGCTCGCGCGGGCGGAGCTGCAGATCGTCTACGAGACGCTTTTCCGCCGTCTGCCGGAGCTGCGCCTAGCCGTGCCGTTCGAGAGCCTGCGCTTCCGGCACGACATGTTCGTCTACGGCGTGCACGAGCTGCCGCTGTCCTGGTGAGGAGGAAACCATGCGCGTCACCATCGACAAGAGCCGCTGCATCGCCGCGGGCCAGTGTGTCCTCAACGCCCCCTTCGTCTTCGACCAGGGCGAGGAGGATGGGATCGTCATCCTGCTGAAGGAGGATCCGCCGCCGGAGCAGGAGGAGCACACGCGGCGCGCGGCGCGGCTCTGCCCCGCCGAGGCGATCAAGCTCCACGACTAGGGCCGCCCGAAGGGCAGTCCGAGAGAGCGGCAAGGGAGGATGGCGTGGGAACCGGGGTGATGGAGCGGGCGGCGGAACGGCCCGCTGCGGCAGGAGCGCCGGCGCTCGCCGGCATCAAGGTGCTCGACCTGACGCAGTGGGAGGCCGGGTCGGTCGCGGCGCAGACTCTCGCTTTCCTGGGTGCGGACGTGATGAAGATCGAGCGGCCGAAGGGGGGCGATCCCGCACGCATCGCCTCCGCGGATTCGGCGGACGCGGATTCGCTCTACTTCCTGGTGCTGAACGCCAACAAGCGCGGCGTGACGCTGGATCTCGGGAAGCCCGAGGGGAAGGCGCTGCTTCGGCGCCTGATCGAGCGGAGCGACGTGCTGCTGGAGAACTTCGCCCCCGGCACCATCGAGCGGCTGGGCTTCGGCTACGAGGCAGTGAGCGCCATCAACCCGCGCATTGTCTACGGCTCCGTCCGCGGTTTCAGCGACGAGAGCGCGTACCGGGACTTCCGCTGCTTCGACGCCATCGCGCAGAGCATGGGCGGTGCCGTCTCCATCAGCGGGGAGCCGGGCGGCGGCCCCGTGAAGCCGGGGCCGACCTTCGCCGACACCGGCACGGCGATGCACCTGGCGGTCGGCATCGTGGCGGCGCTGCACCAGCGCCACGCCACGGGGCGTGGGCAGCACGTGAAGGTGGCGATGCAGGAGGTGGTGGTGAACTTCTGCCGCATGGGCTTCGCCCGGCAGCAGATCACGGGCCGCGCCGCGGAGCGCGTGGGCAACGGCTCCCCCAGCTCCTCCTCCGCGCCCTCCGGCATCTTCGCCTGCGCGGGCGGCGGGCCGAACGACCACTGCTTCATCTACACGGCACGCGACTCCATTACGGGCAACCGCCAGTGGAATACGCTGCTCCGGGTGATCGGACGGGAGGAGCTGATCGGCGACCCCCGCTACGACGAGCCGCAGAAGCGCTTCGCCCGCCAGGAGGAGGTGGACGCGATCATCGCGCCCTGGATGCTCCGGCACGACAAGCGGGAGGCGATGGCGCTGCTGAACGGCGCCGGAGTCCCGGCCGGCGCCGTGATGGACACCTCCGACCTCATCGACGAGCCCTCCTTCCGCGCCACCGGCATGCTGACCGCCGTGCAGCACCCGAAGCGCGGGGAGATCGTGCTGCCGGGCTGGCCGGTGCGGATGAGCGAATCTCCGACGCCGCCGACGACCTGCCCGCCCCTGCTGGGCGAGCACACGGAGGCCGTGCTCGACGAGATGCTGGAGCTGACACCGGAGGAGATGCGGCGGCTGAAGACGGAGGGCGTGATCTGATGGAGGGCGCGGACACCATCGACCTGTCCCGCGAGGGGCCGATCGCGGTCATCACCCTGAACCGCCCGCAGGTGCGGAACGCGATCGACCTGGCCGCGGCCCATCGCCTGGCGGCGGCCGTGGACGCGGTGGAAGCGGACCCGGCGATCCGCGTCGCGATCATCACGGGGGCGGGCGAGGTGGCCTTCAGCGCGGGGGCGGACCTGCGGGCCCGGGCGCGCGGCGAGGGCCGCGCGGTGATCGCGCCCCACGGCTTCGCGGGCTTCGTGCGCCGCCCCCGGCGCAAGCCCTTCATCGCCGTGGTGAACGGCTTCGCGGTGGGCGGCGGGCTGGAGATCGCCCTAGCCTGCGAGCTGGTCGTGGCCGCGCCGCATGCGAGCTTCTCCCTGCCGGAGCCCATGCGCGGGCTGATCGCCGGCGGCGACTGCCTGCCGTCGGTCTTCCGCCGCCTGCCGCCCGCCCTTGCATGGGAGGTGGCGCTGGCGGGCCGGCGCCTGACGGCCGAGGAGGCCCTGACAGCGGGCATGGTCAACCGCGTCGCGCCAGACGCGCTGGGCGCTGCGCGGGAGATGGCGCGCGCCGTGATAGTGGGCGCCCCGCGCGCGATCGAGGGCACGATCGCGCTGGCGCGGCGGCTCATGGCCGCGGCCCCGCCCGATTACGACGCGCTGGCGGAGCGGACGCAGGCCGCCTTGATGGCGACCGCCGATGCGGCGGAGGCGGCGCGCGCCTTCGCCGAGAAGCGCGCGCCCGTCTGGACCGATGCGTGAGGAGGCCGGCATGGCGCGCGTTGTTATCGTCGGGGCTTCCGTTGCCGGGGTGGGCGTCGCCAATGAGCTGCGGCGCCTCGGCCATGCGGGCGAGATCCTACTGGTCGACGGCCAGGACCACCTGCCCTACGACCGTCCGCCCCTTTCCAAGGCGGTGCTGCTGGGCGAGGAGGCGGATGCGGGCCTGCCCTTCCACGAGGCCGCGCACTACGCCGGGATCGGCGTCGAGCTGGTGCTGGGCCGGGCCGCCGTGTCGCTGGATGCCGCCACGCGAACCATCACCCTGGCCGACGGGACGCGGCTGCGGGGTGATGCGGTCGTCATCGCCTCCGGCGCGCGGGCCCGGCGCTTTCCCGCGGGGCTTGCCGAGGGCCCGGTCTGGACCATCCGCGACCTAGCCGACGCCCACGCGCTGCGGCGCCAGCTTCGCCCGGGGATGCGGCTGGCCGTCGTCGGCGGCGGCTTCGTCGGGGCGGAGGTCGCCTCCAGCGCGCGCAAGCTGGGCCTGGAGGTGGCGGTCTTCGAGGCGGCGCCCCTGCCCTTCCTGCGGATCCTCGGCCCCACCGTAGCCGCAGAGCTGGCGGCGCTACACGAAGGTGCGGGCGTGGCGCTCCGCTGCGGGATCACGGTGGACCGCATATCCCGGCACGGGGCGGCGCAACGCCTGCACCTCTCGGACGGCGGATCGGAGGAGGCGGACCTCGTCGTGGCGGGGCTGGGATGCCTGCCGAACGTCGAGTGGCTGGAGGGATCGGGCCTGCCTCTCGTCAACGGCGTCGTCTGCGACGCCTTCGGCCGGACGGGGGTGGACGGCATCTTCGCGGCCGGTGACGCGGCAGCTTGGTTCAGCCCCCTCGCGGGCCGGCACGAGCGGCACGAGCACTGGACGGCGGCGCGCGAACAGGCGCGGATCGTCGCCGCCGCCATCGCGGGCACGGAGGCGACCGCCTGGGAGGCCTTCGTGCCCTACTTCTGGTCCGACCTGCACGGGCGCCGGGTCCAGGTGCTGGGCGACACGGCGGGGGCCGAGGAGGTCTCCTTCGCGCACCGCGACGAGGCGCGCGGCGCCTTTCTAGTGGAGTACCGGCACGGCGGCCGCATCGTCGGCGTGGCCGGCTGCAACGCGGGGGCGCGGACCATGCGCTACCTCGCACAGCTCGCCCCCGCCGCCGCGGAAGCGGCCTAAGGGGCGCGCCGCCATGCCCGCCTACATGGTCGCCGAGGTGGAGTTCATCCCCGGCCCCGCGCTGGACCACTACCGCGCCCTCGCCGGCGCCGCCATCGCCGCGCATGGCGGCACCTTCCTCGTCCGCGGGCAGGAGAAGACGGTGACGGAGGGCGAGCACCGCTTCCGCCGCGTCATCATCGTCGCCTTCCCGTCGCTGGACGCGGCGGAGCGCTGGTACCGATCGGCGGAGTACGCCGAGGCGCTGCGCGCGAGCGGGAAGGCGATGCACCGCACGCTCTACCTCGTCGATGGCGTGCCGCCGTGAGCTGAGGTGGCGCAGGTCACGACCGGCAGGCAACGACCCGCCGGCGCATGGGGAACGTCCAGGGAGGACAGCAGCATGTTCAAGTGGACCGCCGCGGCCATCGGGGTACTCGGTGCCTGGGCCGCCCAGGCGCAGCCTCCGGGCCAGGACTGGCCCAACCGGACCATCCGCGTGATCTCCCCCTATGCGCCTGGCGGCGCGGCGGACGCCACGGCGCGGCTGGCAGGGCAGGAGCTGCAGCGCATCCTCGGCCAGACCGTGGTGGTGGAGAACCGCTCCGGCGCCAGCGGCACGATTGGAGGAGAGGTGGTGCGGCAGGCGGCGCCGGACGGCTACACGCTGCTCGCCTCGCCCAGCTCGCACATCCTGGCGCGCCACGTGCTGCGCGCCGCGCCCTACGACCCCCAGGCAGATTTCACCCCGGTCGCGCGCTTCGCCGAGGGACCGATGCTGGTGCTGGTGAACCCGGCCATGCCGGCGGGCACCATTGCGGAGGCGCTGCCGCTCGTGCGGGCGAACCCCTCCCGCTTCACCTTCGGCCTAGGCGGCCTGGGCGCCGCGAGCCATCTTGCGGTGCTGCAGTTCCTGCGGCAGGCCGGGGTGGACCTCGCCATGGTGGCCTATCGCGGCTCGGCGCCGGCCCTGACCGACTTGGTCTCTGGCAACATCCAGCTCATGATCGATCCCGGCGGCTTCCCACTGGTGCAGGACGGCCGGCTGAAGGCGCTGGCGATCACGGGCTCCCGCCGTCATCCTCTCCTGCCAGGCGTGCCCACCGCGGCCGAGAGCGGCATGCCGGGGCTGGAGATGGTGGGGTGGTACGGCCTGTGGGGTCCGAAGGACCTGCCCGCGCCGATCGTGACGCGGCTGAACGCGGCCATGGCGCAGGCCGTCCAGCAGCCGGCCGTGGTGCAGCGCCTCTACGCGCTGGGCCTAGTGCCAGCCTCCAGCACGCCGGCGGCCCTCGTCCAGTACATCCAGGAGGATCTGGCGCGCAGTGCCACTCTCCTGCAGGAGGCGCACTACCAGCCCGAGTGAGCGGCGGGGCGGCCTAGCGGAAGGGGTGGAGCGCCAGCCCTTCCGCGCCGACATCGAGCGCGAGGACCTGCCCGCGCCCCGCCGCCGTGACGATCAGCACGCCTCCCATAAAGCAGAGGTTCGTCGTCATTGTGCCCTCGCCCAGCTCGATGCGGCGGAGAGGCGCGCCGGAGGGATTGAACACCTCCACCCCACCGGAACCCGGCGTGCAGGCCCAGATCTTCCCTTCCACATCGATGGCGAGCCCATCCGGTCTTGCCTTTGCGGTGGTGCAGAGAACGCCGTCGGAGGAGGGGATGCCCACTGCGCCGAGCGAGAGGCGCTCGATCGCGCGGTCATGCGTGCAGGCTAGGTAGAGGTGGGCGCCAGAGGCGTCGAAGGCCCGGCCGTTCGGGAAGTGGCGGCCCTCGATCATCACCTCGCATCGTCCGGTCTCCGGGTCGCATGCAATGACGTGGCCCTCGACCGGCTCGTGCAGCGCCCGGTCGGTCAGGGGATCTGTGACCCAGAGGCGGCCATCGGGACCGAAGGCGAGGTCGTTGGGCGCCTCGAAGGGAAAGTCGAAGGCGTACTCCACGCGCCCGTCGTGGATCCGCTGCACGCCGGGCCGCGCGGCCCCCGAGGCGCCGAAGATGCCGCCGTTCTGCGCGACGTACAGCGCATCCCCGGACCAGGCCAGCCCGTTCGGCCCGCCGCCCGTCATGTGGCTTTCCAACAGGCGGCCGGAGGCATCGAGAACGTGGACCAGACCCGCGCTGATGGAGGCGATTGCCAGGCGCCCGTCCGGGTGCACCGCAGGTCCCTCGATGAAGCCGAGGCCGTCCGCCAGGATGCGGGGCTGCATGGCCACGCTCAGCCCTCCTCCGTGCGGTGCAGTCCCAGGGCCTGCAGCACGGGGATGTCGTTCACCTGGAAGAGGATGGCGGGCTCCGCGCCGTCATTCGCGTGGCTGTGCAGGGCCCAGGGGGGCAGGGCAATGAAGTCGCCCGCACCCCAGTCGAAGACTTGGTCCTCCACCCGCATCCGTCCCGCGCCGCGCACGGCGTGGTAGACGACGCTGCCGGTGTGCCGATGCGCCCGCGTGCGCGCTCCGGGGCGCAGCATCTGCAGCGCCGTGCCGAGCGCCGGCAGGGCGGGGCCGCCCGTCAGCGGGTTCTGGTACTCGAGGATGACGTCGTCGAAGGGATCGGGATCCAGCCCCGCCGCCTGCTGTAGCGCCGCCAGGGCACGATCCCAGGTATAGGCGAGGATCGGGCTGGCCCGGCCGTGATGGGCGCCGCCCGGCGGCCGCATGATGCCGCTGCCGAACTCGCGGAAGGACCGGTCCTGCACGCGGGAGACGGGCTGGCGCGGCACCTCCGACCCCTCGAAGGAGACCGCGTGCAGCGCCCGGACAAGGGAGATGTCCAGCACGTCCAGCCAGACCATGGGCCTGTCGCCCTTGTTCTCGTGGTCGTGCCAAGTGCCGCTGGGGGTGAGGACGAGGTCGCCCTCGTTCATCTCGTAGAGTTCGCCGTCCACCACGGTGTCCGAGCCGCGCCCCTTCATGATGAAGCGCAGGGCCGTGGCCGCGTGGCGATGAGCGGTCGCGACCTCGCCGGGCAGGATGTACTGGATGGAGGCCCAGAAGGTCGGGGTGGTGCCGTAGGGCAGGCCGGGATTGGCCAGCCGCAGCGTGCGCCGCTGCCCACCGGCCTCCAGCTTCAGGCTGGCGCCTATCTTCTCCAGCAGCCCGGCCAAGTCCTCGGCCCGCCAGTGCAGGGGCACCATGCTGCTGCTGGGCGTGCGCGTGAAGAGCGGCGGGTCGCCGGGCTGGGCGACGGCGATGTTGTGCGCGGCCAGCTCCGCCGCCAGCTCCGCGCGGGCGTCCGCATCCGTCATGACAGCCTCGGCCATGTCGGTCCTCCCCTGATTCCGGGCACCTATGGCCCGGCTTTGCCGCCGAGGTGAGCCGCGCGAGCCGACCCTGTCCAATACGAAATCGCCGCCCTTCTCATACGAACAAGACGTAGTGCTTTTCTCGGAACGCCGTGTGCAAGGTATGGGCGAAGCCGCCACGCAGAGGGCCGGCACGGAGGAGATGGGCATGCCGAGACAGGACGCGCATCGCGACCTAGCCGGCCGGGAGTCGGGAGGCGTGAGCGCCGTTCGGGCACCGAGGCGGGAGAGCTACCCGGCGGTGTTCATGCGCGGTGGCACCAGCCGCGCCCTATTCTTTCACCGGCGCGACCTGCCGACGGGCAGCCCGGGCGACGACACGGCGGATTGGGACCGCATCTTCTGCGCCGCGCTCGGCACGCCGGACCCGAACGGGCGCCAGCTGGACGGCATGGGCGGCGGCATCTCCTCGCTCTCCAAGGTCGCGGTGATCGGCCCGCCGAGCCGGGCGGATGCCGACGTGGACTACACCTTTGCCCAGGTCGCGATCGGCGAGCGCGTGGTGGGCTACCGCGGCAACTGCGGCAACATCTCCTCCGCCGTCGGGCCCTTCGCGGTGGAGGAAGGGCTCATCCCCGCCCCCGCGGACGGCGAGGCGGTGGTCCGCATCCACAACACCAACACGGGCAAGATCATCGAGAGCCGCTTCGCGGTGCGGGACGGCCTGCCCGTGGAGGCAGGCGGGATGGAGCTTCAAGGCGTCGGGGCGGGCGCGCCGATCCGCCTGACCTTCCGTGATCCCGGCGGCGCGGCGACCGGGCGGCTGCTGCCAACCGGCAGGGTGGTGGACCAGCTGGAGGTCGAGGGCCTCGGCAGAGTCGAGGCCTCGCTCGTGGATGCCGCCAATCCCGTCGTTTTCGTCGGTGCCGCCTCCATCGGGCTGCGCGGGGACGAGACACCGGGCGAGCTGGACGCCTGGTCCGGCCGGCCGCTTTTCGAGGCGATCCGCGTGCGGGCCGCGGTGGCCATGGGCCTGGCGAGTGAGGAGGAGGCGCGGCGGAGCCTGAAGAACCTGCCGCTCGTCTCCCTCGTCGCCGCCCCGCGCGGGAGTGTCGCGGCTGTTGCCACGCGGATGATCTCCTCCGGCCAGCCGCACAAGGCCACGCCGTTGACAGGTGCCATGTGCCTGGCCATCGCCGCGCGCCTGCCCGGCAGCGTGGTGCAGCGGGCCCTGCGCCCGGGTGCTGCGGAGGAGGGTGACTTCGTCCTCGAGCACGCCTCCGGAACCCTCGCGGTCGCCGCCGTGGTGGAGAGGGGCGCGGCGGGGCCGGTGGCGCGGGAGGCCGTGGTGTACCGCACCGCGCGCCGGCTGATGGAGGGGCGGGTCTACCTCCGCCCCTGAGACAGGCTCGCTGGAAGAACGACGCCTCGAGGAGGCGCATGGAGGATGGATCCGATGCTCATCGAACAGGCTGGAACCGGTGCAGGGGCCGCGCCGCCGTCGCCGGAGCGACTGGCGGCCGCAGCGAGCCTGCCGGAACTCTACGGGCTGCTGGAGCCCCTCTCCGTCGGGCCGGGCTGGGCCAAGCCGACACCGTCGATCTGGCCCTCGCCGAAGGAGACCTTCCGGCCGGCGCACTGGGACTACGCATGTGCCAAGGCGGCGCTCGACGCGGCCGGGCACCTGGTGGACACGAAGCTCGCGGAACGGCGCAACCTCATCCTCGCGAACCCTGTCGAGGGCAACACCTACGCCACCGCGCGTACGCTGGTGGCCGCCTACCAGATGATCCTGCCGGGCGAGCAGGCGCGCTCGCACCGCCACACGCCGAACGCGCTGCGCCTGATCGTGGACGCGGAGCCCGGCACCTACACGGTGGTGGACGGAGAGCGCCTGCCCATGCTGCCGGGCGACGTGCTGCTGACGCCGAACTGGCGCTGGCACGGCCATGGCAACGACGGCACCGCCCCCGCCTACTGGATCGACGTGCTGGACGCACCGCTGGTGCAGTTGCTGGAGCCCATGTTCCTGGAGCACCACCCGGAGGTGTACGAGCCGGTGCGCGCGACCGCCGAGACCTCGCCCATGTGGTTCCCCTGGGCCGAGACGCAGCGTCGCCTGGAGGCCGCCGCGCCGACGCCGGAAGGCCCCTGGGGCACGGCCGTGGCGCTCGGCGATCCGGCCATGGAGACGATCGGGCTGGCCATGATGCGCCTCTCGCCCGGCATCGCCACCGCCCCCCACCGCACGACCGCCAACAACGTCTTCGCCGTGGTCCAGGGCGAGGGTGAGAGCAGCGTGGACGGGGAGAGCATCTCCTGGCGCCGCGGCGATGTCTTCGTAGTGCCGGCCTGGAGGCCCCAGTCGCACAGGTCGGATGATGGTGCCGTCCTGCTGCGCGTCACCGACGAGCCCGCCATGGCGCGGCTTGGCTTCCTTCGTGAGACGGCTGGTCAAGGAGCAATCGCATGAAACTCGCCGTCTTTGACGACAACCGGCTGGCGGTCGTGGAGGGGGAAAGTCTCTACGACGTGACGGACGCCGTCCCGAGCCATGGGTCCGTCTGGCCGCCCGTGTTCATGCAGCACGTCATCTCCGATTGGGCCGCAACGGCGCCTCGCCTCTCAGAGGCGCGCCAGGGCGCCCCGGCCATCCCGCGCAATTCGGTGACGCTGCGCTCGCCCATCCCCTTCACCGGCAACATCGTCGCGGCGCCTGCGAACTACACCAAGCATGTGGGCGAGCTGGGGGACCGTGGCGTCACCGCGAAGGGGAACTCCGCCCGCGACGTCGGCTTCTTCCTGAAGGCCACCTCCTCCCTTTCCGGCGCGGACGAACCCATCGTGCTGCCGGTGAACTCCGGCCGGCGCTTTGACCACGAGACGGAGCTAGGCGTCATCATCGGCCGCACCTGCCGCAACGTCCGGCGCGATCAGGCCCTGGACTACGTGTTCGGCTACTCCTGCCTGATCGACCTGAGCATGCGCATCGAGCCCGGCCGGCCGGCGGAGGAGCGCTGCACGCGGAAGTCCTTCGACAGCTTCACCCCGCTCGGCCCCTGGATCGTCACCGCGGACGAGGTGCCCGACCCGCAATCCCTCTCCAACCGCCTCTGGGTGAACGGCGAGCTGCGTCAGGAGGCGAATACGAGCGAGATGACGGTCGGCGTCGCCGAGCTGATCGAGCTGATCTCCTCCGTGATGACGCTGCGCCCGGGCGACGTGATCGCCTCCGGCACACCGCAAGGCGTGGGGCCGGTGGTGCCCGGGGACCAGGTGACGATCGAGATCGAGCGCGTGGGCCGCATGACGCTGAACGTGGTCGCCGCGGCCGAGGCCGCGCCGCGCATTTTCTAGGGGAAGGAAACGACATGCGTAGAAGAGCGCTTCTCGCCGCACCGGTGCTGGCGCTCGCGGCGCGGGCCGCGCGGGCACAGTCCTGGCCCGCGCGCCCTGTCCGGGTCATCATCCCCTTCCCGCCGGGCGGGGGCATTGACATCCTGGTCCGCGCCGTAGGGGCGGAGCTGTCCGCCCGCTGGGGGCAGCCGGTGGTGGTGGAGAACCGCGCCGGTGCATCCGGCATCATCGGTGCCGAGGCCGCGGCACGCTCCGCGCCCGATGGCTACACGCTGCTGGGCACGGTAAACCAGACCTTCACCACCAACCGCTTTCTCTTCCGCACGCTGCCCTACGATCCCGACCAGGGCTTCACCCCTGTCAGCCTCATGGTGCAGAGCGACCACATGCTGCTGGCCCATCCATCGGTGGAGGCCGACGACGTGGCCGGGCTGATCCGCTTGGCCAAAAGCAAGCCCGGCAGCCTGACCTACGGCTCCTTCGGCAGCGGGACGCAGCCGCAGCTGGTCTATGAGGCGATGAACCAGCACGAGAAGCTGGACATCCTCCACGTGCCCTACAACGGCATCGCGCCCCTCATGCTCGCCACCACCCGCGGCGAGGTGATGCTGGCGACGGGAAGCGCGAGCGTGGCCGGGGAACTGATCCGCACGGGGAAGATCAAGGCCCTGGGCACCGCCGGTGGCCGTCGCATCGGCCAGTTCCCGAAGGTACCGACCACGGCCGAGCAGGGCTATCCCTACATCCGCGCCTCGATCTGGTACGGGCTCTTCGCCCCGGCCGGTACGCCGGATGAGGTGGTAACGCGGCTTGGGAACGACGTGCGCGCGGTTCTCAACACGCCGGCCTTCACCCAAGCGCAGGTAACCAACCGCGGGCTGGACCTAGTGGCCAGCGACGGCGCCGCGCTCACGCGCGAGATCCGCGACGAGACCGCCTCCGTCGGCGAAATCATCCGTGCGGCCCGGATCGAGCCGCAATGAGCAGCCCAGGACAGGAGGGGACGGCGATGAACGCGACGCAGCGGGTGCTTGTGGTGGGGGGCGGTCCGGTGGGGCTGGCCCTTGCGGGGGAGCTGGGCTGGCGTGACATCCTCTGCACCCTGATCGAGAAGGGGGACGGACGCGTCGTCCAGCCGAAGATGGACTTCGTCGGTGTCCGGACGATGGAGTTCTGCCGCCGCTGGGGCATCGTGCCCTGGGTCCACGAGGCCGGTTACAACCGCGCCTACCCGCAGGACTGCGCCTGGGTCTCCTCCCTCAACGGCTACGAGTTCGGGCGGGAGGTCTTCGCGCCCCTGAAGGATGAGCCGAGGCTGCCGCAGAGCACCTATTCCCGCGGCGAGCGCTGCCCGCAGAACTTCTTCGACCCTGTCCTCTCCCGCTTCGCGAGCAGCTTCCCCACGGTGACGATCCGGCGTGAGACCGAGCTGCTGCGCTTCGAGGATGATGGCACCCGCGTGACCGCCCGGCTCAAGGATCTTCGCAGCGGGGCCGAGGACACGGTCGAGGCCGCATACCTCGTCGGCTGCGACGGCGGTGCCAGCACGGTCCGGGAAGCGCTGGGCATCCCAATGCAGGGCTCGCCCGTCCTCACCTATACGACGAACTGCATCTTCCGCTGCGAGAACCTGGAGGCCCTTCACGACAAGAAGCCGGGTTACCGCTTCATCTTCATCGGACCCGAGGGAACCTGGGCCACGATGGTGGCCATCAACGGCCGCGACCAGTGGCGCTTCTCCCTCGTCGGGGACGACACGCGGCGCCAGCCGGGCGAGGCGGAGATGCGGGCCGCTATCGTCAAGGCGGTGGGGCGGGAGTTCGACTTCGAGATCCTCTCCATCATGCCCTGGGTCCGCCGGCAGCTCGTGGCCGACGGGTACGGCAAGGGCCGCGTCTTCATCGCCGGCGATGCGGCGCACCTTACCTCCCCTACGGGGGGCTTCGGCATGAACATGGGGATCCAGGATTCCGTCGATCTTGGCTGGAAGCTGGAGGCGGTGTTGCAGGGCTGGGGCGGGCCGGAGCTGCTGCAATCCTACGAGGTTGAGCGGCGACCGGTGGCCATTCGCAACGTCAACGAGGCAACGGGCAACCTCAAGCGCATGCTCGCTCCGCGCGACGCAAAGCCTTCCCCCGCCGTATTCGAGCCAGGGCCTGAGGGCGACCAGGCCCGCAAGGAGTTCGGCGACCGCTACACGGAGATGATGAGGAGGGAGTGGTACACCCCAGGCATCCATCTCGGCTTCGTCTACGAGAGCTCACCGGTCATCGTGCCGGACGGCACGCCGCCCCCGCCGGACGAGGTCAGCACCTATACCCAGACCGCCCGGCCCGGGTCGCGCGCGCCGCATGTGTGGCTCGCCGAGGACAGGTCCACACTGGACCTCTTCGGGCGCGGCTTCGTCCTGCTGGTCTTCGGGGAGGGCGACGCGCCGGCCCTGGTCGAGGCCGCGGAGGGGGGGGGCCTGCCGCTGACCGTCCACCGCATCGACAACCGGGCGGCGGCGGAGCTCTATGCCCGCCACTTCGTGCTGGTGCGGCCCGACGGGCATGTGGCTTGGCGGTCCGACCAGGCTCCGGACGCCTCGGAGGCGGCGCGGATCGTTTCCGTGGTGCGGGGCTGCGGGGCCGGGGCCATGCGGCAGGCCGCGGCCTAGGCCGGGGACTGGCGGGGTTCGTCCAGCCGCGCCTCCTCGCTGAGCGCGGCGACGAGCACGGGCAGGAGCGGCGAGGCATCGCCTCGCCGCCAGGCGATGCTAGTGACCATCCGGGCGCTGACTGCACGGAGGGGCCGGAAGGCGACGTGCGGCGGCTGGAGGGCGGTGACGGAGGCCGGCACGATAGCCACGCCGATGCCGGCCGCTACCAGTCCGATAAGGGTGTGCATGTCCTTCACTTCCTGGACGATCTGCGGCGTGCGACCCGTCTGGAGGAACACGTCAGCGATCCGCGCGGCATAGTCGGAGCCGGGGCGCTGTGTGACCACGATGAAGGGCTGCGGAAGCAGGGTCTCGGGATCGAGCACCTGCTCGTTCACAAGCGGATTGTCCGCCGGTAGTGCCACGACGAAGGGCTCCTCCTGTATGACCCGGATCTCCAACTCGGGGTCGGTCACGGAACCCCGGAGCACGCCGACATCAATCTCCTCCGCCGTGAGGGCGTGCACCTGCTGCGCGACGGTCATCTCCTCGACCCGCACCGTAATTCCGGGATGGGTCTGAGCTAGGCGGCGGAGCACTCGGGGAATGAGCGTGTAGATGGTGGCGTAGACCGCGCCGATGCCGATCACGCCCTGGCGGCCATCCCGGATAGCCCGGACCTCGTCCGCCGCGCGGGCCGCCTGCTGCAGGATATGCCGGGTGTGACGGACCATGGCCTCGCCCGCCGGAGTAAGTGAGACTCGGCGCTTGTCGCGCAGGAACAGGGACGTGCCTAGCTCCTCCTCCAAGGCGCGGATCTGGGCGCTGAGGGGTGGCTGGGCGATCCCAACCCGAAGCGCGGCACGCGTAAAGTTAAGCTCCTCCGCAACGGCCAGGAAATAGCGGAGCTGTCGGAAGTCCAAGACGCTGTCGCTCCTGTTTTCGAGGCCGGACTGGCAGATTGGGTTGCCGGCGAGGGCAGGAAACAGGGGATGAGTTATGTTGTGGCCACGCGTACCCGTCCAGGCATTGCTTCCGGCCCGAGCAGCTACCATCACGTTACCGGTTGCCTTCCGGCTGCTCGTTGCGGCAATTCAGGTTGCGCGATAGGCGCAGAGCATCTGTCTGCTTTTTTCCCCTTTTCCCCGGCGAAGCTAGGAGGGCGCGGCCTGTGATCAGGCAGCGCGCCGCTAGGCGCGCCAGTCCATTAAACGCCGTCCAGTGAAGTCGACCCGATCCACCTCCCGCCTATGAGCGGCGACCGTCAAAGCCGCCAAGTAACGCTGAACTCGGATGCAGGTTAGGCATCACTGACGGGGAAGGGATCCGGGAGTGCCTGTGGAAAACAGGACGCACTTGCCAGCGCTTTGCCTCCCCGAGGCAAAGCACCTCGGCCACTACTGCCCGCAACAAGGGCATGCTTCTTGACCGTCACACAACGCTATCCGAAAGTCCTACCAGACTAACGCAAGCTATTGAACCAATTGATAATCTTGCGTTTCTCGTCGCCGAGCACTATAGTCTTATCCGAGCGAGTAGAGTCGGAAGTGCTTGCCCGACGCGGGGCGGATCTGATTCACCCTGAGGGCTGGATTGGAGGCCAGCCTCCATGGCCAAGGCGTTGTCCGAGGACTTGCGTTCGCGGGTGATCAGCGCGGTGGACGGGGGCTTGTCGCGTCGGGCGGCGGCGGAGCGCTTCGAGGTGTCGGTGGCGACAGCCATCCGCTGGGTGCAGGTGTTTCGCACCACCGGCACTCGATCCGCCCGTGCCTGTGGCGGCGACCAGCGGTCCCACCGCATCGAGGCCTATCACGACGTTCTGCTGGGAGCGGTCAAAGCCCGGGTCGATATCACCCTGGCCGAGCTGTCCGACCTGCTCTGGCGCGAGCACGGCGCCCGTTTCACGCCAAGCACCGTCTGGCGGTTCCTCGACCGCCACGCCATGACCTTCAAAAAAAACGTCCCACGCCAGCGAGCAGGACAGGCCCGACGTCGCGGCCAGACGACGCGCCTGGTTCGACGCCGGGCCTGACCTCGACCCGGAGCGCCTGGTCTTCATCGACGAGACCGGCGCCTCGACCAGGATGGCCCGCCTGCGCGGCCGGGCGCCCCGCGGCGAGCGCTGCCGCGCATCGGTCCCGCACGGCCATTGGAAAACGACGACCTTCACCGGCGCACTGCGTCTGTCGGGTATGACCGCGCCTATGGTCCTCGACGGCCCTATGAACCGGGAAGCCTTCCGCGCCTACGTCGATCAGGTCCTGGTGCCGACGCTCCTGCCCGGTGACGTCGTCATTATGGACAACCTGCCCGCCCATAAGGGGCCGCACACCCGGACCGCCATCGAGACTGCAGGCGCGCGCTTGCTCTACCTCCCGCCCTACTCCCCGGACTTCAACCCCATCGAGAACGCCTTCGCCAAGCTCAAAGCCCTCCTGCGCAAGGCCGCCGCAGGATCCATCGACGACCTCTGGAACGCCATCCGTGACGCAGTCCCGCATTTCACCCCACAGGAGTGCGCCAACCTCTTCACCGCAGCAGGTTACGAGCCTGAATAATCGGATTCTGCTCTAGCGCCGTCTTCCGCGCTGCACGCATACGGGTGGCGGGAACGGAGAGGAAGATCGAACTCAGGGCCATCTACCCGGTGTCAGCTTTCCGTCCGACCAGGTGATCACGGAGACGATTGGGATCGGCGTGGAGGGCAACCTTCTCGTCCGCGACGTCGATTTGGGCGAGGAGGTGGTGCAATGGGTTCCCCCGTTCTTCAGGGCTGAGCTTAGGCCAGCTGCTGGCAAGGGCATCCACGGCGCGGATCGGTTCCATCCTCTCGCCAAGCTCGTGGGCAGCGCTCCTGCCGCCCCGAGATGACCGATCAGCCGCGTCGGGTTGACGAGGAACTGCATCAGGGTCTCGACGACAAGCCGCCCGAGGTCGATCGCCCGGATACGGCTCCCGCCGGTTACAAATTGATGCGAGACGCCGTAGCGGTATCGCACGTCGCGGTGGACGGCATGGATCTGGTAAAGTGGTCGACAGAGGTATCGTCCGCGAGAGCCAGCAGTAGGGCCGGGTTGCGGCTGCGGTCCGAGGGACCAAAACCTCGCCATTCGGATGACGATGTCCAACAATTCGCTGATCGGCACCCGGCGAAAAAGCCGCGAAGGCCTGCCACCGGAGGACGATGAGGAACCTGGCAGACACGTCGACATGAGACAACACGCTAGAGACCGTCAACACGATGCTTGACAGCTCAGAACGAACTATCCCAACGTGAATATATCGCAAATATTTTAGGGAGCAGTCGGTGGAGTACAGGCGCGGAGTATATCTTTACACCCCGCCGGAAGGAGTTGGAGCGCCGAGCGTCTTCGACGTCCCGCGCAGCGGCCGTGAGTACCCTCTGGGCTTCCACAGCACGGCCCCGTTCAACGACGTCCATTTTCTCGTGTCGCAGTACGTGGAGGAGATCTGGGCGGAGGCTCCCCGCTCGGGCAGCGGCCTTCTCTATGCCACCTTCGTCAACAATTGGATCGATGCGAACCGGGGTGAGCGCGACATTGATCCTGCCCTGCTCCTGGAACCCTGGCCCGAGCCGCTGGACCCCACAGACAAGTCGAACCGACTGGGAATGGGGCTAATCCATAGCAAGGCCCGTGGCCATGCCCTCTACCCCGACAAGCTCTCCGTTGCCGAGGTAAAGCATCGCATCGAGCACTACTGGCGCCCCTACCACACTCGCCTCGCAGAGCTGATTGAGGAGCGCCGGCAGAAGTTCGGCATCGCCTTCCACCTGAGCTGCCACTGCATGGGCACGATCGGGCCGGTCACGGCCCACGACCACGGCCTGCGCCGCAAGGACTTCTGCCTCAGTGACCGCGACGGCACCACCAGCTCTCGTGATTTCATGGGGGTGATCGCGGAGGCGATGCGTAAGCGTGGCTACAGCGTGACCTTCAACGATCCCTTCAAGGGCGCCGAATCCATCCGGCTGCACGGCAAGCCGGCTTCCGGCGTGCACAGCGTCCAGATCGAGGTCATCAAGGAGCTCTTCATGGACGAGGAGACCTTCCAGAAGAAGCCGGACTTCGACAAGGTCCAGGAGGACCTTGGTGAGGTGGCGGCGGACATCGCGGCCTATGCGCGGAGCCAGGCGCGCTGATGGACAAGGCAGGCCTCCTCGCGCGGATCGAGGCGGACCGCGACGGCATCATCGGCTTCCTGGCCGACTTCGTCCGCGCGCCCTCCCCGAACCCGCCCGGCGACACGCGGGAGGCGACGGCCGTCGTCACCCGCTTCCTGGCGGAGAGGGGCCTGCCGCACTGTGTCATCGCCGCGCAGGACCATCTGCCGAATGTCGTCGGCTCCTTCGAGGGCGGTGGGCCCGGCAACCACCTCGTCCTGAACGGACATATCGACGTCTTCCCCGCCGGGGATGGCTGGACCCGCGATCCCTGGAGCGGTGCGATCGAGGGCCGCCGCCTCTGGGGCCGCGGGACCGCCGACATGAAGGCGGGAACGGCAGCCTCCATCATGGCTTATGCTTATCTCTACCCGCATCGGGAAGGGCTCCGCGGCCGCCTGACCCTGACCGCCGTCTCCGACGAGGAAACCGGCGGGAAGTACGGGGCGAAGTTCCTGCTAGAGGAGCACGCGGAGGAATGCCTCGGCGATGCCGTGCTGAACGGCGAGCCCGGCGGCCTGCGGACGGTGCGCTTCGGTGAGAAGGGCACGCTGCGCCTCACCTTCACAACGCGCACCACGGGCGGCTTCGGCGCGGCGACCCATCGCAGCGCCAATGCGGTGAAACTCGCCGCGCGGCTGATCGGGGAGCTGGAGGAGCTCACCGCCTTCCCCGTCTCCCTGCCCGCACCGCTCGCGGCCATCCTGAGCGAGCCCGGCACCATGGCCGCGCTCGACGGTGTCATGGGCCCGGGCACCATGGAGATGATCGGCAAGGTCAGCGTCAATATCGGCGTTATCCGCGGCGGCGCGAAGGTGAACATGATCCCCGGCCTCTGCGAGACGCAGGTGGATATCCGCCTGCCGCCAGGGCTGGACAAGGCGCCGGTCATGGCGCGCATCCAAGAGATCCTGGGGCGTCATCCGGAGACGGAGGTGGAGGAGCAGGCGGCCGCCAGCAATCCGGCGAGCTGGTCCGATCCCGCGCACCCGCTGGTCGGGCTGGTGCAGGCCAATGTCCGGGCCCTCGGGCATGAGACGCCCCTGCCGGCCTGCAGCCTCGGCGGCTCGGACTGCAAGTTCTGGCGCTACCGCGGCGTGCCCGCCTTTTACTACGGCGTCTCCCCGGACCGGCTGGCGGGGCCGGACGAAGGCGTCGACCTGGACGAGTTCTTGCACGTCGTGAAAGTCCATGCCGCCACGGCCTGGGATTACCTCGGTGGTCCCTGACCCCATCACCCAAAAGGAGTTTGCGATGCGGCGACGCAGCCTTCTGGCCTCCGGCCTCGTCATCGGGGCTCCGGCCCTGCCGCGATCGGCGGCCGCCCAATCGGGTGGCGTGCTGCGCGCCACGCTGAACGCGAACCTGAACAACCTCGACCCCGCCCGCGCCGGGATCGCGGAGGATTACGTCTACTCCAACCTCGTCTTCAACGGCCTGACGCGGATCGACGAGGAGCGGAAGCTCCATCCCGACCTCGCGGAGTCCTGGGAGTCCTCGCCCGACCTGAAGAGCTGGACCTTTCGCCTGCGCCGCGGCGTGAAGTTCCACCATGGGCGGGAGATGACGAGCGCCGATGTTCTGGCGACCTACAAGCGCATCCTCGATCCCTCCACGGGCTCCCCGGGCCGCAGCCAGATCCTGATGGTCGCCAATGTCGAGGCGCCGGACAGCCACACCGTGCGCTTCGACCTCTCCATCCCCTACGGCGACTTCCCGTCGCTGCTGATGGAGCGCCAGCTCAAGATCATCCCGGCCGACCGGCTGGACAAGCTCTCCACCGAGCCTTCCGGCACCGGCCCCTTCCGCTTCGTCTCCTTCCAACCCGGCGACCGCCTGATCCTGGAGCGAAACCCGGAGTACTTCGAGGCCGGCATGCCGAAGCTCGCGGGCGTGACCTTCCGGATCATCCCTGAGGACGCAGCGAAGGTCGCAGCGCTGAAGGCCGGCGACATCGACATGATCTGGAACGTGCCGCTGGAGGCGGTGGAGGGGCTGGAGCGCGAGCAGGGCATCAAGGTGGACGAGGCAACCACCGGCACCTGGGACGGGCTGGTGCTGAGCAACGTCCAGAAGCCCTTCGACGACGCCCGCGTCCGCCGCGCCGTGCTGCTGGCGCTGGACAAGGCCGCGCTCGTCCGCTTCGCCGTCTTCGGGCGCGGGGCACCGACCCACACACCGATCCCGCCGGGCAGCCCCTTCTTCAACGGCGACATCGGCTTCCGGCCGAACATCGCGGAGGCGAAGCGCCTGCTGGCGGAGGCCGGCTATCCGAACGGCTTCTCCGTCCCGCTCATCGTTCCGGTTGGGCGCCCGACCCGCGAGCGGATGGGCTTGGCCGTGCAGCAGATGCTGCGCCCCCTCGGCATCCAGGTCGAGCTGCGGCGCCTGCCCTACAACCGCTTCAACGCCGAGGTCACGGGCAAGGCGGTGTTCTACGCGGACGGCTACTTCGCCCGCCCCACCGCCGACACGGCCACCTATCCCTGGTTCCACAGCACGGGTACCTGGAACGGCACGATGTGGCACTACAAGAACGAGGAGGTGGACCGGCTGCTGGATGCCGCCCGGGCCGCGCGCACGCCGGAGGAGCAGGCCACCCTCTACAAGCGCTTCCAGCAGGTGGTGACGGAGGATCCGCCGGGCATCATCGCCTACATGCTGAACTTCGCCACCGCTTACCGGACGCGGCTGAAGGGCTACCGCACGCACCCCTATGCCTGGCTGGACCTGCGCAACGCGACGATCGAGGGCTGACCGGTGGGCGCCTACATCGCCAAGCGGCTCGCAGCCATCCTGCTGGTGCTCCTGGCGGTGTCGGCGCTGATCTTCTGGATCACCCAGGTCCTGCCGGGCAACGTCGCCTACTCCATCCTCGGGCAGTTCGCGACGCCGGACCAGATCGCGGCGGTGGAGGCGAAGCTCGGCCTCGATCGCCCGATCATCGTGCAGTACGGCGACTGGATCGGGGGCGTGCTGCGGGGTGACTTCGGCCGTTCCATGCTGATGGACCGGCCGGTGGCGCCGCTGGTGCTCAATGCGATGGGGAACTCCATCCAGCTCGCGGTCATCGCCATGGCGCTTGTGACCGTCATCGGGATCTGGTCCGGCGTCTGGTCCGCCCTGCGCTACGGGCGGCTGGGGGACCGGGTGGTGTCCTCCCTTAACTTCATTTCACTGGCGATCCCCGAGTTCTTCTGGGCCATCGTATCCCTCATGATCTTCGCGGGGCTGCTGCGTTGGCTTCCCGCCACCGGCTACACCTCGATCAGCGAGGGCGTGGGCCCCTGGGCCTCGCACCTCGTGCTACCGGTGATCACCCTCGTCGCCGGCCTCGTGCCCCATGTCTCGCGTCTCACGCGGTCGAGCATGGTGGAGACGATGCGGGCGCAGTACGTGGTGGCCGCCCGGGCCAAGGGCCTCACCGAATCCCGCATCGTCTGGCACCACGCGCTGCGCAACGCCCTGCTACCCACGATCACCATCCTGGCCATCGATGTCGGTGTGCTGATGGGCGGCATCGTGGTGGTGGAGACGGTGTTCTCCTATCCCGGCCTCGGCCGCCTTCTGATCTTCGCGGTTGAGCAGAAGGACATCCCGGTCATCCAGGCCGGCGTCCTCGTCATTACCGCGATCTACGCCTTCGCCAATCTCGGCGCGGACATCCTCTACAGCCTTCTCAATCCCAGGATCCGATACCATGGCGCGGCTGAATAGGGGCGGCAGGCTGCCGGCCTCGCTCCTCGTCGGCGGCGGCCTCTTCGCCCTGCTGGTCGCCGTGGTGGTCGCGGCGCCCTGGGTCGCGCCCTATCCCTACGACGAGATGGACATCATGGCGATCAAGGAGGCGCCCTCCGCCGCCCACTGGCTCGGCACGGACGAGTTCGGGCGGGACGTGCTGAGCCGCCTCCTGATCGGCGGGCGCACCTCCCTCTTTCTCGGCGCCGCCGCCACCGCGGTCAGCCTCGTCATCGGCATCCCGCTCGGCCTTCTCGCCGGCTACGTGCGCGGCTTCGTGGACGAGGCGATGATGCGGATCATCGACGTGCTGATGTCCGTGCCCCCGATCCTGATGGGCCTGCTCATCCTCTCCGCCACTCGCCCGAGCGTGTGGAAGACCGCCATTGCGGTCGGCATCATCTACGTGCCTGTCATGACGCGCCTCGTCCGCAGTGTGGCGCTGGACCTTTCACGGGAGGAATTCGTGCTCGCCGCCCAAGGGCGCGGCGAGCGGCTTCCATGGATCCTGCTGCGGGAGATCCTGCCCAATGCCTGGCCCTCCATCATCGTGGAGGCCTCGCTGCGGATGACCTTCGCCGTCATGCTGGCCGCGGCCCTCTCCTTCCTCGGCCTCGGCGTGCAGCCGCCTAGTTCCGACTGGGGGCTGATGATCTCGGAGGCCCGTCCCTTCATCGACAGCGCCCCCTGGATCGTCCTCGGGCCCGGCCTCGCCCTCTGCGTGACGGTGGTGGCCATCAACCTCATGGGCGACGGGCTGCGGGACCTGCTCGATCCGCGCATGCGGGGCCGCGCATGACAGCGCTGCTGGAAATCGAGGACCTTGCCATCGCCTACGGCACCGCGCGCGGCCCGATGCAGGCGGTGGAGGGCTTCTCCGCCCGGGTGGAACGCGGCCGCACCCTCGGCATCGTCGGTGAGTCCGGATCGGGCAAGAGCACGGTGGCCCTTGCCCTGATGGGCCTCCTCCCCGCCGGTGCCCGGGTCACCGCGGGCTCCATGCGGCTGGCGGGCGAGGAGCTGACGACGATGACGCCGGAGAAGCGCCGCCTGACCCGTGGGCGGCGCATCGGCATGGTCTTCCAAGACCCCTTCCTCTCCCTCAACCCCGGCCTGACCGTCGGCGCGCAGGTGTCGGAGCCGCTGACCGTGCATCGCGGCCTGGACGCCGCCGCCGCCATGGCTGAGGCGGCGCGCCTGCTGGACAGCGTCGGGATCGGGCGCGCGGTGGAGGTCGCCGCCTCCTACCCGCACCAGCTCTCCGGCGGCATGCGGCAGCGCGCGATGATCGCCACCGCCCTGGCCTGCGACCCCGAGATGCTGGTGCTGGACGAGCCGACCACCGCGCTAGATGTGACGATCGAGGCGCAGATCCTCGACCTCCTCCTCGGCCTGCAGAAGGACCGGGGCGTGGCGATGGTCTTCATCAGCCACAATCTCGGCGTCATTCAGCGCGTGGCGCACGAGGTCGCCGTCCTCTACGCCGGGCGAGTGATCGAGCAGGGCTCGGCGGAGGCGATCCTCTCTGCCCCGCAGCACCCCTACACCGCCGGCCTGCTGGGATCGCTGCCGACGCTGGACCATCGCGGCCATCGCCTGACGCCGATCCCGGGCGGCCTTCCCGACCCGTTCCGGCCGATGCACGGCTGCAACTTCGCCCCGCGCTGCCGCTACCGCGAGGAGGCCTGTGTGGCCGAGCGGCAAGTGTTGCGCTCCCTGGCGCCGGACCAGCTCGTCCGCTGCCGCCGCGCGCCGCTGGAAGACCCGGCCCCGGCCGCGCCGGAGCCGGCGCGCGCCCGCTGGGCGGCGGCCGATGGGGCAGGGCCCGTGGTGGAGATCCGGGAGGTCAGCAAGACCTTCTCCCGCGGCGGCTGGGCGGCGGGCCTCTTCGGCCGCGCGCCGGCCACAGGGCTGCGGGCGCTGGACGGCGTCTCCCTTCGGATCGAGCCCGGCGAGATCGTGGGGCTCGTCGGTGAATCCGGCTCGGGCAAGTCCACCCTCGGCCGCTGCGTCATCCGCCTCGTTCAGCCCGATGCGGGCGAGATCACGGTGCAGGGCCGGGACGTGCTGCGTGCCTCCGGCGGGGCGCTGCGGCGCACCCTGCTGGCGACGCAGATGATCTTCCAGAACCCCAGCTCCTCGCTCAACCCGCGCCACACCGTCGCGCAGGCGATCGGCCGCCCGGTGCGCCTCTCCGGCTGGAAGGAGACCCCCGTCGCGGCCCGGGTGACGCAGCTGCTGGAGCTCGTCCGCCTGCCCGCCACCTATGCCGAGCGCTACCCGCACCAGCTCAGCGGCGGCGAGCGCCAGCGCGTGGGCATCGCCCGCGCCCTGGCCACCCGCCCGAGCGTGCTACTCTGCGACGAGGCGGTCTCGGCGCTCGACGTCTCGGTCCAGGCCTCCATCGTGAACCTGCTGGCCGACCTGCGGGACGAGCTGGGCGTGGCCATCCTGTTCATCTCGCACGACCTCTCCGTCGTGGCGCATCTGGCGGATCGCGTCGCCGTCCTCTATCGCGGCCGCCTCGTCGAGGAAGGACCCACGGAGGAGATCCTGCGCGCGCCGAACCACCCCTACACGGAGGCGCTGCTCTCGGCCGCGCCCCTGCTCCGCACCGGGGAGCGCATCCGCCTGCGCGGCGAGATCGACACCGCGGCGCCGATCCCTGGCTGCTGCTTCACCGGCCGCTGCCACCGCCGGATCGACGAGCGCTGCGACACGGTGCCGCCCCCCCTGCGTCAGGCCGCCACGGACCACGGCATTCTCTGCCACATCCCGGTCGAGGAGCTGGCCGCGCGATGAGCGCCGCCGGGACAGCCGCGCGGCTCCGCCCGGCGGAGCCGCTGGGCCAGCGCGCCTACGCCGAGATCGAGGGGATGATCGTCACCGGTGCCCTCGAGCCCGGGGCCATAATCGGACAGAAGGCCCTGGCCGCCATGCTCGGGCTCGGCCTGACGCCGGTGCGGGAGGCTATGCTGCGACTGGAGGCCTATGGGCTGGTCGAGGTCGTGCCCCGCAGTGGCTTCCGCATTTCCGAAGCCGATTTCGCGCAGCAGTTCCTGCTGCTGGAGGCGCGGCGGGAGCTGGAGCGCGGCCTGGCCCGCGCCGCCGCTCTGCGCGCCCGCCCGGAGGAGCGCCGCCGGATGCGCGAGACCGGGGAGGCCCATGTCGCGGCCGCCCGGACCGGCGACCGGCAGGCCGTCGCGCGCTGCGACCGCGAGTACAAGGAGCTTCTCGTCCAGGCCTCGCGCAACCCCTATCTCGCCCGCGCCATCGCCCCGATCCATGCCCTCTCCCGCCGCTTCTACTTCACCCATGCCGGGGCAGTGCTGCCCGAGGTGGCGCAGGCCTGCGCGACCGTGGTCTTCGCGGCCGCGGAGGGGGAGGCACAGGCGGCGGCCGAGGCCTCGGACGGGTTGATGGATCTTATCGAGGCCTTCAGCCAAGTCTCCCTGGGGCGCCGCCCGTGAGGCTGCCGCACAGGCTCGTGGAGGGTGTCCTCCGGCGGGACGACCCGGCCATCCCCGGCCCGCTGGTGATCGACCTACCGCAGAGCGGCACGCACTACCCGCCGGAGTTCGACGCGGTCGCCCCCCTGCGCGCCCTGCAGGGCAACGTGTCCCTTTACGTCGATGCCCTTTACGCCGACGCGGTGGAGGCTGGCGCCTCCGTGCTGACGGCGATTTTCGCCAACAGCGTCATCGAGCCGAACCGCGCCGAGGACGACATCGACGAGAGCCTGCTGGATGCGCACTGGCCCGGCGGTGCCAGGCCGGGTCCGAAGGTCGGGCTGGGCATCGGGCTGATCGCCGCCTTCGGCCGTGGGCGCACCCCGATCTACGATCGCAAGCTGACGGTCGCGGAGGTCCAGGCGCGGATCGCGCGCTACCACCGCCCCTACCACGCCGAGCTCGCCCGCATGATGGACGAGGCACACCACCGCTTCGGGCGGGCTTACCACCTCAACTGCCACCGCATGGGGCCGGTCGGCACCCCCATGTCGCCCGACCCCGGAGAGATCCGCGCCGACTTCTGCATCGGCGACCGGGACGGCGCCAGCAGCGCCCCTGACTTCCGGGACCGGGTCGCCGCCACCCTCTCGCGGCTGGGCTACACGGTCGCGATCAACCGGCCCTTCAAGGGTCAGGAGATCCTGCGGCGCCATGGCGATCCCGGCCGGGGCCGCCACAGCCTGCAGATCGAGATCAACAGCCGCCTCTACCTTGAGGCGGACGGCATCACGCGCTCCACCAGTTTTGAGACCGTGCGTGGGCACCTACAAGACATGGTGGACGACGCCCTGGCCTTCACCCGCGGCGCGACGGCGGGATGACGGGCTGCACCGGCATTGGCGCCTCCGTCCGGCGCCGCGAGGACCGCCGCTTCCTCACGGGGCGTGGGCGCTACGTGGCGGACCTGGAGCGGCCGGGCATGCTGCACGCCTGCTTTCTCCGCTCGCCCCACGCCCATGCGCGGCTCCTGGCGCTGGATCTGGCCCCGGTCCTCGCCATGCCCGGCGTCGTCGCGGCCTTCGGCGGGGCCGCCTTGCAGGCGGACGGCGTCCTGAGCATCCCGACCGGCTGGAAGGTCACGGGCACGGATGGGCGCCCTATGGCGGAGCCTCGCCACCCGCCGCTGGTGCTTGACCGGGCGCGGCACGTGGGGGAGCCGGTGGCGGTGGTGATCGCGCGCGACGCCCGGCAGGCGCGCGACGCCGCCGAGGCGCTGGAACCGGAGTGGGAGGTCCTGCCGGCGGTGACGGACAGCGCGGCCGCCCTGTCGCCCGGCGCTCCGGCTCTGTTCGACGACGTGCACGGGAATCTCTGCTGCGACTGGTCCATCGGCGACGCAGCGGCCGTGGAGGCGGCCTTCGCCCACGCCCGGCACGTCACGCGCCTCTCCCTCGTGAACAACCGGCTCGTCCCCCATCCCATGGAGCCGCGCGCCGCCCTGGCGGAGCACGACCCCGGCACCGGTCAGACGACCCTCTACACCACGAGCCAGAACCCGCACACCATCCGCTCCACCCTGGCCAATTCCGTGCTGCGCATCCCTGAGAGCCTTTTGCGCGTCGTCTCCCCGGATGTGGGGGGCGGCTTCGGCACCAAGATATTCCTCTATCCCGAGGAGACGGTGCTCACCTGGGCGGCACGGCGCCTGGACACGGCGATCCGCTGGGTGGGCGACCGCTCCGAAGCCTTCCTCACCGACGTGCAGGGACGGGACCACCGCACGGTGGCGGAGCTCGCGCTCGACGCGGAGGGCCGCTTCATCGGGCTGCGCGTGGACACGATGGCCAATCTCGGCGCCTACCTCTCCGGTGCGGGGGCGGGGATCCCCACCTACTACTACGCGCCGCTGCTTGCGGGCGTGTACCGCACGCCCGCCATTCACTGTCGCGTGCGCCTGGCCTTCACCAACACCGTGCAGGTGGACGCCTATCGCGGCGCCGGCCGGCCGGAGGCGACCTATGTGCTGGAGCGGCTCGTGGATCAGGCAGCGCGGGAAACCGGGCGAGACCGGGTCGCGCTGCGCCGCCTGAACTTCATCCGCCCCGAGGACTTCCCATACCGCACACCGGTCGGGCTGGAGTACGACGTGGGCGACCATGGCGCCTGCCTGGACGCGGCGCTAGCGGCGAGCGGCTTCGAGGGTTTCGAGGAGCGGCGGCGCGAGGCGGCCGCACGAGGGAAGCTACGGGGACTGGGGATCTCCACCTATGTCGAGATCGCCGGCGCCACGCCATCCCGGGTGGCCGGGCAGCAGGGGGCCAGAGGTGGACGGGCGGAATCTGCTCAGGTGCGGGTGCATCCGGGCGGTGACGTGACGGTGTTCAGCGGTGCCCACAGCCACGGGCAGGGGCACGAGACCGTCTTTGCCCAGATCGTGTCGGAGAGGCTGGGCGTGCCGATCGATCGTGTTCAGGTCGTTCAGGGCGACACGGCCCAGGTACCGTTCGGCCGTGGCACCGCGGCCTCGCGCTCGCTCATTGTTGGAGGATCCGCGATCCTGCGCGCTGTCGAGAAGGTGGTCACGAAGGGGCGCCAGATTGCCGCGCATCTCATGGAGGTACCGGAGACGGACCTGGTGCATGAGGACGGCCGCTTCGCCGTTGCTGGCACCGATCGGGCGATTTCGTTCCAGGAGGTAGCGCGCGCTGCCTACACCCTGCACGAGTATCCCGCCGGGCTGGAGCCCGGCCTGGACGAAACGGCGTTCTACGAGCCGGAGAACTGGACCTTCCCCGGCGGGTGTCACGTTGCCGAGCTCGAGATTGATCCGGAGGCGGGCGAGGTAGAGCTTGTCGCGGTCACGGCAGCCGACGACGTCGGCAACGTCGTCAATCCCATGATCGTGGACGGCCAAATCCATGGCGGGCTCGCACAGGGCATGGGGCAGGCGCTCTTGGAGGGGCTGCCATACGACGAGGCCGGGCAACCTCTCGCAGCTTCGCTGCAGGACTACAGCCTGCCGCGGGCCGCCGACCTGCCTTCCTACACGGTGGTGATGCGCCCGACTCCCTCTTCCGGGAATGCCTTTGGAGCCAAGGGGTGCGCGGAGGTCGGGTCAGTCGGCTTACCGCCCGCCATCATCAACGCCGTTCTTGATGCCCTGCGTCCTCTAGGCGTGACCGACATCGATATGCCCGTCACGCCCGAAAAGATCTGGAAGGCTGTCAGCTCAGCCTCCCTTCTCCATGGGAAGTAATCTCCGCTGAAATTCCCGTGTGCAGTGTGCACCACTGCTCGTGAAGGTAAGGAAAATTAGACATCAGTTCCGGGAATGGCCTGATCCTGATGGGGCGGAAGTTCTGGAAAAGACCCTCTAAGGGCGAAACTGCTGTTCTTTTTGCTTTTGGCCGAGAACGGGTAGGGGAGGGGACCGACCTGACTGGATCTTCCCACGACTGTGGGAGCCGTCGGCAACAGCTATGTCGGTCGGCAGAGATGGCCGAAGATTTCGCGAGCGACATAGCTGCCTGAGGCAGCGGATGGTCTCGAGCCTGCTCCTTCCCTCGGCGGTGCGGCGCCGAAAGGAACCAGAATACCGTAGTTTCTACTTCGGCAGTGTATTGACGCCGATATTGGCACCAATCTTAACTGTGGTCCCGAGCTTGGGAGCTGATCCTTGCTAGCTGTCACATCTGACCAAGCCCGTGCTTGGCGTGCCGCGCGCCCCGGGCGCCCGCCCTGGCTGGGCGGCGCGCGCTGCGTCGTCGCCATCACCATCGATTTCGACGGTGCATCCAACGAACTGGGGAAGAAGATCTACCCGGCCGGCAGCCATTCCCACGGGCTCTACTCCGCCCGCCGAGGGGTGCCGCGCTATCTGCGGCTGCTGGAGCGCGCGGGCATCCCCGCCACCTTCTTCGTGCCGGGGCGGGACGCTGAGCTGTTCCCGGAGAGCGTGCTCTCCCTCCGCGACGCCGGGCACGAGATCGCGGCCCATGGCTACCTGCACGAGGGATGGGAACTGGGGCCGGAGGAGCCGGAACTGTTGGCACGGTCCCATAAGATCCTGACGGATCTCCTCGGCACGGAGCCTCGGGGCTGGCGCTCTCCCTCTGGCCGAAAGACGGGGCGCACGACCCGCCTGCTGCGCGACATGGGCTATCGCTACGACGCGAGCGAGAAGGACTTCGACCTGCCCTACTTTCCCGTGCTGGACGGGGAGGAGGCGCGGGACATCGTGGTGCTGCCGAACAACACCTCCTCGCTGGACGACTTCCCCTTCTACCGCGTGAGCTGGCGTCCGCCCTCGGAGGTGCTGCAGCACTGGAAGGAGGAGTTCGCCGCGATCTACGCCGAATCCGGTTACTTCATCCTCACCATCCATCCGCGCGCCGGCTTCGGCTCCGGCACCCCGGCCCGGGCGGCGATGGTGGAGAGCCTGATCCACCACATCCAGGGGCACGAGGGCGTGCGCTTCGTCCGGCTCGGGGAACTAGCCGACCACTGCCTCACCCATCCGGAGGCCTTCTCCCATGGCTGATGTCCCGATGGACCTAGCCGTCACGGTCGACCTGCAGCTGGAGAGCCGCGACCTGCGGGAGATCGGGCCGGATGGCCTGCACGGCCGCTTCTCCTACGGCCGCTACGGTGCGCGCGTGGGCGTGCGGCGCCTCCTGGACCTCCTGGCTGCGCACCGCATCCCCGCAACCTTCTTCGTCCCCGGCAGCGAGGCGGAGCGGCACCCCGCGATGATCGAGGCGATCCTGGCCGACGGCCACGAAATTGCCGCCCACGGCTGGGCCATGGAGGATCCGGCCGGGCTCGGCGCGGAGGAACCTGCCCTGTTGGAGCGCGCCCACGCTGCCCTGTCCCGCACTGCCGGCACTGCGCCGACGGGCTGGCGCACGCCCACCGGTACGATGACGCCGGAGACGCTCCGCCTCCTCGCCGGGCTGGGCTACCGCTACGACAGCTCCCACCAGGATGACGACCGTCCCTATGTCCATATTTTGAAGGACGGAGTCCGGATCGCGGAGATCCCGCGCAGCGAGGTGCTGGACGACGCCACCTTCCACGCCGTCCATATGCCGCACGACACGCTGGAGCGTGCCTGGCGGGAGGAGTTCGACGCGCTGGTGGCGGAGGGCGAGGGCCTCCCCTGCCTTACGCTCAACCCTCGCGGCGACCGCGGCTCCGGCCGCGGCAGCCGCATCGCCGCGGTGGACCGCTTCCTCGCCCGCGCGGCCGAGGTGCCGGGGCTGCGCTTTCGCACGGCCCGCGCCATCGCGGAGGACCTGCTGGCCGCCGATGCCGGCCGCGCCTACCCGGTGCTGGACGCGCGCCCGTGACCACGGGCGGCGCCACGCGGCGTCGTCGCGGCGCGTCGCCCCAGGAGGAACTGGCGGAAGGAATTGAGGGCGGGCAGCGCCGCGGCATCCTGCTTCCCACCGCCGGTCCGCGCGCGGAGCCCGTCCACGCCGCTTTGGCGCGGCGGCTGCGGGAGGACATCGTCTTCGGCCGCTGGTTCCCCGGCACCTGGCTGAAGCAGAGCGAACTGGAGCAACACTACGGCGCCGGCCGGTCCGAGGTGCGCGGCGCCCTGGCGGAGACCACACGGCACGGGCTGGTGGAGCACGAGCCCAATCGCGGCTACCGCGTCACCCGCCCCGACCCGGTGCGCCAGGCCGAGCTGCGCGCCGTGCGCGCGGCGCTGGAGGGCGCGGCGGCGGAGCTGGTAGCAGCCAACGCGACCCCCGCCGACATCGCCCTGCTACGCGATTCGGCCGAGACCTTCGCCGCGGCCGTGCCGGATGGCGACCGCCACGTCCTGGTAGGCGCTAACCACGGCTTCCACCGCAGCCTGTACGCGCTCTGTGGCAACGCCACGATGGCGGAGCTGATCCGCGACCTGCGGGAGCGTGCTATCTCCGGGACCACCGGCCGCTGGGCCACGCCGCGCGGCCTAGTCGAGACGGCCGCCCAGCATTTGCGGATGGTTGAGGCCATTGCCGCCCGCGATGCGCCGGCGCTGCGCCGCTTGATCGAGACCCACATCCTCTACTTCTGACCTCAATTCTGGACCGGACCGGGAGCCCATGACGATGCACAGACGCAGCTTGCTGGCCGCCACCTCGGCTCTGCCCCTCGCGCGGGCCGCCATAGCGCAGCCCGCCAATGCGCGCGTGCTGCGCTATGTTCCGCCCGCTGACCTCTCCTCGCTTGATCCCATCTGGACCACCTCAGTCGTCGCCCGGGACCACGGCTTCCTCGTTTATGACACGCTTTACGGCGCGGACGCGACGTTCCGCCCGCAGCCGCAGCTCGCCGAAGGCCACACGGTTGAGGAGGACGGCCGCAGCGTGACCATCACGCTCCGCCCGGACATCCGCTTCCACGACAACGAGCCGATCCGCGCGGCCGACTGCGTCGCCAGCCTGCGCCGCTGGATGGCCCGCTCCATCACCGGCCAGAAGATCGCGGAGGTGACGGATTCGCTGGAGGCCGTGGACGACCGCCGCCTGCGCTTCCGCCTGAAGCGACCCTTCCCGCCGCTGATCGAGCTACTCTCCCTCCCCTCCGCCCCCGTACCCTTCATCATGCCGGAGCGGGTGGCGCGAACCGATCCCTTCCAGCAGATCACGGATACTACCGGCTCCGGCCCCTACCGCTTCCTGCGCGACGAGTACCGCTCCGGTGCCCAGGCCGCCTATGCGCGCTTCGACGGCTACAAGCCGACGAACGCCGGCGGCACCGGCCTCTCCGCTGGCCCCAAGGTCGCGCATTTCGAGCGCGTGGAATGGAAGACCATCCCTGACGGCGCCACCGCCGCTGCCGCCCTTCAGCAGGGCGAGATCGACTGGTACGCCCAGCCCCAGCCAGAGCTGCTGGACCTGCTCAGCCGCGACCGCAACGTGCAGCTGCAGCGGGCGGAGTTGGTGCCCACCATCGCCACCATGCGCTTCAACGCGCTGCACCCCGTCTTCTCCGACAAAAGGATGCGCCGCGCGCTGCTGCCCGCCATCGACCAGACGGATTTCATCGCCGCCGCTGTCGGCACCGACCCCCGCCGCTCTGTGACCCCCGCCGGCGTCTTCCCGCCCGGCTCCCCCATGGCCAGCGACGTGGCGCTGGAATCCCTGACCGGCCCGCGCAGCACGGACCGCGCCAAAGCCCTGCTGAAAGAGGCCGGCTACAGCGGCCAGCTCGTCCGCATGATCGGACCCACCGACATCCTTGTCCCCTCCGCCCTGGTGCAGGTGGGCGCGGACCTGTTCCGGCGGTTGGACATCAACCTGGACCTGCAGCTCTCCGACTGGGGCAGCCACACCCAGCGCCGTGCGAACCGCGAGCCGGTGGAGAAGGGGGGCTGGTCCGTCGCCTTCTACTCCTTCCCGGGCCTGGATTTCCTGAGCCCCGCCACGCACTATCTGGCGCGCGGTAACGGCACCTCCGGCTGGTTCGGTTGGCCCACAGCGCCAAAGCTGGAAGCCCTGCGGGAAGACTGGTTCAACGCCCCCGACCAGAACGCACAGAGGGCCGTGGCCCGCGACATCCAGCGCGAGGTGATGGAGGAACTGCCCTTCGTCCCGCTCGGCGCCGTGGTGAACTACACAGCCCTGCGGAAAGACCTGCGCGACCGCGTGGTCGGCTTCCCCATCTTCTGGAACATCCGGCGCGGGTGAGGTCCTTCGGGGCAGTCTGTGGCAGGGGCGGAAGAAGGAATTCTCCCTCGCTCTTGATTCCTCCCCATCATCGTGAACCTGCGCGAGCACCTGGGCATCCTAGCCTCCCTGCAGGCAGGCGAACGGGAGAAGGCGGCGCTGCACATGCGCCAGCACCTCGCCGCCGCCATGGCGCTGCATCCCGCTGCGGGTTGATCCTTGGCATTCCATAGTGCATCGTCCTCTCGGCTGAGGGCTAATCCCGCATGAGCGCACCATCCCGCTGGCCCGAAGAGGCACGCTGCGTCATCTGCGTCACCGTCCACATGGACGGGCCGGCGGTGGAGGCGGGAAAGGGCCTGAATCACCTCGGCATTCACTCCCGCGGCCGCTACGCCGCCCGCCGCGGCATCCCCCGCAGCCTGGAGGTGCTGGCCCGCCACGGCATCCCCGCCACCTACTTCATGTGCGGCTACGACGCGGAGCTCTACCCTGGGCTGATGCGCGACGTGCACGCGGCCGGCCACGAGATCGCCGCCCACGGCTACCGCCACGAGGGATGGGAACTCGGCGACGAGGAGGTCGGGCTGCTGGAACGCACCCACGCCATCCTCTCCGACTGCGTGGGCGAGGCGCCGGTCGGCTGGTGCTCCCCCTCCGGCCGCAAGAGCGCCGTCACGCTGCCGACGCTCCGGCGCCTCGGCTACGTCTATGATTGCAGCGAGAAGGACGAGGACCTGCCCTACCTCGCCAGCATCGGCGGCGCGATGGCGGAGGACTTCATCATCCTGCCCAACAACACCGTCTCGCTCGATGACGCCCCGCTCTACGTGCAGGGCCAGGCGAGCGCCGCCGAGGCCCTGGCGAACTGGCTGGAGGAGCTGGAGGCGATCGCGGCCGGCGACGGCTACCTGCACTTCATCATCCACCCCCGCGCCGGCTACGGCTCCGGCACGCCCGCCCGCATGGCGGCGGCGGACCGCTTCCTCGCCGCGGCAAAGGCTGTGCCGGGCGTAGCCTTCGTCACGCTAAAGGAGCTGGCGGCGCACTGCCTTGCCCAGCCCGGCACTTGGCGGAGCCCGCGCGGATGAGCGCCACCCTCCTCCTCACCGTCAACGTGCAGGGCCTCGGGCCGGAGCGTGCCGAGGCGCCGGGCACGCCACTCTTCGGCCGCTTCGCCCATGGCGGCTACACCGGGCGCATCGGCCTCACGCGGCTGCTGGACGCGCTGCGCGACCTCGGCGCGCCGGCCACCTTCTTCTGGCCTTCCACTGAGGCGGAGGTCATGCCGGCGTTGTTGGAGCGCTGCCTCGCCGAGGGCCACGAAATCGCTGCGCATGGCCACGACTTCGAGGACCACATGGCGCTCGAACCCGCGCGCGAGGAGGCTCTGCTGGAGGAGGCGCACGCGACCCTGGCACGCCTCACCGGCTCTGCCCCGGTCGGCTTCCGCGCGCCCACCGGAACGCTCTCCGCGAACACGCTGCCGATCCTCGCCCGGCTCGGCTACCGCTACGACAGCAGCTTCGTGGACGACGACGCCCCCTACCCGCTGGCTGAGGACGGTGGCGGCACCATGATGGAACTGCCCTGGAGCGAGGGGCTGGCCGACGCCACGCATTTCCGCCGCCGACTGACCCAGGACCGGGCGGAGACGATGCTAAACGAGGAACTGGACGCGCTTTTGCCGGTGGCGGGCTACGCCCTCCTAACCCTGCACCCGCGCGCCGATCTCGGCCTCGCACGCGCGGCCCGCCTGCCGATCCTCCGCCGCCTGGTCGAGCGCGCGGCGGCCCTCGGCGCCACGCCCCGCCGCTGCCGTGACGTGCTTCCCCAGCCGTGATCCCCTTCCCTGACTCTGGGAGACCGCCCATGAGAGCCCTCGTCCGCGTCGCCGCCCTCGGCCTCCTCGGCACCGCCCTCGCCGCAGCACCCGGACAGGCGCAGACCGTGCTGCGGGGCATGATCGCCTCCGACATCCGCGGCCTCATGCCGGGTATCAGCACCGACGTCGCGACGGGCGCCGTGCTGCAGCACCTCTACGAGGGACTCGTCGCCTGGCGCAGCGACGGCAGCGTCGCGCCCATGCTGGCGGAGCGCATCGAGACCTCCGACGACGGCCGCGCCGTCACTTTCACTCTGCGCGAGGGGTTGCGCTTCCATAATGGCGCCCCCTTCACCTCTGCCGAGGTGGCCTGGACCTGGAACCGCTACCTCGATCCCAAGGCCGCCTGGCCCTGCCGCACCAACTTCGACGGCAGCCGCCAGTTGAAGATCACGGGTGTGGAGACAGATGGTCCCCTCCGCGTTACTTTCCGGCTCGCCGAACCCTCGCCCGTCTTCCTCTCCATGATGGCCCGCTCGGATTGCGACAGCAGCGGCATCGCCCATCCAGACTCGGTGGACGCGGAGGGCCGCTGGACCCGCGCCATCGGCACCGGTCCCTTCCGCCTGGAGGAGTGGCGCCGCGGCCAGTTTGTGCAGCTCGCGCGTTTCGACGGCTACGTCCCGCGCAGCGAACCGGCGGACGGGCTCGCCGGCGGCAAGCGCGCCCTGGTGGACCGCCTGCGCTTCACCCTCATCCCCGATCCCAGCGCCGCCCGCGTGGCGCTGCAGGCCGGCAACCTCGACGTGGTGCAGGAGCTAGAGCCGACGGTCGCGAAGGAGCTGCAGTCCGTGCCCGGCCTGCGCATCCTCCACGCCCCCACTGCCGGGCTGAACACGATCCTCATCCGCGGCACAGACCCTGTGCTGGCCGATGCCCGCGTGCGCCAGGCCATCATCGCCGCCACAGACTCCGCCGATATGCGCGAAGGGCTCTACCAGGGCTTCGGCGCCCCGGGCGGTTCTCTCGTCCCCACCGCCAGCCGCTACTACGGCGCCGCGCAGAAGGAGGAGATCGCCTACGATCCTGCCCGCGCCGCCGGCCTGCTCCGCCAAGGCGGCTACCGCGGCCAGCCCATCACCATCACCACCAACAGCCAGTTCGGGCTGATGAAGGACACCGCCATCCTCCTTCAGGCCCAACTTCAGGCTGCCGGGATGAACGCCCGCGTGGAGGTACTGGAGTTCGGCGCCCAGTTGCAGCGCTACACGCGCGGCGACTACCAGCTGATGATCTGGAACATCACTCCCTACCTCGATCCCGTCTTCACCTTCGACCGCTTCATCGGCCCCGCTGAGGGCCCCGCCGACAAGGTGTGGCGTAACCCTGCCGCCAACGAGGCCCTCGCCCGCCTCTCTGCCCTGCCGGAAGGCGAGGCCCGTCAACCCGCCTTCGACGCCCTACACCGTCTCTTTCTTCAGGACGCTCCGCTGATGGTCTGGACGAACCGCGAGACGATCAGCGGCGTGCGCGCGAACGTCAGGGGTTTCGAGCCGTGGCCGGGCCTGAAGCCGAGGTTCTGGAATGTATCGGTCATGCCATAGCGTGTCGGGACTGACTGCCAGCAACGTTCTCTTCTGGATTAATGAGCCCTGAGCTTGGGGCGTTCTCTTTCTGCTGAAGCCGGGGTGCCCCCGGGCAGCATCGCCGATCGGGGCGAGAGGCGTCCTTGTTGCCGTAGTGAGCTTCCCTGATTCCTGATGCAGTGAAATCGATGCGCAACTGCCGGAGAAAGGCTCACTTTCGAGAGCAGACGGTCCTGAGAAATCCTTTTTCGAGGCTGAAATCCCGGTTCCTTTTCCTCATGGCAGGGAAGGGGAGAGACGGGTTCGGGCCTGACTACACCCCCAACCAGCGAATCGGATTTTCGTTATACATCAGCGGCTTACGTCGGCGATCCAGCCCTTGGAGGTGGCCCGGCAGCCCGTGTCACACAACAGCGTCACACAACGGCCCACCCCTCCCGGCGCCGACTGCGCCGACGCACTACCCGCGCCCGCTCTCGGTGGGCGGCAACACATGCCTGGGACTGCGCCTCGGCGCGAGACAAACGACGGCGCACGGCATGCGCGACGGCCGTATTCGACCGCTACGGGCAAGCGGTTGAGCGATGTCCAGCCCGATCGTCAGCGGTTTGTCGTCCAGAGGCGCTGGCTCTTAGGAGCAAGGGTGCCCACCGGCACGGGTGAAATCTGCCGGAGGCGGACACCTCCGCCGTTAGCCCCGGCCGTTTGCCGCGCAGCGGCGCCGTCACGGCCAGTTGCACAATACCGTCGAGGTTGCGCGACACCGTATCGGCGAAGGTGTGGTAGTTCCGCGCCGTCAGGGCGCTGCACAGCAACGCCACCGTGCACGGTGCCTCCGCCCCGGCCCCGGCGGCGGGCGCCAGTGGCAGCGCGGCGGCCAGGATCAGCAGCCGGCGGTCGGGGGGGCAGTCGGCACGTTGCGCCGTTTCTTTCAGGGCTGCGTCCAGCGGAACCGTTCGCTGGGCGCGCCGTCTGCCCCCGGCGCCGTGGCTGCGGTGTGGCGGAACACGTCGGCGGTTTGCCCGCCGGGGTCCGCCCGCGCCGCGTTCAGTCCTTGCGGTGGCCGCGGCCGGACTGGGTCTTCTCGGCCCCTGCCGCGGCGGCGTGGCCCTTTTCCGCCTTGCCGGCGGTCGCGGTGGAGGTGTCGTCGGTCGGGGAGTCGTTGTCGGCGGCGGTGGATGCGGCCGGCTTGGGCGAGCCGTGGCCGTGCGTGGTCGGGGCCGGCGGCGGCCCGCCCTCGGTCACGTCGGGGGACGACGGCAGGCGGTTGCCGGGCACCAGGGGGCGTTCGTTCTGGTCGCTCATGGGGGCGTTCCTCGCGGTTCGTGCTCGCGAGGTTAACCCGGCGGGCGCCGGGCGAGTTGCGGCGGGAACATGGCCTTGGACCTGCGCTAACGGTGAAGGCGGAAGCTAGACCAGTGACCGACCTTGGCCGGGAGCGGCATTTCCGCTTCCGGGCGAAGCCCCCGGGACAGCGGCTGTAAGTCAATAGGCGAGCCCTGGCCACTTCCGCGGCTGAGGCGACCTTCAGGTCCGACGTGGGTCCGGTGGCGGCCAGTAGGCGAACATCGCAGGTCGGCAGGTCACCGGGCGACCCTGAAGGTCAGATTGTATCGTCGCTCGCCCGCAGGGCTCTCGCCGCCGCTCAGCGTGTCGACGCCGTGAAAGGTCAGCCGGGCCGGACCACCCCAGACCACCACGTCGCCGTGGAAGAGGCGTATTCGCATGGGCCTGTCGGCCCGGGTAGCGCCGCCCCACAGGAACGTTGCGGGCAGCCCCAGGGAGACCGAGACGATCGGGGCGTCGAAGTCCAGTTCGTTCCGATCCTGGTGGAGCGAGAGCCGGGACCCCGGCTCGTACCGGTTCATCAGGCAGGAATCCGGTTCGAACCCGCGATAACCTGCGACCTCGGCCGCCCGCCCGGCGAGGCGACGGAACGTCTCTGGCATCGCCGGCCACGGTTCACCGGTTTGGGGATCCAACGGATCATAGCGGTAGCCGGTCCGGTCCGTCACCCAGCCGACGCTCCCGCAATTGGTCATCGCGACCGACATCGGCCATCCGCCTGGTGTGACCATGTTCCGGAACGGCGCCCTGGCCTCGACGCGACGAAGATCCTCCAGCAGGGCCGGTGCATCCGGAGCGGCGAAGCCGCCCAGCAGCATGGCACCCGGCCGCAAGGGCATCGCATGTCGGCCTTCCCCGAACAGGTCCGGCGCAAACATCTCCTCAGGCTGCATCGTGGAAGATGATCCCGACCGTGTGTCGGCGCCCGGAGCGCAATTCGCTGACGCCATGCCGCAAGATCACCCGGTAATCCCCTTTGGCGCCACGGTGCGGCCGGCTGTTGACGGCGAACACCACGGCATCACCCCTGGTGAGCGGCACGACCGCCGGGCGCGATTGCATGCGTGGGCGCTGTTCAGTCAGGACGAACTCCCCACCTTCGAATGCCTCCCGCGGCTCCGACAGCAGCGCCGCCACCTGCAGGGGGAAGACGTGTTCGCCGTAGAGGTCCTGGTGGAGGCAGTTGTAGTCGCCCGGCTCGTATTGCAGCAGCAGCGGCGTCGGGCGGCGCTGTCCGGCGGCGTGGCACCGCTCCAGGAACTCCGCATGAGTGGCGGGGAACCGCACGTCCATCCCCATGCGCTCGTGCCAAGCGTTCGCGATCGGAGCGAGCTTCAGGTAGAGGCAGGTCCTCAGCTCCTGCACGAGATCGGGCAGGGGGTAGGAGAAGTAGCGGTACTCGCCCTTCCCGAAGCCGTGCCTGGCCATGATGACGTGACTGCGGAACGCGGGGGTGTCCCCGTACAGGGCGGCGATGGAGTCGCTCTGGTCGGCCGTCAGCAGCCCCGGCAGCACCGCCCAGCCCTGCCGGTCGAGGTCGCCGGCGAGCGCCGTCCAGTCGAACCTCTCGATGCGTGTTACGGTCATGCGGCCTTCTCCAAGGCGAGCAGCCTGCGCTTGCGGTGGACGCCCCAGCGATAGCCGGAGATCGAGCCGTCTGCCTTCAGGACACGGTGGCAGGGAACCACGACGGCGAGACGATTGGCGGCACAGGCTGCGCCCACCTCCTGCGCGGTGAGACCGGTGCCGATCGCCCGGGCAAGCGCACCATAGGTGCGGGTCTCGCCGCTCGGAATGGCGCGCAGCGCCGTCCAGACGGCGAGCTCCCCGGCGTTCCCGCGCATGTCCAGGTCGAAACCGGGTTCGCCGGTGGGCGCATCGAGGTAGCAGGCGACGGCGGACAGCACGGGGCCGATGGCGGTCCCGTTCTCGACGACATCGGCACCCGGAAGCGCCTCGGCCAGCTTACGGCTCAGTTCGTTCCGGTCGGCGCCGAGGAGCACCGCGGCAACGCCGCGCCGGCTGACGGCCACGGCTGCCAGCCCGGTGGTGGTCGGGTGATAGCCGTAGTGGATGGTATCGGCCGCGAAGGGCAGCACGTCGTCGCTCATGTCGCTTGCTCCATCTCTCATGGAGGGAGGATAGGTGGCAGTGCCGTCACCGGCGCTCCGGCTCTTGCTCTCGAATCGAAAGAGGAGCCGGAGCGGGAGATCAGGCAGAGGCAAGCTCACGATTGAGGATCGCGCGCTTGCGTTCGACACCCCAGGCGTAGCCGGAGAGGGCACCGTCGTTTCGAACGACGCGGTGGCAGGGGATCGCGACCGCCAGCCTGTTGGAAGCGCATGCGCCCGCGACGGCCCGTGTCGCCTTCGGCAGGCCGATGCGCTCGGCGACATCGGTGTAGGACAGGGTCTGCCCGACCGGAATGTCACGCAAGGCCTGCCAGACCCGCTGCTGGAATGCGGTGCCGCGAACGTCGAGCGGAAGGTCAAGCCCGACCTGCGGCGACTCCACAAAGCCGACCACCTTCGCGACGATCGCCTCGTAATTGGCATCGGCGCCGATCAACGTCGCCTTCGGGAAGCGATCCTGGAGGTTCCGTGCCAGGGCTTCGGGATCGTCGCCGAGGAGGATGGCGGCGACGCCCCTGGTGCTGGATGCGACCAGGATGGAGCCGAAGGTCGTCTCGCCGATCGCGAAGCGGATCTCCTCTCTCGCCCCGCCCTTGCGGAAGTTCGATGGGGTCATTCCGAGCATGGCGTTGGACGCTTCGTAGAAGCGGCCGCTCGAACCAAAGCCCGCATCGTACATCGCTTCGGTGACACTGTTCTCGCCGGCCAAGGCCTCGCGCAGGCGCCTCGCGCGATGGGCGGCCGCATAGCCCTTGGGCGTGAGGCCGGTGTGCGCCTTGAAGATGCGGTGGAAATGGCCGGGGCTCAGCGAGAGGGCCTCGGCGAGATCCGTCAGCGACGGTGCGGCCTCGCTCGTCTCGATGATCCGGCAGGCCCTGGTGACGATCTCGGCGTTCACGGCCTCAGCGGCCGGCCCGTCGGGCTTGCACCGCCTGCACGCCCTGAAGCCGGTCCTCCGCGCGCTTTCGAGAGTGTCGTGGATGGTGACGTTCTTCGGGTTGCAGCCGCGCGAGGCGCAGGACGGCCGGCAATACACACCTGTCGTGCTGACGGTGTACCAGAACTCGCCGTCGGCGGTCCTGTCGCGGGCGACGATGCGCGCCCAGCGCGGATCGGCGAGGTTTGCGGCAGCCTGCTTGTCCTGGCTGTTCATGGGGTTATTCCTCCTCATCCTGACCCTGAGGTAGCCCGGCCCGTGGCCTGCAACACTCCGGCTGTTGCTCTCGAATCTGAATACTGCGCCCCTGGCCTGCTGTGCGTGCGCCCGTTTCGGACAGTGCACAGCCCTCCCAGGCGAAGCCATGCCTGTTCGGAGGCATGGCTTCGACCTGCTCTCACGCCGGCTGATTGAAAGCTCAGCGAGTCGGTTCGAGAGCTTCGTGGCGGGCCCGATCCAGGTCAGGCATGCGATAGTCCTGCTCGTCGATCTGTGCGAGGCGTGACGGCACGACCTCAGTGTTCGAGACGCCGTAGAGCTTCTGGAAATTCATGATCAGCGGCTGCCACTTGGCGGGGTCGATCCGGTTCCGGTGCCCATCCATGAGCAGACCGGGATCGACGTGAACGCGGGTGATGCGCACTTCGAATGCCGAGATCAGACCCGCGACCTGGGGGTCATCCTCCATGAGATCGTGACGTGCCGCAACGACGGCCTCCAGCTGGATCGGGCACTCCAACGCGCGCGGAGCGGCCACGGTCTGCGATGTGAGGGGGGTCAGGCCAGCCGCCTCGAACTTGTTCGGCTCGTATGAATAGCCCAGCTTCTGCTTCAGCGCCGGGATCTCCCTGGTGCCGGTCAGCCGTGCCAGCCTGTCCACCGCGTCTGCCTGCCTGGCGGATGCCAGGTTCAAAACGCACTGCCCGGTGCGGATCATGTTTTGCGGTGTCTTCGACGCGGTCTGAAGGCCAAGCATACAACGCCATCCCAGCCACCATGCGGACGACATCGGTGCGAGGTTGGCGCTGCCATCCTCGTTCTGCGTGCTGATCAGGACTACCGGGGTCCCGAGATAGAGGATCGACGGCTCGATCGTGACATGGGTGTCGGCCATGAGTGGCTCCGCGGGTTTGTTAGAGAGCCGCTTATGGGGTTGTGCATGCTCCGGGGAACTCCGCTTCCTGCGCTGGAATCGAGCTGCCTTCAGTTGATCGTCCGCTAAGGAGGGTGAAGCGGGCGTACTCGCAGGAGCCTTCGACAGTCGCTCCCACCTATGGCGGCGGCATACGACCCGGGGTGCTAATGTCGGCTTTCGGGAAGTGGTCAGTGCTCCGCGAACTGCCGAATTGGGCGCTTACCGGCAGTCCGTTTGGTTGAACCCTCTTTTCCCCGGCGCAGCCACAAGGCCGCAGTCTGTGATCAGGAAGCGCGCCCTTAGGCGCGCCGGTCCGTCGAACCACTACCTAGGAGACAGACCCTACCTACCCCCACCCATGAACGGCGACCGGCAGGGTCGCCGGGTGGCGCCGAGCTCGGATGCGGGTTGGACGTCACCAACGAGGACGATGCCCATGATTGCCTGTGGAAACAGGACGCGCTTGTGAGCCCTCGGCCCCTCCGAAGCAGAACACCCCGGCCGCTATTGCCCACAACAAGGGCGCTCCTTGACCGTCACACAATGCTGTCCCACATTCCTGCCAAGTCAGCGTAAAGTCCTGAACCAATTAGGGAATCTTGCGTTCCTGGGTGGGAATCCTGGCGCCCCAACCAGCGAATCGGATTTCAATTTTATTTCAGGGACTTACGTCGGCGATCCAGCCCTTGGAGGTGGCCCGGCGGCCCGTGTCACACAACAGTGTCACACAACGGCCCACCCCTCCCGGCGCCAACCGCGCCGACGCACTACCCACTTCGCCCTGCGGGGCGGCCGCTGAGTCTGGCGCCGGCGGCTGCCCACGCGGGTGCTGCGGCACTTCGGGGCCGACGATTCCACGTGCGGATTTCGGGACATTCAGATAGCCCTGGACGCCAGCTTCGAGCGATGGGCGCGCGGCGTGTGATCAGGGCGCGCCGCTCCACCTCACCACCGAGTGGAGGATCAGCGCTCGTCAACGCTTGCTACCCGCGCCCGCTCTTGGTGGGCGGCAACACATGCCTGGGACTGCGCCTCGGCGCGAGACAAACGACGGCGCACGGCATGCGCGACGGCCGTATTCGACCGCTACGGGCAAGCGGTTGAGCGATGCACAGCCCAATCGTCAGCGGTTTGTCGTCCAGAGGCGCTGGCTCTCAGGAGGAAGGGTGCCCACCGGCACGGGTGAAGTCTGTCGGAGGCGGACACCTCCGCCGTCAGCCCCGGCCGCTTGCCGCGCAGCGGCGCCGTCACGGCCAGTTGCACGATACCGTCGAGGTTGCGCGACACCGTATCGGCGAAGGTGTGGTAGTTCCGCGCCGTCAGGGCGCTGCACAGCAACGCCACCGTGCACGGTGCCTCCGCCCCGGCCCCGGCGGCGGGCGCCAGTGGCAGCGCGGCGGCCAGGATCAGCAGCCGGCAGTCGGGGGGACAGTCGGCACGTTGCGCCGTTTCTTTCAGGGCTGCGTCCAGCGGAACCGTTCGCTGGGCGCGCCGTCTGCCCCCGGCGCCGTGGCTGCGGTGTGGCGGAACACGTCGGCGGTTTGCCCGCCGGGGTCCGCCCGCGCCGCGTTCAGTCCTTGCGGTGGCCGCGGCCGGACTGGGTCTTCTCGGCCCCTGCCGCGGCGGCGTGGCCCTTTTCCGCCTTGCCGGCGGTCGCGGTGGAGGTGTCGTCGGTCGGGGAGTCGTTGTCGGCGGCGGTGGATGCGGCCGGCTTGGGCGAGCCGTGGCCGTGCGTGGTCGGGGCCGGCGGCGGCCCGCCCTCGGTCACGTCGGGGGACGACGGCAGGCGGTTGCCGGGCACCAGGGGGCGTTCGTTCTGGTCGCTCATGGGGGCGTTCCTCGCGGTTCGTGTTCGCGAGGTTAACCCGGCGGGCGCCGGGCGAGTTGCGGCGGGAACATGGCCTTGGGCCTGCGCTAACGGTGAAGGCGGAAGCTAGCCCAGTGACCGACCTTGGCCGGAGGCGGCATGTCCACTCCCGGGCTATCAGTGTCGAGAAGCAGACATCAGCGGCCAATTTGCGAACGTGTGGTCGCCCCTTCTAGGGCGCTATTGAAGCATGAGCCTGCGTTCCTGGCTCTTTCCGTACCTTGTGGGACGGCAAGGCACGCATCGGCGCGACGGGGGGCTGCCGCACCGATCTCCAGCATGTCAGCCCTCCTCCTCGAAGAGCCAGAACTGGGTACTGCGGCTCCTGCTGGGTGGCCGGGGCAGAGGACGTTACCGCGGCAGGCTGCGCCTGCACGGCAGCCATGGGGAGGGCGGCCATGAAGGTGGCGGCTATGAGGGTGAGGCGCAGCCGCCTCGTCCTGCGTCCCCGCGTCCGGTCAGCCGGCCCTTCCGACTGCGACCTCGTCGGCTGTGAGGGTGAACTGCATGAGATCCTCGCCGAGCACCAGCTGGCCGTCATAGCCGGCGCGTGTTCGCTGCTCGATCTCCGCGAGGGAGACGGGCGGCGTGCCGGGCGCCCTGATCTGCACGATGTGGGTGAAGGCGGCCAGCCTCGGACGGGTGGCGGAGAAGATCTCCGCCGCCTGCTCCGGGGAGGTGTGGTGGTCCGCGATGGCCCTTGAGATGGAGTGGTCCGCCAGGCCGGGCGGCAACCCGCAGACCTCGTGGACGAGCAGGTCCACCCCGGCGCCGTACCGGACGACGTTCGGGTGCGGCTTCGTGTCGCCGGAGAGGAGGACGCTGCGCCCGCCATGGTCGATGCGGAAGCCCACGGCCGGGCGGATGTGCTGGCCGTGGTCCACCTCGAACGCCGTCACCCGCACCCCGGCCTCGTCCAGGATCACGCCCCCGCTCGCGGGGAAGTCCCGCGCCTCAATGCGCGTCGCCGCCTCAGGGACGCGCTCGTCCGCCATGCGGATGCGGATGTCGTCCGCGAAGGCTTCCCGGAGATGATGGGCCATCCGTTCCGTGCCGGGCGGGCCGAAGAGGCGCATCGGGGTACGGCGTCCGCCCCAGGCGGGAGGAACGTAGGAGCTCATCCACACATCCGCGAGCCCGTTCACGTGGTCCGAATGGAAGTGGGTGAGGAAGACGGCGGACACCTGCCCCAGAGGGACTCCGCACTGGGCGAGGCGGACGGGGCAGCCGCGCCCGGCATCGAACAGAAGGTTGAGCCCGCCCGCCTGGACGAGCGCGGCCGGACCGAAGCGCTCGGCGCTAGGGTTCGGCGTGCCGGTCCCCAGCAGCGTGACCACCATCCCTCCCGGATCAGCTTCCACGACGTCCTCCGCCCTTTTGCTCTGGCCCTTATCCCACGGCTCGCACATATTGGGTCAATAAGCTAGCCTATAGAGGGAGGAAAGGATGAAACTGCTCGGAGATCGTGCCGTGTTCATGATGCAGCGGCGCCACTTCGGTGCAGCGCTGCTGGCCGGCCTGGCAGCTCCGCGTCTGGCGCCGGCCCAGGAGGCGTGGCCCGCGAGGCCGGTCCGGATCGTCGCTCCCTTCGCGCCGGGCGGCGCGCCCGACGTGGCGATCCGCTTGGCGCTGCCGCGCCTGACCGAGAGGCTCGGCCAACCCTTCGTCGTCGAGAACCGGCCGGGCGGGAACGGCACCATCGCCGCTGAGGCGGTCGCGCGCGCCGCGCCGGACGGCTACACCCTGCTTCTCGCGACGAACTCCGTGGTGGCGATCAATCCGGCCCTCTTTGGCCCGCGCCTGGCCTACCAGCCGGAGAAGGACTTCGTCCCGATCGCGCGGCTGGCGAGGCTGCCCTTCTTCCTCTTCGTGCCGGCGCACTCACCCGCCCGCGACCTGAAGGGGCTCTTCGCCCAGGCCCGCTCGGCCAGGCAGCCCCTGGCTTACGCGACCAACGGTAGCGGCACGGTGGGGCACCTGGCGACGGAGCAGCTTCAGCGCGCCGCCGGGATCGAGCTGACGCACGCGCCCTACCGCGGCTATCCCGCCGCCCTGGCCGACCTGATCGCCGGGCGGGTGGACCTGTGCATCAGCGACCTCACGGTGTTCGGCGGGCCGCTGCGCGGCGGGCAGCTTCGCGCCCTGGCGGCGGTCGCACCCGAACGTTCCCCTTTCCTCCCGGATGTGCCGGCCCTGCCGGAACTCGGCTTCCCGGCCCTGGACGGCAGCGTCTGGTTCGGCCTGTTCGCCCCGGCGGGAACGCCCGAGGGCGTGATCGCCCGGCTGGATCAGGAGCTGAGGGACTGGCTCGCCCTGGAGGCGACCCGTGCGGGCCTCGCCAACATCAGCCAGGAGCCCGCCTATCTCGGCCGCGAGACGCTTCCGGCGCAACTGCGGCAGGAGAGGGCCCGCTACGCCGAGGTGATTGCCAGCGCGGGCATCCGGCCGGACTGACCTCCATGCGGCCTGCCATGAGCCCCTCGGAGGCTTGGGCAGGCTTCCCCGCCGCTCACATGGGCATGGCCGATCCTGCCGCCTCCCCCGCAGCATGGCGTCGGCGAGGATGGGAGATGGTCGTGAGAGCCTCGTCCTCCTCTGGACGCCGGCTCAACGGCATTGGTCACCCACTCCTCAGGGTGCCGGATCGAGACTGCTGCCCGACGTGGCGGAGTGCCCGCCATCGAGGGCCGTGGCACGGGGCCAGCTGCCCTCCGCCACCATGTTGGCGACGCAGTCGCGCATCAGGCCCGCGATGCGGGCCACGGCGTCCGAGCCCGCACGCCCCCTGGCGCGGGCGAGGAAGCGCCGCAGCCGGAGGTCGCCGATCGGCACGGCCCTCAGCGTCCCGGCCTCCAGTTCGGCCCTGACGACGGCCGCCACCTCCACCATCGGCCCGACGCCCGCCAGGACAAGCTGCCGTCCGACGACCGCCGTGTCGACCTGGGCGAGCGGTGACAGGGCCTGCCCTGCCTGAGCCTGAGCGGCCATCAGCATGCGCTGCATGGGACCATCCGGCGGGCCGGTGACCACCAGCGGCAATCGGCCCAGCGCGGCCAGTTCCACCCTGTCCTTGGCAAGCTGCGGGTCGTTGCGCAGGCCGATCAGGCAGACCGGCTCCTCCAGCAGCGGTGTTAGGAGGAAGCGGGACGGGTCCGTCGGGCCGTTGAGGATGGCGACGTCGACACGCCCCTCGTGGATCCACGTCTCGAGCACGGGGCTGGCCGCCGTCGTGATCCGCAGCCGCACATGGGGATAGCGGCGAAGGCTCAGCGCGGCCAGGCGCCCTCCGAAGAGCTCCGCCACGCTCGGCGAGAAGCCGAGGGCGACCGTGCCCTGGGGCTCCCGAGGCTGCGCGCGCGCCTCTTCCAGCAGGGCGCCGGCCTCGGCGAGCACCGCCTCCGCCCGGGCCAGCAGCACCTCTCCCTCGGGCGTCAGGGCGACGCCCCGGGCGTGGCGCTCCAGCAACTGGACCCCGAGCTCCGCCTCCAGCTTCGCGACCTGCCGGCTGAGCGCGGGCTGCGCCACCCGCAGCAGGGCAGCGGCCCGCCCGAAGTGCCGCTGGCGCCCGACGACCGTGAAGTAGCGGAGCTGGCGCAGTTCCAAGGGGATGATCCATGCCGGTCCGGCATCGGGCCTGTCGCCCGATGGTCTTGGACTTGCGGGGCATGGTGGCGCGACGATGGCTGAAAATAAAGCCGCCCCGCGCCGGGCTTGCCGGGGCTCCGGAGGAGACAACCACCCATGCCGACCGACATCCCTCCTGACTTTCGCGATCCGGCATCGACAGGGGCGAAGTGCATCGAGCCGGAAGCCCCGGCCGGGTGCTGCCGCCGCGAACTCCTCGGCGCCTCCCTCCTGATCGGGGGCGCCGCCCTGGCGCGCCAGGCCGCGGCGCAGGATCCCTGGCCCTCCCGCCCCGTCAGCATCGTCGTGCCCGGGCCCGCCGGCGGCACGGGGGACGTGATCTCCCGCTCCATCGTGCCGATCCTGCAGGCCTCCTTCGGGCGGCCGGTGGTGGTGGACAACCGGCCGGGGGCGAACGGCGAGGTGGGCACCCGCTTCGTGGCCCGCAGCGCCGCTGACGGCTACACGCTGCTCATGGGCTCGATCGGCCACTTCGCCATCAACTTCGCCCTGCGCCCTAGCCTCAGTTACGACCCGGTGAAGGACTTCGACCCCGTCACCCTGGTGGCGACCACGCCCAACGTCCTCGTCGTCAACCCGCAGAACCCGGCCCGGGACCTGCCATCGCTCGTCGCCTGGATGAAGGGCCGGGGCGACCGCACCTCCTACGCGACGAGCGGCGTCGGCTCCTCGGACCAGCTGACCATGGAACTGTTCAAGCAGCTCACCGGCACCCAGGCCCAGCACGTGCCCTATCCCGGCGGCCCCCCGGCCCTGACCGACCTCATGGCGGGGAATGTCGAGATGGCCTTCTTCAACCTGGGCAACGTCACGAACCATGTGCGCGAGGGACGGCTGCGGGCGGTCGTGATCACCTCGCCCGAGCGCTCCTCGCTGTTGCCGGACGTACCGACGGGGGTGGAATCCGGGCTACGCGACCTCGTCGTCACCTCCTGGCAGGCGATGATGGTGCCGGCGGGCGTGCCGGCCCCGGTTGTGGACCGCCTACACAAGGAGATCACCGCCGCGCTGCGCCAGCCGCAGGTGGTTCAGCGCATGGCGGAGATCGGCTTCACCGTCTCGGCCAGCACGCCGCAGGAGTGCCGGGCCTTCCAGGTGTCGGAGATCGGCCGCTGGAAGGCGCTGATCAATCGCCAGGGCATCCGGGCGGAGTAGGGGCGTGCATGACGGACGAGGCCGACTTCCTGCTCGCCGTGGGTAACCACCTGGCGGGCCTGTCCCGGCACCACGAGCTGCTGGACGAGGGGGCCAGGCTCCTTCACCCCGTGCGCACGGCGGCCTCCTACCGCCTGCTGACGCGCGGTGCTGCCGACAGCCCCAATCCGGGGCTGGTCGAGGCGGAGCCGGGGAGGGGCGCCCGCATCGAGGGCGAGTTGTACGCGCTGCCCGCCGGGGCCGTGGCGCGACTGGCCTCTCTCGTCCGCGCGCCCATCCGGCTGGGCCGCGTTCGGCTGGAGGACGGGGCGGAGGTGCACGGCTACCTCTGCGACCCGGCCGAGGCGGCCGGCGCGCGCGACATCAGCGATCTCGGCGGCTGGCGCGCCTTCCTGGCCGGCTCGAAGGGGGAGTAGGCACCGTGCGCGTCGTCTTCGTCCTGTTCGACAGCCTCAACCGCCACGCGCTGGGCGCCTATGGCGGCACCGCCGTGCCGACGCCAAACTTCGACCGCCTGGCGCGGCGCGCGGCCGTGTTCGATACGCACTACGTCGGCAGCCTGCCCTGCATGCCCGCGCGGCGGGACCTGCACACAGGGCGGCTGAACTTCCTGCACCGCGGCTGGGGGCCCCTGGAGCCCTACGACATCTCCTACGCCGCGCTGCTCGGGAAGGCCGGCGTCTACAGCCACCTCATCTCCGACCACTTCCACTACTTCGAGGATGGCGGCGCGACCTACCACCAGCGCTACTCGAGCTGGGAGTACATACGCGGGCAGGAGAAGGACAAGTGGAAGGCGATGGTGGAGCCGCCGCTGGAGCGGTTCAAGGCCATGTACCACCCGCTGCAGCATCCGGCCGAGCTCACGGACGGCCGGCTGAACTACATGGTCAACCGCGAGTACATGAAGGAGGAGGCCGATTTCCCCAGCGTGAAGTGCTTCGACGCGGCGCTGGAGTTCCTGGCCACCAACCGCCACGCCGCCCGCTGGCTGCTGCACCTCGAGACCTTCGACCCGCACGAGCCCTTCTACGCGCCGCCCCGGCTGCGGGAGCGGTTCCGGACCGGGTATGAGGGGCCGATCCTCGACTGGCCGCGCTACAAGCGGGTGACGGAATCGCCCGCCGAGGTCGCCGAGATCCGCGCGAACTACGCCGCCCTGCTCACCCTCTGCGACGAGCAGCTCGGCCGCCTGCTGGACGTGTTCGATGAGGAGGACCTGTGGCGGGACACGGCGCTGGTCGTCACCACCGACCACGGCTTCCTCTTCGGGGAGCACGAGTGGTGGGCGAAGAACGTGATGCCGTTCTACGAGGAGATCGCGCGCATTCCGCTGTTCTTCTGGCATCCCGCGCACCGCTCCGGCGGGAGGCGGGGGGCGCTAACGCAGACGGTAGACCTGATGCCCACGATCCTGGACTGCTTCGGGGTGGAGCCGCCATCGGTGGTGACCGGACGCTCCCTCCTGCCCGTGCTCGACAGCGATGCCAAGCTGCGGGACACCGCGATCTTCGGGATGTTCGGCGCGGCAGTGAACGTGACGGACGGGCGCCACACCTACTTTCGCTACCCGCCGGACATGATGACGCAGGAGCTGAACGAGTACGTTCTCATCCCGCTCCATCAAAAGAACTTCTTCGCGACGGAGGAGCTGGCCGGGGCGAGCCTCGTGGAGCCCTTCGGCTTCACCCAGGGCATGCCGCTGCTGAAGGTGCCGGCGCGCCCTGGGCAGACGACGCGGGAGCCGCCGCACGGGCTCTTCGACGAGGCGCGGACGGTGCTCTACGACCTCACATCGGATCCCGGCCAGGCCTCGCCGATCGTGGACGAGGCGGTGGTCACGCGCCTGACGGCAGGAATGGTCGAGGCGATGTGCCTGCACGAGGCGCCGGACGAGGCGTTCCTCCGCCTGGGGGTGGAGCCGCCTCGAACAGCTCACCGTGGCCGGACGATTTCGGAGGCCTCGTGATGGTGCCGCCGCGCTGGCTCACCTGGCTGATGCTCCTCACATCAAGGTGGAGGGGGCGCTATCGGCCGGAGCGGCGCTACATGCGCGGCGGCTGAACCTGCCAGACTGAATGGGCGGCTGCAACAATCCCAATCCACCTTGCGGGCGGCTAGCTTGATCGAAATGCGCTCGTCAGCGCGGCGATGCGAACACAATCCCGCACCCGGCATTGCAAGGTAGCGATGTCCGCTCTTGAGACGAACGCCAAGGCCACTGAGTGGCAGAGTTGGGCGCGAAGCAGCCGTGGCTGGGTCTGGCCGACTTCGCCCGGGTGGGTTCAGGGCGACCGTTACCTGAGCGGTCAACCGTCACGGCGTTCATGTCCTCAGTCCGCAGAAACGCACGGTGGCGGCGGCGATCATCTGCGCTGCTTCCAGCAGCGAGGCTAGGTCCACGGACTCGTCCGGTCCGTGGGCATCCGCCGAGAGCGCGCCGTAGACGATGCCCTTGATACCGTGTGCGGCGTAGTGCGCCGCATCCGTCACCCCGAGCGCGCCCTCGAAGGTCACGGGCAGCCCTGCGGCCTCGCGGCTCTCCCTCAAGGCCCGGGAGAGCGGGTGGTCCACCGGCGTGTCCACGGGCGGGAAGTGCAGGCCGTAGAGATCCCAGATGACCTGGGGCGGGTGCTCGCGCAGCCAGGGGTCGGAAGCCGCGAAGCGGGCGATGCAGGCCTCGAACTCGCGCCGGATATCGGCGGAACGCTCGTGCGGTAGGAACTTCAGGTCGAAGTCGATCGTGCAGGTGTCCGGCACGATGGCGGGGTTGCTGAGGATCGTCGGCATCCCGTCCGGCCCGCATCCCGCGCCCGCCACCATCACGCCGGGGCTGATCGTGTTCATCCCCGGCGGCATGCCGGGGTAAGAGCGGTTCACGCCCCACTCCGTCTCCAGCTCCCGCACCGCGCCCAGAAGGCGCGCGCCCAGTTCGATGGCGTTCACGCTGCGCCCGGAGCTGCGCGCGGGGTGGTCGCCGGGATAGATGGAGGCGAAGCGGCGCGAGGAGTGGCCGTTCAGCCCGCGAACCACCACGCGCACCCATTCCAGCCCGCCGGCCGAGGGGCGGATAGTGCCGCCGCTGCTCTCCGCCACCAGCACGGCGCCGGGAGCGGGCTGGCGCGCAGCGGCCTGCATGGCGCCGAAGCCACCGGCCTCCTCGTCCACCACCGCGTGGAATTCCAGCCGGCCGTCCAGCACCAGGCCGAGACCCCGGATGGCGCGGCAGGCGGCGATGCAGGCGGCCAGCCCGGCCTTCATGTCGCCGGCGCCGCGCCCGTACATGCGGCCGTCCCGGATTTCCGCCCCGAAAGGATCGGTGGTCCAGGATGCCCGGTCGCCCACCGGCACCACGTCCACATGGCCGCAAAGGGCGAGGCTGCGCTCCTGGCCTCCCGCCCAGTGGCCGTAGAGGTTCGGGCGGTTGGGCAGAGGGAAGCTCCGCTCGGTCGTGAAGCCCAAGGCGCGCAGTTCGGCCTCGATCGCGTCCTGCACCTCGGCCTCCCGGTTCTGGGCGGGGTCGGCGACGAACTTCGGGTTCACGCTGGGAATGCGGACGAGGCGTTGCAGCAGCGCGACGGTGTTATCGTGTTCCCGCGCTACGGCCTCGCGCAGCGGGGCTTCCCAGGCTTCGGTCATGCGGGCTCCTTCGCGGGCAGGGCGGCGGCCAGGGCGCGCCGGATCGGGGAGACGAGGCGATCCGCCCAGTGCCGCGCGGCCGCGTCATCGGCCAGCAGGTTCTGGCGGATCTCGATGAGCAGGGCGGGCAGGCCGCGGCCATCACCGTGGACGGGCACGGTATAGTCGTCGCCGACCTCGATGCGGTACGGTTCGTTCTCGCCCACCGCGAGGCCAGAGGCGGACAGGCCTTCGATCAGCGGCATTGCGAAGTCCTTCGCGCCGTCGAAGAGAACTCCTGCCTCCCACGGCCGGCGGATGCCGCGGAAGATCGGTGTGAAGCTGTGCACCCCGATGATCGCGGTGGGCCGCCCAGCCGCTTGGCGGGCGTCCAGATGCGCTGCCACGGCGTTCTGGAACGGGTGGAACAGCGCCTCCTCCCGCGCGCGGCGATCTTCCGCGGAAAGGGCAAGGTTGCCGGGGATCGCCGTGTCCTCGCTGCGCTCCGGGATCGAAGCGGAGACGCCGAGGGGGCGGTTGCAGTCGATGACCAGCCGGGAATAGCCGGTCTCGAACAGCGGCGCGTCCAGAGCGCGGGACAGGGCCCCGGCCAGCGCGGCGGCGCCGATGTCCCAGGCGATGTGGCGCCGCAGCTCCTCCGATGGGAGGCCGAGATCACCTAAGCGGCGCGGCAACCTGTTGCTTGCGTGCTCACAGAGCAGCACGAGGGGCGAGGCGCCGCCGAGGTTCCGCGCGGTGAAGGCCGGCGGCTCGTCGGGCGACAGCAAGCGGGCGGACATTAGTAAATCGCCGCGTAGCGGTCGCAGAGTTCCTCCGGCGTCAGGTCGGCGACGAGGGACAGTTCCTTCCGCTTCACCGCGACGAGGCAGTCGCTCAGCACCGGCGGCAGCCAGGACTGCACCGCCGCGTCGGCGCGAAAGGCTTCCAGCGCCGCGGGAAGGCTCTCCGGAAGGCGATGGGCGCCCAGTCGCGCGCGCTCCGCCTCCGTCATCCCGGAAGGGTCGGTGTTGACCAGCGGCGGCTGCGCCAGCCCGGCGCGCAGCCCCTCCAGCCCCGCGAAGATCAGCGCGGCCAGGGCCAGGTAGGGGTTAGCCGTGGCGTCGGTGGCGCGGAACTCGAAATTCGCGACCTTCGCCGGATCGGTGCCGGGCAGCTCCGGGATCGGGCAGATCCGCAGCGCCGCCTCCCGGTTGCGAAGGCCGAGGCAGGAATAGGCCGCGCTCCAATGGTGCGGGACTAGGCGCAGGTAGGAGAGGGGGCTCGGCGCCGTCAGCGCCAGCAGCGCGGGCATGTGCCGCACCACCCCCGCCGCGAAGCGCCCGGCGGCTTCGGAGAGGCCGCCGGGCCGCGCGGGGTCGTAGGTGGCGGGCTGCCCTTCCCGGTCGCGGAAGCTGAGATGGATGTGCACGCCGTTGCCCACGCCGTCCGGCGCGGTCTTCGGGGCGAAGCTGGCGCGCCAGCCCTGGTGGGCGGCCAGTTCCCGCACGATCATCCGCAGCGCGACCGCCCGGTCCGCCGCGGCCAGCGCGCCGGCGGGGCGGCAGGTCACCTCGAACTGGTCCGTGCCGTATTCCGGCAGGAACATCTCCGGCTCCAGCCCCGCCGCCTTCAGCAGGCCCATCAGCCCCGGCCCGAAAGGATCGGCCCGGCGCGCGGCCGCGATGGAGAAGGCGGGGGCAGGGGCCCAGTCCGCGCCGAGAATCTGGAACTCGTGCTCGAAGGCGGCGACGGGGACCAGCCCCGCCTCGCGCTCCAGCGCCGCCACCGCACGCTTCAGCAGGCTGCGCGGGCAACACTCCCAGGGGGTGCCGTCCAGCCCCGTGATGTCGGAAAAATAGGTGTGCAGCGGCGTGGTGCCAAGGCCTTCCAGCCGGATCGCCGTCGCCGGATCGGGCATCAGGCGCAGGTCGCCGGCGGAGCCCCAGGGGTTGTCCTCCGCGATGAGGTCGAAGGGCGTCAGCGCCATGTTCGCCGGCACCCAGCCGCAACCGCGCGTGAGATAGCCCTCCAGCGCCGCCGGCATGAAGCCCCGGCCGCGGGTGATGGCGACGAGGTCGGTGGTGAGGAGGGTGACGAGCTCGTCCATCACCCCTCTCCCGCCAGCGCGTCCAGCCTCGCGGCGACCGTAGCCGTGTCGCTCACCCAGCAGTAGCCTCCGAAGGCATTCACGGCGGCGCGGTGCCGTTCCTCGCTGTAAGTGGCGCAGGCATCGTCCACCAGGGTGACGAGATAGCCGCGATCCGCCGCGTCCCGCACCGCCATGTCCACGCACTGGTCCGTCACCACCCCGGCGATGATCAGGTAGCGCACGCCGAGATTCCGCAGCACGTAGTCGATGTTGGTGGAGTTGAAGACGCCGGAGGAGGTCTTCGGCAGCACGATCTCGTCCTCCACCGGCGCCAGCGCCTCGATCACGCGCCCCTCCGGCGCGCCCTTCGGCACATGCATGTCCGAGAGTTTGTGATCGAGCGAGCGGTCCCGCCCGTGGCTCGTCAGGCTCTCGATAACCGTGTGCAGCACGTCCGCACCCGCGCCCCGTGCCGCCGCGAGGAGGCGCCGCTGGTTCGGGATCACCGTGTCGCGCAGGCGGCCGTAGTAGTAGGGCCGCTCGTCATAGGGGTGCTCCAGCCCCGGCTCCACCCAGATGCGCTGCATGTCCACGAGCAGCAGGGCGGTCTCGCCGCGGCGATAGGGCGCGTCGCGGCGCGCCGGATCCTGGGTCATGCCTGGGCCGTCCTGCGGCTGGGCCGGGTGGCGGGGCACCGCGGCCGGGGAGGTTGGCATCCATTACAACCGACGGTCCCGCCGGTGAAGATGAAACAAGATTGACAGGGACCGGGCGTGCCATTCTGCTGCCCCTGACAGTCCATCAGACCGCGCGGAGCCACCCGCCATGCATCGCCGCCAGCTTCTCTCCCTTGCGGGCGCCTCCATCGGCGCCTCCCTCGCCTCTCCGCGCCTCGGTGCGGCGCAAGGGCAGCGGCTGCTCCGCTTCGTGCCGCACGCGGATCTCGCGGTGGTCGATCCGGTCTGGACCACCGCCTACGTCACCCGCAACCACGCCTATCTCGTCTTCGACACGCTCTACGGGATGGACGCCGCTTACAACCCGCAGCCGCAGATGGTGGCCGGGCACGCCGTGGAGGAGGATGGGCGCCGCTGGACGCTGACCCTGCGCGAAGGCCTGGCCTTCCACGACGGCACGCCGGTGCTGGCGCGGGACTGCGTGGCCAGCATCCGCCGCTGGGGCAGGCGCGACGACCTCGGCCGCACACTGCTCTCCATCACGGACGAGCTCTTCGCGCCGGATGACAGGACGATCGCCTTCCGGCTGAAGCGGCCCTTCCCGCTGCTGCCCTTCGTGCTCGGCAAGACCTCCGGCCTCGTCTGCGCGATGATGCCGGCCCGCATCGCGGAGGGGAGCCCGGACAAGGCCTTTACCGAGGTGGTCGGCAGCGGCCCCTTCCGCTTCCGGGCCGATGAGCGCGTGGCGGGCGACCGCGTGGTGTACGAGCGCTTCGCCGCCTACCGCCCGCGCGAGGGCGCGGCCGCCTCCGGCACGGCGGGGCCGAAGATCGCGCATCTCGACCGCGTGGAGTGGAAGGTCATCAGCGACGCCTCCACCGCCGCCTCCGCCCTGCGGGCAGGGGAGGTGGACTGGTACGAGTTGCCGGGCGCGGACATCCTGCCGCTGCTGCGGCGGGGGCGGGACATCAAGGTCGAGACGCTCGACCCATCCGGCTATATCGGCTCCCTCCGCCTGAACCACCTGCACGGCCCGGCCGCGAACCGCGAGGTGCGGCGCGCCATGGTCGCCGCCATCTCGCAGGCGGATGTGGTGATGGCCTCCGCCGGCACGGACCCGGCTCTTTGGAAGGCGGGGGTAGGCTTCTTCTGCCCGGACACCCCCCTGGCCAACGATGCCGGTCTCTCGGCCCTGACCGGCCCGCGCGACAAGGCGGCGCTGCGCGGCGCGCTGCAATCCGCCGGCCTCTCGGGCGAGAAGCTCGTCTTCATGACGCCCTCCGACATCCAGCTGAACAACAGCGCCTCGGAAGTGGCGGCGGACGCGCTGCGCCAGGCCGGGATGAACGTGGACCTGCAGGCCATGGACTGGGGCACCATGCTCCAGCGCCGGAACAAGAAGGAACCGGCCTCGCAGGGCGGCTGGCACGCCTATGTCGCCTTCAACACCGGCTCCGACATGCTGAACCCCGCCGTGCACCCGCTGCTGCGCGGCGACGGCGCCAGCGGCGCCTATGGCTGGTCCGAGGACCCTGCGATCGAGCGGCTGCGGGAGGCGTGGTTCGCCGCCCCGGATCTCGCCGCGCAGCAGGCGGCCGCCCGCCAGCTGCAGGAGGAGGCCTTCGGCCACGTCCCCTACATCCCGCTGGGCCAGGTGGCGCAGCTCACGGCCTATCGCGGCGACCTCAATGGGATGCCCAGGGGCGTGCCGGTGTTCTGGGGCATCCGCCGGGGCTGAGCGCCGCGCCTGCGGAAGGGGCTCTCAGCCCTCCCGCTTCTCCTCTCCGCCGGAGTTGGTGACGCGATTCCTTGCGCGCACGGCCTCGATCTCGCGCACTCGCCGCCGCACGCCCTCGTCGCGCTGCTCCACGAGGCAGGCCAGCAGCGTCTCCACCTGGGCGAGAGCGGGCACCATGGTATCGTAGGGAGAGGCAGCCTCCACCGGGGCGGTGAAGACCACCTCGGCATGCCGCGCGACCGGTGACCGCCAGGTATCGGTAAAGAGGATGATCCGCACCCCGCGCCCGGCCGCCTGTTCGGCAAAGTCGACCACATCCGCTTGGTAGCGCCGGTAGTCGAAGACGATCAGCACGTCCGGTACCGCGAGATCCACCAGCGCGTCCACCATCTCCGCATGCGTGCCGTTCAGGTGCCGCACGCCGGGGCGGAACTGGACGAGGTGGGTGTGCAGGATGCCCGCGAGGTGGCGGCTGAACCGCCCCCCGTGCAGCGCCACCCGCGCCTTCCGGTCCAGGATCATCGTGGCCGCGCGGGCGTGATTCTCCGCCAGATCTCGTCGCCGGGTCTCGGCCAGCGCCGCCTCCACGGAGGCCAGGTAGCCGCCCGGGGCATTCTGCGCCTCGTCGCGCGCCTCCATCATCATGAGGGGCGATCGGAGGCGGTCCTCCACCTCACCGAGGAGAGCGCGCTGGAAGGCGGGAAAGCCTTCGTAGCCGAGCTTGACGATAAGGCGCACGACGGTCGGGTCGCTCACCCCCGCGCGCTTCGCCAGGCTGGCCACCGTGCCGAGCCCGGCGATCGGGTACTCCTCCAGCAACACCTGGGCGACCCGCATCTCCGCCGGGGTGAAGGGCACGGGCGGCACATGGAGTAGCGCGTGAACTCGGGTGGTGGGAACGCTCATCGGGGTGTTCCGGAAAGCCGGCAGTCCGCCCTCATGGTCCATTTATCGACGATGCGCCATGCTGGCCGCACCATCCACCACCTAACTGAACGCCTTCCGCTGCTTCCGGCCGGAAACGAAATGGCGGCTTCGGACGTGTAAGGGCGGAGAAGCGGCCGAAGCGGCGGCCCATCTCGCCCACTATCGACTTCCCGGGCGCGGATTAGGCAGCCGGTGCATTGCGGCGGCGTTCCGGCGGTGGTGGCGAACCCAGCAGGCCTCCATGCATGGTGCCTGCCGCCAGCAACCCTGACGGAGGAACCTCTGGATGCCTGACGTGGAGCAGATGATCCAGCGGCAGAAGATGCTGGCCGACTTCGGCGAGTTCGCCCTGCGCTGCGATGATCTGGGCGAGATCCTGCAGGAGGCCTGCCGCCTCGTTGGCGAGACGCTCGGAACCAGCCGGGCCAAGGTCCTGGAAATCCAGGAGGGCGGTAAGGTGCTTTGGGTGAGGGCCGGGGTGGGCTGGGCCGAGGGCGTCGTGGGCCGGGTACGCCTGCCCATGACGGAGCACTCCTCTGAGACCTACTCTATCGAGAAGCGCGTCCTCGTCGTCACACAGGACATCAGCAAGGAAGATCGCTTCCAGGTTCCTGAATTCATGAAGAAGGCCGGTGTGGTGGCGCTGGTGAACGCTCCGATTCTGCTGCCCGGGGAAAGGGCCTATGGCCTGCTCCAGATGGACGACACCGAGCCGCGCGAGTTTGGCGAAGAGGACACAGAGTTCCTCCGCACCTACACTATCATCCTCGGGCCGATGCTCGACCGGCTGCTGAAGGTGAGCGAGTTGCGTCGCACCGAGGAGCGCTTCCGCCTCATGATGGAGGAGGCGCGGGACTACGCCATCTTCACCGCGGACCGGGATGACCGGATCATCGATTGGCTGCCCGGGGCGGCGGCCGTGTACGGATGGTCCGCAGAGGAGGCGAGGGGCCAGTGGTCCTGACCCCGGAAACTGGTCCGGCGGGGGCGCGAATTTTTGGGCACTGTAAGCCCCCGAGGAGGGGGGCGGTGCCATGAAGCAGAAGCGGTACACGGATGAACAGATCGCCTTTGCCCTGCGACAGGCGGAGAGCGGCATGGCGGTGGCCGAGATCTGCCGCAAGCTCGGCGTCTCGGAGCCGACCTTTTACCGGTGGAAGAAGCAGTATGCCGGGATGGGGACGGTGGAGATCCGACGGCTGAAGCAGCTTGAGGAGGAGAATGCCAAGCTCAAGCGGCTGGTCGCCGACCTCAGCCTCGACAAGACCTTGCTGCAGGACGTGCTGCGAAAAAAATGGTGAGGCCCGCGCTGCGCCGCGAGGTGGTGGCTGTGCTGCGAGGCAGCTACCGGATCAGCGAGCGTCGGGCCTGCTCGGCGACGGGGTTCCATCGATCCGCCCAGCGCTACCGCTCGCGGCGCGACCCGCAGGTCGAGCTACGCATGCGGCTGCGCGACCTGGCCGCGGTGCGGGTTCGCTACGGCTATCGGCGCCTGCACGTGCTGCTCCGGCGCGAGGGCTGGCCGGTGAACCACAAGCGCGTCCACCGGCTCTACGCCGAGGAAGGACTGTCGATCCGCACCAAGCAGCCCCGCCGCAAGCGGGCCTGGCGCTACCGGCAGGGGCGGCCGGGCGCGACGGTTCCGAACGAGATCTGGGCGATGGACTTCATGTCCGACCAGTTGTTCAACGGCCGCCTGCTCGACCACTGGGCCTACCTCAACGGGGTCGGGATCGACTTCTCACGCCCGGGCAAGCCCACGGACAATGCGTTTATTGAGGCGTTCAACGCCCGTCTGCGCGCCGAGTGCCTGAACGCCTCGTGGTTCCTGTCCCTGGCTGACGCCCGGGCGCGCATCGAGGAATGGAGGTGCCACTACAACGAGGAGCGACCCCACTCGGCCCTGGGGAACTTGACCCCAGAGGCCTTTGCCGACCAGGCTCAACCAGCCCGAGAGCTTGCGTAGACCCCGGACCTAAATAGGGGGCGGGACCAGTGGGGGCTGGTCAATTCTCGGACCCGCTCAGCAGCTATTCCGCCGCCGTCGGAGCGGCTGCTACATGACACAGGCGAACCTGACGGCCGGCGGGCAGCGTGCCCGAGAGGCGACGGAATGGCTTGTGACAGCCCCTGCGGCGGCACAACGCTTTGTCTAGCCGAAGCCTCTCAAGGGCGCGTCTGAAGGAAGCCCCGAATGGCCGCGATGGTTGCGGCGGGTTGCTCCTCCATCAGCCAATGGCCAGCGTCGGGGATCACCACCTCCGTCACATCAACGGCGGCGTTCCTCATCACGGCGGCCTGGGTCGCGCCGAAGGACTTCTCCCCGCCGATGGCCAGGACCCGCATGGTTAGCCTCTCACCGATTTCGCCCCTGTTCCGCTCCGCGTCCTCCCGGATGGACCGGAACTGGGCAAAGGCCGCGCGCATGGCGCCGGGCCGGGCATAGAGCGCCGCGTAATGCCGCCTGGTCTCCTCCTCCAGGCGGGCGGGGTTGCCCGCGAACTCGTTCCAGAAGCGATCGAGGTAGATGCGCTCGCGCCCGGCCACCAGCCGCTCCATGTCGGACCCGCCGAAGTCGAAGTGCCAGAGGAGCGGGTTCCGCACGATGTCGTCCCAGGGCGGAACGCCCGGGACCGGTGCGTCCATCACCACGAGCCGCTCCGTCTCGGCCCTGTAGCGGGCCGCATAGGCGAAGGCGACCATGGTCCCGATGTCGTGGCCGACCACCGTCGCCCGCCCGATCCCGAACTGCGCCAGCACGGCGCGGACATCACCGGCCTGGGTCCACTTGTCGTAGCCACCCTCCGGCCGGGACGACAGGCCCATGCCCCGGAGATCCGGCACGACGACCCGGTGATCCCGCGCCAGCTCCGCCGCGAGCGGCGCCCACATGTCGCCCGTATCACCGAAGCCGTGGAGCAGGACGATAGCTGGGCCAGCCCCGCCGACCCGGACATGGAGCGTGACCCCTCCCGCTTGGACCTCCTGGATCTGGAAGTCGGACGGAAAGGTTTGGGGCTGCGCCATGGCCGGCCAGGCCACGGAGAATGCCACGAGGATGCCGAACAAAAGCCTGCGCATGGTTCCGATCTCCCGCGGCGGAGCGGGCCGCTGCGCCCCAGACCCGATCCCGCCGGGCCAACGCCAGTCTGGAGGTGCTGGGTCGCTCCGATTAGTGTGCAAATCAGAGATCAGGCGTCCGGGATTTCCGAACATGATGCGGCTGGAGGGAATTTCCGCCTTCGTCGTCATTGCCGAGGCCGGGTCCATCAGCGAGGCCGCAAGGCGCCTGCGCCTCTCGAAGTCGGTGGTCAGCGAGAGGCTCGCGGAACTCGAGCGAAGCCTCGGCGCCCCCCTGCTCCACCGTAGCACGCGAAAGCTGGCTCTGACGGAGGACGGCGCCACCTTCCTCGAGCGCGCCTCCCGCATCGTGCAGGACGTGGAGGACGCAGCGGCCACCATCTCCGAACGCCGCAGGGAGCTGCAGGGGCCCCTGCGCATCTCGGCGCCGGTGACCTTCGGGCGCCTGCATCTCGGCCCCGCCCTCTACCCCTTCCTGGCCCGCCACCCCGGCCTGGAGCTGACGCTCGACCTCGACGACCGCCGCGTGGACGCCTCGGCGGATGGCTACGACGCCGTCGTGCGGCACGGGGTAATTTCCGACAGCCGACTCACGGTTTGGCGGCTCGCGCCCAGCCGCCGTGTCCTTGTCGCCTCGCCGGCCTACCTGGAACGGCAGGGAACTCCCCAATCCATCTCCGCGCTGAAGGACCACAGGGGCATCTTCTACACCAACCGCAGCCACGCGGACTGGCGCTTCGTCGGCCCGGGCGGGACGATGATTCTGCGCGGGAGGGCGGCCCTGTGCGCCAACAACGGCGACATGATGCGGGACGCCGCCATAGCCGGTCTCGGCATCGCGCTCCTCCCGACCTTCATCATCCATGGCGCGGTCAAGGCGGGCGAGCTGCGGGTGATCGAGATCGGTGCGGAAGCGGAGGGCGAGTTCATCTACGTCGCCCACCCCGAGGGGCGTCGCTCCTCCGCGAAGCTGCGCGCCCTCGTGGCGGAGCTGAAGGCTGCCTTCGGCGATCCGCCCTACTGGGACCGGTAGCAGAGCGGCGGCCGCGACCTCAACGCCCGGCCTCAATCATCGTGCCTTCCGTTGTGCCGGGCTGACCGGAACTAACTGCCCGTAGTAGGTGCCGCAGCCGCTCATTCTCCGCTTTCAGAGCCAGCATTTCCTCACGAACCGGCCGAAGCGCCCCCTCCAGCTCGTCCTGCGTGAAGCGGGGCGTGATGTGCTGCGGGCAGTTCCAGTCGAACGCCTCGACCGTGATGAGGGCCGCGCGCTCGACGCGTCCGGCGTAGCCCGGCACCGCGAGCCGCCCGGCAAGGGCCGGGTCCTCGCGGGCATCCACGACACGCATGCGCCCGAAGATCTTCAGGCGCCGCTGATGCGCGTAGTCCATGAGGAACAGAGAGACCCTGTCGTTCGCCTCGACGTTGCCGACCGACAGGTACTGCCGGTTGCCGCGGAAATCGGCATAGCCGAGCAGATGGTTGTCGATGACCCTGAGAAAGCCCGCGGGCCCGCCGCGGAACTGGACGTAGGGCCAGCCGGTCTCAGACACGCTCGCCAGGTAGAAGCCGTCGCGCGCGGCGATGAACTGCGCCTCGGCTGGGCCAAGCCGATCGTTCCGGACGGTCTCCTCGCCGGCAGACCTAGCGGCACGAGCCCACTGGGCCGCGCCGCCGTACTGCCCGCGCGCAGCCTCCACGGATGGTGTCGATGCGATCTCCAGATAACGGTGGCGCACTGGTTCCTCCTGAAGCCTCGGCAAGCGGTGCGATCGGGCGCCCGGCGCCCCTTCAGCCCTGGAAGGCCCAGTCGGCCGGCTGCCAGCGGTGGGTGCCGCCGTCCGGCACGATGCGGCCGAGCCCGGGGAAGGCCATGTGCGTCGCGGCGATCAGCGCGCCCTCCCCGGCCGCGCGCGGGAAGAAGCGGTCCCGCATCGCCTTCGCCGCCGCGTGGTCCTGCTCCATGATGAAGTTCACGTCCGTCGCGGCGGGGTGCACCACCGGGAAGACCATGTCGGAGACCATGATGAGGCTCTGCCCGGCATCCTCGATCCGCACGCCGATATGGCCGGGCGTGTGGCCGGCCAGGTCGATGACTGAGATGCCGCGCGCGATCTGGCGCTCGCCGTCGATGGCCTGAAGCCGCGGGCAGAGGCGCACGACCTCCTCCGACATCCGGAAGCTCGGCTGCAGGTAGTCCGGGGCGCCGGCCCGCTTGGCCGGGTCCGTCCAGTGGGCGACATCGCGCCGGTCGATGAAGATTTCGGCGTTGGGGAAGTTATTCTGCCCGCCTGCCACCAGCCCGCCGATATGGTCTTGGTGCATGTGGGTCACGATCACCGCGTCAATCCCGTCCGGGCGCACGCCCAGGGCGGCGAGTGCCTGCGGCAGCAGGCCCGTTTGGCCCAGCGAGCCGGCCGGCCCGGCATCGATCAGCACCCGGCGCTCGCCGTCCTCGATCAGATACTGATTGAACAGGAAGCGGACGCCGCCGGGCCGGGCGACGAACTGCGCCCGCGCCGCCTGCTCCACCTGACCTGCCGTGCGGCCCGGGAAGAAAGTGTAGGGCATGTCCGCGTAGCCGTCGGCGAGGGCGGTAACCGTGAAGCGCCCGATCCGGACCTGCGCCTGGGGGGTGACGACGACCGGGCTGGCGGCGGCGGCGTGCCCGGTCCGGCCGAAGAGCGACAGGGCACCTATGGAGAGGGCACCGGAAGGAAGGCCGAGGGCGAAGGCGCGGCGGGACAGGCCTGGCATGGGATGTTCCTTTCGATCAGTTGGCGGGTCCGCGGGACGCGCCGTCGTTGCCTGACCGGAAAGCTAGAACCTCCACCTCAGGCGCAGTACCCTGCCCCTCTGGGAGCGTTCCTCCCGATATTCGGAAGGCAGGATGGACCGGTTCGAGGCGATGTCGGTGCTGCTGGCCGTTGTCGAGGAGGGCAGCCTCTCGGCTGCATCGCGTCGGCTGCGGACGCCGCTCGCCACGGTCAGCCGCAAGGTGGCCGACCTGGAACGGCATCTCAGGACGCAGCTCCTGGTCCGGTCCAGCCGCCGGGCCGAGCTCACGGATGCCGGGCGCGCCTACGTCGCCGTCTCCAGGCGAATCATCGAGCAGGTGGAGGAAGCGGAGAGACAGGCGGCCGGCGAGTACAGCGCCCCCCGCGGCGAGCTGCACGTCACTGCCCCGACCATGTTCGGCCAGCGGCACCTGATGCCTGTGGCTCTCGCCTTCCTCGCGGAGCAGCCGGAGATCACCTTGCGGCTGCGGCTGGCCGATCAGCAGGTCAGCATGGTCGATGAGCACATCGATATCACGCTGCGCATTGGTCACCTGGAAGACAGCAGCCTTGTGGCGACGCGCCTGGGATCCGTGCGGCGGGTGATCTGCGCATCCCCAGGCTATCTCGCCCGATGCGGCGTGCCTCGCGTGCCCGACGATCTGGCGCAACATGACGGCGTCAGCTTCCAGGGCTTCGCGGCATCGCCGGAATGGCGGTACCGGGGGGACAGCACTGCCTTCGCGTCGGCAGCGCCTCGCCCGAGGCTTGCCGTGAACACGACGGAAGCCGCCATCGGGGCCGCCCTGGCCGATCTCGGGATCATCCGCGTGCTCTCGTACCAGGTCGCGGACGAGCTGCGGGCAGGTCGGCTCCAGCCTCTTCTCGCCGACTTCGCACCGCAGCCCCTGCCGGTCAGCCTGGTTTACGCGGCGGCCGAACTGCTGCCGCTGAAGGTCAGGAGTTTCCTGGATTGGACCGTACCGCGCCTTCGGGCCCGGATGACTGAGCTGGATGCTGAGTGTCCGTGACGGCGGAGCAGCTGGGCGCCGCATCTCTGAACAGCGGGCCGGGGAGGAGCGTCCGCTGTAACCGACAGTTCCCCCGTGAAGCGACCGGCGCGATCTTAGCCATGGCGGCTCAGCGCCCATTGCAGCCGTCAGCGCGATGGCGGCGGTCCCCGGAAGCAGACATGAGGCGGGTTCAGCCGACTGACAGGGATGGGTGGAAATTGGCCGTAGAAAACTATCGCCCGGATGCCTGCTTCACCTGCATGAGCGGAGATGAGACAGGGGACTCTGCCCGACCAATCTCAGGAGACCGCTCCCTCCCATGACCGGCATCGAAGCCTTCGTCCGTGGGCTGCCCAAGACCGACCTGCACATGCACATCGAGGGCAGCATCGAGCCGCAGCTGATGCTGGATCTCGCTGCCCGTAACGGATTGAAGCTCCGCTGGGACACGGCCGAGGCCCTGCGCGGTGCCTACAGGTTCCAGAACCTCCAGTCGTTCCTCGACCTGTATTTCGAGGGCTGCAAGGTCTTGGTGACTGAGAGGGACTTCCACGACGTGACCCGCGCCTACCTGCGCCGGGCCCACGAGGACGGCGTGATCCGCGCCGAGTTGTTCATCGGACCGCAGAGCTTTACCGAGCGTGGCACTCCGATCGAGGCACTGATGTCTGGCGTACTCGGCGCCATGGAGGAGGCGCGCCGCGAGCACGGTATGAGCCTGGGCCTGATGATCAGTGTCCACCGCCACCGGACCGAGCCGGACGCAATGGCCGTTCTGGACCAGGTCATGCCGTGGAAGGACCACATCATCGGCATCGGCATGGGTGGCGCAGAGGTCGGTAACCCACCCTCCAAGTTCGCTCGCTTCTTCCAGGCCGCCCGTGATCGTGGCTTCCGCACCACTGTCCATGCTGGCGAGGAAGGCCCCGCCGCCTACGTGCGAGAGGCACTGGATCTGCTGCAGGTCGACAGGATCGACCATGGCAATGCCTGCCTCGCCGATCATGACCTCGTGCGGGAGCTGGCTGCCCAGCGCGTCCCGCTCACTGTCTGCCCCCTCTCCAACCTGCGCCTGAAGGTGGTGTCATCCATGCGGGAGCATCCGCTGAAGGCGCTGATGGCGCATGGCCTGCATGTCACCGTCAACTCGGACGACCCGCCATACTTCGACGGCTACGTGACGGAGAACCTCCTGGCCTGCCGCGATGCCCTCGGCTTGTCGACGGAGGAGATCGTAGGTCTGGTCCGAAACGGGGTGGAGGCGGCCTTCGTGACGGAGGAGGAGCGCCAAGCCCTGCTCCTGCGGCTGGATGCCTACCTCGCAGCGCACGCCGACGTTCTCGATCCAGCCTCGGCGAGCTGACACGCGGTGGATGTCCTGCTGCTCGTCAGCATTGACATGCTGGCCAACCAGCAGCGGACATCGGCTCGCCCGGCCTAGTGGTCGGCATCGCGTCGAGAGCTGCCGAGGTGGGCCGCCTCTTGGGTCCCTTTCGGGCGTCCGCGTGCTCCGAAGCTGCCAGTCCGCTTCCGGCCACCTTGGGCCATCCCGAGCGCGCCTCCATTGCGCTCCCGACTGGTCAGCAAGGCCTGCCCTGTTTGAGCGATTCCCCTCCATGGATCGGCGCCGCCGTGTCGATCAGGCGGCGAATGATCAGCGACAGATCCTGCCGCCTCCAGGCTAGGCCGAACTCGGCCTTCAGCGCCCCGTCCCTGAGCGGCACGTAGCGCACGCTGTCCGGACGGAGCTGGCGCATGCAGTCCGGCACGATCGCGATGCCCATCGCGGCCGCGACAAGGTTAACGGTGGTCGCCAGCTGCGGTGTCTGCTGGGTAACGCGGGGCGCGAACCCGGCCTTCTGACAGGCCGCGACAACGTTTTCCGACAGTCCGGGCCCGGTTGCGCGAGGGTAGAGGATGAAGGTCTCGTCCCGGAGTTCACCGAGCGTGATCCTGCTACGCCCTGCAAGACGATGATCGATCGGCAGGGCCACCACCATCGGCTCGCTCGCAACGAGGAGGAAGTCCAGGTACGTCGTGGAGCTTAATGGTGGCCGCAAGAAAGCCGCATCCAGCCGCCCCCCCTCCAGCGCGGCCTGAAGCAGGCTGGAGCGGCCCTCCTCCAGCACCAGTTCCACCCGAGGCCAAGTCTCCCGGAAGGTCTTCAGCACCCGTGTGACCGCCGGGTTGAAGCAGGTGGAGGCGGTGAACCCTACGCGGAGCCGCCCGACCTCGCCCTGGCCCGCCTCCCGCGCCGTCGTGGCGGCCCTTTCGGCTCGGCGCAGCAGGTCGCGCGCCTCCTCCAGGAACAGGCGCCCGGCCTCGTTGAGGACGAGGCCGCGGCCGATGCGGTCGAAGAGCTGCACGCCGAGTTCCTCCTCGAGGCCGCGTATCTGCTGG
>NZ_JAGIZA010000024.1 GCF_017813365.1 Roseomonas indoligenes
GCCATGAAGGGCAACGTCGTCCTCGACCTCCGCAACGCATGGGACCCCGAGGCCTTCCGCGAGTGCGGCTTCCAGTACAGCTCCATCGGACGACAGTAAGAAAAGCACCAGCCAGGCCAGCGCTGAGGAGCAATGGTGAATGGGGTCTGGAGCGCCGCTCCTGAATTCGAGCGGCTCGAACCACCAACGCCGCGCGCTCGGAGCGGCAGCCGATGGAGCAGCTGGACGACGGCCAATTGCACCATCGGTTCGTGGTGCGTCGATGGATGGGCATGAGGCGCCGGTGGACCGCGGCCCCGCCCTGCGCGGCCATTCCCGATTGCCCCGTTCGCCGGATGGCCGATCCGGTGTGGCGAGCGGCTAGGTCACCAACACCTTCGCGGGTCCCATACCGAGCACGTCGAGTTCAGGAGCGTCCCTCGCCTCTTCAGGTTACGAGCAACCCACCCTTCGGCTTGATCGCCTCACTGTTCGGGAAGGCAACGGCGATCGCGGGATCAGGCAGTTGAAGGTGGCTCGACAGCAGTCCCTTCGCCACCGACCGAAGATCGAGAGTCGGCTGGAGGTCACGCTGCTCTAGTAGCTTGTCCGGGCCCAGACCCGGCCAGTCCGCCAAGACCCGCCCCCCCGACACCGCGCCGCCCAGCAGGAAAGCGGCACTGCCCGTTCCGTGGTCCGTGCCGTTGCTGCCATTCACGCGCACGGTGCGGCCGAATTCCGTCATGACCAGGACGACCGTGGTCGACCAGGCCGCTCCCAGGCTCAGACGCAGCGCGTCCAGCCCATCATCCAGCTGAGCGAGAATGGGCACCAGACGATTGGCCTGGTTCTGGTGCGTATCCCAGCCGCCGATTTCCATTGCGGCCACGCGTGGACCATCCTGGGCCGCCATGAGGCGTCCGGCGGCGCTCGCCAGCTCGGCAAAGCCGCCGCGCTGCTCGTTGCGGGGCACCACGCCGGCGGTGAAGCCGCGCGCCCGCAATCCCTCGGCCAGGGCCGGGCCGATCAAAGGGTCGGCGTGGTTCAGCTCCATCAGCTGGCTGTAGACGTCGTTCGGGGGGCGATCCGTACGAGAGGGGGTATACATCCCGACCGGCTCGGCACCGCGCAGGATCAGCGGCAGATCCGCGCCGATCGCGAAGGCCTCCCTGTTCCGCGCGTTCATCTGGGCGGGCCGGCTTGCCAGAGCCCGGTTCAGCCAGCCCGAGGCCATGCGCTGCTCCGCCCCGCTCTCCAGCATATCCTGCGCCTCGAAATGGCTGCGGGAACGAGTGGGACCGCAAACGGCATGCAGCGGCATGAGCTGACCGCTCGTGAACATGGCGTGCATCTTCGTGAGGCGTGGATGCAGCCCGAAAAAGCCGCCGAGATCGAGCAGCCCGCCTGCGGCACCCGGCTCCGGCGAGGCGAGCGACCCGCGTAGGCCAGCCAGGGCCGGATCGCCGTATGGTTGGACCGCCGAGAGGCCATCCAGCGCACCGCGCAGCAGAACAACGACGAAGCGCTGCCCCCCACCCGGCCCTGCGGCGAAAGCCAGGCGGGAATTGCCGAACACCGCTGCCGTCGCGAGGCCGAGCAGGAAGCCGCGCCGGCCGATCCCGGGAGAGTGGTGCCTCATCGCCGCTGGAACTCCGGGCTGCCGAGAAGGAAGGTGAGCGCCTCGCGATTGGAGCCTGCGCGCAACACGGCTTCACGCGTCGATGCGGAGGCGAGCGGGCCGAGAGTGACGTCGAGCGCCTGCCGCGCATCAGTCCGGGAGAAGCGGCCGGCCAGGTCGTAGGCCCAGTCCAGGCGGAGCAGCAGGCCCTCGGGGCTCGCCCAGCCCTCGGCCTTATCCGGCCAGCCGTTCGGACCGACGGCATTCCAGACGCCCTGCCCCAGCGCCTGAGAGGTGTCCGAGGCCGTTTTGGCCGCCTCGGCACCGGCGCCGAGCGCCCGCAGCCACGCGATCGAAATATCCAGCGGGGAGCGCAGCTTGGACAGGGAGCGATCCCACGCCTCAGGCAGGGCCACCAACTCTCGAGTAACGGCGCCGAGATCGCCGCCCGTCGCTCGCAGCAGCCTCGCCAGGCGGTCCACGACAGGCGTCGGCGGCTCATCAGCGACAAAATGCCGCGCGAGCTTCAGCGCGACGTGACGCTGGGTGGAGGGATGGTTCGCCAGCCACTCGAATGCGGCGTCGATTGAGGCCGCGCCTTCTACAAACGTCTTCCCGAGAATGGTGCGGGTGCCCGGCTCGTGACGGGCCGCCCGGAAGATGGTGCCGCGCGGTTCCTGCCTCGTTTGGACCGTGAGGCCGGTGAGCAGGCGCGCGAATTCGGTCACGTCCGCCTGGGTGTAGCCCGCCGCGGGGGTGAGAGTGTGCAGTTCCAGGATTTCACGCGCTAGGTTCTCGTTCAGCCCAACCTTGCGGCTGAGGCCGACGGGACTGTTCGGCCCCACGGATGCGGCCTGGTTGAGATAGGCCAGCATGGCGGGATGAAGGACCGCGGCACGCAAGAGATCGACGAACCGGCCCGTGACATGCGGCCGAATAGCAGTCCGAACGTAATCTCCCGCCAGCACGGCCACCGTGCGGCCACCACGCAGGCTGATCGTGAAGTGGTTTGCCCAGAATGCGACCAGACGCTCCCGGAACGGGGTGGGGGTGACGATCAGGCGGGCGAGATAGGCCAGCACTTCCGCATCGGGGATCTGCCGCCTGGGGAGGGACGGTGCTTCACCAGGAACGGAGGGACCGCCCGAGGTCGAAAGGATTGCGAGCAAACCGTCCAGCTTGGGCTCGGCTTCCGACCCTTTCAGCGGTTGTGGCGGGTCCGGCGGAGCGTCAAGCTGGGCTAGCAGCCAGTCTCGTGTGCTTCCCGCCATCTCAAAATCGGGACGAGCGCCGAGTCCAAATCGGATTGCTGCGATGTGACTTGGCGACGACATGTCTCACAACCTAACCCAGTGGGCAGATCCCGAGAACAGCGGCGTTGTTTCGTAATGCATCAAGGTGCCACTTCCCGAAAAGGGGGATCGGCCCGCCCGAGCCGGTGAAGGCTGAAGGTTGACCCGTCCCTTGTCGGCGAATTTGGCCGAATTGCCGCCGGGAGGGTCCGCTTTCCTCGCCCATCAGCGCAATTCACCGCCGTGATTCTGAGTTTCGTGCGCGCCGTCTTCATCAAGGGCAGTTAGGTGCCGACTGGCTTCTGGCCCGCGCCATCCTGGCGCTGCAGAAACAGCCGGTACCAATCTGATTTACGTATGCGATCTCGGACGGAAATCCTTGGGAAGCGGTAAACCTAGCACGAGCTGACCGACCCGCCGGCACCACTTACCGGCGGCGGTTGCCCTTAAGATTTTCGAACAGCCCAATCCTGCGCATTGTGAACCCCCGCATCCGCCAAGCGCGACATGTGCAGCTCGTAGCTGAAGTTGCTGCTGACATAATTCAGGGCTCGGTTCACTTGCGCTGCATAGGCTTCATCATTGGCGTGCAGCGCCTTCGCAAGACCGACGACTTCTTCCGGTTCCGCATAGATCGCCGCGTCCTGGAACAAGGGCCTGTAAACCGGGGGCAGGATGACAGGCACACCGACCGCCATTGCCTCGATGATCGACCGACCGAAGGACTCGATCCAGTCTGGGTGGGTGAAATAAACGAAGACATCGACCTCCGCGAGGAATGCGCGCGGGGAGCGCGCCCCGAAGTCATAGACCGTCCAGTTCTGAGGGACGTGGCCAATGAGGGACGCCGGTGTCGAAGCGCCGCCGAGTACGTGAACCTCCACATCGTCGCTCTCGGGATAGGTCAGCAAGACCAATTCCCGGGTATTCGGCCACTTGACCATATTGTCCCGCGAATGCCGCCCGATCCGGAGGCGATCCTTCGCACTCCGCGTCCTCGGTCCACGGAACCAGCCACCGAAGTCGATGATGTTGTACCAATCATCCGGTGAGAGTTTGATGTGGTCCAATTCGTGACTGTGATGGTCGTTCAAAGCGTCCCGAACGAGTGGACCGATCGGGTACCATTCCGCGTCCTTGCCGAAAAAGCGCCGGCAGTTCTCCGCGGCTTCACGCATCGTGAACCGAACATCTCCCTCTCCGGAGTAATCGCTAAGAGGGGTTTGGTTGACGATCACGTTCACCTTGGAAGCATTCACCTTCGGCAGGAATCGTTGAAAGTGCTGCAACACCGGTGGATAGCGAACAATCAGGAGATCACAGGACGCTTCCTCACCATAGACCAGGCAGTTCAGTTCGCTGACATCCATCTTTTCCCGGAAGACGTTGAGGAAGTTCCTTCTCGGGTCGATATCGTAGCGGAACATCTGCATGATCGCGGTATTCAGGCCAAACTTATTCTGACAGAGGAGCTCTTCGATGCTCGAACGTGTGCTGCCACCCGTCATACGGAAATCCGAGGCGATGATGACGTCGAAATGCCTCGGCTTCAAAGGAAGCTTTCTTTGCGGCAGCATTGGATAGGGTGCCGGGAACGACCGCTTAGAGTGATCCTTCCCATATCGGAGCTTCTGTGGATCCTCGTGCACCGAAGTGTAGGAATCCAGATACGCGTACCTGGCTCCGAAATGCGCTCCTTCAATGCCGAAGAATTCGTTGGCCACGATACTGGATGACGATATGCGCTGAAACGAGAGAGGGCCCGTTTTCATCATTCCAAGGCCGGTCTTGGGTGCCAGGGTCTGGATGCGCTTCAGCATCTCGGTGTCCGCCCCGAAGCGGACAGTATCCCAGTATCCCAGCTTGTCCCTGACCGCAGCGGCCCGGAACATGAGGGAGGACGTGTTGAGCGTCGTCAGATCGCCATTCTGATTCGGGCGCTCAAAAATCAGGTCCACCGTTGCCCTTGCCTGCTTGGAGGTGCACGCAAGCATGGCTTCATTCGCCAGGAGAAATTCGGCCTGGGTTCGCAGCTTGATCGGGTGGGACCAATCATCGGCATCATGGATGGTGGCAATGGCGCCACTGGCCTCGTCCAATCCCCGGTTGCGTGCGACATAGGCGCCGCCGTTCTTTTCCATTTTGATGAGGCGAACGCGATCGTCGCTTTTCGCGATTCTCCGAACGACCGCGCGTGTCTGGTCGGTACTGCAATCGTCAATGACGAGGATTTCGAGCTTGCGCCAACTCTGCAGGAGCAGTGAACGCAGCGTTGTCGGAATAGTACGCTCGGCATTGTACGCGGCGATGATGACGGAGATAAGTGGCTCGGACTCATCATTTCCCGAAGCGGTACTTGTGCCGGTCAACTGATCGTACAGCTCCGTGGAAAGCGACTCATCAAGCCTGACCGGCGGTATGCCGGTCTCCTCCAGGGCAGTGTTGATGAGGGCGAGACGCTCTCCGTTGTCCGTTGCAAAATTGGCTTGCGCCAGGAGGAAATCGGTGTTGTTCGCGGTCGCCCGCCTCTCCGGGCGGAGAGCTATTCCGTCCGATTTGTGGTTCAGTCCGTGAAGGCACAGGCTCTGCAGCGTGAGGGCCTGGGTGAATTCAACATCGTCCTGGGCTGTCGAAAGGCAAACCTCAGATAGCCGGTAGGCCTGCTCAAAATCGGAAGGAGAGCGTCTTCTGTAATGCCAGAGTAGCAGCGTCTTGGCCGCCAGGAAGCGCTCGACCGGCTGGATGCTCTGAGAAAGTTTTGTCAACTCGTCGATTGGCAGGTCTACGAACCCGCAGGGGTACATTTTCAGCGCGATCTGGGATACCCTCTGGCGCGCCCTCTCCCTGCGCTGCTGAAGGTCTTCCAGACATTGAAGCCGGCCTTCGTTCTTTCCATGCAAGATATAGTGGATAAGAGGATTCAGGCCGGAATCCCGGACGTCCGGGTATCTGTCAAGATAGAAGTTTGTATCAAATCCGTTCCGAGGGCGCCGGCCCATCCTCGCACCGTAAAGAAGGTAATGCTCGAACGGGTCCATTCCCGCGAGCTGGACGTCCGGGTACTCGGCCAGATACCACTTGGGATGCATCTGCTTTGATTTCTTGATAACACTAACTTCAGCCTCCAGAGACAGAGGTTTCGACTTTTTGAAATCGTCAACTCCCATCGATTATCTCCTCTGTCTGGCTCGTGTCAGCGCTGAATGCGGAGCAGCGGAAAGACCTTTGCAATCTCACTCAGCTCGACTTTCTCGGCAGTCTCCTCAATCCGTTCCTCAGAAAACTGGGCTTCGAACCGTAGCGGCCGGCTCGGGTCGAACACGCCGTCGTCTCCGAGGAAGCTCAGGTTGGAGCCGTGATTCTTGATATAGACGACGTGCGGTTCCCGGGACTTCTGCCAGGCTCCGCCGAACCGCTCGATAAGCTTCTGCCAGAGCTTATGGCTCATCGGGACCTTTGAAAGACCGTCCCCGTCCAGGTTGGTTCCACCCTTGCCATTCGCGCCGAAAAAGAGAGCGCAGGCACTGCCGCAGAACTGATCGAACCGCTCCCGCAGATAGATTTCCTGCGTCTTCTCGTTGAACACGTAGCCTACGCGGAAAATGATGGATGTGTTCCCCTTTGACCTGATGTGGGACACGATCGAGTTGCTCACGACGTCGTCGGCATCCAGCACGAAGAGGTGGCAGCTGCCGTCCTTCGAGGCGTGCTCCACCAGGGCGCCCATCTTTCGATGCTTGTCCTGACGCCGCTCCATCTTGCTCGCGTCGTTCGCGGGCGGCGGGGTATCGGATTGCAGAAAGGTGACTTTCTCGAGCAGATTGTCGGAAGAAAGCTTTAGTTCCGGAACCTCATGGCAAGCGATCACCACCCTGACATCAGCATCCTCATTCAACAGGCAGCTTTCAACGGTCCTGCTTACCAGGGAGCATGTCAGTTCCCAGTTCGGGCTCACTTGTTTGGAAAGCAGCGGTATGCCGAAGTAAAATGCAGAGCCGGACATCAAAGCCTCCTCACGATCCGCCATGCTTCAGAAACCCCCGATAGGTGGGAGCAAGGTATGGCCGCGCGTGACGTTAGGTGATCGCCGTATCACATTTTGATCTTACCGCAAACGGCGGTTCCGAGCATGCGGGGCGGCCTGAACTGAGCCTGCTGCGCATGGCTTGCCGGCCGATCGGACGCTTTGCCGGTTTTCACCTCGGGCCAGCACCGCTCCTCAGACCGCAAGCGGCATTCGGACATGTCATGACCGTGACTGGCGGCGTGGCGGGGCACCGCTTCCCGGGGTGGGTTGCCACTGACTTGGCCGCGGCGGCAACCGACCGATACGGCCTGGCTCGCAGGACCTGCTTGTGGGGCCGACGAGCCTCATAGGCTGGCGCAGGACGCGGCGAACTGGGCACGCGACGCGAGGCGCCGAAGCAGCGCGTGACCGAGTCTGAATGGGGAGAACTGGCAGCCAGCGCCAGCCACCGTCGTTAGGCTGCGCCTTTCGGTTTTCAGAAGTTCGGAGAGGCGGCCGATCCGAGTACCCTCTCGGCAACAGCGAACGGCACACGGGGGGAGCTCGACGTGCACGCGTTCGATAGATTGCCGTTTGCGCTGACAGTCGGTCTTCTTGCCTCCTCCCATGAGTTAAGGCTCAAGCCGGCCATGCCCGATGTATCTGATGCGGATACAAAGGTCCTGCTCGCATCAGGGAAGTCACGAAAATTGCGCGTTGCCCGCTGGGCATCAACGATTACCCGTTGTTTAATTGTTTGCACAACGACGGGACGCTCGGGACCGCAGGCCGAGCCAAGGAGTTAGCTTGTCTGCCCAAGAACCACGCTTGTTTCGACTCATTTACAAAAGTACATCCAACATTGCTACGGCAGGGCACCCGTTCAACGAGGACATCCTGAGCATCCTCGAACATTCCCGGACACTGAACCCGGTCTACGGAGTGACTGGCGCCCTGATGGCGAGTAACAGCCAGTTCGCCCAGGTTCTCGAAGGGGAACGGGAGGCCTTGCGCGTCCTGTACGGCAGAATCGCCTGCGATCCGAGGCACCGCTTCTGCACCCTCCTGCAGTTTGAGCCGGTGAATGCCCGCACCTTCGGCGATTGGTCCATGGCGTTCGTGGACGAAGAGCGTCAGCGGCGCATTCCGTTGTCGGCAAGGCCGCCGGGATCCGATCTGACCCAACCCTCCGTTTCCGCCTCAGGCATCCTGTCGCTGCTGCAGTTTCTGGCGCGGGAGGGCGAGCCTTAGCTGCTCACTCCGCCTTCAGCATTGAATCGGCAGGGGACCCATGAGCGCGTGAAGGCCAAGTCCTGCCATGGCTAGGCTTGCCGCCCCCCTGCAAAGCCAAGCGCCCCGAGGTGATAAGATGCCCGGGGCGCCTGTGGCTCATGCTAGCCGGTCCGCGCCGCCACTATCGGAACTACCATCCGACGATCTGGCCTAGGATTTCGCCCGGCCCCTGGCGGCTCTCATCCCGGTATGCATCGCGGCGGCCCTGCTCATAGGCTCTGCGCCTCTCGTAGTCAGCATGCCGGCCACGATCATGGTCGCCACGGCGATCGCGTTCCCGGCGATCCCGCTCCGACCATCTCCGCTCCTCACGGTTCTCGTGACGCCCACGGCGCCCGTTACCACTCTCGTCTTTCCACGGGTCTGCCAGGGCAAGTCGCTGGCGCCAGCACCACCGTTGCCAGTCCGCCCATCAGAAACAGTCGGCTCAGGTTCAGTCCATGGATGAGGAATGGTTCAGTCGTACCCGGCCGGAGAATAACCCGGGGCCTGGCCAACCGACCGAAAACCAGAGGGGCAGGCTGAAAACGACGGTCTGATCGTCTTTTGAGGTCCGATACGGCGCTGCGAGCCATTCATTAGAATGGGGGATGCTGAAGCCTGAACCAACCACGACAGCACTGCTTTTCAGCAGCAGCATTCGCCAGCGTTCGGAACTGAGTGTGAGGGGGATTGTGGGGTGCTGGTCCGCACTGACCATACAACCCTGCAAAACCAACGCCGGATGGCGTCCCCAAGGGGATTCGAACCCCTGTTACCGCCGTGAGAGGGCGGTGTCCTAGGCCTCTAGACGATGGGGACATTGGCCGTCGGGAGGCGCCTTCTATCCGCGATGCGCAGGGCGGGCAAGCCGGTCGGGGACGGATTTTTCGCTCTTTTTTTCCTCAGTCCGCCGTGCCCGCCGGCAGGCATCGGAGCAGTGCCGCACGGCTTCCCAGTCCCGCGCCCACTTCTTCCGCCAGGTGAAGGGCCGGCCGCAGGTGGCGCAAGGCTTCTCCGGCAGGTGCGGCTTGCGGTGCACCGCCTCACTCCCCGACGCGGATCTCGCCCAGCACCGTGCCCCCGCGCGTGTCCAGGATCACCAGCCGCTCCCCGTCCGGCCTCTGCACCCACACCGCCAGCCGGCCTTCCGCGCCGGGCGCGATGCCGGCAATCCGGGTCCCAGGAGGCTGGCGGAGCGAAAGATCGGCGGCGGCGGCCGCCGGCGCGGCAGGAACGGCCTTGCCGGCGCGCTGCACGATCATCACAACCAGCGTCACGGTGCCGCCGATGATCAGCACCCCCATGACAGCGACGAGAATCTTGAGCGCGCGCAACGACACCTCCGATGATGGACCCGGCGAGAACGGGCCAGGGATCCTCTCCTTCACCGCCACCGCCGAACAGGCGGGGGATCGGCTGGACAGGGCCTTCGCCGGCATGGGCGGTCTCTCCCGCTCCCGCGTCAAGGCGCTGATGGAGAGCGGGCACGCGGCGCGGGACGGGGCGGTGACACGCGACCCCTCGGAATCGGTGCGGCCTGGTGCGGTCTACTCCCTGACCGTGCCGCCGCCCGATGCCGCCACACCTCTGCCCCAGGCCATGGACCTGACGATCCTCTACGAGGATCGGGACCTGATCGTGCTCGACAAGCCGGCGGGGCTGGTGGTCCACCCCGCACCGGGCAACCCCGACGGCACGTTGGTGAACGCCATCCTCGCCCATGCCGGGGAGGAACTGTCCGGCATCGGGGGGGAGAAGCGGCCGGGAATCGTCCACCGGCTGGACAAGGACACAAGCGGGGTGATGGTGGTGGCCAAGTCCGAGGTCGCCCATCACGCTCTTTCCACCGCCTTCGCGGAGCGGGACCTGGACCGGAGCTATCTGGCCCTGGCCTGGGGCGTCCCCTCCCCCGCCTCCGGCAGCGTGGAAGCCGCCGTCGGGCGCCACCCGGCGGATCGCAAGCGGATGGCCGTGGTGACCCGCGGGGGCAAGCATGCCCTGACCCACTACGTGACGGAGCGGGCCTGGGGCACGGCCTGCGCCCTGGTCCGCTGCAAGCTGGCGACCGGGCGCACCCACCAGATCCGCGTGCACCTGGCGCATATCGGCCACCCGCTGGTGGGCGATCCGGTCTACTGCCGGCGCGTCCCGGCCGTGTCGCGGAGCCTCGCGGAGGAGGCGCGTGAGGCCCTGATGGCCTTCCCCCGGCAGGCCCTGCATGCCCAATCCCTGGGCTTCCGGCATCCCGTGACGGGGGTGCCCCTGTCCTTCTCCTCCCCGCTTCCCCCGGACATGGCCGCGCTGGTGGCGGCCCTGGACACAGCTGCGTGACCCCCGGGCTTAACCTGACCTGGACGGTCTAGTTTAGCTTGCGAACAGGGCGGGAATAGATTACAAGCTCGTCAGCTTCAGCTGGCCGGGTGCCGCGTCAGGGCACCGTAAGGAAGTCGGCCCACTCTCGCTTCGCGTCCGCAAAATCGGACGGAAAACATCGGGGGTGGCGGGCGTTCTTCAGGGCTCAAGGGCCCGGTGCGCGGAAGAGAGGTACGGATGTTCCGTGCCGACGACTTTGCCGTCCGCGCGCCCGCCGCTTCCCGGGGGCTGCCCGGCCGGTTTAGGAGGCAATTGCTTCTATGGCTTCCACTGCGATGATCCCGATTGCCCCCGAGGGCAACCTCTCCCGCTACCTGCAGGAGATCCGTAAGTTCCCAATGCTCGCTCCCGAGGAGGAGCTGAACCTCGCCAAGCGCTGGCGCGATAGCCAGGACGAGGGCGCGGCGCACAAGCTCGTCACCTCGCACCTCCGCCTCGTTGCGAAGATCGCCATGGGCTACCGCGGCTACGGCCTGCCGGTGGGTGAGCTGATCTCCGAGGGCAATGTCGGCATGATGCAGGCGGTGAAGCGGTTCGATCCGGACCGCGGCTTCCGTCTGGCCACCTACGCCATGTGGTGGATCCGCGCCGCGATCCAGGAGTACATCCTGCACTCCTGGTCGCTGGTGAAGATGGGCACCACGGCCGCGCAGAAGAAGCTGTTCTTCAATCTGCGCCGCCTGAAGGGCCAGATGGCCGCCCTCGAGGAGGGCGACCTGAAGCCGGAGCAGGTGGAGAAGATCGCCCGCGTGCTCCAGGTGCCGGAGCAGGACGTGGTCTCCATGAACCGCCGCCTGGCCAGCCCGGACAACAGCCTGAACGCGCCCATCCGCTCCGACAGTGAGGGCGAGTGGCAGGACTGGCTGGTGGACGATAGCGAGAGCCAGGAGGAGGAGCTCGCCGACCGGGAGGACATGACCAACCGGCGCGACCTGCTCAACTCCGCGCTGCAGTCGCTCAACGACCGGGAGCGCCACATCCTGATCGAGCGGCGGCTGAAGGACGAGCCGACGACGCTGGAGGAACTCTCCCAACAGTACAACATCTCGCGCGAGCGGGTGCGCCAGATCGAGGTGCGCGCCTTCGAGAAGCTGCAGAAGAACATGAAGCGGCAGATCGTCGAGCGCCGGCTCGCGGTGGACTGAGAGGCGGCATCAAGGCCGGAGCGAGAAGGGGCGGCGGAGTGATCCGCCGCCCCTTCTGCTTGCTTACGCCGTGCTCTGCGGCCTCCGGCGGATCAGGAGGAGCGGTCCGATCAGGCAGCCGATCGCCCCCGCCAGGAATACGGCGGGGTAGCCGCCGATCCCCACGATCAGCCCCGCCAGAGGGCCTGCAAGGCCGACGGCAATGTCGAGGAACGCGCTGAAGCTGGCGATGGCGAGGCCCCGGCTGGCCTCCGGCACGCGCCGCACCACCTCCACGCCGAGGGCGGGGTAGATGAGCGAGAAGCCAGCGCCGGTGAGGGTGGCGCCCAAGAGGGCCATCGTCACGTTCGGCGCGGTCCAGAGCAGCGCCTGGCCGAAGGCCTCCACCACCAGCGAGACGATCGCCACCTTCGCCCCGCCAACCCGGTCCGGCATGTGGGACAGGAAGGCGCGGACGGCGATGAAGCCGATCCCGAAGCCGGTGAGGGTGAGCCCCGCCCCTTCCCAGCCACGGCTGGCGAAGTAGAGGGCGACGAAGCTGGCGAGCACGGCCTGGGGGGCAATGCCCAGGCAGAGCGCGAGCCCCTCCCTCCAGACCAGCCCGATCATCCCGATGAAGGAGGTGCGCCCGCCGCGCGCGACAGGAGCGATGGCCGGCCGGGAGAGCGCGATGGCAAGCCCGGCCAAGGGCAGGGCGGCAGTGACCAGGGCGACGGCAACGAAGCCGCCCTGCGCCATGAAGAAGAGCCCGATCGGCGCCCCGAGGCCGATCGCCACGAACATGGCGATGCCTTGCCAGGTCATCACCACCCCCGTGCGCCGCGGGCCGAGGGTGAGGATGCCCCAGGTCATGGCGCCCGTGAGGAAAAGGCTCTCCGCAGGCCCCATGATCAGCCGCCCGATGATGAGGACGGCGAGTGAGACCTGCGGATCGGCGATGAGGGTTGAGGCGAGGTAGGTAAGGCCCGAGAGGACGGCCAGCGGCAGCCCCGCCAGCGCGCCCCAGCGCGGGCCGCGCCGGTCGATCATGGAACCCGCCCATTGGCGGGTGAGGATGGTGGCAAGGGACTGGATCCCCGCCACCCAGCCGGCGGTGACGAGGCTGAAGCCCAGCTCGTTGTGGACGCGAAGGGAGAAGACGGGCAGCGGCAGTGCTATGGCCAGGAAGCCGGTCAGCACGATGGCCACGAAGGGCCAGAGCCGCCACGCGGGGACAGATTCGGAATTCATGCGCGATGCGCCTCGTTCAGGGCCGTTAGCGGCCCGGGGGCGCGTTGGATGACGCTAACGCTTGCGGCCGGCACAGGCAGCGCCGGGCGGCGATTTCTGCCCGCCCGGCGCGCGCGTCGTCAAGGCGTCAGCCCCCTCACCCGGCCTGGACCGGCTCCGGCCCGCGGGTGGGGCCGGGGGGCTTCGGCAGGTCCACCGGGCGGCCTTCAGCGGCGGAGCGGTATATGGCAGCCATCAGCGCCTGGTCATGCGCGCCCTCCTCACCGGGAGTGTGGGGCTGGCGGTTCTCCTTCAGGCATTGCGCGAAGTGGTCCAGCTCCAGCGCGAACTGGTTTTTCGGCTCGATGCGCTTCTGCTCCCGCACGGCCACCCCGCCTTCCCGGCGGGACACGTACATCTGCTGGCCGTGATAGGAGAAGGCGTCCGGCATCTCCACCGTCCCCTTCTCGAAGTGCAGGGTCATGCTCTTGTCGTTGAAGCTGTCGTAGGAGGCGAGGCAGTTCGCGATCACGCCAGAGGGGAAGCGCAGCATGAAGGAGACGCTCTCCTCGATCTCCTTCCAGCGCGCGTCGACGGGCGGGGAATAGATGCGCGCGAAGACGTCGTTCGGCTCCTCTCCCGTGATGTAGCGCGTCGCGTTGAGGCAGTAGAGGCCGATATCCGGCAGCGCGCCGCCACCGGCCAGCGCATGGCTGAAGCGCCACTGGTCCACCGTGCCGGAGGATTGCACGTTCACCGCCTCGATGGAGCGCAGCTTGCCCAGTTCCCCGCTGCGGGCGATGCGGATGGCCTCGCGGTTGAAGGGCTCGTACTGGCAGCGATAGGCGATCATCAGCCTGACCCGCGCCCGTGCGCAGGCCGCCACCATCGCGGCCGCGTCCTCCGGCGAGGTGGCCATGGGCTTCTCGCAGAGCACGTGCTTGCCGATCCCGGCGCATCGCTCCACGTACTCGCGGTGCAGGGCATTGGGCAGGCCGATATAGACGGCCTGCACCGCCGGGTTGTCCCGCAGCTTCTCCAGGTCCTGGTAGGAATGGACGGCGCTCTCGGGGATGCCGTAGCGGCGGGCCACGGCGCGGCCCTTCTCCGGGCTGCCCGTCACCAGCGCCACGGGGCGGGCCATCTTCGCCTCGCCAAAAGCCGGCAGCGTCTCCTCCACGCTGATGCGGCCGAGGCCGATGATCGCGTATCCCACGCGCTCGCCGGGCGGCAGCGGGTTCGGGGTCGGCGCCGGGGGTGGCTCCGCCTCGCCGCGCCAGTTGGGAAAGCGCACGCGGCCGTCCTGCACGCCGCCGAGATCGGTCTCCGTCGCCGGCGGGTAGCCCGGCGCGCCGGCGGCGCCCAGGGCAAGGCCGGCGGCGGTCAGCCCGCCCGCGCGCAACAGGCCGCGGCGGCTCGCGCCTTCGGAATCCTGGGCCATGTCATTCTCCGGCTCTGTCGGGGTCGCCCGTGAAAACGCCCGCCGGCAGGGGCCGTTGCCCATTGGCCGCGTCCATGCCGCCCATTCCCGATGACGATTGGGCGCGCGGGGCCGAAGGGACCAGATTGGCGGGGACAAGGATACTCCCCATGCCCGACACCAACGCCGCCCCGCTGCAACAGCCCGCCATCGCGCCCGCCGGGCTGCGGATCGGACACACGCATCTGAAGGTCTCGAATCTAGAGCGCGGCCTGGCTTTCTGGCGCGACGTGATCGGGCTGGAGGAAACCGCCCGCTACCCCGGCGCGGTCTTCCTCTCAGCTGGCGGCTACCACCACCACATCGCGATCAACACCTGGGAAAGCGAGAACGGCCCGCCCCCACCCCCCGGCACAACGGGGTTGTTCCACGTCGCGCTGCTCTACCCGGACCGCACCTCCCTCGCCCGGGCAGTGAAGGCGGTGCTGGCGGCGGGGATCAGGCTGGATGGCGCTTCGGACCACGGCGTGTCGGAGGCGATCTACCTGCGCGACCCCGATGGGAACGGCGTAGAACTCTACGTGGACCGGCCGGAGGCGGAGTGGCCGCGCAACCCGGACGGATCCTTGGCCATGTTCACACGGCGGCTAGACCTGCCGGGGCTGCTGGCGGCGGGCTGACAAAGCGGCGCCCGGCCCTACATGGCCGGGCAATGATCCAGACCAGCCGCATCGAAACGATCAAGGACGCGCCGGAGAACCCGGCCGGCCGCTACGTCCTCTACTGGATGGGCCTGTCCCAGCGCGCTCGCTTCAATCCCGCGCTGGAGCACGCGGTGGACCTGGCGAATGAGCGCGGCCTGCCCGTGCTCGTCTGCTACGGCATCGCCGAGGACATCCCGGAGACGACGGCCCGCCACTGGGCCTTTCTGCTGGAGGGATTGGCGGAGGTAGGCCCCGCGCTGCAAAAGCGGGGGATCGGCTTCGTGGCGCGCCGCAGCCCGCCGGTGGAGACGGCGCTGGAGTTCGCGGGAGATGCGGCCCTGGTCGTTTGCGACCGGAGCGAGATGCGCCCCGTCCTCGCCATTCAGGCACAGTTCACGGCGCGTGCGCCCTGCCGCGTGGTGCGGGTGGAGGGCGACGTGGTGGTGCCCGTGGGCACCGCATCCCCCAAGCACGAGATCGGGGCGCGCACGCTGCGGCCGCGCATCGGGCGGCTGCTGCCGGAATACCTGGTGCCAATGGAGGAGCGGCGGGTGCGGCGGAAGATCGAGGCGGTGCCGGAGAGCACGCTGGACCTCTCCGACATTCCCCGGCTCGTCGGGCAGTTGAGGACCGACCAGTCGGTGCGCCCGGTGCGCCGCTTTCGCGGCGGCACGGCGGAGGCGGAACGGCGGTTGAAGGCCTATCTGTCCGGCCCCTTCGGCGACTACGGCACCAACCGCGGGCGGCCGGAGGCGGGCGCGGCCTCCCATATGAGCCCCTATCTCCATTTCGGGCAGATCTCGCCGGTGGCGATCGGACTGGCCGTGCGGGAATCGCCCGTGGGCGAGGCGGAGGACCGGCAATCCTATCTGGAGGAGCTGGTCGTCCGGCGGGAGCTGGCGATGAACCACCTGCGCTACGAGCCGCGCTACGACAGCTACGAGGCCGCCCCGGCCTGGGCGCGCAAGACCCTGGACGCGCACCGCACCGACCCCCGCCCCTTCCTCTACACGCGGGAGCAGTTCGAGCAGGGGCTGACGCATGACCGCTACTGGAACGCGGCCATGAAGGAGATGCGGGAGACGGGTTACATGCACAACCATATGCGCATGTACTGGGGGAAGAAGATCCTGGAATGGTCCGCCTCCCCGGAGGAGGCCTTCGAGACGACGCTGCGGATGAATAACCGCTTCTTCATCGACGGGCGGGACGCGAATTCCTTCACCAACGTCACCTGGCTCTTCGGCCTGCACGACCGGCCCTGGGGACCGCGCCCGGTCTACGGCAACGTGCGGTCCATGGGCGCCGCGACGCTGAAGAAGTTCGACGCGGACGCCTATCTGCGAACCGTCGATGAGCTGGCCGCGGCGGAGGCGGGCTGAGGGCCCGCCCCCTTCCCTGCCTCAGAGCATCCGCAGGTTCTTCGGCGGCAGGAACTCGTCGGTGAAGGCCTGCTCCGGTGTCGGACGGGTGGGCAGCTTGAAGGTGTCGACCGTGGCGTCGATCTGCCGCCGCAGCCGCGCCGCTTCCACGTAGGACAGGCCGTTCTGGCGCACCGGATCGGAGAGCAGCATCTGGTCGAAGGCGAGCTTCTGCCGCTCCGCCTCGATGGCCACGTCCGTCAGCGCCTCCCGCGCCTTCAGGGCGGCAATCGCCTCGTTCGGGTTCCTGTAGGCCCAGACCATGCCCTCGGTCAGCGCGCCCACGGCGGCGCGGATCGCCTCCGGCTTCTCGCGCAGCACCGCGCGGGTGGTGACGAGGCCGGAGCCGTAGAAGTCCAGCCCTGCATCCCGATAGTAGAAGATGCGCTGCTGCGGCAGATCCATGCCCAGCGCCTTCAGCGAGAGCGCGGTGGAGGTGACGAAGCCCGTGATGCCATCGGCCCGCTTCTGCACGAGCATGGGCTCCCGCAGTTCCGGCGAGACACTCATCCAGTTGATGGAGGCGAGGTCGATGCCGATCGCCTGCGCGAAGACGGGGAAGATCTGCCGGCCGCCGTCGAATTCCGGCGCGGCGAGCGTCTTGCCGGCGAGCTGCTTCGGCTCCTTGATCGGCCCGTCCATCCGCACCGTGGCGGACAGGGGGGAGCGGTCATAGAGCACGGCGATGCAGACGAGGTTGCGGTCCGGGTTCTCCGCCATGAAGCGGAGCTGCGGCGTCAGGTCGCCGAAGCCGAGCTCATAGGTGCCTGCGGCGATGTCGATCGGCACGCGGCCGGAGCCGTAGCCGCGATTGATCGGCATCTCCAGGTTGTACTTGCGGAAGAGGCCGTTCCGCTCAGCCGCCACGGCGAAGGAGTAGCCGCCGTGGATCGTCCAATCGAGCGTGAACTTCAGCCGGTGCGGCGCCTGCGCGAGGGAGAGGCGCGGGGCCGCAAGCAGCCCCGCCCCCAGCCCCGCCATGCCCAGTGCCCGGCGGCCGATCGGTCCCGTCATGCCCTGCTCCCCCTCACGATGGGCGCTTCCGCCCGATCGTGTTGGGATCGCAAGAACCGGGCCGCGTGTCCGGCGGTCCCGGTCAGCCCCCTCTTTCAGCCCCGGTCGGGGAAGGTCACGTCGCTGACGCTGCAGAGGTCCACGCCGTGCACCTCCTCGGCGGAGCGGTTCTCGTACTCCACGCGGACATCGTAGTTGCACTCGCCGGCGGGCAGGCGGATGGCGAAGCGGCCGCCGGGAGCCACGGTGGCGTTGCCCAGCCGGTCCTCGCCCCAATTGCTGTCGGAGGCCGGGGAGGCGCGCAGGACCGAGATCGTCTTGTTGGTGCGGTTCACCAGGTTGAAGGAGGGATTGCCGGAGCGCCCGGGCTGGGCCGCGCCGCCGCGCTTGCCATCGGCCCCGCGCTGGCCCTGCCCCTGGCCGGCTTGGCCGAAGACCACCTCGTTCGTGCGGCAGGTATCCACGCCGCGACGCTCCTCGGAGCGCCCGCCCTCGTAGACCACGCGGATGTCGTTGGTGCACTGGCCCGCGGGCAGGCGCACGGCGAAGGTGCCGCCGTTCTGCAGCACGTCATTCCCCAGCAGGTCGCGGCCCCAGGTGCTCTGCTGGGCAGAGGACGCGTAGGCCTGCTCGATCGTCTGGCCGGAACGGTTCACGAGGTTGAAGCTCGGGTTGCCCTGCCCCTGTGCGAGGGCCTGACCGGAAAGGCCGGCGATGAAGGCGAGGGCCAGGGCGCCCTGGCGGGAAGTCGGCAACCGCATCACGTCTGTTGTTCCTCCGCTGGATTCGGAGGCGGAGATTGGCCGTGACGACGCATCTGCAACAGACAGCAATGCGTGATCAGGCCCCCTATCAGACGCCGGCGCGCATCCGGCCGGGGTTCAGCCGGCCAGCCGGGTCCAGCGCGGCCTTCACGCGGGCGGCGATGGCGGCCAGCGCCGGCGGTTCCGGCGGGATCACGGCGATGGCGGCGCGCAGCGCGTCCGGTGCGCGGAACAGGGTGAAGGTGCCGCCCGACGCGCGGGCTGCCTCCATCACCGCCGCATGCGCCGATTCGGTGGCGGGACCCACCGCCCAGACGAGGCCGCCGCCCCAGTCCAGCAGGCAGCGGGCGCCGATCGCGGCCCGCAGCGCCCCCACGGCGAAAGGTGCAGCGGAGGGACGGAGGGAAAGGCGCCAGACCGCCTCCCCCTCCCCCGGCACCAGGGGCGAGGCATCGCGGATGGCGCGCCAGAGGGCCCGTGATTCCTCGCCCTCCAGCACGCGGCCGCCGGGCAGGGCTACCTGCAGGCGGCCCATGCGGTAGTTAACGGAAGCCTCCACGTCCTCCAGCCGCAGCAGGGCCAGGGGACCGGAAAGACCCGCCACCGCGGCGCCCGCCGGCAGCATCGCCGCGCCGGTGATGCCGTAGGGGCTGGTCAGGCCGGTCGAAAGGACGGCGATGCCGGCCGCCTCGTCCTCGACGGGCACGGCCAGGGTGGCGGTGCGTGCGGCGGCGGGGCCGAGCTTCAGCGTCACCTCCGTGATGATCCCGAGCGTGCCGTGGCTGCCCGCCAGCAGCTTGCAGAGATCCAGGCCGGTGACGTTCTTGTGGACCCGCCCGCCGGAGCGCAGCACCTCCCCCGCGCCGTTGACGAACCGGATGCCCAGCACGGCGTCGCGCAGGGCGAAGCCGGTGATGCGCCTGGGGCCGGAAAGGTTGGCCGCGACGAGGCCGCCGATGGTGGGGGGCGGCGCGTCCTCCGCGCCCATCAGGGCGCGCAGGTCGGGCGGCTCGGGCACGATGATCTGGTTCTTCTCCGCCAACGCGGCCTCGATCTCCGGCAAGGTCGTGCCGGCGCGGGCGGAGAGGACCATCTCCTGCGGCCGGTAGAGGGTGATACCGGTCAGGTTGCGGGTGGACAGGGTGCGGGAGGCCTGGACGGGGCGCAGCATGCCCCGCTTGCTGCCGTTCCCCTCCACCGCCAGCGGCGCGGCGGCGTTGCGCAGCGCGGTGGCGATCCCTTCCTCGGTGCCGGGCGCGAGGTCGAGGACGGCGCTCATTCCGCGGCGACGGAGAGGGCGCCGTTACCCTCCAGCGGGAAGACCTTGGCAGGATTCAGCAGCCAGTCCGGGTCGAAGGCGGACTTCACGCGGCGCTGCTGGGCGAGTTCCGGGGCGGTGAACTGCACGGGCATCAGGTCGCGCTTCTCCACGCCCACCCCGTGCTCCCCCGTCAGGCAGCCGCCCACCTCCACGCAGAGCTTCAGGATGTCGGCGCCGAAGGCCTCGGCCTTGCGGAAGCTCTCCGCATCGTTGGCGTCGAACATGATGAGGGGATGCAGGTTCCCGTCGCCGGCGTGGAAGACGTTGGCGACGCCCAGCCCGTACTCCTCGCTCATCTCCCCGATCCGGCGCAGCACGTGCGGCAGCTCCCCAGTGGGGATGGTGCCGTCCATGCAGAGGTAGTCCGGCGAGATCCGGCCCACGGCCCCGAAGGCGCCCTTGCGGCCCTTCCAGATGGCCGCCGACTCCTCCGCGCTGGTGGCCACGCGCATGGAGATGGGATCGAAGCGCGCGCAGATGCCGCGGATGCCGTCCAGGAGCACGTCCTGCTCCTCCGCGCTGCCCTCCACCTCGATGATGAGCATCGCCTCCGCATCCAGCGGGTAGCCGGCATGGGCGAAGGCCTCGCAGGCGTGGATGCAGGGGCGGTCCATGAACTCCAGCGCCACGGGGATGACGCCGCTGGCCATGATGGCGTCCACGGCCGCGCCCGCGACTTCCGTGCTGCGGAAGGCGGCGAGCATGGCGCGCTGGCCCTCGGCCGCGCGGAGGATGCGGACCGTCACCTCCGTCACGATGCCGAGCTGCCCCTCGCTGCCGGTAATGATGCCCAGCCAGTCCAGCCCCGCCGCGTCCAGGTGGCCGCCGCCAATCTCCAGCACGTCGCCGTCGACCGTGACGATCTTCACGCCGAGCAGGTTGTTGGCGGTGACGCCGTATTTCAGGCAGTGCGCACCGCCCGAGTTCATCATCACGTTGCCGCCGATCATGCAGGCGAGCTGGGAGGAAGGATCGGGCGCGTAGAAGAAGCCCTGCCCCTCCACCTCCTTCGTGATGCCGAGATTGGTGACGCCGGCCTCCACCACCGCCAGCCGGTCCTCGAAGGAGACCTCCAGGATGCGGTTCATGCGCATCATGCCGATCACCACCGCATCCGCCAGCGGCAGGGCGCCGCCGGACAGGCTGGTGCCGGCGCCGCGCGGCACCACCCGCACGCCGTTGTCCCGGCAGAAGCGCAGTATGGCGGCCACCTGCTCGGTCGAGCTGGGCAGGACGACGGCCAGGGGCATCTGGCGATAGGCGGAGAGCCCGTCCGTCTCGTAGGGGCGCAGGCGCAGGGGCTCCCCGATCACGCCGTCCCCCGGCACCAGGGCGCGGAGCCCGGCCAGGATCTCGTTGCGGCGGCCCAGCACCTCCGGCTTGGGCAGGGGCAGGGCGATCATGGGGGCGTCCTCCGGTTCTTGCTGGCCAGAATGGGATCGGGGGGCCGCAGGGGCAAGCGCGCCCTCAGTCGCCCGCGTGGCGGCTGGCCTGGCGCGCCACCCTCAGGCGGTCGGCCAGTTCCTCACGCCGATAGGGCTTGGTGAGGATGGGCACGTCGGAGGGCACGCCGTGCTGCCCGCTCAGCGCCTCGTCCGTATAGCCGGAGGTGAGGAGCACGCGCAGGCCCGCGCGGAGGCGCCCCGCCTCCACCGCCAGCTGCACGCCGTTCATGCCGCCGGGCATGACCACGTCGGAGAAGAGGATATCCACGCGGCCACTGCCGCGCAGGTGCTCCAGCGCCTCCGCCGCGTCCCGGGCGGGGATGACGCGGTAGCCGAGGTCCTGCAGGTTCTCCACCACGGCCGCGAGCACGGCAGGCTCGTCCTCCACGGCCAGCACCACCTCGCCCTCCTCCGCGCGGCGGAGGGAGGAGGCGCCGGTCGCGGTGCCGGCGACCGGCGCCTCCTGCGCGACGTGCTGTGCCCGGGGCAGCCAGATCTCCACCAGCGCGCCCCGGCCGGGGCTGGAGGTGATCTCCACGGCCCCGCCGGCCGCGCGGGCGAAGCCGTAGACCTGGCTCAGGCCGAGGCCGGAACCCTTGCCGAACTCCTTCGTCGTGAAGAAGGGTTCGAAGGCCTGCAGCCGGGTGGCCTCGTCCATGCCCCGGCCGTTGTCGGCCACCGAGAGGACGACATAGTCCCCGGCCGGCAACGGCTCCGGCAGCAGCTCAGCCGCCGCGGGCCGGGCGACGCGGGACCGGGTGCCGGTGGTGATCGTCACGCGCCCGCCCCCGGGGGGCAGAGCATCCCTCGCGTTGACGACGAGGTTCAGCACCGCGGCCTCGAACTCCCCGGGATCGACGCGGGCGGGGTGCAGCGCCGGGTCAAGCTCCAGGCGCAGTTCCGCCGCCTCGCCGAGGGCGCGGCGCACCAGGGGCTCGAACTCCAGGAGGGTGGCGTTGAGGTTCATCGTCTCCGGCCGCAGCTTCTGCCGCCGCGCGAAGGTGAGGAGCTGGCGGGTAAGCCTTGCGCCGCGCTGCGCCGCCTCCAGCCCCGCATCGGCAAGCTTCAGCACCCGGGCATGGTCCTCCGGGCGGCGCCGGATCATGTCGAAGCCTGAGGTGACGACCATCAGCAGGTTGTTGAAGTCGTGCGCGATGCCGCCGGTCAGGCGGCCCACCGCCTCCATCTTCTGTGCCTGCCGCAGCGCCGCCCCGGCCAGCGCGGCCTCCGCCGCCGCTGCCTCGGCCCGGGCGCGCAGCGCATCCACCTCGTGCAGGTAGGCCCAGAGGATGACGAAGGCGGAGACCAGCGCCTCGATCCGCCCGACATACCAGCCGACGGAGCCGCGGGAGGCCCCGGCCATGGTCAGGAAGTTGTCCAGCACCAGCAGCAGCATGGAGGCCGCCACCCAGAGGTCCAGCACCGTGCGCCGCCCCCTGGCGGCCCGCCAGACGAGGACCAGCGCGGCGATGGTGAGAAGCTGCACCGCCGGGCCGACGCCGGAGGTGGTGAGGGCCGTGTAGTCGTCGCCAGTGACCTGATGCGGCAGCCAGGGCAGTCCGAGGGTAGAGATGACGGCGGAGAGCCCGGCCGCGGAGAGGGCGGCGAGCGCGGCCAGCGCACCCGCCTTCCGCGGCATCGGGCGGTCCTGTGCACGGCGCAGCGTCAGCGCATAGGCGATGGTGCAGGCCGGCGGGCCGAGGTGCCAGAAGGTCCAGAGCCAAGTCGTCGTCTCCGGCCCCGCGCCGAGCACCCGGCCGCCAGCGACGAGGTTCGGCACGCTGAGGAGCTGCAACAGGACGATGGCGGCCGTGTAGAGCGTGCCCGCGGCGATGAGGAGAAGCGGCATTGCCGGGGCGCGCCGGAACTGCGCGAAGAGGACCCATGCGCTCAGCCCGTATGCGATGACGAGCGAGGTCTGGTGGACGAGCATGAAGCCCGGAATCGCGGGCCCGGCCACATCGGCGAAGGGCAGCAGGAACACTGTGGCGACGACCGCCAGGAGGCAGAGGCACCCGGCGGCGAGCCGCTGCCCGCGCATGGCCGGCGTGCCGGCCGGCGCCGCGGAGAAATCATACACCTTTTGCATGACGTCGCTGTCCCACCCGGCGGCACCCCGGCCGGAAGATGGCGCGCGGGCCGGGCAAGATGCATGAGGACGGCCCGGCGCGCCAGACGGCGCTCGGCCCGCCCCTGTCACAAGCTGGCCCGAAGAAGGCCCGGAAACGCCGAAAGCCGCCGGGGCAGGCCCTGGCGGCTTCGCGACGCATCCCAACCTGACGGGAGAGCCTCCGGCCAGAACCCCGGCCGGTCAGCCCTCGCCGATCAGCCCTGGCGGGCCTTCAGGCGCGGGTTCTTCTTGTTCAGGACGTACAGGCGGCCGCGGCGGCGGACCAGCACGCAGTTCTTGTCCCGGGTCTTCGCGGTCTTGAGGGAGTTACGGATCTTCATCTGTCAGCCTGGCCACACGTCGAGGGGCGGGGCGACGTGAGCCGTCCCCCGGGGAAGGGGCGCGGTATATGGGCCTCGGCGCGCCGGGTCAACCGCGCGGGCGGCGAACCATGTCGGCGCGGTGACGTTCCGTTCACCGACCGCACGGCAACATGGCCCTGACAAGGGGGCCTTCCCATGATCCAGCGCCTGCGCCGCGCCCTGCGCAGCCTTCTCTTCCGCTCCGCCTACCGGCCGGAAAGGCGGTATATGCGCGGGAACCGCGCCGCGGGCTAACCCCGAGAGCATCCGGGCGGCAGCTGAGGAGAGGACCCGATGCCCGATCCCGCCCCGCCGGAAGACCTGAAAGTCGCGCGCCAGGTGCTGCCCAGTGCCGCCACGATGATCGGCATCTGCACCACCCTCGTAGGATTGGTGAAGATCATGGAGAACCAGAGCGGGGCGGATAGCCGGGCGGACGAGCTGGGCGGGATGCTCAGCGCGATCTTCCTGGCCAGCGTCATCCTCTCCTACGCGGCGATACGCCTGGCCGGGCTGCGCACCGGCCTCAGCCAGTGGCTCGAGCGTGGGGCGGACCTGCTTTTCGTGGTCGGACTCCTGGGGATCGCCGGCCTGACGCTGCTCTTCGCCTACGATCAGATCTGATCCCGCCCCATCAGGGCCAGCCCCTCCGCCACGGAGACGAACTCGCCCCCGCCGAAGATCCTCTCCTCCCCGAAGCGGCGGGCGAACAGGGCGCGCACGGCCGGCACGAGGGAAGTGCCGCCGGTGAGGAAGACCCGGTCCACCGCTTCCGGGCCCAGCCCGGCATCGGCCAGGGCGGCGTCCACGGCGGCCTCCATCCGGGCCAGGTCGGGGGCGATCCAGGACTCGAAATCGGCCCGGGCGATCGGGGCCTCGATGGTGAAGTCCTCGTGCCGGAAGGTCAGCACCGCCTCCTCAGCGGAGGAGAGGGCGGCCTTGGCGGAGGAGACGGCTCGGTAGAGGGCGTAGCCCGCCTCGTCCTCGATCAGCTGCACCAGCCGGTGCAGCCGCTCCGGATGATCGGCGGTGCGGGCCACCTCGGCGATCTCGCGCAGGGTCTTCGGGCCGCGCATCAGGGGCAGCTGGTGCCAGCGGGCGAAGCTGGCGTACCAAGCGGGCGGCACGGGCAGCGGCTTGCCCATGATCCGGTACTCGTCCCCCTTCCCCAGCTGGGGAGAGACGACGCGGTCGATGATCCGGGTGTCGAAGGCATCCCCTGCAAGGCCGACGCCGGCATGGCCCAGGGCCGTCACCGCCGCCGGGGGGCCGGGATCGAAGCGCATGACGGAAAAGTCGCTCGTGCCACCACCGAAATCGCCTACCAGCACGGTGGCGGGGCGATCGATGCCCGCGGCGAAGCGCTGGCCGGCGGCGGCGGGCTCCAGCGCCACCTCCACCGCGGGCAGTCCGGCGGCGGCGAAGGCGGCGCGCAGCCGCGTCTCGCCGAAATCGTCGTCGGCGCCCTTGGCCGAGGGGTTCGCGCCGACGAAGCGGACGGGGCGGCCCACCACCACGCGCGCCCCCTCCATCGCCGCGCCGAAGGGGGCCAGCAGATCGCGCAGGAAGAGGGCGATAAGGGATTCCAGCGTGAAGCGGCGGCCGAAGATCCGCGTCTCCGTGAAGCTCCGCTGGGCCAGGTAGCTTTTCATGGACATGACGAGGCGGGAGGCGAGAGGCTCCTCCAGATAGGCCTCGATCCCCGCGGGGCCGGCAGCGTGGCGCGTGGCGCCGCCCTTGGGGTCCGACCAGAAGCAGAGGACGGAGCGGAACACCTCCCCCGTGTCCCGCGTCAGCGTCTCCGCCGTGCCGTCCGGGCGCAGGGCGGTGACGACGCTGTTGGTGGTGCCGAAATCGATGCCGATGACGGGCTGCATGCGCCGGGGCCCCTTCGCAAAAGGGGGCGGGTTCAACCCCGCCCGGCGCGGGATGGCAAGCCCCTCAGGTGACGAGGGAGTAGATCATCCGGACCGCGGTGATGCCGAGGAAGACCGCGAAGGCCCGCTTCAGCGCCAGCGGCGGGATGGTGTGCGCGAGATGCACGCCCCAGGGGGTGGCGAGCATGGAGGTGGGCACGATCAGCAGGCAGCCGATGAGGTTGACATAGCCCAGGCTGAAGGGGGGCAGCAGCGGGTTGCCCCAGCCGGCATAGATGAAGCCGAGCGCCGCCGGGATGGAGATGACGATGCCGAAGGCGGAGGCCGTGGCCACCGCCGAGCGGATGGAGGTGCCGAACAGGTTGAGCAAGGGCACGCCGACGGTGCCGCCGCCGATCCCCATCATGGCGGAGACGCCGCCGATGAAGATCCCGAGGATCTGCCGGAGGATGCCCGTCGGAAAGGTCTCCCGCAGTCGCGAGTCGACGCCGGTGAAGCCCATGTTGAGGGCCACCAGCAGGGCGATGACGGCGAAGACGGCCGTGAGGGTGGAGCCGCGCACCCAGATCGCGATCACCGTGCCGATCAGCACGCCCACGACCAGCGAAGGGATCATCGCCTTCAGCAGCGGCACGTCCATCGCCCCCTTCGCGTGGTGCTTGCGGGCGGACTGGATGGAGGTGGGGATGATGGTGGCGAGCGAGGTGCCCACCGCCAGCTTCATCTGCACCGCCTCCGGGATGGAGAGGAAGGGGAAGACGTTGAACAGCACGGGCACGATGACGATGCCCCCGCCCACCCCCAGCAGCCCGGCCAGGGTTCCGGAGACGAGCCCGGTGGCCGCCATGACGGCCGCCAGGGCGGCGATCCAGACGGGGTCCTGCATGTGGTCCATGGGCATGTCCTGCGGCGGAGCGGCGAGGCAGGGGCTGTAGGCCGGAACGCGCGGCCTGTCAGGCCCCGATCAGGCCGGGGCGCTGGCGCGGGGCTGCCCGGGGGCGCATCCTTCCGGCCGTGCCGCTGATCACCGACCCCTGGTTCTATGCCCTGGCCATTCCGGGCTTCCTGCTGAACGGGATCAGCAAGGGGGGCTTCGCCTCCGGGGCGGGGAACATCGCCGTGCCTGTCATGGCCACCGTGGTGCCGGCCCCGCAGGCCGTGGGGATCGCCCTGCCCGTTCTCTGCGTGATGGACGTGGCGGGGCTGCGCGCCTGGTGGGGGCGCTGGAGCGGGCGGGAAATGCGGGCGATCCTGCCCGCGGGGCTGCTGGGCGTGGTGGCCGGCAGCCTCACCATCGGGCTCTTCACGGCGCAGGGGATCAGCCTGCTTCTGGGGGTGCTGACGCTGGTCTTCCTGGCGCGGGGCATCCTGCAGCGCCTGCGCGGCGTGCTGCCGCCACCGGCGGCGCCCAGCACGCCGAAGGCCTGGTTCTTCGGCGCCGCCTCCGGCTTCACCAGCACCCTGGCCCATCAGGGCGGGCCGCCGCTGGCCATGTATCTCTATCCGCTGAAGCTGGACCGGCAGGCGCTGGCGGCCACCACCACCGTGTTCTTCGGGGTGATGAACTACGTGAAGCTGGTGCCCTATGTCGGGATGGGGCTGATCGACTGGAGCAACCTCCTCACCAGCCTTGTCCTGATCCCCTTCGCGCCGATCGGCGTCCACATGGGCATCTGGCTGCAGAAGCGGGTCAGCGACCGCGCCTTCTACAACGTGGTGTATGTGCTGCTGGCGGTCAGCGGCACGAAGCTGGTCTGGGACGGGCTGGGGGGCTGAGCGCCCACCCATGGGGAGTGATGCGATGACGGATCGGGTGCTGGGCGTCCTCGGCGGCATGGGCCCGCTGGCGAGCGCGGAGTTCATGCGGCAGCTCACCCTCCTGACCCCGGCGGAGAGGGACCAGGACCACATCCCCGCCATCCTCTGGTCCGACCCGCGCGTGCCGGACCGCACCGCCGCCCGCCAGGGGCGCGGGCCGGATCCCCTGCCCGCCCTGGTCCGGGGCATCCGGGGCCTGGAGGCGGCGGGGTGCGGCGCCATCGCCATCGCCTGCAACACCGCCCATGGCTGGATCGACGGCATGCGGGCGGCCACGCACCTCCCCATCCTGCACATCGTGGAGGCGGCCGCCGAGGCGCTGCGCCTCCAGGGGATCGGGCCGGGACCCGTAGGGGTGATGGGCACGGCCGGGACGCTGGCAATGGGCCTGTACCAGCAGGGGCTGGAGGGCGATGGCTGGGCCGTCTCGGTGCCCACGGAGGAGGAGATGGCGCGCCTCGTCTCGCCCGGCATCGCGCTGGTGAAGGCGAACCGGGTGGCGGAATCCTATGCCCCCCTGGCGGAAGCGGCGCGGGCCCTGGCGGAGCGCGGCGCGCGGGCGGTGGTTCTGGGCTGCACGGAGATCCCGCTGGGGATCGCCGCCGGCCCCGCCCTGCCCTTCCCCGTCGTGGACACGATCGAGGCGCTGGCGCTGGCGGCGATCCGCTGGGCCAGCCCGGATGCGGCGCGCGCGGCGGCCTGATCCGCCCCGCTTCTTGCATAATCCTGCCGAACCGGAAGCCGAGGACACCGCGATGAGCACCACCCGCCGCAATCTTCTTGCCGCCGGCGCCGCCATCGGCGCGGCGGGCATGCCCTGGATCGGGCCGGCCCGCGCGCAGGCCGCCGCGCCGCTGCGCTTCATCCCCTCCACGCCGCTGCCCTCGCTCGATCCCATCGTGGCGACGAGCTACGTGATCCGGAACCACGGATACCTCATCTACGACACGCTCTTCGCGACGGATGAGAACTTCCAGATCAGGCCGCAGATGGTGCAGCACTGGGAAGGCGCGCCGGACGGGCTGCGCTGGACCTTCCAGCTCCGCGACGGGCTGATGTTCCACGACAACACGCCCGTGCGGGCGCAGGACTGCATCGCCTCCATCCGCCGCTGGTCCGCGCGCGATGCCTTCGGGCAGACCTTCGCGGGTTTCGTCGACGGCTACGACGCGGTGGATGCCCGCACCTTCGCGGTGAGGCTGAAGCGGCCCTTCCCGCAGATCACGGCGGCGCTCGGCAAGCTCTCCTCCAACGTGCCCTTCATCATGCCGGAGCGCGTGGCGAGCACGGACCCGGCACGTAACATCACGGAGGCGGTCGGATCCGGTCCCTGGCGCTTCCAGACCGGCCAGTGGATCCCCGGACAGAACGCGATCTACGAGCGGTTCGCCGCCTACAAGCCGCGCGAGGAAGCGCCCTCATGGGCGGCCGGCGGTAAGGTCGCGAAGATCGACCGGATCGAGTGGCTGGCGCTGACCGAGCCTTCCGCCGCGGTGGGCGCGATGATCCAGGGCGAGGTGGACTGGTACGAGCAGCCACCGGTGGACCTGCTGCCCGTGCTGCGGCGCGACCGCAACGTCACCATCCAGAACGTCCCGCTCGGCCTCGCCCTGCTGATGCGGTTCAACCACCTGCAGCCGCCCTTCAACAACCCGAAGGTCCGGCAGGCCGTCATGACGGCCATGAGCCAGGAGGACTACATGCAGGCGGTGGTCGGCAGCCCCGACTACTACGCCGAGGCGAAGACCTTCTTCACCCCGGGCTCACCCATGTCCACCGGCGCGGGCGGGGCGGAGGCCATTCGCGGCGACATCGGCCGCGGGCGGGCCATGCTGCGGGAGGCCGGGTACAAGGACGAGAAGGTCGTGCTGCTGGCGCCGGCGGACCAGCCCATCGCCTACAACCAGTCCCTCGTGACGCAGGAGCTGCTGAAGAAGCTCGGGATGAACGTGGAGCTCGTCTCCACGGACTGGGCGAGCTTCATCGGCCGGCGGGCGAATCGCGGCGCGCCGGATGCGGGCGGGTGGTCGGTGTTCCACACGCTGTGGTCGGGCGCGGATACGCTGAATCCCGCGCTGCACCCGCTGATCCGCGCCAACGGGGCCGCCGCCTGGTTCGGATGGCCGGAGGATCAGGAACTGGAGTCGCTGCGGGACCAGTGGATCGCCAGCGACGACCTCAACACCCAGAAGACGCTCGCGGCCCGGATCGAGCGCCGCGCCTTCGAGGTGGCGCCCTATGCCCCGGCGGGGAAGGTCGAGCAGCCCATGGCCTACCGGAAGAGCCTGACGGGCATGGTCGTCTCCCCCGTCCAGTTCTTCTGGAACATGGAGAAGAGGTAGCCGCGCCTCAGGAGGGCGTGGCCAGCTTCAACCCGATCAGACCGGCCAGGATCAGGGCGGCGCTGCCGATCCGCATCGGCGTCGCCGCCTCCCCCAGCGCGAGAATGCCGAGGAGGAAGGCGCCCAGCGCACCGATTCCTGTCCAGATGGCATATGCGGTGCCGAGGGGCAGGCTGCGCATGGCCAGGGCGAGCAGCCCCACGCTCGCGGCCATGCCGGCGAGGGTGACGGCGCTCCAGAGCGGGCGGGTGAAGCCCTGGGATGCCTTCATCCCGTAGGCCCAGAGGATTTCAAGAAGTCCGGCGAGGACGAGGTAAAGCCAGGCCATGGCAGGGCCCCTTCGGATGGGGCCGGGCCGTCCCGGCGGGTCAGAAGTTTCCGTGGGGTCGTCCCCGGCGGGATCGGGCGCCCGTGGTAGCGCCCGGAAGTGTCAGTCGCACTCGCAGCCGGCGGTCGGGCCGGGATCGACGCGGACGACATGATGGTCGATCCACTCCGCGACGAGGCGGCGGGCCTCGGCCACCGAGGCCTCGGGGTGATGGATGCGGTACAGCGAGGTGCAGGCACCGAAGGCGCTGTAATCGTTCGTGCCGACGTCGCGCAGCTCACGATAGGCCGTGACGACCGCCCGCTCGCAATTGCGTGCGATGTAGCTGTAGTCGTGCCCCATCCGATCCAATCCCGTTCCCCGTGCTGCGATGTTGTTGAGAATAACTCGCAACACCTGATCGTGTTATACCGATAGCTGAACAAGCGTTCAAGTGTTCAGTGGTGACCGGGCCGCGCAAACGCCACCCGGCCGGCGAAAGGCTAGCCCCGCCCGACCACCTCGGCCAGCGCCTTTCCGACTTCCAGCGTGCCGGCATTGCCCCCCAGATCACGGGTGCGTGGTCCGCCGTCGGCGAGAAGGGACTCGATGGCATCCGTCACGGCGGCGGCGGCCTCGTGCTCGCCCAGGTGCTCCAGCATCAGCGCGCCAGACCAGATCTGTGCGATGGGGTTGGCGACACCTTTCCCCGCGATGTCGGGCGCCGAGCCATGCACCGGCTCGAACATGGAGGGGTGCGCGCGCTCCGGGTTGATGTTGGCGGAGGGCGCGATGCCGATGGAGCCGGCGACCGCCGGGCCGAGGTCGGACAGGATGTCGCCGAAGAGGTTGGAGGCAACCACCACGTCGAACCAGTCGGGGTGCTGCACGAAATGGGCGCAGAGGATGTCGATGTGGAACTGGTCGGTTTTGATATCCGGGTAGGCCTTCGCCATCTCGGCGAAGCGCTCGTCCCAGAAGGGCATGGTGAAGGTGATGCCGTTGGACTTGGTGGCGGAGGTCAGCTTCTTCCGCGGGCGCCTCATCGCCAGCTCGAAGGCGTACTTCATCACGCGGTCGCAGCCCGTGCGGGTGAAGACGCTCTCCTGCGTGACGAATTCCCGCTCCGTCCCGCGGAACATGCGGCCGCCGGAGGAGGAGTACTCGCCCTCCGTGTTCTCCCGCACCACGACGAAGTCGATCTCCTCGGGGGTGCGGTTCGCGAGCGGGGAGCGCACGCCCGGCATCAGCCGGCAGGGGCGCAGCGAGATGTACTGGTCGAAGTCCCGGCGCATGGGGATCAGCAGGCCCCAGAGGGAGACATTGTCCGGCACGCCCGGCCAGCCAACGGCGCCGAGGAAGACGGCGTCCGACTGCCGCAGTTGGTCCAGCCCGTCCTCCGGCATCATCCGGCCGGTCTTCGCATAGGTCTCGCAGGACCAGTCGTAATGGGTCAGCTCCAGCTCGAAGCCGAAGCGGCGGGCGGCGGCGTCCAGCACGCGAAGCCCCTCGGGCGTGGTTTCCTTGCCGATCCCGTCCCCGGGGACCACCGCGATGCGGTGCTTGCGCGCCATGACCGTTTCCTTCGCCTGAGGCTTGGGGTTGGTGCCCCGCAACCGGACGGCCGGCAAGCCCCTTCAACCCGGAGGCGATCGAGCGCGAGAGGGGGAACCCAATGACCGGACCGCACCGGCTGGTGGTGGTGGGCGCAGGCGCCGGCGGGCTGGACCTCGCCACGCGGCTCGCGCGCCGCGGCGTGCCGGGGCTGGTGGTGACGCTGGTGGACCGCGCCTCCTCCCATGTCTGGAAGCCCAGGCTGCACCAGGTGGCGGCGGGCACGCTGGACACGGCGCAGGACGAGATCACCTACCTGGATCACGCGGCGCGGCTGGGCATGGCCTTCCGCCCGGGCCTGCTGCGCGGGATCGACCGCGCGGCGCGGCGCATCACCCTCGGCACGGTGCAGGACGAATCCGGGCGGGACGAGGTGACGGCGGTGGTACCCTACGACACGCTGGTGCTGGCGATCGGCAGCACGGCGGATGATTTCGGCACGCCGGGGGTGCGGGAGCATGCCGTCTTCATCGACAGCCGGGAGCAGGCGGAGGCCTTCCGCGTGCAGCTGCGCCGCGCCGTGATCCGCGCCCTGGACGACCCGGCGGTGCGGGAGGTCTCGATCGTCATCGTCGGCGGCGGGGCCACGGGGACGGAGCTGGCGGCGGAGCTGCACCAGGCACTGGACCTCGCCTCCGGCTACGGCGTGCCGGACCTGCGCGGGCGCCTGCGGGTGACGCTGGTGGAGATGGCGCCGCGCATCCTCTCCGCACTGCCGGAGAAGGTCTCCGATTCGGCCACCGTCGTGCTGCGGGATCTGGGCGTGAAGGTGCTGACCGGGGCGGCGGTGGCCTCGGTGGATGAGACGGGGGTGGTGCTGAAGGACGGGAGGCGGATCGAGGCCTCCATCCGGGTCTGGGCCGCCGGCGTCCGCGCCCCCGCCGTCACGCGCGAGTTGGATGGGCTGGAGACGGACCGGGCCGGGCGAATCCGGGTGGGGGAGGATATGGTGAGCGTGACGGATCCCGCGATCCTCGCGCTCGGCGACTGCGCCGCGCTGGTCCCGGCCGGCCAGGAAAGGCCGCTGCCCGCCACGGCCCAGGTGGCGCACCAACAGGCCCGGCATTTGGCGCGGCACCTGCCGGCCTGGCTCTCCGGCACGCCGATCCCGCCTTTCCACTATGTGCAGCGCGGCTCCCTCGTCTCGCTCGGGGACTACGACGCCTTCGGCAGCCTGGGGCGGCTGGGCATCCTGAAGGGCGCCTTCATCGAGGGATGGCTGGCCCGGCTGAGCTACGCGATGCTGTACCGGCAGTTCCAGCTGGTCGTGCATGGATGGCGGGCGCCGCTGGTCTGGCTGGCGGGGGCGCTGCGGTCGCTGGCACGGCCCTCCGTGCGGCTGGACTGACCCGCGCGGGCGGGGCTTGGAAGCTTTCTGCGGAACGGGCAGACCGGCGCCGCATCGTCGAGGAGCCGGCATGAAGGCGGCCTTTGTCCTGGTTCCCGCGTTCTGGCTCGCCCTGGCTGCCGGCGTCCGTGCCCAGGAAGCACCGCCGGGGGCAACGCCAGGGGCGTCGCCCTCCTTCACCCCGTCCCGCGACGTGGCCGTGACCTACCGCATTTCCGGCGCCGGGCCGGGGACGGCGGAGATGCGGGTGGCCTGGACCGCCGCCGGCCTCTCGCGGATGGACCCGCCGGGCGCGCCGGGCTGGATCCTGGTGGAACGCGACCCGCCCCGCGCCACGATGGTGGTGGATTCCGAGCGCGCCTTCATGGAGATGCCGGCCGAGATGGCCGCCGGGATGCGGCTGGACCCGCCCCCCGGTGCCGCCCTGACGAAGGGCAAGGAGGACCGGGTGGCGGGCGAGGCCTGCACCCAGTGGGCCGGGCCGCGCCGGACAACGGTCTGCGTGACGGCCGACGGGGTGCTCCTCCGCTCCGTCTCCGCCCTGCCCAATGGGGGCGAGAACCGGATCGAGGCGATCTCGGTCCGCTACGGCCCGCAGGACCCGGCGCGCTTCCGGGTTCCGGCAGGCTACCGGCGGAAGCAGGCGCCCGCGCCGCTGATTCCCCAGAGGCGGTGACGGTCAGCCGCCCAGAAAGCGATCCCGGACGATGGCCGCCACGCGCCCGCTCTCGTCCAGCGGCGCGCGGGGCGGGGATTCGGGGAAGGACTCGAGGGGAACGGCCTGGCCGGCGGCGATGAGGCTGTCCCGCAGGGCCCTGTGGCGGGGCGCATCGGGCGGGGTGCCGGCGATGAAGACGGGCGCGGCGGTCGTCAGCGCCTCGGAGAGCATGGAGACGGAATCGCCCGTCACCACCACCGCGTCGGCCAGGGCAAGGAAGGCGGCATAGGGATTCGGCCCCTCCCCGCCCCAGCGGTGCAGCAGGCCGGGCACGCCGGACAGGCGCGCGGCCACCGCCCTCCCCGCCGCAACGCCGGTGCGCCGGCTGGTGGTGGCGAGGACGCTGCCGGCGCCGGGCAGCACCCGGTCGATGATCGCGGTCGCCTCGGCGGGGTCCATGCCCTCTCCCCGCACCGCGCCGCCGAGCAGCACGGCCACGCGCGGCCGGGGCAGCGCGGCCAGGTCCGGGCGGGATACGCGCGCCGCCTCCAGCACCGCAGGGGAGATCCGGTGGGTGGCGCCCAGGACCGTCAGGATGTTCGGGGCGGGCGCGGCGCGGTCGTGCCGGCCGATCACCAGCAGGTCGAAATCACCCGCCCCAGCGCCCGGCCGCATGCAGTGCACTGTCCGCGCCCCTTTTCGGCGCAGCCAGCGGGAGACGGGGGCCGAGCGGCGCCCGGCGCCGATCACTAGGGATGGCCATTCCGGCACGATCCGGGGAATCGTGCCGGGCGGCACGCGGGACCAGGGCCCCTCCAGCGCTGCCCGCCACAGCCCCTCCCGCGACGTCCTCGTCAGCCCGGCCAGCCCCGGCCAGGGCAGCGGCAGCCGCGCCAGGAGGCCCCATTCCAGATGAATCGTGCGAAAGGGCCGGTCCAGGCGTTCGGCGATCCCCAGCGCCTGCGCCGCCGTGCCCGCGCGCGGGTCGGCGAGGACCCAGATCCTCTCCTCTCCGCTCACCCCTGCCCCGCCCTTCCCTCGCATGGACGCGGCCGGGCCGGGCCGCTAGGGATCGCCCGATTTGCGCCGCCCATTAAGATACCGGCAGGGACGGGAGATACCGACATGGCCATGCAGCACGCCTCCGAGTGGGACCGCGACGCGGCGCTCACCACCGCCCGCATCCTCCTGGAGATCAAGGCCGTCAACTTCCGGCCGGAGGAGCCCTATACCTTCACCTCCGGCTGGAAGAGCCCGGTCTATATCGACTGCCGCCGCATCATCTTCTTCCCCCGAGCGCGCCGCGTGATCTGCGACCTGGCAGCGGAGAAGATCGGCCGGCACATCGGCTACGAGGCGATCGAGGCGGTTGTGGGCGGCGAGACGGCGGGCATCCCCTTCGCCGCCTGGATCGCGGACCGGCTGATGGCGCCCATGGCCTATGTCCGCAAGAAGCCCAAGGGCTTCGGCCGCAACGCGCAGATCGAGGGCGACGTGCCCGAGGGCAAGCGCACCGTGCTGGTGGAGGACCTGACCACCGACGGCGGCAGCAAGATCCGCTTCACCCAGGCGTTGCGCGACGCCGGCGCCATCTGCGACGACACCTTCGTGGTGTTCTTCTACGGCGTCTTCCCCGGCGCCTTCGACACGATGAAGGCGATGAACCTCAACCTGCACCACCTCTGCACCTGGTGGGACGTGCTCGAGGTGTGCCGCGAGCGCCCCTATTTCTCCGAGGAGGCGCTGCGCGAGGTGCGGCGCTTCCTGGAGAACCCGATGTCCTGGTCCAAGGCGCGCGGCGGCATCGGCAGCGCGGAGGAGGCGGTGGCCAAGGGCATCACCGCGGGCTGAGGCCGCGCTGAACCGGGAAAGGGCGGGGCCGGGCGGCCCGGCCTCCCTCTCACCCTACCGGGCCGGCGGCGCCCCCGGGGCGCCACCCGGCGAGCCGGGCATGCCCGGCATTCCCTGCATCGTCTGGTAGCCCTGCGGCACCTGGAAATGGGCAGGGTCCTGCGTGCCGTAGCGCACCTCCGTCGCCTCGATCCCGCCCTGCTGGCCGTTCGGGCCCTGGCCCGTGGCGCGCAGGGTCACGCCGTCTTCCGTCAGGCAGGCCACGCCCTGCCCCTGCGGGCCGGAGGCCGCCCATTCCGTGCAGCCCAGCCCGGCGATGGTCGCGGTGCCCCGGCGCTCGAACCGCACGCCCTCGGGCACGGACTGGGTCAGCGCGCGCACGGCCTGCGACGGCATGGGCATGAGCATGCGCTGCGCGTCCATCACCATCACCGCGGTGCCCGCCTTGCGGTCCACCAGCATCCAGCCCATCCCGCCCGGCGGGTCCACGCGCTGCTTTCCATCGGCCACCGACCAGGCCATGCGGAAGGGTTCCGGCGGCGCCCCGTTGCCGAGGGCACGGTAGGTCACGGCCACATCGCGCGTGGGCAGGGTGGCGGGCGGCGCGTTCTGGGCCATGGCCGGCAGGGCGGGCAGGACCAGGGCCGCGATCGCGGCGAGCCTGAGAAGCGGCATGCGTTGTCTCTCCATGGCCGCTCTATTGGGGTGCGCGGGCCGCGGCTGCCCAGGGATCCGCCCTGCACGATTGGGCGAGGAAAGCGCGCCCACCTGCTTGCGGCGCTGCGGCAAAGCATCCACATTCGTGCAAAGCCTTGAGAATCAATAGGATACCTGGACAGGTCTCCACCTGAACAGCTGTTCATCCATGCTCTGCAACGAGGAAGAAGGATGTCGATGGCCCGAAACGACCTACCCCTGGCCGGTCGGACCGAGGACAGCCTGAGCCTGCCGGAGGTGAACCGCAGCGTTGCCGTCCCGAATGCCGGGTCCTGGCTCCGGCGGCTGATGGCCTTCATCGGGCCGGGCTACCTCGTCGCCGTGGGCTACATGGACCCGGGCAACTGGGCCACCGCGCTCGCGGGCGGCTCGGCCTTCGGCTACACGCTGCTCACCGTCGCCCTGCTCTCCTCCCTCATGGCCATCCTTCTGCAGGCGCTCTGCGCGCGGATCGGGATCGCGACGGGGCACGACCTCGCCCAGCTCTGCCGGGACCGGTTTCCGCGCTGGGTCGGGATCCCGCTCTGGTTCCTGGCGGAGATCGCGATCTGCGCGACGGACTTGGCGGAGCTGATCGGCACGGCCATCGCGCTGCAGCTGCTGTTCGGCATCCCGCTGCTGTTCGGCGTGCTGCTGACGGCGCTGGACGCCTTCCTCATCCTCTGGCTGCAGAACAAGGGCATGCGATGGCTGGAGGCCTTCATCATGGGGATGATCGCCCTCATCGCCGGGTGCTTCGTGGTGCAGGTGGTGCTGGCGGACCCGGTCTGGGGCGAGGTCCTGCAGGGCTACCTTCCCTCCACCTCGATCGTGACGAACCAGACGCAGCTCTACATCGCGCTCGGCATCCTCGGCGCCACGGTGATGCCCCACAACCTCTACCTGCACACCGCCGTCATCCAGTCCCGGGACATCCGGCGTGACGAGGAGGGGAAGAAGGAGGCGATCCGCTTCGCCACCATCGACAGCACGGTGGCGCTCGGCCTCGCGCTGCTCATCAACTCCTCCATCCTCATCCTCGCCGCCGCGGCCTTCCACGCGAACGGCAACACGGAGGTGGCGGAGATCCAGGACGCGCACCAGCTGCTGGCGCCCATCCTCGGCACCGCGGCGCCCTATCTGTTCGCCATTGCGCTGCTGGCCTGCGGGCTGAACTCCACCGTCACGGCCACGCTCGCGGGGCAGGTGGTGATGGAGGGGTTCCTGCACATCCGGCTGAACCCGGTGGTGCGGCGCCTGCTGACGCGGCTGATCGCCATCATCCCCGCCGTGATCGTGACGGCGATCTACGGGGAGAGCGGGACGGCGCAGATGCTCGTGCTGTCCCAGGTCGTGCTCTCCCTCCAGCTGCCTTTCGCCGTTATCCCGCTGATGCTCTTCGCGGCGGACCGGAAGCGGCTGGGAACGTTGGTGGCGCCGTCCTGGCAGTTGCTGCTGGGCTGGGCCTCGGCGGCGCTGATCGTGGTGCTGAATGTGAAGCTGCTGGTGGACTTCGTGCTAGGGGATTGAGGCGGCACGGGGGGGCTGGATGGCGCGGCCTCCCCGGGCCAGCATCATCAGGTTCAGCCGAATGAGCGATCCCCGATGCCCATCCCCGTCCTCGTCCTGATCGAGTTGCTGCCGGAGCAGCAGAGGCGGCTGCGGGAGTCGGGGTTCGACCTGCACCTCGCCGCCGCGGAGCGGGAGCGGGCGGTGGCCGAGAAGGGCCCCATCTTCCGGGCCGTGCTTACCAACGGCTCCACCGGTCTCACCGCCGCCGAGATGGAGCGGATGCCGGCCCTGGAGATGGTCTGCGCCCAGGGGGCGGGGTTCGAGAGGATCGACGTCGCGGCCGCCCGGGCCCGGGGCCTCACCGTCACCCACGGCCCCGGCACGAATGACAGCTCGGTGGCCGACCACGCCATGGCGCTGCTGCTGGCGGCCGCGCGGGGGATCGTGCGGGCGGACGCGGCGGTGCGGCGGGGGGAGTGGCCGCGGCTGACACGGCCCGCGGTGTTCGGCAAGCGGCTGGGGATCCTCGGCCTCGGGCGGATCGGCGCGCAAATCGCGCAACGGGGCGCGGCCGGCTTCGGCATGGCGGTGGGCTACCACGCGCGGCAGCCCCGGGAAGGGGTGGAGCACGCCTTCTTCGCATCCCCCACCGCGCTGGCGACGTGGTGCGACTTCCTGGTGATCGCCACGCCGGGCGGGCCCGGCACGCGGGGCCTGGTGGACGCGGCGGTGCTGCAGGCGCTGGGGCCGCAGGGATTCCTGATCAACATCGCCCGCGGAACCGTGGTGGACACGGCGGCGCTGATCCTGGCGCTGCGGGAGGGCCGCATCGCCGGCGCCGCGCTGGACGTGGTGGAGGGTGAGCCGAAGCTGCCCGAGGGGCTGGCGGAACTGGAGAACGTTACCCTCACCCCGCACGTGGCCGGTCGCTCGCCGGAGGCGGTGATGGCGACGATCGGGCTGGTAATCGAGAACCTGACCGCCCATTTCGCCGGCCGGCCGGTTCTGACCCCGGTGCCCGCCTGAGCGGCCGCGCCATGGACATCCTGGAATCCGCCCGGCGCTACGAGGACGACCTGCGGGCGGAGCTGGGGCCGGAGGTGGTGGAGGAGGGGCTGACGGAGAAGCGCCGGAAGATGGGCGGCGACGATCCCTTCCCCTTCCTCCGCGCCACCTACTGGCGCTGGGCGGAGACGGTGCTGGAAGTGGCGCCGGACCTGGCCTCCGCGCCGGCCGTGCTGGCGGTGGGGGACATCCACCTGGAGAATTTCGGTACCTGGCGCGACGCGGATGGCCGGCTGGTCTGGGGCGTGAACGACCACGACGATGTGGCGGTGATGCCTTACGCGCTGGACCTGCTGCGCCTGGCGACGAGCGGGCTGCTGGCAGGCGGCGGGCGCGGTGCCGCCGCGATCGCGCGGGACCTCCTGGACGGCTACGCCGCCGGGCTGGACCGCCCCGGCCCGGCGGTCCTCGACCGCGACCGCCCCGAGCTCCGCGGGATCGTCATGGTGCCGGAGGAGCACAGGGCGGAGTTCTGGGAGGGGCTGCGGAGCAAGCGGAAGGCCTTCGAGGCCCGCCCGGCGAGGGCGCGCCCGGGGCTGCCGCCGCGCTACGAGGCGGCGCTGCGCGCCTCCCTGCCCGCCGGGGCCGGGGCGCCGCGCCTGTGGTACCGCAGCGCCGGGCTGGGCAGCCTCGGCCGCTCCCGCTGGGTGGCGGAGGCGGAATGGGCGGGGGACCGGGTCATCCGCGAGGCCAAGGGCGTGGTCCCCTCCGCCTGGGGGCGTGTGCACGGGGGCGGGCGCGCTCTGCGCTGCATGGAGGTGGCGACCGGGCGCTTCCGCGCGCCCGATCCCTGGTACCGGGTGACCGACGGCATCGCCGTCCGGCGCCTCTCGCCCAACAACCGCAAAATCGGGGCGGACAAGCTTTTCCTGCCCCCGGCGAAGAAGGGCGCCAAGGGGCCGCTGGGGCGGGACATCCTGCTCGGCACGCCGATGCTGCGGGCCATGGGGGCGGAACTGGCGGCGATCCACCTCGGCAGCGCGGGGGCGGAGGACGCGATCCGGCGGCACCTGAAGGACCAGCGCGGCAACTGGCTGGCCCGCATGGCGGCCGCGGCCGCGGCCATGGTGGGCGAGGAGCACCGGCGCTTCCGGGAGGCCCGCTAGCCCCTGCCGGGGAAGCCCTGCATCATCGGCCCATGCAGACGCCCCCCGCTGCCTTTCCCCGCCGCGCCGCGGCCATCCTCGTCTCTCTGATGGCCGGCGCTTCCCTTCCGGCCCAGGCCCAGGCCCAGGCCCAGACGCGCGACACGCTGACGATCGGAATCGCCCAGGCCACCGGCACCTTCCACCCGAACATCGAGAGCATGGCGGCCAAGGCCTATATCCTGGGCTTCGCGCGCCGGCCGCTGACGGGATACGGGCCGGACTGGAGGCCCGCCTGCTTCGCCTGCGAGGCGGTTCCGACGGTTGAGAACGGCGGCGTGGTGCTGGAGACGATGCCGGACGGGAAGCCCGGCATGCGCGTGACCTGGCGGCTGCGCGAGGACGGGCGCTGGGGCGATGGCCGCCCCGTGACCGCGGAGGACATGCGCTTCGCCTGGGAGGCGGGACGCGCCTTCGAGACGGGGTTCGGCGGTGCGGAGTTCTACCGCAGCGCCTATGAGTTTCAGTCCAGCGACCCGCGCACGGTGACGCTGCGCTTCGACAAGGTGAACTTCGAGGCGGGCAGCGCGGGCGGCTTCGAGCCCCTGCCCGCGCATATCGACCGCGCGATCTGGGAGGCGGACCGGCGCAACTACCGGTCCCGCACCGCCTACGACACGGACACGGCGAACCCCGGCCTTTACAACGGGCCCTACCGCATCGCCGCCGTGCAGCCTGGCGCGGGGGTGACGCTGGAGCGCAACGCGGCCTGGGCGGGGCCGGCGCCCGCCTTCCGGCGGATCAATGTGCGCGTGGTGGAGAATTCGGCGGCGCTGGAGGCGCAGCTTCTCGCCGGGCAGGTGGACATGATCGCGGGGGAGCTGGGGCTTTCCCTGGACCAGGCGATCGCGCTGGAGAAGCGGGCGCGCGGGCGCTTCCGGTTCGAGTACCGGCCGGGGCTGGTCTGGGAGCACCTGGACCTGCGGATGGACCAGCCGCCGCTTTCGGACATCCGGGTACGGCAGGCGCTGATGATGGCGATCGACCGCAGTCGGATCGTGGGAAGCCTTTTCGAGAACCGCCAGCCCGTGGCGGCCACGGCGATACACCCGGACGACCCGATGATCGACCGGTCGCTCGCGCCCTGGCCCTTCGACCTGGCGCGCGCGGGGGCGCTGCTGGACGAGGCGGGATGGAAGCCGGGGCCGGACGGGATCCGGCGCAACGCAGCGGGCGCGCGACTCTCAGTGGACCTTCAAACCACAGCGGGGAACCGGTCCCGCGAGACAGTGCTGCAGGTGATCCAGGGCATGTGGCGCGCGGCGGGGGTGGAGGCGCGCATTGCCAACCAGCCGCCGCGCGTGCTGTTCGGGGAGGCGCTGTCGAAGCGGCAGTTCAGCGGCGCGGTCCTGTTCGCCTGGATCAGCAGCCCGGAGAACGTGCCCCGCTCCACCCTGCACTCCGACGAGATCCCGCGGGCGGAGCGGAACTGGTCCGGGCAGAACTACCCGGGCTATTCTAACCCGGAGATGGACGCGCTGCTGGAGGCGCTGCCGCAGGAGCTGGATGCGGATAAACGGCGCCCGATGTGGGCGCGGTTGCAGGCGATGACCTACAGGGACCTGCCCGCGCTGCCGCTGTGGCATCGGGCGGAGCCGCACGTGCTGCCGACCTGGCTGGAGGGCGTGCGGCCGACGGGGAACATGTCGCCCTCCTCGCTCTGGGTGACGGACTGGCGGGTGCGCTGACGTGCTGCGGACGATCGCATGGCGGGTGCCGCAGATTGTGGCGACGCTCGTGATCCTTTCCCTCGTCGCCTACCTCGCCATCGGGGCCATGCCGGGGGATCCGATCTCGCTCGCCATGATGGCCGATCCGCGGCTGGGGCCGGAGGACGTGGCGCGGATGCGCGCGCTGCACGGGCTGGACCAGCCCTTGCTGGCGCGGTGGTCGGCCTGGGCGACGGGCGTGCTGCGCGGGGAGTTCGGCTATTCCCGCCTCTTCGCACGGCCGGCGGCGGAGGTGCTGTGGCCGGCGCTGCGGGGCAGCCTCGTGCTGCTGGGCACGGCGCTGGCGCTGGCGGCGGGGATCGGCGTGGCGGCCGGGATGCTGGCGGCGCTTCGGCCGCGCTGGCGGGGTGTGGTGGACGCGCTGGCGCTGGTCTCGCAGGCGGTGCCGGCCTTCTGGCTGGGGATCCTGCTCATCATCCTCTTCGCCGTCACGCTGGGCTGGCTGCCGGCGGGCGGGGTGCCGGATTCCGGCGGCGTGGCGGAGACGGCGCGCTTCCTCGTGCTGCCGGTGGCGACGCTCGCCATCGCCCACCTCGCGGCCTATGCGCGCCACACGGCGGCGGCGATGGCGGATGTGCTGCGTGCGCCCTGGATCACCGCGGCCCGCGCGCGCGGGGCACCGGAATCGCGAATCGCGTTCCGCCACGCGCTGCCGAACGCGGCGGTGCCGCTGCTCTCCCTGCTGGCACTGGATGCGGGCGGGCTCGTCTCCGGCGCGCTGATCACGGAAACGGTCTTCGCGCGGCCGGGCATGGGGAAGCTGCTGACGGATGCGGTGATGGGCAGCGACCAGAACCTCGCGCTGCTGGCGCTGCTGCTGGTGGCAGGGGTGACGATGCTCGCCACTCTGGCGGCCGATGTCGCGCAGCGCGCGCTGGACCCGAGGCTGGCGGCATGACGCGGCTGCGGGCGGGGCTGGCGATCCTGCTGCTGCTGGTCATCGCCGCAGTGGCGGCGCCGGGGGTGGCGGCGTGGCTGGGGGTGGACCCGGACGTGCCGGACATCCTGGCGCGTCAGGCGCCGCCCTCCGCGGACCACCCGCTAGGCACGGATGAACTGGGGCGGGACATCCTGGTGCGGCTGCTGGTCGGGGCGCGCGTCTCGCTGGCGGTCGGGGCGGCGGCGGCCGTGGCCTCCACGGTGATCGGACTGGCGGCAGGGCTGCTGGCGGCTTGGCGGGGGGGATGGGTGGATGCGGTGGTGATGCGGGTGGCGGACGGGCTGCTCGCCCTGCCCGCGCTGCCGCTGCTGGTGCTGCTGGCGGCGCTGGACCCTTCCGCGATCGGGTTGCCGCGCGGGGATGCCTCGGCCGACGTGGTGCGGATCGTGGCGATCCTCGCTCTGTTCGGCTGGGTCGGCGTCGCGCGGCTGACGCGCGCGGCGGCGATTTCCGTGCTGGCGCGGGATCATGTGCGCGCGGCGAGGGCCCTGGGCGTGGGCGAAGGGCGGCTGCTGCGGCGGCATGTGGTGCCGGCCCTGGCGGCGCCGCTGGCGGTGGCGGGATCCCTGGCGGTCGCGGGGGCGATCCTGGCGGAGAGCACCCTGTCCTTCCTCGGCCTGGGCATCCAGCCGCCGGCGGCATCCTGGGGGAACATGCTGGCGAATGCGCAGGACCTGGTGTTCAGCGCGCCTATGGCGGCGCTGTGGCCGGGGCTGGCCATCGCCCTCGCCGTGGCGGGGGCGATGCTGGTGGCGGACGGGCTGCGGGAGGGCTGAGGGGCGCGCTCAGCCGGGCTCCCGCAGGAGGCCGGAGGCGAGGAGCCGGAAGGCCTCGATGGCCTTCGCGAGCACGGCGGGCGGATTGTCGGATGCGGCGACCCAAAGCGCGGCGTTCAGCGCCGCGCCGTTGATCAGCCGGGCCGCGGCCTCGACGTCCACCGGGCGCACCGTCCCCTCCTCGATCAGGGCCTGGATCGTCGCCATCGTCGTCCGCAGGCAGGCGTTCTGCCCTGGCCAGCGGGAGGGATCACCGAGCACGGCCGGGCCATCCAGGAGCACGATGCGCTGGATCTCCGGCTCCAGCGCCATCTCGATGTAGGAGACGCCCTCCTCGATCAGGCCGAGCCAGAGGGTCTTCGCGCGGTCCCGGGCCGCGCGCGCGCCTTCCGCCATCTCCGCGTCGATCTCGTCCACCACGGCCCGCAGCAGGCCCTTCTTGTCGCCGAAGTTGTGGTAGAGCGCGCCCCGCGTCAGGCCGGCCTCCGCCGTCAGGTCGTCCATGGAGGCGGCCGCATAGCCCTTCTCGGCGAAGGCCTTCCTCGCTGCCCGGATGAGCTTGGCCCGGGTTTCCTCCATCATCCTCGCGCGCAGACCAGTGGCCAAGATCACCCTCGCCATTCACATGCATTGCGTATGCGGGTTGACATACGCGTCGTATGTCCCGAATTAGTCACATACGGGGCGTATATGGATCGTCCCCGCGGCCGGCGCAAACCCCGGCCTCGCGGAACAGGAGAGACATGATGAACAAGCGCGACGTGATCTTCCCGCCCGGCCGGCAGGCCCTTTACGAGAAGCACCGCTACTCGGCGGCCGTCCGATCCGGCGACCTCCTCTTCGTCTCGGGCCAGGTCGGGAGCCGGGAGGACGGATCGCCCGAGCCGGATTTCGAGAAGCAGGTCCGGCTCGCCTTCGACAGGCTGAACGCCGTGCTGAAGGCGGCCGGCGGCAGCTTCGACGACGTGGTGGACGTGACGACCTTCCACACCGACCCGGAGCGGCAGTTCGAGACGGTAATGGCGGTCAAGAACGAGGCGATCGGGGCGGCGCCCTACCCCACCTGGACGGCGGTGGGCGTGACCTGGCTCGCCGGCTTCGACTTCGAGATCAAGGTCATCGCCCGCATCCCCGCGGCAGGCTGAACCGGGCGCGCGGTCAGCTCCCGACCACGCCCCCGTCCTTCCGCACGATGGCGATCACGGAGGGCCGCGGCGGCATGTCCGGCCGAAAATCCGGCCAGCGGGTCGAGGGGTTCTCGAATGTGCTCTCCGCGTCCTCGCCGGGGTGCTGGACGGCCAGGAACACGGTGCGGTCCCCCGGGCCGATCAGCGGGCCGCAGACCTCCGCGCCCTGGGGCGCCGCGTAGAAGCGGCGGGTGAGCGCGCGGCCTTCGCCGTCCGTATCGGCGGCGTAGAGGCCGTCCGCCACCTTCGCGGCCGTTGGCGCGCCATCGGTGGCGATCCAGATGCGGCCCTTGCTATCGAAGGCGCAGTTGTCGGGGCAGGAAAGCCATCCGGATTCCGCCCCCACCGCCCGGTGATAGGCCGCGCCCGCGCTCGTGCCGGGCTGGCCGGCCATCAGGAAAATTTCCCAGCGCGCCGTGCGGGCGGCGTGGTCGCAGTTCCCCGGCGGGATGATCTCCAGCGCATGGCCGTGATGGTTGTTCGGGCGCGGGTTGGGCGCGTCCAGCCGGTCCGGGCGGCGGCTGCCGTTGTTCGTCAGCATCACGTAGACCCGGCCGTTGACGGGGTTCGTCTCCACGTCCTCCGGCCGGTCCATCGGCGTGGCGCCGAGAAGGTCGGCGGCGCGGCGCGCCTCGATCACCACGTCGCCCTGGCTGCGGAAGCCGTTCGCCTCGGTCAGCGGGCCCTCGCCATAGGTCAGCGGCAGCCAGTCCAGCGTGCCGTCGTCGTGGAAGCGGGCGACCATCAGCGTGCCGTTATCCAGCAGGTCGCGGTTGCCGGCCGGGTCGCCGGGATTCCAGGGGCGGGCGGTGACGAATTTGTAGACGTAGTCGAAGCGCTCGTCGTCGCCCATGTAGATCACCACGCGGCCATCAGGGGCCAGGGCGTGGGTGCAGCCCTCGTGCTTGAAGCGGCCGAGGGCGGTGCGCTTCACGGGCTGGGAATCCGGGTCGTAGGGGTCGAACTCCACCACCCAGCCGAAGCGGTTGGGCTCGTTCGGCTCAAGCCCCACGTCGAAGCGCGGCTCATGGCGCAGCCAGGGGAACTGGGGATCGCGCACCAGGCCGTAGCGCTTGTAGGCGGCGGCCTGCGCGCCGGTCGTCACCGCTTCCCCGCCGAAATAGTAGTTGAAGTTCTCCTCGGCGATCAGGACCGTGCCCCAGGGCGTATTGCCGCCGGCGCAGTTGTTCAGCGTGCCCAGCACGCGCGTGCCGGTGGGGTCGGCCGCCGTGCGCAGGCGCTCATGGCCCGCGGCGGGGCCGCTGATCCGCATGGCCGTCTCGGCAGTGATGCGGCGGTTCATCGTGCCGCCCGCGACGGGAGCCCAGCGGCCGTTCTCGCGCCGGATCTCCACCACGCTGGCACCGTGCGCCATCATCTGCGTGCGGACCTGCGCGGCGGTGGAGCACGTGCGGGCGGCACGCGCGTTGCCGAGGCCGGGGAACATCAGCTCGGGGTTGGTGTACTCGTGGTTCACCACGAGAAGCCCGTGCTCGCCGCCCTTCGTGCCTTTCGGCAGGGGGAAGAAGTCGAGGTAGTCATTGTTGTAGCCGAACTGCAGCGCCTGGGCCTCCGGCGTCTGGTTGGCCGGGTCGAAGGCGGGCGCGCCGGGCAGGACGGGATCGCCCCAGCGCATCAGGGTCTGAATCTCGTAGCCCTCCGGCACCACGGAGTCCGGGCCGCTAGAGTGGGGCAGGCCGTGGAATCCGAGGGTGGAGCCGCCCTCCGTCGGAAGTTGGGCCTGGGCGCGCGCCCGCCCGGGCAGGGCTGTTGGCAGCACGCCGGTCGCGGCGGCGCCGAACAACCCGCGCAGGGCCGTGCGGCGGGCCAACCGGCGGCCGATCACGGAGCCGATCGTGTCCTCCGGCGCGGGATTGCTGCCGAGATCCTCCATGGCCTGCTGCGTCAGCACAGGCTCATCCACGCGCACCGGCACCCTGCTCATCCCCCTGGTCGATGCGGCGCCTCCTAGACGGCCTTCCTGCAGGACGGGATGACAGATCAATGTCGTTTCCGCGACACGAAACGCGGGACCGCTCCCGGTCAGCCCGGCAGAGCGGCCTGCCAGCGGCGGATGGCCTCCACGGGATAGAGCAACATCAGGACGTTCAGGGTCAGGTTGTCCCGGATCACCGCCAGCGCCAGGAGCTCCATGCCGAGGCCGAGCAGGACGGAAGCCCACCACGGCAGCCGGGCCGCGATGAGGAAGCCGAGGAGCATGAAGCCGAAATCGGCGAGGGAGTTCACGACGCTGTCGCCGCTGTAGCCCAGCGCGGCCGTGGCCTCGCGGTAGCGGTCGATGACCATGGGGGTGTTCTCCACGACCTCCCAGGCCGCCTCCAACAGGGCGGCCATGACCGCCCGGGCCCCTGAGCCGGCGCGCGGCGCCAGGGCCCGGAACCCCGCATAGAAGAGCAACCCGTGGACGAGGTGCGAGAGCGAGTACCAGTCCGCCAGGTGCTGCGAGTTCTCCGCGCTGTTCACCGCCCCGTGCCAGAGCTTCACCGTACCGCAGGCGCAGATCGGCACCCGCCCCATGGCGAGGAGGATGGCAGCCATGGCCAGGGCGATGGCGGCCAGGGCGAAGGCCGTCCGGCCGGGTCGTGGAAGGCGCATCCCCGTGGCTTGCCACGGCCCCGCCCGGAACGCACGCGGCAGAGAGGAAGATGCTGGCGCCGCACGGGCTTGGGTCCCGCGCGCGGCGCAGCTAGAAGCGGCGCACCTTCCCCCGTTTCACTGAGACCCGCATGGCGCCGCGCGCCGCCTCCCCCCTGATCGGCCAGCCCCCTGCCCTGCGCGAACTGCCCGCCAGCGAATTCGCGGATGGCCCGGGCCCGGGTGCCCTCTACCGCGGCTCGCCGGGCCCCTGGTGGCGGGCGGCGACCCTGCCGGTCTCCATTGCCGCCCTGGCCGGGCCGGTGGTGGCCTTGCTGACGCCCTGGGCCCTGGCTCCGCTTCTCGGCCTCGCCCTGCTGCTGGCCGTGCCCGGGCATTGGCGGGAGCAGCGCGCCCTGCCCTTCGCCCCTTTCGGCGCCGCACTGGTGCCCCTGGCACTGGCGGGCTGGGCTGGCCTCTCTGCCCTCTGGGCACCCGACCCCGGGCGGGCTCTGGCGAGCGTGGGGGTCCTCGCGGCCGCCGCCCTGCTCGGCGGCCTCGGCGCGGCGGTGGTGGCGGAGGACCGGCCGGCCGCCCGGCGGGCGCTGGGGGCCTGCGTCGCCCTCGGGCTCGGCGGCGGGCTGGCCCTCGCCCTGTCCGGCCTTGCGTCCGCGGCCACGATGCCCGGCCCTGGTCCGGCGGCCGGCCTGATTGCGCTTCTGCCGCCGCTAATGCTGCGCCTGCGCCTAGCCGGACCCTGGCGGTGGCTTCTCCTGGCTCTCGCGACCGGGGGTGCCCTGCTGCTGCCGGACGAGGCGGCGGGCCTGGCGGCCCTGGCCGGGGCCGGGGCCGCGCTGCTCGTAGGGCTGGGCGGGCGGTTCGTCTCAGCCCTCCTCGCGCTGCTCCTCGCCGGTGCGGTGATGGCCACGCCGGTGCTGCTGCCCCGGGCGATGCCGGATCGCGTGCCCGGCGCCTCGCCAGCCGAGTTGCAGCGCCTTCTGACCTGGGACTTCGCACTGGAGCAGGCGCGGCGCTTGCCCCTGACCGGCTGGGGCGCGGAGGCGAGCCATAACCTGCCCGGCGCGCACGCTTCCCCAACGCCGGAGTCCCTGGCGCGGCTCGGCATTCCCGCGGAGGCGCGGAACCAGCTTCTCGCGGCCGGGGCGGAGCGGATGCCCACCCACCCGCAGAACGCCGCCGTCCAGATCTTCCTGGAACTCGGCTGGATCGGCCTCGGCCTCGCCGCGCTGGCGGTGCTGGCACTGGGCTGGGGCGCAGGGGCGGCCGGCGCCGGGGTGCTGGCGGCCGCGGCCGCGATGAGCCTGGCCGTCGGTGCCTGGGAGCCCTGGTGGCTGGCGGCCCAGGCCTTTGCCGGCGCGGTGGCGGCAGGGCTCTCCGCGCGGCGGGTTTGATCGGGCGCAATGCCGGTGGCTGCCGCCGGCCCTGCGGGACTAGGCTCGGGCCTCTGCCCCCACCCCGCAGGAAACGCCCGCCATGACCGAAGCCGCAGACCCGATCCTCCGCCGCGCCCTGCTCCTGGCCGGCGGGGCCGCCCTGATCCTTCCGGCGCCGAGGGGCGCCATGGCGCAGCCCGCCAGCCGATCGCCGGTCGGGATCATCGGCTCCGGCCGGCTGGGCGGCACGGTGGGAACGCTCCTGGCGAGGGCGGGGCATCCCGTCCTCTTCTCCTCGCGCCATCCGGAGCGGCTGAAGGAGTTGGTGGAGGCCGCCGGGCCGAATGCCCGGGCCGGGCTACCGGCCGAGGCCGCCGCCTTCGGCGAGGCCCTGCTGGTGGCCGTGCCCTACGGCGCCCTGCCGGATGTAGGGAAGGAACTGGGGGCGGCGCTGCGCGGCAAGGTCGTGCTGGATGCCTGCAACGCGGTCGTCGCGCGCGACGGCGCGGTGGGTCAGGCGGCGATCGAGCGGGGCATCGGCCTCGCCTCGGCGGAGCACCTGCCCGGTGCCCGCGTGGTCCGGGCCTTCAACACGCTCGGCTCCCGGGTCCTGGCGGAGCAGGCGCACCGGGCGGGGGCTCCGGTGGCCATTCCCCTGGCCGGGGATGATGCGGCGGCGCTGGAAGCGGCCGCCGCCCTGGTGCGCGATGCCGGCTTCGATCCCGTCATCGTCGGCCCGCTGGCGCGCGCCCCGGAGTTCGCCATGGGCGCGCGCGGCTACGGCCAGGCCGTGACCGCGCCCGAGCTGCGGCAGATCCTCGGCCTGTCCGGCTAACGCCGGCTCACGCCGCCAGGATGCGGCGCGCGCCTTCCGCCAGGACGCGCATGCCGAGCGCCAGGTCCTCGTCCTTCGTGTCCTCCGTCCAGTGGTGGCTGATGCCGTTGATGGAGGGCACAAAGAGCATGGCGGCGGGCATGACGCGGGCCAGGTACTGCGCGTCGTGCCCGGCGCCGGATGGCATGCGCAGCGACTTGCCGGGGGCCAGTGCCTCGGCGGCCGCTTCCAGCGCGTCCTGGAAGGCGGGGTCGCTCACGGCAGGGGTGGAGAGGGACAGGGCCTCGAGCGTCGCGACCGTCCGCTCCCGCCGGTTGCTCTCGGTGACGCAGCGGCGCAGGACCTCCTCAAGCCGGCGCAGCACGTCGATATCCACGTCCCGGTACTGGAACAGGATCTCGGCGCGGCCGGGGATGATGGAGGGAGCGCCGGGGGAGAGGGCGATGCGCCCGGCGGTCCAGACCGTCCGCTCCGCGCAGTGGCGCGGGAACTCGGAGTCGATGGCGGCGAGGAGGCGCACGGCGGCCATGCCGGCGTCGCGCCGCTCGTCCATGGTGGTGGTGCCGGCGTGGTTCTGCTGGCCCTCGATCACGATGCGCCACTGCCAGATGGCGACGATGCCGGTGACGACGCCAATTCCCAGGTCGCGCTTCTCCAGCTGGCGGCCCTGTTCGATATGCATCTCCAGGAATCCGCGATAGCGGCCGGGCTCCGCCCTCAGGCGCGGGCGGCCCTCCAGCCCGGCCTCGCGCAGGGCGTCCCGCAGCGGCTTGTCGTGGTACTTGTTGGCGAGGCGGTCGATCTCCGTCTCCTCCAGCAGGCCGGTGAAGGAGCGGCTGCCGATGAAGCTGCCGTAGTGGCCTTCCTCGTCCGCGAAGACGGCCACGTCCACGGGCAGGCCGGATGCGGCCAGGTGCAGCGCGGCCACGCAGCCCAGCGCGCCGTCCAGCCAGCCCGCCTCGTTCTGGCTCTCCAGATGGCTGCCGGACAGAAGGTGCGGCCCGGGCTTCGGGCTGCGGCCGAGGATGTTGCCGATGCCATCCATCTCCGCCTCAAGCCCCTCCTCCCGCAGGCGGGAGAGGAACCAGTGGCGGGCTTCCATATCCACGGGGGAATAGGTGGGGCGGTGGACGCCGGTCTTGAACGCGCCGAACTCCCGAAGCCGCTTCAGGTCCGCCAGGAAGCGATCCGTATCCACCTGCATGCCCAGTTCCCGTCCTCTCGCGTTGCGGCGGGCAGGTTACGGCGGATCGGCCGCGCGCAGAACCGCCGCGCGGCCGGATTTCAGGCCAGCCAGTCGGAAGCGGGCGGGGCGAGGCCGTTCACGGTCAGCTCCATCACCTCGATGCCGGAGACGGAAAGGCCAAGGCGAAGGTCGGTGTAGGCGGCCTCCTCGCCATGGCTTTCGGAGATCCAGCGCGCCAGGGCGGCGGCGGCCTCGCGGTGAGCAGGAGCGCCCCAGAAACCGGGATCGAAGTCCAGCCGCAGCGTGTCGCGGCCCTTGCCGCCGATCAGGATGTCGGGCGCGGGGCCGCGATCGGCAAAGGCGTGGATCAGCAGGTCGTTTCCGGCCCCGCCGATCAGGATGTCGATCCCTGCCCCGCCGTCCAGGATATCGTCGCCGTCGCCGCCGCGCAGCGTGTCGCGCTCGGCGCCGCCGTAGATCAGGTCATCCCCGGCGCCGCCATCGGCGGTGTCGTCCCCTTCGCCGAGGAGGATCAGGTCGTCGCCGGCACCACCGAGGACGATGTCATCGCCCGCGCCTGAGGAGATGAGGTCGAGCCCGTCGCCGCCGCGGATCGTGTCGTTGCCGCGGCCGGTGTTGATCAGGTCGATGCCGGGGCCGCCATCGACGAGGTTGTCGCCGTCCCCGGCCCGGATGGTGTCGTCGCCCTCGCCGCCGAGGAGGGTGTCGTTCCCCGCGCCGGCGCTGATGGAGTCCCGCCCCGTGCCGCCGTCGAGGTGGTTGTGACCCTCGCCGCCAATGAGGATGTCGTCGCCGAAACCGCCGAGGAGGATGTCGCTTCCCGCACCACCGATGAGGAGGACCGGGACGGGGGCGGCGGCCTTCGGCGGCGTCGGCTCGGCGGGCGCCGGCGCCGGGCTGGCGGGCGGGGCGGCAGGTTCGGCCATGATCGGCCAGGCGGGGGCGGCGGTCGTCGGGACGATGTCGATGGGGGCGGCATCGACCGGGGGACTGTCCGGCAGCGACGTCCCGGGCACGGGGGCCTCGTCGGCCGGGACGGCCTGCGCTGTGGCTTCGCGAGGAGACATCGCCGGAACCGGATCGGCGCTCGGCGCGGCGTAGGTTGGCACCGGGTCGTCAGCGGAGGGTGCGCCCGGGGCAGTGCCGGGCGGCGGCAACGTGGGGGAGTCCTCCCAGGCGGACAGCCAGAGGGCCAGGTCGAGCGCGTGCAGATCGCCGCGGACCGCGATGCTGTCGGGGCGGGGGACAGGAGGGGAAGCGCGCACGAATCGTTCACCAATCCCTAACGATCTTTTTTCTGAGACATCGCCGTGGCGCCGACAACGTCGGACATCGTTAACGATTTTGATGTTCTCGTGAGCGGCCGCGCTTGCCCCCGCGCGCTGGAAGGGCTACCCGCCCCCGCCCCCTCGCCGCCTACCCCCCCGCCCCTCAAGCGACAGTTCCCGCCCTGCCCCGCCCCCTGCACACCGCCGACTTCGCCTTCGATCTACCGGAGGCGCTGATCGCACAGTCCCCGGCCCGCCCGCGCGATGCCGCGCGGCTGCTGCGCGTCGCACCCGGCGCGCTGGGCGATGCTGGCGTGCGGCACCTGCCGGGAATGCTGCGCCCCGGCGACCTGATGGTGGTGAACGACACGCGCGTGATCCCCGCGCGGCTCCACGCCCGCCGCATGCGGGATGGGGGCGAGGCGCGGGTGGAGATCATGCTCAACCGGGCGGAGGCGGACGGCACCTGGCACGCGCTGGTGCGGAACGCCCGGAAGCTGCGCGCTGGCGACGTGCTGGCGGTGGAGGGAGCACCGGAACTCGCCCCCCGCGTGGTGGAGGCGCCGGTAGAGGGTGCCGTGCGGCTGGATTTTGGGCCGGATCAGGCCGCGCTGGCCGCCGCGCTGGAGAGGGCGGGGGAAATACCCCTTCCCCCCTATATCGCCCGACCGGACGGCCCGCGTCCGGAGGACCGGGAGGACTACCAACCGATCTTCGCCCGCACCCCCGGGGCGGTCGCGGCGCCGACGGCCAGCCTGCACTTCACGCCGGCGCTTCTCTCGGCCCTGGAGGCGCGCGGGGTCGGGCGGGCGACGCTGACGCTGCATGTCGGCGCGGGCACCTTCCTGCCGCTGCGCGGCGAGGATCCGCGCGGGCAGCGGCTGCACGCCGAATGGGGCGAGGTGACGGAGGAGGCCGCGGCCGCGATCAACGCGACGCGGGCAGCGGGCGGCCGCGTGGTGGCCATCGGCACCACCGCGCTGCGCCTGCTGGAGGCAGCGACGGGCCCGGACGGCACCACCCGCCCCTTCCGCGACCTGACGGACATCTTCCTGCTGCCCGGCCACCGCTTCCGCGGCGCGGACATGCTGCTGACGAACTTCCACCTGCCGAAGAGCACGCTCTTCATGCTCGTCTGCGCCTTCGGGGGCACGGCGCGGATGAAGGCGGCCTACGCGCACGCGGTCGGGGCCGGCTACCGCTTCTACAGCTACGGCGATGCCTGCCTGATCGACCGCGACGAGGACGAGCCAGACCGATGAACGGCCCCCTCTCCTTCTCCCTGGCCGCCACGGATGGCGGCGCGCGCGCGGGCACGCTGCACACGGCGCATGGCGAGGTGCAGACCCCCGTCTTCATGCCCGTGGGCACCGCCGGCACGGTGAAGGCGATGACGGCGGACGCGGTGCGCTCCACCGGGGCGAGAATGGTGCTGGGCAATACCTACCACCTGATGCTGCGGCCGGGTGCGGAGCGCGTGGGGCGGCTGGGCGGCCTGCACAGGCTGATGGATTGGCAGGGACCGATCCTGACGGATTCCGGCGGCTTCCAGGTGATGTCGCTCGCCGGGCTGCGGAAGATGGACGCCGACGGCGTGACCTTCCAGAGCCATATCGACGGCAGCAAGCACCGGCTGACGCCGGAGCGCAGCATCGAGATCCAGCACCTGCTGGATGCCGACGTGACCATGTGCTTCGACGAGTGCACCCCCTTCCCCGCCACGCCGGAGGAAGCCGCGAAGAGCATGCGGCTGTCCATGAAGTGGGCGGCGCGGTCGCGCGAGGCCTTCGTGGCGCGGGACGGCTACGGGCTGTTCGGCATCCAGCAGGGCAGCGTCTTCGAGGAGCTGCGCGCGGAGAGCGCGCGGGCCCTGACGAATATCGGGTTCGAAGGCTATGCGATCGGCGGCCTCGCGGTCGGCGAGGGGCAGGCGGAGATGTTCCGGGTGCTGGACTTCTCCGTGCCCATGCTGCCTGTCGATAAGCCGCGCTACCTGATGGGCGTCGGCACGCCGTCCGACATCATCGGCGCCGTGCGGCGCGGCGTGGACATGTTCGACTGCGTGATCCCCACGCGGTCCGGGCGCACGGGGCGCGCCTATACCAGCCGCGGCGTGCTGAACATGCGGAACGCGCGCTATGCCGACGATGCGTCCAGCCTGGACCCGGAATGCGATTGCCCGGCCTGCACGCGGCATTCCCGTGCCTATATCCAGCATCTCATCAGGGCCGAGGAGATGCTCGGCCCGATGCTGCTGACCTGGCACAACATCCGATACTACCAGACCCTGACCGCGCGGCTTCGTGCCGCCATCCTGGAGGGGCGCTTCGAGGACGAGGCCGCCGCCATCGCGGCGCACTGGGAAACCCCCGCCCCGGCCGAGCCGCCCTCTCCGGAGGAGACCACCTCATGAGCCACGACGTTTCCGGCCTCACCATGCTCGGCCAGTCCACCGCCCAGCCGAACAGCCCGGAGGAGGCGGTGCTGGAGCGGGTGCCGAACCCGCATCCCGGCACGCACTACGTCGCCCGCTTCACGGCGCCGGAGTTCACCAGCCTCTGCCCCATCACGGCGCAGCCGGATTTCGCGCATCTGGTGATCGACTACATCCCCGGCGAGTGGCTGGTGGAGAGCAAGAGCCTGAAGCTCTACCTCACCAGCTTCCGCAACCACGGCGCCTTCCACGAGGCCTGCACGATCGACATCGCCAAGCGGCTGGTGGAATTGCTCCGGCCGGAGTGGCTGCGGATCGGCGGCTACTGGTACCCGCGCGGCGGCATCCCGATCGACGTGTTCTGGCAGACCGGCGCCCCACCCGCCGGCGCCTGGATCCCCGACCAGGGCGTGCCGCCCTATCGCGGCCGGGGCTGAGCCCAGCCCCGGGCCCTGGCGGCCGCTAGGCGATCTCCACGGCGTAGCGGTGCGCGCGCGTGTCGAGGCGTGACACGCGCAGCTCCACCGGGCGGCCGGCGGCATCGAAGGTCACGCGCTCGATCAGCAGAAGCGGCGTCCCCACGGGGCAACCGAGGATGGCCGCGTCCGCCTCCGTCGCGGCGGTGGCGGACAGGTTTTCCTCCGCCTGCACCACGATGATGCCGTGCGCGTTGCGGTAGTGGACGTAGATCTCCGTCCCCAGCTGCTTCGGCGCCAGGGGCAGGGTGAGGTTGGGAAAGAAGGCCGCGGGCAGGCTGATGCGCTCCGCGATGCGCGGCTCGCCCTCGAAGACGCGGCTGCGATCGATCCGATGCACCTCCTCCCCGGGCGCGAGGCGCAGGCGCCGGGCCTCTTCCTCCGAGGCCGGGCTGGTGGTGACGGCGGTGATGACAGTTTCCGGATCGACCGGGCGCCCGGCTAGGTTGCGGACGCGGAAGAACTGGCCCAGCGCCTGCTGGCTGGTCTGCTGGGCGACATAGGTGCCCCGCCCCTGCCGCCGCTCGATGAGGTGGCGCTGTTCCAGCCGGGCCAGGGCGCGGCGCAGCGTGCCGGCGGAGACGCCGAGCTCGGCCGCCAACTCCGGCTCGGCCGGGATCGCCTGGCCGGACTTCCAGGAGCCGGAGACGATCCGGTCGTTCAGGATCGCCTCGACCTGGACATAGAGGGGGCGGGCGTCGGGCCGACGCATCTCGTTCAAGGGACGCTTCCGCGCTGTATGGTCGGGGCACCTTATCATCCCGCGGCGCAGCGATGCGAGAGCGGCTCGCCCGAACGACCGGCGATGCCATGGAGATTAAAATTCCGTTGTCCGCCCCCGGCGGGAAAGAAAGCGTCTTGTGTCTTATACAAGACCATGCGAGACAAACCTCGCCGCCGTCAAAGACGGGCCGGGTTTGGGGTAGGAAACGAAGGAGACGGCGCTGGACCGCCGCGTCGCTGTTGGGATGCCCTGCATCCTCAGCGGGCGGGCAGCGCCGTCATCCTCATTTCAGCCACCTTCTCACATCGCACCCCCTCTCTCACACCTGCTTCCCAGGCGTCCGTTCGCGCCTCTCAAGGGCCGACTCAAATCGTTGCTACTCCGGATCGTTTCCGGGCACGGAAGCTTCTTTACCCCGGCTGAATACTGTCATTCCAAGTCCTCGCGTCCGGCGTAGGGCGAGGCCCCAAGTAGAAGTTTCTGACCGATTACTTACTTCCGCCCGGATGAAGAAACGTCCACCGGCGATTGTGGCGCGAGGAAGGCGGAAACCACCGTTTCGTCGTCGCGTTATAACAGCTGCGAGCTACCCCGCGGCATTTTGGGTTGCGTTGACCTGTGACTTGCTGGTAGCGAATGTCGCATGACGTCCGCGCCCCCTGTGTCGATCTCCCCCGATCGACAGCTGAACGCGGCGTTCCCGTGCGCGATGCCGCGGAGCGCCCCTCCGACCCAAGCCGGGAGCCCGATCCCACGACGACGCCGAAGCGGCGCCGTGCGGGTTGCTCTCGCCTCCACGCTCGTCGTCGGCCTCGGCTCCCTCGCCGCTGGCTGCGCCACGGCGGAGGATGCCCCTCAACTCGCGTCCCACGACGGGGCCGAAGCGCCTGCCGCCCCCGGCACGGAGACGTCCACCGCCCGCCGGCTGGCGCCGGGGATCATCCTCGCCAGCACCACCCGCACCCGTGCCGCCGGAAACCGCGCGCCGGCCAACGCCACCGTCGAGCGCCGTGACATCGACAGCCCCCGCGCCGCCTGCCTCGACGCCGTCCGCCAGGCGGAGCGCGCGCACGACATCCCCGAGGGCCTGATGGTGGCCGTGGCTCTGGCGGAGTCCGGCCTGCACGCCCACGCCATGAACATCGGCGGCCGCGCCTATTTCCCGGACGGGATGGATGAGGCCCGCCGCATCTACAACTCCGCCCGCCCCGGCCAGTACGTGATGGCGGGCTGCGTCCAGGTGAACGCCCGCGTCCACGCCCGCAATTCCGACTGGCCGCTGGATCCCTGGCGCTCGGCGGACTGGGGCGCCGGCTACCTGCGCCAGCACTATGAGAAGGCCGGGAACTGGGCGGATGCCATCCGTCGCTGGAACGGCGGCGGCGCCTCCGGCGATCGCCTGGCCTGCCGCGTCATGGCGAAGCTGAAGGTGTCCAACCCCGGCAGCAGCGTGCTGAGCGACACGCGCTGCGGGGGCGCCAACATCGCGCGGGAGCAGCGGAACGGCGAGGCCCTGCTCGAGGTGGCCGAGGCCGCCGACTGAGCACGGCTTGAAGCGGGGGTGGGAGGGCCAATCTTGTGCCTTCCATGCCCGCACCGCATCCCGAAACCTGGATGAAGGTTACGCCCCTCGGACTCCTCTGCGAGCCGGGGGGTTTCTACGTGGACCCCTCCCGCCCCGTGGAGAGGGCGGTGGTCAGCCACGGCCACGCCGACCATGCCCGCCCGGGGCACGGGGCGGTGCTGGCCACGCCGGACACCCTGGCCATCATGCGCGCCCGCTTCGGGGAGGACCGGGCCGGGGACGAGCAGCAGGCGCTGGGCTACGGCGAGTCCATCACCCGAAACGGGGTGCGGATTACCCTGGTGCCGGCGGGCCACGTGCTCGGTTCCGCCCAGGTGGTGCTGGAATGGCAGGGCAGCCGGATCGTCGTCTCCGGCGACTACAAGCGGCGGCGGGACCCGACCTGCGCTCCCTTCCTGCCGGTTGAATGCGACGTCTTCGTCACCGAGGCGACCTTCGCCCTGCCTGTCTTTCGCCACCCGCCAGATTCGCATGAGATCCGCCGCCTGCTGGACAGCGTGGCCCTGTTCCCGGAGCGGGCGCATGTCGTCGGCGCCTATGCCCTGGGGAAGACGCAGCGGATCATCGCCTTGTTAAGGGAGGCCGGGTGGGATCGCCCGGTCTACCTGCACGGGGCGTCGGAGAAGCTCTGCACCCTCTACGAATCGCTCGGCGTGCCGCTCGGTGACCTGCGGCCGGTGCCGAAGGGGCTGAAGCGTGGGCACCCGCCGATCCTGGCGGGGGAGATCGTGCTGGCGCCGCCCTCGGCGGAGGCGACTCCATGGGCGCGGCGGCTGGCCGATCCCGTGACCTGCGCCGCTTCCGGGTGGATGACGGTGCGGCAGCGGGCGAAGCTGCGCGGGGTGGAACTGCCCCTGATCGTCTCCGACCACGCCGACTGGGACGAGTTGCTGGACACGATCGAGGAGGTGCGGGCGCCCGAGGTCTGGGTGACGCATGGCCGGGACGACGCGCTGGTCCATGCGCTGGGGCTGCGCGGCGTGCGTGGGCGGGCGCTGCATCTTGTGGGCCGCGACGAGGAGGATGACGAGGTCGCCCCCGAGGCCCCGCCGACCGCGGAGGAGGCCGATGTCGGGCGGGCGCCGCCCGAGGGAGCCGCATGAGCGTCCAGGCTTTCGCGGACCTGCTGGAGCGGCTGGTCTTCACCCCCGGGCGCAACGCCAAGATTGCCCTGATCCGCCGCTGGTTCGCGGAACAGCCGGACCCGGACCGCGGCGTGGGCCTGGCTGCGCTGACGGGGGAGCTGACCTTCACCGCCGCCAAGCCGATGCTGGTGCGCAACCTCGTGGAGAGCCGGGTGGACCCCGTGCTGCTCGCCCTTTCCCATGACTATGTCGGTGACCTCGCGGAGACGGTGGCGCTGATCTGGCCGGAGCGGCAGGGCGTGAACACGCCGCCGCCCTCGCTTTCGGAGGTGGTGGAAGGGTTGGAGCTGGCCTCCCGCGCCGAGGTGCCGGCGCTGCTGGAAGGGTGGCTGGACACGCTGGACGCCGGCGGGCGGCTGGCGCTCATCAAGCTCGTCACGGGTGGGCTGCGGGTGGGTGCCTCCGCGCGGCTGGCGAAGACGGCCCTGGCCGAATGGGCCGGGCAGGATGTAGGCGAGATCGAGGAGGTCTGGCACGGGATCGCGCCGCCCTACCTTCCCCTGTTCCGATGGCTGGAAGGCCAAGGACCGCGGCCGGATGCCGCCGGCTCCCCTGTCTTCCGGCCGCTGATGCTGGCCCATCCGCTTGAGGCCCCGGCCGATATCGCGGCGGTGGAGGCACACCCCGAGGAATGGCGGGCGGAGTGGAAGTGGGACGGCATCCGCGTGCAGCTCACCGCCGGTCCCGGGGGCCGGCGCATCTGGTCCCGCACCGGGGAGGACATCTCCAACGGCTTCCCCGAGATCGTCGAGGCGATGGACTTCCACGGCGTGCTGGACGGGGAGCTGCTGGTAATCCGGGATGGCGTGGTGGCGCCCTTCTCGGACCTGCAGCAGCGGCTGAACCGCAAGGTGATCGGCCCGAAGCTGATGCGGGATTATCCGGTGGCCGTGCGGTTGTACGACCTGTTGCTGGACGGGGAGGAGGACCTGCGCCCCCTGCCCCTGGACGAGCGCCGCGCGCGGCTGGAGGCCTGGATGGCACGCCATGCGCCGGCGCGGATGGACCTGTCCGAAGGGATCCGCTTCGCGAGCCTTGAGGAGCTTTCCGCGCTGCGCGACACGGCGCGGGAGTCCTCGATCGAAGGGCTGATGATCAAGCGGGCCGACAGCGCCTACGTCCCCGGCCGCGTGAAGGGGCTGTGGTGGAAGTGGAAGCGCGCGCCGCTGACGGTGGACGCGGTGCTGATGTACGCCCAGCGCGGCCACGGCAAGCGCAGCAGCTACTACAGCGACTACACCTTCGGCCTGTGGCGCACGAACGAGGACGGCACGCGGGAGCTGGTGCCGGTGGGCAAAGCCTATTCCGGCTTCACCGACCAGGAGCTGGTCTTCCTGGACCGCTGGGTGCGCAACCACACCACCGGCCGCTTCGGGCCGGTGCGGGAGGTGGAGAAGAGCTTCGTGCTGGAGGTGATCTTCGACGCCGCCCAGCTCTCCACCCGGCATCGCTCCGGCGTGGCCATGCGCTTCCCCCGCATCGCCCGGCTGCGGCAGGACAAGCCGGCAGAGGAGGCGGACGCGCTGGAGACCCTGCTGGCGATGGTGGAGAACAGGAAGGAGTAGGGCCCGGCGGCCCCCGGCTTGCCGCGCCAGTCGTTCCGCCTCTCAATAAGGTTCTACAGGGTGGAGCGATTCGTGGTGCGTCGATTGAGCACGGTCCTTGGGGCCTTTGGCCTGGCCTTCAGCCTTGCGGCGTGCGGCAGCCCCGCCATGACCCTGCCCTATGCGCCGGCGACGCCGTTGCAGCTCGTCGCCAGCGCGCGTCCGGTCGTTGCGGTCGGGCCGATCACGGATGTTCGCCAGGACGGGCAGGCGAACACGGCGCAGTTCGGGACAATCCGCGGCGGGTACGGGAACCCGCTGTTCCGGCTCAGCGCGACGACGCCCGTCAGCGACGTGGTCGCGCAGGCGTTCCGCGACGCCCTCGCAGCGCGGGGGCTGCTCGCCGGCCCATCAGGTGAGGCCTACGAGCTGCGCGGCCGCATCCTGCAATTCAACGCGAGCAAGCTGATCCGCACGGAGGCGACGGTCGAGATCGAGGCCGTGCTCTTCAACCGGCGCACCGCCGCCGTGGCCTGGACCGGCACGGGCCGTTCCACGCTGGTGGAGACCGGGAGCCTCCTTGCGACGGGGATCGCCGCCGATCCGGAGGAGCTGCGCGGGAACACGTTGCGCGCCATGGCGGCGGCGATCGACGACATCCTGAACCGGCCCGACTTCATCGCAGCCATCAAGTAGTCCAAGTCCGGCGGGATCGGGCGCCTTGCCGATCCCGCCGGATGACGGGGCCGGCCTTCAACGGTCGGCCGTGGCATCCCGCAGACGGCTCTCCTGCGCGGCGAGCGCCGGCGTCATCGCCTCGCCGAAATCGGCCATCTCGTAGAGCGGGCGGATCTCGATCTCGCTCGGGCCTGGCATGGGATTGGGGCAACGGCGGACCCATTCCATCGCCTCCTCCATGCTGTTCACCTGCCAGAGCCAGAAGCCGGCCACGAGTTCGCCCGTGGCGGCGAAGGGCCCATCGCTGAAAGTGCGGGCTGTGCCATCGAAGGCAACGCGCTTGCCCTGGGAGGAGGGCTTCAGCCCCTCTCCGGCCAGCAGGAGGCCGGCGGCAGCCAGCTCCTCGTTGAAGCGGCCCATCGCCTCCATCAACTCGGCGGAGGGCATGACCCCCGCCTCGCTGTCGGCCGTCGCTTTCACCAGGACCATCACGCGCATCGCCTCACCCTCCCGCAAAGGCCGCTTCCAGCGGCGCGATCTCCAGCTTCACCATGCCCATCATCGCCTGCATGGCGCGGCCCGCGGCCTCGCGGTCCGGGCTCATCAGCATCTCCGGCAGGACCTTCGGGAATACCTGCCAGCAGACGCCGAAGCGGTCCGTCAGCCAGCCGCAGGCCATGGGGGCGCCGCCCTCGCCCAGCGCTTCCCAGAAGGCGTCCAGCTCCGCCTGGCTCGTGCAGGCGACGGAGAGCGAGATGGCCGGGGTGAAGCGGTGCTGTCCGCCGCCGTTCAATCCCTGCACCTCGTGCCCGTCCAGCATGGCGGTGGCGAGCAGCACCCCGTCCGGTCCGGCGGGGCCGCCGCGCAGCGCGCGGCCGGGCTCCGCCGGCCGGCCGGCCCGGCGGAAGGCGGCGACGTAGAAGGCCACGGCCTCCTCCGCCTGCCCGTCGAACCAGAGGCAGGTTGCGATGCCCGGCATCAGGCCGCCGCCTGGCCGGTGGCGGCGAGGAAGCCCTGCATGTCCATGTACATCGGCTCCCAGATATGGCCGTCCGGATCCTCGAAGCTGCGGCCGTACATGAAGCCGAAATCCTGCTTCGCCGAAGGATCCGCGATGCCGCCGGACGCGACGGCAGCCTCTACCATCCCGTCCACCTCCTCCCGGCTCTCGCAGGAGATGCAGAGGAGAACCTCGCTTGCCGCCCGGGCATCCGCGATCGGGCGCGGGGTGAAGCCGGCGAACTTCGGGGGGGTCAGCAGCATGACGTGGATGCTGTCGGAGAAGACCATGCAGGCGGCGGTCTCGTCGGTAAAGGTCGGGTTCACCGTGGCGCCGATCGCTTCATAGAAGGCTATGGAGCGCTTCAGGTCGGTCACGGGCAGGTTCACGAAGATCATGCGGGCCATGGATGGCTCCCCTTCCTCGGCATTGCTTGAAGAGGCTGCCGCGCTCCGTTATCTTTTGCAACCATGAAGTTAGAAAATGTAACCCATTCTGCGGAACGGCGCCGCCGCTACGAGGATGCCTGCGCCACGGCCCACGCGATGGACCTGGTGGGGGAGCGCTGGGCCCTTCTGGTGATGCGGGAGCTGATGTTCGGGCCGAAACGGTTCAGCGAGTTGCGGGCGGACCTGCCGGGGATAAGTGCGAACGTGCTGACGCAGCGGCTGGAAGGGCTGGAGGCCGCGGGCGTGCTGCTCCGCCGCCGGCTGCCGCCGCCTGCTTCGGCCCAGGTCTATGAGCTGACGGCCTGGGGGTTGGAGAGCGAGCCGATCTTCCAGGCGCTCGGCCGCTGGGCGGCACGGTCGCCGCTGCACGATCCCACCCTGCCCTTCAGCGCGGCCTCCTTGCTGCTCTCGCTGCGGGCAATGCTGGATCCCGCGCGGGTTGAAGGAATGGCGGCGCGGATCGGGTTCCGCCTTGGGCGGGAGGGCTTCGTGGCCGTGCTGGCGGAAGGATCGATCGAGATCGATCACGGCGACCCGGAGGGGGCGGATGCCGTGCTGGAGGGCGCGCCGCCGGTGCTGGCCGGGCTGATCTATGCCGGGCAGCCGATGGAGGCGCTGGAGGCAGCAGGGGCTCTTCGAGTGGAGGGTGACCGCGCCCTGATACGGCGTTTCGCCACCCTCTTTCCGCTGCCGCCCAAGGCAGGCTAGGCGCCGCGCCAGATCACCTCGGGGCCGATGGCGTCGAGGGTGGCGCAGCCCGTCTGCACCATCGCGACCTCCAGTTCGGCCCGGAGCAGCTTCATCACATGCGCGGCGCCCATGGCACCGGCCACGGCCAGGCCGTGCAGGGGCGCGCGACCGACCAGCACGGCCTTCGCGCCCAGGGCCAGGGCCTTCAGCACGTCCGTGCCGCGGCGGATGCCGCCATCCAGCAGGACGGGGACCCGGCCGGCCACCTGGCGGGCGACGGCGGGCAGGACCTCGATCGTGGCGGGCAGCGTGTCCAGCACGCGGCCGCCGTGGTTAGAGACGATGAGGCCGGCGGCGCCGGCGCCGATGGCGCGCTCGGCATCGCCGGGGGTCATGATCCCCTTCAGCAGGATCGGCAGGCGCGTTGCGGCACGCAGGGCGGCGATGTCGTCCCAGGTGGCGGCGTGCTCGACGGCAGCGAAGATGTCACTGGCAGATGCAGCGGGTGGTGGCGGGGCGGCGCCGCGCAGGTTCACGGCCTCCACGCCCGGGGGCAGGCGGAAGCCCGCCCGCTGCTCGCGGTTCCGGAGGCTGACCGGGGCATCCACCGTCACCACCAGGGCCGCGTAGCCCGCCGCTTCCGCCCGGCGAACCAGGGAAAGGGTAAAGGCGCGGTCGGGTTGGATGTAGAGCTGGAACCACGGCGCCGGCCGGCAGGCCCTGGCGATGACCTCCAGCGGCAGGCTGGCCTGTGCGCTCACCACCATCAGGCTTCCCGTGGCAGCGGCGGCCATCGCCGTCGCGGTCTCCCCTTCGCCGTGCAGCAGGCGCTGGAAGGCGGTGGGCGCGATAAGGATAGGGTGTTCCAGCCCCTGCCCCAGCAGTTCCAGCCGAGTATGGGCGCCGCGCATGGGGGCCAGGACGCGGGTATTGAGGCGCAGGCGGGAGAAGGCGGCACGGTTTTCCACCAGGGTGTCCTCATCCCCTGCCCCGCCGCCGACATAGGCCCAGGCATTCTCCCCCATGCGTTCCCGGGCAGGCGCCTCGTAATCGGGCACGCAGACGATGCCGTCGGGGATGGGGTCGAAGGCCATGGCGCGGGATTACGGGTTTAGTGACTGTTTGAGAACTCAGCGGTGGGTGATCCTGCGGAGGAGGAGGGCGCCCATGGCGACGTGGATCATGGCCTCGGAGACGTCGAGGCGGCGCTCGTAGTCGCGGACCAAACGGCGCC
>NZ_JAGIZA010000025.1 GCF_017813365.1 Roseomonas indoligenes
CGTGGCGGCGGCCGCCGATGCGGTTGACCCTCGCCAGATCCGACGACCTGATCGCATCGACGCCCGAGGCAAAGGACGGGCAAACCCTGTCCGTCGTCGCGACGAACATCAGCTTCTTCGACCAGAACGTCGCTATCCCGCTCGAACTGTGCTGCGACACGCTCGTCCCAACCGTCTCGGGTGCGGATCCGGACGGCTTCTTCGCCTCGTTCAAGCTGCAAGTGTCCGGGCCCGTCACGTCATGGCACGGACGGCTCGGGTCGCTCGATTTCTTGCTTGCCGAGACGTACCGAAGTGTCAATCAACGCGAGGGTCACGTCCGCGTCGGCGGCAAGGGCAGCGGCGACGGCTTCGGCGGCAGCCTCGCCACGCGCTATATCGACGGCCGGATCGCGGCCGAGATTCGGCTTCCGCTCGCTGTGACGAGCGTGGAGCCGCGCGGCGTCGATGTGCCTCGCTTCGACCGGAGCGGCCGCGCGGCGCCGCTGCTCATCCCGATCCGTACTCCCTCGCCCGTTAGCGATACGGAGCGGGTCGCGAACGAGGATGTGCCGTATTGGCTGGAGGCGACCGAGACCGTCCTGCTGCGCCAGGACCGGCGGCTTACCGCCGAGATCTTCGACACCGCCGCCGAGGTTAGCACCCGCTCCTACGCCGTGCTGACGACCCAGCCCTTTGCGGCGTTCCGGTTCAGCCACCAGCCGCTCTCAAATCGCGGGAACGAGGAGCGGACATCGGTCGCCACCTACTCCGGCGATGACCGGATGTGGCAATACTCAGTCGTATCCCCGCTCTACCGATACGTCCTGCCGCCGCAGGCCATCGGCGAAAGCGCGGACAAGCCGGGCCGCCTTGAACTCCACGACTTGCCTGCTGCCGAGACGCCGAGTGAGACTCCCTGGCGGCCCTTCGTGCCAGACGATTGGACGAAGCCCGGCACCAGCGAAAGCGGATTGCGGCGGCGGGCGGTGGAATACCGGCTCACCCCCTCTGCCGAGATCTGGATCGCGCCGAGCGATGTGGCGCGCGGCTATTTTATGCCGGAGGCGTCCAGCCACGACATCTTCCGTCAAGCCGGCGCTTATGGCATCGGCGCAGCGCTCGCCTTTCTTCGCGCCGAGTTCCTGTACGGCATGCCGGTGGGAATCGACGTGTCCCGTGAGCGCTCGGTCGCGCGGGGCGCCCGTGTTGCGGAGATCGAGGCGCTGGTCGGGCGTCCGACGGACCGGCAGCCCGACCCCAACGCGGAACCAATTCTTAAGGGGCGCTGGGATGCGGTCCGTTCCGCGATCCTGCGTCGTCCCGAGCGGCTGGAGATTTGGGCGCGCGATTTCGACGGGGCCGTCGACTTCACGCCCGCGCGGTTCACCGACGGGGTGCGCTTTGCCCTGCGCGGCACCGCTCTGCACCGTGCACCGGTGGTCGACGCGGACGGTGAGGGAAAGACGGCACATGTCGGCTGGCCGACCGTGGGCGGGATGGAGAAAGCGGAGGTCATGGACGGCATCCCGGACCGTCCTCGCATCCATCCCCAAGGGTTGAGCGGCGGCGCGCTCTGGCCGGTGGAATCGCTCAACCTCCTGAACGTGCTGCTCGAGGCGCCGCAATCGCGCGGCGGGATGATCGAGAACATCGCGCTCTCCCCGACCGGCGGCGATGCGTCCCAGAAAGCCGAGTTCCTCGACGGCAAGATGACGATCATCAGCGAAACGCGGAACGGGCGCGTACAGCGGCAGCAGGTCGAGGTGATCGGGCGGATCTGCGCCCTGTGGCATCGCGCCAAGCACGTCGTCGTCTATGAACGGACGGTCAACCCGTCTGCCCAGTTCGCCCCCAAGGCGGAAGACGATCCGCACCGCACCCGCTCTCGACGCCCGATCCTGCGCAAGGTCCGGGAATATGTCGAGCTGCTGCAACCCGAGCGGAGCTATCCGGACTTTTCGGCGGCCGCGGAGCGGAGCGCCGGGTTCCTCGATCGCGTTCGCTTCAACGCCCGGATGATCAACGTCGACAGCGCTTGGGCAAGCGATGTCGGCACCTTCGGCTGGCAGGTGCCGTTGTGGAACCGGGTGGCGGCGCGGGAACGGCCGCAGGTGTATCCGCGGCCGGACATCGCCTTCGTCACCGCGGCGGAAGGGGAAGGCGACCGCCCAGTCGTTGCGCAGGAAACGACAGATCCTGACTACGTTTATTTCTTTGCGGACTTCAAGGCTGCCACCAGCGACACCGACCTGTGGGTCTCGCGTCCCGCTCTCGATTTCCCGAACGTCCCGGACGCGGAGGCGCTGCGGAAAGAGGCCGATCCCAGGCCAGAGGTGATACCGGGCGGCGCCGACCCACGCCAGCCGCCGGTGGACCGCGTGCTGCCGGGAATGCGGCGCTTCACGTGGCGGTTGATGCCGGGCGCGCAGAAGACCGCGATCAATGCCGGACGGGCCGGCAAGCCGGTCTATGTCGGCGTCGAGAGCGTCAGCTTCATGCGCGCGAGCCATCGCGTCGGGCAGGAACCGCCCGACCAAGGTAAGACCCTCGTTCCGGCGCTGCAATACAGTGCGGGCGCCATCGACGGGGCGGGCTTGTCGCAACTGGGACACTGGCCGGCAGCCGAAGCAATCCCACCCAAGGCGAAGGATATTGCTGCACAACTGGAGGAGTTCAAAAGCAAGATCGTGCCGGGCAACATCTCCGCCGCCAAGAAGGCGTTTGACGACGCCTGGACGGGATTCGTGGGCGAGATCAAGGCGTCCGCTGCCGGAGCCAAGTTCCCAAAAATGCCGCTCGCCAAGGATGCCGTCGGCGGCAACGCGCTGTGCGCCCGACTGAAGGACGATGCGGCCGGCCTCATCCGCCGAAAGGAGATGCTGGCGCGATCGGAACTCTCGGATTGGGCTGCAGAAACGAACCGGCAACTCGCCACGCTTCCGCCGACGAAGGCCGAGCTTGTAGCGGACTGGAGCAAGGTGGGGATCGAGCAGATCCGGCCCTTGTTCGCGCAGGCGACGCAGGACGTCGCCAAGGCAGAGGAAACGGTCGAGCGCGCAAAGGCGATCCTTGCGGATACGCAAGCCGACGTGGACGCGCTGTTAGCAACCCTCCGGCAGCGCGTGCTGCAAATTCGGGCCGGGTATGACGAAGGCAAGCCGTGGTCCAAGGAGCGGCGCGAGGCTTTCAGGGACGGCATTCAGGCCAGCGTCAACAGCGCCGGCGCGGAACTCCAGAGCGCCGTGGATGAGGCGGGGCAGCGGTTCAGCACGGAACTCGGTGATCTCGGGCAGGGCATCGCCGGCCACCTGACGCAATACCTGCGCCAGATACAGCTTGTGGCCGGCGATGCAATCAGCACGGTCGCATCGCTCAGCCGTGTGTTCGAGGGCGTTATGGCGGCGTTCGATAGGCAGCTGGCAGCGTTGCTTGGATCTCAAGGAACGCTGGCCTCGCTTATGACGAGCGTCAACGCGAATTCCGGGCTCGACGCGGGACAGAAGACGACGCTGCTCGGTCTGATCCAAGAGGCCGAGATGGCGGCCAAGGATGCCCGAGACCAGTTCGAGTCGGTGCGTATGCAGTCGGCAGACGTCAATGTCGCGGCAAAGGCCGCAAAGGACGCGATCAACGATCTATCTGCCGTGATGGAGCGGCAAGCGGGCGAGGTCCGAAACGCGGTCGACGCCCTTGAAACCAGGATCGGCACGCTGGCCGGGGACGCCTTCGACGGCCTCAAGACCGCGGCCGCGGACATCAAGGCGAATTTGGAAGCCGCCGGTCAGGACCTGCTCGCCGGAATAGACGGAAAGTTCAAGCGTTTCGGGTCGGATGCGGATGCCATCGTGCTTCCGGCGCTGGACTGGATCGCTGAGCAGTCGGTCCGGGTGCAGGAAACGCTCGCCCAAGCTCCGCAAGCGCTCATGTCGGTCGCCTCCGATCTAACGGACGGCATGAAGGACCTCCGCGCCAAGCTGGCGCCGGATGCCCTGCTTGAGACACAGGTGAAGAAACTTATCACGGACGGCATCGAGACCGTCCTCAAGCCGCTCCCCGACACGCTCGATCCTCAAAAGCATCTCGCGACCGTACGCGAAAGTCTGCGCCTCGTTGCGGACGAGATCGGCACGCGGATGCGGGAGTTCTCGTCGGCTGCCCTCGATGCGGTGTCCGATGTGTCGGACATGTGCCAGCGGCTTGCAGGCAGCGTCGAGCAGGCCCGCTCCCTCCTGGAGGACCTCGGGAAGGGCGCCGAAGCCTATCTGGACAGTACCTTCCAGTCGCTCAAGGAGGAGTTCAACGAGTCCTATAAGGACGTAATCGACACGGAGGAGCAAGCCAGAGCTCTGATCGCCGCCGTCGATCGTCTAGGGAATGCGGCGCGCTCGGTGTTCAACGATGTGTCGCGTGCGGCCGAGACGGCAAAGGCCTTTGGCGACCGCGTCGCCGACGCCTTGTCCAAGCTCAGCGAAGGCGGGTTGATGGCTGCGCCGAGCAACATCCTGAAGCTCTACTCCGCCGTGACCAGCGCGCCGGAACTGGGTGGGCTCAAGGCCGATATAGACCGCATCCGCGCAACATTCGGTGAGATCGACGATCTAATTCAAACTACCAAGGCAACGGCGCTGTTCAACCGGCTGGGGGACGAACTCAAGGCGCTCGGCTTGTCTATCCCGTTTGATGGCATCGCCGACCGCCTGTTGCCGTGCGATCTGTCCGGTTTCGACATCGGCACCGTGTTTCGCAGCTGCGGCGGTGCGAAGCTCGATCACCTGCTCCGCGGCTACAAGATCCCGTCGGGCGTCGCGAACGCGGTCAAGATCACCCATGATTTCGACCAGGCGCATGCGCGAGCCTGGGTGCAGGTCGATATCGACGCCCCGTTTCCCGGACGACGCAGCCTGTTCAGCATCGGCGTCTTCCAGGTCGATTTCGTCGACATGACGCTGACCGGACGGCTGCGGCTCGAAGCGTCCAAGGACGATCCGAACGTCACCTCGACGGGGTTCGGCCGCATCGGCACGACGCTCGACGCCGTGGTGTCCGGCCAGTCGATGGTGAGCTTCGAAAATTTTGGCCTGTCCTTCACCAAGGAGCGCGGGATCGACATCGACTTCGATCCCACCCATGTCCGGCTGAACCCGCAGTTCAAGTGGATCCAGGACTTCCTTTCGTCCATGTTCCCGGATCTCCCCGGCGGGCTGGAATGGATCAAGGAGAACGGCATCCCGGTCGGGGTCCAGCACGCGATCGAGCTGCCGCCATTTGCACTCACTTTCGGCACCAGCGGCGTTTCGAACATTTCGCTCGGCAACCACTTTAAGCTGGTCGCATTCCCGAATTTCGTGCTGGCCAACCGCTTCAACCTGTCCTCGATTGAACGCCCGTTCATCTTCTCGGTGTTCATCCTGGGCGGCACCGGCTTCATCCAGATCGAGTCGGAATACAACCCGATCCGTGACGAGCTGTCGGTCCTGGTGGAGGCGGGCGCTGGCGCATCGGCGCAGCTCGCCTTCGCGGCCGGGCCGTTCGTCGGCCAGGTCTTCATCACGCTCTCCGGCACGCTGTCCTACCGCAAGCTAATCAGCGGTTCCGGTGGCAGCCTCGCCATCGCCATGGTGCTGGTCATCGCCGGCCATGTCGTCGTGTGCGGCATCGCGACCATCGGCATTACGCTCAACCTGCGACTGTCTTATCGCGACAACGGTCAGATCGATGCAGACGGATCGCTGACGGCTACCATCCGCATATCACGCGTTTTCGAGCTGAAGGCACGCGGCCAGGCGAATTACATGATGCGCGGCGGAGAGTCCAAGCTTACGACCAGCGGCACAGTCAAAGGCGAGCCCACCGGCGAAGCGAAACAGAAGATCGACCAGATGAAATCGGCGGCGGAAACGCTCCAGAAGGCGGTGGCTTAATATGAACCTGCTAACTCCGATTATCCATTGCCTGGTCGAGCGCGAACCGGACAGCTTCCACAACGAGTTGCGGTATGCCGTCAACCTTGCGTTCGAGGTTCCTTCCGACGCGCAAGGCAACGTGGCAACAGACGAGGCAAAAGCAAAGACTCAGTTTACGGCATTCCTTCATGCCCTGACCACAGTTCGGTTCTACGCCTACGATCACGCTGGCACGTCCGTGCCTCTTACCGCCGTCTCGGATCGGCCTGGTTCCGCCGATATCGTCAAGTGGCTCGCTGCGCACAGGTTGGCCAAAAAGACAGAATGGTTTTGGACGTCGGCTGCATCGCAAGGGAGCGTCGATGCGGAAGCGGCCGGCGCGTTTCCGATGCTGCGGTCGGTGCAGTCATGGAACGCACCGGTCGGGCATCGCATCGGCCTGACGCATCTCGTCATCATCCCTGATGAGCTGAAGAACCGGCCGCTAGTCATCCTGCCGCATTTCAGCGGGTCGGTGAACGAACCAAGCCTGGGCTTCAGGGCGGGGTTCGTCTTCGAAGCGGACCCGAACGAGGAGGTGCAGTTCGACTACGATCCAGGTCTCGGCTTCGAGGTTGTCGGTCGGACGACCATCGTCGATCCCATGACCGCATCTCCCCTGCCGCTCCTTTCCAGCCCAAAGACGGACGAGGACGGGTTCCTCGGCGTGAACAAGGAAGCCGAAGCGATCTATCGGTTCCTGGCGCGGTTCGAGGAACGCGCGCCATCCCTTTTCGTGACGAACGCCGTCCTCCTGCCTGAAAGGCCGGGCGATTTGGAATGCGTGTTCGGCATTGACCAAGAGGCCAGTCGCTGGAGCAGGACGATCCGGTTTGTCGTCGCGCGTCTGGTGACGGCCCTCGATACGCTCGTGATCGCTGTCATGAAGCCCGGAGATGAGCGGAGCGAGGGTGAACTCCTGGGCCCGCTGGTGTCGGCGCTGCTCGACTCTGGCGCCGCGCCGGATCCGGTCAAGGCGCTGGAGTCAGTCCGGACCGTGCTGCGCGAGCATTGCGCCCTGATCGACCACAGGGCTAAGGCGCCGGCGATCGCACAAGCGCTTCGGCACATCTTCGGCATCAAGGATGCCGTCCTCCCCGTCGCGCCGGGAGACCTCGACTCTCTGATCTCCCTAATGCTGAAGGACTACGCAGGCGGCGGTGACGGCGTGGTGCCGGAGCAGGCGAAAGCGGCCGTCGCGGAGCTGAAGGATCGGTCGGTCGGTCTGCTGTCGGCGCAGCTCCTCACAAAGGAGCAGGATCTGTCCGGCGAAGCCTGGACTGAGCAGACCTTATTCCGACTGTTTGAGACGGCGGGGACGACGGCAAGGCCCTTTCCCGCACTTCTGGCTGATGAACTTGGCGCAGGGCCCGATCTGACCGAGCAAGCATTTGCGAACTTCCGCAAGGTGATCGACGGCTCCTTCAACGGTGCGGAGGCGGCGCGCCGCGCTGTCGGTTCGGCCTTTGTCAAGGCGCTCGTAAGGGCCGCTGGCGAGGACGCGACGCTCGCTGATATTCGCGCACGGGTGGAGGACTCCGATTTCTTCAGGCACCGCCTGTCCGGGAGCAACACTCCGTTGGATGAGATTCTGGTGGGACTGAAGCCGGTCGACCTGCACGATCTCCTGCTGGACCAGCGCCTGACACAAGCCTACGGGCGTGCGGTCACACCGCTGCTGGCCGACCCCGAAATGGGGCGCTTCATCCCGGATGCCTTCCCACAGCCGCTGCCGATCCAAATCGCGTCCGGCATGGGCGCCGACACGCTGGACCGCTTCGCCGAGGCTTTCAACGGCATTTGCGTCGCCATTCGAAGGCTCGACAACCCGAATTCACCCTGGGCCTACGCGAACCTTACGGATCTCTCATTTCCGGTCGCAACGGAAGATAGCCCCGACACGGTTTCAGGCGCGCTCCATCCGTTTCTGCCGGGCGTCGTCGATGGACGCTCGCCGATGTTCATCCGCTATGAAGGTAGGCCGTTCTCGGACAACGTGCATGTGGACGCATTGCGGGCTGATGACGACGATCAGAAGACCAGGCCGCAACCCTTCTACCGCTACCAGCCGCACGCTTTTCCGAATAAATCGAAGTTCCAGAAGACACCGCAACTCGCCTATGGGCGCTGCTTCGAAAGCTTCAGCTTTGCCGTCAGCAAGGCCGGGACGTTGCCGAAGCCACTCCAGGCTCAGAGCGCGCCATGGCTGCCGGAACCAACGATACAAGCGCCCGGCCCGGATCGGATCTGCCCTGCCGACTGCAGCCGCCGGACACCAATTGCGCAGATGGCCATGGTCGAACGGCCGATCAGCGGCCGGCCGGCGCGTGTCGGTGAAAGCATTCCCGGTGTCCATCCTTTGGCGGCAGACTATCCCCGCGTCGGTGCCTTAGCTGTCGACGGCTGCGACGGAGTCATCGACCTGTTCCGGGATGGGGACGGGCACGGACGCATGGCTTTGCCCGAGACGGAGGGCGTGGCCGGAGAATGGACGCTCGTCGAATTCGCCTGGAGCGGCCATCCGGGGATCGTGACAATCTGCCTGTTCGGCGAGCCGTTCGCGAAGCCCGGAGCGGGCGGCACAATGGTCACGATCCCCACCCCCGCGTTCAGCAGCCTGCGCATCCGTATCGAGAGGACATCCGCAGCTTCCTTCGTCCTCGCCTTCAGCGATGACGCGCAGCAGCGGCAAACCGTGTCGTTTCAAACCGACTCCGAGCTCTGCTGGCTCCGTCTCGTGCTGTCGGTGGACAGTGGCACCGGCGCGACGGCAACCGTGTCGCTTGCCGATCCGGACGGGCGCAGGCCCGCGGCGGCCACCCTGCCGCTCCTTCTTCTGGCGCCCCCCGGAAAAAGCGGGACCTGGCAGCCCGGGCTTTCGGATGCGGTGACGCTCGACATGCGCACGCCGCGCGTGGGTTATGCCGATTTCATGCGCTGGATGGGGAATGAAGATTTATGCAGTGATGCCTATGGTAAGGCTGCAAGTCTCACCGACGTCAGGCGGTTCCATCTTTGCCTCATGACGGCAGCGCGCATGCGCCATCTGGACTACCGGCTGGGAGAGTATCTCGACCGATTGCCCGACCCGGCGGTGACGCGGATCCTGATTGAGCTCCATGCAACCGATCGGCTCGTCGAAAGGGATCCCGATCCGGTCGTCAAATCGCTCGATCTCCGGAGCATTCTGGGTACGATTGTGAAGACTGTGCCCGCAAATTTCACGCCGGATGTCCTGATCAACGAACTGTTCAAGCCGCTCGATCAGGCCTTCGCCTTCAGCATCACGGCGCGCTCGGCACCATCATCGGCAAGTGTGAACGCCGCGAAAGTCGTGGATGTGATCGTCCCCAAAGGGATCGTGGCGAAGCTCAGTCTGCACGCCTGCGTCAACAGCGGGCATTTCGTGACCTCGGGCGCACATCCACCCGTGGTCCACACGAACATGGTCCAGTTCGCTGCCCGGACTAGCGCGAGCGAGTACATCTTCCCAGCTGGTGGCCTGCGCATCGAGACGATGGATGACCAAGTTCCCGGCAACGACGATGCTATCCGACTTGTGAACGGGATGCTCGAGGCAAGGGCTGTTCCGGGCAGCCGCCGGTTCGACATCGTCAGCAAGGGGGAGACGGGCGCGGACAGGAATACCTGGCGTCGTCTCGGCGAGATCGACGTCGGTACGCAGCGCTGGCGACCGAGCGGGCGACCGATCTACCACTTCATTGATCCGCGCCAAAAGGCCACAAGGCCGAAGGATCTTCACGTCGCGATACCGTTGATCAAGCCGGACCGCGAGATGGATCTCTTCGAGCGCGAAGCGTTTTTCGATCGGTCCGACGCCGATGCGGTCACCGTCACCCAGCGGCTCGCCCCGTTGCCCGCCGAAACTCTGCTGCAACAACACGTATGGGATCCGCCATCCGCCACCTATTTCCGCCACCGCTTCACGCTGCGGTCGCGCTATGCGGGGGCGCTGCTGACATCGCGCACCGCGGCGGCTTGGCAGCAGAACATGCAGGGCAGGGCGCAGGCGTGGACGCTCCGCGTCGCCATGCTCGCAGACCGCTCGCGGCTGGAGCTGACCCGGCCGCAACTGCGCTCCGTGGTCCCGCTGACGAATGCCCCCAGCAGCGAGGAAGGACGGGTGCCGGTACCGCCGGTCGCCGCTATCCTTCAGGAACCGCCCTTCGCGCGCGGCGGCCTGGCTGACCGCATCACAGCCGAGTTCAAGACGGGCTTTGGCTACGGCTTTGAGAGGACGAAGGTAGCGGACGGGAAGATCACATCGGTGCTGCCGGTCGAGATCCTCGACTCCAGGAAGGAGATCGGTCCCAACCCGCAGCTCACGTATCGCAGCCTTGATGCGGGCGCGGCGCTCGGCCTCGCCTTGCGCATCGAGGGACCCGTGGGCCTCACCTTCGACGCGACCAACACGCAAGCTCCCGCGTTTCCGAATGCGCTGTTCCTGATGCGTCCGCGTTCGCTCAACGGCCCGGAGCCGCAGTTGCAGGAGGCGCTGGCCGGCTTTGCCATGCGCCGCTACATTGATCCGGACTGGCTCGAAAGCGCAGGCGGTGAGGACGCGCCGTCGCATCTCGCGATTGACAGGACGTGGTGGATCGACCTGTCCGATCCGGACGTCACGCTGTGCTACGAAAACGGTTTGTCTGGACGGCTGGGTGCGGTGCTTGAAATCCGGACCTCGCCGGAATCGACGAGCATCTACGCGAGGAAAATAACGGTCGATGGCGTTCCGGGATCCGAAAAGCAAAGCGTGGAGGTCGCACGGATCGCGTCTGCGATGGGATCAGCCCTCAGCATCCTGCACCAGCCGAGCGCGCCTGGGCATTTCTCACTGTCTGTGTTCCTGCGCGTGGAGACGCCGCGGACGGAACAGGGCGACGGAACCGCCCCGCTGCTGGTGTGCAGCTATGAATGGACGCTGCCGGGCGGGCAGAAGGATGGCGTGGGAAAGTCTCTGGTGCTGACCGGAAACGGGGCGAAGCAGTCCCGGGTGCGTCCGACGCTCGCAAGCGGCGCCACTTCCCTGAAGTGGACGCAGTTCAGCAAGGATTTCGATTTCATCAGCATCTTCGATTCGGAGACAATCGAGGCGAGGCGCGTGCGCTCCACCTCCTTGCGGGCAAGCCGGACGGAGAACACGCTCGCTTTTACGGTCAACGGAACCGGCACGCCAGCGCTCCTCGTTTCCTCAACCCTCACGAGCGTCTTCCCGTCGCATGTCCACCGGCATCTCGCCGTGATCGCATCACGGACTTCCGTCGAACCGGGCCGCCCATTTGATGTATTCGTCGCAGCGACGTTGATCGAGCAAGCCTCCGCCAAGATCGCGCTGGCCCGATCCGCGGTACCCGACGTGGTGCGTATCGTGGAAATCGAAACGCCTGCATCCATTCTGTGCGATAATGCGACGGCCGCGCCGCTTCACTTCAAGCAGGCGTATTTCGACCTGCTCGCAACCGGCTATCGCAGGGATAGCACCATCCTGCTGACGGTCCGGCCGGTCGGCCTGCCGATCGGCGTGACAAAGCTCCGGATGCTGCTGTCGCAACCGGGCGGACCGAACCTTGATGTCGGTGTCGATTTCGCCGCGAAGCGGCCGCTCTGCATCCGGCTCTTGTTGCGACCAGTCGGGACGACGATTGATGCTGCGGGCGGGGTCATCTTTACGGACGGCACGCTGGGACCGATCAAGCAGGTGTCGGCAGCCTTCGATTCGGGCAGGCTCGGTTTCCTGCTCCAGATGGAGAAGGCGTCGGCCGCGGCCGGCGAGGTCTGGGCCGATGTCTCGCTGCTGCACGGAGGGACGGCCGGCACGCTGGACGCCATGTTCGATTTCAATTGGGACTGGCTGTTTGCGGCCGACGATGCGGGAGAACCGGCACAGAAGGTCGGCGCCGTTGGCTTGTCCGCCATGGTGGAAGCGCAGGCGCGCATCATCAGCGTATCGCCGCCCATCGCCGTCATGGGCTGAACAGTCGGCCGGAAAGGACCATCGTCATGCCCGACACGAACACGGCGTTCTGGATTAGCCTCATCTTGATGACGGTGGTCCTGTTGTGGGGACTTGGCCTGATCGCCAGGGCGCTTTTGGGCGGCCCGTCCGGCGATGCCCGGGAGCCGCTCATCCGGAGCATGCTGTCGGAACCGGCGGACCAGCCGGCGAAAACCGTCAAAGGCAGCTTCAGCCGCACGGCCGGTGCATTCGGCGCGATGGGACTAGCCGCAAGCGTAGTGGGCATCTCGTATTGGGTCATATTCGATCTGTTCAGCACGAACGGCGATAATCTAGGCAAGCTCAAGGACGTTGGATGGTTCTTCCTCGCCGGATCGGCCCTGTTCGCGCCCTACGCCTTCAATCGACTCTCGAAGCTGTTCGGTGCCGTGTCGACCTGACGCAATGGTCTCATCCCACGCGCGATCGGCGCAGCCCGTTCCATTCCGTGCCGCGGCGGAGCAGCTTGCCCGCCACCATCAGCACGATCCGGGTGATGTCGCACACCGGGCGGAAATAGTTCGCCCTCCAGTCTGCGCCGCCATATATAGACGGGATCGGCTCGCTCACGGCGGGATGGCCGGTACCCATGCGGTGAGGGCCGCGATCGACGTTCACGCAGCGGCTGGCAGCGCTGTGGCCTTGGGCGTCCAGTTCCACGGCAGGAGCTGACCGGGCCTTGAGGCAGGGTAATCGGCGATGCGGGCGAGCACGTCAGCGAACGACGCCTCGGGATCGACGTCTTTCAGCTTGGCGGTGGTGATCAGCGAGTGCATCATTGCCGCGCGCTCGCCACCCCGGTCGGAGCCCGCGAACAGCCAGCCTTGCGGCCGAGGGCGACGCCGCGAGACCCAGCCTCGCGAAGGCCACGGAGTTGCCGGCTTTCGGTTCGACGGCCAGTTCATTCACAGGCGGTGCAGCTGAAGGACCTGCAAAATCAATTGTGAAGAACGCGCCACCGCTCGATCGTTCGTATACCCGGATCGTACGCGCGTCACCCTCGCGTTGCCACGTTTTTCGGGACGAGCACCTCGAGGTCGAAGCTCTTCCCCCCTGAGACGGTGACGTCGATGCCTACAGGTGGCGACGGAAGGCTCCAAAGGTGGCTGAGGATCGTCTCGGAGCGGTCACAGATGCAGCCATGTGTCCAGTCCTTCGGCCGCTTCTTGCCGTGGATGTAATCTCCGTGGTCCGGAGCACCGGCGGCTGGGTTCAGCCGGGAGCGGATAGTGCCCCACTCGACCTGCATGTCCCAGACACCGCCCTGGGCATCTTTGACGTTGGTCCCGACCTTTTGGATCCCGTAGAATGGCTTCAAGGTGCCGTCCGTGTTGGCTTCGTTGGTCGTCTCGTCGCCTCGAATGTCGAGGCGCAGACGGTACTTGCCGTCGTCCAGCGGATTGAAGCCCTTGCCACCGGAGAACGCGGTCGACCTCTTAACGACGGTGGCACCATCAAAGAGTGTCAACTCGCCCGTCACGGCGTTCTCCGCGTTCGTCCCGGTCTTCACGAAGGTTATCTTGAGCGCCATCCACATTCCCCTCGGTCGCGGAAGGATTCCGAAGTGCCCAGGCATTCTGCAGTCGAAACTAATGGCTGCCTAGCATTAGTTTGTTAGGCTGCTGGGATCTGAAAGTCGGCCGGGCGCCCTGAACTGGGAGGCATTGTCATGTCGTTGAGCTCTGGCCGGAACGACGTGGCTGGGCGAGATACCGGAACCCGCGGCCGTGCCGATCGTGCCCGAGGTTGCTATGTGGCCCATGGTGGCGCCGGTGAGAGTGGCCGTGTCGGTGCGTGTGGTGTAGCCGGTCCAACCGCCACTCCGGTAGTCTGCCTCGCGCGCGTCGAGATCCACAGCCCCATGCTGCTCGAAGACGTCCATAGCGTGGTCGACCTGGAACTCGTCGACCTCGGCGGAGACGACATACCCGCCACGGCGGATGCCCTCTGCAAAGGCGACGCGATCCTCCTCCGGCATAAACAAATTGCCCAGGGAAGTACCGGCGGTGTCTTCGCTGCTGGGTGCGAGCAACAAGATGCGGTCGCGGTCGAGGCCGAGCTGCCCGATAAGGTGCTCGACTGCGAGTTCCGCCTCGGCGCGAGTGTCGAATAGCCCCGTGATGGTCCGGGTCGCCATCCCAGCCCTCCTCTCAGCGGATCCAGGTACAGCGCTCCGCAATCGTGACGTGTTCGGTTTAGGTGAGTACGGTCTGCGTACCCCGCAGTCAGGAGCACACTACGTACGAAACCGTAGCAACGGCTCAGAAAACGCCGGACCTACTCTGTTTTCACGTGTTGTTTCTAGAAGCTGGTTGTCCGGAAGCTAAACGATCGTTTGAAGGAATGTGAACCGGCTGGGGACGCGATCAGATGTTATGATAACCTTTGATGCAGTACCCTACAGTTGACGGGCGGAGGGCAGGGCAATGGCGAAGGGACGCAACCGAGAGCGACGCTGGATCGTGCTCGGCACGGACGGCCGCCACGTAACCCTCGGCCGGCAATCCGACCCGACTGAGGAGGAGGTTCTCGCAGCCGAGCGCTCCCTCGCAGCTGGCGGCCTCTCTGGCTGGCTCGCGGTAATGGAGGGCGACTATTACGCCCGCCGCGACAAGCCAGCGGTGATGATGGTGCGCTCGCTCGCGGCGCCAGCCAGCACTTTCGAGGACGCGGCGGCTGCCTTCGAGGCTGTGCGCACCCGGACATTGCAGTCGGCGTAGTGCCAGCGCTCGCGTTCCACTGAAGCCATCACCACCTGACGCGTATGCCGCAGCAGCCCTGGGCCGACGTGCCCGACGCGCGACGCGCCGTCATGCGCGCCAACAAGGCGAAGAACACGAAGCCCGAGATAGTCGTGCGGCGGATGCTGCACGCGATGGGCTATCGCTTCCGGCTGCATCGCCGCGACCTTCCCGGAACGCCCGACATTGTCTTCCCGGGACGACGCAAGGCAATCCAAGTACATGGTTGCTTCTGGCACCAGCACGAGGGCTGCCGGCGGGCTACCCTTCCTGCCACGCGACGGGAATTCTGGGTGCCGAAGCTTGCGCGGAACAAGCAACGCGACGCCGATGCCGAAGCACGGCTCCGCGCGTTAGGATGGAAAGTTATCAACGTTTGGGAATGCGAGCTCCAAGATTTAGGAAGGCTGGAAGCCAAGCTCCAGAGTTTTCTCGCCGTTGCCAACGACGAACTGTAGGTAGCCACTATAAGATTTGATACACGCCAGCACGACGGTAACATCGTGCTGGCGCTTCAACTCGGTCACACGTTAACTACCGCGGCATCGCTAAGGTCGGCGCGGTGTACCGAAAACCTGACGGGTGCTACGATACCATTACTCGGGAACAGGAGCGTAAAGCCAACCGTGAACGGCGGCTTCGGCTTTCCGGTCTTCGGTTTTGTTTCAAAGATCGGATAGTAGATTAGGACGCCGCGTCTCGGCTGGCGGAGCGCCGTCAATTCAGCATTCGCGTTTTGCAGCGTCGTCAGGCACGCAATGTGTTCAGCAAAACGACGATGAATTGGGTCATTGTAAGTGTTGAAGCGGTACTTTTCGTTATCACGCCGTGACCGGAATACGACGTCGAAATCAACACCGGCGAGCGGACGGACAGCGCTGGCCTTCTCTATGCGGGGACCGAGGAGTAGCCAATCGTCAATCTGTGGATCTTCCGCGCCGCGCTTGCGCAAGAACTCCATCTGTAGTCGCATCGGGTTCGTGCCGCGTGGAGCGCCTCGTTCGGTTCCGTACCAACGATATTTTTCCAGGAGTTCAACGACGGCCGCAGGCGACAACTCCACGACGTTCGCGGAGAGCTCGTGAAACTTAGGCTTGTCCTTATCTTTGCCCACAAGATGCGTCGCCGCAAGTTTGACGGGGCGGGCCTTAGCCGTACCGACAATCTTGTCCAACAGTGTATTGTTATAAGCGATGTCGTCGGGTTCGTTAGGCGCAATCGTTGACTCCGAAAGCTTGCCTCCGAAGTTGATATAGGTCAGGATCGCATTATACATTTTATTCGAAGCCGTCGGCCGCAACATGTGCTGCGGTACCAGAGGAGGGATTTGTGCTGGAGTGATACGCGGCTCCGTCACCTCCGCGTAGCGTTTCAGTTCTTCCCGAAAAGCTTCCTCATCACGGCACACAGCACCGAATGCTTCGTAGAGGTTGATGATTCCCCGACCACTCCCAGGTAAGGGCTCCTTCGTCCCTATATGAAGGCGGACAAGATCGCCATACCCACGACGGAAGCCGAACCAGCGTCCCATTTGCATCAACGTGTCCGCCGACTGTGCACGGCGGCGGTAGTAGCTCACCGTAAGGCCCTCGACAGTGTAGCCACGAGAAAGTTTGGTTCCGCCAACCACGAACTTCCAAATGGCTTGGCGTTCGAAGTCTGGTGTCTGATCCTTATTAAGGTTGTTGACGATCCTCACCGCTCCGCGTGCCGGGCCGATAGCGCCGAGGCACTCCCCGATGAACGGCGCAAGTTCCTCGAAACTGCCCGGGAACGGTAGCTCCGCTCCCCTAGCCGCGTGAACACGTTTGAAATCCTCGTCGAAGAGCTTTTCGAGTCTTTCGACTCCTCGACCTCCTTCATAGCCTGCTTTCGCATAGATCTTTCGCACTTGGTCAGCGAGGTTCGCTTGCTCCGCTACTTTTTCAGACGAGTGCACGAGCATGGTGTGGTGACGAAAGGAGGCGGCTAGGCGGGAGTCAACCGTTGCGCGAAACCGTTTAATGGCACCACTCAGCACAAAAGCATCGATCGCAGCTTGGAGGTTTTTTGGCTCTGCATCATCGCCGACTACAGGGCGTACGTAATCTCGCTCATTTGATTTAGAGTCCTTATCTTCCTGACTGCCTTCGAGATCGTAGAAATCGCTCACACCCATATACCCGGTCGGCCGGGGAAGTGAGATAAGGAAGTCTTTAGGAAAGATGTCTTCTTCGTTGTTCGGGTCGACGAAGACATTAGCAAAGGGTGTGGCAGTGTAGCCCACGTATTGCGCACGCGGAAGAAGACCGAGAAGGTGGACAATGGCCTGATTTGTTGGTTTCCGATCCACGGAATCGGCGTCTGCGGTTGGCTTGCTCACGTTGATGGAGGCTTGGTCGGATTCGTCATCAATGATAAGTGCGGGTATCTGATCCAGCGGAGCTCCTTGCCCCGAATCCCTCGTTCTCCGCAAGTCAGTCAGCAAGCGCTTAAGGATCTTGGAATTTTTCTTGACGATCGCAATCCTGGTGCGCGCCCTAAAGATATTTTCCTTGTCAAAAAGAGGCTTTGATTTTTCGGCTGCCTCGAACTGCAACGCTTCCAATCCCGCCTTTAGGCTTTGGTAATCGGAATCTGGTCCCGTGAGACGATGGAAATCAAAACTTCCAAGTTTACTGGGAAGGTTACCATGCTTCAGAAAGCGACTCCAGTCGGCGTCGCTCGCGTAGTTGTCGTCGAGAAGCTCCTGACCAATCAAATCCTTGTCGATACGACGCTGAGTCTGAAATCTCAAAACGTCCAGCGTGCCTGCCAATACGATGATTAGTTTGTAGCCGGCATCTGCGGCTTTCGCGATTACACCAGTGAAATTTGCGGTCTTACCGCTCTGGACGTAGCCGACCACCAGCCCTTTCGACTGGTAAGCCGCCACCGACGTGGGATCCGCCAGTCGCTCGACCACACTCGTCGTGCTGGTGTCGAATTGCCGAATGCTCTCGTCCGTCCACCCCTGCGCCCTCAGCTGGCCCACATACGCGTTCCAGTAGAAGCTGCGCGGCGCGCGAACCTTTTCGTCGTACCAAGCGGTGTGTTCCCTTGCGATCACCACGGGTGGGCTGACGCTATGGAAAGGGAACTTCGTCTCGCAAACGCGGATCCATTCTGGGTCGAAGCCCAGCTTAGTATAGATCGCATCCCTCCGGGCCCGTGAATTGCGTTCTACGCCACCAGTCCAGGCAGCCTCCTCGTTGTCCCATCCCGCCAAAGCCCGGCGGAATACGGTCACCACGTCGTCACCAGCGGGGGCACTTTCCAAATGCCCCCGCAATGTGCCGGGATCGATTGCCTCGACGTCGTTCATCATCGCGCTTGCGACCAATGCCTTGGTCAGCGGCTTGGGCCCGGCTTGCATGCCACTCAGAGCGCCGTTGAGCAGCTCAAACATTGGGAGACTCTCCTGCGTCTACCGGCAAGGCCGGCAGTACTTCCAAAAACCGTGGATCACCGTCCGGCACGCCCAGCCCATGCAAGTCGATCCGATACGTCACGTCACGGATGCGCTCGGCAGCGAACGACGAGGGTATGACGGCAATTGCTTCCGGGGTTAGGCGCGGGAATCCGGCTACGACGGGAACCAGCAGTGATGGCCCTAGTAGACGCCGGCGGCGCGGGTAGCGTGGCGCGTCCGTGGAATGGTAGCCGGATAAAGTCAGCAGCTCGAAGAAGGTCCGCTCCGCTTCGGATCCGAGGCCGAGCTCCGCTGCGATTTCCTCGACAGCCTCCGCGAGCGTCGCGCCACCAGAGCCGGCATGCGTAATCTGAAGCGACACGACGTAGAGGTCGAAACCCGTGCTTGGTACCAGCTGCCCCAATCCATTCACGGTGTGGATGCGCCCAGAGCCAGAAGTCGTCTTCACCTCGAACTCGCTGTGGGCCAAGCGGAAATCATGCGATTGTCGGCGCGGCCCGGTCCAGGCCTGAAGCGCTGCCACTCCCAACGAGCGGACGAGACGCCGCAGAAGCCAAAGCTCCCCAAAGAGCCCTATCTGCCGTTCCTCGCTTAGCGTCTCTGGGTGCCTGAGCAACGCGCTCCAATTCCGCAGCGAACGATCCAGAGACGCGATCGGGGACTCCCCATCCAACACAGCACCCGAAGCCACTTCGGCAAGCATGAAAAAGAAGGTTCGGTAAAGCTCTGGTCTGCACGTCGAGAGTTCGAGACAGCGTCTTCCATCAAACAGAACCTCAAGGAAGCTCACCTCTTCCAAAGGGCTGATGGGGATCGCCGTTGTGGGAGCGATCTCGAGATGCCCGCCGAGGCGCGTAGCACCTTCGTCCAGGAACACCGTGACATAGGGTGTGGCTCGCACCACGACGACGCACGGGATTCCTGTCTCTATGTAGTCACGGCTGAACGCCTCCCATGCTGGTACGACCACGTCAGATGTACCGACGGGCTCCATACTCAAAGCGAACCCACCAAAGCGAACAGCACGCGATTGATGTCGTCCAAGCGCGCTACTTGCTGTTGCGACGACCGGGACCGCTTGAGATCCTCGCGCAGAAGCAGGAAGAGCAGTGTCTTCACCACCGGCACATCGGCGCTGGAACCCCTTGCACCACCGAGGATGCGCGGCCGGTATTTGCTGTTGAGGAGTATTAAATCCTCGGCGGGTTCTAGATCGAACACTTGGCCAGTTGGGAGGGTACGCCATTGGAAATCGATCGTCCGGACGCCACCTTTCTTGGCGACTTGGTCGCGGATGCGGGCTCGCGCGACAGACGGGACTCCGGCACCAATGGTTAAGGGTAGGCCATCGGCCTGCTGAGGTACGCGCCTTGCGGCTGCATACACCTTCCGGGCATCTTCCACGAAGCCAGAGAAGGTTCGCCTGCCGGCATGGGCACGTGATAGCGCCAGCGCTGCGGAAGCCGGAAACTGCACCGCCGACTTCTGCACATTCACATCGATTCCGCCCGGCGGAAGGTCCACTGCGACACGCGCGAGTGACAGGTCCGCGGTATTCCCATCGGGCAATGCCCCATTCCACCCACCCGCCTGGACCAAACGATCGTTGCGATAAAAATAAAAACCCTGGGCATGTGTGCCGGTACGCCTTCCAAGGAGAAAAGCGGGGTCAGCCGAGCGCGCAGGCCAAACGTGCGCGGAGAGAACCAGCTTCCCAAGACCAGGCATCGAGGCTTCCAAGTCGACCGGGTAGGTAGGCTTGCCGCTGACTGCATAGCCGAATGGATTAAGGGCACGGACTTGCCTGGGGAAATGCATCTTGCGGTCAACACGACGGACAGTGAGATGAAGGACCAGCCGTTTTGCACTGATGAAACGGTGGAAGATCAGGCCAAGGTGCACTTCCAGGCGGCCTAGCAGGTCATCGAGGAACTCATCGAGGTCGCTCTCCCCGACGCCCGTTTTCATTCGGTCCAAGTCCTCCCACAGGACGACGGCCCCTCCTCGATGTGGGATGCCTAGTGCAGAGTATGCAGCTGCGAAGCGCTCCGATGCGCTGGACTCCTCGAGCAGTTCGCAAGCCCAGGATCTCATCGAGGCATGCGTCCATCGGCACGCGGAGATAGTTGTTCCGGTCCGGGCAATCACCGCCATCGAGCGGCATTGACTGAAGGACGCCGTCTTCATCCCCATGCCGAAGGTACCAAGGTCGGAGGTCTCGTGACTGGTTTGCGTGGCGAAGCGCATGCCTTCGTGCAGGCGCTCAGCCGTCATGCCACGTCCGTCGTCCGCCACCGATACAGAAACGATACCTTTGTCATCGCGGAAGAGGGTTATTTCGACGCCATGGGCGCCCGCATCGATGGAGTTATCTATGAGGTCTGCGAGCGCGTTTTCTATCTCATAGCCGATTCGCGAGAACGCTCGGGCTGCGCCTTGTCCATCCGGTGGCAATGTCAGCTTACCAACTGACACCAAAGCTTTCAGCATTCGTTGTGCCCCAACAAAACCCAAGCGATCTTAGCGGGCGGATCACTGCCTTCTAGGGGGCGCGGGGTCAGCAGATGGCTTCCACTCGCTCCACTTCCAGAAATTACTGGAGAGGGAATTCACGAGATAGGAAGCAAAAAATCGAGCCAGCTTGGGCGGAACTGCGTTCCCCACCATGCGGGCACCCGCCTCCATCTCGTCGAGAGGATGGAAACGGTACGTCTCTGGGAACGATTGGATCAACGCTGCCTCACGGACCGTGATTGCCCGGATCTGATTGACATCGTAATGGCCAAACCGTCCATTTGAGATGCTGATGCAGCGGGTAGTAATCGTTGGGGAGGGTTGGTGTGGCCGCATGCGTGTGTACACGTCGCCAAAACACCGGTCTTGGAACTTGTCGTTGACCCTTTGATGGCAGGGCAGCGTCAAATCACCATACTCCGTGTCCGCCATGTAAGCATTGCTCTTACCTGGCTTCGATGCGGCAAGTCTCCGGCGGTTCACTTCCGCCAAACCGCGGGCACGGTGGTTCGGCACATATGGGTGGGCTTCGCCAGATTGCAGGGACGGTAGATGACCGATGGCCTCCTGCACGGAAACGAGCGGCGCATCCGGATCAGAATCCGGAACAAGCAATTCCCTGCCAAGGAGGTCGGCGAATCGCTCCGGGTTCGTAATGTACCGCTTTACGCCCATTAGGATGGACCGCTTGCGATACTGCGGGACACCGAATTTGGACGTGCAAACGACCTTAGATCCCGTGGCGTAACCCATCTTCTCCAAATCGCGGTGAAAGCGGTCCCATACGCCACCATATTGCGGGTCGCCAATGCCGGCAACGTTCTCGGACAGAACCATATCCGGCTTGAACTTCCGTATGAAGCGACATGCCTCCTTGAGTAGGTTGGCATCGCGAGCACGCCGTGCCTTGCGTTCGTCAGTCATGCTGACCCGTGCAAGTTTTGTGAATGGCTGACAGGGAGCGCACACCGCGAAGAGCAGTGGCATGCGTGAGGCCCAGTTCCGATAACGGCCGATCAGTTCTTCCAGATCCGCCATCAGCTCCTTCTGCTCGCCGTCAGGATGCTCCGCGGAGCGCGGAAAGATATCCCGATGCAGGAATCGAGGCGGTTTACGGTCCAGTCCGAAGTTCACGTTGTTCAACGGATCAGAGTATGTTGCTTCGCAGCCCGCGTCCTTGTCGATTCCAGCGATGACGTAGCCGCCGGCGTCAATCAGGCCCCGGGTAGTGCCACCAGCGCCGCAAAAAAAGTCCACGGCCAGGAACCGTGCCTTACGTGGAGGGGTAACGGTAGTCTTCACCTGGTCCTCGCGGCTCATCTCGTCGGCTCCAAGGCCTGCTTAATTCGTGCGACGTCGCTGGCGGAGAAGACACGCCAGTTGTTCCGATCGCGCCCGACCTCATCGACCCTCTTCTCCTTGAATAGCCGGAGGAGGGTGCTCTTGGAGATCCCGAGAGCCTTTGCGGCCTGGACCGTCTTGAGTGGTTGCGCCGGAGTCATGCGATTCGCTCTTGATGACTATGGTTGAGTATACTCTTACGGCTCCGTTGTCACGGAACTCTGGCCAGGGTCCTCCTCCGAACGGCGGATGTCACAGAGATTGCCGCTCTGCGGCAATCTCGGTCCTGAAGCTGGACCCGTTTCCGTAGCAATGGTAAATCTACACGCGAGTGATGATCATGTACGCGGCGGAGGTCGCTTTGAGAGAGGCGGACCGGAGTAAATTCGTGCGGTTGGCAGGAAAGCGTGTCAGTAGGGCCATGAATGACATCAGGCTAATCGGTAATCTCTCCAACCGCTCCAACTATGATTATACGGAGGAGGACGTAGCGAGGATCTTTCGGGCTCTCGCCGACGAGGTCTTGGCCTGCCGCAAGAAGTTCAATGTCGCTTCAAAGAAGCAGACCAAACCCCGCTTTGAGCTGGATTGATACTATGAGCCGCAAGATCGACTCCAAGGCGCTCTGCCTGTCGCTGCTGGCCGCAGAATCCGAAGCCGAAATCCAGGCCATCATCGAGGGCGACCTACTCCTCCGTGACCCGAGCCACTGGAAACCTCTCGACGGCCGGGAGACGAATTTCAATGTCATGTCCAACCAGGCCTCGGATGGCGGCAAGGCTCTCACCGAGCTGATGACCAACATGGTGGACGCCGTGCTGATGCGGCATGCCTACGAGAAGGGGATCGACCCGAAAGGGCCGGCCGCTCCGAAAACGATGTATGAGGCTATCGATAGGCTCATAAAGCCGCTCCGGGGCGGCAAGCTCGTGAACCTCGATCCCCGTGATCCTTGGTTGCGCGACTTCGCGCAGAAGAACCTCGTGATCGGCGTGACCGGCGCAAAGAGCAAGAAGGAGGGCCTGCCCTGCTACACCTTCGCAGACAACGGCGAGGGTCAGCAGCCACAGGACTTCGAGCGGACCTTCCTCTCGTTGAAGGAGGGGAACAAGGCGAGCATTCAGTTCGTGCAGGGCAAGTACAACATGGGCTCGTCGGGCGTGCTGAGCTATTGCGGCACGCGCTGGTTCAAGCTGATCGTCTCGCGCCGCCACGATCGCAAAGGTCCCTGGGGCTGGACCTTAATGCGGCGACGTCCCTCCACCGGGGATAGAATGCCGGTGGCCGAATACTTCGTGATGCCGGACGGCAGGGTTTCGTCGTTCGAAGCGGATGAGCTCTATCCCTTTCAGCGGGCCGACCGGAAGCGGTACGATCGGATGCATCTCGCGTCGGGGACGATCATCAAGCTCTACGACTACCAGGTCGGCGCCAAGTTCTCCGGCTTCAAGGGGTCACGCGAGGCGCTGAACGAGAACCTAGTCGAGACGATGCTGCCTTTCCGGCTGCTCGACCTCCGGCAGAAGCCCGACAAGTCACGGGGCTCTGACCGTGCGGAGGGCGTGGACCCCCGTTCCTTCTACGGCATGGAGTACCTCCTCCTCCGCTCCCACCGGGAGGACGAGCACGACGAGGAGGAGGACGCCGTGGCTGGCTCGGAGCGCAAGGACGTGGCGATGATCGAGGACCCGGGCCTCGGCAGGATCACGATCAGCGCCATCCCTCTCAAGCGCGACCTTCCAGGCTGGCTCAAGCCTGCCTCGACGAACAACCGCGTGTTCCACGCGGTGAATGGGCAGGTGCAGTTCAAGCAGACGCGCGGCTACTTGTCGCAATCCTGTGGCCTCTCCGCCCTGAAGGATCGGGTCGTGATCATCGTGGACGCGAGCGAGTTGTCCTTCGCGGCCCACAATGACGTTTGGAAGGGTGACCGCGAGCACATCCGGAACACGATCGTCGGCGAGCACTACAAGGAGAAGGTGACGGAGGCGATCAGGGGATCGTCCGTCCTCAAGGAGATGCAGCAGCAGATCGCGCGGGAGGAGCTGGACCACGCCGCGAAGACGGAGCGCAACGAACTCTTCCAGAAACTCGTGGACGCGGACCGCACGCTTGCGGATCTCCTGAACGACCGCGACCCCGTGATCTTCGTGCCATCCGCTGGCGGCACCAGAGGGAAGGAGGCAGGTAATGGAACCTTCGAGGGCAAGTACAGTCCCACCTTTCTGCGAGTAGAGGAGAAGCTTCGGGACAGGGGCTTGGAGGTACCGCTCAACCGTGCCCGGCCAGTTGCCGCCCGGACCGATGCAGAGAACGGTTATCTGCTGAGGGCCGAGAACCGTGGCACCTTGACCGTGAACGAGGAGGTCCGCTCCCGGTTCACGATGCGGACGCAGCTGCACGATGGCCGTCTCACGGTCTTCCTCGAACCGCTGCCCGGCAAGGTTAGTGCGGGCGAGATTCTCGAATGCAGGTTGGTCCTCCAGGATCCGGCAATGCCGGAGGCGCTGGAAGTATTGCTCTCCGTCCGCATTACGGACGACGAGAAACCCGATCCCAAGCCGAAACTGAAAGCTTCATCGGCGAAGGCTGGTGACGGCAACGTCGGTCCCGACGGGTTGGGTAAGCCAGCGCCGACACACGGGCTACCTGCTTACCACCTGCTGACGCAGGATGGGCGCACCATCGGCGACCAGGAGACGCTACCGTGGCCAGAGGGCTTCGACGGGAACGACGGCGGTGTGACCGAGGACCTCGGCGAGGGGCGCGTCATTTATAAGGTAAATTACGACAATGCCTATCACCTGAAGTATCGTGCGGGCCAGCGCGGAGACGTGGCGAAGGACGTAGTGACGGAAAAGTACATCTTAGGCATGCGTATCCTGATGATGAGCTATGAGCGTGCCCTCCGCACGAACGGGGAGCAGGGCGCGAACGGCGAGGGCATCGCGGAATACAGGGACGTTTTCCGCCGTCTTGCCGCCCGCGGTGCCGCGGCGACGGTATTGGCCCTTGCGGAGAACCTCCCGAAAATCGTGAATAGCGCCGCTGTGGTGCAGGATGCCGAATGATTGGTAGCGAACTGGTTAGGAGGCTTGCGGAACGCGCACCTGCGGCCCAGGACGGGGAGCGCCCACGATGACCGGTTTGTCCTTCAAAACCCGAGCTCGGACAATCGATCATCTCGGCCGGGGACAGATTGCGGATGCGCCGACGGCCGTAAGCGAACTGTGGAAGAACGCCTTCGACGCATACGCGCGGAACGTTGCACTCCACGTCTTCCCCGCAGGTGGTCCCGGCCACACTACGGATGTCGCCGCGATATTCGATGATGGGGCAGGGATGACCCGTTCCGACATCGAGCGCCGGTGGCTCGTTTTAGGTACGGAGTCAAAGATCGAAGACGATGAGGAGGCCCCGGACACGTTCGGCCTGCCGCTAAGGCCGAAGCAGGGGGAGAAGGGCATTGGACGACTATCGGTAGCCTTCCTTGCCCCGGCGACGATCCTTGTCTCACGCAAGGCAGGGTCGCCCTTTGCCGCCCTCCTGGTGGACTGGCGGCTGTTCGAGAATCCATTTTTGCAGCTCGACGACATCTTGTTGCCGGTCGAGACCTTCGACGATGCCGACGCACTGGCCGAAGGCCTCCCACACATGGTGGGACGGTTAACCGATAATCTCGGAACCGACGGGAGTCGTGGTGGGAGGTTGTCGGAAGGGTGGGAGCGCTACGACCGATACGAGGCGCGTCGTGGCCTTCCGTCGACGCGCGAAGCCGTACGCCGTGCCTGGTCAGGGCTTCCGATCGACCGTCATCACCTGGAGGAGTGGCCCGCCTTCCTCAATCTCGTACCGCGTGGAACCGCGATGTTCATGGCGGAAGTTAACCGCGAGCTCGCCGTATGGGTGCATCCCGAAGAGGTAGGTGAGGAGGTGGACCTCGTGAAGGAGCGTCTGCAGGAGACGCTCACCGGCTTCACAGACCCGTTTGCCGATCCCCAGCCAGTGTTCGACTACGAGGTTCTGATCCATGGTCGGGAGGGTGTCCGACGCTTGTTGGGCGCGTCGGAAAGCTTCAACCTCGAGGAACTCCGGCTTCTCGAGCATTCTGTCGAAGGTGGATTCGACGATCGCGGCGTGTTCCGCGGCAAGCTTAAAGCCTTCGGCCAGGATCGTGGGATGATCGAGTACTCGCCAATGGCGTCTCCGATCGGTAGAGGTCGTGACCGGCTCGGTCCCTTCGAGTTCGCGATCGGCACCTTTGAGGTGGACCTGCGAAGATCGACGCACACGGAGCAGGAGCACGCACGTCTAATCAAGCTGGCTGATGAGTTTGCCGGTGTCGCTGTTTACCGTGATGACCTTCGGGTGATGCCGTACGGGCGCACCGATGCCGACTTCCTCGGTATGGAGGAGCGACGCAGCATGCACGCTGGTCGCTACTTCTGGTCTCACCGCCGCAGCTTCGGCCGAGTGGCGTTCACACGCGAGCGGAATCCGGCGCTGCGCGACAAGGCTGGGCGTGAGGGACTCGTCGATAACAGGGCCTACCGCGAGATGCGCTTGTTGGTTAGGGAGCTGTTGAGGCACTTGGCGGAGCGCTACTTCGGGTCCGAGAGCGGGATCCGCAAAAGCGAAATGTCGGCGATCATCGCCCGCAACGCGGCCGCGAAGGCCGCCGCGTCCGAGGCCAACCTGAGTCGCCGGAAAGGTCTTCGGGAGTTCCTCAGAACTGCCGGCAAGGGGGTCCGGGAGGCATTCGAGCGCGCGACTACCCTGAGGACCCTGCTCCAGCGTGTGGCCGCTGGGGAGGATCATACCGAGACTGCCCTCATTGCGGCGCGGCTGGATGAGTTGGGCCGTGCAGCGGAGGAGCTAAGGCCTCCCTCGCCGCCAGCGAAGCTGGGCGACTTGGAGGAAGCTTGGCGAGGCTTCCGGGACGATTACGAGGAACTAAGCGCCGAGATCGATGCCCTTGCGGCAGAAACTGCGGCTCTCATGGCCACGCGACCCGGGCCTTCACCGACTGACGTGGTGAGAGAACGGGCGCAGACACAGAGCACAGCTCTCGCCCGACAGCTCGACGATTACAGTGCACGCATTGACCACCTGCTCGGGGAGCTCAGCTTGACGTGGCGCGCCCGGATTGGCGCCGACAAGGACGAGCTTCGGCACAGGGTAGAGGACTTCCCCGCGACGATAGGGCCCGACCTCGGCCTCGTCGCTGCCCTGAGCGCCCTCGACGTCCTCCGCGCCGAACTCACCGACGTCTTCGCTGGTCGGTACCTTCCATTCCTGAGCACGCTTGAACAGCTGCGCGCCGGGATCAATCTGGGCGATGCCTATGCCGTAACCGAAGATGAGAGGGCGGCATTGGAAGATCGCCTTCGCGATCTGCAGGCGGTCGCGCAGGTCGGCGTCACGGTCGAGATTATCGGTCATGAGTTCGAGACACTCGAGGCGGAGGTCCGTCGAAATCTGAGCAGTCTTCCTGCCCACTGCCGTAGCACGGTGGCCTACCAGCAGGCGCTATCTTCGCATCAGGCGTTGGCAGATCGGCTCCGCTTTCTCGCGCCAATGCAGGTTGCCGGCTACCGGCCCCGAGAGCGAATCACGGGCGAGAAGATCGCGCACTACGTCGAGGAGTTCTTCGGGCGCACGCTGTCCGACCGCCAGGTCACGTTGACAGTCACGTCAGAGTTCCGAGACTTTATCGTTACCGATCAGCCCGCCCGCATCTATCCCGTGTTCCTCAACCTGATCAACAACGCTCTCTTTTGGGTGGCCAAAGCGGCCAATCGTGAGATCTGCCTCGATCGGCGGGATCAGCTCGTCATCGTCGCGGACAGCGGCCCAGGCGTCGACCGCGACGACGTCCCGAGGCTCTTCGAGCTGTTCTTCACGAAGCGTCGGTCGGGACGCGGCGTAGGTCTGTTCCTCTCACGGGCCAACTTAGGTGTGGCCGGTCACCGCATCCGCTACGCACGGCCTGAAGACCCCCATGTCCTATCTGGCGCCAACTTCATCATCGAGTTCAGGGGTCTGCAGACGAATGCCTGATGAGGTGTACACGGAAGCAGTCCGGAGCACGTTTGAGGAGAAGCCGCTCCGCGCGGTCCTGCTCATCGACGACCAGTTCCCGACCTACCACGATCTGGTGACGAGCGGCGTTCCGGCGACGGACCCGGCCTTCCGGCGACGCTTTGGGGAGACCGACCGTGCACACGCACTCTACAATGCTTTCAAAGCGCGTCACATGCTGTGCGACGTTGAGAACTCGATTGAGCACGTAACGCCAGAGCGCATCCGGAAGAGCGACCTAATAGTTCTCGATTACAATCTCGGACCAGACGAAAGCGATGTGGAACGGTCGCTCGGGCTGATCCGCGACCTCTCACGGTCCGATCACTTCAACACCATCGTGGTTTACACGAGAGCGCCGCTCGACGACGTATGGCTCGCAGTCGCCGCAAACCTTCGGGGGGGCTGGAGGGAGACACATGAAGGCGAGACTCAGGACCATCTTGACCGGTTGGTCACGGCCGGACACTTAGTGGAACCGCCGATCGAGCTCGTTCGATCCTACGTTTGCCATGGAAAGTGGACTCGCGTCGATAGGCTCCTCCGCTCTTCGGCGCACCAGGAGCTCCGCCAGGCTGGCGTCCTGCCCGGGGCCGCAACGGCGGTTATGGAGGCCCTGCTTCACAGGACGCTGCGGGTCATGTGCGGCGAGCGACAGGCGTTGGAGCCGCTGGAAGTTCACGGTGACCCATCGAATCATGACGTCCGGTGGCTACAGGCCGGAAACTGCTTCGTCGCCATTGTGGGTAAGGGGGTCATTGACCCCGTCCAGCCGTTCGACCTCGGCGAGATCATGAACGGACTTGCGGATGCCCTGCTCGCCTGGAGACCAAACCTGATCCAAGTCCTTTTGTCCGAGGTCCAGAACATCCTCGAACTCGAAGCGCTGGCCACGGCAGACGAGCAGCTCCGTGACCCTCATACCCAGGTAGGCCTCTGGTATTATCTCCTCCGTGAGATCGTTGGCCTCGATCACCATGATCCGGCCCAAATGCGCGCGCCGCTGGAGGCCATTGTGGACAAGGTATTGGACGGGGTCCGTCGTCGCTTGCTTCTAGATAACAAGCTGCTGGGCTTCATCTCGAAGGTAGCGGCGTCAGAAATTGCCCAGGCAAGGGAGGACGGTCTCGACCTTAGCGCGTCCGGGGAAGGTCTGCTCCGTGCGGCCCATCGGCTGGCTCGAACGCCGGTCCCTCACGAACCTCAGGCAACGATCCGGCGGCTCAACGTATTCCTCTCAACAGAACCTTTCAGACGCGCGCATCTCACGACGGGAACGGTTTTCCGTCAGCCCGGCCGGCCCGGCATTTGGGTGGCAACCTCGCCCGCCTGCGACATGACGCTGCGACGGCCGCCAGCGGCGCACCAGCCCTGGTTGCATGGGCTACATCCAACCAGCGTCGTAGTGGCCATTCGCGCGACGGAGGATGACGGTGCGGCCGCGTTGGAACGAGCCGAGCACGGCCAGCACATCTTCCTGAACGTCAACGGAGAGGACCGCTCTTTCCGCGTCATGGACGACACGACTCGTCAGCCGCCCTACGAGTTCATCTTCCCTGCAGACGGCGGAAGGGTAATTCGAACTGTTCCGGACGCACCCCCCACTTTCGTTGCTTTCTCGATGACGTCGACGGCAGGTGGCGAGCTGGAGTTGCAACAGGTCACGCTCGAAGTCATCGGACAACTACGCTCCTCGAATGCAAGTCGTCTGCTTCAATTGACGGGTCAACACTTATCCCGGATCGGGCTCGACTTCGTTAGCCTGCGTCGTGAAGCGGAGGAGACATAGGCTATTTCTGGAGATCTCACGAACGACCTTGCATCTCATGGTAGATCTTCCATGCGCACGTTCAACAGATCGTTCGCGAACCCGCGGATTAGGAATAATAGGCTGTTTTGCAGGTTGGCCTCAGCCCGTCTGGAGCTTTGTGACAACAGGCCAAACGACCGTTTGGCCTCCTTACGTCGGGGGAGGCCTGGATAGAGGCGTGAACTAACTCCATATTGTGCACATGCGCGCAAAGGTGCTGCCATGCCGTCCCCTGACCCTGTTAGTCCTGCGGCCTTCCTGTCCGTCCGCCTGCCCTCCGCCACTCGGGACCGCTTGAAGATCGCAGCCGCGTCTCGTGGTGAGACAGTGCAGGGTTTGGTCGGTTCTCTCGTCGAGCGCTTCCTGGCCGAGGAGGCAGGCGCTGCCCCCCTTCTCGCCGTCGTGCTTCGCCAACTCCGTGAGCAGGCTGACGACCTGCGAGCCCGCGGCGTCGCCTCATTGTCCGTCTTCGGCTCGGTCGCCCGCGGTGACGCTCACCCTGGTAGTGACATCGACCTGCTGGCCGACCTCGATCCAGCGGCGCGGCTATCGCTGATCCGGTTGTCGTCGCTGCGCGCCGAACTCTCGGAACTTCTAGGCGCCCCAGCCGACCTGGTGGAGCGCGGAACCTTGCGGCCAGGGGTGCGCGATGCGGCAGAACGCGAGGCCGTTCGGGTATGGTGAGAATGGGCCGGCGCGGCACGCGCGAACGGCTGGAGGATATCCGTGCTGCCGCCGAGGATGCCCTTGCCTTCGCGGGCGAGCTGGATGAAGCCGCCTTCGCCGTGCTGGCCGAGACGGACCGTCGCACCTACCGGGCCCTGAAGAATGCCCTGGCTGAGATCGGCGAGGCAGTGAAGCTTCTCCCGCCCGATCTGCTTGGCCGCCATCCTGGCGTGGACTGGCGCGGCTGGGCCGGGCTGCGCGACTTAGTATCGCATCAGTATTTCAGCCTGGAGCTGCCTCGGTTGCGGCCGGCGGTGGCCGACGAGCTGCCCTTCCTTTTGGCGGCAGTCAGGGCAGAGCTAGGTGACGCAACGCACGAAGCTTAGCGTCCGCTCTGATGGTGGAGAGCAAGTTCGCCTCAGGTGCGCAGCTGGACTGCACTCAGGCAGCTCATTGCTGCCCGGAAAGCCGCACGATAACCGATCCCGTTAGCAGGATCGCTGCTCCCACCCGCCACGGACCTGTTCGCGGCTCTACCGCTGATACACGGCCCGGTAGGAGTCGCAGCGCCCAGCCGACACAGGCGTGATTTCTTTCGGCCACCTATTCAAGCCGAGATACTATCTCGCCTCGTCTTGACAGCGGAGCTTGTCCCAAGCTCCGCTCGAACTGGCGATACCTCTGGGACGTGTGGCTCACTCCCAGCCGGCAGCGCGAACCCTCCTACGTGGTCCCCATAAGATCGAATTTTCGAACGAGCAAGATGGCCGAGAAGACTCATACCGGCAGAAAGTCGGAAACAGCATCGCGAAGCAGCTTTATGCCGCCGCGTGTCGGTGCCAACCTTTCAACTTTAGATCGCATCCCGATCGTCTTCGACGAGACGGACATCGCCACCATCCTCAAGGCCACCAACCTAGCAATCCCTGATGACGCGCCCGCACAACTGGCATCCAATCTATCGAGGGCGGGAGCAACCTACGCCTTGGCAGCTTCTCAGCCTGACTGTGATCCCCCCTTCCAGCGCGCCAAATGGACCAAGCCTCTGGCGCAGGATTGCGAACGCCTTCTTCGTCGTCTGAATGCTCATCCAGAGCGGCCGGACGCGAGGGCTTTCAAGGAGCTCGCGATCGCCCTGGAGTGGCGTGATCGACGGCCGTGGGAACTGGATCTATTGCGGCCGGTACGCGAGACCGCCGAGCATCTCGGTCGGAGGGTGCAGGCAAACGAGCTTCTTCGGAAAGCCCTCCAGACCGACGAACAAGCGCAGCTCTTGGAGCAGTTTGATCCCGAAGCCATAACAGAATGGGCTGCCCTCAACTCGGGCGACAAGCTGCACGACGATCCCATCGTAGCCGCGCTTGAGAGGCTGGTAGGATGTTTGGTTTACCTCAGCAACGCCAGTCACCTGGCAACTGACCTCTACAAGGCGGCTCCCCGCAAAGGCCGGGAACTACCCCCGGATCGAGTGCTCTTCGTGACTCTGTGCCGAGTGTTCGAACGGGCGTTCGAGCGGGTTCCGGGGATCTCCAACAACACGGCAACGGGCGAAAGAGACGGCCCAGCTGTGCGGTTCTGCCGAGCGACCGTGCGATGCCTGGCAACCAAGCTTCAGGCGATGAGCCCTGAAATCCCAGACAGTCAGGTAATTGTGAAACGCCTGAAAAGGTTAGCAAACAGTCCTGAGGCTGTGGCGGAGCAGATCAGGCATGCATTAGCCGTTGACGTAATGCGCAACCGGTTCCGCCGGAGACGGACTGGTCCCAAAGACGGTGGCAACTCTGTGAATTAAATTTCTGTTCGTTGCCCACGTCAGCTGTTGGTGACCTGCCGTCATCTTCCGCCGGTTTCAACCCGGCGGAGTTCATCCATGGACATCGAGTACACCCCTCCCGACCAACCTGAGGGGGAGCCCCACGCGGAGCCTGCTCCTCCCTGCACCGTCGCACTAGTGCCCGACGCACAGCTGGCTGGGGCCACCGCCCAAACCCCGGATGCTGACACGGGGCAGGTGTCGGCCAGTCATGACACAGAGCCGTTTGGGTTCGATCCGAACGCGGTCGTTGACTGGGGGGACCAGGACCCGGATGCGGCGCGCGCGGCTTTGGCGGCGAGCCAGACCTTGGCGGTCGTACTGCAGCAATCGGTCCGCGAGGCGGAGGCTGCCGGCGGGCCGCCCTTTCTCGGCTGGTTCGACGACCAGGCTGTCCCGGTCACCACTGGCCGCCTGCGCTTTGCGCTGGACCGTGACCAGCTTCTTGCGGCGGCGGAGAGCCTGGTAGGCCTCGGCTGCCGGCCGAAGAACGGAGAGGCGACGGCCCGCATTACGCTGCGCGACGGCTGCTTCAAGGCTGCGGTCACCAGCGACCGGATGGACTTTGGCGAGGTCGCAATCTCGCCCAAGGGACCGATCGTAGGGCTCGCGTCAGACGCTGCGCCCGTTGCTTTCACCGTGCCGATCCGGAAACTGACCGACAGCATCCGCGCCAGCATGCCTGGCAACCTGCTCCACCTCGAGTTTAACCCCGACGCGAGACGATTGGTGTTCTCCGGCCTGCGCGATGGGCGCCGCCGGGTCCACACCGGCGTGCCCGATGCCTTCGATATGCGGAAGCGTCCGGTCGGCGTACCGACACCGGTGTGCTCCCTCAACCCGGTTCCGCTGGCGGCTGGCCTGCGTCTTCTGGGCACGATCATCAAACCTGCTGCGGGGAAGGAACCCACGTTCTGGGGTCGCGCATACGTCCGCGACGGCATGATCTTCGGCTCCCGCAAGGGCGTCCTGGGGGTGGTCCAGGCCGCTGGCGTCGCGGGGCTGAAGGCGGAGGTCCACGCCAGGGACCTTTCTCCCATCGGCAAGCTGATGAACCGCTTGGACCCGAGCCGCACCGGGCTCTTTGCCACGGACTCTCACGCTCTGATCACTGATGGGCAGACCTGGGTCGGGCTGCACTCGGAAGAGGCTACCCCGTTTCCCCCAGGGGCGCTGGAGTACTTCTTGAGCCAGAAGCCGAGCTATGAAGTCATGCCTTCGTGTGACCAGTTGCTGCCCGCCCTTGAGGGACTCTTGGCCACGGTCAAGGGCGGCCTCGGTGCTGGATGGGTCCGGCTCCGCACAAGGCGCGTGTACGGGCAGATCCGCTTGATTGTTCAAGCCGCGGATCAGCCAAAATGGCATTGCGGCGTTTACGATATTGATTGCAGTGTCAAATCCCACGACGGAACCAGCACGAGCGCGACGAACGTCGATGTGCGTGTGGATCTCTCGGCCCTACGGAACCTCGTCGCCTACGCCCGCGACGTCCTCGAGATCGCCAATATCCCCCTGGATGTAGTGCTGCCCGTGGCCGGCTATCCCAGGCCTATCCTGCGCCTGCGCCATGTCGTCGAGGGCCAGGGCGGTCACGTCCTGAGCGTGTTCCTGATGGGGATACCGTAGCCGTGTCCCCCATCGCGCCCTTGTCCTTGGGACCTGCCGCACCGCTCGAGGAGGACGCCTGCTGGTCGTACCTCGAGCTGTACCTCTGGCCCAAGGGCCCCGTCTGCCCCGACTGCGCCCAGGCCGGTGTGCCGCGCCCACTCCGAGGCCGCCCGCACCGCTGGCGCTGCGCCGTCTGCGGCACCCGGTTCCACGCCGGGCAGGATACGGTGATGGAGGGCACGCACCTACCGCTGGCGTTATGGTTCGCTGCTGTGCAGCTCCTCGCAGAGGCGCCTTGGCTCTCGTCGGTGCGCCTCGCTGCCGGGCTGGGGATCCGGCAGAAGACGGCCTGGTCCCTGGCCCAGCGCATCCGACGCTTGGCCGTGGAAGATTCGGCGCTACACCGCGCGATTGTTGACGCTGGGTGGCAGGGGATGCCGAAGTCCGCTCGGCATCATTCGATGCAACGGCACCCGCTGAGTGACATCAGTCGTTGACGTGCAAGCATGTCACCCGGGCTCTTTTGTCGCGCTCCGCTATCAAGTTGCGGACACGAAAGCGCCTAGGTGCCGTGCTCGAAAGCGCCTAAGCGCTCTGCACGGAAACGCCTATAACAAGGACGAATAATCAATAATTTTATTACTTTAGAGCACTTTCGGCTTGCACGGATTCGGGTGAGGTGATTCGACGCTGCTGATCGGGCAGCGAGGCTGGAGATGACGGCACCCTTGTCGCAGGACCTGCGGCGTCGGCTGGTTTGAGCGGTGGAGGCTGGGGCCTCGGCACGCGAGGCGGCAGCTCGCTTCGAGGTGAGCGCGTCTGCGGCCATCAAGCTGGTGCGGCGGGTCCGCGAGACCGGGAGCACGGCGCCAGCCAGGATCGGCGGTTATCGCAAGCCGCTGCTGGAGGGGCATGAGGGCCTATTGCGCGAGCTGACCGCCGCCAAGTCGGGCATCACCCTGGTCGAGATCCGGGACACCCTGATCGAGCGCGGCATTGGGCGGTTCTCGCTAACGACGATCTGGTCGACCCTGCACCGGCTCGGCCTGCGGCATAAAAAAAGTCGCTCAGGGCCGCCGAGCAGGACCGGCCGGACGTAGCCGCCCACCGTAGGCGCTGGCGCATCTGGCAGCGCTACATGGACCCGGAGCGCTTCGTGTTCCTCGACGAGACCGGTGCCGCGACGAACATGGTCCGGCGCTACGGCTGGGGTCCCAAGAGCGAGCGCCTGGTCGATGCCGCCCCACATGGCCACTGGCGCACCACCACCTTCATCGCTGGGCTCCGCAGTTCCGGCATCGTCGCGCCACTCGTGCTCGACGGGCCCATGACCGGGGATGCCTTCCTCGCCTATGTCGGACAGTTCCTCGCGCCCGTCCTGTCGCCCGGCGACGTCGTCGTGCTCGACAACCTCTCGGCCCACAAAGTCGCCGGTGTCGAAGAGGCCATCAGGGCTGCGGGCGCCAGCCTCATGTACCTGCCGCCCTACAGTCCCGACCTGAACCCGATCGAGCAGGCCTTTGCCAAGCTGAAGGTGCTGCTCCGAAAGGCTGCAGCCCGCACCCGAGAAGCCCTCTGGAGCACCATCGGCCAGCTGCTCAGCACCTTCACGCCCACCGAATGCCAGAACTACCTCGCCAACTCAGGCTACGCATCCGACTAAGATGAAAATGCTCTAGTACACTGCTCCGCACCTCACTCTTGCCGTCGATGGACGGTGCACGGGCTATGCGCAAACGCGGGTGAGCCATGCAGAAAAATCCACGAAATTGGCTACGAAGATGCTGTCAGTCCCGCAATATTCTCGCGGTATCCCCTTGAGCTGTGCCTTCGCGAACGCACGCTGACCGCGACCGCGACCGCGACCGCGACCACGTCGACTACGCTGACGAGATCGTCTACTCCTCCGCCTCCGACACGTTCACCTCGACCTTACGGCCTGCGGCAACTGGCCTGCGTGACGGTGACGATGTCGATACGGATAACGAACCCTGGCGCCAGTGGACGATCAGGTTTGTCCCCTCCGGTGAACTCCTCGTCCAATCCCACGAAGCCAGCAGGGCGAGCCCGAGGACACGATGACGACGAGCACCCCCACCCTCCCCGCCGTCGGCATCCTCTGGTTCGTCGCCCTGGCTCGCCGCATGCACCTCCTCACCCGGGCCGTGCCCCTGGACCAGGCCGAGCCCTACGACGACGCCCTCACCCTCCCCGACGGGCACTACGAGACCTGGCAGGCATGGTCCCGTCGTACCCTGCCCCTCCCCGATCCCGCCCTTCGCCCCCTCATCACCATGACCGAGTACGACAGCTGGCCCCGCGGCCGCGTCGTCTACCAGCGCACGCCCGACCGTTTTGTCGTCTACGCCGACCGGCAGCTCCTCGGGCCCACGCGCCTCACCAGGATCTACGCGGCGTTCGGGCTCACCCCCGACCGAACCATCGCCCGCACGGACCCACACTACCGCTACGCCACCCGCCTGCCTGCGGACGAAGGCTAAGCACCGCACGGGCCCCCACCGGGATCAGCGTCGCGCCAGGAGGCAAGGACAGGTCTCCTGGACGCCAGACCACCCGCACCGTGGACAGGGCAGCCGGCCGACGCACAGCCGCCTCACTAGGCCTTTGTCAGTCCGCTCGCCGAACCTGCGCCTCATCAATCTCCATGGCTGCGGGCCCAGGACCCCAGCGCTTATCGTCCCGGGCAACACGCATCCCTCGGCGGGCTGGCCGATACCACAGCTGCGCCCATGGGCTGATCGGGGGTGAGCCCGAACGCCACGTGGATGCGGGCGAGGCGCGCGGGCCCGAGGAGCTGCCGGCCCCGCGTCTAAACTTCCCGCCCCCTTTGTCGAAGCACCCGTGACCACACGCAAAGGGGCCTCCATCATGCGCGACGACCACGACTACGTCCGGCGCGGCTTCTACGGCACCATTGGCGCCGTCCTCGCTCTCTACGTCACCCGCTTTGTCGCGACCCTGCTCAGCTACCTCCTCGGCCTCGTCATCTTTCTCCTCGTCGGCATCGCGATCCTCCTCCACCACTTCGGCGTCTTCTGAGCAGTGGACGCGGCGCCGGACCCCGACATGGCCGCCCCACCACCCAAGCGGCGCAAATGTGTCAACGCCGGTTGAAAACTGAGCCACCGGTGATGTGGGTCACCGGGTGAAAACTGAGCCACCTCGGGGCGCTCAGGCAGGCTTGGGGACGAGCCCTTCCTTGCGCTTTCCGCGGAGGCGGTAGCTGTCGCCGCTGATTTGGACGACGGTGGCGTGGTGCATGAGGCGGTCGAGCATGGCGGCGGTGAGGACGGCGTCACCGGCGAAGGCCTGGTCCCAGGCCCCGAACGACAGGTTCGAGGTGAGGACAATCGCGCCCTTCTCGTAGCGGCGCGAGACGACCTGGAACAGGAGATTGGCCTGGTTCTGGGTGAGCGGCAGGTAGCCGATCTCATCGATCACCAGGAGGCGGTAGAGCGAGACGGCCCGGTGCAGCACCTCCTTGAGCCTGCCCTGGCGTTGCGCCGTCTCGAGCTGCAGCACGAGGTCAGCGGCGGAGGTGAACCGTGTCTTGATCCCGGCCTGGGTCGCCAGGTAGCCGAGCGCGATCGCGAGGTGAGTTTTGCCGACGCCGGACGGGCCCAGCAGGATGACGTTCTCGGCACGCTCGACGAACGCCAGGCCTGCCAGGGCCGTGATCTGCTGGCGCGGTGCGCCGGTGGCGAACTCGAAGTCGTAGCCGTCCAGCGTCTTGAGGGCCGGGAACCCGGCGACGCGGGCGAGCATCTGTCGCGCCCGCGCCCGGCGCGTCTCCAGCTCGGACCGGAGCACGGCCTCGAGGAAGTCGGGATAGCTCGCCTGTGTCTCTGCCGCCCGCTGGGCCGCTCCGGCGTAGTCGGCCGCGATGCCGCCCAGGCGCAGGTCGGCGCAGAGCTGGGTCAGCCTCTCGTGCTGCAGGTTCACGAAGCCAGTCCCCCGAGCAGCCCCTCGTAGACCGATAACGGGTGCTGGATGACCGGGGCCGGACGACGGATCGGGAGCGGCCGGGCGGTGGGCGGCCGCAGGATCTCGCCCTCCCAGGGAGCAGCCAGCGGCAGCAACGTGCCGCGCTCCTCCATCAGGAGCTCGGCCGGAACCCGGCCCGTCGTCGCGTGCACCCGCTGGTTGGCCACGTCGCGTAGCCAGGTCCTGACCTCGAGGTTGGCGGTCACCACATCGGGCCGCAGCCCCAGCGGGCGCAGGCGGCTCTCCAGCGGCACCCAGAAGTCCTGGCGCAGGTAGCGGATGAAGCGCTCGACCTTGCCCTTGGTGGCGGCCCGGTAGGGACGGCAGAGCCGCGGCACGAAACCATGGTGGCGGGCGAAGTCGCGGAACGCGGGCTGCAGGCGGTGCAGTCCGGGGCCGTAGGCGTCGCGCCCGACGACAACCGTGCGCATGTTGTCGTAGAGCACCTCCCGCGGCGTGCCCCCGAAAGCCCGGAACGCCTCCCCGTGGCAGGCCATCAGGCTCTCCAGCCGCTCGTCCGTGACGAACTCGGCGTAGGCTGCCCGGCTGTAGCCCAGCACCGCGACGAACACCGACAGCGGATCCGGACCACGCCGCATCACCGCCCAGTCCACCTGCATCTGCTGGCCCGGGGCGGTCTCGAACCGCACCACCGGCTCCGGCACGGCGGCCGGGCGTAACCGCGCCAGGTGCTCGCGAAGGATGGTGATCCCGCCCTCGTAGCCGCGAGCCCGCAGCTCCCTCAGCACCACCACCGCCGAGAGCCGTTCCGGCAGCGCCGCCCGGATCCTCCCGGCGATCCAGGCCTCGTGCCCCGCCAGCTTGCCCGGGACCGGCGGCCGCGGCGTGTAGCGCGGCACCTCAGGACCGCGCAGGTAGCGCTCCACCGTGTTCCGGCTGTGGCCCGTGCGCCGCGCGATCTCCCGCACACCCAGCCCCTGCGCATGCAGGATCCGTATCTCCATCGCCCTCTCCGCCAGCAGCATCGGTCCCTCTGGACGAGGTCCCGAGCCTAGCGAGTGGCTCAGTTTTCAACCGGCGAACCGGCTCAGTTTTCCAGCGGTGGCTACAAATGGGCAAACCGGTCCTTCCACGGTCCGCTAACAGTTTGAAAAGAGCGGGCCAAAAGCTGGCTCTCATACCCGGATGGGCCCTTCGGACGATCCAACGGGCTCCAGCACAGCCCCCTGCCTCCGCCTCTCCAGCGGGCCTTTGTCGCCGCCTAAAGCTACGCTCCTGGGCGCAGAACGCTGGGTACGGCTGCCTTCACCACAAGAACTCCAAGCGGATCCGCAGGAAGAGCTGCCCACCGCGCTCGATCTTCTCGTAACCGACGACCGAGTCCCCCTGGTTCGTGAGGACCCGGGCCGTGCACCGCGGCAAACCCATTTGTACGCGAAGAAGGTTCCGGTCCTCAGGCGTTGCTACTCCGGGTGCCCGAAACCGCACCATCATCGTGGGCGTGCGCTCATCAATGGCCCCGTGTTCCGAGGTCAATCCAGGCTCGTACAGTCGCAGCACACGGATGGTGACGAGTGGATTGGACTGCTCCTCCATCAGTCGCTGCACCTGCCGGAGGACGTCCCGGTCGGCACAGTCGAAGACGGGTTCGCGCGCCGCCGCCTCAAGCGTCGCCTGCCGTAAGGCGGCCCGCTGTGCCTCGGCTTGGCGTTGCGCTTCTGCTGCCCGAGCCGTGAAGCGCCGATCGTCTTCCGCCCTGCGCCGCTCCGCCTCTTTCCTCACCAACTCTGCCCGCTCCGCCTTCTCCGATTCCTCCCGTGCCCGCGCGACACGTCGGGCCTCGTCACCTCGGGGGTCCGGCGCAGAACTCACTAGAGTCTCGATGTACTGGCGCATCGCAATGAAGTTCCGCGGGTCGTCGCGGTTCTCTACCAGGCAGGCGTCAATGCGCGCGATCAGCGCCGCGTAGTCGTCCTTTGTCCACCGCTCCTGCGGCATGCCGAACAGCATGGTGCCCGGTCCCCACCTTGTCTGGCGGACAACCCGCAAGCTCACGGCTGGGCACGGCAGCGCCGCGATCGGACTGGCCGGGCTTCCGGCAGCAGGAGAGCCGGTCCGAGGCGAGTTTCCCGACTGAGGCGCCGCCGGCGCGCTCGCCATGACAGACGCACCGGCATCGGCCTGTGGCGGCATCGCTCGCCGAGGAGGCACCCCTTGCGTCGCTGGCACGAAGGCTGACTGCGCGGCGCCCCCGGATCGCCGGAGCGCATCGGCGGTCGCATTGTCCAGGAAGCCGCTCTGCGCGAGCCCTGCCCGAGCCTGGAATGCACGCAGGGAATCCCGCGTCGCCTGGCCGTACACGCCGTTCAGCGGGATGGGCGGTGCACCGCCAGTCGCCCCCGACAGTAAGCGCTGCAGTTCGACGTGCTCGCCCACGTCGCGTGATGTCTCCTCGTTCGCCTCCCGTCCGAGCCATCGGGCGTAGTCTGCACGCTTGCCCGTATAGGCCCGGTCCACGCACGCGACGGCGCTGGCCCGCGTCGCCGACGGGACCGGGCCGGCCTGCGGCAGTCCGCACTCGCGGACGACGTAGGCGTGGAAGGCCTGCGCGTCCTGCCTCAGTGCTGCTTGCTGCTCCTTCTGGAGCTGATGCCGGAGCGCTTGGTAGGCCTGAACGAAGGCAACATCCCTCCGCTTCAACCCGAGCTGACCGGCCGGGTTAGAGCCTGTTAGCACCTGAATCCTCATCCCGGTGCCTGCGTTCTCTGGCTTTCTGGAGAACGGGATGGCGCTGACGGATGAGCAGTGGGCGGTGCTGGAACCTCTTGTCGAGGCCTGCCGCCCGCACGCCAAGGTGCCACCTCAGCACCTGCGCCGGACCATCGGGGCCATTCTCTGGCGGCACGACAACGGCGCGAAGTGGCGGGCCCTGCCGGTGGAGGAGGGGCCCTGGTGGATGGCCGCACAGACCTTCATACGCTGGTCGCGCCTGGGCGTCTGGGAGCGCCTGCTGAGCATGGCGCAGGACCGGGGCATCGGGCTCGGCATGACCTTCCTCGACGGCACCTCCGTGCGGGCACACGCCAAGGCCGCCGGGGCGGCCAAAAAGGCGCGACTGCGACGGAGCGGGATGAGCGTGAGGCGCTTGGTCGCTCTCGTGGCGGCTTCGGCACCAAGGTCTGCGTGATCGCGGACAGCGCAGGCCGCGCCGTTGCCTTCTCACTGACGCCAGGGCAAGCGCACGAACTGCCCCACGCCGTGCCCCTCCTCGCCAGGCTTCCCGGCGTGCCGCTCTGGGTGGTGGGCGACCGCGGCTACTCCAGCCATGCCTTCCGCCAGCACGTCTGGGACCTCGGCGCACGGCCTGCCATCCCGACGAAGCGGAATGAGGCCCCGGTCGCCTGCCCCGACTGGATCTACAACAACCGCAACCGCGTCGAACGCCTCTGGGCCAGGCTCAAGGAGTGGCGCGCCGTCGCAACACGCTACGAGAAGACCGCATCCAGCTTCCTCGGCGTCCTCCACCTCGCCGCCGCCCTCGACTGGCTCAAGCACTAACAGGCCCTAGTACTGACTGTGAAGCAGCTTTGAGGGGGTTTGGTTGTGTAACCCCGTACACTGCCAATCATCCATTTTAAGAAAAATGGTCGCGTGGTGCTGCCGCTAGACTGAGATGGCTTTCAAGCTCCTGTCGGATCAGCTTCGATGATCCGCTGCAATCCTTCGAGGAGTTCGGGATGTGACGCTCCAATGTACTTCACGACCTTTGGGGCAGTGAGCAGTTTTTTCAGATAGCCGATGGCAACGACGAGGTGGAGGTTATCCGTCCCGTAACTTTGCTCTACCATCTTCACCTCTCGTTCAAGGTGCGCCGACTCCCGCTCCATCAACTCCATCTGGTCGGGCGTGAACCCCCGCACCCTCTTCGGTCTGCCGTCTGGGACAAGCCGGTCTTTCGGGGTGGCCGCGAGGAGCGTCAGAAGGTAACCGCGGGAGTAGCGGTTGAAGCCGATCATCATCTCGGCGACCTCGATCTGCCGCAACGGCAGCATGCGGCGCAAGAGTGAGAAGACACTCAGGGCAACAGGTTTGTCCTTCAGCATCTCGACTGCTTCAGGACAGACCCCATCCAGGGCGCGGCGCTTCTGGCGGAGCGTCACGACGTCGATGTTGAGGGCACGGGCCAGCCGCTCCTCCGGCACCTTCTTCTCGATGGCCCGCAAGATCATGCGGTGCTCCTGCACCGCCGCGAGCCGGCTGATCCGCTTGTTGTATGTGAAGGCTTCGTCGTCCGTGGCAACGAGGCAGAGGACATCCTCAGCGCCGGCCAGACGGAGGGCTTCGATCCGAAGATGGCCGTCGAGGAGGAGGTAGGTGTCCAGAGTCCGGGGGTGGCGGACTACCACCGGAGGCTCGATTACGCCCACCTCCGCGATTGAGGCCGCGATCTGCGCGAACTTCGTCGATCTCTGGATTTTCGCGGTCACAGGCCGCAGCAGCTGGAGTTGGTCAAGCCGCAAGCGGATCCCGACGGGTTCGAAAGCCCGCGCGACCGATCCTTTCAGGCCTCCGCCGTCCATCGCCTATGCTCCCTCTGCCCGGGTCCCGAGGTGATCCTTGAGGGGCTTGGGTAGGGTGAGTAGCCCCTCGGCGCGGAGCAGCGTCGCAAATCCTTCATCCGCGAGAAGGGTCCGGAGCGCCTCGACGACGAAGGCGAGGCGGTTCCGGGTGGAGGCGGCGTTGCGAGTAATGACGCGCTTCTTGTCAACATCCGCCTGGTAGGTTCGAAGGAGGGCGTTCACGGTCAGCACCTTCTGCTTGCTGCCCTCTGGCGTCTTGACGCGCTTGCCCTGCACCCGCCTCTGCTGGACGAGGCGCCTCGCCGCAAGGAGGCTGTTGCCGCGTAGCAGGTTTCGCTCGTAGGCCTCCTGGAGAACCTGCTGGACATCGTCGTCCTCCGCGTCGGCGATCGCGATGGCGACGCTCACCGGGAGATGGCCGGCCTCCACAGCCCGTAGCAGACGAGTTTCATTGCTGCCGAGAAGGCGCAGGACACCCCGGACGTACTCGCCAGAGAGGCCGGTCTTTCTCGCGATCTCGGCATCGCTGTGCCCGCGTTTCTTCATGCCGTCGATGTCGTGGAGAAGGTCGAGCGCGTTGTGCTGTCGGCGGGCGACATTCTCGACCAGCCCCATGACAAGGCATTCCTCGGTCCCGGCCGAGACCACCAGGGCCGGGATGGTGGCCTGTCCGAGCTCCCGGAAGGCCTCCAGGCGCCCCTGCCCGCAGATGAGATCGTATCGCACGCCCGGGTCACCCAGCCGTGGCGTGACGGTGATCGGGCGCTTGAGCCCGACGGCAGCGATGCTCTCCACCATCTCCAGGAAGACCTTCCGGTTCCGGACGCGGGGGTTCACTACGTCGATCAGCTCGACCGGGATGCTTTGGATCAGCGGGGTGGGCTGCGAGGACATCAGGTCACCTCCGAAAGGGCTGCGCGGCCCGCCAGGTCAAACAGAGGATCGAGGGAGTCGAAGCGGAAGACATCGAGCGAGAACCCGTTCGCCTCCGCGAGGCGAAGCCGGGCAAGACCCGTCTCGGCGCGTGGCAGGAGGTAGTAGTCGCGGATGGCTTCGTTCCCTTCGTCGAGGCGCGCCGCAATGGTGATGTCGGGACGGAGAGCCGCCTCCATCCGGATGTGCCAGCGGTAGGCGCCGGCCGACGTCTCCTGACATCGGGCGAGGACGAGGGAGGCGGTGAACTCGTCGTTGAGGATCAGGAGGTCCGTGGCCGGATCGCGGACGACGGCACCGCCCGCCCTCTCGATCCCCGCGATGATCGTCCCGACGAGGCCGGGGTACATCGCCCGCAGGGCGCGGTTCACCTCGACGTAGCGGTAATCCCGGTCGGGCGTGAAGCCGACGAGCTGATAGGCCCGGAGCAGACTGCCGAAGCGGGACGCGTAGGCACTACTAGAGGGCAAGCCGTCTGCCTCGTCGATGACGAGGCCCGACAGGAAACCGCGCCTCGACAGGAGATCGCGGAGGGATTCGAGCATCTCCTCGTCGGTCAGGCTCCGCGACCGCTCCCGGATGATGATGTTGGCCGCTTCGAAGAGGAGGCGATCGACGATCGGCGGGAAGATGTCGTCGCGCCGGACCCACATCGCCGCCTCGTTCCTGACGCGGACCCCTCCGAGTTTGCAGGAGGTCCGGTTCCAGACGTTGTGCCCGACGTACCTCTCGTTCGTGAGCACCGCGTGGACCGCGCCACGGGTCCACGGGCGGCCGAGATCAGTAAGCCGGCCGCTCCGGTTCAGGAGATCTGCTATCTCGCGCTCGTTCCGGCCCTCCTCGACGAAGCTCCGGAACATCCAGCCGACGGTTTGTACCTCGTCCGGTGGTCCAGGGACGAGGACGACACGGTCGGTCTGGATGCTCTTCTGCTCGCCCCGGGACAGCTGCGTCTTCGGGGTGCCTGTCCCATCGATCAGTTGCCGCCGCAGGCCAAAGCCCGGCGGACCGCCCTGGCGATAGCCCAGCTCGATGAGCCGGCACTGACCGGCGAAGACCTTCGCTGAGAGCTGCCGGCTGTACTCCCCGGCCATGGCGCGCTTGACGCCCTTGACGATGGTGGCGATCGGGCTGCCATCGTTCTCAAACCCATCGGTACAGTACTCGATGGTGATGCCGGCCCGCTTGCAGAGATACTCGTAATAGGCGCTCTCATCCGCGTTCTGGAACCGACCCCAGCGGCTCACGTCGTAGACGAGGATCAAACTGAAGTCGGCCCGGCCCTCGCGTACGTCGTCGAGGAGCGCCTGCAAGCCGGTCCGTCCCGAGATGCTGAGGCCGCTGCGGCCATGATCAGCATAGGTGCGGACGATCTCGATCCCGCGGGCCGCAGCATAGTGGCGGATGGCGTCCGACTGGTTCTCCGTCGAGTACCGCTGATGATCCGTCGACATGCGGACGTACTCGGCGGCCCGGGTGGGCCGGGCCTCGCTCGATTTCGCTCCGTCCGCCGTTCCTTGTCCCACGCAGCGGCTCCTTTGATGAGCCCGTCCGGACTCCATACTTTTCTCGCAGGACAGGAGTCATCTCGGGATCCACGGAGATTGATCCCGGATGGCAACAACGTGAGAAGTTCACCATTCCGAAGTCGAATCAAAAATTGGGGATCGGCCGGGAGCGTACTCGGTGGCGGCCTTTAATTGCTGCGCCGGTGCTACGAACTGAGCTTGCCCACGCGTTGGAGTTCGACTGCATCATCAGATGCATCAATGAAGGATGGATGGGCCAGCAGCTAAACTTCCAGCCTCTTAGCTTGAAGCGCTAGCACCCTGGCATCCCGCCGGCCTTGCTGGAAGTCCGATGCGCCACGACCAACCCTTTGTCCCGCTTCTCCCCGAGGCGCTGCTCCGCCGCCACCGCTGCCACGAGGCGACCGACACCCGCTTCCGCGCCGCCGCGCGCCTCGCCCAGTCCCTCTGGCGTGAGAGCCAGGGCCTACCCTGCGGCCGCGTGACCAACCCAGACACGGGCCGTCGCCGCCCTCTCGGCAGCCGCCTGACAGCCACCGCCGCCAAGGCCGGCGCCAACTTCCTCGATCCCTCCCTCGTGCCGCTCGTCCGCCGCGAGCTCGCCTGGCGCGAGCCGGGCGCCGTCATTGAGGAGCGCCGCCTCTGGGGCAACCTCCTCTCCAGCCAAGCCCTCGCCTTCTCGCTCTTCCTGCCCCTCAAGCGCGACCTGGCGCTCGCCACTAAGCTGCTAGGTGGGCTCTTCCCCGACCTCGTCGGCATCGTGACCGAGATCCTCCTCGAGCACTCTCCCGGCCGCGGTCATCCCGCCCTCACCGCCGACCGCACCGCCTTCGACGTGCTGGTCCGCTGCACCACCCCCACCGGCCGGCGCGCCTTCCTCGCCATCGAGGTGAAGTACTCCGAGGCGCCCGGCGGCACCGCGGCTTCCCCCTACCCGCCCTATGACGACCTCTCCCGCGCTGCCGGCGTCTACCGCGACCCGGACGGGCCCGCTCTCCGCTCCGGCACCCTCGGCCAGTTCTGGCGCCAGCAGCTGCTCGCCACCGCCATGCTTCGCCAGGGCCTCTACGACGCGGGCCGCGTGGTCGTCCTCGCCCCCGCGCCCAATGCCGATGCCTGGCGCGCGCTGGAGGGCTACGCCGACCAGCTGAAGTCGCCGGAGCCAGCGGTTTCCGGCTTTGAGGCCCTGCCCCTGGAGGCCTTCGTCCTAGCGCTCGCCAAGGCCGGGGCCGACGCGGTCGCGGAGCCGATCGCCCGGCGCTACCTCGACCTCTCGCCCGTCTACGCGGCCCTGGACCGGCATCTGGAGGGCGGTACGCCACCGGAAGGGAAGGAGACCCCGGCGGACGCGGGCTGAGCCGCCATGGCCCAGCACGGAACCAGCGCGGAGGACGGGCCCTCCCCCGCCGTCGCCGCCCTCCTCCGCGCCCTCGTGGCGCACCCATGGCCGCAGCTCGTCCTGCTGCACGTCGACCCCGGGCACCCGGAGGCGGATCTCGCCCGCCGGGCCGCAGCCCTCGCCTCGGTCGCGACGGAGGCGCTCGCCTACCTCGCGGGCGAGGCCCGGTGCGGGCACTTGGCCGACAGCCTCTGGGAGCAGGTTGCGGCCCTGGAGGACGCGCCGGCTATCCGCGCGCTGGTGCCGGACCGGGCCACCCAGCTGGCGGACCACCGCGTCGAGGTCTGGCTGGAGGACCGCGCCCTCGGGACCGGCCCCTTCACGCCCGGGGGGCAGTCGTGATGCGCGCCGGCACGCCTCCGGGCAGCTCCTCCGCACAGGCCGACGTCTACGCCCAGGTGACGGACGCCATCGTCGCCGCGATCGAGGCCGGCCTCGCCAAGGGAGCCGACTGGCGCATGCCCTGGCATCGGCGGCGGGATGCGGGCGCCTCCCCTGCCCTGCCGGTGAACGTCGCGAGCCGGGCCGCCTATCGCGGCATCAACACCCTGGCTTTGTGGGCCGCGGCCGACGCACGGGGCTACCCCGTCGGTCTCTGGGGCACCTACCGGCAGTGGGCCGGGTTGGGCGGCCAGGTCCGGAAGGGCGAGAAGGCCAGCACGGTCGTGTTCTGGCGCTTCCCCAAGCGGGGTGACGCGGGGGAAGACGCTGACAGCGAAGATGCCGCCATCCAGGATGACGGAGCCACGGGTCATAGCCGCCGCGGACCCTGGGCGCGGTCCTATGCCGTCTTCAACCTGGCCCAGGTGGATGGGGCCACCCTGCCCGCGGACACCACGCCCAGGCTGCCGGAGGAGGCGCGGATCGGCCGGGCCGAGGCGTTCTTCGCCGCCCTGCCAAGCTTCGACCTGCGGCACGGAGGCACGGCCGCCTTCTATGCCCCCACGACCGATCACGTGCAGCTGCCCCTCTTCGCGGACTTCCGGTCGGCCGAGGGCTACTATGCTACCTTGGCCCATGAGGTGACGCACTGGACGGGGCATCCCACCCGCCTGGCACGCGATCTCTCGGGGCGGTTCGGGTCCGCAGCCTACGCGGCCGAGGAACTCGTGGCGGAGCTCGGGGCCGCCTTTGTCGGGGCGACCCTCGGCCTTGCAACCGAGCCCCGACCCGACCACGCCCGTTACCTCGCCCACTGGCTCGACATCCTGCGAGGCGATCGGCGCACGTTATTCACGGTTGCGGGCAGGGCGCAGAGCGCGGCGGACTGGCTGCTCGCCGCTGCTGCGGGTCCTCCGGCCCTTGCTCCAGTAATCCGCCATTGCCCGAGGCAGATGCTGACGTAGCAGCCGTCCGTTCCTTGCAAGGTAGCTGGCCTACTTTGGCCGGCACCTCAGACGCCGAGGACTCTTGCGAGGGGCATCAAAGTTCATGTGGACTCTTGCGATGGATGAGACGACCGACTCGGGCTGTGGGGCAAAGCACGGCTGCCATACACCACTGGCATTTATCCCGACGCCAACCGAGGACTGTTGCGAGCAATGCGTGGACTCTTGCGACACGCTTGAACGGCAGATCAAGGGGTTCGGCCAGTTATCCCGTGGACTCCAGCGAACAAGCTAATAATAGAGTCTCTAATACCTCCAAATAGCTCCCCTCGCAGGAGTCCACAGGCGACAAACCCGGCCGCCATGGCATAAGGGTTAGAAGCTTGAGGGAGTGGGCCGTGGGGACGGTGCATCGCCTGATCGAGGCTCAGGGCAAGGCGGGAGCTCTGGCAGCTGACATCGATCGCCGTGTCGTGGAAGCCGCTACAGCGTACATGGCCGACGAAGATTCCAACGTCGGCTTCATCTACTCTGGGTGGACTCAGGCAGCGCTGCCTCACAAACGCCTCGCTGATGATGCTGTCTGGAAGATCAGTTCAGAGCACGTCACCCTTCTCGTCGAACCCGGACGGCGGGCCGTGGACTCTTGCGAGCCCGAATGGGTAGGGGTCCCCTACGGCAGCCGAGCCCGTCTAATCTTGCTCTTTCTCCAATCTGAGGCGCTCAGAACCAAGTCTCGAGAGATTGAGCTAGGCCGCAGTCTCCGTGCTTGGCTGTCCCGCCTTGGTATCCCCATCGGTGGCAAGAGCTTCAAAGATGTACGGGAACAAGCTGAGCGGATCTCTCGCTGCAGACTAACATTCCACATCAAAACTGCAGGCCGGGCGGGGCTGGTGAACCAGAACATCGTAGACACGGCGATGTTCGTGGGAAGCGAGGACCCCTCTCAGACATCACTGTTCACGGACACGGTGCGTCTCTCAGAGAGCTTCTTCGAGCAGCTCCAGCGGCATCCCGTGCCGATCGAAGAAGCGGCGATTAAGGCGCTGTCCAACAATTCGATGGCCCTCGATATCTACTGCTGGCTCACCTACCGCTTGCATGCCCTGCAGAGCCCGAAGCCGATTACCTGGAAGGCTTTGCAGGGGCAGTTCGGCGCCAGCTACAAGGGTCTCCACCATTTCAAGCCCCGTTTCCTGGAGAACCTGAACCTAGCCTGTGCGGTCTATCCCCGGGCCGATGTGGAAGTAGATGAGCGAGGATTGACCCTAAAGCCTTCGCGAGCGCCGGTCATGCCGCGATTGGTGAGGGGGTAAACCGCCTCCCCCCGTAGCCGCCGGGATTCCGGCGTAGTCTGTCGTGGGTCGGGAGGTTGTCTCGGCCAGCATAACCTCCCCGCTCCGGCGTCAACTCCCACTGAGTCCCCTCCTCCGCCGGCTCAAGTCACTCCAGACATCGGTTGCGATACCTACCCAGAGCGTCGAAGCGGTAGCCTCACACAAGATCACGGCCGCCCTCGGCGCTTCGGAGAGCGATCCTCAAGGTCTTCAGGCGCAAGTGTAACTCCTGCGTCACGTAACGCCGTAGTGACGACCTGTTTGAGGGTGAGACCGCGCTCCGCGGCCGCTGCTGTGATGGCTTCCACGCTGCTCAGCCTCATTCGAAGATTTAGAGTAGTGGGGAGATCCTCACGTGACGGCGTAGAGACTCCCACGCGTGGCGCTGTAGGGTTGTCGTTACGTGGGGTCGTGGGGCCATCCTCACGTGACGGCGTAGGCATCACAGCAGGAGGAGTATGTGGTTCAGCCGCTCGGACCTGCTGGACCAATGCGACGGGGTCAATGAGGGGCTTCGCACCCTTGAGCGCCACGGCGTTACGCCCCTACGACAATACGTACAGACGGCATCGCGCCATTCCGCCGTAGCTCATCCACCACAGCTGTCATTTCTTTGTAAGCGGCTCCGGTATTTGGCATCCGCCCGGTGTGCGTCATCGTCTCGTAATCGGCTCGGTGGCCGAGAGTAGCGTCAAGGCGGGCGAGACCAGCCTCCTTGATTTGCTCGGCCGCGTGAGCGGCGACAGCCGTGGTCCTGACCGAATTGAGCACTACATAAGCGGGGATTGTACGACGGGTAGTGACAGCCAGACTCTTCACCTTTGTAGCGGTGGTCCGGGCTTCATAGAGGTCCGCCTCGCTTGATTTACAGGGGATAAGCACCGCGTCTGCCGATGCGATAGCCACCGACGAGCCGAGGTTCTCGAACCCGGCGGTATCCACGAGCACGAGGTCGAACCGCTCTCGCAGGTCAGCGATGAGGTGAGCAAGCCGATCCTCATTGGCCTCGGCCCGATGCTCAATGCTCGGCCCCTCATAGATGTGCCCAAGCCAGCGATGCAGAGCACCATTAGGATCAGCGTCGATGACGGCGAACGAAGTACCCTCACGAGCGAGGAGGGCAGCGACGGCTCTCGCTATTGTGGATTTGCCGCATCCGCCCTTCGACCCGGCTAGTGTCAGCACGCTCACAGCGTCACGTCTCCTCGTAACAGCGGCCCTACGGTCGCACGTCACTGCGTAGACGCGCAATGGCGTAATGCTGAAACTGCGTACGGGCGTAACGCCGTCTCTACAATTAGGTGGTTGGCAAGTGGGAGCACAGGTCACCAGCGTGCTGGATTCCAATGTGCCGTAGTCTGGAAGGCCCAAACTATGCAGCGACCTTCGCCGGTGCGTTCGCCGTCCTCGCGGTCACGACCAGGGATGCTCAACATGTGGAGAGGACCGGCTTCGGGCTCAGCAGGGCAGGGGGCTGACCCCGTGCTGCTCACCCGCGAAGCCAGGAGATCCGGACCAGACCGCCTTCTCCGGCCAAGCACTTCGGCACGATAATCCAACATTATCGTGCCTTTGTTGAGATGAACGGCTGGTTGCCACTCAAGCGTCTGTCCTGGCACACTGAAATCGGTGGGGACGGCAGGCGCGAGGGCGCCAGTTCCGCTGGCCGAAGAGGGCAGGGGACTTGGGGGCAGTGAGCGGGACCGGGATGCGGACCTCAGCAAAGGCTGGATCTTCTCGTTGTGAACGGGCGAGGATGGGCCGGTGACGCCAGCCGATGGCGCCGACGGCAAGCTGCTTCCCCTCGCGGTGCGACGGCTGGTGCAGGATGCGCTGCCGCCCGAGGCGCTGGCCGTGCTCTCCGGCCCGGTCGGCGCGGCGGTGGCCCAGGCCGCCGGCTATGCGGGCCGGGCGCTCTCCGACAACACCCGCCGCGCCTACGAGAGCGACTGGCGCGCCTTTTGTGGGTGGTGCGAGGCGGGCGGCATCTCTCCCCTCCCGGCCGCCCCGGTCGTCGTCGCCGGCCATCTCGCCAGCCCGGCCAAGACGCTGGGCCACAGCGGCCTGCGCTGGCGGCTAGCCGCCATCGCTCAACAGCATCGCCCAGCCGGGCACCCCTGGGAGATGGGCCACCCCGCGATCAGCACCGCCAGCCGCGGAATCCTCGCGACCCGCGGCAAGACCGCCCGCCCCGCCGCGGCGCTGAACTCCATCGAGATGAAGCGGCTGCTCGCCAGCTGCGGGACCGGGCGTTGCTGCTGCTGAGCTTTGCCAGGGCGCTGCGGCGCTCGGAGCTCGTCGCGATCGACCGCGAGCACCCGCACTTCACGGGGACGGGGTGACCCTGTTCATCCCGCGCTCCAGGCGCGACCGGGAAGCGGAGGGGGCCACGATCGGCATCCCGCGCGGGCTGAACCCGCTCCTCTGCCCGATAAGGGCCACCGAGGCCTGGCTCGAGTGGGGCGCGGTCTTCCGCCGGCTCAACCGGGGAGGGGCGCTGGAGGACCGGCTCTTGCCGCAGGGGGTGTGGTGGATCCTGAGGCGTCGGGCGGAGATGGCGCGACTCACGGTGGGCGAATGCGAGCGCCTGTCGGCGCAGGGGCTTCGGGCCGGGTTCATCACCGAGGCGTATCGCAAGGCCGCGCCCGACGAGCAGGTGATGCACCACACCCGGCAGAAGCGCCTCACCAGCGCGCAAGCCTATCGCCTCCGAGCCAGGATTCATCGCTCGACCGCGATAAAATCCTCACGGTCGCCCAGCTAAGCCTCGTCACGCGCAGCGAGGTCATTCACTCCCTGGGCCCGCCCGGGACCGGCAAAAGCCACCTCGCCATCGCGCTCGGCGTCAGGGCGGTGAGGGCGGACCGCAGCGTCCACTTCTGCAGCCTCGCCGATCTGCTCGGACAACTAGCCAGGGCCGAGCGTAAAGGAACGCTGGCGAACCGCATCCAGTTCTTCTGCCGGTCGGAGCTGCTGATCGTCGACGAGATCGGCTATCTCCCGGTCATGCCCGGCGGCGGCGATCTCATACCTATAGCCTCCATCGCCCCTGCGTGCAGGATCAACGGCACTTGCGTAGATTTCGGTATCGCAATTAAATTGCCCAGAGTCATTGGGTGCAGGCCAGGAGGCTCAACCGATGCAATGTGTCTTCAGGCTGTACGGAAACTTCGCCTTACAGGCGCCCGGCAGAGACGGTGTCGTCGAGGTTTGGCTCGACGGTCTGCGCACCATGCTGCGATGGCTGCCGCGCGCCAGCGTCGACACGAGCGAGGACCCGGCGCCAGCTTCCATACCTCCGGGCTCGTCGGCGGCGGCGTTCTTCACCAAGAATGCCGACACGGACTGCGCAGCCTGGATCGACGACATTGCCAAGGCGGGCGGCATTGTCCTCAAGGGCGCATCCCTGATTGAGCAATATTGCGGAGACGTCGTCGATCTGCGCCTGCCGCTCGCGAATGGCGTCGTCTACGGCAACCCGCTGAAGGCCGGTGAACGCAAGACGACCCCGACCTTTTCTGGCCTCCGCGTGTTCACCTGGAAGGGGGCGCCTCGCTTCGGGCTTCACCTGCATTTCCCCTCGCCGGTCGAACAGGCTCTCCGGTCGAACGCCCGCGCATTTCCGATCACGGCGGAATACCTCGCCAACCCACTGCGGGCCGACGTCGCCCCGCCGATCATCGCCACGCTCCGTGGCGGCTGGTCGAAGGATAACGGCAGCGGTGGCACGTCCATCCCACTTGATATGACCCGGATTGCCCAGACCGAAAGGCGGCTGGGCGGCTTCGGGTTCTCCGAGCGCGGGAAGAACAGCGACACCGGCTTCGTGATCTACACACAAGCCACTTCACAGATCGGGGATTACTGGCCGAGCAATGCGGAAACGTTCCTGCTCGATCTGTGTCGACGCTACGGCTTTGCCGTGGGCGGCACTGCCAGCTGGCTTACATTCTCGCACAACAGCCCGGCGGATCTCAGCCTCCGCTTCGACGGCGAGCCGCGGACCCGGCTAATCTACCGAGTCCGGACGAAACGGCATGACCAGGCTTCGCCGCAGGACGGGGCTGATTTCAGGTTCGACAGCGGAGGCCGGCTGGAGATCCGCTTGGCGGCGGAACTCGGCGGAGCCGTGGTCGCGCATGACAGCGGCAAGACCGGCACGGTCGGCGGCTGGCTCGCGTTGGCCAAGGTCGTTTCCGCCGACTGCACGCTCGGCTGGACCATCTCCCAACACGCCGCTTGGAGCGGCGACCGCAGCACGGACTGGTCGCCGACCGTCACGATCCGCATGCATTGGGCCGAGCAAGTCGACACGATCACCGCGAGCCCGGTCACACCCGGCCAGCGTTTCAACGGCGGCCTGCTCGCCTTCGCTGCCAACTCGTTCGAAACGACCCGGGACGCGCTGCCGGCCGGGGAGGCGGGCAATCCGGTGTCGTTCCTGCCATCCCTCGCGCTGGCCAATGGGCAAGCCGTCCGCTTCGTCCTGCACGGCACCCCGATTCCGGCGACCATGGATCAAAGAAGCGGATTGGTCGAATGGGGCTGTCTCGACGCTGAGGGACGGCCGCTCCCGTGGCGGCGGCCGCCGATGCGGTTGACCCTCGCCAGATCCGACGACCTGATCGCATCGACGCCCGAGGCAAAGGACGGGCAAACCCTGTCCGTCGTCGCGACGAACATCAGCTTCTTCGACC
>NZ_JAGIZA010000026.1 GCF_017813365.1 Roseomonas indoligenes
GATCACGATCACGCCGTGTTGCCGCATCGCCGGAGAGATTCGCCTGACCCCGGTCCTTCCCTGCCCCGCCTGCGGCTTCGACAACCCCCAGGGCATGCGGTTCTGCGGCGCCTGCGGGGAGCGGCTGCGCCCACCGGCCGAGGCCATCGCGGCCGAGGCCGGGGAGCGCCGGCCCGTCACCGTCCTCTTCGCCGATCTGGTCGAGTCCAGCGCCCTGACGGCCCGGCTGGATCCCGAGGACCTGCGATCCGTCCTCCTCACCTACAGGGAGGCGGCTGGCGCGGCCGTGATGCGGCAGGGCGGCAGCCTTGCCCAGCACCAGGGGGACGGGCTGCTGGCACGCTTCGGCTTCCCCACCGCGCGGGAGGACGATGCCGCCCGGGCCCTGCGGGCCGGGCTGGAACTCGTCTCGGAGGTGGAGGCGCTTCGCGGCCGCCTCGGAATCGCCCTGCGCGTACGGGTGGCCGTGCACAGCGGCATCCTCGTCGTCGCCACCCTCGGCCACGGGGCGGCGGGGGAGCCCGGCGCCATGGTCGGCGAGGCGACCACCGTTGCCGCCCGCCTGCAGCACGCGGCCGCCCCGGGGGAAGTGCTGGCGAGCGAGGCCACCCGCCGCCTCGCGCCGCGCCGGTTCCGCTACGTCTCCCGCGGGGAGATCGCCCTGCCCGGCCTACCCCGGCCCGTCCTCGCCCACCGGGTGGAGGCGGAGCTTCCCGCCGGATCCGCCCAGGCGCCGCCCGCCGCGGCCCTGCCCCTGATCGGGCGGGAGAACGAGCTTCGGAGCCTGTTCTCCGCCTGGCGGGACGCGGAGGCCGGCGCCGGCACCACGGTGCTCATCGAGGCCGAGCCCGGCCATGGGAAAAGCCGGCTGGTCGAGGAGTTCCGCGCCCGGCTCGGCCCCCCAGGCGAGGGGGCGGTAACGATCGCCTGCAACGCGCAGGAGGAGGCCAGCGCCTTCCGCCCTCTGCTGGCCTGGATCGCCGCCGCCGCCGGGATCCCGCCCCGCGCCGCCCCCGCCGAGGCCCGCGCCGCCCTGGGAAACTGGCTGGCGCTCCACGGCCTGGCCGGCACCGACCACGCGGCGCCCCTGGCCGTGCTGCTGGACCTCGCCTCGCCCACGCAGGTGGCAGAGATGGAGGCGGCCGGGCGCCGGCGCCGGCGGCGCAACATGGCGGCCCTCCTCGCCGTGCTCCACGCCGCCGCCGGCCCGGTGCCCCTCTTTGTCGCGGAGGACATCCACTGGGCCGATGACAGCACCCTCTCGGTGCTCCGCAGCCTTGCCGAGAGCGTGGCCGCCCCGGACACGCCGGGGCTGCTGCTTCTGACCCGGCGCCCGGAGGGCAAGGGCCTGCCCGGCCCCGCCCCCCTCACCCTGCGCCTGCCGCCTCTGGGCGAGGCGGCGGCGCGCCATCTCGCGGCCGCGGCCGCGCCCGAGGGGGCGGACCCCGCCCTTCTCGCCCGCATCATCGCGCGGGCGGGCGGCGTGCCGATCTTCCTGGTGGAGGCCGCGCGGGACGTGCAGGCGGATGCCGAGCTTCCGCTCAGCCTTCGCGCCGGCCTCACCGCCCGGCTCGATGCCCTGCCGGAGGCCAAGGCCGTCGCCCAGCTCGCGGCCGTGATCGGGCGCTCCTTCCGGGAGGACATGCTGACGGCCCTGGCCGAGGCGGTGGGGCTGCCCGCCACCCGGCGGCCGTTGCGCCGCCTGGTGGAGGCCGGGCTCATGGAGCCGGAGGGCCCGCCCGAGGCCCCCACCGGCTACGCCTTCCGGCACGAGCTGATGCGCGACATGGCCTACGAAACCCTGTTGCGGAGCCGCCGCGCCAGCCTGCACCTGGCGCTCGGCCGCCTCCTGCCGGAGCGCTTCGCCGAGACGGTCGCGGCCCGGCCGGAGCTGCTGGCGCGCCACTTGGCCGCCGGCGGGGCCGCCGCCGAGGCGATCTCCGCCTATGAGCGGGCCGCGATCCGCGCCGGCCGCGCCGGGGCACATGGCGAGGCCACCGGGCATTTCGGGGCCGCCATCGCGCAGCTGCCGAACATGCCGGAGGGCCTGGCGCGGGATGCGCTGGAGGCGCGGCTGCACATCGGGCTGGCGGCGCAGGCGACGCTGGTGCGCGGCAACGCGGCCCCGCAGGTGGGCGAGGCCTTCGCCACCGCCCATGCCGCCGCCCTGCGCCTCGACGACCGGCCGCTGCTGCTGCGCACCCTGCGCGGCCTGCAGACCTTCCATCTCGTCCGCGGCGCCGTGGCGGAGGGTCACGCGATCGGGGAGCGCATCATGGCGCTGATGGAGGGCGAGCGGGACGAGGCCGCGCTCCTCCAGGCGCACCGCCCCTTCGGGCTCGGCCTGCTCTATCTCGGCCGCCACGCGGAGGCGCGCCGGCACCTGGAGCAGGTGCTCGCCCTCTATGATCCCGCGCGGGACGAGCCGCACCGCTTCGACTACGGCTCGGACCCCGCCGTCCTGGCGCGGGCGCACCTGGCCTGGGTGCTGTGGTTCCAGGGGGAGGCGGCGGCGGCTGTCGCCATGGACGAGGCGGCCGTGGCCGCGGCGCGGGGGATGGGGCACGCGCACAGCCTCTGCTTCGCCCTGGCCTTCCGCTGCGTCCTGACCCAGCTCTCAGGCCGGCCGGAGGCCACGCTGGCGGCGGCGGCGGAGCTGCGGGCGGTCGCGGCCGCGCAGGATTTCGCCTACTGGTCGGCCTGGGCCGCCATCCTCGGGGGATGGGCGCGCGGGCGGCTGGGCGACCGGGCCGCCGGCGAGGCGGAACTGCGCCGCGGCCTCCGGGCCTATGAGGAGATGGGGGCCGGGCTGCTCCGCCCGCTCGGCCTCGCGCTCCTGGCGGAGCTTCTGCTACCGGGCGAACCGGCCGAGGCGCAGCGCCTGCTGGCAGAGGCAACGGAGCATGGCAGGCGGGGCAGCATCGTCTTCTCGGAGCCGATGATCGCTGACCTACGGAGGCGGTTCGATCCCTGACGCCGCGTTCAGGGATGCCCCGCCAGGGTCATGGACGCCGCCACGACGCCTGGCGGGAATGAACAGGCCCTAGATCAGCCCCTCATGCGTCATCGCCGTCCGCACGGAGGGAAGCTCCATCATCCGGTCCCGGTAGGCGACCAGCTTCGCGGGCACGGCGAGTTCGTTCTTGCCGGCCCAGAGGAGCATGACGAAAAGGTAGCAGTCGGCGGCGCTGACCTCGCTGCCGAACAGGTAGTCGCCCTTCATGGTGTCGGCGAGATATCCCATCCGCTTCAGGATCATCTCGCCCGCCTTGCGCTTCTCCTCCTCACCGGCACCGGCGAAGAACGGCTTGAAGCTCTTGTGGATCTCGGTCGAGATGAAGGCGAGCGCCTCGAGCAGGCGGGTGTGTCCCATCGGACCGGAGGGCTTCAGCGCGCCGTCCTGATGGGCGATCCAGTCGAGGATCGCGACGTTCTCCGTGAGGGTCTCGCCGGAATCGAGGGTCAGGGTGGGGACGTAGCCCTTGGGGTTGATGGCGGTGAAGTCGCTGCCTTCCGCCGTGCGCTTCGCCTTCAGGTCCACCTTCTCGTGCTCGAAGGAGAGCCCGGCCTGGTGCAGGGCGATATGGTCGGCGAGGCTGCACGCGCCGGGCGAGTAATAGAGCTTCATCCTGGATCTCCCGTTCCGTCCGGCCCCGACGCGGCGCCTGCCGGGCGTCACCGGACAGGCCGGGATATGCCCCCTCTCCCGGGCCGCCACCAGTGCGGGACCGGTGAGCCGGCCCAACCTCCCGCCTTGCGGACGAAGGAGCCTGGGGCGGGCCGCCCCGGAGGACGGCCCGCATGCCCGCGAGGGCCGGCTAGTTCAGCGCCATGGTCGCGATGTCGATGAACCAGCTGCGCGGCTGCACGACACCCGTGACGCGGGGAGAGATGGCGCGGGGGCCGACATCATGCGCCACCCAGAGGAAGGGCGCTTCCTCCACGATCCGCTTGTGCAGCTGGGCCAGCGCCGCGTCCCGCTGGGCCGCGTCGAAGCTCGTGCGCGCGGTCTGCACCAGGCCGTCGAACTCCGGGCTGGTGAAGTAGCCCCAGTTGTTGGAAGCCGGGGGCAGCGCGCTCGTCGCCACGAAGCGGACCATGCCGAAATAGGGGTCCATGGCGGCGAAGCTGATATTGGTGGCATTCGCCCCGCGGGCGGAGGGCGCGCGCGCCCCCTCGCGCCAGCCGTTGAAGATGGCGTTCCACTCGCCGACCTCCAGCTGGACGTCGAAGTGGCAGGCCTTCAGCGCCTCCTGCAGGAACTCGTTCATCGGCAGGGGCTGCATCTGGCCGGAGCCGGAGGCGGAGGTCAGCACCTTCACGGCGGCGCGCCGGTTCGGGCCGTAGCCTGCCTCCCGCATAAGCCGCTGCGCCTCGGCGAGGTCGTAGCGGATGTCGAAGGAGGGGTTGCCCCACCAGGGATGCCCCGGCGGGTAGGTGCCCTTGGGAATCTCCATCTGCCCGGCAAGGAGGGTCTTCAGCTCCTCCCGGTTCACGCAGAGGTTCGCGGCCTGCCGCACCCGCCGGTCGGTCCAGGGCGAGCCCTCGACGAAGGAGAACTGCCAGGGCCAGACATGCGGCTGGGCGTTCTGGTAGATGCGGAAGCCGCGGCCGGTGATCTGCGGCAGGGCGTCCGGCGCCGGCGCCTCGATCCAGTCCACCTGGTTCCCGAGAAGGGCGGCGGTGCGGGTATTGGCCTCCGGGATCGGCAGCAGCACCACGCGGTCCACCTTCGGGCGGCGCGCCGGATCCCAATAGTCCCGGTTCGCCACCATCTCGAAGCGCTCGCGCGGGACCAGCCGCACGCCGCGGAAGGGGCCGGTGCCAGAGGGCTCGGCGGCGAAGGCGGCCCAGGCCTGGTTGGAGCGCGCCCTGGCATCCGTCACGCCCGCCGGCACCGCCGCCAGCTTCGCCGCCCAGTGTGCCGGGGAGGCCATGAAGAGGTTGGTGAGATTGATCGGCAGGAAGCTGTCCGGCTCGCTCGTCGTCAGCTCCACCTCGTACTCGGAGATGGCACGGGCGGAGCGCAGGGTCGGCATGCGGCTGGCGGTCAGCCCCACCTGCGCCGGATCGTAGTGGGGCGCGGACTGGTCCAGCACCTTCTGCACGTTCCACACCACGGCGGCGGCGTTGAAGGGACTGCCGTCGTGGAACCGCACACCCTGGCGCAGGATGAAGCGCCACTTCGTCCTGTCCGCCTCGTCCACGCGCCATTCCGTGGCGAGGCCGGGGATGATGACGGAGGGCTTGTCGGCGGCGGACAGGTCCCAGTTCACCAGCGCGTCGTACATCGGGATGCCGGTGAAGCGGTTGCCCTCGAAGCCCTGGTCCGGCTGGCCGGAGGTGCGGGGGATGTCGGCGGCGGTCATGCCGATCCGCAACACCTTCTCCTGCGCCATCGCCCCCTTCGTGGCGGCGGGGCCCACCAGGCCGGCAAGCAGGGCGCCGGCCATCAGCAGGGCCCGTCGCGTCGACTTCCTCATTCCGCATCCCCTTCGTGAGTGCTGCTTCGCCGGGGAAAGGCAAATTCGATGCCAATGATTACGGAACGGTCATGGCACGGGGCTTGCTGCCCCAACCCCCACAGGCCGCCCGGACGATGGGTGAGGCCAGGAGGAGGACCGGAAGTGATCACAGGCCGAGCTTCCCAGCCGGATGGCGGGCCGGCCATGCCGGCCATGCTGGCCATGGGCGGCACTCCCTCAGGCGCGGCACGATGAACGTGGCCGCCTCCCTGGAACCCCTGCCGGATATCGGCGGCCCCGCGCAGCCCCTGCTCACGGTGCGCGGGCTCACGAAGCACTTCCCGCTGAAGTCCGGCTTCTTCGGGCGCGGGGCCGGGGTGGTGCAGGCGGTGGACGGGCTGGATTTCGAGGTCCGCAAGGGGGAGACGCTCGGCATCGTCGGGGAATCCGGCTGCGGCAAGTCCACCACCTCCCGCCTCGTCATGGCGCTGATGGCGCCGACGGCGGGGGAGGTGGTCTTCGACGGGCGGGTGGTCGGCGGGCGCGAGCTGCCGCTGAAGGAGTATCGCCGCCAGGTGCAGATGGTGTTCCAGGACAGCTACGCCTCGCTCAACCCGCGGCTGACGATCGAGGAATCCATTGCCTTCTCCCCGGAGGTGCACGGGCTGGCGCGCAAGGATGCCCGGGCCCGCGCGCGGGACCTGCTGGCGGCGGTGGGGCTGAACCCCGACGGCTTCGCGCGGCGCTACCCGCACGAACTCTCCGGCGGCCAGCGCCAGCGCATCAACATCGCCCGCGCCCTGGCCCTGCGACCGCGGCTGGTGATCCTGGACGAGCCTGTCTCGGCGCTGGACAAGTCGGTGGAGGCGCAGGTGCTGAATCTCCTCCAGGACCTGAAGGCGGAGTTCGGCCTGACCTTCATCTTCATCAGCCACGACCTGAACGTGGTGCAGTACATGTCGGACCGCGTGTTGGTGATGTACCTGGGCAAGGTGGCGGAGGTCGGACCGGTGGAGGCCATCTACGCCGCCGCCGCCCATCCCTACACTGCCGCCCTGCTGGCCAGCCGCCCCTCCATGGACCCGGACCTGCGCCGCACGGAGCCGCCGCTGACGGGCGATCCGCCCAACCCCATCAACCCGCCCGCCGGCTGCCGCTTCCATACGCGCTGCGGCTTCGCGGAGCCGCTCTGCTCCGCCACCGTGCCGCCCCTGCACGCCGCCCCGGCGGGCCAGCAGGCGGCCTGCCTCATGGTGGTGCCGGGCAGCGGGCACAGCCACGCTCCGAAGGTGGCGGCATGAACGAGCCTCTCGTCCAGGTCCGCGACCTGTATGTGCGCTTCGTCTCTCGTGACGCCACCGTGCACGCCGTCAACGGCGTGTCCTTCGACCTCGCCGAGCGGGAATCCCTCTGCATCCTCGGCGAGAGCGGATCGGGCAAGTCCGTCACCCTGCGCGCCCTGATGGCGCTGAACCCGCCGCGCCGCACGAAGCTCTCCGGCACGGTGCGCGTGGGCGGGCACGACATCATCGCCGCGTCCGAGCGGAAGATGGCGGATATCCGCGGCAGCACCGTCTCCATGATCTTCCAGGAGCCGATGACGGCGCTGGACCCGGTCTTCACCATCGGCCGCCAGATCGCCGAGACGGTGATGCGGCATGAGGGGACCAGCCGCGCCGCCGCCGATGCCCGCGCGCTGGAGTTGCTGGAGCTCGTGCAGATCCCCAGCGCGAAGCGCCGCCTCGCCGCCTATCCGCACGAGCTCTCCGGCGGGCTGCGCCAGCGCGCCATGATCGCCATCGCCCTCTCCTGCCGCCCGAAGCTGCTGCTGGCGGACGAGCCGACCACGGCACTGGACGCCACGGTGCAGATCCAGATCCTGCTCCTGCTGCGCCGCCTGCAGCAGGAGATGGGCATGGGCGTGATCTTCGTGACCCACGACCTCGGCGTTGCCGGGGAGGTCGCGGACCGCGTGGCCGTGATGTACGCCGGCAAGTTCATCGAGCAGGGGCCGGTGCGCGGCCTGATGCAGGGCCCGCTGCACCCCTATGCCCAGGGCCTGCTCGGCGCCACGGTCCATGCCGGGATGCGCGGCGAGCGGCTGACCACCATCCCCGGCGCCCCGCCCAACCTGGAGCGCGTGCCCCAGGGATGCGCCTTCGCGCCCCGCTGCGCCCATGTGCGGGAGGAGTGCCTGCCAGAGGTGCCGGATTTCCGCAGCCCCGTCCCCGGCCACGCCGCGCGCTGCGTGCTGGTGCCGGATGCCATGTCCCAGGCGGCCTGAACCCATGTTCTTCTATCTGATCCGGCGCATCCTCTACGCCATCCCCATCGCGCTGGCCGTGGGGCTGGTCTGCTTCATGCTCGTCCAGATCGCGCCGGGCGACCCGATCAACGCCATCGTGCCCGCCGATGCCCCGGCGGAGGTGGTGGAGCAGGTGCGCCGCGACTACGGGCTGGACAAGCCGTTGCCCGTGCAGTTCGTCCTCTGGCTCGGGCGCGTGGTGCAGGGCGACCTCGGCCGGTCGCTCGCCACCGGCCGGCCGGTCACGGCGGACCTGCGCTCGGCCGTGGGCAACACGCTGATGCTGGCGCTGGTAGCCGCCTTCATCGGCTTCGTCATGGGCTCCATCCTCGGCACGGTCGCGGCAGTGTTCCGGGGGACCGTGCTGGACAAGCTCGCGGTGGGCCTCGCGGCCGCCGGCGTCTCCATCCCGCACTACTGGCTGGGCATGGTGCTGGTGGTGTTCTTCAGCGTGACGCTGAACTGGCTTCCAGCCATGGGCGCGGGCCCAGGCGGCTCCGGCGACTGGGAATGGAACTGGGCGCATGTGCAGTTTCTCGTCCTGCCCGCGGTCACCCTCTCCGTCATTCCCATGGGCATCGTCACCCGGACCGTGCGCGGCGTGGTGATGGAGCTTTTGGCCCAGGATTTCGTCACCACCCTGCGCGGCAAGGGGCTGCGGCGGGGCGGGATCGCGCTGCACGTGCTGAAGAACGCCGCGCCCTCCGTCCTTGCCGTCATGGGCCTCCAGCTCGGCTACCTCATGGGCGGCTCGATCCTGGTGGAGACGGTGTTCTCCTGGCCGGGCACGGGGTTCCTGCTGAACAGTGCCATCTTCCAGCGGGACCTGCCCGTGCTCCAGGGCACCATCCTCGTGCTCGCCATCTTCTTCGTGGTGCTGAACCTCGCGGTTGACCTGGTCCAGACCGCGCTCGACCCCCGGATCCGCCGCGCATGAGCACCGCCATCGCACCCGCCGCCATCGCCGTGCCGCAGCCCGCGCCCAGCCGCGGCTACTGGGCCGGCGTGGCCCGCCGCCTCTCGCGCGATCCGGTGACCTTGTTCTTCGGGGCCTTGCTGCTGCTGATGGCCCTGGCCATCCTCCTTGCGCCCCTGATCGCGCCGCACGATCCCTACCAGACCAGCATGATCCGCCGCCTGCGCCCGATCTGGTTCCAGGACGGCCGCTACCCGCTGGGCACGGACGAGCTGGGACGGGACATGCTGACGCGGCTTCTCTACGGCGGCCGCCTCTCCTGGTTCCTCGGCATCACGCCGGTGCTGATCGCCTTCGCCATCGGCGGCACGCTGGGCGTGGTCGCGGGTTTCGCCGGCGGCTGGGTCAACATGCTGATCATGCGGACCACGGACGTGTTCTACGCCTTTCCCTCCGTGCTGCTGGCCGTCGCCATCTCCGGCGCGCTGGGGCCGGGGGTCTCCAACGCGATGCTCTCGCTCACCCTCGTCTTTATCCCGCAGATCATCCGCGTGGCGGAGAGCACCACCACCGCGGTCCGCAACCTGGACTACGTGGAATCCGCGCGCGCCAGCGGCGCCGGGCCGATGACGATCGTGCGGGTGCACGTGCTGCCGAACGTGCTCGGGCCGGTCTTCGTCTATTCCACCAGCCTTATCAGCGTCGCCATGATCCTGGCCTCCGGCCTCTCCTTCCTCGGCCTCGGCACGAAGCCGCCGGAGCCGGAATGGGGGCTGATGCTGAACACGCTGCGCACGGCCATCTATACCCAGCCGCTGATCGCCATGCTGCCGGGACTCTGCATCTTCCTGACGAGCATGTGCTTCAACATGGTCAGCGACGGGCTGCGCACCGCGATGGACGTGCGGGGGTAGCCTTCGGCACGCGCGTTGCTTGGTGGCTCCGGACCTCTCACCGGAGCCACCCATGACCATGTCGCGCCGCGCCCTGCTGGGCGCCACCGGCCTTGCCACGCTCCCTTCCGGCCTGATGGCGCCGCCGGCCGCCGCCCAGGCGGAGCGCGTGCTGCGCTACGGCATCTCCATGGCCGACATCCCGCTGACCGCCGGCCAGCCGGACCGGGGCGCGGGCGCCTACCAGTTCACGGGCTACACCCTCTACGACCCGCTGGTCGCCTGGGAGATGGACGTGGCGGACCGGCCGGGCAAGCTCGTCCCGGGCCTCGCCACGTCCTGGGAGGCCGATCCCGCCGACCGCCGCCGCTGGACCCTGAAGCTGCGGGACGGAGTGAAGTTCCACGACGGCTCGGCCTTCGACGCCGACGCAGTGATCTGGAACTTCGAGAAGGTGATGAACCCGCAGGCGCCGCATTTCGACAACCGGCAGGCCGCCCAGGTCCGCCCGCGCCTGCCCTCGCTCGCCGCCTGGAAGAAGCTGGACGCGATGACGGTGGAGCTGACCACCAAGGCGGTGGACAGCCTTTTCCCCTACCAGCTCCTCTGGTTCCTCGTCTCCTCCCCGGCGCAGTACGAGAAGCTCGGCCGCTCCTGGGACCGCTTCGCCGCGGAACCCTCGGGCACCGGCCCCTTCCGCCTCGCCCGGCTCGTCCCGCGGGAGCGGGCGGAATTGGTGAAGAACGCGTCCTACTGGGACCCGAAGCGGATACCGAAGGTGGACCGGCTGGTGCTGGTCTGCGCGCCGGATGCGGTCACGCGCAGCAACGCGCTCCTCTCGGGCCAGGTGGACCTGATCGAGACGCCGGCGCTGGACATGGTGGACCAGCTCAAGGCCGCCGGGAACCGGGTGGTGGAGAACGTCACCCCCCATGTCTGGAACTACCACCTCTCACTGCTGGAGGGATCGCCCTGGCGCGACCTGCGGCTGCGACAGGCCGCCAACCTCGCAATCAACCGGGACGAGATCGTCCAGCTGCTCGGCGGCCTCGCCAAGCCGGCCACGGGCGTGGTCGATCCGGCATCCCCCTGGTTCGGCAATCCCACCTTCAAGGTGCGCCATGACCCGAACGAGGCGCGCAAGCTGGTCCAGGCCGCCGGCTTCTCCCCGCGCAACCCGCTGAGGACGAAGTTCCTCATCGCGACAGGCGGGTCCGGCCAGATGCTGTCCATGCCGATGAACGAGTACATCCAGCAGGCCTGGAAAGAGGTCGGCATCGAGGTCGATTTCCAGCCGGTGGAGCTGGAGGTGCTCTACACGGCCTGGCGCAACGGCGCGGCGCATGAGTCCATGCGCGGCATCACCGCGAACAACGTCGCCTACGTCACCTCCGACCCGCTCTACGCCCTGGTGCGCTTCTTCGAATCCCGGCAGGTGGCGCCGGTCGGGGTGAACTGGTCCCACTACAAGGACGAGGAGACGGACAGGCTGATCGGGCAGGCCGTCCAGTCCTTCGATCCTGCGGAGCAGGATCGCCTCATGGCCCGCGTGCATGAGCGCGTGGTGGACCAGGCGCTGCTGGTCTTCGTGGTGCACGACACCAACCCGCATGTTCTGGGGAAGGGTGTGCGCGGCTACACCCAGGCACAGCACTGGTTCCAGGATCTCACGACCCTGGCCTGATCGGACGGCAGGGCCAGGGGCGCCTGGGCGATGGGAACCCCGATCGCCCGGCGCCTTGTCATCGCGTTCTCTTCTCCGGTAGGTTCCGCCGAGAGTTGGCGTTCCTCCTCATGGGCGGTCGAACTCCTGGCCCGATCACGCGCTAAGCCCCGGGCCACAGGCATAGCGATCCCCGGCCTGACGATGCCGTGCCATTCGCCCCGCTACGCCGATCCCTGTCGCAGCTTCATGATCCCGAGGAGACTCCCATGGCCAACCTCCCTCCCCTCCCGCCCGCCGGGCGCGCCCCGCAGGGCGGCAAGAACGCCACGGGCGGCAAGGCCAATCCCAAGGACGCCCGGGCGGGCGCGGCTGGCAGCGGCGGCAAGCAGGGCGGCGTGAGCAGCGCGACCCAGAGTTCCCGCAAGTCGGGGGATCGCTGAGACCCGGACCTTTCGCCCGGTCGCTCCGGCAAAGGCGAGGATCGACGGCGACCGCCTCCGAGACCCCTGAACCACCCGCTCACCGGCGCTGGGATCGCCGGGCCTCGCCCAATTGCCGCTTTTCCCGGCGATCGTCGGGCGGACCTTGCGACACAGGGCCCGCCCTGCGAACCAGCCGATAGACCTTTCTCAGCCGTTCAGCGGTAGGCCCAGGCCGGCTGCCCGTGGCGGTAAGCGTCGCGCTGGCCGGCCTCATAGGCCCGGCGCTCGCTCAGCTCGCGCTGCTGGCGCCAGAACTCCCGGCGGTACTCGCGGCGGGCCATGTGCTCCTGCCAGGCTTCCCGCTCCCAGGCGGAGGGCGGAGGGGGCGGCGGGGCATAGCCATACCCATAGCCCTGGGCCTGTGCGGCAGGTGCCGCCAGGGCCCCCACCATGATCATCAGCGCCCCGTAAACTGCGTTCTTCATCTCATGCCTCGCACCAGGAGCATCCGGCCCCGGTACGATGATGGAGCGCCAGGATCCCGGCGTCCGTTTGACGCCCTGTGCCACCTTTCCGTCACCTTGCGGCACGGCGGCGTGCCCCCCCTACCCGGCCGCGGAGGATGCCTACCGCGTGGCCCCCGGTTCCCAGAGCACCTCTCGGCCGGCGGCGAGGTTGAGGCAGCGGGACAGCACGAAAAGATGGTCCGACAGCCTGTTGAGGTAACGGATCACGGCGGGGTTCACCTCCTCCGATGCTGAGAGAGAGACGGCCGCGCGCTCCGCCCGCCGCACGGCCGTCCGCGCCAGGTGGGCATGAACCGCGCCGGCGCTGCCCGCGGGCAGCACGAAGGACCGCAGCGGCGGCAGGGCGGCGTTCATGCCGGTGATCTCGCCCTCCAGCCGCGCGGATTGCGCGTCCGAGACCCGCAGCCGCTCCCCCGCGGTGCCGGGAACCGCAAGATCGGCGCCGATGTCGAACATCTCGTTCTGGATGCGGCCGAGCATGGCGTCCGCCTCCTCGTCGCAGTGCAGCCGGAGGAGGCCGATCGCGGCATTGGCCTCGTCCACCGTGCCCATCGCCTCTACGCGCGGCGCGTCCTTGCTCAGGCGCGTGCCATCGCCGAGCGATGTCTGCCCGGCATCGCCGCCACGCGTCGTGATCACGTCCAGCTTCACCATGACCCGGCCCCTAGACCATGAAGTACTTCGCCCGCGGGTGGTGCAGGACGATCGCGCTCGTGGACTGCTCGGGGTGCAGCTGCCACTCGTCGCTGATGGAGACGCCGATCCGATCCGCGCCGAGAAGTCGCAGGAGCGGCACCTGGTCCTCCAGCCGCGGGCAGGCGGGATAGCCGAAGGAGTAGCGGCCGCCGCGATAGCCCTGCTGCAGCATGCGGTCCATGTCGCGGTCGTCCTCCCCGGCAAAGCCGAGCTCGGCGCGGATGCGCTTGTGCACGTACTCCGCCATCGCCTCCGCCATTTCGACACTCAGGCCGTGGAGGTAGAGGTAGTCCTGATAGCGGTTGTCCTCGAACCACTCCCGCGCGATGTCGGAGGCCTTCTGGCCGACCGTGACCACCTGCAGGCCGATCACGTCGCGGCCGTCCTCCACGTCGGTGACGAGGTCCGCGATGCAGTCCCCGTCCTCCTTCGGCTGGCGCGGCAGGTTGAAGCGCACCGCCTCGGTGACCCCGTCCTGCTCGAACAGGATGAGGTCGTTTCCCTGCCCGGCGCATTTCCAGTAGCCGTAGATCGCCTGCGGCCGCAGGATTTCCTGCTCCGCCGTGATCCGCAGCATCCGCTGCAGCACGGGCCGGAGCTCCTGCTTCGCCCAGCCCAGGAAGTCGTCCAGCGAGCGGCCCTGTTTCCGGAAGCCCCACTGGAACTGGTACAGGCTCCGCTCGTTGATGAAGGGCACCACGGCCTTCGGCGCGGCCTCGATCACGCGCGCACCCCAGAACGGCGGGGTCGGGGTCTGCGTATCGGCCGCAAGCCGGCGCCGGCGCGCCTGGGCATAGTCCACGTCGACCGGCGCGAAGCCGCGAGGGTCCGCGGTGCCAAGGGTGCGCCGCTCCTTGCGCGACTTGTCCACCCGCTTGGTCTGCAGCGCGGCCAGGTAGTCGTCGAAGCCGTTGCCGACGACCTTGTCCATTAGGTGAAGCCCGTCGAAGGCATCGCGCGCATAGGCGACGCGGCCGGAGGCATAGGCCTTCACGCAGTCGTCCTCGACGTAGTTCCGCGTCAGCGCCGCGCCGCCGAGCATCACGGGGATGTCGAGGCCGATGCGCGTCATCTCCTCCAGGTTCTCGCGCATCACGACGGTGGACTTCACCAGCAGGCCGGACATTCCGATGGCGTGCGCGCGATGCTCCTTCGCCGCCGCCACCATGTCCGCCAGCGGCACCTTGATCCCGAGGTTGACCACCCGGTAGCCGTTGTTGGTGAGGATGATGTCCACGAGGTTCTTGCCGATGTCGTGCACATCGCCCTTCACGGTGGCGAGCACGATCGTCCCCTTCTCCTGCCCCTCGGCCCGCTCCATGTGCGGCTCCAGGTAGGCGACCGCGGCCTTCATCGTCTCGGCGCTCTGCAGCACGAAGGGAAGCTGCATCTTGCCGGCGCCGAACAGCTCCCCCACCACCTTCATCCCGTCGAGCAGGATGTTGTTGACGATGTCGAGCGGGGCGAGGCCCTTGGCCAGCGCGTCGGCCAGCTCGTCGTCCAGCCCTTTGCGGTCCCCCTCGACGATGCGGTCCTTGAGGCGTCCCTCGACCGTCTCGGCCTTCTTCTTCGCGCCCGTGTCCGCGGCCTTCCGGCCGGCAAAGATCTCCAGCAGCTTCTGCAGGGGGTCGTAGCCCTCGCTGCGGCGATCGAAGATCAGGTCTTCGGCGACCTTCGCCTCCTCGGGCGGGATCTGGTGCAGGGGCTTGATCTTGGAGACGTGGACGATCGCCCCCGTCATGCCCGCCTTGACGGCGTGGTCGAGGAAGACCGAGTTCAGCACGTGCCGGGCGGCCGGGTTCAAGCCGAAGGAGATGTTGGACAGGCCGAGCATGATCTGGATATCGGGGAAGCGCTCCCGGATCATGCGGATGCCGTCCAGCGTCCAGAGCCCGAGCTTGCGGTCGTCCTCGTTCCCCGTGGCGATGGTGAAGGTCAGGGGGTCGATCATCAGGTCGGACTGCGGCAGCCCGTGCTTGTCGCAGGCGAACTCCACCAGGCGGGTGGCGATACGCAGCTTGTCCTCCGCCGTCTTCGCCATGCCCACCTCGTCGATGGTCAGGGCGATCACGGCGGCGCCGAACTTCTTCGCGAGGATCATGCGGTCGGTCGCATGGCCCTCGCCGTCCTCGAAGTTGATGGAGTTGATGATCGGCTTGCCGCCATGCAGCTTCAGCGCCGCCTCGATCACCGGCGTCTCGGTCGAATCGATCACCAGCGGCGCGTTCACGCTGCTCGTGAAGCGCCGGATCACCTCGTTCATCTCCTGCATCTCGTTGCGGCCAACGAAGGCGGTGCAGATATCGAGAGAGTTGGAGCCTTCGCCGATCTGATCCCGGCCCATGGTGACGCAGCCGTCCCAGTCATGCGCCGCCTGCCGCTCCCGCCAGGCCTTGGAGCCGTTCGCGTTGCAGCGCTCGCCGATGGAGAAGTAGCTGTTCTCCTGCCGCAGCGCGACCGGGGCGTAGAGAGAGGCGACGGAGGGCACCCAGACCGGCTTGCGCCGTGCCGGCGCCGGCCGGTGCGCGCTGCCGCCCAGCTTGCGCAGCATCGCGTCCAGCGCCGCGATATGCGGTGTGGAGGTGCCGCAGCAGCCGCCGATGAGGTTCAGCCCGTCCTCGGTGACGAAGCGCTCCATCCAGCTCGCCAGCTCGGACGGGCCGAGCGGGTAATGGGTCTTGCCGTCCACCAGCTCCGGCAGGCCGGCATTGGGCTGGCAGGAGAGCAGGCCCGGCCAGTTCTGCGACAGCCAGCGGACGTGTTCCGCCATCTCCTGCGGCCCGGTCGCGCAGTTCAGCCCCATCAGGTCCGCATCGAGCGAGTGCACGACCGCCGCGGCGGCGCCGATATCCGGGCCGACCAGAAGCGTGCCCGTCGTTTCCACCGTCACCTGCACGAAGATCGGGATGTCCGACTTCATCTCCGCGCGCGCGATCTTCGCGGCGTTCACCGCGGCCTTGATGAACAGCGTGTCCTGGTTCGTCTCGGTCAGCAGCGCGTCCGCCCCGCCCGCGATCAGGCCGCGGCACTGGGTGAGGAGCGCCGCCTCCAGCGCGTCGTAGGTGACGTTGCCGAGCGAGGGCAGCTTGGTGCCCGGCCCGATATCGCCGATCACCCAGCGGTGGCGGCCATCGGCGAAGCCTTCCGCCGCCTCGCGCGCCAGCTCCACCGCCACTTTGTTCAGCTCGAAGGCCCGGTCCTCCAGGTCGAACTCCCCGAGCGTGATAGGGGAGCCGCCGAAGGTGTTGGTCAGCACCATGTCGGCGCCAGCCTCGTAGTAGCCCCGGTGGATCTCCCGCACGATGTCGGGGCGGGAGAGGACGAGAACATCGGTGCAGTTCTCCCGGCCCCAGTAGTCCCGCTCGATCTCGAGATCCATAACCTGCACGCGGCTGCCCATCCCGCCGTCGCAGAGCAGCACGCGGTCACGAAGAGCGTCGAGGAGATGCGGGCGGGACATGACTCGATGATCCTGGGCGACGGTGGTGGACGGAGGCCGGCAACCCGGGCGGCCGGCGCCGTCCGAAGAGAACCGCGGAAGGGTTGGTCCTAGGCGGCCGCAAGGCGGGGCACGAAATCCTCCGGCAGAGAAGGCGGGGCCGGTCGGGGAGCGAACGGATGCCGACCACCGGGCCTTTTCACCTCGCATACTCTCTTAAAGATATCCTTATGTCCAGTGCCATGTGCCCGGCAGTTCGGAGGTGCTGCGCCGTCCTGCCCTGTCTGGGACCAGGGGACACCCTCCCGCGATGGAGTCCAGCCGGCCCCTAAAGTCGCCCCGGCTCTATGAGCCGAGGCGCACCGTCAGCCGGGTAAGCCCAAAGCGGAGAAAAAGATGATGGTGAGCGGCCCGGGGAGAGGAAGAATTCCTTCCTGCTCTCCCCAGGACAGATCAACAGCAAAGGAGAGATGGCGGGATCAGGGCGCCAGGTGGCGCCCCCCCGTCAGAACGTCCCGCGGATCCCCGCAAGCGCGCTCCGGCCGGGGATAACGAAGCCGTTCGCCGGCTCATAGCGGGAATTGCCGAGGTTCCGGATTTCCACGAAGCCGGCGACCTTCTCGACCACCGGCACCGTCGCGGTCAGGTTGAACACTGTGCCGCCGCGGTTCTTGCCAGGCGTGCCGATGGAGCTGCCGTCGTCGTTGTAGCGGGCGAAGGCGCCTTCGGGCGAGGGCCCGGTATAGACCAGTTCCGGAACCACGGTGATGCGCGCGGCCTGCGGCGCCTCCCACGGCACGGGCGCAGAGAGGCGCGCCGTCAGGCTGGCGAGGTTGCGGGCCCGCCGGGCCAGCGGCTGGTCGTTGGTGGTGTCGCGCGCCTCCTGCACGGTCCAGGTGCCGGTGAAGGAGAGCCAGTCGGCCGGCCGCACCGTCAGGGCGAACTCCCCGCCGCGGATCCGCGCGCGCTCGACATTGAGCAGCGTGGTGAAGCTCGCGTCGTAGTTGATCAGGTTTCTCAGCCGGTTGTCGAAGTACAGCGCCGAGACCGTCGCCCAGGACGTCACGTCCGTCTCGATCCCGGCCTCCCAGGAGAAGCTCTCCTCCGGCTTCAGGTCCGGGTTGCCCTGGAAGAAGCCGGTGATAGTACCGAAGCGCTGGAAGAGCGAGGGGGCCTTGAAGGCGGTGCCGGCCGCGCTCCGCAGGCGGGAGGAGATCTCGGGCAGGGCGAGCACGCCGCCGACCCGCCAGCTCGTGAAGCCGTCATAGTTCTCAGGCGCGTCGTGCCGCAGCCCCGCGGTCAAATCCAGGCGCTCGTACAGCCTGCCCTGGACGGAGGCGTAGCCTGCGGCGGCCCTCTGCGAGGCATCCACGGTCGTGCGGAAGAAGGCCGAACCGTTGGCACTGTCGGCGGTCTCCTTCTCCCACTGGCCACCGAACAGGACCGCCATGTCCGTCAGGGGGCCGGCGCTGGGGAGGCGCACGGTGTTGTCCCAGAACAGGGCCCGCCGGTCGGCACGATAGAGGTCGTCCGCCGTGGCTGTGGGGTTCGCCACGTCCGGCAGGTTGGTGTAGCGCCGCCGGTTCTGGCTGCCGTTGAGCGTCAGGCGGGTGCTCCAGGCGCCGCCGAACAGGTCCGTCGTGCTGCGCAGGTAGCCAAACCAGGACCGGTCCTGGGCAGTGTAGTTGGGGTCGTCGTTCGGTACGTTGTCGAGGCCGAGGGTGTTCTCGCGCCCCCGCACCAGGCCCTCGATCCGGGTGCGGCCCAGCACCTCGCCCGGCACTGTCTCGCCGATGTTCAGGCCGAGCCGCACGGTCCCGATCGCGGAGCGCAGCCCGTCCCGCTCCCCGAGATTCGAGGTGAAGCGGGGCGCCACCGCGTTCGACCCGCGGGTGGACAGGCTCTGGCCGGTGACCTGGTAGTCGAAGGCGCCGACGGTCCCGCCCATGCCGGCGAAGCCGCGCACGGTCGAGTTGCTCCCGCCGGCAGCCTCGAAATAAGGCACCGCGGCGCGGTCGGCCGGGGCGGAGCGGGTGATGAGGTTCACCACGCCGCCGATCGCGGCCGATCCATAGACCGCGGAGACGGGGCCGCGCACCACCTCGATGCGCTCGATGTCGCCCAGCAGCTCGTTGCCGAAGTTGAAGGCGCCGTTGGGGTCCGAAGGGTCGTTGATCGGCACGCCGTTCAGCAGCACCAGCACCTGGCGCGCATTGGTCCCGCGCGCGAAGCCGGAGGCCTGCTGGCCGAGGCCGCCGGACTGCACAAGCCGGAAGCCCGGCACGATCGCCAGGGCCTCGGCCAGGGTGGTGTATCCGTTCTCCTGGATCGTCCGGCGGTCGATCACCGTGACGGAAGCGGGGATGCGGTCCTGCGGCGTCGGGACGCGCGTCGCGGTCACCACCACCTCGGGCACGGTGGCTGGGTTGGTTGTTGTGAGGTCCTGCGCGATGGCTGGTCCCATCGGGGCAAGTACGATCAAGGCAAGGATCCGGCGCTTCATCCGGTGGGCCTCCGTTGCACGGTCCGCGGTTCGCCCCGGCCGATGACTGGCCGGAACGGGCTTGCGTCGTGCTCGCATGACGGAGGCGCGCCGGTTCATTGGCACGCCATGGGTCCGTTTGCGCCGGTGCTCCCCGCCCGGCACGCGCGAGACAACATCTGCGCCGGCCGGTCTCCTGGCTCGCGACGTGGCCGGCGAATGCCGGCCTGACGACCCCGCCTTCTCGCGCCGTTTCCGGCGCAATGGCGTGAGGGACCGTCGTCGTCGCCTACAGTTGCGGGGGCAGCTGCGGATCGGCGGCAGGATCGGCCGCGTCACGCATTCCCGTTTCAGCCCTTCCGGGCCACCGGCGCATGAGGGCGAAACTATGCGAGCCGGGGGCACGGCGTCCAGGCAGGGGGACCGCATCTCCGGGCAGGTGCGGCGGGCGGGCCACATCCCGGGCGGGGTAAAGGGCGGACTCCCGCCCCGGTTCGGCCGGGGTGCGCCACCGGGTCCTTGCGAGACTGGGAGGTGGAGCGGGCCTACTCCTTGCGCTTGGCCAACGCCTCGATCGTCAGGCGGAAGAAGGCCTCGGCGGCGCTGAGGCCTTGTGCCCGCGCATGGGCGTGGAGATCCAGAAGGCCTTTCTCGTCAAAGTGCCCCGGCGCGTGGCGGGCCGGCGCCGCGGGGCTGGCGGGCGCCTGCCGCCCCTTCCGCTCGTCGAGCAGCACCTCGGCACGGCCGGCGAGTTGCAGCATCCGGTCCCCCTGCGAGGAACTCAGCCCCTGCGGGCGGGGAACGGTGTCCACGACGCAGAGCGATCCAACCCGCAGGCCATCGGCCAGCCGGATCGGTGCCCCGGCGTAGAAGCGGACACGCGGCTCGCCCGTGACGAGGGGGTTCCCCGCCGTGCGCGGGTCCTTCGTCAGGTCAGAGATCACCAGCAGCTTCTCGTCGCCGGATGCCAGGGCGCAGACGGCGTGCTCGATGGGCGTTTCCGTCAGGTCGACCCCGACCCGCGCCTTGAACCACTGCCGTCTCCGGTCGAGCAGGCTCATCACGGCGATCGGGGTCTGGCAGAACCCGGCGGCCTCCTGGACCAGCCTGTCGAAGGCGGGCTCGGCCGGCGTGTCCATCACGGCGTACTCGGCCAGGGCGGCCTCTCTGCGGGTCGCGTCTTGGTCAGGATAGGGGCTGGCGGACATGCAGTCGGTACTCTGAAAAAGGGCCGGACATTCAGGACTTATCCTGGACGACGCTCCAGGGACGGCCCGCCGATCCCGTCCTCTCCCGCAGCACCTCGGCGCACAGCGCCGCGATCGCGGCGCGGCCGGACATGCTCTGCACGGCATGCTCGGGCATGGGCGCGTGGGTCAGGACCCGGTCGAGCTGGCTGGCGAGCTCCTCGCGAAGCCGAACGACCGCAGCGTCGTCCAGGCCCCGGAGCATCTCCGAGAGGGCTGCCTTCATCGCCACTCGAAGATCGCCGGCCAGCGCGCCTTTGTCGATCACGCGGCTCTCCGCAGGGCTGTTGGAGCAAGATCGGGGCCGTAGGGGCATCGTCCCGACCAGTAACCGCAACGGCACCTGCCTCGCAAGAGAATGACGGGGGGCGCAACAGACCGTCAGCCCAGGTCCCGAGCAGCAGCCCCCCCTGCCGCCGGCACCAGGGCCGGGATCACCCGGGTTGGTGCAGCCGAAATCCGCGCCTCGGCCAGTCCACCGCGATGAGGCGGCCAGTCCCCGACAGGGTGACGAAGGCTGTCCGCATATCGTCGCCGCCGAAGCAGATATTCGTGCAGTACGACTCCGGCGCAGAATGAAATTCCACCAACTCGCCCGTCGGCGAAATGACGGAGATGCCGGATCGGACCAGCGTCGCGACGCAGATGTTGCCGTCCTCCTCCACCGCCAGGGAGTCGAAGCGCTGGTAGCCGGGCGGCCCGTAGAGGATCCGGCCACCGTTCGGGGAGGGCCATGGCTCCATCCCGACCTCGCCGGGGGCCGTGACGGGATAGGCCCAGAGCCGGCTCGTCTCCGTCTCCGCGACATAGAGCGTGGCACCATCGGGCGAGAGGCCGACGCCGTTCGGCGTCATGGAGGGGAAGATCACCTCCCGGATCAGGCTGCCGTCACAGCGCGCGTAGTAGACGGCGCCACGGTCCATGCTGCGGGCCCGCACCTTGCCCAGGTCCGTGAACCAGAAGCCGCCATGGGCATCGAAGACGATGTCGTTCGGGCCGCTCAGGGGCCTGCCGTCGCATTCCCTGTAGAGAACCTCCGCCTTGCCGGTCGCCAGGTCCACGCGCTCGATCCGGCCGCTCGCATAATCCTCCGCTATGCCGATAGGGCGGAGGTAGCCGTCGGCCTGCTCCAGCCAGCGGAAGCCGCCGTTGTTGCAGACGTAGCAGGCCCCGTCCGGCCCGATCGCAGCCCCGTTGGGGCCGCCGCCCAGGCGCGCCACCACCTCGGCGCGGCCGGAGGGTGCGATCCGCGTCAGGGTTCCGCCCTCGATCTCGACGACCAGCAGGCTTCCATCGGGCAGCCAGACCGGGCCCTCGGGGAAACGCAGCCCGCGCGCCACCTCGCGCCCTATCAGATCCATCCCGCCCCCCTTTCGCGAATGCCGTCACGCCACCACCTCGCCCGCCCCGAGATAGGCGGCGATGGCCTCCTCCATCGCGGCCGGTTCCCGGAGCTCCGCCGCCTCCCGCCGGCCGAGCATCCGGCCGCCCCGCATGAAGTGCACCGCGTCCGACACGCGGACGGTAAGGCGGAAGTTCTGCTCCACCAGGATCATCGCCAGGCCCGTCTCGGCCCGCACCGCCTCCAGCTTCTCGAAAACCCGGCGCACCAGCAGCGGCGCGAGGCCGAGCGAGGGCTCGTCCAGCAGCAGCAGGCGGGGTCCTGCCATCAGCGCGCGGCCGATGGCCAGCATCTGCTGCTCCCCGCCGCTCAGGCGCCAGGCCGGGCTTGCCGCCCGCCCAGCGATTTCCGTGAAGATGCCGAGCACGGTGTCGCGCCGCCGCCGCCGCGTGGCGCCATCCAGGTGGAAGCCGCCGAGGGTGAGGTTCTCGTCCACGGAGAGGTTCGGCACGATCTCCCGCCCCTCCGGCACGTAGACGATGCCCGCGCGGACCAGCGCCCGCGCGTCCCGCACCGTGATGTCCTCGCCCTCCAGCAGCACGCGGCCGGCATACTTCGGCACCAGCCCCGCAATCGCCTTCAGCACTGTGGACTTGCCCGCCCCATTGGCGCCCAGCAGGCCCACCGTGCCGCGCTGGGTCACCACGAGCCCGATGCCGCGCACCGCCGTGGCGGCGCCGTAGCGGACCTCGAGCCCCTCGACCCGGAGCAGCTCAGTCATCGGAATCCCCCAGGTAGACGCGGATCACCTCGGGATCGGCACGGATCTCCGCCGGCGTCCCGCTCGCGATCCGCTGGCCGAAGTTCAGCACGTGGATGCGGTCGCAGAGCTGCATGATCAGGTCCATGTCGTGCTCCACCACCACGATGATCAGCTCCGGCGAGACCAGGCCGCGCAGCACGGCCGTCAGCTGCCGCGTCTCCGCGGGGTTCAGCCCCGCCGCGGGCTCGTCCAGCAGCAGGACGCGCGGGCGGGAGGCGATGGCGCGGGCGATCTCCACCAGGCGCTGCGTGCCGGGCGGCAGGCCGGCGGGGGTGACATCGCTGAAGGCGGCGAGGTCCAGCCGCCGCAGCACGTCCATCGCCGCCGCGCGCGCCTCCGCCCTCTCCGCCCGCCCGCCGGGCAGGGGCAGGAAGGCATCCGCCCAGCCCGAGCGCCCGAGCCGCGCGCGGCCAAACATCACGTTCTCCAGCACGTCCAGTTCGGGGCAGAGCGCCACGTGCTGGAAGCTGCGCGAGAGGCCGGCGCGGGCGCGCCGGGCGGGCGGCATCCGCTCCAGCGACTGCCCGCCGAGGGCGATCCTTCCCTGTTGCGGGCGGTAGAGGCCGGTGAGGCAGTTGAACAGGCTCGTCTTGCCCGCCCCGTTCGGGCCGATCAGCCCGGTGACCTGCCCGGGCCGGAAGTCCATGCTGACCTCCTTCAGCACCCGGTGCCCGCCGAAGGAGAGGGAGACGGCCTCGACCGTCAACTCCGCCGCCGTGGCCGTTACGGCATCAAGCATCCCGCCGCCCTCCGCCGAGCCGGGCGCGCAGCGCGGCCAGGACCTCTGCCGGGCGGTGGCCCAGGGTGACGACGGCCAGCAGCGCCGCGCCGTAGATAATCGGCACCCAGTCCCCCCAGGCCGCGAAGAGCTGGGGCACGAGGGTGATGAAGGCCCCGCCGGCCAGAGCGCCGGCGAGGCCGAGCGACCCGAAGCTCACCACCGTGCCGACGAGCAGGTAGATGGCGGTGGAGAGGGTGAAGCTGTTCGGCGAGACGGTGGAGGCCGCGAAGGCGAGCAGTGCCCCGGCGGTGGACGCGATGGAGGCACTGATCGCGAAGGCGGCCAGGCGCGCATAGCCGCGGGAGAAGCCGAAGGCCTCGGCGGCCCGCGGATGGTCCCGCGCCGTCAGCAGCACCAGCCCCTGCCGGGAGCGCCGGAAGCGGGCAAGCAGCAGCACGACCAGGGCAAGCACGACCAGGGGCAGGTAGTAGCGCTGCAGGTCCACCGACACGCCGGGGATGAGCGGGCGGGCGACATAGAGCCCTTCATACCCGCCGGCGATCGGGCCGAGCTGCAGGATCAGCTCCGGCACCGAGAGCGCGAGCGCCATGGTGGCGATGGCGAGATAGATGCCCGACAGCGCCCGGGACGGCCAGGCGAAGACGATGCCGAGCACCGCGCCGGCAGCGGCGGCCACGGGCAGGCCAATGCCGACGGAGAGGCCCAGCTCCCGTTCCACGATCGCCGTGCAGTAGGCGCCGAAGGCAAGGAAGAAGCTGTGCCCGATCGAGACCTCTCCGCCGTAGCGGAGGAGGAAGCCGACGGAGAGCACGGCCACCGCATTCGCCATGCAAACCCCGACGCTGTAGGTCCAGAAGCCGCCCGCCACCGCGGGGACGAGCGCGAGGACGCCCAGCAGCAGCCAGACCGTCAGGCGGCGCGGCAGAGGCGGCGTCTCGGCAGTGGCCCTGGGGGCCAGCACGCTCACGGCCTCAGGCACGGGATCCCCCGCCGCGCTGGGGCAGGATGCCGCCCGGGAAAAGGTTCAGCGCCACGAGCATGAGGACGAGCAGGAAGGTGGCGCTCAGCTCCGATGTGACGAAGTAGCTGAACAGATTCATCGTGACCCCCACGATCAGCCCGCCGACGATGCTGCCGGGCAGGCTGGAGAAGCCGCCGAGCACCGCCGCGGCGAAGGATTGCAGCATGAAGGACGCGACCGTCGTCGAGCTCAGGAAGGTGCTGGGGATGATGAGCAGCGCCGCCGTGACGCCGAGCCCCGCCGCCACGCCCCAGGCAAGCCCCTGCACGGCGTGGATGTTCAGCCCGCAGACCCGGCTGGCGAAGGCGCTGGTGGAGACGGCGCGGAAGGCGATCCCGACCCGCGTCCGCTCGATCACGAGGAACAGGGCCGCGATCACGATGCCGGAGACGGCCAGCACGGTGATGTCGTAGGAGGTGACGCGGAGCCCGGCCACAGTCGCGCTCCAGTTCGGCACGGGCAGGTCGAGATTGACGATGTCCGCGCCGAACACCACCTGCACCACGCCTTGGAGGACGAGGCTGATGCCGAGGGTCGCAATGGTTCCCCGCAGGTCGGAGGCCTCCGACACCCGCGCGATGAGGCCATAGGCGACGAGTGCCAGCAGGACCACGATCGCGAGCGCGATGAGGACGGCGGCGATCCAGCCGATGCCGCCCCCCGCCTGCGTCAGCCCGTACACGACGAAGCCGGCCAGGGCGGCCAGGTTGCCGTGCGCGAAGTTCACCACCCGCGTCGCCTTAAAGATCATCACCAGCCCCAGCGCGCCCATGGCGTAGAGGCAGCCCGTGACGATCCCCGTCCAGACGAGGGGGAGGAGGTCCTGCAGCAGGTCGCTCATGCGCCGGCGGACTCCGTGGCGGCTGGCTGCGGAACGCCTAGGCGCCCCGCCACCAGCTCCAGCAGGATCGGGAAATACTGGCTGCCCGCGCCCATGCGGACGAGCTCGGCATAGTAGTCGCGCGCCGTCTCCGTCACCCGCGCCCGCACGCCGGTATCCTCGGCCAGCTCCAGCGCGCCCGCCAGGTCCTTCAGCACGTAGGTGGAGGGGAAGGCGCGCTCGGGGTAGCTCTGCGGCAGCATCGCCTTCATCCCGTGGTTGCGCAGCACGAAGCTATCCCCAGACCCGCGGGAGACGGCGTCCAGCAACCGGGCCGGCTCCACCCCCGCGCGCTCGCCGATGGCGATCATCTCGGCCAGGGCCGCGACATGCTCGAAGACGAGAGCGTTGTTGATGAGCTTCACGGCCTGGCCCGTGCCGGTGCCGCCGCAATGCGTCACGTCCGTTGCCATGTAGCCGAGGAGCGGGCGAAGCCGGGCGAAGGTCGCGTCGTCGGCGCCGACCATGATGCTGAGCTCGCCGCGGATCGCCGCCTCCCGTGTGCGGGCGACGGGCGCGTCGGCGAAGCCCATCCCGGCCTCGGCCAGCCGCCGCGCGACCGCCCGGGCGGAGGAGACCGTCGTGGTGCTGAGGTCCACGACGAGCAGGCCGGGCCTGCCATGCCGGAGGATGCCGTCCTCGCCGAGGCAGACCGCCTCCACCTGCGGCGGGCCGGGCAGGGAGAGGAAGACGATGTCCGCCCCCCGCACCGCCTCCGCCACGCCTTCCACGGGCACCGCCCCGGCATCGCGCAGCGCCTCGCGCGCGGCCGGGCTCATGTCGAAGGCGCGCACCTCGCCGGCATGCTTGGTGGCGGTGTTGCGGCACATGGGGCCACCCATGACGCCGAGGCCGATGAAGCCGATGGTCTCTGCTGCGGTCATGCTCGTCTCAATCCATCAACATGCCGCCGTTCACGTCGAGCACGGTTCCCGTGATCCAGTTCGACGCGGGCGAGCAGAGAAACAGGATAGCCTGGGCGATGTCCTCGGGCTGGCCGAAGCGACCGAGCGGGACGCTGCCGTTGGCGGAAGGCGGCGCACGCCCGGTCACGGTCTGCCACATGGGCGTCTCCACCGGGCCGGGCGCGATGGTGTTGGCGAAGATGCCGTGCTGTGCGCCGGACTTCGCCACCCATTTCATCAGCCCGTGCACCGCCGACTTGGCCGAGACATAGGCGGGGCCGGAGGCCACGCCGCCGATCTTCGCCGCGATGGAACCGAGCGCGACGATCTTCCCGCCGCCCGCTTCCACCATGATGGGATAGAGCTTGCGAAGCGGGTTCACCACGCCCATCAGGTTCACATCGAGGATGGAGCGCCACTCGTCATCCTCACTGTCCTGCAGGGGCGTGTTCGCGATCGTGCCGGCGCAGAGGATCAGGGCGTCGATCCGGCCGTGCTCGGCCAGGACGGCGTCGATCATCGCCTCCGTCCCGGCGCGCGAGGTCACGTCGCATTGGGCGAAGGTGACGCCGGGCGCCAGCGCATGAGCCGGCGCGTGCAGGTCCGCCGCCACCACCTTCGCCCCGGCCTCCGCCAGCGCGGCGCAGACAGCCCGCCCGATGCCGCCGGCCCCGCCGGTCACCACGGCCACCCGGCCGTCCATGCGCGGGGGCGCGCTGATCGCGATGCTTGTCATGGATGTCCTGTCTTGGAGGTTCGGTTGGAAGCCGGCGCAGTTCAGGTCGGCAGGTCGAAGGCGGCGGCGGGATAGGGGCGGAATTCTCGGACCAGGTTGAAGGCCCCGCCCTTCGCCTGAATGATGCCTTCCTGCCGCGTGCCGCGATGGTCACCCGGCTGGAAGCTCACGTTGCGCGCGCCGCCGACGGCGGCATTGGTCAGCCCTTCCATCGCCTCGATCAGGTTCTCGCGCGTCAGCGGCTTGCCGCTGTCCAGCAGGCGCTCGAAGCCGGAGGCGAAGAGGGCGGCGTTGCTCCAGCCGTTCAGCCCGAAGACGCCGACCGGGTCGTTCGGCGCGTATTTCCCGACGGATTGCCGGTAGGCCTCCACCTCCGGCTCCGACCCGCCGACGGGGAGCAGCCAGGAGGAGAAATAGGTCCCGTCCAGCAGGTCCGAGGCGAGACGGTAGGTGGAGGGATCGGCGGTGAAGAAGGGCGCGAACCAGGTGGCGTTGTAGCCCCCGCGATTGGCGGAGCGCAGGGCGGCGGCGAGGTTCGCATTGGAGCCGAACATCACCACCCCGTCCGCCCGTGCGCTGATCAGGCGGCGGATCTGCGGGGTGAAGTCGGTGGCCCGCACGTCGAAGGACTGCGACTCCGCCGGCTCCATCTTGCGGGAGGCAAGGTACTTGTCGAAGCCGCGCCTGGCCGAGCGGCCGAGTTCGTCATTCTCCCAGAGCAGCGCCACGCGCTGGAGCTTCAACCCGTCCAGCGCGTACTCGGCATTGGCGGCCGCCGACCAGCCGTAATCCGGCAGTAGCGGGAAGACGTGCTTCTCCGTGAAGAAGGCCGAGGCGCCGCCGATCGGCCCGATCATCGGCAGGCCCTGTTCCCGCGCGTAGGGGATGACCGCGACGCTCGTCGCGGTGCCGACCGGCGCGACGAGGGCGAAGATGCCCTGCTCCTCCACCAGCCGGCGGGTCACGGCGACGCTGCGCGACGGCTCGTAGCCGTCATCCATCGTGGCGTAGCGCACCTGCCAGCCGCGGATCCCGCCATTCTCATTCTTGTATTTGAAGAAGGCGTCGGCCGCCCGGGTGAGGATGGCGTAGAAGGGCACCGGGCCGGTTACGGGCGTGAAGGCGCCGACGGTGATCGTCTTCGAGGCGGCATCGATCCCCGGCGCGGCGCCCTGGGCCAGGGCGGGCCGCGCCAGGGGTGCCACAGCCGCGGCGGCCACGGCGGACAGGAACTGGGCTCTGCTGAGCGTCATGGTCTCGGTTCCTCCGGTGGCCGCATTCTGGCGGCGGCCGATCCCTCTATCCGCCCGGCGCCGTTTCGAGGCCGGGCAAGCTTTGTTCAGATCATCCCGGCCTCGCAGGCCATCGTCAACGAATAATGCATCATGCATCAATATGTGGTGCGGATTTCATCCCGCCGCCGGACGCAGGACAGCTCAGCCCGCGCGGATCCGGGCCGCCAAAGCCTCCGCCGTCGCCACGGTTCCGAGCCGGCCGCCGATATCCCGCGTCGCCTCTCCCGCGCCGATGGCATCGGAGACGGCGTCCTCGATGGCTGCCCCGGCGGCCGCGAAGGCCGCCTGCCTGGTCCGGCGCCCGTGCCAGGAGAGGAGGAGCGCCGCCGAGAGCACCAGCGAGAAGGGATTGGCCACATCCTTTCCGGCGATATCCGGCGCGGAGCCGTGCGCGGCCTGCGCCATCGCGTGCTCCTTCCCCGCATTGAGCGACCCGCCGAGCCCGAGGCTGCCCGACAGCTCCGCCGTAAGGTCGGAAAGGATGTCGCCGAACATGTTCGTGGTCACCACCACATCGAAGCGGCGGGGATCGCGCACGACATGGGCCATCATGGAATCGACCAGCACGGTTTCCATCGCGATCTCCGGAAAGCCGGCGACCACATCGCGGCACGCGCCGAGGAAGAGCCCGTCGGTCACCTTCAGCACGTTCGCCTTGTGCACCACCGTCAGCCGGCGGCCACGGCGCATGGCCAGTTCACAGGCCGCCTCCGCGATGCGGAGGCTGCAGGCGCGGGTGATCCGCCTCAAGGAAATGGCCACCTCCGGGGTCACCAGGATCTCGCCGTTCCCCGCCTCCATGTTGCGGTCGGCGTAGAAGCCCTCCGTGTTCTCCCGCACCACGACGAGGTCGAACTCGCCCACCTTTCCGGGAAGCCCCGCATAGGTCCGGCACGGACGGATGTTCGCGAAGAGGTCCAGGCCCTTGCGGAAGAACTTGGAGGGGTTGATCTCCCCCCGCCGCTCGTCATCGCTCTCCAGGATATCCGCCGGGCCGAGGATCACCCCGTCCACCCCGCGCGCCGCCTCCAGCAGCTCGCCCCGTGCCGTGCTGCCGTGCAGGCGGTGGCTCTCCCGCCCCACCACGTCGTGCCGCAGGTCCAGGGGGAGGGAAAAGCGGCCCCGCGCCGCCTCCAGCACGGCCAGGGTGGCCGCGGTGATCTCGGGGCCGACCCCATCGCCCGGGAGAACCAGGATCCGCATGCCGCTCATTCCATCCTCGCCGCGCTGCTGTGGCGCAGCAACTCGCCCCATCGCCGGGCATCTGTCTCGATCAGCCGGCCCAGGTGCGCGGCCGTGGCCTCGTCGCCGGCCGGGATGCGGCCCATCAGCCCCTCGTAACGGCGCTGCACCTCCGGGTCCTGCAGCCCGGCGGCCAGCGCCGCCTCCCAAGCGGCCCGCACGGGCGCGGGCGCGGCGACGGGCAGCGCCAGGGCGTTCCAGATCTCCAGGTCCAGGCCGCCCAGCCCCACCTCCGCCGCGGTCGGTACGTCCGGCAGCACGGGAAGACGCCGCCCGCCCGTGACGAGAAGCGCCCTTGCCAGGCCGCCACGCGAATTCGGCACGGCGCTGAAGGCCTGCTCGACCAGCACGTCCACCTGCCCGGCCAGCAGGTCGTTCACCGCCGGTGCCCCGCCGCGGTAGGGGATGAGGTCCGCGCGCCCATGCGCGGCGTCCAGGAACTGCAGTGCCGCAAGGTGCATCGTCGAGCCGGCGCCGGAGGTGGCGATCCGCAGATCGCCGCGCCGGGCCCGGCTCACCAGCTCCTCCACGTCGGCGATGCCGGACCGGGCCGAGGCCAGCAGCACCATCGGGTTCGTGCAAACCAGCCCGACGGGCGCGAAGTCCCGGGCGGCATCGAAGCCAGGGCGGCGGTAGAGGTGGCCGTTGACCGAGAAGACCCCGACATGGGCGAAGAGCGCGGCGTGGCCGTCCCCCGCCGCGCGGGCCACGCGCTCCGCCCCGATATTGCCGCCGGCGCCGGTGACGTTCTCCACCACCACGGATTGCCCGAGCCGCGCGCCCATGGGTTCCGCCAGGATCCGAGCCATCACGTCCGTCGTGCCGCCCGCCGCGAAGGGCACGACGAGCGAGATGGGTCGCGATGCGGACCAGGGCGACTGAGCCCGTGCGAGCGCCGGCAGGGAGAGGAGCCCTGCCAGCGCCCCACGCCGCGACGCCCGGACGGCGGAGCTCACGCCGGGCGATCCCCGGCCAGGGTCACGCGGTGCATGATCCGCCGGAAACCGTGGTAATCGTTGACCGGGTTGTGCAGCGCGCAGCGATTGTCCCAGAAGGCGATGGAACCCGGTTCCCAGCGGAAGCGGCAGGTGAACTCCGGCCGGACCTGGTGCTGGAACAGGAATTCCAGCAGCCCCGTGCTCTCCTCCTCCGACATGCCCTCGAAGCGGAGCGTGTGGCCGCCGTTGACGTAGAGGGCCTTGCGCCCGGTCTCCGGATGCGTCCGCACCACCGGGTGCGACGCCTCGAGCACCTTGCGCTCCTCGCCGGCCTTGCGATCCTCGCGCGTCCGCGTCTTCTCCGCCTTGGCGGAGCTGTTCACGGCGCGCAGCGGTTCCAGCATTCGCTTCATGCCATCCGACAGCGCCTCGTAGGCCGCGTAGCCACTGGCGAAGAGCGTGTCGCCGCCATAGGGCGGGATCTCCCGTGCCACCAGGATCGTCGCCATCGGCGGCTGCTCGAGATAGGCGGTGTCGGTGTGCCAGAGGCCACCGAAATTCACCCGCTCGTCCTCCCGCTTGGCGACGGTGATGACCTCCGGCGCCTCCTCCAGCCCCTTGAGGAAGGGATAGTGCACGACGTCCCCGAAGCGGCGCGCGAAGGCGACGAAATCCTTCGGCTCCAGCGGCTGATCGCGGAAGAAGATCACGGAGTGCTCCAGCCACAGATCGCGGATTTCCGCGATGAGGGCATCCGAGGCCTGGGCGAGCGGGCCGGTCCCGTGGATCTCGGCCCCGAGCGCGCCAGCGATGGGCTGGGCAGTGAGCTGCCGCGTGATGATGTTCATGGCTGCGTCTCCAGGAAAGGGTTCCGGCGATGTGTGACCGTCATGGTCATCCTCCGACTTCGCCTTGCGTCCGCCTGGGAAGCGGACCGCGAATGGGGCCGCCGCGGCCGGAACACCTTCCGCCCGGCCGCGCCCGGCCAGGAAGGGGCACCGGTTCCCGGTCCCCCGCACGAGGCGCCGGGTCGCGGTAGAGCCGCACCAGGCACATCGAGCACTCCCCTCCCTCTTAAACGGATGCATAATGCATTCTTTAGCAGGGGGCAAGCTGGTGGCTGCACAAAATCCCCGGAAGGCCGGGAACGACAGGAATTTCAATCTGGCCTGTCCGGGACTAGGGGGCGCCGCCCCCTGGCACGCCCGGGCAAACGCGAAGCGTTTGTCCCGAGCCGGGAGCCTGGTTGGACCTAAGGTCCAACCCTGGACCTGCATCGGGCTGCCGCGGAACTGACCTGATCTGTCAGCACTCTACGATCGGGCTCGATCCTGCCCCTGCAGTCGCCTCGGCTCCACGAGCCGAGGCGCACCGTCAGCCGGGGAGTCCCAAAGCCTAGAAGAAGATGATGGTGAGGGGTCTGGGGAGAGGAAGAATTCCTTCTTCCTCTCCCCGGGACAGACCGCCGGTGAAAGATTGGGACAGGCTCAGACCGGACGCGCCCTCAGTCGGCGAAGCTGACCTCGTCCACCGTCTGAATCTTGGCGAAGCGCTGCATGCAGAAGATCGCGTTCCGGTGCTCCTCCTCGGAGGCGCCGGCGCAGCAATCCTCGACGACGACGCAGGCGTAGTCGCGATCGTGCCCTTCCCTCACGCCCGTATGCACCACGCCGTTGGTCGAGACGCCCGTCAGGAACAGGCGCTTGGTGCCGAGTGCGCTCAGCGTCGGCTGGAGCGAGGTTCCGTAGAAGGGGCTGACCCGGTGCTTGACGATGTCGAGATCATCCGGCCTGGGTTCCAGCGGGGCGTAGACCTCGGTGCCCCATCCACCGAGCTTGAAGAGTCCCCTTTCCCGTGCCGCCGAGAAGACCGGCGAGTTCGGCGGGCACTGCACGTAGTCGGGGGAGAAGCCGACCCGCACGAAGCCGACGCGGCATCCCGCGGCGCGTGCCTTAGCGATCAGTGCGCGTGTCCGCGCGACCACGCCGCGGCTTTCGATGATCGGTGCGTAGGTCTTGGCGTTCGGTCCCTCCGGGTGGATCAGGTCGTTCATCATGTCCATGACCAGCAGCACGGCTTCGCTCATCTTGCCCGGTTTCCTTGTTTGATTTGCGCCTGGGTTGGGCGCCGGGATCCGCGGGCGCAGCGGGCTTTCGCTCCATCGCCTCGTTCACGGTGGCCCATCCGGCCTCGATATGCCGCCGCAGGGCGAGCATCGCTCCGGTGAGGTCGCCCTCGATCATCGGCCGCAGGAGCGCCTCGTGCTCCTCGACCGCCTGGAAGGCGCGCCCCTCGACGCGATTGATCACGTCGAACGGGTAGCGGGCCCAGAGGATCTGCACGAAGTGAAGTGTCTGCGGCAGGTCGGCGGCCACATACATCTGCTTGTGGAAGCGGTAGTTGGCAGCCCTTGCCTCGGCACTGTCGCGCTTGTTGACCGCCTCGGCGAACTCATCGGCGGAGCGGCGGATGAGGCGCAGGTCGTCAGTCGTCGCCTTCTCGACGGCGTGGCGAATGAGTTGGCCCTCGAGGAGAATGCGCAGATTCAGCGTCTCGACCGAGGCGGCGACGTCGAGCGGCGCCACGACGGCACCCTTGTAGGAGCTGCCGCTAATGTAGCCCTCGGCCTCCAGCAGCTTCAGGGCTTCCCGGACAGGCGTGATGCTGATCTGGAGGGTCTTCGCGATCTCGGCCTGCTTCAGGCGGGTGCCGCGTGGAAAGTGACCGGCAAGGATGGCCTCGCGCAGATAGTCGGCGACCTGCTCCTCTTTGGTGCGATACTCCACGGGTGTCGTGATCCCTTCTGGCCTGGCCGCTCGGCGGCGAAGGGCCAAGTTTATAAAATGCCCCGGGGTTCCTGACGAATCCGGTGCCCCCTTCAGTCCGCCCGGATGTTGGCGGCCTGGATCACCTCCCGCCACCGAAGGATGTCCGTTTTGAGGAAAGCGCTGAACTCCACGGGCGGCATCCCGACCGGCACAAGGCCGAGATCCTGGATTCTCGGCCGCAGCGCCGCGTCGCCGAGCGCGGCCTGGAGTGCCGCGTAGAGGGCCGTGACGATCGGCGCCGGAAGGCCGGCCGGGCCGAACAGCCCGTGCCAGGCCGCCACGTCGAAGTCGGGGATCCCCGCCTCCTCCACGGTGGGCACGTCGGGCGTCCAGCTCAGCCGCGTGTTGGAGGTGGTGGCCAGCGCGCGGAGCTTGCCGTCGCGGATGAAGGGCAGGACCGCCGTGACCTGGTACACCAGCATCGGCACCGTGCCCGACATCACGTCCGTCACGGCCTGGGCGCCGCTGCCGTAGGGAACGTGCTCCAGCGGCGCCCCCGTTCTCAGGACGAGCAGCTCCCCCGCCAGATGGCTGGAGGTGCCGTTGCCGGCGGAGGCATAGGCCACCTTATTGGGCTGGCGCCGGGCCCATTCCAGGAATTGCGGCAGCGTCGTCGCGGGAACGCTCGGGTTCACCACCAGCAGGTTCGGAGCGTTGGTGACGAGGGAGATCTGCGTGAAGTCCCGCACGGGATCATAGGGCAGCCGAGGCATCAGGGAGGGCAGGACCGCGTGGGACGCGACGGCCCCCATGAGAAGTGAGTAGCCGTCGGGCGGGGATCGCGAGATGACTTCGCTGCCGACGGCACCGCTAGCCCCGGGCCGGTTCTCCACGACGATGGGCTGCCCGAGGGTCCGGGCCATGGCCGGGGCGACGAGCCGGGCCATCGTGTCGGTGCTCGTTCCCGCGCCATAGGGCACGACGAGCCGGATGGGGCGGTTCGGATAGGCTTGGCCGGATTCCTGGATGCCGGCACGCGCGGCAGCCGCGGGGAGGAGCCCTGCCGCCGCGGCCAGCATGAGCGTCCTTCGGCTTGCGGCGCCGGGCCGATCCGCGGCGAAGGCCATGCTGCCCGTCCCTCCCCTTCCTTCTTGCCTACGGCACGACAGCCGACAGGATTGGGAGATAATGCATTTTATATTGAGCGGTGCAACAGGACAGTCCGATGGGCCTCAGCGATCCTCCCTCGCCGCGCATGCGTCAGGTTCGGAGGTCAGGGCGGCGATGCGGACCATCGGCATCGCCGCACCTCTCCGGTTCAGCGGCCGCCCCGCTCGATGTTCCAGAGGATCGGGAAGCCGAAGTCGATGACCCCCTTGAGCTCAGCCCGCCATACGGCTGGGCTGGCGAACTGCCCGGCCAGCGGAAAGTTAGCGCCCTGAATGGAAAGGCGCTGCAGCTCGCCCGCGATCTCGCGCCGCTTTGCCGGATCGCCCTCGGCCTCGAAGCGCTCGATCACCGGGGTCATGGCGGCGTCGCAGTAGCCCCAGGGCTGGTTGTTCGTGCAGTTGTAGCCGATGCCGGGGTTGCTGAGAGGGTTTGCCAGGTCGAAGCCCGTATAGATCACCGGCAGCAGGCTCCACCCGCCCTGGTCCAGCGGCTGGCGCTGGATCCAGCGCTGCGCGTGGGAGGACCAGTCGGAGGTTTGGACATCCAGGTTCATGCCGGCCTGCTTCAGCCGGTCCAGCATCACCAGGCCGATGGGATTGATCAGCGCCGAATCCGCGGGCTGCAGGAACACCACGCGCTCCCCCTTGTAGCCGGCCTGCTGGAGCAGCTCCCGCGCGCGGGCGATGCCCGTCTCCCGGACCGGCTCCGTGCCCGCCGGGCCGGCGTAGAAGGTGCCGCAGGCATAGAGGCTGAGGCAGTCGGGCTGGGAAAGGTTTTCCGGCACGCCTTCCGCCGCGATGATCTCGCGCCGGTCCATGATCTGCTGCACGGCGCGGCGCACCAGCACGTTGTCGAAGGGCGGCTGGTGATGGTTGATGCTGATGCCGCCAACGATCTCGGCGTAGCCGCGGGCGCGGGCCAGCACCAGGTTGCGGTCGCGCTGCATGGTGCGGATGTAGTCGATCGGCGCGTATTCCAGGTAGTCGACCTCGCCCCGCTGGACCGCCGCGGCGCGCAGGCCGGGATCGCCCATGTTGACGAACTCGACGCGCTCCACCCTGGCCACCTTGCCGCCGGCCAGCCCGTCCGCCGGCTCGCTGCGCGGCCGGTAGCGGGGATTGCGGGCGAAGACCGTGCGCTCGCCGGGGATCCACTGGTCCCGCAGGAACAGGAAAGGGCCGGAGCCCACCACCTCGGCCACCGGCGTCGTCGGGGGCGTGTTGGCGGCCAGGCGCGCGGGCATGATGAAGGGCACCTGCACGCTCGGTTTGCCCAGCGCCTCGATCACCAGGCCGAAGGGGCGGGACAGCTCCAGGGTAAAGGTCTTGGCATCGGTGCTGCGCAGCTCCTTCGTCGCCGCCATCAGCCGGCGCCCCAGGGAGTCCCGCAGGCCCCAGCGCTTCAGCGACGCGACGCAGTCCTCCGCCGTGACCGGCGCGCCATCGCTGAACTCCAACCCGTCACGCAGGGTGAAGGTATAGGTCAGCCCGTCCTCGCTGACCTTCCAGCCCTCCAGCATCTGCGGGCGGTACTCGCCCTTGCTGTCCATGGCGATCAGCGTATCGAAGACCATGTAGGAGAAGTTGCGCGTGACGAAGGAGGGACCCGCGATCGGGTCCAGCGTCTGCAGCCCGACATTCAGCACCAGCCGCAGCGGCCGCTCCTGCGCCACTGCCGGCGCCGTAAGCGGCGCGGCCGCGAGCAGGGCGGCCGCCATGGCGTTGCGCAATCCTGTCCTGATTCCCATCGACGTCGTCCTTTTCCGAGAGACACCGTGTGATCACTGGCGCGCCCCGCCGGGGCCGCCCTTTGCCGGGCCGAGCGCCCGGCCGATGGCTGTCAGCAGGCCGGCACCCGTTCCGCCGGTCTGAAGCGGTCCCGCAGGCCCCGGCCTTCCAGTAGGGGCATCGCCTCCTCGAAGCGGCGGAGGCCGTCCGCGAAGTCCACCCAGGTCAGGAGGACGCCGTCGAGGCCCGCATCCGAGAGCTGTTCCAGCCGCAGGGCGATGTCACCGGCCGTGCCGACGAGGCCGGAACCGCCCGCCCCTGCCGCGAAGCGCTTGCGGAAGGCGCGCACGGCCTCGGCCGACTGCAGAATCTTCGTCTGCGATCCCACGCCCGCGCTCCAGGCATCCAGGCTCGGCCCGTCCTCCTGGCGCACCGCGAAATGCTCCAGGTAGTCCTCGGCCTCCGCCCGCGTCCCCCGCTGCACGCAGTAGGCATAGGTCCAGACCTGCACCTCCCGCCCGTAATCGCGCCGGGCCATGTCCTTATAGACGGCGATCTGCGCGGCGATCTCGGCGGTGTCCTCGGAACGGAGGATGAGGAAGCAGATATCCGCGTGCTCGCAAGCAAAGCGCTGCCCCCGGTCGGACCCGCCCGCATTGACGATCGGCGGCCCGGGCTGCTGCAGCGGCTTGGGCATAGAGGAGCCGCGGAGGATGCGGAAGAACCGCCCCTCGTGGTCGAACTCCGCCTCCTCCCGCCAGAGGCGCTGGATGATATCCAGCCATTCCTCGAGGTGGTCGTAGCGCGCGTCATGCTCCGCCATGGCAGCGCCGAACATCTCCAACTCCGGCTTGTTCCACCCGCCCACCACGTTCAGGGCAAAGCGGCCATCCGCGATGATGTCGATCGTCGCGCACTGCTTCGCGGCCGTGACGGGGTGCAGCGTGGGCGCGTGGGAGGTGGCGATGACGGCCATGTGGCGCGTGGCCTGCGCGATCCCAGCGCACCAGGTGAAGGGATCGAGGGTAACGCCGCTCGGATGCGCCGGCTCGCCCTTGATGTAGCCCTTCCACCTTGCGTAGGCGAGCACGGCCTCGAATCCCAGCGCGTCGGCGAGTTGCGCGGTCTCGACGGAGGCCTTCCAGCTCGGGCGGTAGGCCTCCGGCACCAGGGTCTGCGCGGCGCCCTTCCCGTTCGTCCCGAAGATGCCGAGCTTCATCCGGTTGCCGCCGAGCAGCGGGTTCCGCCGCCGGGCCGCGTTGGGGGGCGCCGCGCCGGCCATCACGCGACGACCGGCTTCACGCTGTCCACCACCCAGCGCGCCAGCCCGGCCAGGGCGGCGTCCGTGTGAAGCTGGCCGATCACCTGCACGCCCAGCGGCATTCCGGCGACGGAAAGGAGCGGCAGGGTGATGGCGGGCGAGCCGAGCACGGAAGTGGCGGCATTGTAGGCGGGCAGGCCCGTCGTGTGTGTCACGCCGGAGTCCTTGGCCTTGTTCTCGATAAGTGGCGCGGGGCCGACGGAGGAGAGGCTGATCAGCCCATCGGCCAGCGGCCCGATCGCCTCGAAGGCGCGGCGCGCGGCCTCCCGCTGCATCAGGACCAGGCGGTAGTCCTGGAGCGTCATGCTGCGGGCGAGGCCGAGGCGCGACATCATGCTCTCGCTGAGCCCGGTGGGAAAACGCTCGACGAGGTTCTCCAGCGTCCAGCGCAACTCATAGCCACAAACATCGCGGCAGATCGCCAGGCTGTCGCCGATGGCACGCTCGAAGTTCTCGATCAGCGGGTTGTCGCCGCGGCGCAGCAACATCACGCCCGCGTCGCGCAGCTGGCCGAGGAGCCGGTCGAAGGCGGCAGCCGTGGCCGGGTCCGTCACCGCCCAGCCCTCGCTCTCCATCACGATCAGGCGGCCGGGCTTCGTCGCCGGGCGCGGCGTCACTTCCCCGTAGAGCCCGGGCTGGCCGGGATCGCCGCCGGAGCGGCTGCCCATCTCGTAGAGAACCTGCCACATATCCGTCAGGTCGCCCGCGTGCACGCCGATATGGCTCTGGCTGAAGGCCAGCCGCTCGCCGCGATGGATGGCGCCGAAGCTCGGCTTGATCGCGGTGTTCGCGCAGAAGCCCGCCGGGCGGATGATGGAGCCCACCACCTGCGTGCCCAGCGCCGCCGGCACCATCCCCGCCCCGATCACGGCGGCGGAGCCGGAGGAGGAGCCACCGGGCGTGTGGTCGGGGTTAAAGGGGTTGGTGGTGGGGCCGGGATGGGACATGCCCAGCTCTGTCGTCACGGTCTTGCCGAGGATGACCGCGCCGGCCTGGCGCAGTGCCAGCACGCTCGCGCTGTCCATCTTTGTCTGCGCGCCCTTGAACAGGGGAGTTCCCTGCTCTGTCGGCATGTCCTTCGTCTGCAGCATGTCCTTGATGCCGATCGGCATGCCGTCGATGGCCGAGAGCGCGCGCCCGGCCTTGTAGCGGGCCGTGGCCGTATCGGCCGCCTCCCGCGCACCGGCCTGGTTCAGCGTCACCCAGGCGCGCACCACCGGCTCTCGCGCCGCGATCACCTCCAGGCAGCGCTCCAGATAGGCGCGGGGCGTGTCCGTGCCATCCTGGAAGCGCGGCACGGCGTCGTGGAAGGTCAGCGGGCGGAAGGTGGCGGGGTCGTAGCCCGTGGCGCGGGCCGCACCCGTCATGTGGGTGTCAGGCGTCATGGGCGGCGCTCCAGGCTTCGGCCACTTCGGTGCCGGTGGCGAACCAGACGTTCGGGAAGGACTTGATGAAGCCGATCATCTCCCGCAGCAGCGCGATGCGGCTGGGCCGCCCGATCACCTGCGGGTGCATGACGAGGTTGTAGAGGCCGCCCCAGCGATAGATCTCCCGGAACTCGTCCTGGAAGATCTCGAGGATGTGGCTGTTGGGGAAGATCGGGCGCGGCGACTTCACGGAGAACAGCGCGTGCGGCGCGTCGTCCGTGCTCCAGTGCCAGGGCAGCTCCACCGGCCCCTTGGTGCCATCGGGCAGCTTCAGCCGGTAGGGCACCACGTCGTCCAGGAGCGAACTGTCGTAGAGGAAGCCGTGCTTGTGCAGCAGCCGGATCATGCTGTCGCTGGATTCACCGGCGGGGGAACGATAACCACGCGGCACCACGCCCACCACGCGCTTCAGGGCGTCCAGGCCCTTCTCCATCTCCTCCACTTCCTTGTCCGGGAAGTCGGGATCGATCCAGTTGTGGGAGTAGCTGTGATGCGCCACCTCGTGCCCGCCAGCCACGATCATCTCCGTGCGCTGCGGGTGGTGTTCCGCCGTCCAGCCCGGGACGAAGAAGGTGGCCTTCAGCTCCTCCTCTGCCAGGGTCTCCAGGATCTTCGGCACGCCGACCTTCGCTCCGTAGACGCCCTGGCTGAGGATGCCGGGCCGGCGGGCGTTGGAGGGGTCGCGGGAGGTCCAGAGGGTCTCCGCGTCGAAGTCGAAGGTCAGCATGACGGCGATGCGCGCGCCGCCGGGCCAGTTCACACTCTTGTCGATCATCCCATGGTGTCCTCTCCGGGGGCGCGCGGCGGGTTGCGAGCCGTGGTCCAGCCGCCATCGACGGCGATGACCTGGCCCGCCACGAAAGAGGCGTCGTCGGAGGCCAGGAAGGCGATGACCGAGGCGATCTCCTCCGGCTTGCCCGCGCGCCGCAGCGGCGTCGGCTCCACGATGGCCTTGATGTAGTACGGCTTCGTCAGGTGCTTCTCGGTCATCGCCGTCTCGATGACGCCGGGCGCGACGGCGTTCACGAGAATGCCTTCCGGCCCGAGCTCCGAGGCGAGCTGCCGCGTGAACTGCGCCACCCCCGCTTTTGCCACGGCGTAGGCGGTGGTGCCGGGATAGCCGGACAGGGCCAGGGTGGAGGAGAGATTGATGATCCGCCCGCCGGGACGGGACAGGTGCGGCGCAACGCCGCGCGTGACCCTCAGCACGGCCTTTAGGTTGGTGTCGATGAATCGGTCGATCAGATCATCATCCGACTCCGCCAGCGACCTGGAGCCTCCGATCCCCGCATTGTTCACGAGGATGTCGATGCGTCCGAAGGCGGCGAGCGCCGCGCGTGCCAACGCCTCGCCGGCGCCCTTGGCGGCGATGTCCAGTTCCAGGAAGGGCGCCCCGATCCCCGCCGCCGTCGCCGCAACCTCCGGGATGCGGTCGGCCAGCAGCACCCTCGCGCCCTCCGAGACAAGGCGGCGGGCGGTGGCGGCGCCGATCCCGCGCGCCGCGCCGGTGACGATCGCCGCGCGCCCCTCCAGGCGAAGATCAGGCAAGCCGGCCTCCATCGACGGGAAGTGCGACGCCCGTGGTGAAGGCGGCGTCATCGCTGAGAAGGAAGAGAACGGAGGCGGCAACCTCGCCTGCCTTGCCGAAGCGCCCGAGCGGGTGGCGGGCGCGGAACTCCGCTTCCCGCTGCGCCCGCGCTTCCGGGCTGGGGGCGGAAGCGAAGGTCTCCTCCAGCATCGGCGTCTCAATCGATCCCGGGCAGACGCAGTTCACGCGGATGCCCTCCGGCGCGTGCACCCGCGCCAGGCTGCGGCTCATCATCACTACCGCCGCTTTGCTCGCCGAATAGGCCGGCAGCGCGGGGGAGCCGGTGAGGCCTGCGGCCGAGGCGAAGGTGACGACCGCGCCGCCGCCTGCCTCCCGCAGCAGCGGCAGCACGGCGCGCAGCGTCAGCCAGGTGCCCTTCACGTTGATGTCGAAGAGGCGGTCCCAGTCCTCCTCAGCCATCTCCGTCAGCGGCACGGTGGCGCCGATGGTTCCGGCGGCCGTCGCCAGCAGGGTCACTGGACCGAGGCGGCGGGCCTCCTCGGCCAGGCGCGCCTGGTCGGCCGCGCTCGTCACGTCGCCTGTCACGGTGACGGCCCCAGGACAGTTCCGCGCCGTATCGGCCAGTCCCGCCCCGTCCCGGTCGAAGAGGAGGACGCGCGCGCCCTCCGCCGACAATCCCTCCGCCGCCACCCGGCCGAGGCCGGAGGCGGCGCCCGTCACCACGGCCACCCGGCCGGTGAAGCGGTCAGCTCTCATGAGACGCGGCGTGCCGGGGCATCTACCCTCCAATACCCATAAAGTATTGACCATCGATACGACCGAATTGTAGACGAATGCTAAGGACGGGAGGGGCGCGGTGTCAAAGGGAAATCCGCCGGCATCGGCCGCGGCCGACTACGCCGACCCACGGCTCTACGTGCAAGCCGTCGAGAAGGCGTTCCGCGTGCTGGAGGTCTTCGGCACGCTGCAACGGCCGCTCTCCCTCGCGGAGATCGCGGAGGCCTCCGGGATGGACAAGAGCGGCGCGCAGCGCATGTGCTACACGCTGCGCCGCCTTGGCTACCTCGCGCTCGACGAGCACGGGCGTGGCCATGTCCCGGGCCTGCGCCTGATGGACCGGTCCTACGACTTTCTGCGGATGCACCCGCTGGTGCAGCGCGCCACAAGTCCCCTGATGGACCTGCGGCGGACGACGCAGGAGCGCGTGGACCTGAGCCTGCCGGACGACCTCTCGATCATCTATGCGGTGCGCCTGCAGAGCAAGCGCGAGACCTTTGCCGCCACGCTCGTCGGGCGCCGCCTCCCGGCCTTCGCCTCATCCGGTGGCCGGGCCATGCTGGCCTATCGAAGCGACGAAGAGGTTGAGAGCATCCTCGGGCGGTCCGACCGGCGGGCCATGACGCCAAAGACCGTGGTGGATCTGCCCGGCCTTCGCGCGAAGGTCACGGAGGCGCGCGCGCTCGGCTATGCCCTCGCGATCGAGGAGTGGTTCCTCGGCGAGATCGTGCTGGCCGCCGCGGTCACGGATGGAGGGGGCAGGCCAGTGGCCGCCATCCATATCGCGGCATCCCTGTCCGAGTGGGAGGTGGAGGCGTTCCGCAAACGCATGGCGCCGCTGGCCATGGAAGCCGCGCGGGCGCTGAGTGGCTGACGGAGGCGTTCCGCGGCCGGTTCCCGCTGCGGGAGGGAGATCCTTTGCGGGCGCCGCGGTGCACCGACCCGTGACGCGCTGAAAATCCTTCCGTCGTCACCGCGCTTCACGCGAGGCCCGCGCCGTTCAGCCGCGGGTCGGGCTTGTCCATAACATCCATCTCAATCGTGCCGATAACCGCGTGCACTGGGAGCACGTACTCGGCCAGGTCGGCGTTGAGGAAGCCGCATGGCGCGGGTCCACCTCGCTCACCTGTCGCAGCAGCAGGCCTTCACGAATGTGCGGTGACGTCGTGCTCGTAAAGCCAATCGCCCCCGAGCCCCGTCTTCTGCGGGTTGAGCACGCCCTTGATGAAATAGACCGCGTCGCGCCAGAGCCGGGCAGACGGCGAGGTGAGATGGTTCTTGCGGCCCTGCGCACGGGCACGGAGCAGCACTTGGCTGGTGCGCGGAACACGCGCCGCCTCATAGGCCGCGAGGGCCGCCTCCACCCCCTCGGTGCCGGCGCGGCCGATCTCGCGGCCGAGGACGTAGCCGTCCTCCAATGCCATGGCGGCACCCTGGGAAAGGAAGGGGAGCATGGCGTGGGCCGCGTCGCCCAGCAGCGTGACCCGGCCCTTGCTCCAGCGCGGCATGGGCTCTCGGTCGAACAGGCCCCACTTGAAGATGTCCTCGGCCTTGTCGAGCAGGGCGAGCATGCGCGGATTCCAGCCGGGATAGGCGGCCATCATCTCCTCCCGCGTCGAGCGGGCGCTCCAGCTCTCGTCCTGCCAGGCAGCCGTCTCGTGCACCGCCACGATGTTCACGCCCGTCCCGCCGCGGATCCAGTAGGTGACGACATGGCCGTGAGGGCCGTTCCACACGGTCGTGCAGGGTGCGACGAGGTCGTAGTCCGGCCGCTCGAAAGGCACGATGCCGCGCCAGCACATGGTCCCGGTGTAGCGCGCGGGCTCGTTGCCGAACGTGGCACGGCGCACGGCCGAGTGGATGCCGTCCGCTCCGACCACCAGGTCCGCCTCCACCTCGGTGCCGTCATCGAAGCGGGCAACCGCCACGGCGCCCTCCGTGCGGATGCCCGCGCAGCGCTGCCCGAGGCTGATCGCCCCCCCCGCCGCGCCCTGCATCAGCAGCGCCTGCAGGTCGGCGCGGTGCACCTGCAGGTAGGGCGCGCCGTAGAGGCGGGGGCTGTCCTCCAGCGGCGTGCGGAACATCTCGCGGCCGCTGATCCCGTCCAGTCCCCAGATGGCCTTGGGGCGGAAGCCGAGCCGGAGGATGCCCTCCTCTAGCCCCAGGCCGCGCAGGGCCTTCACGCCGTTGGGCGTGATCTGGATGCCCGCGCCCACCTCGCGGATGGCGGGTGCCTGCTCATGAACCGAGACTTCGGCACCCGCACGGCGGAGCGCACAGGCGGCGGCGAGGCCCCCGATGCCGGCACCGATGACGACGACCCTGGCGGGACGTGGCATGAGAAGTCCTTCCCGGCGCCTTCGGGCACCGCGCGTGAGGAGGGATTCAGCCCCCGAGATAGGCCTGCAGCAACGCCTTGTCGGCCTTCAGCGCCCGCGTCGGGCTGTCCGCCACCACCCGCCCGGAGGACAGGACGTAGGCGCGCGAGGCGAGGCTGAGGGCGAGGCTGATGTTCTGCTCCACCAGCAGCACGGAGACGCCGCGCGCGTGAACGGCGCGGATGATCCCGGCCACCTGCTGCATCAGCACGGGGCTGAGGCCGAGCGAGGGCTCGTCCAGCAGCAGGAGCTTCGGCGCGGACATGAGCGCGCGCCCGACGGCAAGCATCTGCTGCTGCCCGCCGCTGAGGCGGCCGGCATACTCGGTGCGGCGTTCCCGCAGGACGGGGAAGCTCTCGAACACCTCCTCCATCCGGGCCCGGATCATGGCGCGGTCGGAGACGGTGTAGGCGCCCAGCTCCAGGTTCTCCGCCACCGTCATGCGCGGCCAGACCTTTCGCTCCTCCGGGCAGTGGGCGATGCCCTGGCGCACCACCCCCTCCGGCCGCGCGCGGCCGATCGCCTGGCCCTGGAAGGTGATGCTGCCGGCCTGCGGGCGCAGCAGGGCGGAAATGGTGCGGAGCGTCGTGGTCTTGCCCGCGCCATTAGGGCCGAGGAGGGCCACCACCTCCCCCTCCCCGACCTTGAGCGAGACGCCCTGGAGGATGTTGACGGCGCCGTAGCCGCTCCGCACGCCCTGAAGTTCGAGCATCAGGCCGCTTCCTCCTCGAAGGGGGTGCCGAGATAGGCCTCGATCACCTGCGGGTTCTCCTTCACCTCGGCGGGCGTGCCCTCGGCGATCTTCTCGCCGAAGTTGAGGACGACGACGCGGTCGGAGACGGACATGACGAGGTCCATGTCGTGCTCCACCAGCAGGACCGTGAGGCCGCGCCCGTCGCGCAGGCGGCGCAGCAGCTCCGTCAGCTTCTCGCCCTCTCGGCTGTTCAACCCTGCCGCGGGCTCATCCAGCAGCAGCAGGCGCGGGCGGACGCAAAGGGCGATGGCGATCTCCAGCAGGCGGAGCTGTCCATAGGCGAGGCGCTTCGCCGGGGTGTCTCGAAAGCGCGCCAACCCCACGAGGTCGAGGATGCCGTTCGCCTCCTTCATGGTCCGGGCGGCACGGTCCCGCGCGCTGCGGAGGCCGAAGACATCGCTGAGGAGGGGGCTGCGCATCCGCAGGTAGCTGGCCAGCCGCAGGTTCTCGATCACCGGCATGTTCGCGAAGACGTTGGTGATCTGGAAGCTGCGGACCATGCCGTGCCGCGCGACCGCCTCGGGGCTCAGACCCGTCACGTCCTCGCCCTCCAGCCGCACCCGGCCGCTATCCGGTCGGGCGAAGCCGGTGATGAGGTTGAACAGCGTCGTCTTGCCCGCCCCGTTCGGGCCGATGAGGCTGACGATCTCGCCTTTGCCGACACGGAGGGTGACGTCCTTGACGGCCTGCAGGCCGCCGTAGCGCTTGGAAACGCCGTCGATCTCGAGCATCGCCATGGTTCAGGACCGCAAGGGGGAATCAAGGGCTTCTGTGGGGCTCTCCTCCGCCGGCTCCGGCCGGCGCCGCCAGCGCAGGCTGACAAGCCCGTCCGGCAGGAACATCACCGCGAGGACGAGGAGAATGCCGAAGATGCTCAACCGCGCCTCGTTCACCGAGCGCAGCAGCTCCAGCGTGATCCCGACGACGGCGGCGCCGAGCAGCGGCCCGAGCAGCGTGCCGCGGCCGCCGATCACCACCATCATCAGGGCCGAGAGGGTGAAGCTGAAGCCCAGCACCTCCGGCCCCACGAAGGTGAGGTAGTGCGCGTAGAAGGACCCGGCGATCCCGGCCAGCACGCCGCCTGCGACGAAGGCGACGAGGGCGTGGCGGAAGGGATCGATGCCGACGGCGCGGGCCAGCCGCCGGTTCTCCCGGACGGCCAGGGCGCCCAAGCCGAAGCTGGAGCGGGCAAAGCGCCAGGCGGCGTAGAGGGTGGCAGCCAGGAGAGCCAGGCCGAGATAGTAGAAATGCGCCTTGGAGGCGAAGTCGGCGAGGACCGTGCCGCCGAAGGAGAGGCTCGGGGCCGGGATGTTGGGATAGCCCAGCGGCCCGCGCAGCAGCTCCACCGAGTTCATGACGACGTAGCGGAGCACCTCGGCGAAGGCGAGGGAGATGAGGACGAAGAAGTGCCCTTCCAGCCGCAAGGTGATCGCGCCAACCGCGAGGGCGGCGGTACCGGCGACGATCCCGGCCGCGGGCAAGCAGAGCCAGAAGGGCAACCCCGCCTCGGTGGAGAGCACGGCGGAGGTATAGGCGCCAAGCCCGAGGAAGGCCGCGTGACCCAGCGACAGCTCCCCGACATAGCCCACGATCAGGTTCAGGCTGGTCGAGAGCATGGCGTAGAAGAAGGTCATGATCAGCAGGTGCATCACGTACTGATCGCCGACGAAGGCCGGCAGGACCGCGGCGAGCGCGAGCAGGAGGAGGACGATCCGGTTCTCTGTCATGCTCAGCCCACCCGCGAGGCCGGGGCGCCGAGCAGGCCGCTCGGGCGGAAGAGGAGGATGGCGATCACGAGGACGAAGCCGACCGCGTCCATGTAGCCCGTGGAGACGAAGCCGCCCCAGAGGCTTTCGGCCAGGCCGAGCAAGAGGCCGCCCAGCACCGCGCCGGGCAGGCTGCCGATGCCGCCGAGGATGATGACGACGAAGGCCTTCACCGCCGCCGGCTCCGCCCGGCTGGGGTCCACCACGAAGACGGCGCCGAGAAGGATGCCGGCCAGCCCGGCAAGCGTGGTTCCCAGGGCGAAGGTGAAGCTGTGGATGCGGGCGATCGGGATGCCCGCCAGCGCCGCCGCCTCGGGCTGCTGGAACACGGCCCGCATGGCCCGGCCGGCGCGGGTATGGGAGATGAGCAGCCAGGTGGCGATGATGGCGACGACGGAGACGCCGATCGCCAGAATGCGGGACTGGGAGATGATGACATCGCCCAGGAAGATCGGCGCCCCCTCAAGCCCGGTCTTCACGTTCTTTGGCTCCGTGCCGAACAGCATCAGCATGGTGTTCACGAGAAAGACCGAGAGCCCGATCGTGACGAGGGTGACGGGCAGGATGTGGGCGTCCCGCATGCGGGCGAGCAGCCCGGCCTCGATCACCACGCCCAGGCCCCACATGATCGCCAGCACGGCGGGGATGGCGGCCCAGAGGGGCAGGCCCAGCCGCTCGGTCGCCACGCTGGCCAGCATGCCGCCGAGCACGAAGAGCGCGCCATGGGCGAAGTTCACGATGTTCATCAGGCCGAAGACGAGGGAAAGGCCCAGCGCCGTCAGGGCGTAGAAGCACCCCGTCACCAAGCCGTTCAGCGCGAATTGCAGGAAGTCGCTGAGCAACATGATCCTTTCCCCCTCCCTGCGGTCAGTCGTTGCGCTCGAGGGTGGCCGTGCCGCGCACCTCGGCCCGGCCATTCCCGATCTCGACCACGTAGAGCTGCAGGCCGTAGATCTGGTGCTTGTTGTCGAAGCGCAGGTTGCCGGTCGGGCCAGTGAAGTCCGTCTGCTCCAGCGCGGCCTGGATCGCGGCGGCGTCAGTGGAGCCGGCGCGCTGGATCGCCTGCGCGATGATATTCATCGTGGTGTAGCCGGAGGCCGAGTACTTGCCAGGGTCCTCGTTGTGCATGGCGCGGAAGTCGCGCACGAAGGCGGCGTTGCGGTCGCCCGGGGCGGCGGCGGTATAGGCGACGCCGGCCAGCAATCCATTGGCGGCGGGGCCTACCAGGTTCAGGAAGGTGGGCGTCGTCCAGGCACCGACGCCGAAGATCCGGGAGGGGATGCGAAGCTCCCGCGCCTGCTTCACCAACGTCGCGGCCGCCTGCGTCTCAGCCACCACGATGATCAGGTCGGGCCGCGCGCTGCGGAGGCGGGTGAGCGGCGTGTAGAAGTCGCTCGCGCTGTGGTCGAAGAACTCGGAAACCGAGGTCGTCACGTTCATCTTGTCGAAAACGCCGCGGAAGGAGGCAACGGTGCCCCGGCCCCAGTCGTCGTTCACGGCGAGGAAGGCGACGGTCTTGGCCTTCGTCTGCTCGACCAGACCATGGGCGAAGGCGGCCGCGATCATCGCGTCCGTCTCAGCGTTGCGGAAGAACCAGCGGTTGCCGGCCTCGGTCAGCGTGGGCAGCGAGGAGACGCCGGTGACGAGCGGCAGGCGGTTGCGCTCGGCGATCGGCATCACGGCCTGGGTGGCGCCGCTGCAGAAGGCGCCCATCAGCACCGAGACCTTCTCGGCGGTGATCAGGCGCTCGGCGGCGGCGACGGAATCGGCCGGGCGGCAGGCACCGTCGGCGATCACCAGCTCCAGCGGGCGGCCCAGCACGCCGCCGGCCTTGTTGATTTCCTCCGCCGCCAGGCGCGCGCCGCGGATGACGCTGGTGCCGTCGAAGGCCACGGGCCCGGTCTGCGGCTCGATCAGGCCGATGCGGACGGGCTGCGGCTGCGCGACCGCCGTGGCGCCCGTGGCACCCAGGAGCGCGAGCCCGGCGAGGAGTCGACGAAGGTTCAACATTCCCAATTCTCCTTGCGTCCGCGACGCGGTGAACCGCTGGATGGTGATGGCCGCACCTTCCTCGCCATGGAGGCCGGCATCTGCCCGTTGGAAAGCAAGCCAGATGCCATGGCGGGCAATTCTGTATTTGGTCGGCCAATTAATTGACAGGAGCCGGATGCGGTCAAGGACCGATTGCGCCGGAGGCACCTTGCCCTTCCCCTGTGCGGAGAGATTGCCCCTCCTGAAATTCCCCCGGCCCGGCGTTCACGCCGCGCATCTTTCCTGTTATCGCCTCCTCCCTCTGGGGGAATCTGGTCCATGGAGTTCTGGCGCCTTTCCGCCGCCGAAATCGTCGTCCTCGCCCGCCGGCGCGACGCCTCGGCCGGGAATGTGACGGCCGGCGCCCTCGCGCGGCTGGATGCGGTCGTCCCGGCGCTGAACGAGATCGTCGGTCCCCGCTACCGGAAGGGCGCCCTTCTCGCCGGCGGTGAGGCCATCGGGGCGCGCGGCCCGGCGATCCGGTCCGGCGATCCGGTGTCCGCATGACGGAACCGCGGAAGCGGCCGGTCCGCCGGCGGGTCGGGCCCGGGCGCCCGGAAGGCCCGAGCGACCTGCGGGACCGCATCCTCGACGCAGCCGAGAGGAAGTTCGGCACGCTGGGCTTCGAAGGCGCCTCGCTGCGCGACATCGCGGGGGAGGTCGGCGTCACCCAGGCGCTGGTGAACTACTACTTCCACTCCAAGCAGAACCTGTTCGAGGAGGCCTATACCCGGCGCGCGGAGCTGATCGGCCAGGATCGCCTGCGGCGTCTAGAGGCGCTGCGGGCGCGCGAGACGCCGCCGACCCTGCCGGAGCTGATCGAGGCCTTCATCGCCGGCATCATGGCCCTGCGCGGCTCGCCTGCAGGGCGCGCCTTCATCCGCCTGCAGGCGCGGCTGAACATCGAGACGGGCCGCACGGCGCTTCGCCTGCGGCGCGACAGCTACGACCGCTCGAGCCACGCCTATGTGCAGGAAATCCGGCGCTGCGTCCCGGGGCTGACGGAGGCGCAGGCCTATACCCGCTTCGTGCTCATGGTCGGCGCCTATCTCTACGCGGTTTCCGACACCAACCGGCTGAACGAACTGTCCGACGAGTCCGGCACCGTCGTCGGCGGCGCCGATCTCATGGCCGAGACCGTTGCCTTCCTGACGGGCGGCTTCGAGGCCGTGTCACGCCCCTCGCAGCCAGCGCGCAAGCCTTCCCCCGCCCGGTCCAGGGCCGCGCCGCGCCTCGTCGGGGGCTGAGGCACGGCCATCAGGCGGGCTGCGGATCCAGGCTCTTCGCCGTCGCGTCGTACTCATAGACCCAGTTGGCGCCGAGGCCGGTGGTCTGCGGGTTGATGACGCTGCGGACGAAGTACTTCACGTCCCGCTTGATCTGCGCGAGGCGGGAGGAGAGGTGATAGGTCTTGCCGCGCTCGCGGGCCTCCAGCTGCACGCGGCTGGTGCGCGGGCGGCGGCGCGCCTCGTAGCGGGCGAGCCCGACCTCCGGCGTGGCCTCCTCGGCCAGGCTGCGGGCCAGCACGAAGCCGTCCTCGATCGCCATGGCCGCGCCCTGGGAGAGGAAGGGCAGCATGGGATGTGCCGCATCGCCCAGCAGGGTGACACGGCCCCTCGTCCAGGCCGGCATGGGGTCGCGGTCGAACAACCCCCACTTGTAGGTCTCGGTGACGTTGGAGAAGAGCTTCTGCAGGTTCGGATGCCAGCCGGCATAGCCGGCCATCAGCTCCTCGCGCGTGCTCGGGGTGGTCCAGGATTCGGCCACCCACTCCTTGTGCTCCAGCACGGCCACGATGTTCACGGCCCGCCCGCCGGAGACGTAGTAGGTCACCACATGCCCGTTCGGGCCGAGCCAGAAGCTGCTGTCCGGGCTGACGAAGTCCAGCGGCTGCGTCTCGAAAGGCACCACCGCGCGCCAGCACATGTTGCCGGTGTAGCGCGGCGGCTCGTCCCCGAAGAGCTCGCGCCGCACGGTGGAGTGGATGCCGTCGGCGCCGACGATGACATCCGCCTCGTACTCGCTGCCGTCGGCGAAGCTTGCCATGGCCGTCCTCCCGGCCTGGCGGATTCCGGTGCAGGGGCTGGCGAGGGTGGCCTCGCCGTCCCGGACCTGCGAGGCGAGGATGCGGTGCAGGTCGGCGCGATGGACGTGGAAGAAGGGAGCGCCGTAGAGGCGCGGGCAATCCTCCGCCAGCGGCGTGCGCCACATCACCCGCCCGCTGCGCCAGTTCCGCCCGATGATGTTCTGCGGCAGGAAGCTGACCGACCTCAGCTCATCGAACAACCCGAGGGCGCGCATGACCTTCACGGCGTTCGGCGTCATCTGGATGCCCGCCCCGACCTCGCCGAAGGCGGGGGCGCGCTCGAAGATGCGCACCTCGCTCCCCTGCTGCCGAAGGGAAGCCGCAAGGGCCAGTCCGCCGATGCCGCCGCCGATGATCCCGACGCGAAGTGGACGATGCATGGAAGTTCCGGTTCAGGCCTTCTGGGTGGGGAAGAAAACCATGGCCCCGGCGCCTGCCGGGGCCCGGTTCCCGTGTTCATTCGGCTGCCAATGGGGCCTCATCAAGAACCTTGCCGTCCCGGGTCACGGGGGTGCCGTCGAGGCGCACGGTGCAGCGGCGCAGCGGGATGTCGATGTGGCAGGGCGTGTTGCGCGTGCCCCCCGCCTCCGTGTTC
>NZ_JAGIZA010000027.1 GCF_017813365.1 Roseomonas indoligenes
CACCGCGATCGCGGCCGCCAAACAGGGCAACGCCGACGCCCTGACCTACCTCAACTGGGCCTCCAACTTCCTCGTCGGGCGCTTCACCCACGAGGCCCAGGGCTTCGCCGAACACGACGGCGCAGCCTACCTCATCGCCATCGGCGACCCCGCCACCGGCACGCCCTACAAGACCTGGGCCGAGATCGGCGCCCATACCGCCGCCAACGGCTGGTCCAACGGCAGTGGCTGGAGCCAGAGCCAGGGCGACTACCCCCAGCTCGCCCTCGCCACCCTCGCCGGCCTCGCCGAAGTCACCGGCTCGACCGCCGCCGCACAGGCCTACAAGGCCCTCATGGCCGATAACCCGCCCTTCACAAGCGCCAGCGACTTCACACGCGACCCCACCTTCTCCATCGAAGCACCAGACCACCCCAACACCACCCCGCCACACGTGACGCTGCCGGTCGGCGACGACCCGACAGGGCCGCTGGTGCCGCCGGCCAACCCCGTGACGCCGGCAGATCCCGTGACGCCGGCAGATCCCGTGACCCCGGCCCACCCTATAACACCAGCAGACCCCGTGACCCCGGCCAACCCCGCGACGCCGGATCATCCCATAACGCCGGCCGATCCCGTGGTGACGCCGGCCGATCCCGTGGTGACGCCGGCCGATCCGCATCCGTCCACGCCTCTGCCCGTGGCTCAGCCGGGGGAGGTGTCGCTCTCGATCGTCCTGGGCGCCGAGAGCTGGAACGGGAACCCGGTCGCGACGGTGCTGGTGGACGGCGCCCTGGCGTTCAACGGCGAGGTTGCCGCGCCCCATGCTTCCGGCGGCATGGCGGTCGCGCTCGGCACGGTGGACACGGCGCAGTGGCACAGGGTGGTGGTGACCTTCGCCAACGACGCCTGGGGCGGCTCGGCGGACACGGACCGCAACCTCCATGTCGAGGACATCTGGCTCGGCGACGTGTCGACCGGGGAGAGCGGCGCGCTGATGTCAAATGGCCAGCTCACGTTCCATCTTGCCCCGACGGCACCGGCCCAGGTTCACGTGCCGGCCACTGCGATCGTCGGTGCTGTCGTCGATCCGCTGGATCACGCGGGGCATTCGTTCGTAGCGGGGACGGTTTCGGACGCCATCTGGCCGGCGTAGGTCCTGCGCCGCCGGAGAGAAGGGCGGAGCAAAGGGCCGGGCGTGCGGGGCGTGTTTGCCCCGCACGCCCGATCCCGTCAGGCCTGGGCGGACACGGTCCGGGCCGAGCGGCGCCGGCGAACGAGGCCGAGTGCCGCGACGCCGATGCCGAACAGCGCCAGCGAGGCAGGCTCCGGCACCTGGGTGATCTCACGAACCAGCTTCTGCTGAATGGCGGAGGCGAAGTCGTTGAAGCTATTCGCGACCTGCAGGAAGCCGCCGCCACCGACGATGCTGCTCTGGTAGAAGCCCTGGACGCCGGGGTCCCCGAGGATCACCAGACCGTTGATCGTGTCCACGCCCGCGGCAAGCGCGGCGTTCCGGGCCGCGGCGGTGTTGATGCCCTCGTTCGCGGCCCCGTCGCCGGAGACGTCGAAGACCTGACGCGGCGCATCGTAGATGTTGTTGTTGATGAGCGTCGTGGCGAACTGGATCGCGTTGCCCGGCGCGGTGTTGCCGTTGGATGCCCGGCTGATGCCGTTGATCGCGGCCGCGAACGCGTTCGACGAGGCGACGCTGTTGATCAGGGTGTAGCCGACGGATTGCACCTGCTGGTTCGCGCCGGACCACTGAATGAAGTTCACCGCGATGGAGCCGCCGACGCTGGAGAGGATGGCGTTCTGCACGGCGGCGCTCTGGAACGCCTGGACATAGCCCTGCTTCTGCAGGTTGTACTCGGTGGCGTCGACGCTGCCGGAGACGTCGATCAGGAGCGACAGCTCCAGCCCGACATTGACGGCCTTGGCCTCGCCCGCGAAGGCGAGGGGGGAGGCGACCGCGGCGGCGATGGCGAGTCCGCGAAGGGACGCCTTCAGGGTTGATGCCGACATAACTGGGTTTCCTGATCTGAAGGCCGTCCTGATTGACGGCGCTTCGGATACGGATTCGCAACGGTTGTGCCAGCATCGAATCATTTTTCGGATCAGGGACTTGCGCGTCACCCCTGACCGCTACGAAGGCGGAATGTAAGTTTCCCGGACGAGGGCGCGTGAAGGCAGCCAGGCCGGGCCCTACGGCTTCTGCGCTCTGCGGGCCGCCTCGATCGAGAGGCCGAGGATGTTTGCCACGACCTCAAGGAACGCCACGTCCCCGGGCGTGAAGTCTCCCTCCGCCGTGTCGTCGACGCCCAGCACGCCGTAATGCGCGCCGCCGCCGGGGATCGCCACGTCGAGGCTGCGCCGCACGCCGTGCTCCTGCATGAAGAGTGGCAGGGTCGCCTTGGGCCTGTTTTGCCGGCGGGGATGCAGGGCGGGCCGATCCCCCATGAAGGCCTGGCTGGCGGGGAAGCGCGGATCGAGATGGAAATGCATCCGCCCGACGCTCTCGGGCCGCCATCCCCTTCCCTCGTGGAGCAGCAGCGTGCCAGTCGCGGCCTCATAGCGCAGGATCCGCGAGAAGGGCGTGCCGGTCCCCTCTGCGGCGACCCGCGCCGCTTCCTGGATAACGGCCGAGGGCTCCTTGCTCCGTAGGGCGAAGCGGCTGAAGGCGGCCAGCGCGGCCTGTTGCTGCAGAGCGCGACCAGGAGAGGCGGCGGGGTTTGCATTGACGTGCCGGATCCGGCCGGAGGTGAGGGAGGCAGCGGGCCTGAACGACGCCCGCCCGCTGGGTGCGACCTCGCGCCAGGCCGCCCGCTGGAGCGCTGTCGGGACGGGGGGATGCTCCGGTGCGGGGATGCCGGTCTGGTAGGCCTTGAAGCGATTCCAGCCCTCCATCATCGCCTCGTACTGGCTGTCCTGGGTGGCCCGCTCATGGCGCAGCTGCTTCATCGTGTCGCGCAGCGCGAGGACAGGGTGGCCCTCGGCCAGGTTTGCGCCGGTCTCGATCGCGCGGAGGAAGGGGGCGGCCTTCGTCGGATCGTCCCGCTCGATCGTGTAGGCGGCGTAGCCCATGACGGAGGCCCGCCCGTAGTCGATCATCCGCCGGCCGAAGCCGCGCAGGGCGAGCAGCCGCGGATGCTGGTCCAGGATCCGCTGGACCTCGGCCGGCGTCGCCTTCTTCGCCTTCACGGTGGCGTTCCGGTGCTCGTGGCGCCAGAGAAGGTTGGCCATGGCGGCCGCAAGGGCCGCGTCCCCGAAGCTGCCGAGGGTATGCCGCACGGCGGGGGGGCGGGGGGTATGGTGGTCGAAGGTGTCGCCCGCCTCCTCGGCCAGGCCGCGTACGACCAGGACGGGGATCGCGGCCTTCGTGGCGACCACGGCCATGAGACGGCGGGACCCATCCAGCAGCCGGCCGCTCATGGAGAAGCAGATGGGCTGCGCGTTGACCTGCCAGCGGCCGTCCGCGATGTCCCGCGCGATGGCATCGACATCGTTCCGCGAGGCGGCGACACCTTTCCTCTTTGTCTGAAGATAGCGGGCGGCGTCCCGCGCATCGATGGTCTCGAACTTCAGGGTGACACCGACTGGGAGGGGAGAGGACGCGACGAGCGGCGCGGATGCCGACGCGCCCTGGGACAGCGCCAGACCCGGATATCCATCGAGCTGGGGAAAGCTCTCCGGTCCGCCAGTGGCGCCGTGCCACACGATGCGGCGCGGCCGCTCGTGCCGCAGCAGGGCGTTCAGCGCCTCGATGGAGAGGGCCAGCAGCCTCGTTCGATTCGGCGGTGAGAGGGAATCGTCGTGCAGCCGGTCGATCTCGGCGCGCAGGACGGTACCGGGCTCGCTCGAATCGAAACGCTCGGGGTGCCGGAGGGTCTCGAGCAGGCGCATGGTCAGCGCCGGGTCCACCTGCCGCCCCATGTAGAGGATGGCCGAGCGGACGGGCTCCGGAAGGGGCGAGCCTGTCATGGCGAGGCTGTCCGCCACCGCCGCACCGATTCCCGGGTTGGACCGCAGCGCGCTCTCCATGCGCCCCCAATCCGGCGTCGCCTCCGGGCCGGCGAGGAGCGTGCCGTCGTCGTACCGGATCAGCCGCTCGGTCAGGGAGGCCTGCGCGCGGGCATTGGCGACCCCGCGCGCGGACAGCACCGCCGCGAAGGCGCGGCGGCGGCGCTGGTCGATAGTGGGGAGCACCTCGTCGTCCACGTCCCGGGCGACGGCAGTCGTGAGCGGAATATCGGCCGCGATACAGGCCGCGATCCGCTGCACGCCGTCCAGCAGCACGCCGGACCGGGAGAAGATGATGGGGGCGCCGTTGAAGATCCAGCGGCCGTCGAGCATCGCGAGCCGGTACATCTCGACCGCGGAGGCGTTGAGGCGTGCCTCCGCAGCGCGCCGGGACAGGATGCTGGCCGCCTGATCCGGGGACAGCGTCTCGATCCGGACGCTGATCGCCCCATATTTGGCTACACCGCTGCCGGGAGAGGGTATGTCCTGCTCCTCTCGATCCCGGTTACTCATCAGGTTCGACGCAACTCACGGATGCGCGACCCAGCTCGCCCGGGGCGGAACAAAGGTCCGTCAGCAGCTTAATTCCATCATGCACGAGCGCTTCCCCAGACTTGCGGTAACTATCGTACGAAAAGGCCCTATTGGGCACCGAGGCTGTTACTCATGCTTCTGACCTGAGTTGCGAACGGGAATACACGGCTTGGACGCCCCCATTATCCCAGGTGCTGCCTGCATGGTCCATCGGCCTGCCTGGGCAGACAGGTGCGACCCGCCCTACAACACGAAGGGTGTTGCGAAGCCCGCACCCGCGCCCGCGTCGGTCATGCAGCGAGCGGGACGGGGAATCGTCAGCATTAAATTGTCAGCGTGCATCGCAAAAAAGTGCCGCTAGGGGCGACAGGCGCGAAGTTTTTTCGCAAGACAAATCACACGATTACGTGAGCCTAACGGCTGCCCGCCGGAAGATCGCGGCAGGCGGCAGGGAGGGTCGGATCATCTTCTGTTAAGCTGAACCGAAAGGAAATTCCGTCAAGGTAACGAAGTAAGGTGTCAAAGTTTACTGCGGGTGCTCGAAAGTCGGGGATCCCGCTATCTTGGACTAGGTTGCGCACGGCGGAACTTATAAGATCGGTTAAGTTCATGCGGCCCTTAACAACTCAAGGTTGTGTTCCGGAACAGGTTCTGCGCGGGTGCCCGCGCTAATTCGCAAGGCAGAGTACAAGGGCCTTTGAAAGCGAGGGAGACGGCTGCCATTCCTTTGGATGCATCGCGCAAGGCGGCGGTGAGGGTGCCGCAAAACGGGCCGCATGACGGGTAAACGAGGAGGTTCAACTATGGGCACCAGTTCTGTCCACTTCACTGACGCAACCCAGCGGAACGTCGTCGAACTGCCCGTTGCTTCCGGAGCAGGGATTATTGCCAGGATCGCCGAACAGGAGAATCGCGCGGACAAGCTGTCTCAAAGCCTCGACATCCAGCGGCAGCGCGACCTCATGGGCGTGAACCAGCGTTCCCCGACATCGTCCGACACCGCGGTCGGGCGGGAAATCCGGGAGCTTCGCCGCGCGCAGGGGCGGACTCAGAAGGAACTGGCGCGCATGGTGGGCGTCACGGGGGCCCAGCTGCATCGCTACGAGACCGGCACCACCCGGATCGCGGCGAGCCGGCTGATCGCGATCGCGAACGCGCTGGACATTCGCCCGGACGTGCTGATCGCGGCCGGATCCACCCGTGAAGGCGTGCCGCCGCCCGCACCGACCTTCCAGGCCGGCTCCGGCGACGACATCGTTGAGCTGATCCAGGCTTTCGGCTCGATTTCCGATCCGAAGCATCGCAGCGCGCTGGTTGCCGTGGCCCGCATGATGGCCGCGCAGTACAGCCGCGATCCTCAGTCCCGTCCGACGGAGTGACGCCGGGGCGACTTCGCCCTGAGTCTTTCCGAGTTGGAACGTCCCGGGGAGGGGAAGAAGCTATTCTTCCCCTCCCCGGGTCCGTTTTTGCCGTCTTTTTCGCAGGGATCCTGCTGAGCTGACGATTCGCCGGGGCTCGGTGGGGCGGGGTGACAGCACGGGCAGGACGCGGCTGGATCGCTGAGGGCTTACGGCTCGGATCAGTCTCGCGACCGTTCGGGGCAGGACCAGGGTTGGGCCTGCCGGCGCAGCCAGCCTTCGGGTCCAGGGCCAACGCCTCGCGCCGGCCCAGGGGTTCCCAGAACCAGTGTTCCGGACCCGGACCGCTCAGACGAAGGAGAGACGCCCGTGCCGGCCGCCCCTGGGCCGAGACGGGTCATGCCCCAGGGAGAGCCCTTCAGGGCTGGCGGGACAGGTCCGCAGCCTGCCGGGCGGCGCCGGGGCCCTGGGCTTCAAGCACGCGCCGGAAAAGGGCGCGGTCGCGGAGCCGGGCCGCGGCATCCCGGTTTCCGGCCTGAACCTGCACGGAGACGACGGCGAGGACGGGCCTGGCCCCTCCGCGCAGGCTGTTCCAACCCTGCTCCGCACGGGTCCGGATGCCCCCGCCGGCGGGGCGACCATCGAGCCAGGACGCGACGGCCACGAGGCGCCTGCCATCGGGTGACTGCCGCCCGCGCCAGGCCGTATCCCCGGCGGCCACAGTGAAAGTTGCCGCTTCATCGTCCTCGCCGGCCAGCCGGTTGCCTTCCGCCGTGACGGCCGACCAGGTGACGTGGGGCGGAAAGAGGAGCAGCTGGCCGGCGAGGACGAGGTCCTGGCAGCGCAGCGCGCCGGCTTCGGCCGCGGTGCAGCCATCCGGGGGCAGCAGTGCCGCTGCCACCGCCCGGGGTTCCCCGTTCGCGTCACGGGTCAGGCCCGTGACGAGGGCCGGTGCGCCAGCGATGGCCAGCTGCAGTCCGGCGACGCCGAGGAGGAGGGCGGGGCGGGGCGGGGCCGAGACCTCCGTGTTCCGGGGCGGGGCGGCTTCTGCCGTGTCCTGCCGGAAGGGAAGGCCCAGGAGGACGAGGGCCATGATCACGGCGCTGAAGAAGACCCAGCCATAGACCAGGTGGTCCGCCGCCGCCGCTTCCGCGCTGCCGAGGTGATGGCCGAGCAGGACGATGCCGAGGGCGCGGAGGCCGTTCGCCAGGATGGGCACCACCAGGGCCAGGACCAGCACCATGAGCCGCCGCCCGGGGCTGCGGAACATGACCAGGGCGTAGAGGGCGCCGAAGGCGAGGGAGGCGATGGTGAAGCGCAGCCCGGCGCAGGCTTCCGCGACGAGAAAGACCCCGGCGGGGATCTCGATCACCAGCTCGTCCGCGTAGTGGGGGATGCCGAAGATCTGCAGGCCCATCACGATCATCCAGGCCGTGACCCGTTGCAGGGCGGGCACGGCGAAGGCGCCGAAGGGCACGAGGAAGACGAGGTAGGCGAGCGGAGCCGCCATGGCCCGGCCGAATCTCCAGCCCAGCACGGACAGCAAGGCCAGCACGGCCAGTGCGAGCGCCGCGAACTGGCGGCCTTCCATGATGCCGAGCCGCTCCGCTGCCAGCCAGGCCAGGGCGGCGCCGAGGGCCGGGATCGCGAAGAGGGCCGTCGACTGCGGGAGCATGCCGGCGAGGCGCTCGCGCCGGGTCCAGGCGAGCCAGCCGGCGATCGGAAGAACGAGCCAGCAGTGGTTGTAGGCGGTGGAGCGGTCCCAGGTATCCACCGCCGCCGCCACCTCGGAGGAGAAGAGGGCGCCGAGGGCGGCGAAGGAGAGGAGGAGCACGAGGAGGGCCGACATCCAGCCCTGCGGGATGAAGCCCGCCGCCGTGCCCGGCGGCACCGTGCGGGTGGTGCTCACTCCGCCGCTCGCATCACGTAGGTGGGCGGCTCCGGCGCCAGCAGGGTGTCCAGCCGGCGGAGGGTGGCGGACCAGTCGTGCCCGCGGGCGACCGCGGCGCGGGCGGCGGTGCCGAGGCCCGGGAGTCGGCCGCTGAGCGCCTCGGAAATCGCGGCCGCCGTTGCCTGCGCGCCGTCCGCGACGAGGATGTCCCGGCCGGCGGCGGCGCGCACTCCCTCGAAGGCCTCGGGAGAGGCGATGACAGGGCGGGCGAGGGCCATGGCCTCCAGAACCTTGTTCTGGATGCCGCGCGCGATGCGGAGCGGCGCGACGGCCGCCGCCGCATGGGCGATGTAGGGTCGGGTGTCCGGCACCGCGCCCGTGACGTGCACGCCCGGCAGTGCGGCCAGGGCGCGCACGGCGGGGGCGGGGTTGGCGCCGACGATGTGGAACTCCGGCGCGGGGCCCTGCGCTGCGGCGCGCAGCAGCGGCATCACCTCCTGCGCGAACCAGCCCACGGCCTCCACGTTCGGGCGGTAGTCCATGGTGCCGGTGAAGACGAGGGGCGGTGCCTTGCCGTCGAAGGGATTGGCGTGCGGCAGCGCGGGATCGAAGCGCGCGAGGTCCACGCCGTTGTCCACCCAGTCCAGCCGCGGCGCGCTCTCGGGCGCGAGGGCGGCGAAGTGGTCCCGCTCCTCCCGCGAGACGAAGAGCGTGCGGTCGAAGGCAGCGGCGGCACGGCGTTCGAAGGTGAGGAGGGTGCGGGCCTCGCGCGCCCAGACCTGGCGCATGGGCGGGGCGGCATCCTCCGCGTAGGCGGCCCATTTGGCGGAATCCACGTCCACCAGATCCAGGATGCGCCGCGTTCCCGCGGCGGCAGGACCCATGACGTAGGGCGCCATGGCGGACGAGTAGACGAAGACCGCGTCGTAGCGGCGGGCGGCGAGACCGGCCTCGACCCAGGCGCGCAGGGCGGGCGCGTGAAACCAGCCGAGGGTGAGCGGAAGGCCGGGGCGCACCCGCATCAGGGCGCGGGCGGCGGCGAGGGAGCGCCGACCGGTCTGGTGGCACTCCACCCTGTCGCAGACCGCGCGCAGGACTGGCAGGTGCGCCATGTCGGCCGGGTCGTCCACGAGGCAGCCGAGATCCACCGTCCACCGCTTCGCCAGGTGGTCCAGCATGTGCCAGGCGCGGATCTTGTCGCCCTTGTCCGGCGGATAGGGGATGCGGTGGCTGAGGAAGAGGAGGCGGGGGCGCATTGCGGCTATCCCAGCCCGCGCACGATGGGCGGGCCCAACAGGTTCGCCACCGGCAGCGGCAGGCGGCGCCAGGCGGCGATGATCAGCTTGTAGCGGGGATTGGTCGGGTTGTTGTCCGGCAGGCTCGCGCCCTGCCGCAGCTGGTAGCAGTAGTGCAGAGGCTGCGGCTGGAATCCCCAGTTCCGCTTGAAGTCGAAGGCGCCCGTGCCGGACTTGCTGCGGCCGAAGTCGAAGAGCCGCGAGCCGCGCTCCGCGCCCGCGCGCCGCATCACCTCCCAGTACATCACGTCGTTCGCGGCCAGGCTGCGCGCGGCGCGCGTGCCGCCGCCGTAATAGGGCAGCACCTCGTCGCGGAAGTAGAAGCTCAGCACGGAGGCGACGGGGCGATCCTCGTGCATCACCGTCAGCACGTCCGACATGCCGGGAAAGAGGGTGCCGAGCAGCCGGAAGTAGCGGCGGGAGAAGACGGGCGTGCCGAGGTTGCGCACGCTCTCGGCATAGACCCGGTGCAGCTTGTCCGTATCGCCGTCCACCACGGAGGTGAGGCCATTCCCCAGGCCCTTGCGGACCATCGCGCGCTGCTTGCGCGGGATGGCCTTCATGTCGACCTCCGCATCGCCCGTGATCGGCTTGCGGAAGGTGTAGTAGAGCGGCGGGCGCTCCTGCCAGCCGAGATCGGGCGCGCCGATGCGGCGGAACTCGAGGCTGGGCACGCCGGTGCGGCGCATCAGGTCGCGCGCGTGGTCTTCCAGCGCCGCCGCGGCCTCGGGCGTGGCCGAGACCGGGCCGCCATAGACGCAGAAGGGCGTGGAGACGAGGGCATCGCCGAAGAGACGCGTGCGGATGCGCGCGAGGGGCAGCACGCCGACGATGTCGCCGTCCTGCTCGGCATAGGCGTAGTGCGTGGTGTGGCCGAAGGCCTTCTCGATCACGCGGCGCCAGGCGGAGAGGTGGAAGAAGGTTGCGTCCGGCGTAGTCTGGACGAAGCGGTCCCAAGCGCCGGCGGCGGCGTCCTCGAGCGGGCGGATGCGAACGGCCATGATGCGGTTTCCTAGCTCAGGCCGATGTCGGCGGCGTGCACGCGGTCGATCCGGTCCCAGGCGAAATCCCGCAGCAGCCGGTCCACCCGCGGCGCCATGCTGGCGAGCCGGTTGTAGTGGCGGAAGCGCGAGAGGGGCGGGGCGCTGCGGATGCGGGGCTGGCCCGGATCCACCTCCCAGGGATGGAAGTAGAAGATACCCGGGCGCTGCTCCCGCCGGTTCACCCGCCGCAGCCCGGCGCGGAACACGGGATAGGGCAGCAGGCGGAACCAGCCGCCGCCGGCGCAGGGCAGGTTGCGGCCCATCGCGCGCAGGGTCGTCATCGGCAGTTCCATCACGCCGTCCGGCCGCGGGCGGTGCGGGCCGCGCGGCGCATCGGGCGCGCCGTAGAGATCGTGACGGACGGGGAAGACGGAGGAGCTGTAGCGATGCCCTTCCTCGGCGAGGATCGGGTGCGCCCAGGGGGTGAGAGTGCTGCCGATGGAGAAGGTGGGCGCGCGATAGCCGGTGACGGCCGTACCCCCCACATCCTCCAGCACCGCGCGCGCGCGGCGGATGTCGGCGCGGAAGGCGTCGGGGCCGATCTCGTACACGCGCTCATGGCCGAAGCCGTGGCTCGCCAGTTCATGGCCGGCGGCGACGATGCGGCGGATCAGCGCGGGCTGTCGCTCCGCCACCCAGCCCAGGGTGAAGAAGGTGGCCCGCACCCCGGCGCGCGCGAAGCGGTCCAGCACGCGGTCAGTGTTGGCGACGACGCGGGGGGCGAGCGCGTCCCAGTCGCCGCGGGGGATCACGCCGGCGAAGGCCTGGACCTGGAACCAGTCCTCCACGTCCACGCTCATGGCGTTGGTGACGCTGTCCATCACCGGTGCGCCCGGGCGCCGTCGCTGAACAGCTCGGACATGCGGTCGAAGATCCGCTCCCGGCGGGCGGTGAGGCGCTCGAGCGCCTCCACGCGATCGGTCAGGCGGTCCAGCGAGGCTTCCATCGGCAGAGAGGCGGTGCTGGCGAAAACGGGCGCGCCGCCGCTGAGGTCGTCCTCCAGCTCCAGCGCCGTGGCCTCCACCATCGGGCCGGTCAGCTCGTCCGTGCCCTCCAGCGCGCCGGCGAGGAGTACGCGTGAGCAGAGGCGGTTGATCCGGCGGGGAATGCCGCCGCTGTACTGGTGCACGAGGTCCAGTGCGGGCCCCTCCCAGCTCGGGCAACCCTCCCAGCCCACGGCGCGCAGGCGGTGCTCCACATAGGCATGCGTCTCCTCGCGCGAGAGGCCGCCGAGGTGGTAGGAGGCCAGGACGCGCTGGCGGAGCTGGTCGAGGTCGGGGCTGGCGAGCATGCGGCGCAGCTGGGGCTGGCCCAGCAGCACGGTCTGCAGCGGCGCCTGGCCGCCATCGGTGACGTTGGAGAGCATCCGCAGTTCCTCCAGCGCCTGCAGCGGGAGGCCCTGCGCCTCGTCCACGATCAGCAGGTGGCGCTTGGCCGCGTTGCGCAGCATGGCGGCGATGCTCATCAGCACGGCCGCCTTGCTGCCCTCCGAAGAAGCGCCGAAGGCGTCGGCGACGAGGCGCACCACGTCGTCGCCGGAGACCTGGGTGGTGGCGATGCGCGCGACCGCGAAGCCATCCGGGTCCAGCGTGGCGCAGAGGCGCTCGACGAGGGTTGTCTTGCCCGCGCCGACCTCCCCGGTGACCACGACGAAGCCTTCCCGCTGCGCCAGGCCATAGGTGAGGTGGGCATAGGCGCGGCTGTGGACGGAGCTGGCGAAGAACAGCCGCGCATCCGGCGTCATCTGGAAGGGCTGCTCGCGGAAGCCGTAGCGGTTGATGTGCATAGCGTGTCCCTCAGAAGGTCTGGCGCAGCCCGACGAGCACGACGTTCTGCAGTGCCCTGCCGGAGACGAAGTCGTCGCGGCTGCTCGTCACCGCGTACTGCGCGAAGGCGCTGAGGCCGCGGCGTAACTGGGTCGCCAGCGTGAGGCTGGCGCTGAGCACGTCGCCCTTGCCGGCGCCCGGGGTGGTGAAGCGGCCGTACTGGAAGTTGCCGATGGCGGTGGTCGCAGGGGTCAGCTCATGCGCCCAGGAGAGGCTCGCGGAGGTGCCGCGCTGCGAGAAGGCAGCGGTCCCGACCTGGATCGAGACAGGGGTGCGCTCCTCCCGCGAGAGGGTCAGCGAGATCCGGTCCCGCGGCCAGCTCTGGCTGACGGAGACGGCGCCGCGGCGGATGCGGAACAGGCTGCCCTGCACGCCGAGAAGGGAATCGGTGAGGGGCTGCGCCGAGGGAGCGCCCGTCGCGGCATCCACGGGGTTGCCGTACTCATCCAAGGTGGTGGTGGAGAGGAGGTCGACGGCGCGTTGCGCGCCCGTCGTCAGCCGCTCGGCGTAGTTGGCGAAGAGCTGCGTGCGGCCGCCGAGCGCGATCACGGCATCCACGGTGGCGGAGTTGAAGCCGTCCCGGTGGCCGTACTTCGCCATGATCCAGCTCTCGGGCGAGAAGTTCACGCGCCCGCCGAAGGCCCAGACCGGCTCACTGATCTCGATGCCTGGCACGCCGGCATAGCGCTGCTGCTCGAACCCGCCCTCCACCAGGGCCAGGATGGAGTGGGTGATGGCGTAGCGCGCCTGCATCGAGGCGATCCGCCGGTAAGCGCCGTCCAGCACTCCGGTGCCGTTGTAGCTCGTGGCGGCCAGGCGGCTCTCAAGCGCGAGGGGGCCGAAATCTTCGCCTGTGCGGCCGATCGCGTAGATCTCGTTCGCAGTGAAGTCCTGGTCGGTGAAGTAGCGCTGGCCGCTCGGCGTGAAGGCGCCGCTGTTCGCGCCGCCGCCGAAGCCATTGCTGCCGAGGTCCTGCTGCACCGCCGTGAAGGCGTAGCCGACCTGCACGGTCGCCAGCCCGCCGAAGCGGTGGACGAAATAGGGGGAGATCTGGACGGTATTGGTCTGGATCCGGTTGTCGCGCCCCAGCACAGTGTTGCCCTGCTGCGCGTAGCCGCCGCTCGCGGCCTGGGTCGCGCCGGATCCGCGGATGTCGAGAAAGACCTCGTCCGGCACCACCGTGAGCAGCACCTGGCCGTTGAAGCGCTGGTCCACACGGTTCCGCTCACCCTCGGCCGTATGGAATTGGATGCTCGGCGCGTAGTTGATGATGCCGCGGATCCGGGCCGTGTCCATGGAGAGGAGAAGGCCGGGGATGATGCTGGTGACGAAGTCCGAGCGCTTGTTTCGGCGGCTCAGGTCCAGATTGTCGGTGGCGAGGAGCTGCAGGCCCAGGCTGGGCGTGACGTTCCAGCCGCGCCCGGGCTCGCCGGGCGGGGGCGCCAGGGCGCCATAAGGGAAGTCCGGCGCGTCGAGCCGGATAAGGCCCGTGTTCGCGGTCGGCGGGAGTGCGAAGGGGCCGGATGGGCCTGGGACGCCCGAGGCGTCGCCGGAGGGGGCGAGATCACCGCCCACCTCCGGTACGCCCGCACCCGTCGTCAGGGAGGGGGCGTCCAGGGCCGACAGGGACGGCTCGGCGCGGGCCGGGGAGGCCAGGGCCAGGGTCATGCCGATGACGGTGCCCAGGACGACCGGACGGGTGGCGGGCAGCGGTCCTGCCGCCTCAGCCCGCATCGGGCGCACCGTAGTCGCCGTGGGCTCCGAAGGTGTCGTTGGCGGAGAAGCGCGCGCGGTTCAGCAGGAGCTGCAGCACCGGGCAGGCCTCCAGCAGGTCGAGCGCGGCCTCGACCTCGTTGCGCTGGGTCCGCTCCGCATCCACCACGAGGATGACCTGGCCGGCGATGGAGGCCAGCGTGCTCGCCTCGCTCGTCGAGAGGCTGGGGGGCGTGTCCAGCACGATGACGTGCTGGGGGAGGGCGGAGGCCAGCCGGAGGATGGCGGCCGCCATCGCGGCGCCCGAGGGCAGGTCGCGCCGGCCTCCCGCCTCCGCGCCGTCGCCGGCACTACCATGGGGGAGGAATGTCAGGCGCTCGACCGCGGTGCGCAGCGGCATGCCGGCGGGGCGGAGCGAGGGGTCCGAGGCGAGCTGGCGCAGGCCGGGCTGCCCAGCTGTCCCGAGCGCCCCGCTGCACCCGCCCTCGCGCCCGTCCATGTCCACCAGCACGACGCCGGCCGCGCCGCCGGCCGCGGCGGCGGCGAGGTTCAGCGCGGCGAAGGTCTTGCCCTCGCCGGGCAGGGCGCTGGTCACCAGCACGATGCGGCCCTGCGGCGTGCCGGCCCGCGGTCCCTCCTGCACCGTCCGCAGCATCTGGTGCTGGACGACCGCGATCTCCTCCACCGCGCGGCTGCGCGCCGGGCGGTCGCCGGCCATGACGAGGCCGGCTTCCCGAAGGGTCTCCGCCGCGATCACGGGGGGCGGCACGGCCGCTTCGGCCTTCGCGGGCCCCTGCGCCGCCGCATCGGCCGCCAGAGGCGCGAGGGGGCGCACGGCGCGCCAGTCCTGCGTGCCGCCGGGATCGCCCAGCAGTTCGGCGGCCCGTTCGATCAGATGGGTGCGCGCGGTAACGGCGGGGCTCATGCCAGCATCCTCATGACCTGACCCGGCACGCCGCCGAGTATTGCGCCGAAGCCGGCGAGCAGCAGGGCGAAGACCCCGGCGAAGGCGATGGCGGGAAACAGGCGGCGCGGGGCCGCCGGCGCGGACAGGGCGCCCAGTACGGGCAGGCCGAGGCCGCGCAGGTCGTGGATCGTGTAGAAGGTGCGGTCCAGCCGGGCGAGCGCCACCGCGGCCAGCAGCCCGGCCCCGAGCCCCGCCACGAGCACCCCTGCCGCGAGGAGCAGGCGGTTCGGCGCAACCGGCTTGCCCGGCAGGGTGGGCGGATCGACCACTTCCAGCCTCACGCGGTCGGAGTTGGTGCGCGCCGCGCCGGCGATCTGGATGGATTCGCGCCGCGACAGCAGCTCCTCGTAGTTTCGCCGCAGCACGGCGTAGTCACGGTCCAGGTTCAGGAACTGCGCCTGCACCTCGGGCTCGCTGCGGGCCACCGCGTCCAGCCGGTCCACATCCGCCCGACCCTCGCGTTCCTGGCGCTCAAGGGAGGCGATCGTGGCGTTCACGTCCACCAGCCTGACGCGAAGCTGCTCCATGAGCGGGTTGGAGCGGGTGATGCGCTGGGCGGGCGTGCCGCGCGCCGCCGTGCTGCCACCCCCGCCATTCGCGCGGATGTCCGCGACCGCGCGCCGCGCCGCCAGCACGTCCGGGTGCTGGTCGGTGTAGCGCAGGCGCAGCTCGCGCAGGGCGCGCTCGGCCTCGCCGAGGCGGCCATCGCCACCACCACCGCCGCCACCGCCGCCGCCCGTTTCAGAGACGAGCTGGGCCGGAGTGGCGTCGATCTGCTGCTGCGTCAGGTCACGCTTGGTGCGGGCGTCCTGCAGCTCGCCCTGCACCTGCTGCAGCCGTGTCCGCGCCGCCTCGAGCCGGGAGACGCCGCCGTTCGCGTCAGAGGGCAGCAGGTCGATGTAGCGCGCCTGGAACTCGGCCTTCCGCCGCTCCGCCTGGCGGAGCTGCACCTCGTAGGAGGCGATCTGCTGGGCGACGAAGCCCCGCGCGCTCTCCATCTGCTGGCGGTCGGTCGTCGTCGCCGCCTCCATGAAGAGGTTCAGCGTGGTCTGCACCACGTCGCGCGCGACGCGGGGATTGCGGTCGCGGTAGTCGATGGTGAAGAGGTTGCGGGTCTGCGTGGTGATGCGGATGTCCTTCGTCAGCCGCTGGATCAGCAAGTCGCGCGAGGCAGCGTCGGGCGCCTCCGCGTCCAGGCCGGTGCGGGCGATGACCTTCTCCATGTTCGGGCGGCTGAGCAGCGTGCGCTGCAGGATCTCGACCTGGCCGGGCGGCGTGCCGTCGATCGCGATGCCGCGCAGCAGGAGGCCGAGCACCGCGTCGGCGTCGGCATAGAGCCGCGCGCTGGATTCGTACTGGCTGGGCAGGGTGTGGATGCCCGCCCAGCCGCCGAGGCAGACGACCCAGGTGACGGCCATCGCGACCCATCGGTGCCGCCAGGCAGCGCCGGCATGGCGGCGGAGGAGAGTGGTTGCCTGCACGGTTCAGAACCAGCCCTGGGGGATGACGAGCGTGTCGCCCGGGCGCATCGCGGTGTCCTGGGAGATGTCACCGTCCCGCAGCAGGTCCGAGAGGCGGACGCGGATAGCGGTGGGGCGGCCATTGGCGTTGCGCCGGATAATCTCCGCCCGGTTGCCGGCGGCGTAGCGCGTCAGCCCGCGCGCGCCGATCATCACGTCCAGCACGGTCATGCCCTCGCGGTATGGCATCGCCATGGGCTGCGCGGCCTCGCCGATCACGCGGATCTGCCGATCGGACGGTCCCTGGAAGGAGCGGACCATCACCGTGACGGTCGGCTCGCGCACATAGGCGCGGAGCTTCTCCTCGATCTGCTTGCCGAGTTCGGAGGATGTCCGCCCGGCCGCCTCGATATCCGGCACCAGGGGCAGGGAGAGGCGGCCGTCGGGCCGGATCGGCAGCTCCGGCGCGCTCAGCTCCGGCGAGCGGTAGACGAAGATCGAGAGGGTATCGCCGGGGCCGAGAATGTATTCTGGCGCGGGTTGCGGGCTTGCCGAGGCGATTTCGCGCGGCGCGCCTGATCCCCCTGCGCAGCCGGCGAGGCTGAGCCCGGCCAGTAGCAGGAAGGGGGAATATCCGATGCGGGGCATGGCGGGTTCCTGCTCTCCTTCCGGTTTGAAGCGGGCAGAGGGTATTTTTATGGGTGGCGATTATCTTCGCCGTCTGACGAGCGGACGTTAACACCCTGAAGTCCAGCTTCAATCAATTTTTTACAACATTGGTTTTGATTAAAGTGAAAAAATACGGAAATTTGCGGAATAAACGTGCAAAAAGCTAAGTTGTCAGCAGATTTATCAACGTTCTTAGTGGCCTGTAAACCACTGCTCAAAACCCATTGTTGTTATAAAATCTTCCAGCTCCAGGTCCCGAATGTTAAATCCGTCGTAGAGGAATGCCTCTATTCGGGAGTGGCCCTATGACGAGCATGTTCGGCCATGACGTCCGTTCGGATCTGCTGATCCTTTACTTGGTAGAAGCCGGCGCCGTGTTTCTGGCCGTTTACCTGCTGGCCGTGCTGGGGGTGGCGCAGGACGCCCCGGTGAACACCCTGGACGCGGGGGTGGTCGCGGTGGCGGTCGCGCTTTGCTGCGGCATCGTGACTGGTGCCAGCGGCCTTTACAGGCCGGAGGTGCTGTCGCGCACCGGACGAATGGCTGCAGGCGGCCTCGTGGCCGGCCTGCTTCTTATGATCATCACCTGGCTGGGGCTCCGGCTCCTTGCCCCGGCGCGCGACCCCGTTTCCTGGGGGATGGTGGGCGCGGTGCTGCTGGGCTGCGTGGTTGGCGTGTCCGTGGCGCGCCTCGGCTGCGGCACGGCCACGCGCTGCGGACTGCTCACCCGGCGCCTGCTCGTGCTCCGCGAGGCACCGGCAGTCCTGGCCGGAGGACGCGAGGCCGAGGCCGGGCGTGACCTCCTGGTTCCGGTCTTCATGCCCGTCGGATCGGCCGATGGCGGCGCACTGACAGCGGAATGGCTGCGGGCGCAGCGGATCTGGGCCGTGGTGGCCGAGCCGGAGGAGGTGACGGAGGCGATGCGCGGACGGTTCCGAGCAGCCGGCCTGCGGGTCCTCAGTCCGGACGAGCTGGAGGAGTGCCGGCTCAACCGGGTGGTGCCCGAGCGACTTCCGGAGGACTGGCTTCTCACGGCGCGCGGCGCGCAGTGCTCCTGGTTCGGGCGGGTCTCGCATCGCGCCATCGACATCGCCGGCGCGCTGCTCATCCTCCTCGTCACTTTTCCTGTCTGGGCCGTGGCGGCGCTGATCGTGCGGCTGGACAGCCCGGGCCCGGTCTTCTACCGCCAGGTCCGCGTCGGCCAGCACGGGCGCCACTTCACCCTCTACAAGTTCCGCAGCATGGTGGTGGACGCCGAGGCCGGTGGCGCGCCGCGCTGGGCCACGCGTAACGACCCGCGGGTGACGCGCTTCGGCCGCTTCATGCGCCTCACGCGTATCGACGAGCTGCCGCAGCTCTTCAACGTGCTGCGCGGCGAGATGGCCCTCGTGGGGCCTCGGCCGGAGCGCCCGGGCTTCGTCGAGCAGCTCGGCCGCGTGATCCCGCACTACGACGACCGCGCGCTGGTCAAGCCCGGGATCACCGGCTGGGCGCAGGTGAACTATCCCTACGGCGCCTCGGTCGAGGACGCGCGGATGAAGCTCGCCTATGACCTCTACTACGTCTGCCGGCGCAGCCTTTTCCTCGACATGATCATTCTCGTGTCCACGGTGCGGGTGGTGCTGTTCCAGGAGGGCGCGCGTTGAGCGCCGCCCTTACGGGGAGCGCGGCGTGACCGGGACCGCCTCGGCCAGCCTCTATGCCGGCTGCGCGGCCATCAGCGTCGCCTGGACGGTGCTCGTGCTCGTGGTCGGGCGCGGGGCCGCGGCGCGGCCGCCGGCCCTGGCGGTCGCGGCGGTTGCGGCCTGGGCGGGGATCGTCGCTCTGACGCCGGAGACCCCTCTCAGCGGTTTCGCCGGGCTTGCCGAGGTGGCGCGCAGCGCCGTTTGGTTCGCGGTCCTGCTGCTGCTCTGCCGGCGCCTGACGGCCACCGGCGGCGCGGTGCTCCTGCGTGGCCTTGGGGCGCTCGGCCTTGGCGCAACGCTGCTCGCCGTGGTGTCGCTCCTGCCGGCCGTCGCTGGGGCGACGGGGACATGGGGGCTGGGCACCGCGCTCGTCCTCGGCCGGCCGGCGCTGGCGATGCTGGTGGTGCTTGTCGCAGAGAACCTCTACCGCAATGCGCCGGAGGAGGCGCGCTGGCACGTGGTGCTGCCCTGCATCGCGCTCGGCGGGCTGGCGGCCTTCGACCTCGTTCTCTACGCGGATGCCGCGCTGTCCGGCGGCTTCTCGGACGTGCTGATCGATGCCCGTGCCGTGCTGACGGCGCTGGCGGCGCCGCTTCTCGCGATCGCGGCCGTGCGGGACCGCAGGGCCAGCCGCGAGGCGCCGGTCTCGCGCGAGCTGGTGTTTCATGGCGCCACGCTGCTGACCGCCGGCACCTTCCTGCTGGGCGCTGGCGTGGTGGGGGAGGCGCTGCACCGGTTCGGCGGGCCCTGGGCAGGCGCGGCGCAGGTCGGGCTCCTTGCCGGGGCGGTGATGACGCTGGCGGTCGCTGTCAGCGCGCGCTCCGTCCGCTCCCGGCTGCGGCGGCTCGTCGTGGATCATTTCTTCCGCGATCGCTACGACTACCGGAGGGAGTGGCTGCGTTGCGTCGCCACGCTCTCGGCGCCGGACGCCGAGGCCTCGGCGGAGGTGCGGGCGATCCGTGCCGTGGCCGATTCGGCCGACAGCCCTGCGGGGGTGCTGCTGCTACGCGATCCCGGGGATGCGCCCTCGGACGCGCCGGCGCTGTCCTGGGCGGGGTCCTGGAATCTTCCCTCCACGCCCTTCGCACTGCCGTGCGGGCATGCGCTGGCGCTGGCGCTGCGGGATGGGACCTGGGTGGCACGGCCGGGCGCGGGCGAGTTCCCGGAACTGCGGTCCGTCTATGGCCCGGTCTGGCTCGCGGTCCCGCTGACCCACCATCGCGAGGGGCTGCTCGGCGTCGTTCTGCTCTCCCCGCCGCGGGCGCGCTTCGTGCCCGACGGGGAGGCCTTCGACCTGCTGCGCGCCCTGGGGCGCGAGGTGGCAATGTTCCTGGCGGAGCGGCGTGCGGCGCAACGCGTGGCGGATGCCGAGCGGATCCAGGCCTATGCCGGGCGCTTCGCCTTCGTCGCGCACGACGTGAAGACGGTGGCGACGCAGCTCAACCTGCTGCTCGCGAATGCCGAGGCGAACATCGCCGACCCGGAGTTCCAGCAGGACATGCTGCTCACGGTCGGGGCGGCGGCGAGGCGGATCGAGACACTGATCGCGCGGCTGCGCGCGCCGGAGGAGGGAGGGGTGCCCTCCGCGGCGCGGATCCAGCCCCTGGCGCGGCTGAGGCAGCTGGTGGCGCGCCGCCCCTGCCCGGTCCTGCTGGAGGCGGATGACATGGAGGGGGTGCTGGTGGCGATGGCGCCAGAGGCGTTCGACGCCGCGGTGACACACCTGCTGGACAATGCGGTGGAAGCGTCTTCCCCGGACCGGCCGGTGCTGGTGCGGGTGCTGCGAGATGGGGGGATGATACGCGTGGATATTGTGGACCGTGGTGCCGGCATGTCGGCGGCGTTCTTGCGGGACGTGCTGTTCCGCCCGCTGGCTTCGTCCAGGCCGGAGGGGAACGGCATTGGCGCATGGCAGGCGCGGGAGCTGCTGCGGCGCGCGGGGGGAGACCTCGTGGCCCGCAGCGTGCCGGGGGCCGGCACGACCATGCGCATGACGATGCCCGTGGAGGATCCGCCGCCGGCTGCTGCGGCGCCGGCGCGGGAAACGGCGGGGGCGGAGGCTTAGGCATGGCTGTGACGAAGCCGAAGCTCCTGATCGTCGAGGACGATCCTGCGCTCGCGACCCAGCTTCGCTGGGCCTTCCCGGACTGCCGCGTGGTGATCGCGGGCGACCGGGCGCAGGCCAAGCAGCTTGCCGAGAAGGAACAGCCCGCCGCCACGCTGCTCGACCTCGGTCTGCCGCCGGATCCGGAGGGCGTGACCGAGGGCTTCGCGACGCTTGAAGTCCTGCGGCGCCAGGCGCCGGGCATGCCGGTGGTGGTGTGCAGCGGCCAGGGGCAGCGCGAGAACATGCTGCGCGCCATCGCGCTTGGCGCCTACGACTTCTGCGAGAAGCCGGTGGACCTTGCGGTGCTGCGCACCGTGGTGGACCGGGCCCTCCGCCTCCGGGAGCTGGAGGAGGAGAACCTCCGCTTGGCCGCGATGCCGCGGACGAGCCCGGTGCGCGACATCATCACCGCCAACGAGCCGATGTTGCGGATCTGCGGCACGGTGGAGCGGCTGGCGCAGGTCTCCGTTCCCGTCCTGCTGCTGGGGGAGAGCGGGACCGGCAAGGAGGCGCTGGCCCGCGCGCTGCACGAGATGGGACCGCGCGCAAAGGCCCGCTTCGTGCCGATCAACTGCGCCGCCATTCCCGAGGCGCTGCTGGAGAGCGAGCTGTTCGGGCATGAGCGGGGCGCCTTCACCGGCGCCGTGCGGCAGGTCACCGGGCGGATTGAGGCGGCGAACAACGGCACGCTGTTCCTGGACGAGGTGGGCGACCTGCCCGCCTCGCTGCAGGCGAAGCTGCTGCGCTTCCTGCAGGACCAGGTGATCGAGCGGGTGGGCGGGCGCACGCCGATCCGGGTGGACGTGCGCGTCGTCTCCGCGACGAACCAGCCGCTGGAGGAGCAGACGGAGACGGGGCGCTTCCGGGCCGACCTGCTCTACCGCCTGAACTCGCTCACCATCCGCGTGCCGCCGCTGCGCGAGCGCGGCGACGACCCCCTGCTGCTCGCGCGCTGGTTCCTGGCCCGCTATGCGCGGGAGTTCTCCCGCCGCATCCGGGGCTTCGACCCTTCCGCCACGCAGGCCATCCAGGCGCACCCCTGGCCGGGCAATGTGCGGGAGCTGTCCAACCGCGTGCGGCGCGGCGCGCTGATGGCGGACGGGCAGCTGGTGACGGCGGCCGACCTGGAGCTGAGCGAGCCGGATCCGGCGCCGGAGGCCGATCTCGACATCCGTGCCGCCCGGCTCCGCGCCGAGCGCTCGGCGCTCGAACGCGCGCTGGCGCGCAGCAACGGCAGCCTGACGATGACGGCGCGCCTGCTCGGCGTCAGCCGCCCGACGATCTACGCCCTCTTGGATTCGCACGGGCTGAGCGGCGGCCGGAACTACTTCGAGCCGCCCGCCACCCCGCCCGAGAACCAGAAATGAGCCGGAGCCCCGCGATGTCACGCCCGATTTCCACCCCTGTCGCGTCAACCCTCGCGGCCGGGGGTGGCTGGCGACGCGCGCGGGGCGCAATCCTGGCCGGCGCCATGCTGCTCAGCGGGGCCGGGGCCGCGCTGCCCGCAAACGCGGCGGCTCCGGAACGGGCGCGCGAGGCCGCGGCGCGCGGCGATCTGCGGGCGGCGCAGTTGGAGTGGCGGAACGCGGTGCGGGACGACCCGGGATCGGCCGCCGCGCGGGTCTCGCTTGCCCTGACCAGCCTGGAGTTGGGGGATGGCGAGGTGGCGGAGCGGGAGGCGCGGGCCGCCCTGGATCGCGGTTACGATCCCGTGCGCGGCACCGCGCTGCTGATGCGCACCTATCTCGCGACCGGGCGCTTCGACGAGCTGCTGCGCGACTTCCCCGCGCCCGGCCCGGCTCCGGCCAACCCGGCCGTGGCGGGGCAGGTCGCGGCGGGCCGCGCCTTCGCGCTGCTGGGCACCAATCAGGCGGAGCCGGCGCGCGAGGCGACCGAGGCGGCGCTGCGCCTGGCGCCGGAAGCGGAGGAGGTGCAGCTTGCTGCCGCCGCGCTCGCGATGGCGACCGGCGACCGCGCTGGCGCGGAGGCGGCGGTGGACCGCGTGCTGGCGCGCGATCCCGCATCCCTGGAGGGGCTTCTCCGCAAGGGCTCCCTGCAGTTTGAGCGGCGCGAGCTGCGGCCGGCGCTGGAGAGCTTCAGCGGCGCGCTGGCGGCGGCCCCGAGCAACGTGGTGGCGCGGCTGCGGCGGGCTGAGGTGCTGCTGCAGCTGAACGATCTGGCGCGGACGAAGGAGGACCTGGACGCGGTTCTGGCAGTGATGCCGAACAGCCCGCCCGGCCTCTACCTGCGGGCCGTGCTGCTGGCCCGCACGCAGGACTGGGCGGGCGTGGACACGGCGCTGCAGCCCATCGGTGCCGTGCTCGGCAACTTCCCGGACGGCTTCCTTCTGCTGGCCTTCGCCAAGCGCGGGCTGGGGCAGACGGCGCAAGCCGAGGACGCCGCGCGCCGCCACCTGGCGCGGCACCCCGAGGATCCGCGGGGCGCGCGCTTCGTCGCCGGTATCGAGATCGATGCGAATCGCCCCGAGGAGGCCATGGCGATCCTCTCCCGCCTTGCGGAGCGCGGAGGGGCGGATGCGGAGTCGATGGATCTGCTCGGGCGCCTGTACAGCCGCGCGGGGCGCACGCAGGAGGCGGTGACCGCCCTGACGCGCGCCGCTGAGCTGGCACCGGGCGATGCCGGCGTGCTCGGCCGCCTGGCCGCGGCCCGCATGGCCGCGGGCGACACAGCCGGCACGGCCGCCGCGGCGGAGGGGGCGCTGCAGCGCGATCCCAACCGGCCCGGCGTGCGGGAGATGCTCGCCTTCACGGCCCTGCAGCGCGGCGACCTGCCGGGCGTGGAAGCGGAACTGGCGCGGCTGGACCCGGCTGCCCGGCGCAGCGAGGTGGCGGGGGTGCTCCAGGGCACGCTCCACCTCGCGCGGTTCGAGTTGCAGCCGGCCAAGGCGGCCTTCGCCACCGTGCTGCGCGATTACCCGGGTTCGGCGGCTGCCCGGATCGGGCTGGCGCGCGTGGCGCGGATCGAGAACCGCCCGGAGGAGGTGGAGCGCCTGCTCGGCGAGGTGCTGCGGGCGGACCCGGCCAATGTCGAGGCGATCGGACAGCTCGCCGCCGCCGCGTTGCCGGGATCGCCGCGGGCCGAGCAGGCGCGGGCCGTGCTGGCCGCTGCGCAGGAGGCCGCGCCCGGCGTGCAGACCCTGGCCCTGACCCGGGCCAACATGATGATGCGCGCGGGCGACGCCGCCGGAGCCGCGCGGCTTCTGGCCGCGGCGCCGCTGCAAGGGCAGGTCCAGGGTCAGGGGAGCGTCACGCTGCTGCTGGCCCGCGCCGAGGCCCATGCCGCGGCGGGCGAGTGGGCGGAGGCGGAGGCGCAAAGCCGCCTGGCCCTGGCCCAGGACGCGAATTCCGTGCCGGCGCGCCGGCAGTTGGCGGGGCTGCTCGTCCGCTCCGGCGACACGCGCGGGGCGGAGACGCTGATCGAGCAGGGGCTGCGGGCGCAACCGGCCGAGGCGGCGCTGCAGCAGACTCTCGCCGCCCTGGTGCTGCAGGCACGCGGCCTGGACGCGGCGCTGGCCACGGCCGACCGCATCGCCGCGCAGCCCGGCACGCAGCCGGCCAGCCTCGCGCTGCGTGGCGACGTGTTGACCACAGCGCAGAAGCCGAAAGAAGCGGCGGCAGCCTATGGGGAGGCGCTGGTACGGGCCCCCTCGGGCTTGCTGGCGCTGCGGCAGGCCGCGGCGCTCCGCGCCTCGGGCGACGTGGCGGGGGCGGCAACGGCCCTGCGCACCTGGCTGGCGGCCCATCCGGACGATGATGGCGCCCAGCTCCTGCTCTCGCAGTTCGAGATCGACGCCGGGCGCAACGCCGACGCCGAGAAGCGCCTGGAGGGGGTGGTGGCCCGGCGCCCAGAGGATCCCGTCTCGCTCAACAACCTTGCCTGGCTGCTGGGGCAGCGCAACGGGGACGCGGCGGCCCAGTCCCGGGCGCTGGCCCTGGCGGGGCGGGCCTACTTCCTGACGCCCAACCCCGACACGGCCGATACGCTGGGCTGGATCATGGCGCGCGGCGGGCAGGCGGAGCGTGCGGTGCCGCTGCTCCGGCAATCCGCCATGGCGCGCACGGGGGACCGCCCGGATCCCGCCTCCGCCTATCGCCTGGCCTATGCGCTCCGCGCGACGGGCGGGCGGGAGGAGGCGCTGGCGGTTCTCGCCCCCGCCATGGAGGGCGCGCCCGCCTTCCCCGACAAGGCGGAGGCGGATCGCCTTCTCGCCGACCTTCGCGCGCGCCGCTGAGGGCCGGGGATGCGCGATCTCCTCTTCGCCGCGACGCTGGTGGCGCTGCTGGCGCTGGTCGTCGCGCGGCCTTTCGCGGGGATCCTGCTCTGGTCCTGGATCTCCTTCATGAACCCGCACCGGCTGGTCTGGGGCCCCGCTTCCGAGCTGCCATGGGCGATGGCGATCTTCGCGGCGACCCTGATCGGCTGCGTCGCGGCAGGTGAGATGCGGCGGCCGGTGTGGAACGCGGTGACGATTGCGCTTCTGGGGCTGATGGCGTGCTTCACCCTTACCTCCACCGTGGCGCTCGGCGATCCCACCGCGGTCTGGACGAAGTGGGAGCAGATCATGAAGGTGCTCCTGGTCCTGCTCGTCACCGCTTCCATGCTGACGGATCGGCGGCGGGTGCACGCGCTGGTCTGGGTGATGGTGATCTCGCTCGGCTACTACGGCGTGCGCGGCGGGATCTTCTCCATCGTCAACGGCGGCAACTACCGGGTCTGGGGCCCGGCGCAGACGATGATCACCGACAACAATCACCTGGCTGCGGCCATGCTGGTGACGCTGCCGCTGATGAACTGGCTGCGGATGCACTCGGCGCACCGGATCGTGCGCATTGGGCTGGCCGCGGCGATGGCGCTGACGCTTCTGGCCACCGTCGGGAGCTACTCGCGCGGCGCGCTGCTTGGCCTGCTGGCGGCGGCGGCGATGATGTGGTTCCGCAGCAAAAGTAAGTTCGTGTCCGGAGCGGTCCTTGCAGGCTGCGTTGCGGGTGCCATCGCCTTCATGCCGGGTGCCTGGTCGGAGCGGATGAACAGCATCTCCACCTATCAGGAGGATGGCTCGGCCTCAGAGCGGCTGGTGTTGTGGGACATCTCTTTTCGCCTCGCGCTCAGCCGCCCCTTGGTAGGGTCAGGCCTCACCGGCCCCTACACCCGCGCGGTGGTGGACACGGTTGCACCGGGCGGGCCGGCGCGCGCCGTGCACAGCATCTGGTTCGAGCTGCTGGGCGAGAACGGCTTTCCGACCTTCTTCATCTGGGTGGGGCTGACGCTCTCCGGGCTGTTCTACGCGTGGCGGCTCGGCGGCATGGGGCGCAACCGCCCGGACCTGGCCTGGGCGAGCGACTTCGGGCGCATGGCGCAGGTCTCGATCGTCGCCTACCTCGTCAGCGGCACCTTCCTCTCGCTCTCCTACTGGGATTTCTACTGGACGCTGCTGGTCGCCGTGGGGGCGACCCACGCGCTCGCTTGCAGAGCGCTGGCCGAGAGCACGGTCGCGGAGAGGATGCGCGGCGCGGCGCGGGGCTGGCGCGCCACGCCTGCCCTGCCGGGCTTTGCTGGAAGGGTCCGCGCATGACCCAACTCCTGAAGGAGCACGGGCATGGACAGTCTCTACTTCCTGGCGATGCTCGCGGGCGTCGCGTGGCTATGCTGGTGGGCGGTGCGGGATCCCGATCATCCTGCCTGGTCTCCTTTCGACATGCGGGAGGAGCCGGCGGCCCCGGCCACTTCAGGGAGGGACGGCCATGAGCGCGGCGCACGAAGGCCTCACCCTCCCCGAAGCGCCGCCGCGCCGCGTGGAAGGCCCGGTCCGGCTGCTGACCTTCAGCAGCCTCTACCCAAGCCCGGGGCGCCCCAATCATGGCGTCTTCGTCGAGAACCGCCTTCGCCATCTCGTCGGGGGCGGTGAGGCACAGAGCACCGTGCTGGCGCCGGTGCCCTGGTTCCCCTTCCGTGGCGGCGGTGCAGGCCAGGCGGAGGTGATCCGGCACGGGTTGCGGGTGCACCATCCCCGCTTCGTCGCCCCGCCAGGGCTAGGGATGCTGACGGCGCCCACCAGCCTCTACGCCACCGCCCGCGCGGCGCTGGCGCGCATGCTGGAGCAGGGCTTCGACTTCGACCTGCTGGACGCGCATTATCTCTACCCCGACGGCGTGGCCGCGATCTGGCTCGGGCAGGAATTCGGCAAGCCCGTCGTGATCACGGCGCGGGGTTCGGATGTCAGCCAGCTCCCGAATTACCGCCTGCCCCGGCGCGCTATCCAGCGGGCCATCAAGGGGGCGGACGCGCTGATCGCGGTCAGTGGGGGGCTGCGGGACGGCCTGCTGGCGCTCGGCGCGCCGGCGGAGAAGGTCACCGTCCTGCGCAACGGCGTGGACCTGGATCTCTTCATGCCCCCGGTCCCGCGTCAGGCGGCGCGCGCGGCCTTGGGGATGGGCCCGGAGCCCGTGCTGATCTCCGTCGGCCACCTCATCGAGCGCAAGGGGCACCATCACGTCGTCGCGGCCCTGCCGATGCTGCCCGGCCACCGCCTGCTGATCCTCGGCGAGGGGCCGGAGCGGGGGGCGCTGCTCGCCCTCGCGCGGCGCCTGGGGGTGGAGGATCGGGTGCGGCTCGTCGGCGCCCAGCCGCATGCGTACCTGCCGCAGTGGTACGGCGCGGCGGACGCGATGGTGCTCGCCTCCAGCCGCGAGGGCTGGGCCAACGTGCTGCTGGAGTCCATGGCCTGCGGCACGCCGGTGGTGGCGAGCCCGGCCTGGGGGAGCCGCGAGGCGGTGCGTTCCCCCGCCGCGGGGCTGGTGATGGAGGAGACGACGCCCGAGGCGGTGGCGGCCGGGGTGCAGCGCCTGCTGGCCGCCCCGCCGGACAGGGCCGCCACCCGCGCCTATGCGGAGGGGTTCGGGTGGGAGGAAACGAGCGCCGGGCAGATGGCGGTGTTCCGGCGCGTCCTGGCGGCGAGAGCGGGGACGTCCGGAGCAGTCGGGGCGAGGGCGAGGGCATGATGCGGCGACGGGATCTTCTGGCCGCGGCGGCGGTTTGCGCGGCACCCGCGGGGGCTGTGGCGCAGGTGCGCGCCGTAGCGCCCGCCTGTCCCTCCCAGCGAGGCGACGTGGTGGGGCTGGTGCTGGAGGGGACGGGCGGGTCGGCCGGCAGCGTTGCCGTATTCGGCCAGGCTTTCCGCCCCGGCGACGTGCCGGATGCCGGCGCGGGCCGTGCTGCGCTGAGCGCGCGGCTGTCGGATGGGCGGCCCGTGCCGGTGCAGGTGGACGTGAAGACCCGCCATCCCGATGGCTCGGCCCGTTGGGCGGTGATTGCGCTGGCCTGCCCGGCCCTGGCACGCGGCAGCCGGCAAGGGGTGGTGCTCTCGGCAACGGCGGCCGCGCCCGGGCCGGCGCTGGACACCGCGGCGGCACTGGCCGGACGGCAGGCCATTGTCACGGTGAGGAGCCCCGGCGGGGCGGAATGGAGGATGGACCTGCTGCCCGCCTTCCGCGCTGCGCTGGCGGAGGCGCCCTGGCAGGCCGGGCCGCTGGCCGTGGCGGCGCGCGTCTCGGCCGCCGTGTCTCCGGCGGCGGCCGGCGGTGTCGCCTCCCTGCGGCTGGTCGCGGACGTGGCGCTGCGGGCGGATGGCTCGCTCTGGGTGGAGGCTTGGTTCCGCAACGACGTGGCGATGCGCCCGAATGGTGGCGAGGCAGCCTACGCCGCGCAACTCGTGCTGGACGGGCGGACAGCGCTGGAGACCACGATCCCCAAGCAGTCCCAATACACGGCCTGGGGGCGGCTGGTGGGGGCGGTGCGGTCCGGCACGGCGCCCTGGGTTCGGCACGATGCCGCCTACCTCGCCGATGCCGCCGCCGTCGCGCGCTACGACCTCGCGACCGGTGTGGATGAAGGGGTGCTGGCCCGGATGGCGCAGTCCGTGGCGGCGCCGGGCTGGGCGGTGCCCCTGGCCCCACGGGGGATCACGCAGGACATGGGGCAGACCGGAGGGCGAGCCGACATCGGCCCCGCCACCATGCCACAGGCCGTCTGGCTGATGACCGGCGATCCTCGCGCGGCCGCCTACTCCCTGGGGCAGGCCGAGGCGGCGGGCGCCATCCCCTGGCACTACTGGGATCCTTCCGGCGGCGCCGGCAACGGCGGCTGGATCGACACCCGCCGCTGGCCGCGGCTGTGGAGCGACGGGCGGGGCGGCCCCGCGCCGGGCGGGCTGATGCAGCCTGTGGCGGGCGACACGGGCTGGAAGGTCGACTGCGCGCACCAGCCGGATTTGAACTTCGTGCCCTTCCTGCTGACCGGGCGGCGGGCGCTGCTGGACAATCTTCAGGCCCAGGCCTCGTGGTGCGTCGTCTCGCAATGGCCCGCGCCGGCGGCGCGCGGGGCCCCGGGTGCCGCGGGGCCGGGCGAGGGAGTGAACGTGGTGCGCGGCAACCAGGTTCGCGGTGCCGCCTGGTCTCTGCGGCAGCTGGAGAACGCGTCCTGGGCCAGCCCGGACGCCGATCCCAACAGGCCCTGGCTGCGCAGCGCCGCTGCCGGCAACTGGGCCTGGATCCGGGCGCAGATTCCGGCCTGGACGGCCGCACAGGGCGAGGCGCATGGCTGGATTCCCGGCGAGTACGGCGCCTCCGGCGTGCTGCCGCCCTGGCAGCAGGACTACTTCGCTTTCACCGCCGCGATCACTGCGCGGCGAGGGGACGAGGCGGCGCGCGCGGTGCTGACCTGGATGGCGAATTTTCTCGTTGGGCGCTTCGGAGCGGCGGATCGCGGCTTCGCCCGGAACGACGGCGCGGCCTACCTCGTCGCGAACCTCTCCTCCTCCGGCCAAGCTCTGGCGAGCTGGGCGGCGATGGGGGAGGCGATGCGCGCCAGGGGGCTTTCCAACGGCTCTGGCTGGGGCAAGAGCGAGGGCGACTACGCCCAGCTCGCGCTGGCCTCCCTCGCGTCCGTCTCCGATGCGCTCGGATCGGAGAAGGCGGCTCAGGCCTATGCCTGGCTGGCGGGGGCCGGTGCCCCCTTCACCCGGGCGCAGGACTTCGCCCGTGACCCGGTCTTTAACATCGTTCCACGCGGGCGCGGCGGCGCGCGCTGCGGGCCGTGAGATGCGGGGCCCGGGAGGCCGGGGGAAGGGGGAGATAAACCCCTGTCTTTGGTAATTGTCGGCGGCCATCCCGACGTTAACCCCGGCCGCGCTTTGCCGACACGGCCCGCTTCGTGACGCACGAAAGCTCCCCGAGTATCCTCGCGGCACAGCTGGCGCGGCTGCAACACCTGATCTTTTTGATGCAGCCCGGGTAGCACGACCTCTCGCCACGTCGCGGGCTGGTGGCCGTAGCTTGATGCACGCCGGTGATCGTCGCCCAGTTGCCCCTTAAAAGGACGCTGTTGGCAGAGCCCGGCGACATCGCCCGTCTCTGCAACAACATGGCGGGCATGCTGGCGGTGCTGGAAGCAGTGACGAACTGCGGGCCGGACCGCGCTCGCTACGAGGCCCAGCTGGCGGCGTTTCGCCGCCAAGGCGTGGGGCGCCCTCCAGAGGTGCAGATGGCGAGCCGATGCGGCATCTTGCGCTGCAGCTTCTCGGAGCTGTTCCGCCAGGCCCGTTTCCAGCATGACATTGGCAGCCTCAGCTCAGGCAGCTTGCTGATCCACCTTTGGCAGGCTGGACGGTGGGCCTGAGTAGCCACGCATGCTCTTGGTGCATTTCCTGCGCGCCAGGTTGTCCACTGCCACCCCGATGAGGCAGGCGGTGGGGAAGAAAACCACGAAGCCGTAGCGCGTCGTGACATGCGTGAGGATGTAGGGGGCCAGTGGTAGCACCGTATAGGCCAGCCACAACACGCGATGTGGCCCGCGCCAGACCACCAGTAGGGTTCCTAAGAGCTTCGCGGCTCCGTAGGCGGTGAACCATATCCAGGCAACGATGATAGGCACCACCGGCCGCCAATCGATCATGTCCTCACGAGGGAACAGCAGCAACTTGGCACGCGTCGCGCTCAGTTCCACGAACCGGCCGGGGTGCTCCCTGATCCAGCTCATCGCAAGGTCGCGCATCTCCCTCATGTACGCGGCCTCACCGACCTCCGCCGCTCGGCGCGCGGCCTCCGGTGTGACAAAGGGGTGAATCCCGGCCCCCATGGGGGTGCCATCCGCCAGGTCGTTGTTGCCGACGGCCAGCTCAAGCCCGAAGTTAGAGCGCGTCATCGTGAAAACGCCGAGCTCCTGACTGTTCCGGATCCCCCAGGGCACGAGGCACGCCGCCACGATGACGCCAGCAAGAAGGCCCTGCGTCGCGGCTCGGCGGCCCTCACGCCATGGCAGCAGCGTCAGCAAGCCTAACAGCATGGCGGGCAGCACCGCCGGGGAGACGAGGCCGCCGATGCCCGCCAGCCCCGCCGCGCTCGCGACAGTCCCGCGTCCTCCTTCCGCACGGGCGCGCAACACGACCGCCAGCGAGGCCACCAGCAGGAACGCCGCGAATGGCTGATCCCACTGGCGGTAATAGAGGACGGAATCCGTCAGATAGAAGGGCGTGACGCAGGTGAGGAGGACAATCGTCCACCGGCCGGCCTGCCCCAATCCGAGCCGAGCTGCGATGCGGAGCGACAGAAAGGTGGAAGCGACCCAGAGCGCGACGCAGACCAGACCCTGCGCCACGCGTGACGTCGCCGTGTTCTCACCAAGAAGCGCGAAGATGCCGGCAAGGTAGGCGGTGTGGATCGGTGATACGTGTGCCGTCGGTCCGGTGGGGAGCATGTAAGGATTGCTGAGCCCATCGCCCCTCAGAAACGATAGTGCGGCCCGACCAGTCTCTCCCAGGCCCGCGTTCACCGCGGTGTGCATCAACGCGATGATTGTCCCGACGACGATCGGTATCACCAGGAGCAGTTCCAGTCGAAACATCGGTCTCGCTCCGGGATAGCCCGCAACGGAGGATACCCTACTTACAGCGTTCCTCACGATCGACGCTGAACCTCGCATCGCGTTGCTCCCTGGACGAGGCGCAAATGGGCAACATTTGTGCCTAGCCCGAAATCATTTGAGCGCAGGACGTTAGGCAGAGCCTCGGCCTCAGCCCAGCTTACGACGCGCATGCCACGATCCGAGGGCTAGGAGCGTGCCGCCGAGAAATCGCGATAGCGGCTGCGGCAGCGCGGATACGCCGAGCTTCAGCGTTGTCCGCCACTCGCGCTGCGGTGTTGCGAGTTGCGTGTAGATCCGTCGCACCGCGGCATGGTCCTGTCGGCTGAAGGCGATGTGCAAGGCGTCGGCGCGGCGTCGCGCCGCGCTGTTCCGGATGGCGGCAGCATACGGAATGAGGGAGGGGCGGCGTTGCAACACATGCTCCAGGATTACCGCGTCGCCGAGGTTCATCGCCTGGACGTCGGCGGAGTAGTTCCCGGCGTGCTTGCGGATTTGCACCAGCGGCTGCGGCACCACGCCGAAAGGTGTGTGCTCTGCCAACAGAAGCGCCGTCGCGAAATCCGTGCCGATGATGCGCCCTACGGAGACGTCCCACCCGCCGATGTCCAGAAGGAAGAGCCGGTCCGCGACGAGACAGGAGGGGAAAAAGGGCTGGAAGCGGATCAGCCGGTCCACGATAGGCGAGTCGAAGACGGCGCTGCCGTCCGGCGTCACGCGGCGAAGGCTGTCCCAGTAGCCGGGCGGAGCTGCGTCGAACTTCCGCGCTGTGGTGTCGCTTCCGTCTTGCAAAATGGTAAAATCAGCATAGGCGACGCGGGTACGGGGCTCGGCTGCCCAGAGATCGGCCATCGCCTGCAGGAAGCCGGGACGCCAAAGGTCATCGCTGTCGCAGAAAGCCACGAGGTTGCCGCTTGCGATGCGGAGTCCTGCGTTGCGGGCCGCGAGGTCGCCCGAGTTCGGGATGCGACAGGTCGTGACAAGGTCCCGGTATTTCGTAGCCAGCATTTCAGCAGTGCTGTCCGTCGAACCGTCATCCACCACGATAATCTCGTGGGGGCGCAGGCTTTGCGCGATGATGGCGTCCAGCGTCTCTGCCAGCAGCGCCGCGCGATTGTAGGTCGGGACGACGACGCTGATGTCCAAGGAGTCCTCCTGCGCGGGCGTCAAAGCGAGAAACAATTTCCTGCATACGGCCGAATTCATCAACGAAACCGCGCACCAGTTTTGGTTATTTGTTTTTCGCGGAATGTAAAATCCAAGAGATATCAGAATGTAAAATGTAAATAGTGTAAAGATGATAATAATACTTACCGTGGCAACGTTGTCAGGGTAGCTTCCAATCCGTGGTCTTGCTGAAGGGCTTGCTGGCGATGGCGACGTTCCTGGTGACCGGTGGCTGCGGTTTCATCGGCTCACACCTCTGCGCCGCGCTGCGCGCACGAGGTCACGGCGTGCGGGTGCTGGACGATCTCTCCAGTGGCTCGGAGGCCAATCTTGCGCCCGGCAGCAAGTTCCTGCTCGGCGATGTCTGCCAGCCCATGGCGCTGCGCGAGGCGCTGGCGGGCGTCGACGGATGCTTCCACCTCGCCGCCATCGCCTCCGTCCAGCGCGGGGAAAAGGACTGGCTCGGCACCCACCGCACCAACCTGTCGGCGACGGTTGCGCTGCTGGAAGCGGCGCGCGCGTCCCGCATCCCCGTGGTCTACGCGTCCTCCGCCGCCGTCTACGGCGCCAACGGCAACCTGCCGCTACACGAGGATTCGACCGTCCAGCCGCTCTCGGCCTATGGCGCGGACAAGCTGGGATGCGAGCTGCACGCGCGCGTGGCGGGCCATGTCCACGGCATTCCCACGATGGGGCTGCGCTTCTTCAACGTCTTCGGCCCGCGGCAGGACCCGGCGTCACCCTATTCGGGGGTGATCTCCATCTTCTGCGACCGGCTGTTGAGGAAGGAGGCGCTGGACGTCTTCGGGGATGGCCAGCAGACCCGCGACTTCATCTTCGTGGAAGATGTGGTGCGCGCCCTGATCGCGGCGATGCGGCAGGTGAACGTTGCCGCCCCCGTCCTGAACATCTGCACGGGAAACGGCACCTCGGTCCTGCAGCTGGCCTACCTGGTCGCGGAGCTCTGCGGCGTGAGGGCCGAGATCAATCATCGGCCGGCGCGGGCGGGGGAGGTGCGGCACTCGATCGGCCTGCCCCTTCGCGCGCGGGAGCGACTCGGCCTGGGGTCGACCATGGCGATCCGGGACGGGCTGGAGGCCACCCTGACCTGGATGCGGGAGGGGCGGCCCGGGCTCGCGCCGACGAGCCGCAGCAGCGTCAACGGTAGAACGCCCATATGGCAAGGCCGATGAGACCCCAGCCGAGCAACGAGAGCGCGCCGATCAGCAGGACAGCGGCCGGCCAGGACATCCGCCGCCCGAAGTCCGCGCTCGCCGGTCCGGCTTCTTCGGAATGCCGGCCAAAGTTCCTGCGGCCAGGGTTCATTCGATGTCTCCTTGCGCGGGAGGAAGCCGCGAGGGGCGCTGGCCCTCCGCCATGGCCGTAGTGGGAACCCTGTCCATAGCACGACAGGGAAGCGGCCGGTCGCCTTAAAGGGAATTCGCCGAGCATGTGTGGTGTTGTCGGAATCTTCCACCCGGATCATGGGACCCCGGACCTCGCGCCGGTCCGGCGGATGGCGGCTGCGATCCGGCATCGCGGCCCGGACGGCGAGGGCTTCCATGCCGAGCCGGGAGTCGCGCTCGGCCATCGTCGCCTCGCGATCGTGGATCTGGCAGGCGGCGCGCAGCCCATGGCCACGCCGGACGGGGCGCTGGTGATCGCCTTCAACGGCGAGATCTACAACCACGCCGAGCTGCGCCGCGAGCTGGAGGGGCTGGGCCACCGCTTCATCACCCGTTCGGACACGGAGGCGATCCTCCATGGCTGGCGGCAGTGGGGGGCGGGCTGCCTCGACCGCCTGAACGGCATGTTTGCCTTTGCCCTGTGGGACCGGGATGGCGGGCAGCTCTTCCTCGCGCGGGACCGGCTGGGCGAGAAGCCGATGCACTACGCGGCCCTGCCGGACGGCAGCATCGCCTTCGCCTCCGAAATCGCGGGGCTGCTGGCGCTGCCCTCGCTGTCGCGTCGCCTGGACCCGGCGGCGATCGATGACTTCCTCGCCCTCGGCTACGTGCCGGACCCGCACACGATCCATGCCGCCATCCGGCGCCTGCCCGCGGCACACCTCCTCCGGCTGGGGCGGGGCGAGGCCCGGCTGCCGCCGCCGCGGCGCTACTGGCAGCCGCCCCGGTCCGTCTCGGTGGGCCACGGGGCGCCGGCGGAGGAGCTGGCGGCCCGCCTGGGGGACGCCGTGCGGATGCGGCTGATGTCCGACGTGCCGCTGGGGTGCTTCCTCTCGGGCGGCCTCGATTCGAGCGCGGTGGCCGCCGCCTCGGCCCGCGCCGGGCAGCCGCTGGACAGCTTCACCATCGGTTTCGAGGGTACGGAGGACGAGCGGCCTGCCGCCGCGTCGCTGGCCCGGCTGCTCGGCGGCACGCACCGTGCCCGCGCCGCCTCCGGGGACGTTCTGGAGGATGCGCGGGGGCAGGCCGCCCTGTTCGGGGAGCCTTTCGGCGACGCCTCCTCCGTGCCGACGCTCGCCGTGTGCCGCCTGGCACGCGGCCATGTCACCGTGGCGCTCTCGGGCGATGGCGGAGACGAGGTCTTCGCGGGCTACCGCCGCTACCGCTGGCACCAGCTGGCCGAGGCGGTGCGGCGCCACGTTCCCGCGCGGATCCGGCGGCCCCTGATCGGCTCGCTCGCCCGCGCCTATCCCAAGCTGGACCGGGCCCCGCGCTGGCTGCGCGCCAAGCACACGCTGACGGAGATCAGCCTCGACAGCGCGCTCGGCTACTACGGCACGGTCTGCCGCATCGCGCAGGAGCGCCGGCGGGGCCTGTTCTCCCCTGCCATGCGGGGCGCGGTGGAGGGGCACGACCCGGCGGCGCGCTTCGGCGCGCTGATGGAGGAGTGCGATCCGGACGAGCCGCTGCTGCAGGCCCAGTACGCGGACCTGCACACCTACCTGCCCGGCGACATCCTGACGAAGGTGGACCGCACCAGCATGGCGGTCTCGCTGGAGGTGCGGCCGCCGCTGCTGGACCATACGCTGGTGGAGTGGGGGATGGCCCTGCCGGCCCCGGTGAAACTTCGGGGCGGGGTCGGCAAGCGCGTGCTGCGGGAAGCGGTGCAGGGGCTGCTGCCCGACGAGGTGCAGGGCCGGCGCAAGCAGGGCTTCGCGGCGCCGATGGGCGGGGCGCTGCGCGCGCGGATGCCGGAGGTACGCGCGCGGCTGCTCGGCCCGGCGATGCTCGATGGCGGGCTGTTCGAGGCCGATGCGCTGGCGCGTCTGATGGACCAGCACGCGAGTGGCCGCTTCGACCACGCCCAGGCTCTCTGGCAACTGCTGGTGCTGGAGGGATTTATGACCGGCATCGCTTCGGGTGAGCGCGCCGTGTCCGATGCGGCGCTGGCGCTATGAGTGGCAATGCCGGGCCGTCGCGTGGCAGCATCCTCGCGGCCACCGCACGGGGCGCGGGCTGGGTCATGGCCTGGCGCACGACGACGCGGCTGCTGGGATTGGCGAGCACGCTGATCCTGGTGCGGCTGCTGCCGCCCAGTGAGTTCGGGCTCGTCGCCCTTGCTACGGCTTTCGCCCTGGCGCTGGACGCCTGCGTCTCGATCGGGGTGGAAGACCAGCTCGTGCGCTCGCACGATCCGCGCCCGGAGCTCTACGACACGGCCTTCACGCTGAACCTGCTGCGCTGCCTTTTCCTCTCGGTCCTGATCGCGGTGGCGGCCTGGCCTGCGGCGGGGTTCTTCGGCGATCCGAAGCTGGCGCCCGTCCTGCTCGCTCTCTCCATCTCGGCGGCGGCCTACGGGCTGACGAATGTCGCCATCGCGGATTTCCGCCGCCACCTGAGCTTCGAGAAGGAGTTCCAGCTCCAGTTCCTGCCGCGCGTGGCCGGGATCGTGGTGACGGTAATGGGGGCCTGGCTGCTGGCGAGCCACTGGGCGCTGGTGCTGGGCATCCTCGTCAACCGGATCGGCCTCGTGGTGGCGAGCCATCTTCTGCACCCTTATCGCCCGCGCCTCTCGCTGGCGGCCTGGCGGGAACTGGCGGGCGTTTCCGGCTGGAGCTGGGCGAACAGCCTTGCAACTGTGGTTCGGGACCGGGCGGACAGCTTCGTAATCGGCCGCGTCCTCGGCCCCGCGCGGCTGGGCGTCTATGCCGTGGGGGCGGAAGTGGCGGTGCTGCCGACGACGGAGATGGTGGACCCGATCTGCCGTGCCTGCATGCCCGGCTTCGCCGCCGCGCTGCGCCAGGGCGACCCGGTGCTGCTGGAGGATGCCTATCTCCGCATCGTCGGGCTGACGGCGCTGCTGACCATTCCCGCGGGCTTCGGTATCTCCCTCGTCGCGGGGCCGGTGGTGGCGCTGGCCTTCGGGCCGGCCTGGATCGAGGCGGTGCCGGTGGTTCAGATCCTCGGCGTCGCCTCCACGCTGACGCTGTTCGGTGGCGTCAGCGCGGCGATGCTGAGCGCGCGGACGGCGCTGCGGACCCTGCTCGGCGTCACGATCACCGCGGCGGCGTTGCGGGTGGTGCTGCTGGTGCTGCTGACCCGATCCCACGGCCTTGAGGGCGCCGGGCTGGCGGTCGGGCTGGCCGTGGCGGCGGAGCACCTTCTGCTCGTCAGCTTCGCGCTGCGCACCCTTCGCCTCACCCCCTGGCGCTTCCTCGCCCAGCTGCGGCGGCCCGCGGTCGCGACGGCGGCCATGGCCGCCGCGCTGGTCTGGGGCGGGCTGGGCTGGGCGCCTGCTCCGGCCACGACGGGCGCTGCGCTCTCGCTTCTCCTCACCGGCGTTGCGCTGGGGGTGGTGGTCTTCGTGGCCGTGCTCGCGCTGCTCTGGCTGGCGGCGGGGCGGCCTGCGGGCGCGGAAGCGGATATGGCGGCCCTGCTGCGCCGCATTACCGGGCGCTTCGCGGGGCTCCGCGGCCGCGCCCCGCTGGTGCGGGAGAGCTGACATGGACATGCCGGTGCAGCACGACGCCCCTCTGACGCGGACGGATCGGGACGTGGCCGACCGGGGCGAGGCGGAGTGGAGCGCGGCCGTGTTCGGCCGGAACGAGGCCCCCTTCATCCCCGGCTGCATCCGTGCCCTGGCAAGGGCAGGGGCGGGGCGGGACCTGCACGTGACGGTGCTGCTGAACGGCACCACCGACGGCTCTGCCGCCGCTGCCTCCGCGGCGCTGCGGGAGGCGGGGTTGCGCGGCCGGGTCTTCGCCATTTCCCAGGCGGACAAGGCCAACGCCTTCAACCAGTTCGTGCACGCGCTGCGGCCGCGGGCGGAGACGGGGTTCTTCGTGGATGCCTATGCGGAGGTCGCGCCGGACGCCCTCTACCGCCTCGCGGCAGGGCTGCGGGCGCATCCAGCGGCGCAAGCCGCCGCGGCCGTGCCGAGCACGGGGCGCAGCGCCGACGCCCTGCGCCGCCGGATGCGGGTGGAACCCGGGCTGCACGGCTCGCTGTTCGCGCTGCGCGGCGGGTTCCTGGACCGGATCGCGGCGGCGGGGGTGAGGCTACCGATCGGCCTCTACCGCGGCGATGGGCTGGTCGGCTCCCTGGTGATGCACGACCTGGATGCGGCACATGGTGGCTGGCGGAACGAGCGCCTGCTGGTGGAGGAGGGCGCGACCTGGTGGGCGCCGCGGCTGAGCCCGCTGCGCTGGCGGGATCTGCGGCGGCAGTGGCACCGCCTGGTTCAGCAGGGGCGCGGGCGGCTGCAATGGGCCGCGCTGAAGGACTCTCTCTATGCGGCGGATGGCAGGGGCGGCTTCCCCGCCATGCCGCACAACGCCGACCGGCTGGTGCTGGAATGGATTGCGTGCGCCCCGGCCGTGCGGGAGCCGCGGCCCTGGCGTGACCCTTTCGCGGCCATGGCCCTGCGCCGGATGCGCCGCGCGGCCCCCTGGGGCGACCTCACCCCGCGCCTCGTCTCGGACACGGAGGCCGCATGAGCGGGCGATCAGACCTTCAGCCACCGCCGCAGGCAGGCCGCGAGGCCGAGGGGCGACAGGGCCGGCACGCGCTCGGACCACACGAGCGTCCCGGCGCCGTTCGCCAGGCTGCGCTTGTACTGCGCGTCCCCGGCGAGGAAATCATAGACCGCGTCGCCCGCCTCCAGCGCGCGCTGCACCGCCATCGCGTGGCAGGTCAGGCCGGGCTTCTCCGGGGAGCCGGCCTCCGCCGCCGCCAGCCCGCTCTGGTAGGCGGACACGCGGCCGCCGAGGCGGAAGTTGTAAAGATAGCCCACCTCCGCCCCGCCCGCGGTCACGCGCAGCATGTCCAGCTCGTCGCGGGCGGCGGCGGCGGCGATCAGGGCGCGGTGGAAGCGCAGCAGGAAGGGCGTGGCGAAGGCGCCGGGCTGCCCGCGGGTCTTCCACGTCGCCTCGTGCAGGCTGCGCAGGCGATCGAACCAGCGCAGCGCTTCCCCGGCATCCTCCGCGCGGTCCAGGCGCAGCGGGCCGCGCCGCCCAAGGGCGCGGGCGGAACGGCGGAGCTGCTGGCGGGTGTTGGCGCTGCGGGTGGCGAGGTAGTCGCCGCCGCCGGCGCGCACGGCGCCGAGGTCCAGCAGCGGAGCGGGCCGTTCGAGGTGGCGCAGCTCCGTGCCCCCGGCCGCCCTGGCCAGCGCCGGCTCCGCGCCGCCAAGGACGATGCGCCGGATGCCCTGGACCTTCCAGGCGGCGCGCAGCAGGGCGGCCCCGGTACCCTCGGGCGCCCGCGCCGACACGAGAGGCGCGTTGTGCTCGATGAAGGGCGCGTCCAGCGCCTGGTCGCCACTCTCCGCGAGATGGAGGCGGGCACGGCGGCGGTTGAACAGGGCGAGGGCAAGGTCCCGCCCGCCCTCGCTCGCGCGCAGCAGGACGGGGGCGTCGTAGCGCTCCTCCGCCAGGCATCCCACCCAGCTCCAGGACTGGAAGAAGGAGAGGCCCGTCGCCTCCGGCTCGAGGGCGCGCCACTCCTCTCCCAGCTGGGCGAGGTCGCACAGGGAATGGGCGGTGATCTGCACGGGCGCGATCCTGCCCTGCCAGGCCCTGGCCGCACAACGTGGGGAGATTGGCGATGAAGGGGCCGCCCCGCCGCGTTCTGCACGTGCTGAAGTACTATCGGCCCGCCTTCACCGGCGAGGGCGTGTTCCTGGAGCGCAGCAGCGCCGTCATGCAGGAGCTGGACGGGACGGTGGAGCACGAACTCCTCGTCACCCACACGCCGCGCCCGGCCGGGCCGGAAGCGGCGGGTTTCTGCTCCACGCTGCGGCGTGTGGCCTACCTCAACGCCGCGCCGGTCTCGACGGTGCTGCACTATGCCCGGCTCGCGTGGTGGTTCCTGCGGAACCTCCGGCGCTACGACACCGTGCATTTCCGCACCCATGCGGACTGGTACTTCGTCACCTACCTCCTCACCCGGCTTGCGGGACGGCGTCTTGTGCTCTCCGCCACGCTGGACGACAGCCTGCCCGTGCTGATCGGCCACTACCGGCCCGGGCTGCGGCGGCTGGCCACGGCGGGGTTCCGGCTGTTCCACGCCTATGTTGGCATCAGCCCCCGCCTGCATGAGCAGACCCGCGCCGTCGCCGCGGCGCCGGAGCGGTGCCACCTTGTTCCCTGCGGCGTCACCGTTCCGCAGGCGGCGCCGGGGATGCGGGAGCGCCTGCGACGCTCCATCGACGCCGGGCCGGACGATCCCGTGCTGCTCTTCGTCGGCGGCCTCTGCGCCCGCAAGGACCCGCTGTTCCTGATCGAGGCGATGCCGGCCGTGCTGGCGCGGCATCCCGGCGCGCGGCTTGTTCTCGTCGGGCCGCCGCTGGAGCCGGACTATGTGCGCCGGCTGGACGAGGCGGTGGCCGCGGCTGGAATCGGCGCGGCCGTGGTCCTCGCGGGGGAGAGGCTGGACCCGCATCCCTGGTTCGATGCGGCGGACCTTCTCGTCTTCGCCTCGCGGCTGGAAGGGTTCGGGACCGTCGTGCCGGAGGCGATGGCGCACGGTCTGCCCGTGGTCGCGCGGCGGCTGGCCGGGGTGAACGAGAGCTTCGTGCTGCAGGGCGAGACCGGCTTCCTGTTCGAGGACCGGGAAGGCTACCTGGACGCCGTGCTGCGCCTGGCGGGGGATGCCGCGATGCGGCGCCGGCTGGGTGCGGCGGGGAAGGCGCTCTGCGCGCGGCAGTTCGGGATGCGCCAGGTGGCGGCGCGCTATCTCGGCATCTACGGGCTGGGGGATGCGGGCGTCGATCCGGACATCGACCAGGCCGCAGGGCCCGAGGCGGCGGAGAGCGGGCTCGGCTGCACGGCCTCCATCACGGATAGCCGCTTCCACGCCCCGGCGGACGCGATCGGGGGCGGTCCCGGGGATGGGCCGGTGCTGGTGACGATGGTGGATGCGGAGGAGGCCTTCGACTGGTCCCGCCCCTTCTCGCGCGATGCGCGGGATGTCACCTCCATGCGGAGCCAGCACCTTGCCCACCGCGTCTTCTCCCGCCACGGGGTGGTGCCGGTCTACCTAGCGGACCATCCAGTGGCGTCGCAGGATGCCGGGCGGGCGCCGCTGCGGGAGCTGCTGCAGGACGGGCTCTGCGACCTGGGCGCGCAGCTGCATCCCTGGGTCACTCCGCCCTTCACCGAGGCGGTGGGCGAGGCCAACAGCTTCGCCGGCAACCTGCCCGCGACCGTGGAGCTGGAGAAGGCGCGGTGCCTGACCGGTGCCCTGGAGGACGCCTTCGGCATCGCGCCCCGGATCTACCGGACCGGGCGCTTCGGGGTCGGCCCGCGCACGGCGGACGTGCTGAAGCAGCTCGGCTACGTCGCTGACAGCAGCGTCTCCCCCTGCTGGCCGACGGCGGCGCAGCGCCACGATCCCAGCGCCTGGGCCAACCCGCCCGGCCCCTACTGGGTGGACCGGGAGCGGACGCTGATGGAGATCCCGGTCTCCGCGGCCCTGGTCGGGCGCCTCGCCTCGCATGGCGGGCGGGTGGCACCGTTCCTGTTCCGCCCTGGGGCGGACCGGCTGCGCCTGGCGGGTGCCGCCGCCCGGCTGGGGCTGATGGAGCGCATCCGGCTGAGTCCTGAGGGGATGACGGTGGAGGAGGCGAAGCGGCTGACGCGCGCCATGCTGGCGCAGGGCCATCGCGTCTTCGTCCTTACCTATCACTCCCCCTCGCTGGAGCCGGGGAACACGCCCTACGTCCGCACGGCGGCGCAGCGCGACCGCTTCCTGGCCTGGCTGGACGAGTACTACGCCTTCTTCCGGGAAGAGGTGGGCGGCCGCAACACCACTTGGCGGGAGGTGCGTTTCGGCGCGGCGCAAGCCGCCAAGCCCGCGATGGCGGCGGCGTCGTGACGGACGGCGCGATCCCGCTTCAGCAGGTTCTCACCGCACTCGGCCTGCCGCCGCTCGGGCTCGCCATCGCCTGCGTGGCGGGTGGGCTGCTGGCCTGGCGCGGCTCGCGGCTGGCGGGGCTCGGCACCGCTGTCGCCGCGACGATGCTCCTGCTTCTCGCCACGCCCGCCGTCTCCGCGCTGCTCATGGCCTCGCTGGAGCGCGAGGTGGCCGCGCCGGCGCTGACGTCGCACGCGGTGCCGGAGGCCATCATCGTGCTCGGGGCCGAGGTGACGCACGGCCAGCACGGGGCGGAGGTCGGGCCGCTGACGCTGGAACGCCTGCGCGCCGGGGCGGCCCTGCAACGCCGCACGGGCCTGCCGATGCTCGTCACGGGGGGCGTGCTCTCGCCCGGCGATCCTCCGCTGGCGGCGCTGATGGCGCGTAGCCTGGAGCAGGATTTCCGGACTCCCGCGCGCTGGGTGGAGGCGCGGGCCGCCGATACGCGGGACAATGCCGTGTTCAGCGCCGCCATGCTGCATCAGGACGGGATCGAGGCCGCCTTCGTCGTCAGCCACGCCTGGCATCTGCCACGGGCGCTGGAAGCCTTCGCAAGGGCCGGGCTGGAAGCGGTGCCGGAGGCGCCGGACCTGGCGGCCGCACCCCGCTTCGACCTTCCGCACTGGCTGCCCCGCGTGGACCGCCTCGTCGATAGTTGGTTCGCGCTGCGGGAATGGGCGGGGAGGCTGGTCTATGCCATTCGCGACCGTGGCTAAGGCCGGGGCTGCTGCCGGGCCTGGGGCCGACGCCCGGCTGGTCCGGTTGGATGAGCCGCGGCTTCCCGGGTGGTGCGACCGGTATCTGGCGCCGCCGGGGGGCGACTTCCTGGCAGGGCGGGGCTGGTACGACACCGTGCTTGCCCATGCCGTGCCGGCAGGGGCCAGCCCGGTCCTCGCCCTGTGCGGGGCGGTGATGCTGCCCCTGCTGGCCGAGGGGCGGCGGCTGCGCGGGCTGGCGACGCCCTATACCTTGCGCTGGGACCCGCTGCCCGCCCCCGGCACGGACGCCGCGGCGCTGCGCGAGGCGGGGCGGTCCCTCGCCGGGCTTCTCCGTGGTCGCCCACCGGCCCGGCTCGAGGCGCTGGACGAGGCTTCCCCCGTGATCGACGGGATGAGCCGCGGGCTTCGCGCCAGCGGCTTCGCGCTGGATCGCTACCGGCATTTCGGCAATTGGTGGGATGCCCTGGCGCCGGGGGGCGGATGGGCTGCCTACCTGGCCGGCCGGCCGCCGGCGCTCCGCACCACCATCGGGCGCAAGCTGGCCCGCAGCGCGCGGGAATCGCGCTTCACCCTTGTGACCGCGCCGGGCGCCGCGCTGCACGCCGCGATTGATGACTACCACGCCGTGCGGGAGCGCAGCTGGAAGCCGCCCGAGCCCGCGCCGGGCTTCGACGCCGCGCTGATGCAGGCGGCCGCGGTGGCCGGCGCGCTGCGGCTGGGCGTGCTGCACCGGGCGAGCGACGGCCGGCCGCTGGCCGCGCAGTACTGGGTCGTCACCGGCGGCCGCGCCTTCCTGCTGAAGCTTTCGCATGACGAGGCGGAGCGGGCGGCATCGCCCGGGACCGCGCTGACGGCGCTGATGATCCGCGGGCTGATCGAGGATGACGGCGTGACGGAGCTTGATTTCGGCCGAGGCGACGATCCCTACAAGCAGCTCTGGGTCGGGCAGCGCCGCCAGCGGGTGGGGCTGGTCGTCACGGATCCCTGGCACCCCGCGGGCGTGCTGGAACTGGCGCGCCAGCTCGCCGGGCGGGGTCGGCGGCAGGTCATGGCATGGCGGCAGGCGGCCCCGGCCGGGGAAGCGCGGGGAGAGCAAGCATGAGAATTCTCTACAGCCACAGGATCCGTTCGCGCGACGGGCAGGCCGTGCACCTGGAGGCCATTGTCGGGGCCCTGCGCGGGGCGGGGCACGCGGTGCGCGTCGTCGGCCCCGCCGGCTTCGAGCGCGGCTCCCTCGGCGGGGACAGCCGGGCCGTGTCCTTTATCCGCCGATGGCTGCCGGCCTGGGTCGGCGAGCTGGCGGAGCTGGCCTATGCGGTTCCGGCGGCGATCCGTCTCGATCGCGCCGCCGCCGAGTTCCGGCCGGATGCGATCTACGAGCGCGCCAACCTTTTCCACCTCGCGGGCACGCTCGTCGCGGCGCGGCGCGGGCTGCCGCTGCTGCTGGAGGTGAACGCGCCGCTGGCCGAGGAGCGCGCGCGCTTCGGCGGGCTGGCGCTGCATTCCGTCGCCAGCCTCCTGGAGCGCCTGGTGTGGCGCCGCGCGGACCGGGTTCTGCCGGTCACGGCCGTGCTCGCCGCGCGGGTCATGCGGGCGGGGGTGCCGGCCGGGCGGATCACGGTCGTGCCCAACGGCATCGTGCCGGAGGATTTCCCGGCCCCGGCCGACCGGCCGCCGGGCGGGGAGATCGTTCTGGGCTTCATCGGCTTCCTGCGGGAGTGGCACGGCCTCGCCTCCGTGGTGCGCGCCCTGGCGGATGCGGGGCCGGGGCTGCGGCCCGTGCTGCACGTGGTGGGCGAGGGGCCGGCACGGGAAGGGCTGGAACGGCTGGCTGCGGAGTACGGCGTGGCGGACCGGGTGCGCTTCAGCGGCCTTGTCGAGCGGGATCATGTGCCTGGCGTCGTTTCCGGCTTCGACATCGCGCTCCAGCCGGCGGCGGTGGATTATGCCTGCCCGCTGAAGGTGCTGGAATACATGGCCGCGGGGCGCCCCATTGTCGCGCCCGACCAGCCGAATATCCGGGAGCTGCTGGAGCACGGCCGCACCGCCCTTCTTTTCGATCCCGCCGATCCGGACGGGCTCTGGCGCGCCGCGATGCGGCTGGCGGGTGATCCGGCGCTGCGCCATGCGCTGGGCAATGCGGCCCGGGAGGAGATCCTGCGTCGCGACCTGACCTGGGGCGGTCATGCGCGCCGCGTCGCGCTGCTCGCGGCCGCGGAAGTGCGGCGCCTTGACGCCAGCCGCGCCGCAACCGCAGCGCCGGAGCCTGCGGCGTGACCCCGCAGGCAACGACGTTCCTGGACGAGGCTGAGCCGGGGGCAGCGACCGCGCCGCTGCTGCTGCACGTCTTTCCCAGCTTCGCGGTCGGCGGCGCGCAGGTGCGCTTCGCGGCGCTGGCGAACCGCTTCGGCCCGCGCTGGCGGCACGTGGTCGTCGCGATGGATGGTCGTTCGGACTGCGCGGAGCGGCTTGGCGATAGTGTCCGCTTCTCTACGCAAGGGCCGCCCTGGAAGGCTTCGCCGGGCCCGGTGCAGCGCTTGGCGAGCATCACCGCGATGCTGCGCCGGTTGAGGCCGGCCCTGCTCGTCACCAGCAACTGGGGCAGCATCGAGTGGGCCATCGCCAATCGCCTGACGGTCCGTATGCCCCATCTCCACATGGAGGACGGGTTCGGGCCGGAGGAGAGCAGCGCCCAGTTCGGCCGCCGGATCATGGCCCGGCGCGTGGCGCTGCGGCAGAGCAACGTCCTGCTGCCGTCGCTGACGCTGCTCCGCGCGGCGCAGGACATCTGGAAGCTGCCGCCGGAGCGGCTGCATCATATCCCAAACGGGATCGACCTGCGGAGCTTCCGGCCCGACGGCCCTCGGGGCGATCTCGGCCTGGACGGGGATGCGCCGGTGATCGGTGCCGTGGCGGCGCTCCGGCGGGAAAAGAACCTCGGGCGCCTGCTGCGCGCCGCGGCCATTCTGCTGCGGGATGGCGTGGCGTTCCGCCTGGTCCTGGTGGGCGACGGGCCGGAACGGGTGGGGCTGGAGGCGCTCGCCGGGGAACTCGGCCTGTCCGGCGTGACGCGCTTTGCCGGCCATGTCCCGGATCCGGCCGCGGCATATCGCGCGATGGATGTCGTCTGCCTCTCCTCCGACACCGAGCAGATGCCCTTCTCCGTGCTCGAGGGCATGGCGACCGGCCTGCCGGTGGCGACGACGGAGGTCGGCGACGTGCGCGCCATGCTGTCGGAGAGCAACGCGCCGCATGTGGCGGCCCGCACCGACGCCGACCTGGCCGAGGCGCTGCGGCCGCTGCTGCGGGACGCCGCGCTGCGCCGCCGGATCGGCGGGGCGAACAGGGCGAAGGCGGAGCGCGACTACGACGAAGAAGCCATGTTCCAGGCCCATGCCAGGCTGATCTGGCGGAGCATGAACCCATGATCGACGAGGTGACGGCCGAGCCCGCGACCCTGCGCGGCTTTCTATTGGCCTGCCCGAAGGACCGCCGGCCGCTGGAGGCGGCCGGCACGTCGCTTCGCTGCTGCGGCTGCGGCGCTATCTTTCCCGTGGTCGGCGGCGTGCCCGTGCTGATCAACGATGAGCGCTCCGCCTTCGCCATCGCCGATTACAGCGAGGGCGCGGGCTATGAAGGGCCGAGCTACGGGCGGGAGGGCGACCGCTCCGGCGGGCTGCGGCGGCTGTACCACCGGGCGGCGCGGCGCCTCGGCGATGCGGGTTCGAGTATCCGCCACCCCGACGCGGACGATGCCATCGCCTATGTCGCGGCCCTGCGCCCGCGGCCGCGCGTTCTCGTCATCGGATCCGGCGGGTTGCGCCTCGGTGGGCCGGAGGATCGCGTGCTGAACACGGATGTGGCCTTCGGCCCCGCCGTGGATGCGGTGGCGGACGCGCACGACCTGCCCTTCCCCGACGGAAGCTTCGACCTTGTGATCGCCGTGGCCGTGCTGGAGCATGTCGCCGACCCCTGGCGTTGCGCGCAGGAGTTTCGCCGCGTGCTGGACAGGGGCGGGTTCGTCTACGCCGTCACGCCCTTCCTGCAGCCCGTGCACATGGGCGCCTACGACTTCACGCGCTTCACCCCGATCGGCCACCGGCGCCTGTTCCGCCAGTTCGACGAGATAGCGGCCGGCATCGCCATGGGGGTAGGCAGCGTGGCGGCCTGGACCTTCGGCTCGGCGTTGCAGGCCATGTCCGGGAGGAGGCGGTGGAGGATGGCGGCCCGTGTCATGGGGCTGCTTTCCACGCCGATGCTGCGCCTGCTGGACCGGCCGCTGCGGCACGGCGCCGATGCCGCCGGCGGATGCTGGTTCTTCGGAAGCCTGCGCGAAGGGGCGCCGGTTTCCGATCGCGAGCTGGTGCGCGACTACCGCGATCGCTTCGGCCTGGGGCCGGAACGCCTGCCGCCGCCCTAGGCGGGGAGGGCGATGAGGTTCTGCGTGACGTAGATCTCGCAGCGCTTCACATCGTAGGGGAAAAGCGGCAGTAGGCTGCCGTTCAGGCAGAGGCGGTGGATCTCGTAGCCCGGCAGGGCGGCGAAGAAGTCGCGCATGGTGACGCGGGTGGCGATGTTCGCGGGTATGAACTCGAACTGGATCATCCCGATGCGCCGGTCCCGGATGGCGCGCTGGGCGCCCTTCAGGACGTTGAGGTCGAAGCCCTCCGTGTCGATCTTCAGGAAGTCGACGCGGTCGATCCCCGCCTGCTCCATGTAATCGTCGAGAGTTGTGCTCTGGATGGCGTGCCGCACCATGCGGTCCGCGAAGAAGCCCACGGCTTCCTGGCTGAGGCTGGCCTGGGTGGAACCATCGCCATCCGCGAAGTCGAACAGCTCCAGCTCACCGGGCTGGTCGGAGAGCGCCTGCTGCACCAGGGTAACGTCCTTGCCGGACAGGTGCTGCGCGAGGCGCTTGAAGGTGCGGGGATGCGGCTCGAAGGCGTGGATGCGGGCGGTCGGCGCGATCCGCGAGAGGTAATCGGCGTAGGAGCCGTAGTTGGCGCCGACATCGAGCAGGACGCCGCCCTGCAGACGCGGCGCGACGCTGTCGAGGAAGCGTTCCTCCGCCCTGTTCAGGCCGTGCTGGCCCTTGAAGTTGATGGCGATGCCGTTGCAGCGCAGGGCGAAATCGTAGATCGCCCGGGCCAGCACGGCGGCTGACGGCCGGTTGATGGCCCAGATGAGCGGATAGGCGGCCCTGGCGGCGGCGCGTCGCAGAAAGCTGTCCCGCCACGCCGCCGTGCGGATCGGGGCTGCGGATTGCAGCGCGTCTTGACCGTGATCGACAGCGGCGGGCTGATTCATGATGTCAAGGACCCTAGCAGCAATGCGCGCGAATGGCATCAGCTTTGCGCGCACAAGAATCAGCAATTCCGCCCTCGTTGCTTGCGAAGTCTTGTGATGAGGATGGCGCGTTGCAGTTCGGCGGCACGAGGTCTTCCGCGAGATGGACGGAGGACTGCGTGAGCGATGAGGGCCATCCTCTTTCCGGCGCAGGGGATGGACCGCAGTCAGCCGCCGGGTAGCAGCGCCAGCAGGGCTTCCGCCGCGCGGCTCGGCGCGCGGTCGCGATGGCGCAGCACCTGGAAGGCGCGCTGGAAGGTCGGGCCGGGCAGGTCCAGCGACACGCGCTGGAGCAGCCCGGCCTCGATGGAGGGCGCGGCGACGGAGGCGGAGAGGGCGGTGGCGCCGAGGCCGGCCTCCACCGCGCCGCGGACGGATTCGTTGGAGGGCAGCTCGAGGGCGATGCGCAGGGCCTGCGGATCGAGGCCGGCAATGCGGAGGGCCTCCTCGAAGGCGGAGCGGGTGCCGGAGCCGGGTTCGCGCAGAACCCATTCGCCCGCCGCGAGAGCCGGGACGCCGGCGGGCGGGCGCTGCGCCCAGGGATGACCCGGCGCGACGACGATGACGAGCTGGTCCGTGGCGACCGTGCGGGCGACGAGGAGCGGATCCTCCACGGCGCCCTCCACGAAGCCGAGCTCGGCGGTGCCGGCGCCGACGGCGGCCGCGACCTGCGCGGTGTTGCCGATGGCCAAAGGCACGGCGATTCCGGGATGGGCGCGGCGGAAGGCGACGAGGTGGCGGGGCAGCCAGTAGCTCGCGATCGTCTGGCTGGAATGGACGGGCAGGGTGCCCCGGCCGAGTCCGGCCAGATCGGCCAGCACGGTCTCCGCCGCCTCCGCCCGGGCCAGCACGGCGCGGGCCTCGGGAAGGAACTCGCGGCCGGCGGCCGTGAGGGCGATGCCGCGGCCGATGCGATCGAAGAGGCGGAGGCCGCTGCGGGATTCCAGGGCGGCGATGGCGGCGCTGGTGGCGGACTGGGTGAGGTGCAGCGCCTCCGCCGCGCGGGTGACGTGCTGGCGCTCCGCGACCGCGACGAAGACGCGGAGCTGTTCCAGCGTGAGGCGCATCAGGGGAAGGTCGGGCGGATCATCTCGAACATCTCGCCGATCTCCGCGTAGTCGCCGCGATAGCCGCAGCGGCCGATGGGGCGGGCGGCCTTGGTGTCGAAGATGCCGTCCTTCAGGTAGGCGCGGTTGATGTGCACGCCGACGACCTGGCCGAGGACGATGTGCGTGCCGATCTCGTTCCCGTCCAGATCCTTCGGGGCGATGACCTGCAGCACCCGGCACTCCAGCGCGGCGGGGGAGGCGGCGACGCGCGGGGGGCGGACGAGGCGGCAGGGGGCGGATTCCAGCCCGGCATGCTCGAACTCCGAGACGCCATGGGGCAGGGGCGCGCAGCTCTGGTTCATCGCTTCCGCCAACTCGCGGGTGACGAAGTTGCAGACGAACTCGCCGGTCGCCTCGATGTTCCGCACGCTGTCCTTGCGGCCCTCGCTGCCGAAGGCGACGACCGGCGGGGCGGAGCCGAAGCCATTGAAGTAGCTGTACGGGGCGAGGTTGACCCGGCCGTCCGGGTCCACGGAGCTGATCCAGCCGATGGGCCGGGGGGCAAGGATGGCCTTGAAGGGATCATGCGGCAGGCCATGGCCGAGGCGGGGTTCGTAGAAGTGCTGGTCCATGGGGTGTCCCTGGGTGTTGTGCAGGAAATGGTCACCCGTCCTGCCATGTGCATGCAAGATAGGCGAATGGTGGGGCAGGGCTGCGGGAAGTTCCGCGGCGGCGGCAGAAATCCACTTCCCGTCTCTTCGAACATAACTGTACGCTCAGTTAGTTTCAGCGGAAAGGCAGAGCCGATGGCGATCAGCGATGCGGACATGATCGAGGCCTGGAGGAAGGTCCTGACGCTGTCGGCGCTGAAGCCGGGCGAGGTGGTGACGGTGCTGACAGGGGCGGCGACGCACCCGCAGACGCTGTCC
>NZ_JAGIZA010000028.1 GCF_017813365.1 Roseomonas indoligenes
GCCGCCGCACAGGCCTACAAGGCCCTCATGGCCGATAACCCGCCCTTCACAAGCGCCAGCGACTTCACACGCGACCCCACCTTCTCCATCGAAGCACCAGACCACCCCAACACCACCCCGCCATCTGGGGGGAGCACGCCGCCCGTCGGAAGCTCACCGCCCGTCACGAGCCCGCTACCCGTCGTCGTCCCGCCCAAGCCAACCGATGCCCCGGTCAGCGAGGTTGTCGGTTCTGGGCCCGACGCCCTGGTGCTGAAGATCAGCCAGGACGCCTGGAACGGCAGCGCCCAGTACACCATCGCCGTTGACGGCAAGGCGGTCGGCGGGGTCTTCACGGCGCATGCGGATCATGACTCCGGCCTGCACGACACCATCACCCTCAACGGCAACTGGGGTGCCGGCGCCCACACCGTCACCGTCCAGTTCATCAACGACAGCTGGGGCGGCACGGCCGACACGGATCGCAACCTCTATGTCGATGCCGGTTCCTACAACGGCGTCGGCATCTCCGGCGCCAGCGCCTCGCTCGTGCAGAACGGCCCGGCCTTCATCGCCTTCGACGCAACTCCGGAGACCCTTCGCTCCAGCCAGAGCGTGACGCTGCCCGCCAACGTCCTGAACCTCCGGCTCATGGGCTCGGGCAACATCGATGGGATGGGGAATGCGCTCGACAACACCATCACCGGCAATGCGGGCGCGAACAAGATCTCGGGCGGCGGCGGCGACGACACCCTGAACGGCGGTGCCGGCGCCGACACGATGGCGGGCGGGACCGGCGATGACGCCTACTACGTCGATCATTCCCGTGACGTGGTGACGGAGAAAGCCGGCGAGGGCTCGGACCGTGTCTTCGTCAGCGCCGACTGGACCATTTCGGCCAACCTGGAAAAGGTCGTGCTGCGGACCGCGGTGACCCTGCGGGGGAACGGCGAGGACAACCTCGTGCACGGCAGCAACGGCGCCGACCACGTGCTGGGAATGGGCGGCAACGACAGGCTGAACGGCAATGGCGGGGCGGACCTGCTGGAGGGCGGCGACGGCAACGACGTCCTGCGCGGCGGCGATGGCAACGACACGCTGATCGGCGGGCTGGGGGCGGATCGGATGTTCGGGGAGGCCGGCGCGGACGTCTTCCGCTTCGGATCGCTGGCCGAGAAGGGGGACGTGATCGAGGGCTTCGTGTCCGGCCAGGACGTGATCGAGGTATCGGCCGGCCACTTCGGGGGTGGGCTGCGCGCCGGAATGCTCAGGGCCGGGCAGTTCACCGCCAACACCACGGGCCATGCGAGTTCCCCGGCGGGGGTTGGGCAGTTCACCTACGAGACCGACACGGGCCGGCTGTGGTGGGATGCGGACGGCGCGGGCGGACAGGCGGGGACGGTGCTCGTCACCCTCTCCGGCCACCCGGCCTTCGCCGCCTCCGACATCCACCTCATCGGGTGAGGACAGGCGTCTTGGCGTCCGGTTCGCCGGCGCCGGGTTCGCGGGTGCTGCGGCCGGGCTGACAGCCGCCAGCTGCTTCCCGGGGGGGGACAGCGCCCTGTTCCATGCGAACAGGCGGGTGCCGGAATAGGGTATGACGGCGGTCATGACCGAAGCCCTGACCGCCGCCAGCGCCCATTCGGCCCCCCGACCGGAATCGGGCGGGGGGTCGAAGGCCGGGCCTCGCCTGGAGCGGCTTCGGGCCATTGCTAGCGCGGTGAATGCCGGCGGGGGCATCGAGACCATTCTGGCCCAGGTGCTCAGGGCCATCTGCAGGGACGAGCCCTGGGCGCGGGGCGGCATCATGGCCGTCAACCGCGAGAGCGGCTTCTCCGAACGGGTCACGCATTACGACCCGGCGGGCATCCCCGCCGGCAGCCCGGGGCGCTGGGCCCTCACCACCAGCCCGGTCATCCAGGTGACGGAGACGCGGCGCCCGCTGGTGATCGAGGACGCCCAGCACTCACCTGGCTTCCCCGGCTACCAAGAGGATGCCCGGAGCCGGGGTTACAGCACCGTCGCCCTCCTCCCCCTCGGCTGCACCACCGAGGAGGGGCACGAGATGGTCCTCTCCCTCCACACCCGCGAGCGGATCGAGGTGACGGGGGAGGAGCTGGACTTCCTCACCACCGTCGCGCACCTCGTCGCTCTCGCGGTGGAGAAGGTGAAGCACCTCCAGCGAGAGCAGCGGCAGAGCGACAGGCTGCGGCGCATCCTGGAGGCCGGCGCCGGGCTTATGGAGCTCGTGCTGGAGGGGGCGGCGCTTTCCGCAGTGGCCGGACTGGCCGGGGCCACCCTGGCGCATCCCATGGCGATCCTGGACTTCATCACCGGCCAGACCCTCGCCCGCGGCTCGCCCGCCCCGGAAACGCTGGATGAGCGCGGCTGGCGCGACCTGGCCCAAAGTGGGGCCGGCCCGGTCCTCGCCGCCCTGGCACGAGGGGCTCCGCCGGGGGAAGTGGCCTTCCTGGACCTCACCCCCTTCGGCCTCCCCCCTGCCCTGCCCGTGCTGGCCGAGCCCCTGCGGGTGGATGGCGAGACGGCGGGCCTCCTTCTCGTCTTTCCGCGGGAAGGCGTGATGGACAGCCTGGACCGGGTGGCGGTGCAGGAGGTGCGCTTCGCTCTGGCGGCGCAGCTCATGCGCCATCACGCCGAGGCGAAGCGGGAGGCGCAGGACCTTTCGGAGTTCCTGGAGCAGCTCGTCCGCACCGGCGGGGCGGAGCCGGCGCGGGCCAGGGCCCGGGCGGCGCGGCTGGGGCTGGATCTCGGGCGGGGGATGCGCCTCCTCGCGGTGGCCCTGCCCCGGCCGGGCGCGGAGCCGGCAGAGCTGCGGCGCATAATCGCGGGCAGCCTCGGCCGGGCCATCCCCGGCGCGCTGACGATCGAGCAGGGCGACACGGCCGCCATCCTGCTGCCGGAACCGGATGGCCCGGTGCCCGACACGGTGCTGGAGCGACTGCTGGCGGCCCCGGTCAGGGCCCGGCTGGGCGCGCGGCCGGTGATCGCCCTCGGCCCGCTCTGCAGCGCCCCCGGCCATTACGGCCCGGGCTGGGCGGAATGCGGCCGGGTGCTGGAGCTGGCGCGCATGTTCGGGCGGGACGGGCTGGTCCGGCAGGGTGATTTCGGCCCTTCCGCCCTGCTGCTCTCCGCCTTCGACGGCGCGCTGGTCCGCGCCTTCGTGGACGGCACGCTCGGCCCCATCCGCCGGCACGAGGCCGGGCATGGCGGAGGCCTGCTGGAGACGGCCACCGTCTTCATCGACGAGGCCTGCCGCTACCAGGCCTCGGCCGAGCGGCTCGGAATCCACGTCTCCACCCTGCGCTACCGGCTGCGGCGGCTGGAGGAGCTCTTCGGGCTGGACCTGGAGGACGCGGAAACCCGGTTCCGCTTCTCCCTGGCCGTGCGGCTGACCATGGTCGGCCCTGGCTCCTCCGAGAGCCGGGACGAGGCAGCGCCGCCCGCCCGCCGGCGATCATCGGCCGGCGGTCCCGCTTCCCCGGAAAGCTAGGAAGCCGCGGGGCACCTATCCTACGGATCGGTGGATGCACGGCGGTTCCGGCGCGTGCCACGCTTCGCCCATGCACCAGGTTCCCCCCGGCCCGCCGCGCTTCCCCGCCCGCCGCGCCGCGTGCGGCACCTGAGGGAGAGCGCCCCGATGCCGCCACGCCGCATGCACCTCGTCGCCTATCTGAAGACCGGCCCCACCGCCATGCATGTGGGCGGCTGGCGGCACCCGGAATCCACGCTGGACGACATCCTCCGCCCCTCCCGCTACGAGCACATCGCGCGCGTGCTGGAGGAGGCCTGCTTCGACGCCTGCTTCTTCGCGGACCTGTTCGGCCTCTACGACGTGCATGGCGGCAGCTACGATCCCTATCTCAGGCGGGGCGGGCAGATCAGCTTCCTCGACCCCACCGTGGTGCTGCCCGTCATGGCGGCCGCGACGCGACACCTCGGCCTCGGCGCCACGCTCTCCACCACCTTCCACACCGCCTACCATCTCGCGCGCTGGCTCGGCTCGCTGGACGCGATGAGCGGGGGACGCGTGGCCTGGAACGTCGTCACCTCCGCGACCGACCTGGAGGCGCAGAACGCGGGAATGGACGAGCTGCCGCCGAAGGACCTGCGCTACGACCGCGCGGACGAGGTGCTGGAGGCATGCTTCGCCCTTTGGGAGGGCTGGGACCCCGACGCAATGGTGCTGGACAAGCGGGCCGGCATCCTCGCCGACCCTTCCAAGGTCCGCTACGCCAATTACGAGGGACAGTGGGTGAAGACCCGCGGCCCGCTCTCCATTCCCCGCAGCCCGCAGGGGCGGCCCGTGATCATGCAGGCCGGCAGCTCCGACCGCGGGCGGGCCTTCGCGGCGCGCTGGGCGGAGGCGATCTTCACCACCCAGCGCGGCGTGGAGGACATGCGCGCCTTCCGGGAGGACATCCACGCCCGCATGGCCAGCCATGGCCGCGCGCCGGGGGATTGCGCCATCCTGCCGGGCATCTCCGTCGTGCTCGGCGAGACGGAGAGCATCGCGCGGGAACGGGCGGAGTATCTCGACAGCCTCATCGATCCCGAGCTCAGCCTCGCCGCCTCCTCATCCGGCCTCGGCGCCGACCTGACGAAGCTGGCCGAGGGCAAGACGCTCGCCGACCTCGCCCAGGGCAACCAGGGCATGCAGGGCACGGCGGACATGCTGAACCAGACGATGAAGGCCGAGGGGCTGTCGCTGAAGGAAGCCGCGGTGAAGCGCGGCAGGGGGCGCGAGATCGTCGGCACGCCTGACATGGTCGCGGACCGGCTGGAGGCGATGTTCACCAGCGGCGCCTGCGACGGCTTCGTGCTGGCCCCCACGATGTTCCCCGGCATGTTCGAGGGGTTCTGCCGCGCCGTGGTCCCGGAATTGCAGCGCCGCGGCCTGTTCCGCACAAGATACGACGGCAGCACGCTGCGCGAGAACCTGCGCACCGGCTGATCCCCCCACCGCAAGCCCAGCACAGCAAGGAGTAGCGACACATGACGGGTTCCCCCATCTGCCCGACGCGCCGCGGGCTTCTCGGCACGGCGGCAGCCCTCGGCGCCGGTGCGCTGGCGCGGCCCGCCCTGGCGCAGAGCCTGCGCGGCACCACCCTGGTCTTCGCGAGCTGGGGCGGCGCCTACCAGGAGGCGCAGAAGGTCTGCTACTGCGAGCCCTTCGCCGCGGAGACGGGCGCGCGCGTGGTGCAGGACGGCCCGATGAACGCCGCGCGCTTCCGCACCATGGCCGAGAGCGGCGCGCCGGACTGGGACGTGGTGGACGTGACCATCAACACCCTTTTCACCGGCACGCATGACGGGCTGCTGGAGAAGATCGACACCTCCGTCGTGGACACCAGCCGCATCGCGCCGCAATTCGTGCACGAGTACGGGATCGGCTGCATCGCCTGGTCCTACAACCTGGCCTACAACACGAAGACTTTCCCCGCCGGCCGGCGCCCGACCACCTGGGCGGACCTGTTCGACACGCGCAAGTTCCCGGGCAAGCGCACCATGCTCGACCAGCCGACCGCCAATCTGGAGGCCGCGCTGATGGCCGACGGTGTCGCGCCCGCCGACCTCTACCCGCTGGATGTCGAGCGCGCGCTGCGGAAGATCGATACGATCAAGGCGCAGACGGTCTTCTGGACCACCAACTCCCAGTCCCAGCAGCTCTTCGTGGACGAGGAGGTGAGCGTCGGCATCATCCTCAACGGCCGCGCCTACGACGCCTCCAGGAAGGGCGCCGATATCGGCATCGCCTGGGAGGGGAACATCCAGTCCGTGGACTACCTCGTGGTTCCCAAGGGCAGCAAGAACCGGGCGGCGGCGATGAAGCTGATCGACGTGATGACCCGGGCGGAGAACCAAGCGAAGCTCGCCAGCATGATCGCCTACGCGCCGACCAACCCGGCCGCGTTCAAGGACATCGACCCGGCCCTCGCACCCTGGCTCTCCACCTCGCCGGAGAACACGCGGAAGGGCTTCGTCATCAACGCGGAGTGGTGGCGGCAGAACGAGCGGAGGCTGATGGAGCGCTGGGCCGCCTGGAAGCTGGCGCGTTGAGCACCCGCCGGGAGTCCTGGCCCTGGCTCCTGCTGCTGCCGGCGGCGCTGGTGATGCTCGTCGCCTTCGCGCTGCCGGTGGGCATGCTGCTCGCCCGCGCCTTCACCCAGCCCGAGCCCGGGCTGCAGAACTTCCTCCTCCTGTGGGAGAGGCCGGTCTACCTGCAGATCCTCGGCAACACGGTGATGATCGCGGCAGTGGCCACGCCGGTCACGCTCCTCCTGGCCTATCCGGTGGCGCATGCGATGGCGCACGGCAATCCCCGCACGCGCCGCCTGCTGACCTTCCTCGTGCTCGTCCCCTTCTGGACCAGCCTTCTCGTGCGCAGCTTCGCCACCGTCATCCTGCTGCAGCGGCGCGGGCCGCTGAACACGCTGCTGATGAATATCGGCCTCATCGATGCGCCGCTGCCGCTGATTTATAACCTGACCGGCGTGCTGCTCGGCGCCGTGCAGACGCTGCTGCCCTTCGTCATTTTCCCGCTCTACAACTCCATGCGGCGGATCGACCCCACGTTGATGCCGGCGGCGCTGACCATGGGCGCCTCGCCGGCCCGCGCCTTCCTGCGCGTGTACCTGCCGCTCTCGCTGCCCGGGCTGATGACGGGCGCGACGCTCGTCTTCATCAGCATGCTCGGCTACTTCGTCATCCCCGCGCTGCTCGGCGGCCCGCGCGAGACCATGGTCGGGCAGCTCATCCAGGACCAGATCGGCCAGCTGGGCAGTTGGGGCGTCGCCGGCGCGCTCTCCTTCGTGCTGCTGGCGATCACCGCCGCCCTGCTCGGCCTGCTGCACCGCCTCGTCGGGCTGAAGGCGGTGGCGCGGTGAAGGGGGACGGTATGGGCCGATGGCGCCTGCTGCGCGCCCTGGCCTGCACCCTGGTAGGGATCTACCTCATCGCGCCGCTGGTGGTGGTGCTGATCATCTCCTTCAGCTCCGCCGCCTTCCTGCGCTTCCCGCCGCCCGGCTTCTCGCTGCGCTGGTACGCCAACCTGGCGAACGACCCGGCCTGGATCGACGCCACCTGGGTCAGCATCCAGGTCCTCGTCCCCACGGCGGTCCTCTCCACCGCGCTCGGCACCGCGGCCGCCCTCGCCCTCATCCGGGGGCGGCTGCCCGGCGCGGGCTTCCTCGGCGCTGCGCTCATGGCGCCGCTGGTGGTGCCGGGCATCATCACCTCCGCCGGGCTCTACATCATCTACCGCACCATCGGGCTGAACGGCACGCTCACTGGCATGGTGATCGGCCATGTCGTCGTCACCCTGCCCTACGTGATCGCCACCGTCGGCTCCGCCCTGCGCTCGCTCGACCCTCGGCTGGAGGCGGCGGCGGCCACCCTCGGCGCACCGCCCTCCGCCGCCTTCCGCCGCATCACCCTGCCCCTGCTGGCGCCCGCGGTGCTGTCCTCCATGCTCTTCGCCGCCGTGCTCTCCTTCGACGAGCTGATCGTCTCGCTCTTCGTCGGCTCGGCCCGGCTGCGCACCGTGCCCGTGCAGATGTGGTCCAACATCCGCGGCGACTTCGACCCCACGGTCGCCGCCATCGCCTCGCTCTGCTTTCTCGTCGCCCTGATCGCCCTCGGCCTGGAGGCGCTGCTGCGCCGCCGCAACGGAGACCGCGAATGATCTCGCCCGAGTTGGGGCCCATCCTGGAGCTGCGCGGCATCCGCAAGCATTACGGCCGCCATGCCGCCGTGGACGACGTCAGCCTGAAGCTGCGGCACGGCGAGTTCCTCACCTTCCTCGGCCCCTCCGGATCGGGGAAGACCACGACGCTGATGATGGTGGCGGGGCTGCAGCAGCCGGATAGCGGGCAGATCATCCTCGCCGGCAAGCCCGTGGACAGGCTTCCGCCCTACAAGCGCGACATCGGCATGGTGTTCCAGCACTACGCCCTGTTCCCGCACATGACGGTGCGCCGGAACGTCGCCTTCCCGCTGGAGATGCGCGGCACCCCGAGGGCCGAGGCGGAGCGGATGGTCACCGCCGCCCTCGCCATGGTCGGCCTGCCCGACCACGGGGACCGGCTGCCCCGCCAGCTCTCCGGCGGCCAGCAGCAGCGCGTGGCCCTGGCCCGCGCCATGGTCTATCGCCCGGCCCTGCTGCTGATGGACGAGCCGCTGGGCGCACTGGACAAGGCCCTGCGGGAGGGGCTGCAGCTGGAGATCAAGCGCCTGCACCGGGAGCAGCGGATGTCCGTGCTCTACGTCACGCACGACCAGTCCGAGGCGCTGACGATGAGCGACCGCATCGCCGTCTTCGATGGCGGCCGGATCCAGCAGATCGGCACGCCCTCCGACCTCTACGAGCGCCCGGCCACGCGCTTCGTCGCGGGCTTCGTGGGGGAGACGAACTTCGTCCCGGCCGAGTTGCTGGGACGTGAGGGGGAGGCGCGGCGGGCGCTGGTGGCCGGCGTGCCCATGCCCGTCTCCGCCCGCTTCCTCGCCGCGCCCGGCACGCCCGCCGTGCTGGCGATCCGGCCCGAGCGGCTTCGCCTCTCCGCCCCGGCCGATGATGATGGCGGGGGCGTGCCGGCGGAGCTGGTGGACCTGATCTACCTGGGCAATGCCCGCCGCTTCGTGCTGCGCCTGCCGGGCGGACAGGAATGGTCGGCGGTGATGCAGGCGGAGGCGGCGGAGGCGGTGATGCTGCGCCCCGGGGATGCCGTCCGCCTCTCCTGGAACGAGGTGCACGCCACCGCCTTCCCGGCCTGACCGGGCCGGCGATTGGCCCGGGCCCTCCTGCCACGGGCCGCGCCGGCAGGCTTCCCTCGGCGGGCCCGAGGGCCTAAACGCCCGCATCCGGCGATCGGCCGTCGCTTCGATGAGGGAGTAGCGCCCGGCATGCACGCGCCCCGCAAAGGCAAGGCGCAGCCGATTCGGGCGCCCGAGGCCCGGGCCTTGCGGCGGGCCGCCGAGCCCCCGGCAGATCCGGGCGCGGCCCTGATGGAGCGGCCGGGGGTCCTCGTCCGCCGGCTGCACCAGGTGCATTCCGCCATGTTCCAGGAGGAGACGGCGGGCTTCGGCGTGACCCCCGTGCAGTTCAGCCTGATGACCCTGCTGACGGAGCGGCCGGGGCTGGAGCAGGGCGCGGCCGCCGCCGGGCTGCGGCTGGACCGCTTCACCACGGCCGACGTGGTGCGGCGGCTGGAGGCGGCGGGGCTGCTGCGGACCCGGCCCGGGCAGGACCGCCGGGCCAAGGCCCTTTTCCTGACCCGCAAGGGCGCGCAGGTCTTTGCCTCCATGGGCGAGGCCGTCTCCCGCGCGCATGACCGGCTGGTGGAGCCCCTGCCCCCGGCCCGGCGCGGCACCTTCCTGCGCATGCTGCGCCAGTTGGTGGACCAGCACGGCGCGGTCGGCGCGCCCTCACCGAAGGTGCGCTGATCAGCCCGCAGCCGGTTCCGGCGGGCGCTCGTCCGGCGGGGCGATGGATGTGACGAGGTCTCGCAGCAGCGGCTTGTTGGGCAGCGGGTCCAGCCGCATCTCCCGCGCCTCCAGCCGCACGGTGCAGGAATAGGCCACCTTGCCGTCCACCAGCAGCATGCATTCCTTGCAGGCATTGGCGTTAAGGCAGGCGTAGCGCATCGCCAGCCCGGGATCGACGCGCTCCCTCACCCAGCGCAGCCCGTCCAGCACGGACTGCCCGTGCTCGAAGGGCACCTCGAAGCGGTCCCGCCGCGGCGCCTCTCCGGCGACGCCGCGATGGACGGAGAGGACGGCGACGCTCATGCGGCCTCCGCGACGGGCTGGGAGGCCAGGCAAAGGCAGCCCCGTTCCAGCGCGACTGTCTGGTTGTGGGTCCAGGCGGCGTCGAGGCCGGGATGGTCCTCGCGCTGGTGGGCGCCGCGGCTCTCCGTACGGGCAGTGGCGGCCAGTACCACGGCCTGCGCCACCTGCAGCCCGGCCCGCAGGTCGAACCAGTCGGCCCGCGCCAGGTCGTGCGGCAGGGGTGCGCCGGCCGGCGCCTCGCCGAGTTCGGTGGCGAGGTCATCCAGGCGCCGCGCGGCGCGGGCCAGGCCGGCGGCGGTGCGGAAGGGCCCGACATCATCGGCCATCACGGCCTGAAGCCGGTGGAACAGCGCGGCGGTGTTCCCGCCCGGCCGCGCTGGGCCGGTTCCGCCGGCGAGCGCCAGGGCGTCGCGGGCCGCGGCATCATTCCAGCCGGTGCCGTCCCGCGCCGCGATCGCGGCCGCCTCCCGCCCGGCGACGCGCCCGAAGGCCAGGGCCTCCGTGATCGCGTTGCCGGAGAGGCGGTTGGCGCCGTTGGCCCCGCCCACCGCCTCCCCGGCGGCGAGCAGGCCGGGGATGCCCGTGTGCATGGCCGGGTCCACCCGGATCCCGCCCATGTGGTAGTGGGCGATCGGCGCCACCTCGACGGCGGTTTGCGTCAGGTCGATGCCGTTGGCGGCCAGACGGTCGATCACCGGGCCGAAATTCTCCCGCAGCACGGCCTCCGGCACGTGCTGGAAGCTCAGCCAGGCCCCGCCGGAGGGAGAGCCGCGGCCGGCCGCCACCTCCCGCGTGATGGCATAGGTGGCCAGGTCGCGCGTGACGACGTAGCGGCCGCCATCGGGCGCGCCGTAGCGGTCGGTGAACTCTTCCATCGCCCCGTTCAGCAGCCGCCCGCCGAGCTTGTAGCGGAAGGGGTCCCACATGATCGGGTCCATGCCGATCATGCGCGGCGCGAGATGGCCGATCGGGAAGAACTGCACGAACTCCATGTCGATCAGCGTGGCGCCCGCGCGCAGCGCCAGGGCGTAGCCGTCCCCCGCCATGTTGGCGGAGGCGCTGTTGCGGCGGTACAGCCGGGTCAGCCCGCCGGTCGCGATAATCGTGGCGCCGGCGGCGATGCGGAGCGGCACGCCATGGGCAAGGTCCAGCGCCACCGCGCCCTGCACCCGGCCATCGGAGAGGACGAGGTCCGTCACCAGCACCTCCCCCATGCGGCGGATGCCGCCCTGGCGCTGGGCCTGGGTCCGCAGCGCGCGGGAGACGGCAGGGCCGGTGCTGAGGAAATCCACGTAGACGCAGCGCGGCCGGTCATGCCCGGGGGCCTGCACCTGGCGGATGCGGCCATCGCCGTGCCGTGCCCAGCCGGCCTTCCAGGCATCCATTTCCCGGATCACCTCCACCCCGTCCTCGCAGAGGAGGCGCGCAAGGCGCGGGTCGCAGAGGTCTCGGCCGGCGGCGAGGGTGTCGCGCAGGTGGTGGGCCGGGTCGTCCTCCGTCTCGCTGCCCAGCGCGGCGGCCACGGTCATCTGGGCCATGACGGTGGCGCCGCCACGGCCGACCAGGGAACGGTCGAGCAGCAGGACATCGGCGCCGCGCCGCGCCGCCTCGATCGCGGCGTAGAGCCCGGCGCCGCCCGCGCCGATGACGAGGACATCGGCCCGCAGCAGGGCCGCGTCGGGACGGCCGGACGGAATCGAGGCGGTCACGGCGTCAGGCCCTCAGCAGGCTTTCCGCGGCCGCGAGCAGCGCGCCGTCGGGGCGGCGCAGGTGATCCAGCACGCTGAAATGGTCCGCGCCCTCCACCGCCAGCAGCGGGCCGGGCGCCCCGGCCGCGGCGCGGCGGGCGTGGAACTCCTGGGATTGCCGCCGCAGCTCCGGCAGCTCCTCCGCGCCATAGGCGACGGTGATGGGCTTGGGGGAGACCGGCAGGAATTGCGGGGAGAAGGCGGCGATTTCCTCCGCGGTGAGCTGCAGCGCATCGTTCAGCCCCGTGCCCTGGATGGGGCCGAGGTCGTGGATGCCGGAGATCGCCAGCGCGGCGGTGACCGCCGGGTGGTCCGCCAGCAGCGCCGCCAAATGCCCGCCGGCCGACCAGCCGGAGAGGACCACCGGGCCGGCGATCCCCTTGGCCGGCCCGTTCGCCTGAAGCCAGTCCATCGCCTGCCGCATCTCCGCGGCGATGACGGTCATGCTCGCATCCGGCGCCAGGGTGTGGCTCGGCAGGGCGGCGGACCAGCCCCTGGCGAGCGCGCCCTCCACGATGCAGGTGAAGCGCTCGCGGCTGTTCCTCTGCCAGTAGCCGCCATGGATGAAGACGAGGCAAGGGGCGTCCGCCCGTGCCGCCGGGAACAGGTCCCAGCCCTGGCGGGGCGTGCTGCCATAGAGCTGGTCCAGCCCCTCCGGCCGCGCGGCGCGCAACGTCGCGGAGGCGGCGGCCCATCCCTCGACCGTCTCGCTGCCCGTGGGAACGGCGGCGTTGTTGTTGTAGGCGGCGCTGAGGGTGGCGCGGTCCCAGCCACGCCAGGCGTTGCTGTCGGTCATCCGAGTCCCCCGTGCCGTCAGACCAGGCCTTGCTCGGCCGCCTGCTTGACCTCGCTGTTGCGATACCCCGCCCACATCTTCTCAAGATAATCCAGGCACACGGGGTCGAGGTCCATGCGCGGCTCCGGGTCGCGGTCCCAGTGGCCGTGGCGGTCCTCGCCGCGCACCAGCATGGCACCGCGGCGCCCGAGGGTGGAGCGGGTATGGGCGGGCATGAAGAAGAAGGCCACGCCCACACGGCGCTGGTCCGAGGGATTGGGCGCCGAGCAATGCGCCGTGCGCTCGTGGTGCAGGGAGAACTGCCCGGCGCGCAACTCCATGTTCACCGCCTCGCTCTCGTCGATGCCCTGGATGGACTGACCGCGCGCCAGGAGGTTCTGCGGGTCGTAGGTCTCCTCGTGCCGGAAGTCCGCCATCAGGTGGCTGCGCGGCAGCACGCGCAGGCAACCATTCGCCGTCATGCTCGGCGTCAGCGCGACCCAGGCTGTCACCTCCTCATGCGGGTCCAGTCCGTAATAGGCGGAGTCCTGGTGCCAGGAGACGAAGCGCGTGTCGTTCGCGCGCTTGGCGAAGACGGAGGCGCCGAACAACAGGATGTCCGGGCCGATGAGGCTCTCCACCGCGTCGAGGATGCGCGGGTTGCGGCCCAGCGCGGTCATCCAGGGCGCCACCACCTGCGCCTTGATCTTCAGGCGCAGCGTCGCGTCCGGGCCGAGCTTGCCGTCGTAGCTGTCCAGCGCCGCGAGGTTCGCTGCCGCCTCCTCCGGGCTGATGGCGTCCAGAGGGTAGAGCCAGCCCTCGCGCCGGAAGTGCTCGACCTGCGCGGGGCTCAGGGAACCGGTCATGCGTGCTCTCCTCAGGGTGTCAGGCGGCGAAGGCGCGGCCGCCGAGATAGGCCTCGCGCACGTCGCTGCTCTCCAGCAGTTCGGTGCCGGTGCCGGCACGGACCACGCGGCCCGTCTCCATCAGGTAGGCGCGGTCGCAGAGGCTGAGCGCGGCCAGCGCGTTCTGCTCCACCATCAGCACCGTCAGCCCCTCGCGCCGGACCTCCTGCACGATGGAGAAGACCTGCTCGACGATGTTGGGCGCGAGGCCGAGGGAGGGCTCGTCGAACATCACTAGGCGGGGGCGCGACATCAGGGCGCGGGCGATGGCCAGCATCTGCTGCTCCCCGCCCGAGAGGGTGCCCGCCGCCTGGGCCGCGCGCTCCTTCAGCCGGGGGAAGCGCGCGTACATGGCCTCTAGGTCGGAGGCGATGCCCGCGCTGTCGGTCCGCAGCAGCGCGCCCATGGCGAGGTTCTCGCGCACGGAGAGGTGGGGGAAGACGCGCCGGCCCTCCGGGCAGTGGGCGATGCCGCGCTGCAGGATCTCGCGCGGCAAGAGGCCGGAGATCGGCTCGCCATCCCAGGTGATGCGGCCGGAGAGCGGGCGCAACAGCCCGCTGACCGTCTTCAGCGCCGTGGACTTGCCCGCGCCGTTGGCGCCGATGAGGCTGACCAGCTCGCCCTCGCGCAGCTCCAGCGAGACGCCCTTCAGCGCGGTGACGCGGCCATAGGCGACGGTGACGTCCTCAAGCCGCAGCATGGTGGCCCCCCAAGGGCGCGCCGCCGAGATAGGCGCGGATCACCTCCGGGTCCTGCCGGATGGTCTCGGGCGGGCCGTCGGCGATGATGCGGCCCTGATTCAGCACCACCACGCGGTCGGAGATGCGCATGACCATGGCCATGTCGTGCTCCACCAGCAGCACCGTGGTGCCGCGGTCCCTGAGCTGGCGGATCAGCGCCATGCACTCCGCGGTCTCGGATGGGTTCAGGCCGGCGGCTGGCTCGTCCAGCAGCAGGAGGCGCGGCGTGGCGGCCGCGGCGAGCGCGATGCCCAGCCGCCGCTGCTCCCCATAGGCCAGGGAGTCCGCGCGCAGCCCGGCGCGGGCGGCGAGCCCGACGAAGTCCAGCATCGCCATGGCTTCCCCGCGCAGCAGCGCCTCCTCCCGCCGTGTGCCGGGCAGGGCGAGGAAGGCACCCAGCAGCCCGGACCGGCCGCGCAGGTGCAGGGCAGTCAGCGCGTTGTCGAAGACCGTGCAGGCGCCGAAGATGCTGGTGCGCTGGAAGCTGCGGACGAGGCCGAGCGCCGCGATCCGCTCCGGCGAGAGGCCGATGATGTCCCGCCCGGCGAAGCGCACGGCGCCGCGGCGGGGCCGCATGTAGCCGGTGATGGCGTTGAAGGCCGTGGTCTTGCCCGCGCCGTTCGGCCCGATGAGGCTGACCACCTCGCCTTCGTTCACCATGAAGGAGAGGTCGGAGACGGCGACGAGGCCGCCGATCTGCACCATGACGTGCTCGACCTGGAGCAGGGGCACGGTCATTCCGCCGCCTCCCGCGCCGCCGCGGCGGGAAGCACGACGCGCGCACGGCGCCCCGCGAGGAGCCCGGTGAAGGCGGGCACGATGCCGCGGGGCAGGAACATCACCAGCAGGATCATCGCCAGCCCATAGGCGATCCACTGCGCCTCCGGCCGGGCGGCGCCGCGCAGCATGTCCGGCAGCAGGCCGAAGATCAGCCCGCCGACCACCGGCCCCCAGAGCGTGCCCTTGCCGCCGGTGACCACCATGATGACCATGGTGACGGTGTAGATGAACAGGAACACGTCCGGATCGATGATCCGGACGTAATGGGCGAAGAGGCTGCCCGCCGCGCCCGCGATGCCGGCGGAGACCACGGTCGCGATGACGAGGTAGTGGGTGACGCGGATACCGACGGAGCGCGCCAGCGTCTCGTTCTCCCGCAGCGCGACCAGGGCGCGCCCGATGCGGGAGCGGACGATCTGCCGCACGATGAGGAAGGCCAGCACAGCCACCCCGAGCACCAGCCAGTAGGTCTGCGGCTTGGAAGTGAGCTCCACCACGCCCTGCCCGGGCAGCCAGAGAGCGAAGGGCGGGATGCCCGTCAGCGCCATCGGGCCCTGCGTCAGCTCCACCCAGTTGAGGGAGACCATGCGCAGCACCTGCGCGAAGCAAATGGTGATGATGACGAAGTAGGCGCCGCGGACGCGGAAGGCGAGGCGCCCCAGCAGCCAGCCGAACAGCCCGGCCACCACGACCGCGGAGAGGAAGCCGACCCAGACGGGCTGCGGGTCCAGCCGGAGGCGCAGGCCGAAGCCGATGGCGATGTCGAAGCCAAGGGTCGCCAGCGCACTGGCATAGGCGCCGAGCCCGAAGAAGGCGGCATGGCCGAGGCTGAGCTGCCCGGTATAGCCCAGCAGCAGGTTGAGGCTGATGGCGCCGATGATGAAGATACCGGCCGAGGTCAGCACGGCCAGCAGGTAGGGATCGGGGAAGAGGAAGGGCACCGAGGCCATGGCGGCGGCGAAGCTCCAACCCAGAAGCGGGGCCAGCACCGCGCTCATCCCACCCTCTCCTTCGCCGCGACCAGCCCCTGCGGCCGGATGGCGAGCACGAGGATGATGAGGAGGAAGCCGAAGGCGTCCCGGTACTCGGTGGAGAGGAAACCGCCGCCGAACTCCTCCACATAGCCCAGCGCGAAGCCGCCGATCACGGCACCCGGCAGGTTGCCCAGCCCGCCGAGGATGACGATGGCGAAGGCCTTCAGCCCAACCAGGTCGCCCATGGTAGGGGAGACCATGAAGACCGGCCCGAGCAGCGCACCCGCGGCCGCCGCAAGGCCGGAGCCAATGGCGAACGTGGCCGTGCCCACCCAGGCGACGCGCACGCCCATCAGCGCCGCCGTCTCCGGGTCCTGAAAGGTGGCGCGCATGGCGATGCCGGCGCGGGTGCGGTCCAGCAGGAACCAGAAGGCCAGGAGCAGCGCGACGGCGACGCCGAGCACGAAGAGGCGCAGCGGCAGGACGGAGACGGGGCCGAAGACCAGGGGCATGCCGTCGAAGGGGCTGGGAACGAGCTTCGCCACCCCGCCCCAGGCCCACATGCTGGCGTTCTGCAGCACCAGCGCGGCGCCGATCATCGCCAGCATGACGGAATCGATGTCGGCACCCCGCAGCGGGCGCAGCAGCACGCGCTCGATCACCGCCCCCAGCGCCGCGCCGAGCAGCGCGGCGAGGAGGAGCGAGAGGTAGAAGTTCAGGCCCAGCAGCGAGACCAGCCCGTAGGCCATGTAGGCCCCGAAGGCGTAGAGCTCGCCATGCGTGAAGTTGACCACGCGCATGACGCCGAAGATCAGCGTCAGCCCGATCCCCAGCAGCGCATAGGTGCCGCCGAGGACCGTGCCGTTGACGAGGTGCTGAAGGGCCTGGTCCATGCCTTCAGACCAGGCTTGTCTTCCCGTCCGCCAGGCGGACGATATAGACGTTGGGCTGGTTCTGCCCGCTTTCCCGGCCCGCCGGCCCTTCCTTCTGGAAGTGGATGTTGCCGTTCACGCCGGGGATCTGCACCTTCCACATCGCCTCGCGGATCGCCTCCGGCTCGACCTTGCCGGCGATCCGCACGGCCTCGGCGACCGTCAGCACGGCGTCGTAGCCGCGGAAGCCCTCCGTCAGCCCGGCGAACTCCCAGCCGTGCTTGTTCCACTCCTCCGTGTAGGTCTTGGCGATCTCCGGGTGGATCGCCTTCTCCGGGAACCAGGGCGCGTAGAACAGGACGTGGTCGGAATGCGCGCCGCCGGGAAGGGGCTGGTGGATCAGCGCATCGGGGAAGGAACCGCCTGTGCTGACGATGCGCTTGCCCACGCGCTGCTCGATCGCCTGGCGCATGGCGAGCGTCAGCTGCTCCACGCCCGTGGTGATGAAGAGCGTATCGCCGTCCGACTGCTTCAGCGCGGTGAGCTGGGCGGAGAGGTCGGTCGCCTCCGGCGTCATCGTCTCAACCCGGCCGGTGGGGATCCCCTTGGCGCCGAGGATCGCGCCGTACTTCTCGGTCGCGCCGCGGCCGAAATCGTTGTTCACCGAGAGGAAGTCGATTTTCCTGATGGCCGGCGTGTACTTCCCCACCAGCTCCGCGAAGCCGATCGCCTCCATCTCGGAGGTGGGGGCGATGCGGAAGACATAGGGGTTGCCGGATGTCGTGATGCGGGCGGCGGAGGAGGTCTCCACGACCATCGGCACCTTGTACTCCATCAGCTTCGGCAGGATGGCGAGGGTGAAGGTGGAGCTCCAGGCGCCGATGAGGGCGGGCACCTTGTCGCGCAGCACCAGCTTCTCGACCGCCGCGACGGCCTCGCGCGGGTTGGACTTGTTGTCCTCCAGCACCAGCTCGATCGGCCGGCCCATCACGCCGCCGGCGCGGTTCAGCACGTCCACCGCGATCTTCGCCCCGTTGGCGACGTAGTTGCCGGAGGCGGCGACGGCGCCGGTGAGCGGCTGGGTCATGCCGATCCTGATCGGGTCGGCGGCGAAGCCCGTGCGGGAGAGGGCGGGCAGGGCAAGGCCGCTCAGCAATGCGGTGCGTCTGGTCAGCATGGCGATGGCTCCTCAGATGGGGTCAGGCGGCAGCGACACGTGTCTGGCGGTACTTCTCGTCCCGATAGGCGCCGGAGAGGACGGGCGGGTACTTCGCCCCTCCGGGCGGCGCGATGCACTCGATGGAGGCGTCGTAGTTGGGGTGGTGAAAGAAGGCGATGGACAGGCGCCGGCTCCGCGCCGCCTCGCTGTCCGGCGGGTTCACCACACGATGGACGTTGGAGACCCAGCGGTCGTTGGTCCAGCGCATGAGCAGGTCGCCGATGTTGACGACGAAGCTGCGCGGGTCCGTTTCCACGTCCAGCCAGCGCCCGTCGCGCGTCTGCGCCTGCAGCCCCCCCGGCACATTCTCGCCGTTCAGGATCGTCAGCAGCCCGTAATCCGTGTGCGCGCCGGCGCGGAGTTGCCCGGCTGCGGGCGCCTGGTGCTGCTCGGGGTAGTGGTTCAGCCGCATCGCGGTGATGTGGCGGTCGATCTTGTCGTCGAAGAAGTGCTCGGGGATGCCGAGACCGAGCGCGGCCAGGCGCATCATCTCGACCGTCAGGGCCTCCATCGCCGCGTAGTAGTTGGCGGCGGCCTCGGCAAAGCCCGCGGGGCGCTCCGGCCAGAGGTTCGGGCGGAAGTAGCGCCGGCCCTCCTCCGAGGTGTAGTAGGGCTCGTCCGGCCAGCCCTCGCGGCCGAAATGGTAGTATTCCTTCAGGTCGGGCGGCGTCTCCACGGCGTTGCCGTGGGAGAGCGCCTCCACGCCGAGCGCGATGTAGCCGCGCGGCGTCCCGGGGACCGGATGCACCGCGCGCCGCTTCTCCTCCAGCGACAGGGCGAAGAATGCGTTGGCGGTGTCGCGCAGCCCGTCCATCACCGCCGCCGGCACGCCATGGCCGGCGATCGTGAAGAAGCCGATCTCCCGGCAGGTCCGGTCCATCTCCTGCCCCGTGCGGAGGCGCGCGGCGGGGTCTCCCGCCAGGGCCTCGGACAGGTCGATCACCGGGATCTGCGGCATGGGTTCCCTCTCCTCAGTGGAAATAGGCGCCGCCGTCCACCACCAGTGTCTGCCCGGTGATGAAGGCGGCGTCCGGTCCGGCGAAGAAGCAGACGGCGCCGACAAGATCGTCCGGCACCATGTCGCGCCCGATCACGCGGTTGCGGAGCGACGGCTCCTTCACCCCCGCGATCAGGGTGGGGTTGTTCAGCACGTTGGCGCTGAGCGTGAAGCCGGGGGCCACGCTGTTCACCAGCACGGCATCGCGCCCCATCTCCGTCGCCAGGGCCCGCGTCAGCGACACCACCGCGCCCTTGCTGGCGACGTAGTGCGCCATGTAGGGATTGCCCTTGAAGGCAACGCCGGAGCTGATGTTGACGATCCGTCCGCCACCGCGCCGCCGCATGGCCGGCAGCACGCCGCGGCAGCACAGGAAGGTGCCGATGACGTTCACCTCCAGCACCCGGCGCCATTCCGCCAGGTCCAGTTCCTCGAAGGGCTTCGGCGTCAGGGTGGCGTAGATCCCGGCATTGTTGACGAGGATGTCGAGCCCGCCGAAATGCGCCTCGGCGGCCGCGACCATCGCGCCCACTGCCGCCTCCGAGGTGACGTCGCCGGTCACGCCCTGCGCCGCCAGCCCCTCCCCCCGCAGCCCGGCGGCCGCGCCCTCCGCGCCCTGCAGGTCGGCCAGCACCACCGCGGCGCCGCGCCGCGCGAGGCCGCTGGCCAGGGCAAGGCCGATCCCGGCCGCGCCCCCGGTCACCAGCGCCACGCGGCCCTGCAGCGGCGCGGCCGTCACGGCATGCGCTCGGCCTGGGGCGGCAGGAAGGCGGTGGAGAAGAGGCTTTCCGGCGCCGGCGGGTTGGCGATGCCGTTCACCTCGGCGTTGATCGCCACCAGCCGCTTCATGCGCTCCGGCTCCAGCGTGCCGAAGCCGGTGCGGCGCGCGCTCTCCGTCATGATCGCGACGTCGCGGGTCATGTTGAAGCGCTCGAGCTCCAGCGCCTCGTCGAACAGGGCTTCCCGCTTCTTCATGGCGGCCATGCCCGCCTTGGGATCGGCCAGCGCGGCCTTCAGGCCGCCGATGGAGGCGCGGACGAAGCTCCGCACCGCCTCCGGGTTGCGCTCCGCAAAGGCGGCGGAGGTGATGATGCCGTGGCCGTACAGGTCCACGCCCGCCTCCGCATAGGGCAGCGAGACGATGTCGCCGGCCGGCACGCCCGCAGCGCGCAACCCGAAGACCGCGGACTGCATCAGGCCGGTGATCGCCTCCACCTGGCCCGTGGCGAGCATGGATTCCCGCAGGCTCGCGGTCATGGATGTCCAGCGGACCGAGGCAGGGTCAATGCCCGCGGCCCGCGCGTAGACGGGGAAGAGCACGCGGCTGGATTCCCCCTCCGGCGCGCCCAGGTTGCGGCCGGGCAGGTCGGCGGCGCTGCGGATACCGGTGCGGCGGAGCGTGACGACGGCGGCCGGGTTCCTGTCGAACACCATGGCGACCGCGATCACCCGCTGGTTCGGGTTGCGCGCGTTGAACTGCACCAGCGCATTGATGTCGGCGAAGCCCATGTCGTAGGCGCCGGTGGCAACCTTGGTGATGGTATCGCCGGAGCCGTAGCCGCGGTCCTGCTGCACGCGCAGCCCGGCGTCGCGGAACAGGCCGCGCTCCTCCGCCAGGCCCCAGATGGCGTGGTAGCCCTGCGGCGCCCAGTCCCAGGCGAAGCGGAGCGGCGCGGGCGCCTGCGCGCGCGCCGGGCGGGTGCCGAGGGCTGCCGCCCCCAGGAGGGGGAGCGCGGCAACATGCCGGAGGAAGTCGGAGCGTTTCATGCTCGGCGGCCTTTCGCGACACCTGGCAAGGATGGCAGCTCTTGCAGCAAGCGCCATGCCACGCCCGCGCGCGGCGATTGCCGCCGGGCCGGCGCGGTGCCGCACAAGGATTGGGCGTTCCAGCTGGGATCAGCCGAAAAAATGTGCCTGTGCCCACATATTTCCTGTTTCGCCGGCGTGCCGAGGCGGTCCATATCTCTGCAGGGCGTGGCACAAGCCTTGCCACTCCCCAGCCCAGCCATTCCCGCAACACCGCAGCGGCCGAGGGCGGGCGCCCAGGCAGGAGGCCAAGATGGATTTCACGCAGGCGGGACCCTACGACACGGTGCTTCGCGGTGGCCGGGTGATCGACCCGGCGCAGGGCATCGACGCGATCGCGGATGTGGCCGTGCGCGCCGGGCGCATCGCCGCGGTCGGCCCGAACCTGCCGGGCGTGGCGCGGGAAACCTACAACGTCGCCGGCCAGCTTGTGCTGCCCGGCATGATCGACACCCACGCGCATGTCTACCGCTACGTCACCGGCCGCTTCGGGCTCGATGCCGACATGGTGGGCGTGCATTCCGGCGTGACCACGCTGGTGGACCAGGGCGGCCCCTCGGTCCTCACCTTCCCGGGCTTCCGGGAATACGCGGTGAAGCCCGCCGCCAGCCGCGTGCTCGCCTTTCTCTCCGCCTACATGGTGGGCGGGCTGGAGGGGCACTACTACCCCGAGCTCTACCGGCCGGACTGCATCGCCGTGGAGGACACGATCCGCAGCGGGCGCGAGAACGGCGACCTCGTGCGCGGCATCAAGGGCCATGCGGAGATCGGCGGCTTCACCCGCTGGGGCGACGAGGCGATGAAGAAGGCGGCGGAGATCGCGCGCGAGATCGACCGGCCGCTCTACATCCATTTCGGCCAGCTCTGGCCCCTGCCGGAGGACGTTCCTTCCTACGACCCGGACGCCATCCTGCCGGACATGCTGGAGATCATGCGCGCCGGCGACATCCTGGCGCATCCCTTCACCCGCCACCCCGGCGGCTTCGTGGACCGGCACGGTAAGCTCCACCCGGTGGTGCGGGAGGCGCTGGCGCGCGGCCTGAAGACCGATGTCGGCCACGGCTCCCACTTCTCCTTCAAGATGGCGCGGCTGGTGCTGGAGGCGGGCGTGCTGCCGGATACGCTCGGCGCCGACATGCACGGCTACAACACCACCCTGCCGAAGCCGCGCGGCACGCCGGACACGCATCCCGACAAGGAGGAGATGCACCTCTTCGCCGGCCGGCAGAACTTCTCCCTCGCCTCCGCCATGACGAGCATGCTGGCGCTGGGGATCGATCTCGACCACGTCGTGCGGATGGTCACGGTGAACCCCGCCGCGATGCTGCGGATGGAGGACGAGATCGGCAGCCTGCAGGTGGGGCGCGAGGCGGACATCTCCGTTCTCTCGGACGAGCGCGGCCGCTTCCTGCTGCAGGACAACGAGGACACGAAGGTGATCGCCGAGCGGCTGCTGCGCCCCGCCTTCTGCCTGCGCGCGGGCCGGCGCTACGAGGCCGATGCGGTCGTTCTTCCCCGCCCGATCCTGGCCGAGGCGGCGTGAGTCCCGACGGGGTCGGCCAGGGAGGCGGCCAAGGCGTCGGCGCCAGCCTTCTTCGCAAGGAGGATGCGCGTTTCCTGCACGGGCGCGGCCGCTATGTCGGCGACATCCGCCCGGCGGGGCTGCTGGAGGTGGCCTTCCTCCGCAGCCCGGTGGCGCATGCCCGCCTTCTCGGCGTCGGCAAGCCGGCGGACGCGGAGGCCCGGGTCTTCACCATGGCGGACTTGGCCGGGGTCGGCGGCATCCGCGCCGCCTCCGCCCTGCCGGGCTTCCGGGTCTCGGAGCAGTCCGTGCTCGCCAGCGGCAAGCTGCGCTATGTCGGCGAGGCGATTGCCGCCTGCGTCGCCTCCAGCCGCGCCGCCGCCGAGGACCTCGCCGCCGCCTGCAGCCTCGACTACGAGGAGCTGCCGGTCGTCTCCGACATGCTCACGGCCCGGGCGCCCGGGGCGCCGCTGATCCACGAGCACTGGCCCGACAACGCCTTCCTGGAGACGCAGCGGGACGAGGACCTGTCCGACCTGGACGGGATCGCGGCGGCGAAGGTCACGCGGCAGCTGCGCACGGCCCGGCAATGCATGGTACCGATGGAGGGGCGCGGCGTCCTGGCGGAGTGGGACCCTCGGCTGGAGCAGCTGGTCGTCACCAGCTCCACCCAGCAGCCGCACATCATCCGCAGCGGGCTGTCGGAGGTTCTGGGGCTGGACGAGGGCAGCATCCGCGTGATCGCGCCCGATCTCGGCGGCGGCTTCGGCTACAAGGGCATCCTCCTGCCGGAGGAGATTGCATGCGCCTGGCTGGCCATGCGGCTGGAGCGTCCGGTCCGCTGGATCGAGGACCGGCTGGAGCACCTGACGGCCAACGCCAATTGCCGGGAGCACCACTACGTCGTCACCGCCTGGGCGGATCGCAATGGGCGGCTGCTCGGCGCGGAGGTGGATGCCACGGTCGATTCCGGCGCCTACTCCTCCTACCCCTTCAGTGCCTGCCTGGAGGCGGCACAGATCGGCTCCATCTTCCCCGGTCCCTACACCCTGCCGCGCTTCCGGTTCCGCACCGTCTCCGCCTGCACGAACAAGCCGCCCATCCTGCCCTATCGCGGCGTGGCCCGCACCGGCGTGTGCTACGCGCTGGAGACGACGATGGACGCGCTGGCGCGCCAGCTCGGGATCTCCCCGGCGCGCATCCGCGAGGTGAACCTCGTCCCGCCCGATGCGATGCCCTACCGCAACCTCGTCGGGAAAGTCTTCGACAGCGGGGATTATCCGGAGGCGCTGCGCCGCGCCGTCGCGCATTTCGACCTGGACCGGATCGCGGCGCGGCAGGCAGCCGGGGAATGCGTGGGCTTCGGCCTGGCGGTGTTCTGCGAGCAGGGCGCGCACGGCACCTCCGTCTATCACGGCTGGGGCATCCCCTTCGTGCCGGGCTACGAGCAGGCCATGGCGCGCTTCACGCCGGACGGGGTGCTGGAAATCCGCACGGGGCTGCAGAACCACGGCCAGGGCATGGAGACCACCTTCGCCCAGGTGGCGCATGAGGTTCTGGGCGTGCCGGCCGCGCGCGTCCGCGTGGTGCATGGCGACACGGCGCTGACGCCCTATTCCACGGGCACCTGGGGCAGCCGCGCCGCGGTGATGGGCGGCGGCGCCGTGGCCGAGGCCTGCCGGCTTCTGGGCGAGCGGGCGCTGGCCATCGGTGCCTCCCTGCTGCAGGCGGAGCCGGGGGGGGTGGAGATCTCGGGCGGGGCCGTGCGCCGGCGCGACGGCGGGGCCGAGGTCACGCTGGAGGAGGTGGCGCGCACCTGGTACCGCCGCCCCCAGAACCTGCCGCGCGGCGTGGATCCGGGCGGGCTGGAGGTCACCGGCGGCTACCGCCCCGATCCCGATACCGGCACGCACTCCTACGCCTGCCACGCCGTGGTCGCGCGCGTGGACACCGAGACGGGCGAGGTGGTGCTGGAGGATTACGTCATCGTCGAGGATGCCGGGCAGATGCTGAACCCGATGATCGTGGACGGGCAGGTGCTCGGCGGGCTTGCCCAGGGCGTCGGCACCGCGCTGTACGAGGAGATGCCCTTCGACGCCTCCGGCCAGCCCCTGGCCGGCACGCTGGCGGACTACCTCGTCCCCGGCGCGGCGGAGTTGCCGGCGACGCGCATCGACCACATGGAGACGCCCAGTCCCTGGACGCGCTTCGGCCAGAAGGGCATCGGCGAGAGCGGGGCGATCGGCCCGCCCGCCGCCATCGTCAACGCCGTCAACGACGCGCTGCACCGGTTTGGCGCGGAGGTGATGGACCTGCCCGCCAGCCCCGCCCGCGTGATCGAGGCGCTGGAGAAGGCGCGCGCCCGTTGAAGCCCGCCCCCTTCACCTACTCCCGCCCGGCGGACTGGCCGGCCGCGGTGGCGCTGCTGGGGGGCGGCGCCCGCCCAATGGCCGGCGGGCAGTCCATCGGGCCCATGCTGAACCTGCGCATGGCGCAGCCCGAGGGGGTGATCGACCTGCGGCACCTGCCGGATGCCCGCGGCGTCACCGTGTCGGGCGGGCGCTGCCGGATCGCCGCGGGCACGACCCATGCCGCGATCGAGGACGGGGCCGTGCCGGGGCGCCTTGGCGCCATCCTGGCCGGCGTGGCGCGGCGCATCGCCTATCGCCCCGTGCGGAACCGCGGCACGGTCGGCGGCAGCCTGGCCCATGCCGACCCGGCCGCGGACTGGGTGGCGGTGCTGCCGGCCTTCCCGGGCGACGCGGTCGCGGTCGGCCCTGCCGGGGAGCGCCGCATTCCACTGGCGAGCTTCGTCACCGGCCTCCTCTCCTCGGCGCTCCGGCCGGACGAGCTGCTCCGCGCCATCGAGCTGCCCGTCCTGCCCGAGGGGACGCGCTGGGGCCACTGGAAGTTCTGCCGCAAGCCCGGCGAGTTCTCCAAGGCTACCGCCTGCGTCCTCGCGGTTCCCGGCGAGGCGCCGCGCGCCGTGCTGGCCGCGCTGGACGAGCCGCCGATGCTCATTCCCGATGCCACCGCCCTGATAGCCGCGCCGGAGGAGGAGGCTTCCCGCATCGTCGCCGCCCTGCCCGGGCTCGACCCCTGGCGCGCCGCCCTGGCGCGCACCGCGCTGCGGCGCGCCGTCCGCATGGCCGGGGAGGACGCATGACCCGCCTTCCGATCCACCTGACCGTGAACGGCGAGGCCGCCGAAGTCCTGGCGGAGCCGCGCACCCACCTTGCCGACCTGCTGCGGGGCGAGCTGCTGCTGACCGGCACGCATCTTGGCTGCGAGCACGGGGTCTGCGGCGCCTGCACGGTGGAGCTGGACGACGCCCCCGCGCGATCCTGCATCACCCATGCCGGCGCCTGCGACGGCGCCCGCATCCGCACCATCGAGGGCTTCGCGGGTGACGCGGTGATGGAGGCGCTGCGCGGCGCCTTCACCGCGGAGCACGCGCTGCAATGCGGCTACTGCACGCCGGGGATGTTGATCACCGCGCGCGACATCGTCCTGCGCCTGCCGGATGCGGACGAGGTGCGCGTGCGGGAGGAGCTCTCGGGCAATCTCTGCCGGTGCACCGGCTACCGCGGCATCGTCCGGGCCGTCCTGCGCGTGCTGGAGGCCCGGCGCGCCCTAAAGGGGTGACGGGTCGAGGAAGCGCCGGAGCACGTTGCGCGTCAGGCGGCTGACGTTGTTCTCGTAGTCCTTGCAGGTCAGCGCGCAGGCATAGGCGATGGAGCCCGTCGAGAAGACGGCCCCTCCCCCGGCCGTGGTAAAGAAGACGAGGTCCGCGCGGACGCGCGCGTTCTGGTCGCCCATCATGCCCCGGTGCAGCGTCCGGGATTCCTCGGGCACGGGAACGCCGCCGTAGCCGAGCCGGTCCGCGGTGGCGAGCCAGACGAGGCCTGGCGGCGAACCGAGCGTGGGCTCCACCCGATCCACCTCGATCCCGGCCGCGCCGCCCCCCCGCAGGCCGAACTCGCCGAGCGGTGCGTCGAGGTCGATCCCCTCCGTCAGCCAGGCCAGGGCCGGGTCGCGCGCTCCGTCCAGCCAACGATAGGGCGCCGAGGCCGTGAAGACCTGCGCGTCGAAGCCCACCCCCACGAGGCGCTGCGGCGGCCGCCCGTTGGTGCGCCAGGTGCCGGAGGGCTCGCCGGTGAAGGCCAGGCTGTCCTCTCCGGCCTCCCCCTCCCAGGTGCGCAGCCCGATCATGCCGCGGCGCACCTCCATCGCGTGCGGCCGCTCCGGGTGGAAGGCGATGCGCCAGTAGAAACCGTTGCCGCCGAGATAGATGTGCCGGCCGCCGCCGCGCTGATAGGCATCGAAGGCATCGAGCATGGGGCGGGAGACGTATTCGGGATGCGATCCCGTGATGACGCAGGCATAGGGCCGCAGCACCCCCACCCCGTGCCGGTCGATGTCTTCGTCCGTGACGATGTCATAGGTCTCGCCGAAGTGCTCGAGCCAGTCCAGCACGTGGGTGTCGTTGCCGTAGTTGAAGGTGGCGCCGCGCGGCCGCATGTTCAGGATCGGGCGGGCGGCGGTGCTGACCTTCCAGCCGCTGCCGTCATTGTGCGTATCGTAGGTCGAGAGGCCGAGCTCCCGGTGGCTCTGTAGGTAGACATCGTCGGGGGAGAGCGCGATCAGCCCTTCCAGCATCGCTTCCGCATGGACCTGATCGAGCCGCAGCGCGCTGTTGGCATAGGCCAGGAAGGTGGCGGTGCTGGCCACGAAAGCGAGGCGCGCGGAGGGGCGGCCGACCGGCGCCCGCACGAAGAAGGCAACGAAGCTCTCCACCGGCTCCGCGCCCTCCGTCCGCGCGCGCAGGCGGAGGGCGTAGAAGCCGGGCCGCCAGTCCGCCGGCACGGTCAGCCGCAGGTCGGGCTCCCAGCCGGCATCGGCCATGTCGTCCCGGTGGAAATGGATGGCGCCGTACTGCCACGGCGCCTCGGTCCAGCCTCGTGTGCTGCCGTCCCAGTTCGCGCCGGTCATGGCGCGGGCCGGCATCTGCAGGAGCGTGCCGTCCAGCCGGTTGGCCGAGCGGTCCCGGACGCGGTCGGTGTCCATGCCCTCCGACAGGTCCCAGGCCGCGAGCAGCAGCGGGTCGCCCGCATCCGGCCGCAACGCCTCGCAGAGACGGTGCAGCGCGTCCGGCGGCAGGGGCGCGGCGTAGAGGCGCGGCCGGTCCAGCTTGCCGTCGTAGAGCCCGATCACCCGCGGCGAGGGACCGGCCGCGGCGGCGTGGCCGGCCATCGTCAGCACCGTGTCCGCGGGCCAGGACAGCGCCGCCGGGCCGGGTGCCGCGACGGTGGCGCTGCGGTCCCGCCCGGACTGCGGATCGAGGCTGCGGACGGTGATCCGGACCTCGCGCGCGGCGGGGTCCCAACTGCCGCCGAGCAGCACCCATTCCCGTTCCAGCAACGGGTGCGGCGAGACCGCGCGCCAGCTTCCCGTGCCGTCCGCGACGACGAATTCCGGCCGCCCCTCGGCATCGAGTCCGAGGCGCCAGCCCCGCTTCGTCTCCTCGCACCAGCGGGCCAGCACCGTCTGCGCGATGGTGCCGGCATAGTCCAGACCCGGCGCGGTCGGCCAGAGAAAGGCGCCCGCCGTGAAGCCCGACAGCGCGGCGAGCGCCGGCGCGTCCGGCACGATGGCGCAGGAGCCGGGATAGAGGGGCTGCTCCCGCAGCGGCACCACCCCGTCGATCGGGGTGCCCGGGAAAACCAGTTTCAGGCCGGGGCCGTCCGGGTCGGGATCAGCGCAGCGCACGCGGGCCACCGCGGCTTCGGCCCTCGCGATCGCCGGGCTGGAGAGGTGGAAGCGCACCTCCTCCCCCGGGGAGACGGTGAGCGGCAGGGCGTAGCCGAGGATGGCGGTGGTATCGACCGCACCGGGAACTGGCATGTCGGGGTGCTCTGGCCTCATGTGCCGGCGGGCGCGTCGGCGATACTCTCCGGCAGAGGGTTGCCGGCAAGCGCCGCCCAGCGCCGCTTAAAGACCTCCCACTCGGCCTCGGCCAGGGAGGTGAAAATCTCGTTCGGGAAGGTCCGCACGGGCTGGTTCCGCCGGAACGGCAGCTCCGCCAGCATCCAGCGCCGGTTCGGCTCCACCACGACGAGGATCCACCGCGCCCCGCGCTCCGCATCGCCGTTCCAGCGCATGCGGTGCAGCAGCTTCTGCAAGCTGTCCCCGTGCGGGCCGCGCGGCCGGCGGCGGAACTCCAGCGCCAGCTCGACCCGCGAGGGATCGAAGGGCCAGTGCGCCGCCGCCGGATCGTTCACGAGCATGGCGTTCGTGCCGGATCAGGACTTGCGGACGTTGTGGAACAGCGGGAAGCCGCTCGGGATTCCCGTGACGCTCTTCAGGAAGGCGGTGGGCTGGTAGTACAGGCCGGTCGGCAGGTAGGGAACGTCCTGGAAGGCCTGGAGCTGGATGTCCCGCACCAGCCGCTTCTGCTGCTCGGGATCGCCCGCGTCCATGAACTGGTCCCGCAGCGCCTCAATCTTCGGCAGGTCCGGCCAGCCATAGGTTCCGGCCTTGCCGGGGCCACGGACATAGGACTGGGTGGCGGGGTTGATGGCGATGACGCCGGGGATGATGTTCGCCCAGACGCTCCAGCCGCCGGCCTCCAGCCCGCCCTGGTTCGGCAGGCGGCTGGCGACGGAGCCCCAGTCCGAGGCCTGGTAGTCCAGGTTGATGCCGACGCGGCGGAACATGTCGCCGGCGATCTCGCTCTGCGCGTTCAGCACGGCGAAGTCGGTGGGCACCACGAAGGTTACGCGCTCGCCCTTGTAGCCCGCCGCCGCCAGGTCGCGCTTCACCTTCTCAAGGTTCGGCGCGCCGTTCATCACCTCCAGCCCGGCCTCGGTCGCGAGCGGGCTGCCCGGCAGGAAGAAGCCGCAGCGGGCGTTCCACAGGCTGGGGTCGCTCCCCATCACCGCCGTCATGTAGTCGGCCTGGTTGATGCCGGCGAGAAAGGCGCGGCGGATAGCCGGATTGTCGAAGGGCGGCTGCAGGTGGTTGAAGCGGATCATGCCCATGGTGCCGGCGCGGTCCTTCACCTCCACCTGGATGTTGTTCCGGCGGCGCAGAAGGGGCAGCAGGTCGGGGGCCGGGCTCTCCCACCAGTCCACCTCGCCCTGCTGCAGGGCGGCGGCGGCGGTGGCGGCGTCGGGCAGCGTGTGCCACTCGACCCGGTCGAGATAGGGGATCTTCGGGCCGGCCAGGAAGCTCGGCGTTCCGTCCGGGCGCGGCTTGTAGCCGGCGAAGCGCTCGTAGACGGCGCGCGAGCCCGCCACGCGCTCCGCCGCGACCCAGCGGAAGGGGCCGCTTCCCACCACCTCCGTCACCTGCGTCGTCGGCGGCTGGGCCGCGAGGCGCGCCGGCATGATCGGGCAGAAGGCGGAGGGCTTGGCGAGGGCCGTCGCCAGCATCGGGAAGGGCTTGCTCAGGCGGATCTGCAGCACGCGGTCGGAGAGGGCGTTCATCTCCAGCGTCACGGCGCGGATGTTCCGGCCGAGCACGTCCGCCTGGGTCCAGCGATTGATGCTGGCGATGCAGTCCCGCGCGAGCACCGGGGTCCCGTCGTGGAAGGTCAGGCCCTCGCGCAGCGTGATCTTCCAGCTCTTGCCGTCATCCTCGATGACATGGCCCTCGGCCATCTGCGGCTGGACGTTGAAGCTCTCGTCCAGCCCGTAGAGCTGGTCGAAGACGAGCATGCCGTGGGTGCGCGTCACCAGCGCCGTGTTGAACACGGGATCGACGAGGGTGAGGTCGGCCGCCGGCACGAACTTCAGCACCTTGGCGCCCTGCGCCAGGGCGGGGCCCGCCAGGGATGCGGCGCCGATGGCGGCACCCGCCTTGAACATGTCGCGACGCTTCATGGTGCTCTCCTCGTCGGGGGTGGGGGTGTTACGCGCGCACGAAGTCTCGCCTGTCAGCCCGCCAGCGGCGGGCGGTGTTGCGTCCAGGGCTGCGCGGCCTCGAAGGCGGCGCTGGCCTGCAGCACGCCGAGATCGTCGAAGCGGCGCCCGACGATCTGCAGGCCGACGGGGAAGCCGGCCTCCGTGAAGCCGCAGGGAATGCTGGCGGCGGGATTGCCCGACCAGTTGAAGGGGTAGCTGAACTCGGCCCAACTCAGCCAGTCCCAGGGGTGCTGCGGCCAGTGCTCGGGCTGCAGCCGGTCGGCCGGGAAGGCCGCCACACTGACGGCGGGGGTCAGCAGGAAGTCGTAGCCTTCCATGAACTCGTGGATGGCCTGGCAATAGGCGAAGCGGCGCTCCCGCATCGCCATGAACTGCGCGACGGTGTAGTCCGTCGTCGTGCGGATCATGGCGACGAAGCCGGGGTCCATCCGGTCCTCCCATTCCGGGAGGTACTTCAGCCGGGCGCTGAAGGTGGCGGGCCAGAAGAAGCGCGACAGCTCCGGGCCGAGCCCGCCCCAGGACGGAGCGACGGTCTCGACCTGTGCGCCCATGGCCTCGAAGACGCCGACGGCGCGGGCGACGATTGCGGCCACATCGGGATCCACGCGGGCATGGCCGAGATCGGGGCTGTAGGCGATGCGCCGGCCGCGCATGCTGGCGGAGAGCCGCGCGGCATAGTCCTCCGCCGGTGCCTCTAGCGAGGTGTAGTCCCAGGGGTGCGGACCGGCCATCGCCCCGAGCATCAGCGCCGCATCCGTCACCGTCCGCGTGAGCGGGCCGATATGGGTCGCCAGGTCGTTGTTGGACATCGGCCAGTTCGGCACGCGCCCATGGGTCGGCTTTAGCCCGTAGACGCCGCTGAAATGCGCGGGCATGCGGATAGAGCCGGCGCCGTCGCCGCCCTGGTGCAGCGGCCCGTACCCCACCGCCGCCGCGACGCCGGCGCCGGAGGAGGAGGCGCCGGCATTGTAGCCGGCCTTCCAGGGATTGCTGGTGACCCCGTAGACCGGCGCCTCGCTGACGCCCTTCCAGCCCCACTCGGCCGAGGACGTCGTCTTGCCCAGCATGACGCAGCCGGCCTCGTAGAGGCGCGTAACGCAGGGAACGTCCACGTCCGGGATCGTTCCCTCCAGGATATGCGTGCCGAAATCCGTCCGGATGCCCTTGGTGTGCTGAAGGTCCTTGATGGTGACCGGCACGCCTTCCAGCGGGCGGGGCTCGCCGCGCATCCAGCGCGCCTCCGACTCCCTCGCCGCTGCGCGCGCCTGGTCCGGCGTGGTGCGCGCCATGGCGTTGACGCGCGGGTCGGTGCGATCGACGTGGCGCAGTATTGCTTCCATCACCTCGACGGGGGAGACGGACTTGCTCCGGTAGAGGGAGAGCAGCTCACCCGCCGGCAGGAAGCCCAGATCCGCGTCCGTCATCAGCATTCCTCCGTGCGGGAAAGGGGCGTTTCGAGACAAGGCAACGGGCGTGCCATCCCTTGCCGCGCCATCAAAGAAGGGCCTCCGCCGCTTCCGCCTCGAAGACCTTCGGATCGTAGACGGGCGTGGGAATACCCTCCATCCGCGCCTTCAGCTGGATGGCGAAGAGGCGGGAGTAGAAGCGGATTTGCTGGAGGTTGCCGCCCTGCAGCCAGAGCCCTTCCTGGCGCGTGGGCTTCCACATGTTCCGCAGCTCGCCGGACCAGGGGCCGGGATCGCGCCGCGTGCCGGAGCCCAGCCCCCAGACATGCCCGACCCGCCGCGCCGCCTCCTCGGAGACGAGCCCGGCGATCCAGCTCTCCATCGGCTCGAAGCCCGTCGCGTAGACGATGAGGTCGGCCGGAAGCACGGTGCCGTCATCCAGCGCCACGCCTTCAGGCACGATGCGGGAGACCCTCACGCGGCTCCTCAGCTTGATGTCGCCGCCGATGATGAGGTCGGAGGCGCCGACATCGATGTAGTAGCCGGAACCGCGGCGCAGGTACTTCATGGAGAGGCCGCTCTCGTCCTCCCCGAAATCCAGCATGAAGCCTGCCGCCTCGAGTTGCCGGTAGAACTCGGCATCCTCCCGGCGGATCTCGTCGTATAGGGCGCGGTGCATCGGCGGCAGGGTTGCGTAGGGGCGGGAGGCGGCAATGAAATCCGCCTGCTCCGTGCCGATCCCGGCCTCCAGCGCGTCCTCCGAGTAGAGCTTGTAGCCGAAGTGGCGGAGCTGCGTGTCGGCCTTCACCACCAGGGTGGAGGAGCGCTGCACCATCGTCACGTCCGCGCCGCACTCCCACAGCTCCGCCGCGATGTCGTGCGCCGAATTGTTGGAGCCGATGACCACGCATCGCTTGCCGGCGTAGTCTTCCCCGCCGCGATAGGCGCTGGAATGGAGCTGGACGCCCCGGAAGGTCTCGGCGCCGTCATAGGCCGGCACCTGGGGTGCGCCGGACATGCCGGTGGCGAGGACTAGCTGCTTCGGGCGCAGCGTGACGGGCTGGCCCTCCCTGCGGACGGTGACCTCCCACTCGCCCTTGCTCTCATCGAAGCGCGCCGCCTCGGCGCGCGTGGAACTCCAGATGTCGAGCTCCATCAGCCCGGCATAGGACTCCAGCCAATCCGCCATCCGGTCCTTCGGCGTGAAGACCGGCCAGTGACCGGGGAAGGGAAGATAGGGGAGGTGGATGTTCCACACGGGGTCGTGCAGGCAGAGCGTGCGGTAGCGCCGCCGCCAGGCGTCGCCCGGCCGGGGATGCGCGTCGATGATCAGGGCCGGCACGCCCAGGCGGCGCAGACGGGCGCCGAGGACGATGCCGCCCTGCCCACCACCGACGATGAGGACATAGGGCTGCTCCGTCGTCCCGATCGCCCGGGCCTCCTCCTCCCGCCTCTCCCGCCAGCTCTTGCGACCCGGGGCGGCACCGTGCTCGGCGCCGGCCTCGCGCGTCCGGCCGGTCCTCTCCTCGTGCCCCTTCAGCTCCAGCGCGGCCGTCATCAGCGTCCAGCACCGCCCGTCCCGCAGGCGGATGTGGCCGCGCGCGCGGACCGTGCCCGTCTCGAAGCGGAACCAGGCCTCGGTAACCGGGCCATCGGCTTTCGCCGTGCCCGGCTCCAGGCGGAAGCCGGTCGGTTCAACGCGGGCAAGCGTCTCCTCCAGCATGGTCCGGATCGCCGAAGGGGCCTCGAAGGTCGCGATGGACCAGGTGAAGGGCAGCAGGTCCCGCCAGTAGCTCTCGGCATGGAACAGCGCCGCGGCACCGGCCGCGTCGCGGGCCGCGATCCGCTGCGAAAGCGCCGCGAGCCACTCGCCCGCCACGGCTTCCGCCGCCTGCGTCGTCACCGTCATGCGCCCCCTCGCCCGCCGCTCAGCGGTTCGCCGCCCGGATCGCTTCGACCAGCGGCTGGATCTTCTCCACCGGCTGCACGGAGGAGCGCCGGGCCTTCAGCGCGGCAAAGGCGTCGTCCGTTCGCTCCAGCGTCAGGCGTACATCCGCCTCGGTAAGGGCGGAGCAGATGAACATGTTGTGGTAGGGGCTGAGATAGACGCCGCGGTCCAGCGCCTCCGTCACCCAGGCATAGCCGAAGCGGAAATCCGGGTCCTCCTCGAAGAGGATCTGCGGCATCTGCGCCGGCCCGGTCTGGCGCAGGGTGAAGCCGTGGGCGGCCGCCTGCTGCTGCAACCCCTCGCGCAGCGCGGTGCCCCGCGCGATCGTCCGCTCCAGGTAGTCCGTCTCCCGGATGGCGCGCATCGTGGCGACGCCCGCCGCCATCGGCACGGCGGAGAACCAGAAGGATCCCGTGGCGACGATGGATCCCGCGGCCTGCCGCGCCTTCTCCACGCCGAGCAGGGCGGAGACCGGCTGGCCGTTGGCGATCGCTTTGCCCCAGCAGCTCAGGTCCGGGGAGACGCCGTAGGCCTCGATGCTGCAGTCCCGGTCCAGGCGGAAGCCCGCGCGCACGTCGTCCACGATCAGCAGCGCCCCCGCCCGGTCGCAGCTCTCCCGCGCGAACTGGAGGAAGGCGGGATCGGGCAGGAACTGGTCCTGGAAGACCTCGTGGCGGAAGGGGGTGATCATGATCCCCGCTAGGTCGTCCCCGGCCATCTTAACCGCGTCGGCAAGGCTCTCGACGTCGTTGTAGCGGAAGTGGATCACATGCGCCTTGTCCTCGGGCATGAGGCCGCGGCTGGCGCGCTGGATCGCCCAGCCGGAGGCACCGTGATAGGTCCCGCGGCCGACCAGGATCTTGCCGCGCCCGGTATGGGCGCGGGCGGTGGCCACGGCCATGGAGGTGGCGTCGGTGCCGTTCTTGCAGAACATGGCCCAGTCGGCGTGGCTGACCTGCGCGACCATGGCCTCCGCGAAGGCGACCATCGCCTCGCCCGGCCCTGTCATGGTGTCGCCCCGCGCGCGCTGGGCGGCGGCGGCCGTGTCGATCTCGGCATGGCCATAGCCGAATAAATTCGGCCCGAAGGCGCACATATAGTCGAGGTACTCGTTCCCATCGACGTCCCAGAGCCGGGCGCCCTCGGCCCGCGAGAAGAACTGCGGGTAGCCCTCCGGCAGGAGGGCGACGGACTCATGCCCGTACATCCCGTTCGGGATCACGGCGCGGGCCCGCTCCATCAGCGCCGCCCCCTGCGAACGATTCCGCCCCATCTGCCGCGCCTTCCATTCCTCGAATTAGTTCGATTTGGGAGAGGTTCTGCGGGGCTGTCAATCGCCTTGTTCCGTCGCTAGGACTGGCAGGGGGAGAGGAGAGGCCGATGGTCGAGACACGCCCGGACACGCCGAGGCGGCCGCTCCGGGCACGGGGCCGGTCCCGCTACGAGGCCCTGCTGGACGCGGTGGACGCGCTGGTGCGGCAGGGCCCGCCGGCCTCGATCAGCCTGCAGGACGTGGCGCGGGAGGCCGGGGCGCCGCTGGCTTCCGTGTACCACTACTTCCCCAACAGCACGGCCGCCTTCCTGGGGCTCGCGCAGCGCTACCACCGTTTTTTCGAGGCCGTGTACGAGGAGCCGATCCCGGAGATGCCGGAGACCTGGCCGGGCCTGAACCGCCTATGGGCCGCGCGGGGCCGCCGGGTCTACGAGACCCATCCGGCGACCATGCGGCTCTTCCTCGGGGCCGATGTCGCCGGGCGCATTCGGGAGGCCGACCTGGACGCCAACCGGCGCTTCGGCGAGCACCAATACCGGCTGCTGCGGCAACACTTCCTCATCCCCGAGGACCCGTCGCTCGTCGACCGGCTCGCGATCGGCGTCACGATCAGCGATTCGATCTGGTCCCTCTCCTACATCCGCCACGGCCGCCTGACCGATGAGATGGTGGAGGAGGCCGCGCGGGCGAAGGAGGCCTATCTGGCCGCCTTCATCCCGCCCCGCGCCGCGCGGCGCGGGGAAGACTGAGACCTCAACCCTTCCGGATGTTGTAGAAGATCGGGAAGCCGTTGAGCATGCCCGTCACATCGGCGCGGAAGGCCGTGGGCTGGGTGAAGAACCCCGTCGGCAGATAGGGGATGTCTTCGAAGGCCTGGCGCTGCAGCGCCTCCGCGAGGCTCTTCTGCTCCGCCAGGTCCTCGGAATCCATGAACCGGTCGCGCAGGGCCTCGATCTTCGGCAGGTCTGGCCAGCCGTAGGTGCCCGCCCGGCCAGGACCGCGGACATAGGACTGCGTGGCGGGGGTGGTGGCGATGATGCCGGGGATGGTGTTGCACCACACGCTCCACCCGCCCTGCTCCAGGGAGCCGCGGTTGTTCACGCGCCCGGCGATCGTGCCCCAGTCGCCGGCCTGGTAGTCGAGATTCACGCCGCTGCGGCGGAACATGTCTCCCGCGATCTCGCTCATCGCGTTCAGCCGCGCTTGGTCGGCGGGCACGACGAAGACCACGCGCTCCCCCTTGTAGCCCGCCGCCTCCAGGTTGCGCTTCACCCGGTCGAAGTTCGGCGCGCCGTCCATCGTGTCCAGCCCCACCTCGCTCGCCAGCGGGCTGCCCGGCAGGAAGAAGCCGCAGCGGTCGTTCCAGAGGGAGCGGTCCTCGCCGAGCACCGCCGTCATGTAGTCGGCCTGCCGGATGCCCGGCAGGAAGGCGCGGCGGATGGCCGGGTTGTCGAAGGGCGGCTGCAGGTGGTTCAGGCGGATCATGGACATGGAGCCGGTCCGGTCCTTCACCTCCACCCGCAGGTTGCGGTTCCGGCGCAGCAGCGGCAGCAGGTCCGGCGTCGGCTGCTCCCACCAGTCCACCTCGCCCTGCTGCATCGCGGCCGCGGCCGTGGAGGCATCGGGCAGGGTGAGCCATTCCACGCGGTCCACCCCGGCGCGCTTGCCGCCGGCGAGGAAGCTCGGGGGCTCGTCCCGCGGCACGTAGCCCTCGAAGCGCGCGTAGACTGCCCGGGCGCCCGCCATGCGCTCACCGGGAACCCAGCGGAACGGGCCGCTGCCGACGATCTCCGTTACCTGCGTGGAGACCGGCAGCTTCGCGAAGCGCTCCTGCATCACCGGGCAGAAGGAGGAGGGCTTGGCGAGCGCGGCGGCGAGGAAGGGAAAGGGCTTCTTCAGGCGGATGGTGAAGACCCGGTCGGAAACCGCCGCCATCTCGTCGGTAATGGCGCGGATGTTCTGCCCCAGCACGTCCGCCTGGCTCCACCGGGCGATGCTGGCCACGGCGTCCGCGGCGCGGATGGGCGTTCCGTCGTGGAAGGTGATGCGCTCGCGCAGCGTGATCCGCCAGGTGCGGCCGCCATCCTCGACGACATGGCCCTCCACCAGCTGGGGGCGCGGCGCGTAGTTCTCGTCCAGCCCATAGAGCTGGTCGTAGACCATCATGCCGTGGTTGCGCGTGACGAGCGCCGTGTTGAAGACCGGGTCCAGCAGCGCCAGGTCGGTCTGGGGCACGAAGCGCAGCACGCTCCGCGCGCCCGGCGTTCCCTGGGCCCGGACGACGGACGGGGCCGCGACTGCGGCGGCGGAGAGGGCCAGTACCTCACGACGCTTCATCGTTCTTCCTCCTCTTGGCGTGGTCTCGGCAGAATCCGGTGTCACGGCACGCCCAGCCAGTCCGGCAGGCGGGTGATCCAGGGGCAGGCGGCCTCGTAGCGCGCGGCGGCCTGCAGCACGCGCAAGTCGCCGCGCGGCGGGCCGATGAGTTGCAGGCCCATGGGCAGCCCGCGCGGGTCGAAACCCGCGGGCAGGCTGATGGCCGGGAGGCCCGCCATGGTGGCGCCCGCCACCACCTCCATCCAGCGGTGGTAGCTGTCCATCGGGCGGCCGTTGATCCTCGCCGGCCAGTCGATGCCGGCCTCGAAGGGGAAGACCTGGGCCGAGGGGATCAGGAGGAAGTCGAAGCGCTCGAACAGGGCCGTGAAGGCCTTGTACCAGGCCCCGCGGTCCAGCCCGGCCTTGTAGACGTCAAGGCCGCTGAGGCCGTGGCTGCCCTCGATCTCCCAGATCGCCTCCGGCTTCAACTGGCGGCGCTGCGCCGGATCGCGCCAGGCCGCGTCGTGCCGGCCGCCGATGCTCTGCTGGCGGAGGACGACGAAGGCCTGCCAGAGCCGCTCGGGGTCGAACGCCACCCGGGCTTCCTCGACGGAGCCGCCGGCCTGCCGGAAGACGTCGAACGCCGCCGTGCAGAGCTCCAGCACCCCCGGCTCGAAGGGCAGGTGCCCACCAAGGTCGCCGAGCCAACCGAGGCGCAGCGGCCCCCTCCCCTCCTCCAGCCGCTCCTCGAAGCGGAAGCCCGGATCCTCCAGCGAGAGGGGCGCGCGGGGATCGTAGCCGGCCTGGACCGAGAGCAGCATCGCCACGTCGCGCACGGTGCGGCCCATCGGGCCCTCCACGGCCATCTGGCCGTAGAAAGGGTCCGGCGTGTCGGCCGGCACGCGGCCCTGGGAGGGGCGGAAGCCGAAGACGTTGTTGAAGGCGGCGGGGTTGCGGAGCGAGCCGCCCATGTCGCCGCCATCGCCAACGGGCAGCATCCGCGTGGCCAGCGCCACCGCCGCGCCGCCGCTGGAACCGCCCGCGACGCGGGAGGGGTCGTAGGCGTTGCGGGTGAGGCCGAAGACCGGGTTGTAGCTGTTCGAGCCGTAGCCGAATTCCGGCACGTTGGTCTTGCCGATGATGACCGCGCCCGCCGCCCGCATGCGGGCGACGAAGACCGCGTCCGCCTCGGGCACCTGGTCCGCGAAGAGCGGCGAGCCGAGCGTCGTGCGCAGACCCTTCGTCGCGGCGAGGTCCTTGATGGCCTGGGGCAGCCCGTGCAGCGGCCCCACCGCATCGCCCCGCGCCACCGCCCGGTCGGCCTCCTCCGCCTCCGCCAGGAGCTCCGCCCGCGGGCGGAGCGAGACGATGGCGTTCACGCGCGGGTTCGCCGCCTCGATATGGTCGAGATAGGCCGCCATCACCTCGCGCGACGAGACCTCGCGCCGACGGATCATCGCCGCGAGCGGGACGGCATCGATCCGGCACAGCGCCGGGACGGTAATGGGGGCCGCGCCGTCGCTCACGGCCGGAGCACCTGCACGGACCGCGCGGCCGCGCGCACCCCATCCCAGCCGTAGAGCATCGGCACCATCCGCGCGCCGGCCCATTCGGCGTGCTGGTCCGTGTAGTGCGGGCTGCCCGGCTGGCCGGAGACGCCGTGGAACACGACCCAGCGGCTGTTGTCCCAGTTCCCGACATCGAAGACGTAGCGCGCCAGCGCGCCATAGGCCGCGGCGGGCCCGACGGAAGCCAGCAGGCCGTTCGCCATCACCGTGTCGTTGTCGCCGCCAATCGGCAGGGCGGGCGGATCCAGCAGCGGAGCCGCCTCAGGGAAAAGGGCGGAGAGGGGATGCGTGAAGCGCGGCCGATGCGCCTCGCCCCATGGCTTCGCGCCCTCCCCCGCCGCCTCGCGCAGCGCGGCCACGATCGCCTCGTCCCAGCTCCAGCCGTCCAGCAGGGATGCGTCGTCCCGCCGCAGCAGGTTCGGCAGCGCCCACCAGAGCTGGTTCATCGGGGCCACACCCGGTGCCACGGCGAGCCAGGGATGCGCGCCGGCGCCCGATAGCCCGCTCCGCTCCGCCAGGATGCGGGTCAGGGCCCGCCGCAGCGCGGCATAGGCCGTCGGCTCCGTCGCCCCCGCCTCCATCCGTGCATCCCAGGCCAGGAGCCGTGCCCGCAGCGCCTCCGTCTCCCCGTCCAGCGGCGCGAGTGCGGCCAGCCGCGCCTGCAGCAGCCGCGCGTTGGGCGAGAGGGTGTCGCCGTGGATCCCGCCGGCATCCTCCGCCCCGAAACCCGACATCTCCCGCAGACGCTCCAGGATGCGTGCCGCGCGGTAGGGCGGGTGGCAATCCGTGCAGAGGTAGTCCGGGTGATCGTCCGCCACGACGCGGTTGTTGGCGGTGACGATCAGCGCCTCCTCCGGGTCGATCACCCGGGGCATCTCGTCATGCGTGATCCAGCCCTGCCAGGCGTGCTCGCCCGTCCAGCCCGGTACCGGCAGCCAGCCATTCTCCCGACTGCGCCGCGGCACGCGCGCCCGCACGAGGTGGCCGATATGCCCCTTGGTGTCGGCGGCGACGAGGTTATGGTCGATCAGGCCCCAGCCGCGCGTCGCCTCAAACAGGTCCTCGACGCCCTCGGCCCCCGTCATGCGCGGCAGGCAGTCGAAGGAGAGGTCCGCTTCCGCGAACTGCACGGATCGCAGCGAGATCGCGGTGCCCCCGCGCGGATCGCCCGCGATCACCGGGCCGTTCGGCGTCTCCAGCACTTCGAAGCGCCGCGACTCCGCGCCGCGCACCGCGACCGTCTCCTCGCGCCGGGCCACTGGCACCCACTCCCCGGCACTCATCACCCGCGCGCCGTCCGCGTCCAAGCGCTCCAGGAAGACGTCGTGGATGTCCATGAAGGCGTGCGTCACGCAGTAGGCCACGCGGCCGTTTTGCGCGAAGTGCGGGAAGCCCGGAACGCCCGGCACGGTCAGCCCGATCATGTCGAAGGCATCGCAGGCCACGTGGTGCTGCGCGTACATGTTCGGGATCTCGAAGACCCGGTGCGGATCGCCCGCCAGCACCGGCCGCCCGGTGCGGCTGCGCGCGGGGCCCACCGCCCAGTTGTTGCTGCCGCCCCCCGTCTCGTCGCCGGGCAGGCCGAGCGATTCCAGCAGCGCGCGGATCGCCGGCGCCAGGGCCGCGAGGTCCGCCTCGTGGCGATGCACCTCCGCGCCCGGCGGGATGCAGAGGAGGTCGAGGCCGCCATCGTCGTAGCGGAGCTTCGCGACGCCCTCCGCCCCCACCGTCGGCAGCGCCGCCGCCCGCCACAGCTTGAACCAGACCGACCCCATCAGCAGCCCCAGCCGCCGCATCACCGCGATGCTGTGCCAGCCCTCCCAGGGCTCCGGCCGCGCATCCAGCAGGGCGTACTCCACCGGCAGGGGCGCGCCGGAGCCGAGGAAAGCGTTCACCCCGGCCGCGTAGGATTCCAGCATGGCCCGCGCCGCCTCGCCCAGCGCGGCGTGATCGCGCCGGCAGGCCGCCTCCATGCCCAGTCGCCGGACGAGGATGTCGGCCTCCACCGCCCCCGCCCCCAGCCACTCCGCCGCGCGCCCGAGGGCGCGCCGGCGCGTCAGCTCCATCTGGAACAGCCGGTCCTGCGCGTGCACGACGCCCAGGGCGAACCAGGCATCCGCCGTCGGCCCCGCTCGGAGATGCGGGATGCCGTGGGCATCGCGCAGGATCTCCACCGGCGCGAGCAGGCCGGGAAGGCGAAGCTCGCCCTCCATCGGCGGCAGCGCCTGCTTCAGGGCATGGGGATCGACTGTTGGCAAACCTGTCCCTCCGGGCAGAGCCGCGGAGTGTGGGACGCTGGAAGGGTGCTGTCGATACGCGACCGGTGGGGTCGGCGAGGGAGCGGATCGCCCGCCCGGACGAGGCTGCCCCGGGCACGAGGTGCCGCGCGCCGGAGACCCGGCCCGCGGCAGGTCTTCAACGGGCCACCCCTCCCCTCGCCAGCGGCTCGAGGAGGTCCAGCACGCCGTTGCTGAGGATCTGCACGCCGACGCAGAGGAGCAGGAAGGCCGCCAGCCGCGTGACCGCGCGCGCGCCGGTCCGCCCCATCAGGGCGATCAGCCGGTCCGCCGAGCCATAGGCAATCCAGACGGTTAGGGAGACGAGGGCCGCCGCGAGCGCCATGCCGGCGAAGAAGGCGCCGTTGCCGAACCCACTGGCCGGCCGCGAGGAAGCGAGGGCAATGGCGACGGAGATGGTGCCGGGCCCCGTGGTGAAGGGCATGGTGAGGGGGAAGAAGGCGGCGTCCTCGATGTCGCTCGCCGGGGCCGCCTGCTCCTCCTTGCGCGCCTCCTGCACCTCCGGGGCGGTCAGCAGGATCCAGGCCCGGCTCGCCACCACGAGGCCGCCGGCCACGCGCAGCGCGCCGAGCGTGATCCCGAAGAAGTTCAGCACATAGCCGCCCACCCCCAGGGAGACGAGCAGCACCAGGAGCGAGTAGACGCCGACCCGCCGCGCCAGTAGGGCCCGCTCCTCATGCGTGCGGTCCGCCAGGACCTGGCTGAAGATCAGGGCCCCGCCAAGCGGGTTCACGATGGAGAAGAGCGCGGGGAAGCCCAGCAGGAAAGCCCCCAGGGCGCCGCCGAGCGGAAGAGAGCTCATGTCCACAGCACGCTCCTTGCGGGCCCCTGTCCTGCTTGCGGGGCCGGTCGGGGTTGTCGGAGGGGATGGGGGGCGCCCCGACAAGGCCGGGGCATACCCCCTCCTAGGATCGGGACAGGGCGGCGTCCACCGGCGCCGCGGGCGCTGCCGCCTCCCGCCGCGCCATCGCCCTGGCCACCACGTAGAAGGCCGGGGTGAAGACCAGCCCGAAGGCCGTGACGCCGAGCATGCCGGCGAAGACGGCGGTGCCGAGGCTCTGCCGCATTTCCGCGCCCGGGCCCGTGGCCAGGGCCAGCGGCAGCACGCCGAGGATGAAGGCGAGCGAGGTCATCAGGATCGGCCGGAGCCGCGTGCGGGCCGCCGCCTCGGCCGCCTGCCAGCGGGTCATGCCTTCCCCCTCGGCGTGCCGGGCGAATTCCACGATGAGGATCGCGTTCTTTGCCGCCAGGCCGATCAGCACCACGAGCCCGACCTGGACGAGCACGTTGTTGTCCAGGCCCCGATGGTTCACCCCGATCATGGCCGCCATCACCGACATCGGCGCGATCAGCACCACCGCCAGCGGCAGCAGCCAGCTCTCGTAGAGTGCGGCGAGCAGCAGGATGACGAAGACCACGGCCAGGCCGAAGGCGATCGGGGCGGTGTTGCCCTGGGTGGTCTCCTGCAGCGCGATCTCTGTCCACTCGAAGCCGAAGCCCGGGGGCAGCTCCTTGCGCAGCAGCTCCTCCATGGCCGCGATCGCCTGGCCGGTGGAGACGCCGGGCTTGGGCGCGCCCTGCACCTCGGCCGCGGGGTAGAGGTTGTAGCGGGGCACGCGATAGGCGGCGGTGTCCGGCTCCAGCGTGGCCAGCGCCCCGATCGGCACCATGGCGCCGTCGGCGTTGCGCGTGCGCAGCAGGGCCACGTCGCGCGGCGTCAGGCGCTGGGTTTCCTCGGCCTGGGCTGTGACGCGGTAGGTGCGGCCGAGGATGTTGAAGTCGTTGACGAAGGTGGAGCCTAGATAGGTGGAGAGCGCCTCCGAGACGCGGGACAGAGGCACGCCCAGCATCTCCGCCTTGCTGCGGTCCACCTCGGCCCGCAGCGTCGGGGTCTTGGTGTTGAACAGGGTAAAGGCCAGGGCGATCTCCGGGCGCGCATTGGCGGCGGCCACCACGCGGTTGGTTACCTCCTCCAGCGCCCGCGACCCCCGGTCACCACGGTCCTGGATATAGAACTTGAAGCCGCCGCCGGTGCCGATGCCCGGAACGGAAGGCGGCGGGATGACGAGGGCGAGCGCGTCCTGCCCCTGGGAGAGCTTCGCCCGCACCGCCGCAGTGATGCCGGGGAAGGTCAGGCGCGCCGCCTCGCGCTCCTCGAAGGACTTGAGGGTGACGAAGACCACGCCGGCATTCGGGGCATTGGTGAAGGTGGCCCCGTCGAAGCCCGCGAAGGCCACGGCATGGGCCACGCCCGGGATCTCCCGCACGTCGCGGGCGGCCTGGCGGATCACCTCGTCGGTCCGCGACAGCGCCGCGCCCGGCGGAAGCTGGAAGGCGGTGATGAGGTAGCCACGGTCCAGCGGCGGGATCAGCCCCGTGGGCGTGCTCCGCACCTCATAGCCGGTGAAGGCGAGAAGACCGGCATAGAGGATCAGCAGCACGGCGGAGAGGCGCACCAGCCGCCGGGTCAGCGCGCCGTAGCCGAGGGAGAGCTTGTCGAAAAGCATGTTGAAGCCGCGGAAGAACAGGCCGAACGGCGCCCCGATCCAGGCGCGCCAACCCGTCGCCTTCTCGTGCGTGTGCGGGCGCAGCAGCAGGGCGGCGAGCGCGGGCGAGAGGGTAAGCGAAACGAGGGCCGAGAGCAGCGTAGCGACGGCGATGGTGACGGCGAACTGCTTGTAGAAGGCGCCGGAGATACCTTCGATGAAGGCGGTTGGAATGAACACGGCGCAGAGGACGAGGGCGATGGCGAGAAGGGCGAAGCCCACCTCGTCCATGGTGCGGCGCGTGGCGGCCACGGGGTCCATTCCCTCGGCCATGTGGCGCTCCACGTTCTCCACCACGACGATGGCGTCATCCACCACGATGCCGATCGCCAGGATCAGGCCGAACATGGACAGGTTGTTCAGCGAGAGGCCGAGGACGGAGAGGAAGGCGAGCGTGCCGATGATGGAGACGGGGATGGCGGCCAGCGGAATGATGGAGGCGCGCCAGGACTGGAGGAAGAGGATCACCACGAGCACGACGAGGATGATGGCTTCCACGAAGGTGTGGACCACAGCCTCCATGGATTGCTCGATGAAGTCCGTGGTATTGTAGACGGTGCTGTAGTCGATCCCCGGCGGGAAGTCCTTCTTCAGCTCCTCCAGCGTCGAGCGCAGGGCGGCCGCGGTGGCGAGGGCATTGGAGCCGGGGCGCTGGAAAACCGGCATGGCGACGGCGCGGTCACCGTCCAGGTAGGCGTTCACCGTGTAGTCCTGGCTCCCCAGCTCCACCCGTGCCACGTCGTGCAGCCGCAGCGGCGCGCCGTCCTCCCCCGTCGCGACCACGATATCGCCGAACTCCTCCACGCTCCGCAGGCGCCCGAGCGCGCGGATGTTGAGCTGGAAGGCGCCGTCAGAGGCGGCGGTCGGCGGCTGGTTCAGCCCGCCCGCGGCCACCTGCATGTTGGCGCGTTGCAGCGCCTGCACCACCTCGCCCGCGGTCAGCCCGCGGGCCGCGATCTTCGCGGGGTCGAGCCAGACGCGCATCGCGTAGTCCCGCGCGCCGAAGACCTGCACGTCGCCCACGCCGTCCAGGCGGGCGATGCGGTCCTTCACGTAGAGAGTGGCGTAGTTGGAGATGTACTGCGCGTCCCGCGATCCGTCCGGCGAGTACATGTGGATGAGCAGCATGATATCGGGGGAGGCCTTGCGGACCGTGATGCCGAGGCGCCGCACCTCTTCCGGCAGGCGCGGCTCCGCCACCGCGATGCGGTTCTGGACGAGCACCTGAGCCTTGTCGACATCGGTGCCCTGGCGGAACACCACGTTCATGGCCAGCCGTCCGTCGCCGGTGGCCTGGGAGGAGACGTAGAGCATTCCCTCCACGCCGTTGATCTCCTGCTCCATGGGCGAAGCGACCGTCTCCGCGATCACGGCGGCCGAGGCCCCTGGATAGGTGGCGGCGATGGTGACGGTCGGGGGCGCGATCTCCGGGTACTCGCCGATCGGCAGCCGCGTGCCGGCGATGGCGCCGATCAGCACGATCGCGATGGAGATGACGGCGGCGAAGACCGGCCGCGCGATGAAGAACTGGGCGAAGCGCATGGCACGTCCTCCTGGGTTCGGTTCAGCGGGCTTCGGCGACGCGGGCGCGACCCGCGAGGGGCCTCAGCTCCGCCGTGACACGGCCGCCGGGCCGGGCGAGATGAAGGCCGGAGACGACCACGTTGTCGTGCGGAGCGAGGCCGTCCCGCACCACGCGCAGCCCATCCACCACGGGGCCGAGGGCGACGGGCTTGGCCACCACCGTGCCATCGGCCGAGACCGTCATCACCACTCGCGCGGCCTGGTCGGCGGCGATGGCCGCGTCCGGCACCATCAGCACGTCGCCCTCCCCGGCGCGGAGGCGCAGGCGGGCGAAAGTGCCGGGGGTGAGGAAAAGGTCGGGGTTCGCGATCGTGGCGCGGGCGCGGATCGTGCCGGAGCGGTTGTTCAGCGCGGAATCCAGGAAGTCCATCCGCCCCTGGCGCGTGAACTCCGCCTCGTCGGCCAGGCGCAGCTGCACGGGGCTCTCCTCCGCCTGGGGGCCGCGGCGGGTGAAGCGCAGCAGGTCGGCCTCGCTGAGGTCGAAGGTGGCGTAGATCGGGTCCAGCGCCACGATCGTCGTCAGCAGGGTGGCGCCGGCCTGGACGAGGTTGCCGGCGTCCAC
>NZ_JAGIZA010000029.1 GCF_017813365.1 Roseomonas indoligenes
CGCTGCGCGACGGCTACCGCTACGAGCAGAGCCAGACCGTCGCACTCGCCCGCACCGACGACACCCGCGAGGCCCAGCGCGCCTTCGCCGAAAAACGTAAACCCACCTTCCAGGGACGGTGAGCATGGTTCCCGACCTGTCCCTCGACGAGCTGGCCGCGCTGGACGAGGATGCCTTCCGCCTGCACCTGCGGGCCTGGATCGAGGAGAACTATCCCCTCCCCGTCCGCCATCCCACGCGCCGGCTGCACTGGCACGAGAACAAGCCCTGGTACATGGCTCTCTCGCGCAAGGGCTGGCTCGCGCCGGGCTGGCCGCGCGAGTACGGCGGCATGGGGCTGGATGCCGCGCGCCAGCTTATCGTGATTGAGGAGATGGAGCGTTTCGGCGCCGCGCGCGTGAACGACATGGGGCTGATCATGCTCGGTCCCATGCTCATCCGCTATGCGAGCGAGGAGCAGAAGCGCCACTTCCTGCCGCGCATCCTTTCGGGCGAGGACATCTGGTGCCAGGGCTATTCCGAGCCCAATGCCGGCTCCGACCTCGCCGCGTTGCGGCTGGATGCAGCGGATGCCGGCGACCACTGGGTGCTGAACGGCCAGAAGACCTGGATCACACTGGCTAACGACGCCAACTGGATCTTCGTCCTCGCGCGCACCAACAAGTCCGGCAAGAAGCAGGAGGGCATTTCCTTCCTGCTGCTGCCGATGGACAGCCCGGGTGTCTCCGTGCGCCCGATCATTAACCTCGACCTGCATGACGAGTTCAGCGAGGTCTTCTTCGACAATGTCCGCGTGCCCAAGAGCATGGTGGTGGGCGAGGTGGACAAGGGCTGGAGCTACGCCAAGGCGCTGCTGGGCTTCGAGCGCATCGCCATCGGATCACCGAAGCTGTCCTCGAACGGGCTGGCGCGGCTGAGGGACCTTGCCGTCGCGGTGGGGAAGGACGGGGATCCGGCCTTCCTCGACAGCTACGCGCGCTTCAGCATGGAATTGGCGGACCTCAAGGCCCTCTACGAATCCTATGTCGAGCGCCTCAAGCGCGGCGAACCGATCGGGCCGGACGTGTCCATCCTGAAGATCGTGCAGACCGAGCTGTTCCAGCGCATCACGGACGCCATGCTGGAGATCGCGGGCGGCCATGCCGGCCTGCTGGAGCCTATGGCGGAAGGTCTGCACCCCGCCGGCTCCTTCCTCCTCGCCCGCCCTTCCACGATCTTCGGCGGTTCGTCGGAGATCCTGCGGAACATCCTTGCCCGCAGCGTGCTGGACCTGCCGGCGTGAGCGGTGCGCTTCCCCGCATCCGCGTGCTGGACATGACGCGGGTCTTCGCCGGTCCCTGGGCGGCCCAGATCCTCGCGGATTTCGGCGCGGAGGTGGTGAAGGTGGAGCACCCGCGCGGCGGGGACGACGTGCGGCGCATGGGCTTTCCGCAGAAGGACGCGGCGGGGAACGAGACCGGGGAGACCTCCTCCTTCCTCGCCATGAACCGCGGCAAACGCTCCGTCGCGCTGGATATCGCGACGCCGGAGGGGCAGGACACGCTGCGGGCGCTGGCCGCGAAGGCGGATGTGTTCATCGAGAACTTCAAGGCGGGCGGGCTGGCGCGCTACGGGCTGGACCATGCCTCGCTGGCGGCGGTGAACCCGCGCCTGGTCTACTGCTCCATCACCGGCTACGGGCAGGACGGTCCCTATGCCGCCCTTCCCGGCTACGATCCGATCTTCCAAGCGATGAGCGGGCTGATGAGCGTGACGGGCGTGCCGGACGGGCAGCCCGGCGCGGGGCCAAACCTTGTCGGCTACAGCGTCTCCGACATCAATGCCGGCTTCTACGCCTGCATTGCCATCCTGGCCGCCCTGCACCACCGGGACACGGTGTCCGGATGCGGGCAGCACATCGACCTCGCGCTGCTGGACTCCCAGCTGGCGGCGCATTCGCATATCGCGATGAACTATCTTGTCTCCGGCCGGATGCCGGTGCGCGCGGGCACGGCATCCCAGATCAACACGCCCTGGCAGAGCTTCGACACGGCCGACCGCCCGCTGATGGTGGCCGTGGGCAACGACCGGCAGTTCGCCACCTTCTGCGAGGCGCTGGACCTGCCGGAGCTGCCGGCCGACCCGCGCTTCACAACCAACCGGCAGCGCATGGCGCACAAGCCGGACCTGCTGCCGCTGCTGCAGGGGGCGTTGCTGCGCCGCAGGGCGGGGGATTGGATGGAGATCCTGAACGCCGCCGGCATCTCCTCCGGCCCGCTGAATGATTTTGGCGGGGCGAAGGACGACCCGCAGCTGAACCACCGCGGCATGTGGCAGGAGATGCCGCATCCCCGCGCGGGCACCATGCCCTTCGTCGCCAATCCCGTCCGCTTCTCCGAGACGCCTGTCGCCTATTCCCGCGTGCCGCCGCAGCTCGGCGAGCATACGGAGGAGGTGCTGGCGGAATGGCTGGGCACGGCAGGGTCCACCGCCCCGTGACGCGGCCCCTGGCGCCGCAGGCGGCGCTCCGCCGCTTCCTGCACCCCGCCAGCATCGCCGTTGTCGGCGCCAGCGAGCGGAAGGGTGCCTTCGGTGCGCGCGTGCTGGAAAACCTGGCGGGCTATGCCGGCACGGTCTGGCCGGTGAACCCGCGCTACCCCAGCCTTGCCGGGCATGCCTGCTTCCCTTCGCTCGAGGCGCTGCGGGGCGTGCCGGATTGCGTCGCGATCGCCACCCCGCGGGAAGGGGCGGCGGCCGTGCTGCGCCAAGCGGCCGCGCTGGGCGCGGGCGGTGCCGTGGTCTTCGCGGCCGGTTTCGCCGAGACGGGCCTCCCGGATCGCGCGGCGGAGCAGGCCGCGCTGTTGGAGGCGGCGGCCGCCATGCCGCTGCTCGGCCCGAATTGCCTGGGCTACACGAACTTCGCCCTGCGCGCCGGAATCACCTTCTCCGCCGGCCCGGGGGCGCTCTCGCCGCAGGGGCCGGGCATCGGCATCGTCAGCCAGTCCGGCGCCCTCGGCTATGCCCTGGCCCAGGCGGTGGAGCGCGGCATCGCCGTCAGCCACGTCCTGACCGCGGGGAACGCGGCGGGGCTGGACGCCGCCGACCTCACCGCCTTCCTCGCGGAGGAACCGGGCTGCGCCACCATCGTCTGCGTCGTGGAGGGCCTGGCCGAGCCGCGCCGGCTGATCCGGGCCGCGGAGATGGCCGCACGGGCGGGCAAGCCGCTGCTGCTGCACAAGATGGCCGCGGGCGCGCAGGGCGCCGCGGCCGCCCTCTCGCATACCGGCGCGGTGGCGGGCGGCCATGCCGTCTGGCAGGCGGCGCTGCGGGAGGCGGGGGCGATCCTCGTGGAGGATTTTGCCGCGCTGATGGAGACCGCCGCCTTCTTCGCCAAGGCGCCGCCCGTGCCGCGCGCCGCGGGGGTTGCGGTTGTTTCCACCTCCGGCGGCGCCGGCATCCTGGCGGCGGATGCGGCCGAGCGGCATGGCATATCCCTGCCCCAGCCCGGCGAGGCCGCCGCCGAGGTGCTCGCCGCGCGCATCCCGGAATATGGCGCGGCCGGCAATCCCTGCGACCTCACGGCCCAGGTCCTGAACGATGCCGAGGCGCTGGTGGCCTGCACGGGCGCCCTGGCCGCCGATCCGGCCTTCGGCGCGCTGCTCTATCCCAATACCCATGCCTATGCCTTCTCGGCCGAGCGCATCCCGGTGATGGCGCGGATCGCGGCGGAGCATGGCGGCTTCCTCTGCGTCCCCTGGCTGGCGGAATGGCGGGAGAACGAGGTGGCCCGGCGGGTCCACCCCGTGCCGGGCGCGGCCCTCTTCTCCTCCATGGATCGTTGCTTCGCGGCCCTCGCGGCCTGGCGGGAGCGCGCCGACCGGGCGGCGCGGCCGCCCGACCCGCCGGTGTTGCTGGACGCCGCCGCCCGCGCCCGCATCGGGGCGCTGCTGGATGCGGCGCCCGGCCCGGTGCTGACGGAATCCCGCGCCAAGGCCCTTCTCTCGGCCGTCGGCGTTCCCGTGGTGCCCGAACGACTGGTGCAGGACCGCGAAGCCGCCCTCCTCGCGGCGGAGGCCATGGGCTACCCCGTGGTGCTGAAGGCCGAGAGCCAGGATCTGCCGCACAAGACCGAGGCCGGCGCCGTGCGGCTGGACCTGCGCGACGCCGGGGCGCTGGCCGCCGCCTGCGACAGGATGCTGGCGCAACTCGCCCGCCGTGATCCGCCGCCGCGGCTGGACGGGTTGCTGGTGCAACCCATGCTGCCCCGCGGGGTGGAGATCATCATCGGTGGACAGCGCGATCCGCTCTTCGGGCCCACCGTGGCCGTCGGGCTGGGCGGGGTGATGGTGGAGGTGCTGGGCGACATGGCGGTGGCACCCGCACCGATCGGGCCTGCCGCAGCGCTGCGGATGCTGCAGGGCCTGCGCGGCTTCCCGCTTCTCGCCGGGTTCCGCAGGGGCCCCGCGGTCGATCTTCAGGCCTTGGCGGACATCGTCTGCCGCGTGGCCGCGCTGATGGATGCGGAGCCGCGCATCCGGGAACTGGACATCAATCCGCTGATCTGCGGCGCCGAGGGGATCGTCGCGGTGGATGGGCTGATCACCGCGGCAATGGACAGGACCGAAGCCAAGGACTAAAAGGTCAGTAAATAAGCCTAAAGCTGCCACGGGCGCGTCGTCAGGCGGGCCAAGGAGGAAAACCGGTGCTCACCCGTCGCCAGAGCCTTGCCCTTCTCGCTGCCGCGCCGGTTCTGCGGGGGGCCCCTGCCCTCGCCCAGCAGGGCTTCCCGGACCAGCCCGTGAAGATGATCGTCCCCTTCGCGGCGGGCGGACCCGCCGACATCATCGCCCGCATCATCGGCCCGGTGATGACGCGCGAACTGCGCCAGCCGGTCGTGGTGGACAGCCGCTCCGGCGCCGGCGGCATGGTGGGGGTGGAGGCGGCGGCGCGCAGCCGGCCGGATGGGCTGACGGCCGTGCTCGCCTCCACGGGCGCGCTGGTGGTGTTGCCACAGCTCATGCCGCGCATGGCCTATGACGTCGGGAAGGACCTGGCGCCGGTCACGCAGGTTCTGTCGGTGCCGCAGATCCTTGTCGTCAGCCCCAAGCTCGGCGTGAAGTCGGTGGCGGAGCTGGTGGCGCTGGCCAAGCGCCAGCCGGGCAAGCTGAGCTACGGCTCCGCGGGCAATGGCAGTTCCCTGCACCTGGCCGGGGAGCTGTTCCGGCTGAGGACGGGCATCGACATCGTCCACGTGCCCTACCGCGGCGCGGCACCGGCCGTGACGGACCTGCTGGGCGGCACGATCGACATGATCCTGGCCGACGTGCCGGTGGTGATCTCCCACATCCGCGGCGGCGCGCTGCCGGCGCTGGCCGTGACGGCCGACCAGCGGCTTCCCGCCCTCCCCGACCTGCCCACCATGGCGGAGGCAGGGGCGAAGGACGTAATCTCCGAGACCTGGTACGCGCTGTTCGTCCCCGCGGGTACGCCGCCCGACCGCATCGCGGTGCTGCACAAGGCGGCATCGGCCGCGTTGCAGGACGCGGATACCCGCCGCAGCCTTGCGGACCAGGGTGGGCTCGTCGTCGGCGGAACGCCGGAGGAGCTGGCCGCTTTCGTCCGCTCCGAGACGGCGAAGTGGGGCGAGATCATCCGGCTCGCCAGCATCAGGATCGACTGAGGCCCGCATGTCCACCTCCCCTGCCGAGGACCGCGCGGAATCGCTGCGCATGATCCGCGACAGCGTGGCCGCGATCGTGCCTTCCGATGGCGGGCTGGGGCGGGTGCGCGGGCTGCGCTTCACCCTGCCGGGCATCGACCCCGCCGTGTGGCGGTCCATCGGCGAGATGGGCTGGATCGGCCTGCGCCTGCCCGAGGGGGATGGCGGCATCGGGCTGGGGATGTCGGAGGCCTGTGCCCTCTACGAGGAGCTCGGCCGCGCCCTGGTGCCGGAGCCCCTGATCGACGCCTCCCTCTCCGCCCGGCTTCTGGCCGCGTCGGGGGATGATGGACTGCTGGCGCCCCTGCTCGCCGGCGAGAGCCTCGTCCTGACGGCCTGGCAGGAGTCCGCGGACAGCCTCGAGGCGCCCGGAGACGCGGGGGCTACGCGCCTCTTCATCCCCATGGCGGCGGCGGCGCAGGCCTTTCTACTGCCCGTGCGGGAGGCCGGGGAGCTGGCCCTCTACGCGATCGAAGGCGCGCGGCCGGCGGTGCTGAAGACGCAGGATGGCGGGCATTTCGGCAGCCTGGCCGCGGACACGGGCGGTGCGCGGCGCGTGGCGCATGATGTGGCGGAGGCGATGGAGCTGGCCCTAGACGAGGCGGCGCTCGGCACCGCCGCCTATCTGCTGGGGCTGATGGAACGCTGCTTCGAGATGACGCTGGACTACCTCCGGCAGCGCCAGCAGTTCGGCAAGGCGCTCGGCAGCTTCCAGGCGCTGCAGCACCGGGCGACCGACCTGAAGATCCAGATCGTGCTGACCCGGGCCAGCGTGGAGGGTGCGGCCGCCGACCTGGATGCCGGCGCCGACGGCGACGCGCGCCGCGCCCTCGTCTCCCGTGCCAAGGCGCGGGCGGCGGATGCGGCGCTGCGGGTGACGCGGGAGGCGGTGCAGCTGCACGGGGCGATCGGCTACACGGACGAGTTCGATATCGGGCTGTTCCTGCGCCGGGCGATGGTGGTGGCGAACCGGTTCGGCTCCTCGGCCCTGCACCGGGGGCGGTACATGCGATGCGTTGCCCAGCCCGCATCGGGCTGAGGGCCGGGCGGGCGGGCCGACACGACTTTCCTGGCCGTGCGCCCCGCGATCCCACCTGGCCTGGCGGTGTGACGGCGCGGCGGGCCCAGCACCTGCCAAACCCCGCCATGACGTCGGTCGTCAGACCGCTCCCTACGCCTCGATGGCCTCGGCGGTGGGCGTCGCGGCCGCTTCCGTCACGCCGGCCATGTGGCGCGCGGCGATCCAGCCGAAGGTGAGCGCCGGCCCGAGCGTGATGCCGCCACCGGGGTAGTTGCCGCCCATGATGCTCGCCATGTCGTTGCCCGCGGCATAGAGGCCGGGGATCGGCCTTCCCGCCTCGTCCAGCACCTGCGCGTTTCCGTTGGAGCGCAGCCCGGCGAAGGTGCCGAGGTCGCCCACCACCACCTCCACGGCGTAGAACGGGCCTTTCGCGATCGGGGCGAGGCAGGGATTGGGCTGGAACTCGGGATCGCCGTTGAAGCGGTTATAGGCGGTGGAGCCCTTGCCGAAGGCGCGGTCCTCGCCCGCTTGCATGTCGCGGTTCCACGCGGCGACCGTCTCCTCCAGCCCCGCCGGGTCGATGCCGGCGTTGCGCGCCAGCTCCGCGACAGTCCCGCCGGTCTTGAGATAGCCGGAGCGGATGTTGGGCCCGACGGGCACGGGGAAGGGCTTCACGAAGCCCAGGCCGAAGCGGCGCAGGAAGGGCTGGTCCACGACCAGGAAGGCGCGCGCGGCCTGGCCGGGCTTGGTGCTGGCGAAGAGCGCCTGGATGAAGTCGTGGTAGGAATTCGCCTCATTCACGAAGCGCCGGCCGTCCGGCAGCACGGCGATGAGGCCGGGCTTCGCGCGATCGATGAAGTGGGGGAAGACGCCCCAGCCGCCATCCTTGCGCGGCACGCGGGAGACGGGGACCCAGGCCGCGGCGTTGGGATATCCCTGCTCCACCACGGCGCCGGCGCCCTCGCCCAGGCGCAGACCGTCCCCGGTGTTGCCCGAGGGTGCGGGCGAGTGGTGGCCGGTGTTGTCGTGGTCGTGCGGGAACATGGCGCGGCGCCGCTCCTTGTCCTGCGGGAAGCCGCCGGCGGCCAGGACCACGCCGCGGCGCGTGCGGACGCGGATCTCCTTGCCGTCGTGCCGCACGACCGCGCCGCGCACGCCACCATTCCCCCGTTCCAGCCGCAGGACGGGGGTGTCGGTCCAGACCTGCACGCCGCGGTCGAGTGCGCTGCGGAACAGGCGCGCCGCCAGGGCATTGCCGTTGGTCAGCAACATGCCCCGCCCGTTCAGCAGCAGGTCCCGCGCATGGGAGGCAAGGCGGCCCGCCACATAGGCGGCGGAGGCAACGGAGCGGGTGGCGTTGAAGAAATGCTTCAGCTCCGGCCCGGAGCCCACCATGAGGCCAACGAAGGTCAGCTCCGGCAGCGGCGGGCGCAGGCGCCTCAGCTCCTTCCCCAGCCCCTGCGCGCGGTAGGGCTGTGCCTTGATGGAGCGCCCACCCGCGCGGCCCCCGGGCGCCGTGGGATGATAGTCGGAGAAGGCGGAGGCGGGCTCGAACTTCAGCGCCGTCTCTCGGTCGAAGAAATCCACCGCCTCGGGCCCGGCGGCGAGGAAGGCGTCCACGGCGTCGGCGTTGAAGTGGTTCCCCGCCTCATGTCGCAGGTAGGTGCGGGCGTCCTCCGCGCTGTCGTCGATGCCGTCGCGGCGGGAGACCGGGTTGTTCGGCACCCAGAGGAAGCCGCCGGAGACGGCGGTTGTGCCCCCGACATAGGGCTCCTTCTCCGCCACGATCACCGAGAGGCCGCGCGCGGCCGCTGCCACCGCCGCCGAGAGTCCGCCCGCGCCGGAGCCGACCACGAGCACGTCGCATTCCACCGTGTCGGTCATGCCGTTTCTCCTTGTCCGTGATGGGCGCCCCTCGCCACCGCCTGCCGGCGCGCGCGCAGGGTCTCGCCCATCTGTTGCTCACGCTTGGCCAGCCAGACGCCGTGGCGTTCCGGCCAATCCGCGTAATCGTCCTCGACGCCGAGCTGTTCGGCCGCCCGGCGCGGCCAGTAGGGATCCCGCAGGGCCTCCCGCGCGATCGCCACCAGGTCCGCCTGGCCCGCCCGCAGGATCTCCTCCGCCTGCGGGCCGTCCAGGATCATGCCCACTGCCTGGGTGGTCATGCCCGCGCCATGGCGGATCGCCTCGGCAAAGCCGGCCTGGAAGCCCGGGCCGCGAGGCACGGTGATGCGCCGCGTCTCCTCCGTCAGCCCGCCGGAGGAGACGTCGATCACGTCGACGCCCACTTGCTTCAGCGCCCGCGCGAGGAGGACGGAGTCGTCGATACCCCAGCCGCCCTCCGCGCCGTCCACGGCGGAGATACGGCAGAAGAGCGGCCTCTCCGCCGGCCAGTCCGCGCGGACACGGGCGGCGATCTCGAGCGGAAGGCGCATCCGGCCCTCGATGCCGCCGCCATAGTCATCCGTGCGGCGGTTGGAGAGGGGGGAGAGGAAGCTGGCGGCGAGGTAGCCGTGGCCGAAATGCAGTTCGACGGCATCAAAGCCCGCGGCCGCCGCCCGGCGCGCGGCGGCCGCGAAATCCTCGGTCACGCGCGCGATGGCGTTCCCGTCCATCGCCTCCGGCGCGCTCCATTCCGGACCGGCTGCGATGGCGCTGGGGCCGATGCGCGGCCAGCCCTGCGCGGCGAGTTCCCCGGCCGTGAAGGCGCGCCCGCCATGCCAGAGCGGCTGGCTGCCGGCCTTCCGCCCGGCATGGGCCAGCTGCACGCCGATGGCCGATCCCTGGCCATGGACGAAGTCCACCACGCGCCGCAGCGGCGCGACCTGCGCATCGGACCAGAGGCCGAGATCGGCGGTCCCGATCCGTCCCTCCGGCGAGACGGCGGTGCTCTCCGTCAGGATCAGCCCCGCGCCGCCCAGGGCGAACTTGCCGAGATGGACGAGGTGCCAGTCCGTCGCGCGGCCGTCCTCCCCGGCGTGCTGGCACATGGGGGAGATGACGACGCGGTTCCGCAAGCGCAGCCCGCGGATCTGGAGCGGAGAGAGGAGGAGGGGCCGGTCCGCCATCACACGACCCTTCGGACCTCGACCAGGAAAGTCGTGATCTCCGCGATGAAGTCCAGGGCGTGGCGCTGGGAGATTCCGGCGGCAGGCGAGGAGAAGGCGGCCTTGAGGTCGTCGACGCTGCGGAACCACATCTCCACCACGCCATCCACCGGCATCGCTTCATAATCCGAGCGACCCGCCGCCTGCCTGGCGACGACAAGATTCTGCGTGTAGCCGGCAAGGGCGGGAAAGCGGCGCACGGCCTGGGCGTGAAAGCCGAACCACTCCTCGCGGAAGCGGTCTGCACCGATGTCGGGGCGCCGGCGCAGCAGGGACATGCGCTTGATCAGCGGCCCCTCGGCCACCGGAACCACGGGGTTGGGTTCCGTGACGAGGATGCCGCGCAGCACGGCGAAGCGATCGTTGTCCGGGCCGATCGGCGCCATTTCCGGCGAGGCGGCGGCCGCGTCCATTGCGGCGCGGCTATCGAAGCGGAGCTGCGAGAGGCCGTCCAGCGACATGCCGCCCCGGGCGTGGTCGATGGCGAGCTGCGAGCGGTCCGTGACGAGGTTCTGCTCGTAGCGCCGAAGCCCCGGCAGCCGTGCGGCGAGGGGCCCGTGCTCCTCGCGCCAGATCCGGCTGAATTCACCGGGCGGGACATCCGGCCGCCGCTCCAGCAACCCCATGCGGACGATCATGGCCACTACACAGCCAAGTAGCCGCCATCGACCACCAGCGTGCTGCCGGTGACGTAGCTGGACATGTCGGAGGCGAGGAAGACGACGGGCCCGACCAGCTCCTCGGGCTCGCCGTAGCGGCGCATGGGGATGCGGGCGAGGAAGCGGTCCGAGCGCTCCGGGTTGAGGCGCGTGGCCTCCGTCATCCGGGTTGCGAAGGTGCCGGGCGCGATGGCGTTCACCCGCACCCCGTCCGGCGCCAGTTCCTGCGCCAGCGCGCCCGTGAGGGCGCGCACCCCGGCCTTGGACACGGGGTAGCTGACGGAGGTGTTGGTGGACACGAAGGAGGCGATGGAAGCGATGTTGACCACCCTCCCCCGGCTGCGCCGCAGCGCCGGGAGGAAGGCGCGGGTGACATTCATCGTGCCGCGCAGGTTGATGTCCATGGCGGCGTCCCAGGCGCGGTCCAGCGCATCGTCGTCCAGGCTGTGGCGCGGACAGACGCCGGCGTTGTTCACGAGCACGGAGATGTCCCCCATCTCCGCCCCCAGGCGCAGGGCGAGCTCGCGGCAGCCCTGCAGATCCGTGACGTCCAGCGCATAGGCCACCGCCCCGCCGCCCGCTGCCGCGATGCGCGCGGCGGTCTCGCCGGCCAGGGCGGCGTCGATGTCCGTCACGGCCACGCGCGCGCCCTGCTGCGCCAGGCCCAGCGCCATGGCCGCGCCATTGCCCTGGCCGGCCCCGGTGACGAGCGCGATCTGTCCTGAAAGCAGCATGCCGGACGTTCCTTCCCGTGCCGCGGCGCATCCATGGCGCGCCTGCTGGCCGGCCACCCTTTGCCGGGGACCCTGTCCCGAAAGGGATCACGCAGCGAACAGGTTCGCAAGGGACAAAATTATTTCGGCGGGACGTTTTGTTCATTGCAGATCACTTCGGCGGCACTTAGCCTTTCCCCGAGGCTGGGCTCCAAGACCTGGCGATCAGAACGGGAGAGGGACGTTCCGGCGCGGCATATCTGGCCAGCCTTCGTCCTCTCTTTCGCAAGCTTCGCCCCGGGCAGGGGCAGCAAGAGGCAAGGGACGAGGAAACGATGATCCAGTACCAACCCACACGCCGGGAACTCGGGCGCGGCGCGCTCGCCGCGATGCTGGCGGCGCCCGCGCTGACCGGCAGGGCGCTGGCCCAGGGGCAGCCGATCAAGCTCGGCTTCAACGGCGACCTTGCTGCCTCGCCCTCGGCGCAGTCCGGCCGCGCCGCCGTGGTGGGGATCGAGGCCGCGATCGAGGACGTGAACAAGGAGGGCGGCGTGCTTAGCCGTCCGCTCTCCCTGGTGGTCCGCGACGACCTCTCGCAGCCGCCCAAGTCGATCCAGAACATGAGCGACCTGATCGACAATGAGCGCGTGGTAGCGGTGCTCGGCCCGACGAATTCCGGCAATGCCCTGGCCTGGCGGCACATTCCCAATCAGAAGCGCATCCCCGTGATGGGCTGCATCGGTTCCGCCACCGACATCACGAAGCCGATGCGCGAAGGGGCGGACAACTACATGTTCCGCGTGGGCAGCGTGGACCGCACCCAGGTCGTGACCATCATGGGCTACGCGAAGAAGAGCCCGCGCACCGGCAAGATTGGCTTTCTGACGGAGACCACCGGCTACGGCCAGGGCGGGCTGAAGGACCTGCAGGAGGTGGCGCAGGCCCAGGGCATGACGGCGGTGGCGAACGAGAAGTTCAACGTCAACGACACGGACATGACTTCCCAGCTCGCGAAGCTGCGGGCGGCGGGCGTGGAGACGGCGCTGGTCTGGGCGCAGGGGACGACGATCGGGCAGGTCATGCGCAGCATGGAGAAGATTAACTACTTCCCCGTGGTGCTGACGAGCTGGGCGGCGGACAACCTCAGCTTCATCAACGCCGCCGGCCCGCAGCTGGCGGAGAAGCCGGTGTTCCTCCGCACCGTGTCGGAGGACCGCACGCCCCACCAGCAGGCCTTCTTCGGCCGCATCCGCCCGAAGATCGACGCGGACTCCGCCTTCTCCTTCGCCGTCCACGGCTATGACGGGACGATGTTGCTGGCCCGCGCTATCGGACAGGCCGGGCGCACCGACGGCCCTGCCGTGAAGGACGCGCTGGAGGATCTGCGGGGCACGCTGCAGGGCTACGCAAAGACCTACGACAAGCCCTTCAGCAAGGCCGAGCACGAGGCGCTCGGCGCCGCGGACCAGCGCTGGACCTGCTGGCGCGACGGAAAGCTGGCCGCCTATTCCGACGATGTCGTGCGCGGCCTGCGGCCCGAGGACTTCAAGGGCTGACCGGCCATCCGGCCCCGCAGGTCGCGGGGCCGGACCTTTCACCGGCCAGGAGGATCGCCCGTGCTGGCAACCGTGCTGCAGGCCCTGGTGAGCGGGCTGGCGATCGGCGGCGTCTACGCCCTGATCGCACTGAGCTTCAGCATCACCTTCACCACCACCCGCACGCTGAACTTCGCCCAGGGCGAGTTCATCGGCGTGGGTGCGTTCCTCGGCGTCACCGTGCTCTATGCTCTCTCGTCGGGCGAGGGCGGCAGCTTCGCCGCGCTGGCGCCGGCCGCCTCCGCCGGGTTCCGCTACCCCGTGGCGGCGCTGGCCGTGGGCGCGGCACTCGGCACGCTGGGGCTGCTGCTGTTCCTGGCGGCGGTCCGGCCCTTCGCGGGAAAGCCCGGCATGTCCTGGGTGATGAGCACGATCGGCTTCGGCATCATCCTCCAGTCCCTCGGCCTCGCGGTCTGGGGGCCCGCGCCGGTGAACATGCCCTCTCCCTTCGGGGATGACGTGATACGGCTGGGCGGCGCCGGCGTGCGGCCGCAGGAGTTGGCGGTGCTGGCAATGGCCGTGCTGCTGATGGTGGGCTTCGACCTGGTCATGCGCCGCACGCGGCTGGGCAAGGCGATGCGGGCGGTGGCGCATGACCCGGCCGTGGCGTCGCTGATGGGGATCAACGTCACCGCCATCATGCTCGGCGCCTTCGCCCTTTCCTCCGCCCTGGCGGGGGTGGGCGGGGTGCTGGTGGCGCCCATCGCCTCCGCCTCCCTCTTCATGGGGGTGGGCATCGCGCTGAAGGCCTTCTCCGGCGCCATCCTCGGGGGGCTCGACAATCCGCGGGGCTGCATCTTCGGCGGCTTCGCCCTCGGGCTCATGGAATCCGGCGTGGCGCTCTGGCAGGCCCAGTGGCGCGAGATCGCGGTTTTCCTTCTCATCATCCTCGTCCTGGCCATCCGCCCCAACGGGCTGTTCGGCCGGCGCGCGCTGGACAAGGTGTGACGCCCATGCGCCATGCTCTTCTCGCCATCCTCGTCGCGGGCGCGGCGGCCGTGCTGGCCGGGATCGTCACGAACGACTTCTATCTCCGCATCCTCTTCAACATCGGCATCTATTTCCTCTGCGCCTCCGGGATGAACGTGCTCCTGGGCTGTGCCGGGCAGAAATCGCTCGGCCAGGCCGGGCTGTTTGCCGCCGGCGCCTATGGTGCGGCGCTGCTCACCACCTCGTCGCTCGATCTCGGACCCTGGACAGCGCTCGTCCTCTCCACCGCGATCGCGGCGCTCTGCGGCGTGCTGATCGCGGCGCCGTCGCTTCGCGTGCGCGGCCCCAGCCTGGCGATGGTGACGCTGGCCTTCGGCATTGTGGTGGAGAAGGTGGTGACGGAGGCCGAGGTCTTCGGCGGGGCGATGGGCATCTACGCCATCAAGCCGCTCACCTTCGGCGGGGAGCCGCTGGACATGACGGGCTGGGTCTGGCTGGTGATCGCGCTCGGCCTCGTCCTCCATTTGCTGCTGCGGAACCTTCTAATCGGGCGCTTCGGCCGCGCCTTTCTCTCGCTGCAGGCCGACGAGATCGCGGCGGGTGCCGTCGGCGTGGCGGTGCACCGCTACAAGGTGCTCGCCTTCGTCATCGCCGCGGCCACCTGCGGGCTGGCGGGGGCATTGGTCGCGCAGCAGAACCAGTACATCAACTCCGATTTCATCAACTTCAATCTCTCCATCTTCATCCTGCTGCTCGTTCTTTTCGGGGGTGCGGGATCTCTGGCCGGGCCAGTCCTCGGCGCGGTGACGCTGACGGTGATCAGCGCGATGGTGGCGCGCTGGGCCTGGATCGAGCATTTCGTCCAGGGCGCGCTTCTCCTCTTCGCCCTTTACGTCATGCCCAAGGGCCTGGCCGGCGTGCTGGATGGCCTGTTCCGCGCGCGTCGGGGTACCGCGCCCCGCCGGGCGGAAGCGCCGGCGGCGGATGCGCGCCTGCCGCTGCGTGAGGAGCCGGCAGCGGCCGGGCCGCTGCTCTCGGCCGAGGGGCTGAACAAGGCCTATGGCGGCGTGCGCCCGGCGCGCGATGTCTCCGCGCGCCTGACGCGGGGCCACATCCACGCGCTGATCGGCCCGAACGGCGCGGGGAAGAGCACGCTGATCAACATGCTGTCCGGCGTGGTGCGGCCGGATTCCGGGCGCACCCTGTTTCAGGGAGAGGCGCTGGGCCGGGCGGCGCCGCACGCCGTCTGCCGCCGCGGCATCGCGCGCACCTTCCAGAACCTGCGGCTGTTCCGCGACCTGTCCGTGCGGGACAACGTTCTGCTCGGCCAGCACGCGCGCATGCGGAACGGCTTTCTCGCCTCCTTCCTCGGCCTGCCGCTCGCCTCGCGGGAGGAAAGGGCGGCCGAGGCCCGGGTGGCGGAGATCCTGCGCTTCCTCGGTCTCTCCGGCCTCGCGGACCAGCCGGCGGGCGCCCTGCCCTACGGCCTGCAGCGCCGGGTGGAGCTGGCGCGCGCCCTGGCAACGGAGCCGCACCTTCTGCTGCTGGACGAGCCGGCGGCGGGCCTGAACCCACAGGAGACGGCGGAACTGGGCCAGATCCTCCTCCGCATCCGCGACCAGGGCATCACCATGCTGCTGGTGGAGCACCACATGGACCTCGTCATGGCGATCTCCGACCATGTCATCGTGCTGGACTATGGCGCCGTCATCGCGGAGGGCGCGCCGGCCGCCGTGCAGGCCGATCCGCGGGTGATGGCCGCTTATCTCGGCACGGATGCGGTCGAGCCCGAGGCGCCCGCCGAGGACCGGCTGGCGGTGGGGGCGTGAGCGCGATGCTGGAAGTGGAGGGCGCCTGCATCGGCTACGGCCCGATCCAGGCGGTCAGCGATGCCTCGATCCGCGTGGACCAGGGGCAGGTCGTTGCGATCGTCGGCGCCAATGGAGCAGGCAAGACGACGCTGATGAAGGCCGTCGCGGGGCTGCTGCCCCTCTCCGCCGGGCGTGTTCTCTTTGAGGGGCGGGAGATCACGACCATGCCGCCGCATCGGCGGGTGAGTGCGGGTATCGCCCTTTCGCCGGAGGGACGGCAGGTCTTTCCCGACCAGAGCGTGCGGGACAACCTCGAACTCGGCGGCTGGTCCCGCGATCTCTCGCCCGCCGCCATGGAGGCCGCGATCGAGGCGCAGTACGCGCTGTTCCCGCGCCTGCGCGAGCGCCGTGACCAGATGGCCGTCACCCTTTCGGGCGGCGAGCAGCAGATGCTCGCGATCGCCCGCGCCCTGATGGGCGAGCCGCGGCTTTTGCTGCTGGACGAGCCGTCTCTTGGGCTGGCGCCGATGGTGATACGGGAGATTTTCGGGATTATCCAGGACCTGCGGGCCCGCGGGATCACCGTGCTGCTGGTGGAGCAGATGGCGAACCTGGCGCTCGGCGTCGCGGACCAGGCCTATGTCCTGGAGACCGGGCGCGTCACCCTGTCCGGGACCGGCGCGGCGCTTCTGCAGCACCCGCAGGTGCGCGCGGCCTACCTCGGCGCGGGACACTGACCGGGGCGGCGCGCTCCGCGCTCTGGTAGCCGAGCTCGGAGGAGAGGCGGCGGGCCAGGGCGAGCACGGCGGCGGACTGCGCGCTCTCCGGCCCGCAATCCAGCGTGCCCTCGTTGCCGATCGCCGTGATGGCCAGCTGCATCTGCCCGGTATGGTCGAAAACCGGCGCGCTGACGGCGTTGATGCCGGGCACCGGCACGCCCTCCGTCGTCGAGTAGCCCAGGGCGCGGATCGCGGCGATGTCGCGCTCCAGCCGTGCCTCGGATGTCGCACGGCCCACCTTTCGCTCGGTCCCGCCAGTGCCGCGCAGCTCCTCCTCCAGCAGCGGGCGGATCTGGGCGGCGGGCAGGAAGGCGGCGAAGAGCTGCCCCGTTGCCGTGCCGGTGATGGTGTAGACGGAACCCGCGCGCAGGTTCACGTGAATGGCACGGCTGGATTCCTGCACCTGGATGATGGTCGGGCCATGCGTGCCCCAGACGGCGATGGTGACCATCAGCCCCATCTCCACCGCGAACTCCGCCGCGGCCTTGCTGGCCATGTGCAGCGGATCGGCGCTGCGCATGCGCGCCAGCCCGATCTCCAGCGCGAAGGGGCCCAGGGCGTAGCGCCCGCTTACCTCGTCCTGCTCGACCAATCCGATCTTGCGGTAGCTCAGGAGGTAGGCATGCGCCTGGGCCGGGGTCAGCCCCGCGGCCGCGGCCAGGTCGCGCAGCATGGCGGGCTGGCCGACATCCACCAGGGCGTGCAGGAGCCTGCCGCCGACCTCGATGGACTGCACGCCCCGGCCTTCCACCATATACGAACCTCCGCGCGATGAAGATGACCGTGCAGCCCACGGTTGGCCAGGGTTGAGGGAACAGCCCGGCACCGCGGCATGAAGGGTTTTGTCACCTCTGCTGCCGGGATGGGAGGGAGCAAGGCCGGTCGCCCGCCTGCGGCCGCAGCGGGCCACCTGGCGCAACGTGGATCCTATCGCCGCTCGGCGACCTCCGCGACGGCACTCGCGACGGTCCCGGGTGCGACGTGGTGCAGCATGTGCCCAGTGCCGTTCAGAACCTGCAGCCTGCTTCCCGGGATGCTGCGGTGAAGCCGCTCGGCGGAGCGCTTGAACACCACCTTGTCGCCCTCCCCCGCGATGATGGTCACGGGCATCGGGAGCGTTTCGTAGCGGGACTGCAGGGCCAGCACGCTGGGAATCATCAGGGCGCCATCCACGGCCGTCGCGCGGATCTGGGAGGGGCGGAGCGCCATGGCGGAGGAGAACTCCTCCGAAAACCGCTCGGTGATGCGGGCGGGCGAGAAGAGGGCGCGCTTGATCAGCGGCATGGTGAGCCAGCCGAAGATGGGGGAGATGGTGTAGCGCAGGATGTCCCCCAGGACGGGGATCGCGCCCAGGCCAACGGTCCAGACATCGGGCCGGAGCGTCGGGAAGTAGTAGCCCGAGAGCAGCACGAGGCCGGCGGTGTCGGCCGGGTAGCCTTCGGCGATGGCGAGGGCGACGATGGCACCCCAGGAATGGCCGACCACGACCGGCCGCTCGACGCCGAGTTGCCGGAAGGCCTCGTGGAGGAGCCCCGCCTGTTCGGAGGCCGTCCAGATGCGCCCGCGGGGACGCTCGCTGTGGCCGAAACCCGGGCGGTCGAAGATGATGACGCGATGGTTTTGGAGCAGGAGGTCGGCAACGCCGCTCGTGTTGAAGTCGTCCCCGGTCACCATGTTGCCGTGGAGCAGGACGACAGGGCGGCCGGTGCCCCGGTCGGTGTAGTGCAGCCGGACGCCGTCCACCTCGATGAACTTGCCTTCGGGCGGATGCCGGCGCTCCGCCCGGCCCGCGAGGAGGTGGTTGGCGAGGGCAAGGGTGCCCAGGGCGGCAGCAGTCCAGGCCAGGGTGCGTGCCGTCAGGGATGGCCGGGAATAGCGTCGAAGAAGGTTCATGGTTGCCTCAAGGGTGACGCGCCACCGGCCGCCGAAGCGATCGCCCGACCCTCGGACCGGCAACGCGCCACCCGAGGGTTCTGCTGCAATGCGGAAACGCTTCCCCGGCGGAAGGTGCCGGGCCAGGTTCCGGCGGTGAGGTTCCTCAGCGGCGGTGGGGGTAACCGGGGGGTCAGGGCGGCGCCTACTCGGGCCGGATGCCCGCGCGCCGGATCAGCTCCCCCTGGGAGGCGAGGTCCGCCTCCAGTCGGGTCCGCAATGGCACTGGGCCGGGTTCCATGGGGATTAGCCCGTTCCGGTCGAGGAAGTCGCGCATCCCCGGCCCGGCGATGGTCGCGGCGGTTGCCGCGGAGAGGGCTTCGGCCTGCGCCTCGGCCATGCCGGGCGGGGCCTGCAGGCTGAACCAGCCGCCCGCCGCAAAGCCGGGGAAACCCCCTTCCGCCAGGGTGGGCACGCCCGGCAGGGCCGGCGACCGTTCCGGCAGCGCGATGCCGAGCGGCCTGACGCGGTTCTCGTCGATGCTCGCCTTCGCGGCGCCGAGGAGGGCGAACATGAGGTCGGTGCGCCCGGCGATGAGGTCGGTCAGGGCCTGGGGTGACCCGGTGTAGGGGGCATGCACCCACTCCACCCCCGCCCTCGCGGCCAGGTCCACCATCGGCAGGTGCCCGGTGGTCCCGATGCCCTGGCTGGCGTAGCTGACCTGCCCGGGCCCGCGCCGCGACGCCTCCAGTACCTGCGCCAGGCTCTGCCATTTCGGGTTCGCCACCAGCACATAGAGCGAGTCCACCAGCAGGGTGACATGGGTGAAGCCGGCCACCGGGTCGTAGCCGGGCTGGCGGAACATGTGCGGCGCATTGGCGAAGGTGGCGATGGTGCCGAGGAAGAGCATGCTGCCATCCGGCCGGCCGCGCGTGACCTGCCGGGCGGCGAGCGTGGTGGAGGCGCCTGGCCGGTTCTCCACCACGAAGCTGCCGCCCAGCCGCTCCGCGAGGCCGGTGGCGAGCAGCCGGGCCATGACGTCGGTTGGGCCACCGGGCGTATAGGGCACGACGAGGGAGGTCGTGAGGCCGCGCGGCCAGGCCTCGGCACCGCGCGGCGTCTGGGAACGGGAGGACGAGGGCGGCGCAAGGAATGCGCCCGCCCCGGCGGCAGCGAGGAGCCGCCGCCGCGCCACATCCCGCATCAGGCCCAGAGGCCCTTGGCCACGAGCCAGTCCTGAACCAGCGCCGCGACCTGGTCGCTGTTCCGGTCCATCATGACCATGTGGCTGTTCCCGCGGATACCGCGCTCCGGCAGGTTCACCACGTCGACGCCGCCGCCAGCGGCGCGGATCGCCTCGGCGAAGCGCATCCCGTTGGCGCGGATGGCCGGCCAGCGCGCGTCGCCGTCGATGAAATCGCCATAGAGGACGAGCATCGGGATGTCCTTCAGCGCGGCGGCCTTCGCCATGTCGCCGGTCGCCGCCGGCTCCACCAGCACCAGGGCCCGCACCTTGTCCGGCCGCTCCTGCGCGGCGCGCCAGCCGAAGAAGCCGCCCTGGCTGTGCACCATCACCACGCTCGGGCCGACGCGATCCAGCAGGGCGCCGTAGGCTTCCAGCGTCAGCTCGTCCGTGGTGGTGAAGCGCGGCACGTTCTGGCGCATGAAGTTGCGGTAGCTCTCCTTGTCTGCCGGGAACTGGCTGCCCGGCAGGGTGGTGCCGCGCGCGAGCGATCCGGGGCCGTCCCCGATGCGGAAGCGCTCCCATGGGTTGTTCTCGGTCAGGAAGATCGGCTGGCCGCCGGTCGCCTCCGGGATCATCGTCCAGCCGGACCGACCGCGCTCCGTGGCGTCGGACACGTAGACGGGCCAGCCGCGGCGCAGGAAGAAGTGCTGCCATCCCTCGCGCCCGTCGGGCGTCGTCTCCCAGGTCACGCCGGTCAGTCCGCCGCCATGCCACATGAGCAGCGGGAAGCGGCCGCGCTGGGGCGAAGGGATCATGTAGCCCGCATACATCCCGCCGATGAGGTAGGTACCGTTGGGATCGACGCGCGCGGGCTGCCCGCCGGGGGAGAAGAGGACTTCCCGCGTGGGCTGGCCGGCGATGACGAAGTCGCGCCCGCCGACGTGGAAGGAGCCGAAATCGGAGAGGGTCAGGGGCGCCTTGCCCGGGGCCGGCGCCGCGGCGGCCGAGGCGGGTGCCGGCGCGGTACCCTGGGCCGAGGCGGCACCCGGCAGTGCGGCGGCCGCGGCGGTGAGCGCAGCGCCGCGCAGGAACGTTCTTCTCATTGGTCGCATCCTCCATCCCGTCCGTTTCCCGGACTCCTGTCCATGTGGTCAGGCCCGGAGGCGTTCGGTCAACCCGCTTCGCCCGATGCCCATTGTTGGAGTGCCCGGTGTTGGGACGACGGCGGTGCGGCGGTCCCCGCTGGTTCCGCCGCGCCCTGTCAGGCCGGCACGCGGGTCCGCACGCCGTCCTGCGCCTCGCGCCAGGTAACGAAGCGGCTCAGGCCCTCGCGCAACGGCACGGCGGCGGACCAGCCGATCTTCTCCTTCGTCTTCGCCGGGCTGAAGCCGAGATGGTTGCCGCCGGCGGAACGGATGGTGCGCGTGTCCTCCTTGTAGACGGGCTTCATGTGGGTGGCGCCGCAAACCTCCAGCATCGCGTCCACGAGCGCGGTGTGGGACGTGTCCTCGCCGGTTACGAGGTTCAGCACCTCGCCCCCCGTGCCGTTCAGCATCGCGGAGATACAGCCCGCGGCGACGTCGGTGACGTGGATGTAGTCGTGCACCTCGCACCCGTCGCCGACTATCACCGGGGCCTCGCCGCGCCGGATCTGGTCGTGGATGGCGGCGATGCCGTTGGCGTTCATCGCCCGCTCGTGCTGCCGTTCCCCGTAGACGGAGGAGAAGCGCATGGCGTTGAACTCCACGCCGAACTTCTGCTGGTAGATGCGGCCCAGCGCCTCACCCAGAAGCTTCGTCGTGCCGTAGATGGCGGAGATGGGCGAGGCGGTGGAGAGGCCGGACGGGGCGTCCTCGGTCAGGATCTCGGCCTTGGTCTCGCCATAGGCGGCGACGGAGGAGGCGAAGACGACGCGGCGGACGCCCGCGATGCGCGCCGCCTCCAGCGTGTTCACCACGCCCGTGGTGTTTACCTCCACGCCCAGCGGCACGTTCGCCGCCATCGGGATCGTCAGGAAGCCCGCGAGGGCGAAGATGCCGTCCGCACCGCGCGCGGCATCGATGATCTCGTTCAGGCGGAGGATGTCGCCGCGCACGCGCTTCACGCGGGGGTCGCCGTCGAGGTGCGCGATCGTCTCGGGCGTGCCGAGGGAATAGTTGTCGAGCAGCCGGATCTCCGACGCGCCGCCGGCGAGCAGCCCGTCCGCCAGGTGCGAGCCGATCAGGCTCGCCCCGCCGGTGATGAGATAGATCTTGCCGGAACTGCTGTGTGTCACGCCGTTTCCCCATCGCTTTCTGGGACGTGCGCCGCTCAGGAGCGTGCCGTCTGAGCCATCCATCTCCCGGCCGCACCGCCATGTCAATTTTCTTGTGCTCTCTTGCATACAATCGTAATCAGGGTCAGGTTTCAGCGATGCGGGATAGCGAGCGCGGTCACATCGAGCCTCTGGTCGCCCCGCGTTCTGCATACATGAGAATGCACGTTCTCAGAGGCCCGGTTTGGCTACTCCCGCCTGCTTTCAACCGACTGAAAATAAGGAATCTTGCGTTGTCGGACAGGAACCAGCCCCTCCCCGCCCCTCTGCCGTCCGGCTGTGAGGCCGCTCCGGAGAGCGCGCGGTGAGCGAGGTCCGGCTTCTCTCGACCAGTGCCATTCTCGGCTACGGCTTTCCCGAGGCTTCGCTGGAAGCGGGGATGGCCCGCCGCCCGCACATGATCGGCGTGGATGGTGGCAGCGTGGATCCCGGGCCCTACTACCTCGGGGCCGGCAAGCCCTTCTGCTCCATCATGGCCATCCGCCGTGACCTCCGCCTGATGCTGCGAGCCGCCATAGGGGCCGGGATCCCGCTGGTGATCGGCACCTCCGGTGGCAGCGGCGGGGAGCCGCACCTTCAGACGGTCGCGGGCCTCGCCCGGGAGATCGCGGCGGAGGAAGACCTGCATTTCCGCATGGCGCTGATCCATGCGGAACCAGCCCGCGAGGACCTCCTCGCCCGCCTCGCCGCTGGCCGGGTCCGCCCGCTCGCCGGCTTGCCGCCGCTGGAGGCGGAGGTGGTCGGCCGCGCCGAGCGGATCGTCGGGATGATGGGGCCGGAGCCCTTCCTGCAGGCGATGGAGGGCGGCGCGCAGGTGATCCTCGCCGGGCGGTCGAGCGATCCCGCCCCCTGGGTCGCCGCCTGCCTTCGCGCCGGCCTGCCGCCCGCGCCCGCCTGGTATGCCGGGAAGATGCTGGAATGCGGCGCCACCCCTTCCCTGCCGAAGGGGCATGACTGCCTGCTCGTCACCATCCGCGACGATCACGTGGACTGCGAGCCGATGAACCCGATCCGCCGCTGCACGCCGCTGTCGATCGCGAACCACTCCCTCCACGAGAACGCCAGTCCGATCCACCATGTCGAGCCGGGTGGTATGCTGGACACCTCCGACTGCCGGTTCGACGCGCTGAGCGACCGCGCCGTGCGGATCTCCGGCATGCGCTGGACACCGGCGCAGCAGTACACGGTGAAGCTGGAGGGCGTGGAGCGGGCGGGGTACCGCAGCATCTGCGTCTGCGGCACGCGCGACCCGCTGCTGATCGGCCGTATCGATGTCTTCATCGAGGAGATCCGGAAGATCGTGGCGGAGAAGGCGGGGGCCTTCGGTGCCACGCCGGAGAAGTACAAGCTCGCTTTCCGCGTCTACGGGCGGGACGGCGTAATGGCGGAGCGCGAGCCGCTGCGCGACGCGACTCCGCACGAGCTTGGCTTCGTCATCGAGGTGGTGGGCGAGACGCAGGAGGTGGCCACCGCCGTTCTCGGCATTGCCCGCACGAACATGCTGCACACGGACTTTCCGGGCCGCCTGTGCCGGGAGGGCAACATGGCCTTCCCCTTCTCGCCCTCCGACGTGGAGGTCGGGGCCGTCTACCGCTTCAGCGTCTATCACGTGCTGGCGCTGGACGACCCCTGCGAGATCTTCCCCATCGAGTACGAGGAGGTCTGAGGCCGTGCCCCGCATCCGCGACATCGCGAAGGTCTGCAAGAGCAAGAACGCCGGCCCCTTCGAGCTGACCGTCGACGTGGTCTTCGACGACCCCGACCTGTACCGCCGGGTCAAGGCGACCGGCGTGCTCGGCCCGGACCTCATCGCACGGCTCTACGGCGTCAGCCCCAACCAAGTGCTGTTCACCCCATACGACGCGGCTTCCGCCTTCAAGGCCACCTTCCCGCGCCTCCTGCCCTCCGGGGAGGTGGGGGATACCGACGTCTATGGCTGCCAGCAGCACGCGCCGCTGCTGGACGTCGACCTGCCCGTCTGAACGACCAACGAACCACAAGGAGACGTCCCATGGCCGATCGCCAGATGACGATGATCGCCTTCCTCCAGGCGCAGAACTGCTCGAACCTGCCCGCCTCCTGGCGGCACCCCGCCTCCGCCACCGACTTCACCTCGCCGGAATACTTCCAGCGCATCGCGCGCGTGCTGGAGGACGGGCGCTACCACATGGCCTTCTTCGACGACCGGCTGGCCATGCCGGACATCTACTCCAACGACTTCCGGGAGACGGTGGAGAACGGCGTCCGGGCGGTGAAGCTCGATCCCACCACGGTCGCGATGACCATGGCGATGGTGACGACGAAGCTCGGGCTCGGCGCCACCTACTCCACCACCTATTACGAGCCCTATCACGTGGCCCGCGTTTTCGCGACGCTGGACCTGATGACGAAGGGGCGTTCCGCCTGGAACATCGTCACCTCCCTCAACAACTCGGAGGCCCTGAACTTCGGCGCGACGGAGCACCTGGAGCACGACCTGCGATACGACCGCGCGGACGAGTTCATGGAAGTGGTCATGGGCCACTGGGGCAGCTGGGACGACGACGCGCTGATCGTGGACAAGGTCAGCGGCCGCTTCGCGGACGGCTCCAGAGTCCATCGCCTCGACCACAAGGGGAAGTTCTTCAACTCCCGCGGGCCCTTTACCGTTCCGCGCTCCCCGCAGGGCCATTCCGTGCTGCTCCAGGCCGGGCAGAGCGGGCGCGGGCGTTCCTTCGCCGGCCGATGGGGTGAGGTGATCTTCGTCGTCTACCCCAGCCTCGCCGCGGGCCAGAAGCAGTATGCTGATCTCAAGGCCGCGGTGGCGGCAGAAGGGCGCGACCCCGACCACGTGAAGATCGCGCCTGCCTGCTACATCGTCGTCGGCGAGAGCGCGCAGATGGCGGCGGACAAGAAGGGCTTCCTCGACGAGCTGCCGAAGCCGATCGACGGGCTGACCCTGCTGTCGGAGGTGCTGAACTTCGACCTGGCGACCCTGCCCTACGACCAGCCGATGAGCGACGATCAGCTCGCCTCCCTCTCCTGGCAGGGATTCCGTGACCGGGTGATCTCGCTTTCCGGCAAGAAGAACCCGAGCGTCGCCGACTTCGTCCACTTCTCCGGCCGCGGCACGATCAAGGAGCACCACGCCTTCGTCGGCACCCCCGCCATGGTGGCGGACCAGATGGAGGAATGGTTCACCGGCCGCGCCTGCGACGGCTTCGTCCAGGCCGCCACGCATATGCCCGGCTCCTACGAGGACTTCACGCGTCTGGTCGTGCCGGAGCTGCAGCGGCGTGGCCTGTACCAGAAGGAGTATGCAGGGGCGACGCTGCGCGAGAATCTCGGCATCCCCCGCCCGCTGGCCGCCGAGTGCCGGAGCCGCGCCATGCGCCCGGCGACGCAGCCCGCCGCGGCGGAGTGACGCAGGGGCCGCCCTGTCGGCGGCCTCCAACGAAACGTCCAGAACCAAGCCGGAGCCCAGCCAATGGGACACGAAGACCAATTTCTCCTCGCCGTTGCGGCGGCATGGATCGTGAAGCAGGAGCGCGGCCCGTTCGCGGTGATGCCGTGAGGCGCCGCACCTTTTTCGCGGCCGTCGCTGCGCCTGCCCTCCTTCGCGGCGCCCAGGCGACGGCGCAGGAGGCCTGGCCGGCGCGGCCGGTCCGCATCCTCGTTCCCTACTCCACGGGGGGCTCAACGGATATCGTGGCGCGGCTGGCCGCCGACCTCATGTCGCAGCGTCTGCCGCAGCGCGTGGTGGTGGAGAACCGCACGGGCGGCGGCGGCACCATCGCCGCTTCCGCCACCGCGCGGTCCGAGCCGGACGGGACGACGCTGTTCTTCACCAATGTCGGCTACGTCGCCAGCCGCTTCCTCAACCCGCGCCTGGACTTCGACCCCGATAGTGACCTGAAGCCGGTGACGATCGCCACCGAGGGACCGATGGTGATGCTGGTGGGGCCGGACAGCCCGTACCGGACGGTGAAGGACATCGTGGAAGCGGCGCGGCAACGTCCAGGGCAGCTCAGCTACGGTTCCTCCGGCGGCGGTGGGGCCTTGCAGCTCACGGCGCTCGGTTTCCTCCGCGCTGCGGGGATCCAGATGAACGAGGTGGCCTATCGCGGTTCCGGCCAGGCAGCGCCGGACCTGGCCTCGGGGCGGCTGGACATGATGTTCGATTCCGGCGTGGCGGGCTTCGGCCTCGTGCGCGGGAACCAGGCGCGCGCGCTCGCCGTCTCCAGCCCGCGCCGGAGCGAGGCCATGCCTGATGTGCCGACCCTGGCGGAGGCCGGGCTGCCGGGCGCGACCTTCTCGCTGTGGCAGATGCTGATGGCGCCGGCCGCGACGCCGCCGGATTTGCTGCAAAGGATCAACGAGGCCTTCAAGGCCGCGCTGACCGATCCGGCCATCCACCAGCGCCTCGTCGATCTCGGCGCGGAGCGCGTGGTGGTCAATGCGCCGGAGGAGGCACAGCGCTACTTCGCTGCGGAGATGGCGCGCTGGAAGGACATCCTGGAAGCGGCCAGGATCGGGCAGCGCTGAGCGTGCGCCGCGCCGGGGAACCCCGGCGCGGTCCGCCCCGCATCAGGCCGGCTTCGCCAGGACCGCCATCGTCTCCCGCACCGGCCGCCCATCGATCGTCAGCACGGCTTCGCAGGCCCGGCGCGCCGCGGCCTCGTCCAACACCATCCCCGCCGCGCCCATGAACTTCGCCGAGGCGCCGGCCGTGTCCAGCCGACGCTCGCCGGCGCCGCTGTTCACCCGCTCGTGCCGGAACAGGCGGCGCCCGTCCTTCAGCACCACCTCAACCCCGCCGGAGAAGTAGGTAGGGAAGGCGCTGTCGGGATCGACCTCGCAGCGGGCACGGGCGGCGAGCGCGAGGGTCGCCTCGTCCGCCAGCGCCTCGGGTTGCAGCTCGGCCAGGCCGAAGCGGCCCAGGCGCAGGCAGGCGGCGACCACGAACTGGGCGCTGAACTTCGCGGCGTAGTCGTTGGCCGGGCGCAGCTTGTCGGCCGCGGGCTCCGCCACGATCTTCATCGTGGGTTCCGGCAGCAGGATGCGGATGCTCTCGATCGCGTCCACGTCGGGGATGTCCGCTCGCAGCCCGATCGCGGAATCCGCGGCGCCGTGGATGAAGTGGCAGACGGGGTAGGGTTTGATCGCCGTCTCCGCCAGTTCCCAACGCTCACCGAGCCCGTCGTGGAGGGCGCCGATATCGGCGTGATCGGCGTACGACTGCAGGTGGGAGTCGAACAGGCCGAACTTGCCTTCGTAGGGGCGCTTCGGGCCGACGAAGCCGTTCTGCGCCAGCCGTGCGGCGGTGATGCCGGCGACAGCTCCCCAACCCGGATGGAAGCGCTTCGTCCAGGCGCCGTCCTCCAGGAAGACCTGGATGCCGGAGGCGGTGCTGGAGGCGATGCCCTGCGCGTTCAGGATCTGCTCCGCCGTGAGCCCCAGCAGCCGCCCCGCGGTGACCGCGCTGCTGAAGTGGGAGACGACGCCGGTGGCGTGGAAGCCCGTGTGATGGAAGCCGCCCTTCACCGCCAGCCCGATCCGGATGGAGACCTCCATCCCCGCAGCGTAGGCGGCGAGCAGTTCCTGCCCCGTGGCGCCAATGGACTCACCCAGGCTCAGCGCGACGGGCAGGCAGGCCGCCGTCGCGTGGATGATGCTGGCCAGGTGGGTGTCGTCGAAGTCCAGCCCGTGGATGAGGAAGCCGTTGGCCAATGCCGCATCCCGCAGCGGCAGGCGCTCCGGGCGCCCGATCACAGTGCACTCCCCCTCCCCGCCCAGGGCGCGGATGCCGGCCATGGTGCGGTCCGCAAAGGAATAGGCGTTGGAGGCGAGCCCGACCCCGAGTGCATCGAGGATGTGGATCCGCGCCCGCTCCCGCACAGCCGGCGGAATGTCCTGGTATTGCAGGCCCGCGGCGAACTCGGCGATGCGCCGGGCCGGCAGGATTGCGGCACTCGGGTCGATGGCATTCACGGGCGGTTCTCCTCCGGGGCTTGTTACGGGCATCGGCCGGACCGGGTCAGGCAAGCGAGGTAACTGCCGTCTCATCGGGGGTCAACAACTATGCGTCCATCTGTATACAAATATCCTCACGATGCGGCTTGTTCCTGTCGGACCCAGCGTTAGGCTGGCGCTGCACCGCGAGAGTGCCTCGAAATGGGAGTGAGACGGCATGTCCACCTACGAGATTCACGCGGTCCGCTACGCGGCCAATCCGGACCGGCGCCGCGGCGAGAACTTCCTTGGAGGCGATCCGCATGACGGCCCGATGCCGATGGACTTCTTCGTCTGGGTGCTCCGCGGCGAGGCCGGAACCTTCGTCTTCGACACGGGCTTCGACGAGCGCATGGGGCAGCGCCGCAACCGCCGCCTCACTCGCCCGGTCGGCGAGGGGCTGAAAGCGCTGGGCGTGGAGCCCGATGCCGTGCGGGACGTGATCGTTAGCCACATGCACTACGACCACAGCGGCAATCACGGGCTGTTCCCGCGGGCCCGCTACCACATCCAGGACGAGGAGATGCGGTACTGCACGGGGCGCTGCATGTGCCACGCGCACCTGCGCCACCCCTTTGAGGCGGAGGACGTCACCGCCATGGTCGGGAAGGTCTTCGAGGGCCGGGCGAGCTTCCACGAGGGCGAGGCCGAGATCGCGCCGGGCCTCAGTGTCCATCTGGCCGGCGGCCATTCGCGCGGCCTTCAGTTCGTGCGGGCGCGCACGCGGCGGGGCTGGGTCGTCCTCGCCTCCGACGTCTCGCACTACTACGAGAACTTCGAGCAGGACCGGCCATTCTCCGTGGCCGAGAACGTCGGCAGCATGCTGGATGGGTTCAAGGCCATGCGCCGGCTCGCCTCATCGCCCGCCCACATCGTGCCGGGGCATGACCCGCTGGTCCTGCAGCGCTACCCGGCATCGCTGCCCGGGCTGGAAGGCGTGGTCCGGCTGGACGCAGATCCTCTGGGCTGAACAGGCAATCCGGGGCACCGCCATGCCGCCGTATACACCGGAGTTCCGCTTTGTTCTTGTTGGCCCATTCCGAAGGATGTATCTCCTACCGCGATGCAGCATGAACAAGACAAGCCGGCCATCGAAGCGGAGCCGCCCCGTGACGAGAGCGAGGCCGATCCGCGCGGCAACCGGGGCCGGAGCGAGTGGGCCTACGACATGCTGCACGAGGCCATCCGCGAGGGGAACATCGAGCCCGGCCAGCGCATCATGGAGGTGGAGCTCTCCTCCTGGCTCCGCATGAGCCGGACGCCAGTGCGGGAGGCCATGCGCCGGCTACAGGCGGAGGGGATGCTGGACCACGCGCCCGGTGGCGGCATGGCCGTGGCGCTCTATGACCTGCGGGCGATCGGCGAGTTCTACGCCACGCGCGAGAGCCTGGAGGGCACCGCGGCGGCCCTGGCAGCCGAGAATGCGGACGATACGGAGATCCGCATCCTGTCCGCGCGGCTGGACGCGATGCGCGCCCTGCCGCTCGATGCCCGGATGCACGCGCGGGAGAACCAGGCCTTCCACGAGCAGATCTACAACGCGGCGCATAACCGCTTTCTGCTGAAAAGCCTGCGAACCCTGCTGAACTTCACGCCCCTTCTCGGGCGCACCACCTACAACGCGCCCGGCCGGGTCGAGGCCGCGCTGGCCGAGCACGCGGAGATCGTCGAGGCCATCCGCGCGCGCGACCCGTCCCGTGCAGAGGACGCCGCGCGCCGACACATCCGCCATTCCCACGAGAGCCGCGTCCTCGTCGTATCGGAGGACGTGCGGAGCGCCTCGCAGAAGCGTTCGCTGCGCCAACCGATCCCCGGCCTTACCCGGACGCCTCGGGGCTGAGCCGAGAGGGGCTGAAGGGGCCGGCGCGCCCCGCCGGCCACCACCTACAGCCCCCTACTGCGGCTCGATGCCGGCGAGGCGGACGCGCTCGCCCCATGCGGCGTGCTGTGCGGCCACGTAGCGGGTCGTCTCCTCGGGGCTCATGTGCAGGGGCGTGTCGCCCACGAGCCGCAGTCTCTCCACGATCTCCGGCGTGGACATCGTGGCGTTGAGGGCGCGACCTGCACGCTCGATGATGGCCTGCGGCGTTCCCGCGGGCGCGGCGATGCTCCACCAGACATTCATGTCGAAGCCCGGCAGCACCGAGCTGACGCTCGGCAGTTCGGGCGCGACCGCGAAGGAGTGCGCGATGCTGTGGCCGATCATCCGGATCCGGCCGGTCTGGGCCTGCGCCAGGGCGGGCGAATAGTCGGCGAAATTGGCGTCCACCCGCCCCGCCGCGACATCGGTGATTGCCTCCGCTCCGCCGCGATAGGGCACGGGGGTAACGGGCACCCCGAGCATGCGCCCCATGACCGTAGCCATGATCATCGCGCCCGCATTGCCGTAGCTGAAAGTCGCCCCGCCCGGCTTCTCGCGAAGGAAGGCGAGGAAGCTCGGCAGGTCGCGGGGGCCGTCCACACCGACGCAGAGGATGTAGGGCGTCTCGCCGATCATGCCGACCATGGCGAAGTCCCGCGCCACGTCGTAGGGCATGCGCCGGATGGTATGCGGGTTGATGGCGGCGGCGCTGGTGCCGAGGATCAGCAACGAGTAACCGTCCGGCGCCGCGGTCGCGACGCTCTGCGAGCCGACGATGCCATTGGCGCCGGGACGGTTGTCCACCACCACGGGCTGGCCGAGTTCCCGTGACAGGACGGGCGCCAGCAGCCGCGCCAGCACGTCCGTCCCGCTGCCCGGGGGAAAGGGCGCGACGAGCCGCACCGGCCGCTCCGGCCATTCCGCCCGGGCCGGCCTGGCCGCGACAAGGACCACCGGTGCGGCAAGCAGCGAGCGCCGGGCCAGCGGCGTGCGATGAACACCGCCTGGGCTGGTCAGGGAACCATGGCGGGGTGCTGGGTCCGGCTCTGGCGAGCTGCCCTGCCCCGACACCGATACGCGCTTCCGCATGTCACGCCCTCCCCTTTTTCTTTCCGCCGGTCTTCCGGCCGCGGCGCGGGACGACGGGAGGGTGCCCGGACCAGCGGATCGCATGCTCAATGCCAGCGTGGTTTCTTGTATACAGATGCGCTCAGCGCCGTGCTAGATGCGATCGGAACGATGCCCGCCTGCCCGGGCACAAGAAGAAGCCGAGGGAAGAACGTCCATGTCCTCCAGCATCACCAAGCGCGGCCTCCTCGCCTCCTCCCTGGCGATGGGCAGCATCCGGGCGTCGGCGCAGGGGACGGCGCCGACCATCCGGCTCGGCATCCTCAACGACCAGTCCAGCACCTACAGGGACAATGGCGGCCCGGGCTCCGTGGCCTGCGTCCGCCTGGCGGTTTCCGAGCTCGCCGCGAAGCTCGGGCTGAACGTCGAGATCATCTCCGCCGATCACCAGAACAAGCCCGACGTCGCCGCGGGCATCGCGCGCCAGTGGCTCGACCAGGGCGTCGACGCGCTCTGCGACATCCAGGGTTCCGCGATCGCGCTCGCCGTCAACAACATCGTCCGCGAGCGGGACAAGGTGATGCTCGGCTTCAACATCGGGAGCGCGGAGGTCACCGGGAAGTCCTGCACCCCCAACATCGTGCACTTCGCCTACGACTCCTACATGCTCGCGCGCGTCGCGGGCACGACACTGGTGCGGGACGGTGGCGACACTTGGTTCTTCATCCGTGCGGACTACACCTTCGGCCGCGCCCTGCAGGACGACGCCACGGTCTTCATCAACCGGGCGGGCGGCCGCGTCATCGGCAGCGTCGCCCTACCCTTCCCGACCACCGACTTCGCCTCCGCCCTGGTCCAGGCCCAGGGATCGCGCGCGAAGGTCATCGGCCTGGCCAATGCCGGGGACGATCTTGTCAACGCCGTCAAGCAGGCCGGCGAGTTCGGCGTCACGCGGCGGGGCACGCGGCTTGCCGCCATGCTCATCTTCATCAACAACGTCCATGCCATCGGGCTGCGGGCGGCCCAGGGTCTTGTCCTGACGGAGACCTTCTACTGGGACATGAACGACAAGACCCGCGCCTTCACCCGCCGCGTCTTTGACGCGGGCTTCAGCCGCAACCTGCGGCCCAACATGTCCCAGGCCGCCTGTTATGCCGGCACCCTGCACTACCTGAAGGCCGTCGCCTCGCTCGGCGCTGCCGAAGCGAAGCGGAGCGGCGCGGCGGTCGTGGCCCGCATGAAGCAGATGCCGATGGAGGACGACATCTACGGCCAGGCGGCGATCCGCGAGGATGGCCGCGCCGTCAGTCCCGCCTACCTTTTCGAGGTGAAGAAGCCGGAGGAAAGCAAGGGGGATTGGGACTACTACAAGCTGCTGCAGACCGTACCGGCGGAACAGGCCTGGAGGCCACTCTCCGAGGGTGGGTGCAGCCTGGTACGGAGCTGAGCGAGGTTTCCCACCAATTCGGCACGGTCGCCCGACAGGCACGGCGGGTGGCTCGACCAGCCCATTCGCCTGGAGCATGCTCGACATCGCGCGATCGGCCTGCCGGAGGGATATCATGGAATACCGAAGCCTTGGCCGAAGCGGCCTGAAGGTCTCCCCTCTCTGCCTGGGCACCATGATGTTCGGGGGCGCAACGGACGAGCCGACATCAGCGCGCATCATCGACCGCGCACGCGAGCAGGGCATCAACTTCATCGACACGGCGAACGCGTATAATGCCGGTCGGTCGGAGGAAGTGGTGGGCCGTGCGATCCGCGCGCGCCGCTCGGACTGGGTGCTCGCGACGAAGCTGGCCAATGCGGTCGGGCCCGGTCCGAATGACCGCGGGCTGTCCCGGCGCCACTGCCAGATGGCGACCGAGGACAGCCTGCGGCGCCTCGGCACCGACACCATCGACATCCTCTACCTTCACAAGGAGGACCATTCGACGCCGTTGGCCGAGACGGTGGGGGCCATGGCGGATCTGCTGCGTGCCGGGAAGATCCGCCACTTCGGCGTGTCCAACCACCGGGCCTGGCGCATCGCCGAGATCTGCCGCCTCTGCGACGAGGCGGGGATTGGCCGGCCGGTGGTGAGCCAGCCCCTCTACAACGCGCTCAACCGCATGGTGGAGGTCGAGCACCTGCCGGCCTGCGAGTATTTCGGCCTCGGCGTCGTCCCTTACAGCCCGCTGGCGCGGGGCGTGCTGACGGGCAAATACGCCACCCAGGCCGCGCCGCCGGACGATTCCCGTGCAGGGCGCGCGGACCCGCGCATGCTGGAGACGGAGTGGCGGCCGGAGAGCCTGGAAATCGCGCAACGCCTGCGCGAGCAGGCCGAGGCGCGGGGCATCACGGCCGGACAGTTCGCCATGGCCTGGGTGCTGAACAACGGCCTCGTCACCTCCCCCGTCGCCGGGCCGCGCACGGAAGAGCAGTGGGAGGACTATGTCGGCGCCCTGGCCTATCGCTTCACGGCGGAGGACGAGGCGCTGGTGGACGGGCTGGTCCCGGCCGGACACCCCTCCACGCCCGGCTACAACGATCCCGCCTATCCGCTGGAAGGGCGCATCCCGCCCGGGAGCGCCGCTTCCGCGCGGCCCGCCCCGCGCCTACGCCGCATCGGGCTCTGACGGCCGCAAGGCGCCGTGCTCAGCGCCCCCCGAAGGCGGTGAAGGCGGCGTCCACGATGCGGTCGATGAAGGCGTCCGTCACCGGCTCCCCCGAAACCACCTTGCGGTAGTAGAGCGGGCCGTAGATCGCATCGAGGAACAGGTCCAGGTCGGTCCCCTCCGCGATCTCGCCCGCCATGATCGCCTGCTGCGCCAGCATCCGCGTCTGCGCGCGGCGCGGCCTGGCGATCTGCTCCGAATAGGCCTCCGCCAGCGCCGGATCGGTCTGCTTCGCGCCGATCAGCGCCAGGATCGCGTGCCCCTGCGCGCTGTTCAGCAGGCGGATGGTTGCCTTGAGCTGCCGCTGGAAGCGCTCGCGGTAGCTCGCCGCCTTCGACGTATCCACGATCGGGGTCATCCGCGCCGAGACGCAGTCCAGCGCGACCGCTGCCCGGTTCGGCCACCAGCGGTAGAGCGTGGTCTTGGCGACCCCGGCCCGCGCCGCCACGGCTTCCATGGTGACGGCCTGGAACCCCCCTTCGGAGAGCAGTTCCTCCGTCGCCGCCAGGATCTTGTCCCGCGCCTCGGTGCTGCGGGGCCGGCCGCGGCGGAGCGCGGCGGCCGGCGCTCCGTCCTCGACCGGCATGAACGAACCTTCGTTGATCCGGCCCCTCTTGGCGGAAAGCTCCAAGGGGTTCAAGTCGCGGTGGCCCGGCCTATTCCAGCCGCGCCCCGGAGACGCGAACGAGTTCCTGCCAGGTCGGGGTCTGCTCCTCGATGTACCGGGTGAAGGCGGCCGGGGAGGCATCCGTGACCGGCATGAAGCCGAGGGGCTGCAGGCGTTCCCGGTAGTCCGGCTGCTTCGCGGCCTGCACCGTCGCGCCGTGCAGGCGCGCGGCGACATCGGGGGCGAGCCCGGCCGGGCCGTCGATCGAGTACCAGAACTCCATGTCCATCCCCGAGCCCGGCAGCAGCTCCGCCATGCCGGGAACCGCCTCCAGCCCCGGCACGTAGTCCACCCGCTTGGCGCTTCCCACCGCCAGCGCGCGCAGCCGCCCTTCCCGGACATGCGGGATGATCGCGGGGATGCCGTCGAAGATCATGTCCGCGGAGCCGGCGAGCAGGTCGTTCAGCGCCGGGGCCAGGCCGCGATAGGGAACATGGGTGATCTGCACACCCGCGGATTGCATGAGCTTGGCCAGGGAAAGATGGCTGATCGTCCCCTGGCCGGAGGAGGCCATGGTGAGCCCGCCCGGCTTCTCCTTCGCGGCGGAGATGAACTCCGCGAAGTTCCGCCAGGGTGAGCTCGCGTTGACGGCGAGCAGCGTCGTGCCGATCGAGACGCGGCTGAGATGCGTGAAGTCCTTCATCGGATCGAAGGGAATGCGCCCGCCGTAGAGATCCTTGTTGGCGCAGAAGATCGTCGCACCGCCAAGGAAGAGCGTGTAGCCGTCGGGCGCGGAGCGGGCGACCACTTCGGCCGCGATGTTGCCGCCCGCGCCGCCTCTATTCTCCACCACCACGGACTGGCCGAGGATGGCCGACATCCGCTCTCCCACAAGGCGCGCGGTGATGTCGGCGGCGCCGCCGGGCGTGAAGGGCACGACCAGACGGATGGAGCGCGTCGGGAAGCCCTGTGCCAGGGCGGGCCGGAGCAGCGCGGGTGCGGCGAGCCCGCCGAGAAGCAGCCCGCGGCGCCCGATCCGGGTCCTTCCCGCCCGCGTCGGGGCGGATCCCTCGTCGTTCATGTGTTTCTCTCCCTTTGTCCGCTTCCGGCCCCGTCGGTGCCTGGCTCTGTCTTCAGGAAGCGCGCGCGAAAGGCGTCTCCTCGACGGCCAGACCCCCGGTGCCGACGCCCTGCGCCAGGTCCATCAGTTCCGCCGCGCGCGGCAGCGTCTCCAGCCGGCGGACCCGCTCGAGCAGCCGGGTCATCGCCTCCGCCCCGATCACCGGATCGCCGAGCAGGTGCGCCTTCCCGGCGGCCTCCTCCGGCGTCATCGGGTTGGCGATGGAGCCCTTGGGATGGTCCACCTGGGAGGAGTAGATCGCGCCATCCTCGGCCTCGATCGTCATGAGGCAGGAGACGCCGCGGGGCAGGCTGTCATCGGGCACGACCGTCACCATTTCCGACAGGCGCAGGATGGCCGGGTCGTGCACCTTCTCCTCGGTGTATTGCGGCAGCAGGGCCGCGCCCTCGCGCAGCGCCACGGCCACGGAGTAGTTCATGCTGACCTGTGCCTCGTGATGGGTCCCTGGGCGCGCGATCTGGTGGTAATGCGCCCAGGCCGGATGGCGACGGATCGTGATGCTGCGGATCCCGTCCACGCGGTCCGCGCCCATCTGCCGGCGGATATCGAGGGCGCAGTCGATGCCGTTATGGATCGGGCGGGCGCAGGAATAGGCCTTGTACTCGATGTGGATCGGGAACTCGGTCCCGAGGCCGCGCGTCAGCGCCTCCGGGTCGAACCTGTCGCTGAAGGCCCGGCAGAAACCGCGCTGGCCGTCGAGGATGGTCGCGGCGCCGGTGAAGCCGAGCTGCGCCATCACGGCGGAGGTGACTCCGTTGCGCGCCGCCGGGCCGGGGTTGAAGCGCTTCTGCATGGAGGGGCCGTACATCTCCATCAGTCCCGAGGCCTGGGCGCCGGCCATTCCGAGGGCCGAGACCATCCGCTCCTCGTCCAGCCCGAGCAGCAGGCCCGCCGCGACGGCGGCGCCGAAGACGCCGACGGCCGGGGTGGTGTGGTACCCGCGGTCGCGCAGCGAGGGGTTCGTCGCGTCGCTCAGCCGCGCCATGGCCTCGCATCCCGCCACCACCGCCGTCAGCAGTTCCGCGCCCGTCGATCCCGCCCGCTCCGCCGCGGCCAGCGCCGCCGCGACCACGGGCGGGCTGAAGTGGTAGAGCGCCAGGATGTCCACGTCGTCCAGCTCGACGCTGTGCGAGGCGATGGCGTTGGCGAAGGCGGCGTGCACAGCCGGCACGCGCGCGCCGCGGCCGTTGACCACGGTCGCCTCCGCCACGCCGCCAGTCTCGACCGCGAAGCGCCGCGCGATCGCGCCGCTATCCGTGCGCGAGCCCGCGAGGGCGACGCCGAACCAGTCTGCGATCAGCGCCTTGGCATCGTCCAGGTGCTTCTGCGGGATATGCTCGATCGTGAGGGCGGCGAAGTGGCGGGCAAGGGTGACGGCGGCGGGTTCGGACACTGGTTTTCCTCCTGGTCTTCGTTCAGGCGCTCGGCTCGGCGTCGAGGCGGACGGCGATGCCATCCAGCTCCGGCGAGACGGCGGGGTAGCGGCGCATCACCTCCGGATCGTGCCCGGGGACGATGTGCTTCGGCGTGGGGGCGAGGTCCCGCAGGCGGTCGAACCCCTCCAGCATCTCTCCGACATGGAAGGCCGTGGGAAAGGGCCGCCCCTTCTCCATGTTCTCGTAGAAATGGGTGACGTCGGAGGCGAGCACGACAGGGCCGCGCCGGGTGTTCACCCGCACGCATTGCAGCCCCGCGGAGTGCCCGCCCATCCTGTGCAGCGAGACGCCGGGCGCGATCACCGCGTCGCCGTCGTGGAACCGGACGCGCTGCGCGAAGTTCAGGCGCACCATGCCGCAGACATCCTCCACCTCGAAGGAGTGCGACAGCTTCGGATAGGCCATGTAGCGGCCGGTCGCGTAGTGCATCTCCGGCTCCTGCAGGTGGAAGCGGGCGGCCGGGAAGCGGTCGAAGTTGCCGACATGGTCGTAGTGCAGATGTGTCAGCACCACCTCCTGCACAGTCGCAGGGTCGATGCCGATCAGGCGCAGGCTCTCCACAGGGCAGCGCAGGAAGGTGCGGCCGCGCTTCGCCGAAGTCGCCTCGTTGAAGCCCGTGTCAATGACGAAGCTCCGCTCCGCGCCGACGGCGGCCCAGACGAAGTAGTCCATCGGCATGGGGGCGTCGTGCGGGTCGCCTCCGATGAAGTGGTCCCGGCGCTTCGCATCGCGCATGGCGTAGCGGATGGCGAAGAGCTCGTAGGTGTCGTCCATCCGGGGCGCTCCTACGACACGGCCAGGTCGGGCGTCGCGGCGCGGACGCGGGCCCGCGGGCGGCGCTCGACGGCCAGCGCCGTCATCCAGGCGTCGCGGATGCCGTCCAGGAAGTCGCTGGGCCGGTTGCAGTCCCCGACCAGCACGTGGTCCACCCCGGCTTCCTGCAGCAGGGGCACGACGTCCCGGTTCGGCACCGGGCCGATGGCATGGACGATCACGTCGCCCGCCGGCATCGTCCAGCGCCGCTCGCCGCTCCGCAGGACGAGGTCGGGGCCCTCGAAGCCCTCCACCATCGTGCCGGTGAGCCAGGTCACGCCGCCCTGCTCCAGCCGCTCCAGCAGGTCGAAGCGGTTGTTGCGCGCCATCCCCGTGGCGACCGTCGGCAGTCCTTCGAGGACGGTGACGCGGCGGCCATCGCCCATGATGAGGTCCGCCGTCTCGAGCCCGACGAGGCCGCCGCCAATCACCGTCACGGCGCTGCCGGGCGGAATGCGGGAGGGGTCACGGATGACCTCCCAAGCGTGGATGGTGGGACAGGGGGCCGCGTCCAGCATCGGCAGGCGTCGTGCGCGCGAGCCCGTGGCGACGATGACGAGGTCCGGCGCGAACTCATGGATACGGGCCAACGTCGCCTCGGTTCCGTAGCGCACGGGGACGCCAAGCGCCTCGATCTGCGGCCAGCGATAGCTCCAGATGCCGCCGACATCCGCCTTGTCCGGCCCGGCGGTCGCCAGCGGCACCTGCCCGCCCGCGCGGTCGCTCGCCTCCCAGATCTCGACGGCGTGGCCGCGCGCGGCGGCGACGCGCGCTGCTTCAACCCCCGCCACGCCCGCACCGAGGACGAGCACGCGCCGGCGCTGCGCCTGCGGCACCGGCTCGGCAAGCTGCGGCTCGGCAAGGTCCAGCCGCTCGAACTCGGTGCCGACGAGCGGGTTGGCGACGCAGGCCACGTCCTGCTCAAGCGTCAGCCGCTCGAAGCAAACGTTGCAGGAGATGCACTTCTTGATCGGCGTCGGGATCGTGCCGAAGGCCTTGTTCGTCCAGTAGGGGTCGGCCACCAGCGCGCGGCAGACGGCGACGTATTGCGCGCTGCCGGCCTGCAGCACGCCCTCCGCGTCCTCCGGATCGATGATGCGCCCGGCCATGATCACGGGGATGCCCAGCGCCTCCTTGATGGGCCGGGCGTAGGGTTCCAGGCATCGGCGAGCGAAGGAGGGCGGCTGGATGCAGTAGCGTGACAGGGCGGGGCTCTCGTTCGATCCGCCGGAGAGGTCGATGGCGATCACGCCGGCCTGCTCCAACGCCTGGCAGAGGGCGATGATCTCTGCCTCGCCATACCCGCCCTCGACGTACTCGGTCGCGCTGACGCGGACCATGAGCGGCAGCTCCGGGAGCTCCGACCGGATCAGCCCCACCGTCTCCGTCAGCAGCCGCATCCGGTTCTCGAGCGAACCGCCATAGGCGTCGTCCCGCCGGTTGATCCGGGCGGTGAAGAATTGCTGGAACAGGTAGCCGTTGGCGGCGTGGAGTTCGACGGCGTCGTAGCCCGCTTCCCAGGCGCGGCAGGCGGAGGTCAGGAAGTCCTCCTGGATCGCGCGGATCTCGCCGATGCCCAGCGCCCGGATCGGTTCGCCCGTGGCGGGATGGGTCCAGTCCGAAGGCCCCACCGGCTCCATGCCCAGGACGGAGCGGCGCAGCAGGCCGCCCCTGTGGTTCAGCTGGGCGACCGCGAGCGCGCCGCCCTCATGGATGGCGTCCACCACCGCGGCCAGGCCGGGGATGAAGCGGTCGTGGTGGATGCAGAGGGAATTGCGGTGGTTGCGCGCATTGGCGGAGACGACCATCGCCTCGGTGATGATCATCGCCGCGCCGCCACGCGCCCGCTCCGCGTAGTAGAGCTTGTCGCGCTCGGTGGAGAAGCCGTCGCCCGTGCCGTAATTGGTGCCCATCGGGCCCATGATAATGCGGTTGCGCAGAGCCAGCGGCCCCATTGTGCCGGGCTGGGCGATCAGCATCGGGCCGCGGCCGGCGGCGCTCACTCGGCGGCCTCCGCCAGAGTCGGCCCGCGGTCGGGGGTGAAGACATAGCCCTCCATGATCCGCCGCGCGGTGCGCCCGAGCGTCGCGCGCTGCACGCGGAACTCCGGCCCGTTCCCGCCGGAGACCTTCACCTCCGTGGTGATCACGCCGGCCGGGTGGCCGATGCGGCACTCGGCCGTCTCATGCGGGACGGGGCGCGCGGCCTCATGCACCAGCGTGCCGGGCAGGCGGCTCGCCACGCCCGTGCAGACCGTGCTCGTCCCGGCATAGGTCTTGTGGGTGCGCTGCATGAACATCAGCCGCGCCAGCACGTCCATCTCCTCGGCCGCCACCTCGCGGCCATGGAGGAAGTCACGATAGGCGCCCGGCGCCGCCACCATGCCGAGGATGGGCACGGCCGGCGTTTCGGCACGCGCCGTTTCCGGCGAGGTGGCAAGACCGAGGCGGTGCGCGGCGGCGCCGCGGATACGCTCGAGCCGGTCCAGCAGCTTGGCGTCTCCGTCGATCTCGGCGGGCGTTTCTCGGCCGGTCATGCCGACATCCGCGGCACGGATGAAGACGTGCGGGTTGCCGATGTCGACGAGGCTTGCCTCGATCGTACCAACACCTTCCACCTCCAGCCGGTCCACGGGGATGCCGGTCGGCAGCAGCGCGCCAGTCGCACCGCCTGCCGTGTCGGCGAAGTCCACCAGGATCGGTGCGCCCGTGCCGGGGACGCCGGGGATCGCGTAGTCGCCCTCCTCAGCCGGCTGCCCGTTCTCGACAGGCACCTCGATCCGCAGCACGCGCTTCAGGTTCGTGTTCCAGGCGCGGACCACTGTCACGGGCGATCGTGCCTCGACCATGCCCTCGCGCACGGCGAAGGCCCCGACGGCGGAGCTGATGTTGCCGCAGAGGCTGAGATAGTCGATCGACGGCTCGTCGATCTCGACCTGGCCGAAGGTGTAAGTGAGGTGGGTCCCCGCCGCTTCCGGGATCTCGGTACGCGGCGGGCCGATCACGGCGAGCTTGCTTGTCAGCGGGTCGGCGCCGCCCAGGCCGTTGATCTGGCGCTTATCCGGCGATCCGAAGATGCCGAGAATGAGGGCGTCGCGCGCGGCCGGGTCGGTGGGCAGGTCGGCTTCCTTGAGGAAAACCGCCTTGCTCGTGCCTCCGCGCATGATCACGCACCGCGTCTGCTGTGCCATGGGTTCCTCCAACAGGTGCCAGTCGGGCTGGCTTGCCCGCTATAAACCATACGCGACGTATCGTTTCAATACTCTTCGCGCGAGCGTGTCCGCCGTTTCATCCTGAAGTGCTGGGCTGCGTCCGGCTGGCAGATCGGCCGGGTATCCCGAGGGCTTTCGTGGCCCGGCCAGAACGGCCAGGGGCCTGCCAGGCGCCGGGCCGGGCCGGGCTCGCCCAAACCGACGCGGCCATGGCATAAGGCGGCATGAACGCCCCGAATGGCAGGCTGGACTTCAGTCGCAGCGCGGTGCCGCGCTACTTGCAGCTGGCGACGTTGTTTCGCCGGAGGATTGAGGGCGGGACCTGGAAGCTGGGGCAGCAGATCCCGACGGTGGACGACCTT
>NZ_JAGIZA010000003.1 GCF_017813365.1 Roseomonas indoligenes
CGGCCGGCAGGTCGCCGTCCGCGAAGACGTGGCCGAAGCTGACCACCGCGCCGGCCGCGTGCCCGCCGGGGCGGCCCTCAATCGTGAGGGAGCAGATGGCGCCGCCGGGCGTGGACTGCGGCGTGGGATTTGGCGTTGGAGCCGGCGCGGGCGCCTGCTCGATCGGAGCCGGGGTGGCGGGCTGGACAATGCCGGCCAGCAGCGCCTCGATCCGGTCCATGCGGCTGCCGAGCGCCTCGACGCCCGCAGCGGTGTCCTCGGCCAGCTTGCGGCTGGTGGGCTTGTACGTGGTCATGGATGTGCCCTCACGGCCTGGGACCGTGCCGGCCGCTTGGCCAGCCCGGTCAGACCTCTGTTGTTGATGTGCTGCAGGTCGGAAGGCCGCTACAGACGACGGTGGGTCAGCTTCTTCCGAGACGCGCCAAAGCCGCTTCCAGCTCGTCTACGAGCCTCTGATAAGCGGCGCGCTCGATAGGACAGGGGGTTGGTTCAGCCCCTCTACAACGCATCACTGTCAGGACCTTTGGTCCTTCCGACGCAAGGTCACTCGCCGACTGCAGGAGCGCTCGTGCCGCCTCTCGCCTACGAGCTCGCCGTTCGGGATTTTCACGCATGGAACCGACATTGCCGCGTGGAAAAACGGGCGGCCTCACAACCGTGTTCGGACTAGCGAAACCAACAACGGTCAGCTTTTCTAAATTTACGTCCTGGCCCTTTCCAGAAAGTTAATTTCGCATAATTGGCAAGAGAGACGTTAAGCCGAGGACGATGATGTGCCCTTCCTTCCCTTGCGCCGGGGAACAGGACTGGAGACAGGAACAGGACCAGCTACCCCAGTTGCTGGACGAGTTGGTCAGGCGCTTCAATCAAGGGGACCAACCACGAGCTCTGCTGCGGGACGTAGGACGCACCCTCATCCAGCACTTAGCCCCGCAAGAGACTTTTCATCTGCATTTAGCTGCCTGGAGTGCGCGGTTGGACGCGGCAGTTTGGCTGGAGGCCCAGCCCATGCACTGGGAAGGCTGGAAACGTCGAGCTTGAAGAGAGGACGACCGAATATAGGGAAGGCGCCTTGGTCCCTTAGGTTCGGGTCTACGACCAACCCCTTATGCCGTCGCGGACGGGCGTGGTCGCACAACCCCTCTTCCGGCACCCGGATCACCCACAGTCACCAGATGAGCGCCGTCCATTGGGGCGAGGACGCCTCGCTGGTTAGTCCCGTCCCTCCGCCGTGGCGAGCGCGTCGGCGAAGGCGGCGGACAGCCGTGCCCGGATCCGGCGAGCAACCTCGGGATCACCTGTTACGGGGGCCTTCGCCAAGCAGCGTTCCAGATCCGCTCGCAGGTTCAACAGGGCCCGAGCTCGGTCTTCGGGTGCGATCGAGGCAATGGTTCGCGCCACGGCGTCGCTCACCGCTCGGGCAAGGTCGATAGCCTCCTCGTCAACGTCCGAGGTGGTCGGCACAACAATCGCCTTTGTTGTCTTTAGCGTGGATAAACTGTCCATGGCGGCCCAGCCTTCGCGTCGTCGCCATCACCATCGCGCGAAATCGGCTCGCTTTCTACAACTTAGTTAAAAAATTCATAACACACGTCAGGGTTGCAGTCCTATCTTGTTGAGGTATGGACGGACAAGGAGTTCACCATGCCCCTTCGTGAAAAGGTTACGTCGCCCGGTGGGCGATCAAGTATCTCGATAGCGGATCGCGAGGTGGAGAATGAACTCTGCTCGCAGCTTGATGATCTAATCCAGCATGCACTGGGTGATCGCGGACAAGCAGCGGCCTTCCTTAAACAAGTCCGCGAGATTGTTACGCAAAACTCCTCAAATTAGAGGTCGTCCGACTACCATGATCGCCCAGGATGCATGGGCGCGCCGCTGTTGTGTTAAACACATTCAGCACTCTGGTCAATTTGGGGCCGCCACCCTGCTGAGCTGCCAGCCCCAGGCGAAGTCCTCCTGGGTTGGGTTGGCCTCCGTGATCTCAACGTAGCGGACCGACTGCTGCGCGGTGACCATCGCCACCAGCACCCGGTTGGCATCCGCCTTCCCGCGCTTCTGGATCAGAGAGGCGAGCGCCGCTCGGGTCATGGCACCACAGGCCCCGTCCACCACCAGGTCGCTGTAGAGGCTGGCCCGGCCGTTCAGGTGGTTCAGCGCGCGCTGCAGGAACCGGCCAGCAACAGCGGTCCCCATGTTCACGCCGATGTCGATCAGCTTGGCGCCGAGATCCGGCAGCACGTCATCGATCAGGTCGAAGCCGGGCTGGCGGATGTAGAACAGGGCGTAGATGTCCACCGCCGTCTGCCGCGGCATGGCGATCATTGGCCCCATGTAGCCGGCAGCGCGGGCCCGGGCGACCGTGATGCCCCACATGGTCTCCCCGCCCTTGTCGGAGGGGTGGTTCGAGTAGCGGCCCTCGCGGCCGATCACCCCGTCCGTCAGGGCTGCGATGCGAGCGGGGGTCACCGGATGCCTCCGATGACCCGGTCCAGGGTGGCCGCGCGTGCCGCGGAGCCGGCGCTGGAGCCGATGTGGTACCCGACCACGGCCGTGTTCCAGCCGATCACCGCCCCGAGGGCGATGTTGAACATGTCCCGGTTCTCGGGCGGGATCTGGATGAAGATCAGCGCCACCAGCATGAGGATGAGCAGCAGGGGCGAGACGACGGTGACGATGAGCTGCCCGATGCCCGGCCGGCCAGGAGGCACGACGGGATCGGCAGCCGGCGCAAGGGCGTCGGACATGGGATGCTCCAGATTGTCAGGGATGCCCGGCTGACCGGCCGGGCGCGGGTTTGTGGAGTGTAAGGGCGTTGAAAGGCGCAGCCGGTAGATACGACGCCGCATCAACCCGGGTTTGCCAGATGATCAACCTTCCCTCGGGATATGGTCGGGTTCTTCGCCTCGCGCCGATCATTGATTCAGGTGACGGCGTCCGACGGGTAGTAGTTGATATCGAGAGTGCCGACTGCTTCTCCATCGTCACCCTAAGTGCCGACCGCGCGGCCGAGCTTCGGCTCTACTCAGCCTTTACGGATGGCACACCAGTACCGCTTCCCATTCGATAAGCCATTGGCCACGGACGCATTGGCGGATGGCGAGACTGCTGGGAAACTTGTTGCGGGACGTGACCTACTGGCTGCGTTGCAGCTCCGGTAAGCGACCTCGATGGCGCGACCGCTGGCGCGATTGTGGCCGCGCCGGGCCTAGTCAATGTCCTTGAACACCGGCACCTCCGGCAGCGGCCGGCGGTCGCCCAGCACGATCAGCCGCTCGGCCGCGACGTGACGAATGTCCACCGCAGCCAGCACGACCTCGCTGATGAAGGTGCGGGCGTGGGCGAGCTGCCGCCGCAGCCGCCGGTTCTCCGCCTCCAGCTCCTCCTCGTCCTCCCTGTTGATGGTGTCCCGCCGAGAGCGGAGAGCACCGAAGGCGGTGAGCAGGCCGGCCAGGCCGGCGAAGAACATGGAGCCGATCGCGACGATCTGCTCCGGGGTGAGGCTAGGCATATCGGCGCCACAACCTCCACGAGAGGATGCCCGCGATCGTGGTGAGCGCGAGCAGCAGGGTGATGATGGGCGAGAACGGATCCAGGCTCATCGCGCCGACCGAGAGCGTGACGTGGAACAGGATGACGTAGCCCGCCGTCTGCACGAGCGCGCGCTGCCGCAGGCTCCCCGCCCGAAGAGCCCCGATCTGCCAGGGGAAGAGGAGGAACCCCACCCAGGGCCACAGCCACCCACCGAGGGCGTTGAGAATAGCAAGGCCCGGCCGCTCCGTCAGCGCGTCGGGCGAGAGCAGGTTGGCCACCGACCAGCTCAGCCAGGTGATGGCGAAGGTCGCCTCCAGCCATTGCGGGTAGCGGAAGGGGTCACGGAACCAGCCGGAGGTGGTCTCGGCCGCGGCCTCGGCCGCCACTCGCGCGGCGGCGCCCAGTGCGGCGTCGCTAGCGCCCGTGTTGCCCAGGGGGCGGAGGTTGGGGCTGCTGGGCATCAGAAGCCCCCCAGCCCACGGGCACCGAGGGCAGCGCGCAGGAACGCGGCCAGGGTGTCCGTCTGTTCAAGGCTGAACGGTGTCGGGAAACTCCCGACCGCCGCCACATCGCATTGCCCGAGCCGCGTGCCCGAGTAGTCGGAGCCGATCAGGAAGCTGCGCGAGGTGTTCGGCGTCGTCGTCTTGCCCACCAGCGAGAAGGCCGCCGTGGCCCCGAGCGTCTTGTCGTAGAGCCGCGCCTCCACCCCGGGGTTCCGCACGCCCACCGCCAGCCGCCAGGCCTGGATGTCCGGTACGTCGATCTGCGCGTGCTGCGCGGCCGACGGCACGGGCGTGCCAGACGAGGCGGTATTGCTGAAGGTCAGCAGGTCGAGATTGGCATGCGGCGCGCTCTGGCCGCTGGGCACCCCGTTGGTGGTGAGGTCCAGGCCGAAGTTGCCCGTGACGCTCTGCCCGGGCGAGGTGCCGAGGTTGCCGAGGAGGACGGGCTTGTCGGCATTGGCGTTCACGTTGGCCGACTTCGCCCGCGCGATCGCCCACCAGGTCCCGGCCGCGGTCTCGGCCAGCAGCGTGTCGAGGAAGGCGCTGTTGGCGGTGAAGGTCATGTAGTTGGCCGCCAGCACCGGCGAGCCCACCGGCGAGGCCGAGGTGAGCCCGATCGCCGCCAGGTTCCGGATCGAGGCCGCCATCGTGCCGCCGAGGTAGAAGATGCTCGTGGGCGCGCCGAGGCTGGCCGGCATGCGCACGCGCCGGATGTCGCGGGCCTGGGCGAAGTTCGCGCCCTGGCCCCTCAGGGTGGTTGCCATGCTGTGTCCTCTCAGGCGCGGGTGGCGGGCATGAAGAAGTGCGCGCACCAGTTGTGCAGCGGGTACGGCTTGCCGATCAGGGCCGGGATGTTGGCGCTGGCCGCCATGTGCGTGCCGGGCTTGAACACGTAGCTGTCGGCCGCCACGGTCGGGTCGCTGTCCCGCAGGCAGCCATTCCCGCCGCAGTCCACGCGCCGGCCGTAGCTGACCGACACGCTGCCGGCGAGGAGCCGGGAAGCCTTCAGGCGCACCGTGGCGTCGCCAACGATGTCCACCCCCAGGAGCCCGGCCCAGCCGCCGTCATCCCGCACCCCGAAGCCCTTGTTGGCGTAGTCGGTCGCGGTGTTCACGACATAGGGCAGGTCAAAGACCAGGGGCGGCGCCGGCACATGGAAGCCAATCAGCACCTCGTCGCCGCTCACTTCGATGGAGGTCGGGTGCAGCGGCAGCCAGGGACGGCCGAGGACGTGGGCGTGGAACAGCGCCTTGCCCATGTGGCAGCCGAGCCAGCGGTAGCCGTTGGCGTCGAGGTGCCCGCCGTAGAGGTCGGTCATCGGGTAGTCGGGCGCCGCCATCATGATCCGGTCCGGCCGCTCCAGCGCCGCCGCTAGCTGCGCCTGACCGATCCCCACCGGGTCGGAGAGGTCGTTCACGAAGTCGCCGCCGGTCTGGTAGGTCAGGATCAGCGGCGGCAGCGGCTGCGAGATGGCGGCCTGCGGTCCAGGCCCCGCGACATAGGTGGCGATGTCGTCGGAGAGCTGGAACTCGCGCCCCTTGTAGCCGGCCGAGGTCGTCGCGATCGGCACGCCGCTGTCGGCGGTGCCGCCCGAGTAGTTCGCCTCACCTTGGATCCAGGGCACGACGGAGACGCAGTAGGTGCCGGCCGCGTAGCCGTTGCTGCCGGCGTTCGCGAGGCTCTTGCCGAGAGTGGCGCAGGTGGTCAGGCGGTTGAAGAAGCCGGTGCTGGCGCCGTAGGACAGGTCCTCGATGCTCTTGCTGGACACGCCGCAGGACGAGGCGATCGGCCGGCGCCAGCTGTCGGGCTGCCCGAAATGGGCGAGCTGCATGGCGCGGAACTGGCGCCACATCGCCTCCACGGGGATGTCCCCGTCCACCCCCGTATCGGCCGGCAGGGCGTTGACCTGCGCCTCGGTTAGGATGGGCGCCTGGCCGATGCGAGCCGTGGCCACCATGGGCTGCAGCTGCGCCGTGCCGCCGGGCGTCCAGGGCGCGGTCCCGCCGGGGCTGCGCACGCTCTCGCCGATCATCAGGCAGCCGTAGAGGGGCGTGGTACCGAGGATGTAGTCGGCCGCCCCGCCCCGGGCGAGGCTCTGGCCGTAGCAGAGGCCGTGGTTGTAGTCGGCGGTCGGGCGCTGCGTCGTGGTGTGCACCTGGCGGGCGACCACGGCCGAGCGACCGAGAGCGCGGGCGTCGGTCTCGCGGATCCGGTCGGTGGTGAAGTACCCGGTCCCCGAGCCCCCGCCGCCGGCGCTGTCGGCCGCGGGCGAGATCACCCGCACGTTCCCGAAGGCGTCCTCGATGCCGAGGTCGTAATCGGTCGCGCTGTCCGTGCTGAGGGTCAGCCCGCCCACGGACACCCCACCGGCCGCGGGCAGGTCCACGAAGCTGCCGGAGCCGTCCGTGCGGGTCAGGCGCACCGTGCCGTCCGGCAGGGTGGCCGAAGTGAAGCCGGCGAACTCGACCCCCGTGCCGTCGGCGCGGATGCCGCCGATCGAGGCGCCGAAGTCATCGAAGAACTCGTGCGAGAAGTAGCCGGCGGGGTCTGCCGCCACCCCGTTCGCGCTCGTCTCGGCACTGGCTGCCGCCGCCTGCGCCAGAGCGGTCGCCAGTTGGGCGAGGATCCGCTGCGCTTCTGCCGTCGCGGCGTCCAGGGCCACCTGGGCCTGCTTGGCGGCCACGTCCTGCCGGGACTGCTCCGTCGCATCGGCGGCCGCCTTCAGGTTCTGGCCAAGGTCGGTGTCTTCCAGCCGGGCATAGCCGACGGGCGGGGTCGTCTCGGACATTCTGGCTCCGTCAGGCTGCGATGAGGAGGCCGGCCGGCGTCAGGCGCAGGTAGAGGCCGCTGTCGTCGGTGATGAAGGTCTGCGCGCGGGGCGGAGTGCCGGCGGGCAGCGCGTCGATGAAGAAGCCCTTCACGTCCACCGAGGCGGTCGGGCCGATGCAGCGGACAACCGCTTGCCAGGGGCCGACCAGCGACGGCGCGATGTAGGCGAGGTAGCGCCCCACCCCGGTCCGGATCACGAAGTCGGCCGGCGCAATGTCCGGGCTACCATCGGGTGGCAGAAGGGCGATGGAGGCACCGGTCACGTCGATCAGCGGCCCGCGGGCGCTGCCCTGGCGGAACTCGGCCAGCAGCGGCACGCTCTCATAGGCCCAGAAGCGCATGGGCCGGTTCGCGACGCCGCCGACAAACAGCGTCGTCACCACGTCCGCCGGGAGGGCGTCGGACATGCTGATCCTCCGGATTATGGGGGTGGTGAGGGCTAGAGGATCTTGATCGAGGCCACGCGCTTGGTCAGCGCGGTCAGCGAGGCCTGCAGTTCCAGGATCGCCTTACCCTGGTCCTGAATGGTCTTGGCCTGCGCCTGGATCGTCGCGACGACCAGCGGCATCAGTGCTCCGCGATCCATCGCCCACATGCGGAATTGTGGACCGCCCTGGCCGTCCACGTCGCTGTCGCCAGGCGTGACGGCCTCAGGGAATACGGCGTAGACCTCCTGGGCGAAGAAGCCGGTGGCCCGCTCGCCGTTGCTCTTCCAGCGGAAACGACGGGGACGCAGCTGGAGGAGCAGCGCCGGATCCACGTCACCGTCCTCATCCTTCAGCCGCCGGTCGGAGGTGGTGTTGTAGGAGGTCGCCGTGGCCGTGGTGGTGATGGTGCCGACGAGCGCGCCATAGCTGGTGAACAGCGCCGCGTTGCCGCCCGCGGTGAGGGCCACGTTGACGTTGAGTGGCGCGGCCGTCTTCGAGGAGAAGAAGCCCGACCCCCCCGGTATCATCGAGGCCCCCGTCTGGTCGCCGACACCCTGCGATCCCGGCGCGTCCTGGGTCGTACCCACGCGCATCACGCCGGCCACGGCCAGGCTGCCGTCCGTCTCGAAGATCGGCGTGCGGTCCGCGTGAACCGTCAGGTAGATGAAGCGCGTACCCGCCGGCCAGTTCACGGCCGAGGTGCCGTTGGACCCGCCCTTGATCTGCGCTCGGGTGATCGTGGCCGGACTTCCTGCCGTGTAGACGCCCTCCGCTTCCTCGTACATCGTTGGCGCCGTGAGGCTGTCCACCACCTCGATCATGACGCGGGAGCCAGATGCGATGCCTGCTTCCACCAAGGTGCGGAAGGTAGCCGCGGCCGCGCTGCCCGATAGCTGGTAGGTGCCCGTGCCGGTTGTCGTCGTCGTCACCAGGACGCGGTTACCGGTCCGCAGCGGCGTTCCCATTCAGAGGTCCTCCTGGAAGGTGATCTGCGCCTTGAAGACGCGGAGGTTCGGCTGCGCCGGCGCGGGCGGCGCGGTGAAGCGGCCGAACATCCCGTGGCGCAGGTCGTCGTTGAGCGGCGAGACGAAGCCCTGCCCCGTGGTGCCGAGGGCCAGTGCCACCTCATCCAGCATTAGAGCGTTCGCCGGGGTGAGCGTCGGCAGATCGAAGTTGAGGCTGCGGTAGACCGCGCCGCGCTGGGCGTTCAGCACGCCGGAGGCCGGCGCGCGCTCCACGGTCCCCGCGTCCCCGAAGCCTCGCCCCCAGCCGTAGCCGACGGCACGCGTCGTCACGAGCACATCGCCCGCCCAGATGCGGCCGAGCTGCAGGTAGGGATCGCCGGCGACCCCGCTGAAGAGGATGTTAACGTAGCGGGCTGACAGGGCCGCCGGCAGGAGGAGGCCCACGACGCCGCGGCGAAGGTCGAGAGACATCCCGCCCTGGTTCAGGATCTCGCTGTTTCCGGGGGCCACATTGCTGAGCCGGACCCGCCAGGCTGCGCCCGTCCCGGGCAGGACCCCATCCCGGGGCGCCCCCGCCGCGAAGAAGCGCAGCGGAACCTGCGCGCCGAAGTCGATGCCGACCGCATGGGTCACCGCCCCGCCTGTGTTGCTGCGCCACACCTCGCCGATCGTCGGCGTCAGGAGCGACTGCACGCCCAGGCCAGAGGCTTCCGAGGTCGCGGACAAGCTCACGCCCGCGACCTCCGCCGCGTTGCGCCACGCGATCACCGCCATACTTACCCCCAGAGATCCAGCGTGAGGCGGTCGCCGCGGGCCGAGATGCCCCGTAGGATCAGCGTCCGCCCACCGCGTAGCGCCGCGATGCCCGGCCAGGTCAGCCGGACAGGCTGGCCAGGCTCCATCACCGACCAGAAGCGCCAGGCCTGGTCCGGGCGGATCGCCACCCGCCAGGACCGCCGCGCCGTGCCGTGCAGGTCCATGAGCCGCACCGCGAAAGCCTGCGCGTCCGTCACGTCATCGAAGGCGCTGGCCACCAGCGGGCCGTCCTGTGCGCCCGGATAGACGGGCACGCTCCGTCGCCAGCGAGTGCTTGCTGTCCTTGGTGCCGGCGCGCCCCGCGGCCTGCTCCCGCAGATGGCGGATATAGGCGAGGCGGCACTCCCCGAGATCCAGGGCGCCGCGCTTGCCCTGTGGCAGGACACCGCGCTTCTGCAGCTCGCGGACGCTCCGATCGGTCAGGTCGAGGTGCTCGGCGACTTCGAGGGCCGTGGCCATGAACCGGAACCCCCTCCCGACGGCGATTATCCTGAACCGGAACCCCCGATGGCCCTTTCGGCGGCTTCGGAGCCGCTGGAACGCGCATTTGTTCCAGGAAAGACAGGCATTCCCGCCAAACCGGAACCGGAACCCCCTATAGAGACCCTGCGCCTAGAGAATGCGTGCGCTCTCGCCACCCGTATACGTTGCAGGCCCCCAGGGGCCCCGTCGGGGTGAGGGGGTCTATCCCGCCTCGACCTGCACCCACCGGCAGTCGGCGCCGCTCTCTCGCGCCACCTCGAACCACGTGGTCCGGTCATCCGGCTCCAGGTTCCAGCCGACTGCACAGACGCTGACCCCTGCTCGCAGGATCTCGCGGGCCATGGCGAAGGTGGTCAGCGTGACCAGCCATTCCTCGACGGGGTGCTGCAGCAGGCTCCGCACATGGTCCCGGGCGATCATCACCTGCCCGCGGTAGGCGACCAGCGCCTCGGCGATCAGGCTCTTCCCCGTGTCAGGGCCGCCAGCGATCACGGTCAGGACCGGCTTGATCATTGCACTCACATTTGATGACGTTGATGCAATGGCTCAAGCGCAAGCTATCGAGCCGCTCGAATTGTCGTGAGGCCAGGGACACTCCCACCAGCATGGCGAAGTACTTCTTCGACGCATTCGACGGAGTGGAGCACCACAGAGATGAATACGGATCCGAGCTCGATAGCCGCGAAGCGGCGCGTCTAAGCGCCCAAACTAGGTTGGGCGATATGTCGAACCGGGCTCTCCCGGACGGGCACAGGCGCGAGTTCATCGTAGACGTTAGGGATGCCCTCGGGATTTTAATCTACACGTGCAGACTGTCGTTTGTCGGCCGCTGGCTCGACTATACGGTCCCACCTCTGAATAACCGCGCCGGAGCAACTGAAAAATAGGTCGCCGCTGGTGTCACCGATCCTGCCACTGGCGCGCCGGCAGGCTGCCCGTGTCACGATCGGAGTGGGCCGCTTCGGCTCGGCATTGCACCTTCACCTCGAAGCGAAGATCGACGGAAATGAAAAGCCCCGCTCGGCAAACTGCCTGCGGGGCGCTGGACGCACGAATGGTGTTGCGAGAATAGGTAAGTTTTAGGCCCGCGCCCGTCAAGGCTTTTTGTCAGGGTCGAGCCGCCAATAGTCGGCCAGCTCGGCCGCGCCGTTCCGCAGCTTCTCCACCGCATTGAGGCCACCCGGGAATCGGTCACGCGCCACGTCCTCCACCACCGGGCGGACGCCCTGCGATAGATGGTCGGAGGCGTGGCAGAAGTCCGCCCAGGCCCTCGCCTGCGTGTCGGTCATCTCGCCATGGGCGCGGCCTCCGAACGACCGGCCGGTGCCCGGTGCGATGCCAGCGTGCGCATAGATCCAGGCCATCTTCTGCATCGCCTCCAGCCTCCGACCGCTGAGGATGCCCGCCCGGACGTAGTGGTCCAGCACTCCGTCGGGCACCACCACCACCGCAACCCGCTCAAGGCACGGCGCGTCGGGATCATCGAGCACGTCCACCAGCCTCTCCTCTACCTTGGGCTGCCGCGCCAGCATGGCCGGTCCCTGCGCTCCTCGGTCCGCCACCGCCTCGGGCCGGAAGTCGCCGGCAGCAGCGCGGCGCGCCTGCTCCATGGCCGCGGCCGCACGCTGCGCCCGGGCGATGGCGTTCTCCCGCTCCCAATAGCCGCCGGCGATCATGAACATCCGCTGGAGGCGCCCATACTGGCCAATCCGGTCCGCCTCCTCCTCGAATGGGTCAGGCAGGATCTTGCGGCGGTGCTCGACGGTGGCGGGCGGGAACACTGGCTCCTGCTGCGTCCGCGCCTTCCCGCTCCGGCGCGACGCACGCGGCTCCTGAATCTCGATGTGTGATCCAAGGAAGCTCACCGCTTGGTCTCCTCGGATCCCCGTTCAGCCTCGTCGTCCGGAGCGATCGGTATCGGGCGCCACTCCACCCGTTGCTGGCTCCACCCCATGCGGACGACGAACGCCTGCTCCAGAACCCCTCCTTTCCAGCGCAGATTTGGCGTGGCTTCCCAGATTTCGGTCGGCTCTCTTGGGACGAAGACCTCGTCACCCATACCGGTGACGTACCTGTCGAACACCTTCTGGGTCATGGACGGGTCATCCCGAACAGAGACCGTTCCGCCAGGACGCTGAGGAAGCACCAAGGCAGGACGGCTAGCGACCACCACAGCGAACTGCCGCCGTCACGCATAAGACCGAGCAGCAGGCCCATGGCCGCGCAGTCGAGGATGTTGATCCGGGGCCACAGGACGTAGCGAAGGATGATCATACCCGCGCCTCCGGCGGCTCGGTGAGCGCCTTTTCCATTGCCCGCATCTCGTCGCCCCACTCGCGCTTGCCGAGAAAGGCTTCAGCCTTCAGCAGCGCCAGCAGGTTCACAGCGGCGTCGGCCAGCCGTTCGTACTCCCGGCGCACGCTGTCCCGCTGAACGCGGTAGAGGAACGCGCGGGCCTCGTAGCTCTCGCGGGGTAGGTCCGTTTTGGTGGTCATGGGCGGGGCTCCGAGCAGGAAGGGGCGAAGCCGTCCTGTACAGACCGGTACCACTGGCCTGCCTTCTCCGGCTCGAACACCACGGTCATTGCGACGATGAAGAGGAGGAGGGCGAACATCTCCTTCATCGACCGGGCGTCCCCAGGCCGTTCCGCTTTTCCAGTGCCTGCAGGCGCAGCGCAGCCGCAGCTGCCATCGGGCCACCCGCCGCCACCGTCTTGCGATACTCGATGGCGAGCAGGGCCGGCGCGACATAACGAGGCGACACTGGCCGCCCTTCCGATCCCGCCTCCAGCTCTTGGCGCTGCGCCGCCATGTCCTTGCGCCACTGGGTCAGCGTTGCCGCCACCGCGTCGATCTCGCCCTGGGAGCGCGGCGTTCGGCCGGCGGGCTGCTCGGCCGCCAGCGCCACCGGCGCAGCGATCCGGTCCAGCGCGGCGATCTTTCCCCGGAGCCGCTGCTCGATCGGCTCCAGCACGGCCAGCACGTCGCCGGCGGCCGGGAAGAACCGCGTCTCCCCATAGAGCGCTCGGCGGCTCTCAGTGGTGAAGCACCCGGCCGGCAGGTGCCCGCAGTCCTGGGCGATGGCGTTGAGGCGCACCGTGAAGGCGTCCCGGTCCTGCGGGTTCCGGCAGCCCGCATTCACGGAGCCCAGCCAGGCGGCGAGCTGCGCCCGGGTGACAGGGGCGAGGAGCGCGCGGAACTGCTCGGCTGCCCACTCGGCCTCCTCCCGCTGGGCGGGGCTGACACTGCGCGGGTCGAAGTGCCGGAGGGCACGGGCCTCTCGGTCGGTGTCGGAGAGCCGGGCCACATCCAGCGCCAAGTCCCGGCTCATGAGCGGCTCGCGCAGCTCGGTGGTGGTGGCCGTCGCGATCGACAGGGCGCCGGACTGGATGGGCGCGAGATCGTTCATGCGTTGACCACCTCCTCGAAAGCGCCGGGCTGGTTCATCCAGTCCAGCGGGTTGCGCTTGCCGGCACCCGCCGGGGATCCGGAGCCGATCGGAGCGCCGCCGCGGCGCCGGCCCGCCACCTCACGGCAGCGATTGTGGAAGGTCGCGGACCAGTCGAGCTTCAGGGCCTTGGAGCCCGGCAGGGCGCACCAGAAGTCGCGGAACTCCTCCGCCACCGCGTCGGGGTCGAGGCCGAGGCTTCGGGCGAAAGCGCGATCCGCGTCGCCGGGCTGCCAGTCCGTCGGGAGGCGCGTGCCGCGCGCCGGGCTCGCCGAACGAAGTGAGGTGCTTTGTCCCTGTCCCTGTCCCTGTCCCTTGGGATCGCCCCGGGCATCCCCATGGGGATCGTTCGGGGATGCTCCGGCGATCCCCGCAGGAGCCTGCTGGGGAGGCTTCGGGGATGCTCCGGGCATCCCGTCGGCATGGGTCGCCGCATCCCCACGCGATCCCCAGCGCTTCTCATTGGCACGCTTGCTGCGTTCCCGCTGGAGAACCCGGAAGGACCACGCCTCACGCGCCTTTTCGGCGATGACGGGATGGTAGAGGCGTCCGTCGCTACACCTGACCCAGCCGCGTAGTGCGACCTCTCTCACCTTGGCCCAGCGCGTGCCGGCACCGGACAGATGGGCGAGGATCCGCGGATCATCAGGTAAACTCGCCGCCGGCACCTGCAGCCATGCTTTGCACCACAGCATGACAGCAGCTTTGAACTCCTCCCCCGTGGACAGCGCCACGAGGTCGCTATCGCCGAGACGCACCACGTCGAGAGGCATGAAGGGCAAGCCGCGCAGATCGCATTCTGCCGGCGTCATGGGGTCGGGTGGGGCCTGGCTCATGGCGCCACTGTCTCCTCTTCCCAGCCGCCGCCATCGCGTTGCGATCGGGGCAGGACGATCTTGAAGACGAAGGGGAAGGCGCGCGCCGCCACCTTCATCTTGACCTTGGCGTCATCGGTGATGATTGGCCGCGCACCCTTCACGTCCCGCATCTCCAGCACGCCGGAGGCAGGCAGGACGGCGAAGTCCACCGAGAGGTGGCAATCGTTCGCCAGACGCAGCTTGATGCCCTCGAACGACCACCACAGGACCTCGCCCGCGATGCGCTGCAGCTCGAGGTGCTGGGCGTACGAGGCCTCGGTCTTGTTCATCTCGCCGGCCGGCAGACGGCCGCGGGCCTGCATGCGCGAGACCGTCCCGACCTTCGCCTGAAGGCGAAGCAGATCAGCGGCGGACATGCGCTCCATCAGGCGGCGGTTCCAGCAGCCAGGCGCGCAGCACGGATGGCCGCAGCCCCCTCGCCCGCGACCCGCTGCACGTCCAGCATCTCGGCCTCGAGGCGCGCGCTGTCCTGTGCGCACAGGTGACCGTCAGCCAGTCCGAGCGCGGCGGCCTGCACGACCTCGGCAGCCTCTTTCGCCACCGCGGCCACGTGCTGCATTGCCTCGCCGCTCGCCACGGCGGAGAGACGCTCAATCCGGTACCCGCAGCGCCGTGCGACCTCCTCCAGCAGCTGCGGGTTGCCGGTCGCTTCGGTCAGGCAAATCAGCACGTCCAGCGGCATGAACTGGTCGTGGTTCAGGTTCTGGTAGGCGCCGAACTGCGTCTTCCCCACGCGGATCCCGTGGCAGGAGGCCGAGGCCTCCACGCCGCCGGCGTCCGCGATAAGGCCGCGGCTGAGGTGCTTCAGCTTCTTCTCGAGGTCGGAGAGCGGGCGGTCGCTCATGCGGAAGGGTTCCGGATGACGGGGGTGGAGCCGCAGGGCAGGGTCTCGGCATGGGACCCCATCGAGACAGGCACCGCGCCGGCGGCGCGACAGGAGGCCGGCGGCATCATTGCCGTGCCGGGCGCAGGCAGGCCGATCTGCTCCATCAGGCGATCCATGGCGTCGGGCCAGCGATCGGGACGGCCGTACTCAGCGGCGGTCATTCAGGCGTCCTCCTGCTGCTCGGCGCGCATGTCCGTGGTGAAGGCCCGGCGGCGATGCGCCTCGCACCAGGAGCAGGCGGGCACCGCCGGCGCGCCGCACTTCCGGGCGTCGCGCTTCGGGTCGCCATCGATCCACTGGCAGACCCGCGCGGCGGTGGCGCCGGCGACTGTGCGGGCCAGGGCGGGCATGGCCGGAGCATTGCGGAGCAGCGCGCGCTGGCCGCCCTCGAGGCGCCCGGCGGGCGTGAAGCTGGCGTGGCTCATCTACGCGGGCTCCATGGCTGCGGACCGGACGGCGGGACGCGGCAGACGGCGCACGGCGCGCGCATCGCCACGCAGGCGGGCGCGACGCACTACGGCGAGGACGGCGTTGCGCGTGACGGACATGCTGGCGGCGATCTCGCCGGCGGTGGGCTGCATCTCGCTGGCCCAGGCGTCCAGGATCGCGGCGTTCCGCGCGACGTCCTCCACCGGGAGACGATGCAGACGAAGGTGCTGGGGCCACTCGGCCTTCACTGCCGAGCGAAGGTAAGCCCGAAGTGGGGCCTGGTAGGACTGAGCGGGTGCCGACATCAGGCCGGCTCCTTCGCGGCAGCGCCGAACGCGGCAGCCAGGTCCGGACGAAGATCCGCGGCAGGTATGCCGGTCTCGTCCGCCACTGCCTGCAGGTGCTTGCTCGGCACCTCTCGCCACATGGCGACGGCGGCCCTGCTCAGGCCGAGGCGCGAGGCGACCCTCGCCATGAGGCCGCGTTTCGATCTCAGGAGGGTCATGCCGGACATGGCCCATGCTTAGCGCAACTGAGCAAACCATCTCAAGAGGATTGTTCAGTGTGACTGAGCATCCATCCTGGCACCTTCACAGGATGGAACTGAGCGACTTCGTTAGGACAGAAAGGACAAAGAAGGGTTGGACCCAGCGGCTGCTGGCCAAGACCCTCGGCGTCTCACCCAGCGCGGTCGCTCAATGGGAACTCGGGTCCACGAAGCCCAGCCCGGCCAACCTTATCGACCTCTGCAACGTGTTCGGCATCTCGGCTCAATCGTTCTTCGCGCCTGGCGCTCCGTACCACGGCCATGTTGTCCAGGACCCCGAAGAGCTCGCGTTGCTCACGGACTACCGGCGGCTTACGCCCCCGGAGCGGACGCTCTTTCGTCGGATGCTGAAGAACGCCGGGCCCGTCAGTGAGCGTGATGTGAACGAGCCGGAGCCTGCGCGGGAACGCAACTAGCTTACCCGTCCTCGCTAGCTCCCCTTCTGCCAAAACCACCCCCGAGACTCGGCCCTGTTCCTTGCATTGTGGGAGGAACGAAAAGAGAACGCCAAGGGTTTTCTAGGTCCATGGTCTTTTCCCTTTCCAGACTAGACCCGGCCTGAGCCGAAAGTCTGCTCAGCGTCGCTTAACTTTCTGCTTGCGCTCCTGCCGTTGCTCAGCATAACTGAGCAGGCAACTACGGAGCCGGGCATGCTTCCTCAGCCTACATCCCAACCTCATGGGCCCACACTCCGCGCCACCGCCATCAGCGGGCGCGAGCAGGGCTCGATCGCCTTCGGCAGTGCGCGCGATTGGCGCCGCAGCCTGACCGCCGAGGATGTCGCCCGGGCCTCCGCCGGTGCCGCCCCGATCTTCGAGGAGCGCGGCAGCTTCTGGCGCCTCGAGCTGCACCGCCCCGCCCGTCCGGCCGCCGTGCGAGACGCCGCGTGATGTGCGGGCCCTGGCCCTGGCCCCGCGGCGCGGCGCTCATCGCTGGCCTATCGGCCACCTTCTGGATCGGCTTCGCCCTTGCCGCGGCCGTGCGCAGAGAGCCGGTCCCCTCCCCCATTGAGACTCTGGAGTCCATCGCCATGGCCGCCACGCGCCCGGGCCGTGACCCTGCCGCCACGCTCGCCGCGATCGCGGAGACGGTGGGTGCCACCCAGCCGCTTTCCGACCAGGGGCGCATGCAGTTCGGCGCCGCGCTGTCCGACTTCGCCAAGATACGCGGCGGCGTCCTGCCCTACGCCGATCAGCAGGGCGCGGTGGCGCTGTTCCTGAACCGCCTCGCCGCCCACGGCCTGGTGCTGCGGGAGAAGGGCCGGTGAAGATCGCCGCCCTCATCCCCCTCGCCTGCCCCGGCATGACGGCGCTCGGCACGGACGCGCTGCCGGACAACCTGCGCCGGCGGATCCTCGTCTGCGAGGAGGTGCACCCGCGGCTGGGCTCGCCCTGCTGGATGTGGACAGGCCGGACCAACCGGAACGGCTACGGGCGCGCCTGGCATGGCGGCGCGGAGCCGGTGGCCCACCGCGCCGTCTACGAGGAGTTGGTGGGCGCGATCCCCACCGGCCTGATCCTGGATCACCTCTGCCGGTGGCGCCGCTGCTGCAATCCCGGCCACGTCGAGCCGGTGACGCCCCGCGAGAACGTCCTCCGCGGGGAGGCGATCCTCTTCGCCCCCGCCATCGCCTCCACCATCACCGAAGGAGCCCAGGCGCATGCCTGATGGGTCGATCCATGCCGAGGGCATGGCGCCGGGGGAGGTGCATGCCTCCAGCCCGCCACCGCGCGGCGCCCGGGTACTCGCCGGCCACCTCCGCGCCGCCGTGCGCGCCGCGGCGGCTGTGACCGAGCGGCGGAACACCATCCCCATCCTCGCCAACCTGCTGCTGCGCTCCGAGCGCGGCACGCTGACGGTGCGCGGCACGGACATGGAGATGTGCATCACCGCCACCGCCCCGGGGGTCGGTGACCTCGCCCAGGTGACGGCCCCGGCGCTGACCCTCGCCGCCCTCCTGGCCCGGCTGCCGGAGGCCGTGGAGGTGGACCTGGAGCCGGAGCCGGACCTCGGCGCGCTGCTGGTGAAGGCGCCCGGCCTGCGGGCCCGCCTGATCGCCCTCCCGGCCGCGGACTGGCCGCGGATGGTCGAGGCGAAAATGACCGCCAAGTTCGCCATCCCGGTCGCCTCGCTGCGGCGGCTGGTGACGCTGCCGGCGCACGCGATCTCGACGGAGGAGACCCGCTACTACCTCAACGGGATCTTCCTGGAGCGGAACCTGGACGCGGGCGGCCCCTGGCTCACCGCGGTGGCGACCGATGGCCACCGCCTCATGAAGGTGGACGAGCCGCTGCCACAGGGTGCGGAGACCCTGCCGGGCATCATCGTGCCCCGGAAGGCCGTCACCCGCCTGCGCGCGGCGCTGGAGGCCCGCGCCACCGGCGACGTGCAGGTGGAGGCTTCGGACACCCGGATGGTGTTCCGGGTGGGCACGCTGACGATCGAGACGAAGCTGATCGACGGCACCTTTCCCGACTACCGGCGAGTGATCCCACGAGAGGCCGTCGCCACCGGGAAGATGATCATCCATCAGCCTCGCGCCTTCCGCGAGGCGGTGGAGACCGCGGCCGCCATCAGCACCGAGCGCTCCCGCCCGGTGAAGTTCAGCGGAATGAAGGGGTCGATCGTCATCACCGCCGCAAGTCCTGACTTCGGCAGCGCGCAGGTGGACCTGCCGGAGGATGTGGCGAGCTGGGAGGGCCGGGACCGCGAGATTGGGTTCCAGTGCCGATACCTCGCTGCCCTCGCGAAGATCCTGCCCGAGGGCTTCACCGCCAGCATCGAGGACGGCTCCGCCCCGATGCGCATCGATTTCCCGCGCGGCATCGCCGTGCTCATGCCGATGAGGGTCTAGCCCATGCACAGCCCAGGATACCCCTTCCCCGTCGTCTCGGCCGCGCAGTCCTTCGCCGCGGAGGACCTGTCCACCGACGCCTACCTCTCCTTCCTCGCCGCGAAGGTGGTGAAGGCCGAGGACCAGGGCATCGAGATCTCGGCCGAGGCGCTGAACCCGATCCTCAAGCCCCACCAGGGCGACATCACCGGCTGGGCGGTCCGCAAGGGCCGGGCCGCCATCTTCGCCAGCTTCGGCCTGGGCAAGAGCGTCATGCAGCTGGAGTGGCTGCGCCTGGTGCTCGCCGCGGTTGGCCCCGCGGCGCGCGGGCTGATCGTCCTGCCTCTGGGCACCCGTCAGGAGCTGATCCGCGACGCCGGGATGCTCGGCATCCCCGTGAGATTCGTCCGGTCCAGCGCGGAGGTGGACGAGCCCGGGATCTACCTGACCAACTACGAGAGCGTGCGGGAGGGCAAGCTGGACCCGGCGCTCTTCGCCGCGATCAGCCTGGACGAGGCCGCCATCCTGCGCGGCTTCGGCGGCAGCAAGACCTTCCGGGAGCTGATGGCGCAGTTCGCGGTCACCCAGTACCGCCTCGTCGCCACCGCGACGCCCAGCCCGAACGACTACATCGAGCTGCTGGCCTATGCCGCCTTCCTGGCCGTTATGGAGGTGGCCGAGGCGAAGACCCGGTTCTTCAAGCGCGACAGCAGCAACGCCGACAAGCTGACCCTGCACCCGCACAAGGAGGCCGAGTTCTGGGAGTGGGTCTCGACCTGGGCGGTGTTCATCACCGAACCTGCGGACCTGGGCTACGACAACGCCGGCTACGAGCTGCCGCCGGTGGAGGTGCACTGGCACGAGGTGCAGACCGACCACGGCGAGGCCGGCGCCGAGCGCGACGGGCAGCTGAGGATGTTCCGGGAGGCGTCGATCGGCGTCAGCGAGGCGGCGTCCGAGAAGCGGTCCAGCCTGCCGGCCCGGATCGAGAAGATGACCGAGCTGCGGGCCCTGGACCCGGGGGCGCACCGGATCCTCTGGCACGACCTGGAGGACGAGCGGCGCGCCATCGAGGCCGCGGCGCCGGAGAGCACCTCCATCTATGGCTCCCAGGACCTGGACGAGCGCGAGGCCGCGGTGATCGCGTTCTCGGACGGGAAGATCCCGGAGCTGGCGGCGAAGCCCTCCATCGCCGGCACCGGCTGCAACTTCCAGCGCCACTGCGCCCACGCGATCTTCCTGGGCATCGGCCATAAATTCCACGACTTCATCCAGGCCTACCACCGGATCGTGCGCTTCGGGCAGGAGCACGACGTGCGGATCGACCTGATCTACACGGAGGCAGAGCGCGACATCCGGCGGAACCTGGAAGCGAAGTGGGCTCGGCACGTCGAGATGGTCGGGCGCATGCGCGAGATCGTCCGCCGCTACGGCCTGGCCAGCAACATCCAGCGCGAGACCCTGCAGCGATCCATGGGCGTGAGGCGGCAGGAGGCGAAGGGCGAGGCCTGGCGGCTGATCAACAACGACTGCGTGCTGGAGACGGCCGCCATGGCCGAGAACACCGTGGACCTGATCGTCACCAGCATCCCCTTCGCCACCCAGTACGAATACACGCCCACCTTCAACGACTTCGGCCACACCGACGACAACGGCCATTTCTGGCGGCAGATGGACTTCCTCTCCGCCCAGCTGCTGCGGGTCCTGCGCCCCGGGCGGGTCGCGGCGATTCACGTCAAGGACCGGATTGTCCCGGGCGGGCTGACCGGGCTCGGGTTCCAGACCCTGAGCCCATTCCACGCCGAGGCGATCTTCCACTACCAGCGCCACGGCTTCGCCTTCCTCGGCATGAAGACGATCACCACCGACGTGGTCCGGGAGAACAACCAGACCTATCGCCTGGGCTGGTCGGAGCAGTGCAAGGACGGGACCCGGATGGGCTGCGGGGTGCCGGAATACCTCCTCCTGTTCCGCAAGCCGCCCAGCGACCCCAGCCGCGGCTATGCGGACGTGCCGGTGGTGAAGGCCAAGCCCCACTGCACCGACAGCGAGGGCGTAGTCCGGCCCTTCGACAAGGAGGACAACTGGAAGCACCCGGTGCCCGGTACCGGCTACAGCCGCGCCGGCTGGCAGCTGGACGCGCACGGCTATGCCAGGTCCTCGGGGAACCGGCTCCTCTCCAGCGACGAGCTGCGGAACCTGCCGCACGAGCAGCTCTACAAGTGGTGGGAGGCGAGGCTCACCGGCGACCGGGTCTATGACTTCCGCGAGCACCTGGACCTGTCCGAGCGCCTGGACGAAATGGAGCGGCTGCCCAGCACCTTCATGCTCTGGCCGCCCCACTCCGTGCACCCTGACGTCTGGACCGACGTCACGCGCATGCGGACCCTGAACGCGGCGCAGTACCAGCGCGGCGCCGAGATGCACCTCTGCCCGCTGCAGTTCGACATCGTGGAGCGGGTCATCAACCAGTTCTCTATGCCGGGGGAGACGGTCTTCGACCCCTTCGCCGGCATCGGGACGGTGCCGCTGCTGGCGGTGCAGGCCGGGCGGAGAGGCCTCGGAACGGAGCTGTCTGCGCGGTACTGGCGCGACGCGGTGGCCTACCTCACCGCCGAGGACCAGGCCGCCGCCATCCCGGCGCTGTTCGACGCCGAGGCGCTCGCCACGCCGCACCCGGATCAGCCCCGGGCGCGCGAGATGGCTGGGGCCCAGGGCGGGGAGCGGGTGGCATGAGCCGCATCCTCTCCGCGCTCCGCCGGCGCGTCGCCGATCGCCGGCCGCCCGACTTCGTCATCGGGGGTGAGGAGCAGCCCTACCTGCGGCGCTGGTGGGTGATCCCGCGCAACCGCTTCTTCAACGTCTACCTGCACCACTTCCTGCGGTCCGACGACGATCGGGCGCTGCACGACCACCCCTGGTGGAACGTCTCCCTGCTGCTGGAGGGGAGCTACCTCGAGCACACCCCTGACGGCGTGTTCCTGCGCAAGCCGTGGGCCCTCTACTCCCGGCGTCCCGAGGCGCTCCACCGCGTGCAGCTGCTGGGGACCGCCCAGAGCGAGCGCCCGGTTTGGACGCTCTTCATCACCGGCCCGCGCGTGCGGGACTGGGGCTTCGCCTGCCCGAAGGGTTGGGTGCCCTGGCAGGTCTTCACCGCGGCCCGCGACGGGCGAAAGGGTGAACTCGGGCAGGGGTGCGGGGAATGAGGGGCCGCGAGACCCTGGCCTGGCTGGGCGCCTTCGCCGGCACCATCGCGGCGCCGCTCCTCTTCGCGGAGGTGTTCCTCAACCTGCAGGTGATCCTGCGCGCGCTGCTGCGGGGTGCCCTATGAGCGCCACCGCTACCGCGCCGCGGATCAAGAGCAACGCGGAGACCCGTGCGGACGAGATCGTGGCCGCCTACGAGCGCTGCACGAACGCCCAGCAGGTCCTCCTCACCATGGACCGGGCCGTGCGGTCCATGGACGCCCTCCGCCAGCTCGCCGACCAGACCCACTGGGAGCGCTGCGACGCCGCCCGCGCCGAGGCCTTCCGCCTGCACGTACCCCCGCCGGAGGACACCCCATGATCGGCAACGCCCGCCCGCCGGTGCCGCGTCTCCCGGTACCGAAGCGCGCCCCGGACGTGCCGGAGGTCATCCGCTGGGACGGCAAAGTCCCGGCCGAGCACCGGGGCGCCTTCGCCCACAAGATCATCACCGAGTTCGGCCAGCCGCTGGCGGCCCGCTGGAGCATCGACCAGATCTCGCCCGATGGCGGCTACTGGTGGATCGAGGGCAGGCAGACGGTGCTCTACCCCCGGCAGGTCTCGACCAACGGCTGGGCCTATGGCGGGCCGCTGCTCGATGAGCCTCACCGGGAGCTGAACGCCCGGGTGGAGCGCGAGGCCCACCAGCTCTTCCTGGCGGTGCAGGCCCTCAAGGAATCGCCGCTGGTCCGGCGCCTCATCCAGCTGCGGCGCACGCCGGAGTTCGGCGCCCTGCTCGACACCTGGATGAATACGAAGCGGGCGAAGGACGCGCGCGTGATCGCCGGGCACCCCGCCAGCGCAGAGATCGAGGAGACCTCCGGCAATGTCCGCTGACATGACCCGCGGCCTCCGGGTGTTCGGGGTGTTTCTGCCGCTGCCGGGTGGGAGGGGGTGGCTGTGATCCATCACCACGGCCTCCCCATCACGCCCCTGTCCGCGCTCTACGAACTGGCCGGACGGCACTTCTTTGTGTCGTTCGCCCGCCCGGATCAGGTCCGCCAGGCCCACAGCATCGGCCAGTCGGTCGCGCTGGACAACGGAGCCTTCAGCGCATGGAAGCGCGGCTACCAGCCCGACTGGGCAGGCTTCTACGCCTGGACCGATCAGTGGCTCGCCTACCCAACGACCTGGGCGGTCATCCCGGACGTGATCGATGCCGGCACCCAGGAGCAGGACGCGCTGCTGCGCGAGTGGCCGCACGGCAAGCGCCAAGCTGCCCCGGTCTGGCATCTGGACGAGCCGATCAGCCGCCTGCTGCGGCTCTGCGACGAGGGCTGGTCGCGGGTCTGCATGGGCAGCACCGCCGAATACGCCGACGTGCTGTCCGACGCATGGGAGCGGCGCATGGACGAGTGCTGGAACGAGATAGCCCGCACCTTCGCCCGCACGCCGCCAATTCACATGCTGCGTGGCCTACAGCTCAGCGGCAATCGGTGGCCCTTCGCGAGCGTGGACAGCACCGACATCGCCCGCAACCACAACCGGCCCGGCAACACGCCACGGGCCATGGCTGACCGCTGGGACGCCATGCAGTGCCCCGCCCGCTGGACGGTCCGTGCTGAGCAGGAGGAGTTGGTATGACCCCCGAGACAACCCCGCCCCCCACCACCCAGCCGGTTCGGCCCTCGCGCGAGGGGGTGTTCGAGCGCACCAGCGATGGTGAGATCGCGTGGGACCCCGCCTTCTTCGTGGAGGTGCGCCAAGCAATCCACGATGCGCGCTTCCTCCGTTGCGGACAGGAGCCGGCACGCATGGACAATAGCGACCAGCGATATGCCGACGCTCTGGCAAGTGCCGCCCTGGCCGTGATTGCTGAGCGTATCGCCACCCCCGCTCCGTCACAGAATCAGACGCGCGGCGCCAGTAACCTCGGATCAGCATGCCAGGGTGAATGCGCCGCGTCAGGTCAGGGAGGCGTGTCAGCAGCAGCGGTAGGCGCCTCCCTGACCGCCCCCGCTCCGCCGCTGGGCGAGGCGGCGATGCGGGCTGATGTGCTGGTGGAGGATGGTCTCGGGTCGCCTCTGAATATGGGGTCGCCCGATGCGGCAGCGCGCGATTTGGCGGAGAAGACAGCCGCCTACCGTGCACTGCGCCAGCCCATGATGGGCGATGTGAAGTCGCTCAAGAAGCGCGAGCGGCAGGAACGCGAGGCGCTGTTCCAACTTGGCGGCGCGGCCCTGCATTGGCTGTGGCACCGCGAGCACGACACCGCCCTCTCCCGCCCCAGCCCAGTCGCGCACGAGGATGGGGAGGTGGGGCGGCCATGATCCAAGCCGTGGTGAGTGAATTGCTGACACTTAAGCTGGCGACCGACGATCTGCTAATCCGCAAGGCGCAGATCGAGGCCACGCTGCGGACAGGCGAGGCAAACTACGAAACGTGTTGGGCGGCCCTTCGCAAGATCAACGCGACGCTACTCGCCCGCGCCGCCCTTCCCGGCTCCCCGTCATGACGGCGCAGAGCGAGGGTGCAGTGCTTCTGGAACTCGCCGCGCGTGTGGAGGCGCTGACGGGGGCGGATTTCGAGACTGACCGCGCAATCGACGTGGTGGTCAGGAAAGGCGGATACTGGTCGCCACCCGCCTACACCGCCAGCCTGGACGCCGCGCTGACGCTGGTGCCGGAAGACGAGCCGGTCACCCTTGGCATGCGCCAGACCAGCACGACGCTGCCCTGGGCTCGCATTGGGAAACCCTGGCATGGCGCCGACACCACAGCCGCCACCCCCGCCCTCGCCCTAACCGCCGCGTCCCTTCGCGCACGCGCCGCCCAGGTCCGCGGGGAGGAGGGGTAGATGAGCGATACTCCGAAGGGCGTTCTTCTTGTCCTGCTGGACGACAGCAGACGCGTGATCGCCAGTGTTAGCGACTTCGACACGAGCACCTACGGGGGCTTCACCCTCCAGCAAGGGCAGCGGATGCGGGCCAAGGACGCGCTGGCACGCGAGGCGGCGCACCGCTTGTGCAACAGCACCTTCGCCGCCGCACTCAGCACGCGCGACATCCAATCCGCGATTGACAAGCTCTGCCGCGCCCAGGGCTGGTCCGTGACTGACATCCCTATCGGCCACACGGAGAACCCCTGACATGGAGCCGACCACCCCCACCCGCGACGATCGCATCCGGCAGGCCCTCTATGGGGAGTGATCTTCGCGAGGCGGACCTCTACGCCCGCCTGAACGCCGCCATCGCCGCCGCGGGCTCCCAGGAAATCTGGTCCCGGGCCGCCGGCCTGCCGCCTACCTACGTGTCCGAGGTGCGCGGCGGGAAGAAGCCCTTCAGCGATCGCCTGCTGGCCGCGCTGCGGGTGCGGCGCGTGGTCTCCTTCGTGGAGCTGAGCCCGGCCGGGGACGCCGGCGACGCGGAGCGGCTGTTGAAGGCGCTCAGCCCCAAGGACCGGCGGACGCTCCTCTGGCTGCCGGCCGATGGCGGACAGCGCAGCCGCCTGGATGCGGTGGCGGGCGAGTGGCGGCCGCTGCTGGAGAACCTGAAGCGGCTGCAGGCCATGCGCCTGGCGGTGAAGACGGCCGAGAGGTGGTCCGCCACCGAGGACGGGCTGAGCCTGCGCGCGGCGCTGGCGGAGAAGGAGGGCACGGATGCCTGATGGGAGCACCTACCCGGCGGACCTGCTGCCATCCGGCTTGGCCGCCATGTCGGATCCATGGCTCAAGCTGCGGGAGGTGGAGCGCGAGGTCGGCCTAAGCCGCTCCGCGATCTACCGACGAATCGCGGCGGCCACCTTCCCGGCGCCTCGCCAGCTCGGTGGCGGAGTTGTCCGCTGGCCCAGCTCCGTCATCGCGGCCTGGAAGGCCGATCGGCCCGCCGAGGACGGCTCTACGCCGCCCGCCGCGCCCGTCGCTGAGGAGGAGCCGCCTCACCGCCGTCGAGGCCGGCCGCGCCGACATCCCGCAGCTTGAGCGGGCGTCGCGGCCCTTCCAGGAGGGTCGCCGCCGGCGCCATGCCTGCCATCAGCAGGCCGGCCCACTCGCAGGCGATCTCTCGCCGCCGCTCCATATGCAGCGCTCGGTTGTAGGCAGCTTCCACCTTGTCCTTCGACACATGGGCCAGCATCAGGTCGATGACCTTCCGGTCGTGCTCGTCCCGGTACCGCCCATTCATGATGGTGGAGAAGGAGGAGCGCCAGCCGTGCGGGACGTGGCGACTGTGGTAGCCGGCCCGGTTAAGCAGATAGCCCATGGCGTTCTCGCTCATCGGCCGGTGGGCGTGCCGCACGTTGGGGAAGAGCAGCGGCCCCCGCCCGGTAAGCCGGTGCACGGCCTGGATCACCTCCACCGCGGCCGGGGACAGCGGCACGACGTGCTCCCGCTTCATCTTCATCCGCTCGGCTGGGATGACCCACAGCGGCTCCGGACCGTCCAGGCCGGACATCTCATCGTAGCGTGCGCCTGACACCTCGCCAGGTCGGACGGCCGTCAGGGCAAGCAGGCGAAGCGCCAGCTTGGTGGTGGGGTGGGCCGCCTCGGCCTCGGCGTCCAGGAGGATCTGCCGAACTTCCGGCAGCGTGGTGAGCGAGGGCTGCCGGCCGCGCTCCACCGTGCGCAGGGCCTTCTTCACCACGGCCGCTGGATCGTCTTTCCCCTGCCCCGTGGCGATGGCGTGGACGAAGACGGCGGACATGCGCTGGCGCACCCGGTGCGCCGTCTCCACGGCCGGACGGCGCTCGATGCGCCGCAGGACCGACAGCACCATAGGGGTCGTAATCTGGCCGATCGGCAGCTTGCCGAGGGTGGGGAACACGTCCGCTTCCAGGCTGCCCAGCACGTCGGCCGCGTGGCGGGCGGTCCACTGGTCCTTGGTGTGATCGTGCCAGGCGCGCGCCACCGCTTCGAAGGTCACGCCCGCGGCCGAGACCGCGGCGACCCTTTCGAGGCGCTTCTGCACGCTGGGATCCCTGCCCTGCGCCACAGCCTTTCGCGCCTCATCCCGCGCTTCGCGCGCCGCCTTCGCGGTAACCGCCGGGTACATGCCGATCGACAGGGTCCGCTCCCGCCCCTCGATCTCGTACCGGTAGTGCCAGAGCTTCGACCCGGAGGGCATGACCTTGAGGTGCAGGCCGCCACCGTCAGGCAGGCGATAGGGCTTATCCGCCTTCTGCGCCGCCTTGATTTCCCGGTCCGTCAGCATGCCCGCCCTCCGTTACCCGGTCCGGCGATGCCGTTGCCCGGTCGCTTACCCGGTTCGTTCGCGCGCTTGGGTGGGACGGGATGGGAAAATCGAGGGCCCGCTAGAGCACCAAACGCGCCAGAGCAGCCCGGATTATAAGGGCTGGTGGGAAAATATGGGAATATAGCGGGAACGGAGAATGGCGGAGGGGATGGGATTCGAACCCACGATAGGACTTGACATCCTATAACGGTTTAGCAAACCGTTGATTCGACCACTTGAACTATAGAAGGCCCGTGTTTACTGGCGTTTTCGTGACGCGAGGAACGCGAACAGGTAGTGAACACGCACACAGGGGTGGCACAATAGGGGACACACGAATCGGGGTCTTCCTGTGCCTGATAGTCTCCCTCCCGTCTCCTACCCCCACCTCTACACCCCACCGCCTTGCTCCACCTGGCCGGCCGACCACCTGCACGCGGTGGGGCAAGCCTACCGCGATGCGGCTGGCCGCGGCCTGGACACGGTGGAGTGCCTGAACCTAGCACGCGCCGCCTACCGGGCCGCGGGCGGGGCCGGCGGCGACGAGACGATCACCGGCATGATTGCGTCCCTATCCGTCGAGCGCGGGGAGTGGCTGTGGGGGCCGATGGACGAGTGGTGGGCGAGGAACGTCGAGGCGCGGGTGAATGGGGTGGACCTGGGGTGACGTGGCCCACAACCACGCCCCCGAGCCGCAGCGGAACCACGTCCTCTCATCACCGCTGGAGAACTACCGCGAGTGCTTCCTAGGCGTCCGCTGCCCCGGCAAGACCTGCCCCGAGCTGCGCTGGCTCCCCCTCGCCCGCCTCGTCCGTGACCACGGCGACGCACGGATGGAGGAAGTGATCGGGCGGCTCCGGTGCGAGTTGTGCCACCAGCGGCCGGCGCGCGTGTCCATCCGGCGGGTTGGGGCGGACGGGGTGTTCCTGCAGTCGGATCTGGTGCTGGACCTGGTGGGGCCGGGGGTGCGGCGGTTTAGGTAGTCGGCTTCTTCTCGGCCTCGCGGCGTTCCACCTCGGCCACGATCAGCGCCTGGATGAAGGATGTCCGGCTTTCCCCCGCGTGCAGGACAGCATCCATCCGGTCGCGCAGCCCGGGCGGGAAGCGGAGCAGGACGGACTTGTCGTGATCGTTCAGCGGAGGGCGGCCCACCCCTGCCCGCCTATCGGATATCAGAATTCCCGTCAAAGGAGCCTCCATAACGGATATCAGCTATTGACGGCGTATAGCGGATATCCGATACTCCGTCCACCAGACAGGAGGCACCGATGCGGTTCATCGACATGACGGACGGGCAGAAGCGCGCAGTGTGGAACCGCCACTTTGCTTCTTCTGCCTATCTCGCTGGTGTCCGCGCCGAACTGACCGATGCCGAGGCTGCCGTTTCCGCCGCCCGCGCCCGTGTCGCGGCTCAGCCCGCCAGCCCCCTCGCGGCCTGCCACCTGCGCCTCGCCGAGGAGCGTCTGGCGCGCGCTCGGGAGGCCGCGCGGTGACCCTCTCCTGCGAAGCCCTCCGCTGCCTGCGGGTGAAGCACCTGCCCATCGGCGCTGACTTCGTGCGCTGCGTCCCGAAGCTGGAGGGGAACAAGCCCTACACCAGCGAGAAGGACAGGCTGAACGCCTGCCTCCGCATCGCCCACGAACTCGCCGAGGATGGGGTGTTCTGGACTTTCAGCGACGAGGTCGGCGGTGACTATGTCCGAGTGAACCGCGGCACCCGCGCCTTTCGCCTCATCTGCGAGATGAAGTCATGACCATCGCCCTGACGGTTCAGGATGCTGCTCGCGTCGTGCAGGAGCTTCTCTCGGCACAGGACGCATTCATGCTGTCACTGGCCAACCGACATCGGAAGGTAGAGGCCCATAGACTTGTTCGGGATCGTTTGCGGAAGGCTGAGGAGGCGGCCTCCGAGTTCGTTCAGAAAGCCTCGGAGCAATCCCATTTGCACGCTCAGAGGTGAGACCCCCTCAGTGTTCCATCAACCTCGTCTGCGCGGCGACAAAAGCCGGCAGCCGGAGCCCCCTGCCCCGCCTGCCGGCTGATGGATGCCCGATCGGAAGGTGGGGCGGGTCAACCTATGATAGGCCGACGCCTCACGCGTATTTTTCCGGGTAAGTCTGTGGACGTTGCGCGCTTGGTGTGGCGGGGGTGCAACTTGGGTGGTGGTGCGTGGCGCGGAACGTGGCCCAATTTAGCGGGTCAGCGCCTCTAGGACTGCATTGAGGCGACGCCGCATCTCCTCGTTCTCGCGCAGTGCCTCCTCGACACTGCCCTTCTGCGGGCCAACAAGAATGTCGTTCGGCGTGACGCCCAGCACTTGGCTGATGCGGACCAGCATCTCGAAGCGCGGCTCGCGCATCCCGAGTTCCCAGCTTGCGTAGGTGGTCTTGGGAACCACTAACTCGGCCGCCATGGACGCCTGGGAGTGCCCTGCGTCCTCGCGATATCCGCGCAGACGCTCAGACCATGAATTGTCTTTGGTGGCGATGACGACGGTCGGCATGAGCGCATAATGGCCGCGTAACGCGTCCGGCGCAAACACAAAAACAGCAAATAGGACGCATATTGTTGTTTACAGATACGCGTTTCGCGTTCATAGTCTCTTCACCGGCCAAGCTTCCCAGGCCGGAAACCCGGTAAGGAGACAGTGAAGATGAGCTTCACCATCACCTTTCGGACTAAGAAATGGGGGAAGGTGACCATCAAGATCACCCTCCACCTCGTCTGGTAGTCTGAACGGAGGGGGCCGGTGCAACGGCCCCCTCCACCGGGACCAAAATAGCCCTGTCGAGTGGAGGTTTCAACGATGTCCTACGCCGACACTGCCGCCCTGCCGCAAGCGCCGAAGCTGGGCTTTAAGATCGAGGTGAAGCGGTCGCCGCCCGAGCCGCCGGACCCGGAGGATCGTCGCCCTTGGTGGCGTCGGGTCTGGGAAGCGATCCGCGACTTCGTGCGGGTCGATGTGAGGTGAGCCCTGAACAGCAAAACGGCCGGCGCGGGAGGTCCCGGCCGGCCGTTTCGGTCCCATCGGGTCATCAGCTCGTACCGAGGTACGGACCTACCCGGGGGAGTATGCTGCGTGCCGGGCTTGATACCGGCTGGACTGCCCAACGAAGACGTGGCCCCGCCCCTACAGTCCTACTCAGTCGCACGTCCATCCGTGCCGCCGCAGCGGAACGAATTTAGCCCCTGGTGGCGGCCATTTCCAGCGCCTACGCGCAGCGCATCGCCTCCCGCATGTCGAGACGCGCGCCCAGCCGACGCCGGAAGCTGCCGATAGCCTCCGCCTCCACGCGATCCTTGCCGTGGCCGTTGACCTTCCAGCCCTTGCACATCTTGCAGCAGGCCCGCCGGTTTCGCGCCCGGCCGCGCTTGTGGTGGGCCATGGCGGCCTCCAGTTATAATTTCGGTTATAAATACAGGGGTGATGTTTACCTGTCGCCCGCCATTTCCAGCGCCTTCCCAGCCTTCCTGAACCGCTTCCAGTAGCCGCGCTTGATCCGCCGCAGCTCGCCGGGGCGCCAGTAGAGTAGCCGGCGGGAGACGCGGGTGAAGGCGTCGCGCTCGTCGCCAGAAATCGTGGGGATGCGGGTCATAGTGGCCTCTGCAAATCGTGCCGAGAATATACAGATCCTATTCAGCCCAGCGCTTTCAACGCCGCCTGATACAGCTTCCACCGCTCCTCGCCGCCGTTCAGCCCGCCGTTGATGCGCCGGGTGAGGCTGTCGAAGGCGATGCGCGAGGTGGCCTTGTCCGCCAGGGCATTGCACCCGGCCTGCTCCCACCACCAAGCGGCCGAGGTGACGGCACCCTCTCGCCCCTCCAGCCACGCGGGCAGCTCGTCCAGGGTCTTGCCTAGCGCCTTCGCGGCCTTGGTGTAGTTGGCCCGTCCAGTGACCTGGATGAGCCCCCGGCCCCGGAAGCGCGAGCCGTCACCGGGCTGGGTGTTGCCGAGGTCGATGCGCCCCTCGTAGCCGGCCTGCGCCTTGGTCGGGCCCCACACCTCCTTCGTGTAGAACCCCTTCAGGCTTTCGTGCCCAACCTGCGCGAGGAAGCACGCCATGCGCTGCCGCCCCGTGATGCCGTAGCGCGCACAGGCTGCATCCATGGCCGGCGCGTAGCCCACCGGATCGGTCCAGCCCAGGGCGCGCAGGACGGGCGAGGTGATGAGCGGGTCCGTCGCGGCCTGACCGGGGGTGTATAGCCCCGGCACCGGCTGCATCGGCGTCTCGGCGGCGGTGAGGACGGGGATGGGGGGCGGGTTTACATCGGCGCTCGAAACCGGGCTTTTGGCGGGTTGCGAGTTTACGTTTCGGCCGATTTGGTTGACATCCGGCGCGGTCTTGTTGGCGGCCGGAACCCCCAACACCGCCCCCGTCTCGCCCGGCTGGCGGTTGAACAGGTTTATGAGCGAGGACCAGAAGGTCATGGCGACACCCCCGCCGCCATGGCCACAGGGGACCGCAGCAGATCCACGCCCTGCCGCTCCATCATCAGCCGCGCCACCTCGCGCGCCACGCGGTCCCAGAAGTCGGGCGGGCATGGAGGTGAGGAGGCCGGCAGGAACGGAGTGGTCTGCGTTAGCGGCAGGCGGGGATCGGGCTGAGCAGCCGTCCCCATCTGCATCTTCGCAGCCAGTTCAGCGGCGCACACCGAGCACATCGCCGGCCCGCCACAGCGCGCCTTCACACCATCCGGTCGGGGCGTGACGTGCCCGTGGCCGACGTTCCCTGCCCCGCTCACGCCCCGCGCTCCCCAAGCCCGGACGGCTCCACCGCGTTCCGCAGCGTGTCTGCCATCCCCTTCACGGTCGCGGCCGTCTCCCGCACCGCCTCCGTCGCCAGGGCGGTCTGATCCAGCGCGCGGGTGACCTGCGGCGGGATGGAAGCCTGGGCCGCCTGCACCTGCGCGTCGGCCACCTGAGCGGCGCGGCGCTTGGCGAGGATGGACCAGACGAGGGCGATCAGCGTCACCAGGGCGCCGATCAACAGATTGGCGTCGTCGGCCGTCAGCCAGCCGCGCGCGATCATGGATCCCGCGACGACCTGCAGCAGGGCGCGCGCGACCGAAGACACGATGGTGTCCATGGTGGTCTCCAGATTTTCAGGGGTGCCCGGGTGCCGCCGGGCGCGGATCTCCGGAAGCTGCGACACGCTCCATGGTGCATTGCAGCAACCATGATCTCGGAGGAGACTTACGGCCCCGTTGATGCTTGGAGCCTGTGCATGTCCCAGTTTGGCGGCCGGACGGCCGAAACCATGCTCGCTGAGTTGGTCCACCACATGGCCGAGATGGTGAAGGCGCAGAAGGAGACGAATGCTCTCCTACATCAGCTCCTCCAGCGACCGACCAACAGGTAGGCCCGCGCAGGGCTACCTCGCTGATGAAGGCGCGAGCGTCGGCGAGCTGCCGCCGCGACCGCCGATTCTCCTCCTCCAGCTCCCCCTCGTTCTACCTGTCGAGGGTGTCCCGCCAAAAGCGGAGAGCACCGAAGGTGGGGAGCAGGGCGGCCAGGCCGGCCAGGCCGGCGAAGAACATGGAGTCGATCGCGACGATCTGCTCGGAGGTGAGGCTAGGCATGTCGGCGCCACAGTCACCTGCAGGCTGTGCATGAAGTCGGCGTTACGGTGTAGCCCCCAATCCACAAACGCTATGCGTGTGGAGCCTTCCGACATGCAGCGCGGGCGAGCAGTAGTTGCGGCACTGCGAACGCTGCGGGCACGCCAAGAGCCACCGGGACTTGCGTCCAGTCCTCCACGATAGGACATCCTTAATTTTAGTGATGCCCAACGACTTGTTGGGCGCGGAGTTAGGCGGCGGCAGCCTTGTTGCCGCTCAACATTCTAAAGACGGAAACTCATGACGAACGACGCTCGTATTGCGCTGATGCAGCGCCTATTAGTGATCGCTATGCGCAATGCATCCGTCGAAGCGATCTGCGAGGCAGCTGCTCTCTCAGAGGAAGCAGGTTCGCCCGAATTAGCAGCGGAACTCCGCGGCATCGTGGTGAACCGAGACGACGCAGAGTTAGGCCTGGGGTAGATGGCCGCACACCAGTGCTAGTTGTGCCGCGCGCTGGGCACGGCCCTACTCGGCGGTGACGCGCCCGCCTTCCTGCCGGCGAGCCATGCGGTCCATCTGCGCCACAAGCTGCTTCAGCGTGGCGTTCATCTCCGGGACCATGTTCGCGACGTGGTCCAGTTTCGTCTCGATCTTGCCCATGGCGAGGGTCAGTCGGCCCTCAACCTCCTTCACCTCCGTGCGAGACGCCATCTCCTTGAGGGCGTCGTTCAGTCCTCGCTGGAGTGTCGCGAGCGTCGCGGCCGTGGCGTTCTGCGCGTCGTGCCGGGACTTACTTTCCTTATCGACGGCAGAGCTCAGCTTGAGGTCAAAATTCTCCTTGAGCTGAGCGATGTCCTTGTTCAGCCCGTCGATCTTCGTCTGGAACTGCGCGTCGCGGTCGGCATTCTGCTTCCGCAAATAGGTATAGACGGTCCAGGCGGCCATGAAGCCGCCGAGGAAGAGGGTGGCGACGGGAAGGAAGATGGCGAGCCATAGGGGCAACGACGTCATCCCTTCCCCTCCCCGGACGGCAGCCAGGCTCGCGTGACCCACTGCATCATCGCCAGGCACAGGCCAATGCCAGCCGCGACGTTCCAAATACCGTTTCCCGAGATGATCCCGACCCGCAAACCGCCCACGATCATGCCGCCACCCCACAGAACCCAGAACAGGCCTGAGAGAGACGTGACGACGGCGCGACGAAGCAGATGGGGGCGAGAGGCGGCCCACAGGAGAGCGGCAGCATCCAACAGCATGAGAGCCCCCCATGCGTTTTCGGGGACCGGGATGCGGCTCAGGTATTGGAAAGTGGGCGCTTTCAGCATCACGTCCTCGGACGCGAGGATGGACGCGCCCGTGATGAGTGACCACAGCGCGAAGCCGGCAACCCAGGTGGTAGGGTCCAGGCGAAGTGCAGCGTTCAGCCGACGGCGCATCACGCCCTCCCTGTGCGAGCGCGGGACATCAGGCCGTGATGCCGACAGTGCCCAGAAACGGGCGGACGTTTCGCGTCAGGACCGCCGCCAGCTCTGCGTCCGTCAGGTAGTCGGAGTAACCGGCGAACATTGCCGCTTCAGATGTGCCCCCATAGTTTCCACTCAGCCCGTCACCGATCCGCTGAGTCCGCACGACCTGCACGAAGCGAGGGCGTGTGTCAGCCGTCACAGCCGAAAGCCCCGTGCTCTCGTTCCGGGCGTTCATGTCCACGCCGGAGCGCCAGCGAAGGCTGTAGATTGCCCAGGTGGCAGGAGTCTGCCCCGTGAGAGCCCCAGCCACGGCCGTAGTCGTGCCGCTGTTCACAACACCCACGTAGCCAACGATCGACGTGGCTGCCGTAGCCACGAGCTGCACGCCGCCGGAAGTGGTCCCGCCGCCCGTCGCATAGTGCCCAAAGAAGGCCGGCCGGGTAGCCGTAGCAGCCAGGGTGTCCAGCGTGCGAAATACCCCGATAATAGTGCCGTTCAGGGCGTCCGTCTGTTGGCGCAGCGACAGGTAGTTCACCCCCGACTGGAACTGGGTCCGGTCGGAGAGGAAGTTAGGGGCGCCCGTAACGAGAGCGTCGCCCACGGAACCATCGCCTCGCCACTGATTGCGGATGGCGGAGGCCTGCCCGCCGGTCATGAAATGCCAGGCACGCAGCCCGCGCGTGACCTCCGGCTCGAAACCGGCCGCGAAGGCGACATTGCCCGGGGAGGTGGGAGTGCTGAAGCTGACGCCGGCCATCGGAACCTCTCAGATGAACAGGGTGGGAGCGGCGGCGGTGAGGCCGGCGCCAATGGCGGCGTGGAGCGCCTCGGTGGGGTGCAGTCCGTCCGGCGGGGTGGCGCCCAGGTCCGTCCGCCAGAACCGCGGGTTCTGCGGGTTCGCGGCGAAGCTGGCCGCGTCGAAGATCGGGTTGCCGAAGGGCTTGGTCCGCAGCCAGTCGTTGTAGGCCAGGAGGGTGTCCACCGTGGTCTGGGTGTCGGTGTCGTAGAACCCATCATTCGTGGCGTTGGTGCGCGGGGTCAGCGTCGCCAGGATCAGCTTCATCCCGCGCTGCCGGAACATGCTGTTCAGCAGCGTGGCGCTCGCCTGGAGGCTGGAGAACGTGGCCCCGACCGTGAGGTCATTGGTGCCGTAGTTGCAGAAGGCATGGGTGCAGCCCTGGGAGCCGTAGAGGCGCCGGTATTGCTCGGACGGCGTGTCCCAATGGGTGAAGCGGTTGCCCGAACGGGAGGCGCGGGAGAAGCCGAAGTTCGCCGCCGCGATGCCCCGCGCGGGGTAGGCCCGATACGCGGCTGTGTTCCCGTCGCCCGTGCCCTCGCTGATGCTGTCGCCCGTGATGAAGATCCCGGCCACACCCTTCCCGGCACGCGGCCCGGACGGCACCAGGGCCGAGGTGGGCCGAGCCAGGATGGAAACCGGCGTGCGCGGCGCGTAGGTGGTGGCGCTGACCGTTGGCACGGTGCCGGTCAAGGTCTTGTCGGTCCCCGTGCCGAACTCAACAGCCCCCTGCTCCGCGACGGTCAGCCGCTCGAAGGAGGAAACCCACGTTCCGCCCGCGGGCACGGTGAGGTACTGCCGCAGCCGGAACGAGGCGCCGCCGGGGATGACGATGGGCAGCGGGTAGGTGCGCGCCAGCGCGCCGGGCTGCACCGTCATATCGCGCAGGCCGTTCTCCCAGATGAGCGGGATGGGCGGGCTGCCGATGGGGTATTCGATGGCATAGCGGCTGGTGAAGTCGTTGGGCCCGTCGAAGGCGAGGCTGTTCTGCCCGAAGTTCCCATCCACGATCACGATGTCGGTCCAGCCCTCGGCCTGGTCGCTGGCCGTCAGGGGGAGCCACATGTTGAAGTCGTTCGCCACCCCGGCCGTGGAGGGCGTGTTGGACGCGACGCCAGCGCGCGGCACGAACTGGGTAAGGCTGCGCGAGGGCACGGCCGTGACAGTGCCGCCCCCTCCCCCGCCAGACGCCGCAATCTGCTGGTCCGTGTAGGTCCGGGCAGAGGAAAGCGTTGCCGCATCGCCCGCGTCCACCGTGCCCTGGGTCGCCACAGCGCTGCCGGCCGCAGTCAGAGTGCCGTCGATGACCGCGTTCCCGGCCGGATCGACTGTTAGACCGCGGACCTGGAAGCCCTTAGCGTTGACCTTAAGGAAGACGAAACCGGCGTCATCCTTGAAGGAGACACCCGGCTCGCTGTTCGGCCCCATGGACCAGAACAGGTTCTCCATCTTCCCCGTGGTGATGTTGTACCGCCAGTACCAGTACCCCAGCGGGTCTTTCAGGGTCATGGCATCGTGGGCCGGGTCCCCGGCAACCCCGTTGTTGCTCCCGATGGCAGCGGTTGCCGCGTTCTGGGAAAGGATCGCGGCGGCATTTGAGGACGTGGAATTGGCAGCAGAAGCGGCTGCGTCGTTCGCGACCTGCGCCCGCTTCGTCTCAACTTCCCCAGCCTTTGCGACTACCGTCTCAGTATTGGTGACGACCTGCTGGACCTGGGGGGCGATGGCTGCCGTAGCTGCGGAGGCGGCGTCGGTTCGAATGCTCGGCAGGGTCGCCGTCACAGCCTCCGACACGGCAGGGGCAACCTTGGCGGCCACCTCGGTCGTCACTGCGGGCGGGACCTGAGCTGTGACTGCGGCTGGCACCTGCACAGCGATTGCAGCGGCAACCGCAGGCGCTCCGGACGCTGCGCCTGCGGCCGTAGCGGCGTCCACGACGGCCTGCCCCGTCACGTTCACGCTCTCTCCGCCCGAGGCCACAGCCGGGATCAGGTCGTCGGGCTCGAAGGCGGTCTTGGTCGGAAAGTCCGGGATGGTGGCGCCGGTGAGGTGCGTGCCCTGCAGGGATACAGCGGCGGTAGTCGGTCCCGTCAGCCACAGAGACTGCTGCGGCACCGGCCCGCCTGCTGGCTCAGCCACCACATCGAACAGCGCCCAATCGAGGATCGGGGCGTCGCTGCCCTTTCGAGCGCGCACTGCCCACCCAAACCCGGCGACTGGGGCTTGGTAGGAGCAGCGGAACAGACCCGGCTTGCCGGCAACCGCCACGCCCGCCAGCTCAACGACGATGTTGAAGGGCGAGCGCCACAGGAAGGTCACTTCCTCGGTGACGGCGACCTCGCGCCGTGCCTCGTCGTAGAACTGGATTTCGGCAACGGCCGAGGTGCCGATCCAAATGCGCGGGCGCACCAGGTCCGGGTCGGGCAGCAGCCCGAGGTCGGCCGAGACAGCAGGCATGCAGAGGACCTCGCAACAGGGATTGCCGCGCAGCCCGAAGGCGCACGGGACGTGGGTGGATGAGGGATGGGCCGGGTGGGTCCGGCGGCCCCGTCACGGCGGAGGGGGCAGCGAGTCCAATTTCCTTACGAATCCGGCGCCGTCAGGCAGGGGCTCGGTCCCAACCCGCTGAATCGGATGACTCATTCGTGATGGCACCTGGATTGCAGTCCGGCTCCGCCCAGGGGTGAGGAGGACTGTCCATGCGACATGCGATGATGCTGTGTGTGGTGCTGCTGGCGGGGCTGGCGAGTGGGGCGGCCCGGGCTGATGTGATCTTCAGCTTCGGCCAAGTGGGGCCGTTTCAATATCAGCCGGGGCCATTTGCGCCCGCTAACACTTCTTTCAGCGGCGAGTTAGTCGTTTCCGATGAGGCGGCTCAGGCGGGCTTCTCCTACCAAGTCGCCAATTCGGATCCAGGCACGGAAACTCCGGTCGTATCGGACCTTGCGGGCCTCGTGACGCTGCGCATTGCGGGCGGCAACCGCTATAACGCAACCGGTGGTTTCGGCTTTGTCACACTGGATGATTTCACACAGCCGCGGCCTCCCGGGAGTTCGGGCTTCATCAAGTCCCTCAGCCTAAGCGGCAGCACAGCAACCGGACTCTTTGGTACCGTGGGTTTCCGCGACACAGAAGCGGAGTTCTATCTGCAGTTCAGCGGGGCGGCCTTCACCGGGCAGTTCGGTGCCGACTATGGCGGAGCTTGCGGCCTCAACGCTGCGAGGTGCACCTTTTCCGGGACGGTAACAGCAGCCTCCGTGGCGGTTCCGGAGCCCGCCAGCCTCGCCCTGTTCGGGATCGGCTTACTCGGTCTCGGGTTCGTACGCCGGGCCCGGAAGTCTGCTACCAGCTAAAGCCGGCACTCACCAGTTTGGCCCCGGTCGGTTGGGTGACGCCCTGTGCTGCAACTGTGGGGTTGTCACCCGCAACAAAGGTCGGAGAACCAGTGAAGGTCAGGAGGCCATTGAAGCTCGTCAGGTTCCCGGCGAGTGTGGAGCCGTCATAGAAGCCGGCGATGTCGCGCGGGTTTTTCGTGCCCGCCCGGACGGCCAGGAAGTCGGCCTGGGAGACGGTTCCGCTATAGACGGAGATCCAGGCGAACTGCGTGCTGCCGTCGTTGTCGAATAGCTTGAGGGGCATGCCTCGGAAGTCCGGCGGCGCCGCAGAAAGGTCGGTGGTGCCGACGGGAGAGGCAATGGTGTCGACGAAGAACTGCCTGGACGAATTGGAATTGAGGCAAAGCATCCACCAGCACCAGTTCCCAGCGGTATAGAAGCTACTCATCTCCAGCCCAGGATCGACAGAAGCGTTCCCCGCGCTGCCATAGTTCCCGGAGCGGTCCTGATAGAGAACGGCGTAGCCGTAGTCGCCCGAGAGGATCGTCGAGCACTTCTCCCCGTTGGGGTCGGAGATGCTGAGGAACTGGCTGTTGGTCGGGTGGTTGTCCGCGGTTCGCTTGGTCGCCACCATGAGAGTGAGGGGGCGGTTGGCACTGGCGCTGTTCGGCAGGATCGCCGAGATGCCAGCGTTGCCGGGCTTAATGCTCATGCGGCGCTCCTACACTGCAATCAGGGGTCTGATATTGTCGGTGCTGTCGCTCTTCATGCTGTCCGGGGATGTGTATGGAGCCCCGTTGTTGAGCAGCTTCGCGATGGACGCCGTGGAATTGGTGTCGCGGAGCATCATGCGAATGAGCGAAAGAGACCGGATGGCCAGCATGGAATAGTCACCGGTATTGTCCCAATCAGACCCGTGGTCGGCGATAGCTCTCGCCCCGAGAGCGGCCCAAGTCTTAAAGGCCACGGGCTCCTCTATGATGGTGTTAATGTTGCCCATGTAGAGGTCGTACTGAGAACCCTTCTTGTAGAGGAACACGTTGTCGGCTTGCAGGAAGCGGCCGACCTGCCAGTTCTTCATGAAGGTGTCGACATAGGTGCGTGCTTCGGTGCAGCCCTGCATCCAGGCGCACCAAGTGCCAGCCATCCAGTGGTCCTGCATCCAGGGCTTCAGGACGAGGCGGTCATAAGGATTGCTGTAGGCCAGCCATCCATAGTGCTCCCCCTGGGCATCCTTCCAAGCATCCTGCACGCTGGCCAAATAGTCGTAGTTGAACTTGATGACCTGCGGCAGCAGAGCTTTGAAGGGGCTCGCGTCGTGGCAGATGAGCGCGCCCATGCTGATGTCGCGCATTCCCCAGCCGGCCTGTCTTGGCTGGTTCTCCTGGCAGGTCACCCAATCCTTGGTGACGCCAGCCACTGTTTTTTTGCGACCAGGGCCGTAGGTGTTGCCGAGCGTGAAAGTCGCCTGCCGCTCCATCATGTCCCAATACATGTGCTCGCCCGTGATCAGGTAAGCCGCGTAGGCGATGAGGGGCTGGTGCGCGCCATCCCAGTCACGATCCATACCGGGGTCATTCCACTGGATGTTCGTGATGACCGCGCCTTGGCGCATGTCGAACCACGTCTCGGGATATCCAATGGTCGGGAAGATATTGAGAGGGACGCCCTTCACGCTGTCCCAGTAGTTGATAGGGATTTCGAGGCCAGCCTCAGCCTGCGCCAGGACGATCGGCCTCAGCCTCGCATCCATGGTGCAGAAATAGGCGGCGTGCCAGCCGGGCAGCATCCCGATGTCCGAGCGCCCGCCAGTGCCGCCCATGCCTGGAGACTGATAACCATTCGTGCTGCCAGGAAGACGGAAGCCTGCGGCGTCGGCCACATTGCTCTTCATGGTGACGATGGATGTCTCGCTCAGCCCGGTGGAGAGATCGTAGGGCGGAAGCGAGCCGGCATGGATAAGGTAAGGGGTGTCAAACTGGACGTTGTGCTCCACGGGGGATGCGACCCCATTCAGCGCAGCGGACAAGTCAGTCCTGATCCACTTGGACTGGAAGCCCTGGGTCTGCCAGATGCGGAGGCTGTTGGTGGAGAACACGGTCGTGCCGCCCTGCTGGGCGGTCATGGAGATGTTCCACGAGGAGTAGTTCCCGGGGTTGGACCAGATGCAGTTATCCGCCGTGACCTGATATCGAACGGCGCAGGTCCCGTCCGAATAGACCCTGGCGTCCATAATCACGCGGAGAGCGTCGGACAGATAGCGCATGCAGCGCTTCTCAATGCAGCGGTCCCCGGCCAGCCAATTGCCCGAGACCGCGTAGCTCGCCAGCATGGTCGCCGGGTTCAGGTCATATGAGGTCCCGACCGCAGCGGGCACTCCGGTGTCGACCCACGCGCCGCCCTGGTTTGCGTCCTGGACGGTGTGCGGCACGCGGCTGACCACGGTTAGGCTTGCGGCTATGTTCGTGCTCGATGCCGGGGTGATCGCAAGCGTGGCCCCAGGCGCACTCGCGCCCTTGCGGATCATGGCCTGGATCGTCTGACCGGCGGACAGTGCGGGGTGCTGCGTCGTGATGGCGGCATGCTTCACCGAGCCATCGGAGTGCGTGGAAAGCACATCCATCTGGGCGGGATGCGCTGCCCCGGACCAGTAGAGGTCCAGCCGATCGGAAGCGAGGACATGACCCTTGCGGAAGAAGTGCCCGAAGGTCGCCATGCGAGCGGAAAGGGCGGTGCCGGCCGGCGCCTGGAAGTTCACCCCGACGACGTCATTGGTGGCCGAGGCCTGCTGGACTGCGGGGGCGTAGACCACGTCGGAGGCGCCGCTCCCAATCGCGGGCTTCTGCCACTGCGTAAAATCGTAGAGGTCGCCGCCGGGCGTGACAGGGGTAACGACCACCCCTGCCGCGGCCGATCCCAGGACGGCGATCCGGGCCGCACCCGCGAGGAGCACACGCCGGCCGCTGGTGCGAACGAAGGCCATGGTGCCCCCTTACGCCGTCTGCTCGACTTCGACGGAGACGCACCCGCCGGTCACAGTTCCCCCCGGCGAGGCGGTATGGGTGAAGGTGATGACGTCCCCCGCCGCGAAGGTATTGGCGGCCGTGGCTGCCACCAGCGTGCCGGCACCGCCCGCGCCGTAGGTCTGCGCGGCCAGCCCTGTCACCGCGGTGCCGTTGATGGCGACCGTGCCGGTGACCGTCGGGGTTGCCGTCCCTGCCGCCATGCCGCGCGCGCCCCGGACCACGCCGGCATAGGGGGCGATGGCCCGGTAGGCGTCGCCGCTCGCCGGGGCGCCGGAGAAGCCGAAGGCGGTCGCCTTCCGCAGCGTCAGGGCCTTCAGGTTGCCGGCCTGGTCGGTGCCGAGGGTCTGCCCCGCAGCAAGGTTCGTGCCCCCGCCGGAGACGATGAAGGTCGAGCCGCCGTCCGAGGTCTCCAGCGTGAGCCGGGTGACCGCGTTGGCCGTCGGGTCGATCGCGATGGTGGAGGGGCTGATGCCGGTGCCCAGCGTCAGGGTGCGCCCGCCCGTGCTGTCCTGCTTGACCAGGATCTCGACGCGCTGTGCCTTCCCGGTGGGGACGCCTGTGGGCTTATTCAGCGTGCGGCTGCCGCCGAGGGTCCAGGTGAAGACCGATGCGGGGGAGGTGAGGAGGGCGGCGTTCGGGGTGACCGTGGCGGCATCAGTGATAGCCACGGCGTCGCCATAGGGGGTGGCGGACCCGCTACCAGAGGGCAGCCCGATCGTGCCGGACGTGTCGTTGTAGGTCCCGCCGGCCCCGGCCACCATGGCGCCAACCACGTCTTGGGCAGCTTCCACAAAGTCGGAGATATCGGCGGAGGTGTGCGTGTGCGTGGCCGGGGCGAAGGCGCCCGTCGCCTGGGTGCTGGCCGTGCCGAGGCCCAGGGCGGTCCGACCTGCCGCCTGTGTTGCCGCCGACAGAAGGGCGCGGCCGGGCACGGTAACACCAAGCGCGGTGTCCAGCGACGCCATGCGGCTGGCCCATGAACTGCCGGTCTGCTCGGTAACCTCAATGAGGCCCGTTCCATCCGTCTTGGTGGCGGCGGGGAGGTTGCGGATCAGACTGTCGGACATCTCAGGTGCTCTCCAGGATGCGGCGAGCGCCGCTTTCGGTCGTGCGGATGGTCTTCCCGTCCTCAAGGAGGCGGGCGCGGGCGCTCGGGACGGGCGGGGGCTGGTCCAGCGGCGCCAGCACGGCGAGCCCGTTCACGACGACGATCTTCAGGCCGTTGGCCACGAGCCATTGCGGCGTCGGTGAGGTGCGCTTCGCCATCTCAGGTGGCCTCAAGCAGCCGCCGGCCGCCGCCCTCCAGGAGGCGGTAGCCACCGCCCTCCAGGAGGCGAAGGTTGCCGGAGGGCGTCGTGCCGCCACCGTTGCCGCCACCACCCCCAGCACCCAGCGTCACCCAAGTCGTCCCGGTGTCGAACTCCGGGAGCCCGAGGTCCGTGTTGCCGTAGAGCCGGCCGAAAATCCCTGGCGCCGGGCGCTGTGCCGTCGTGCCGGGCGGGATCTGGATGAAGGCGAAGGGAACGGGTGGAGGCGTGTCGTCGGATAGAACCGTTACATCCCCGTCAAGGGCGCGACGGATCCAATATTGGTTGCCCTCCACGAGACGCCCTTCGGGGGGCAGAAAGCCGCCCTGAACGGGATCGGGCACTTTAAGACCCGCCTTTGGCACGACGAACATCGGCACCACCTTTCAAGCGGAAGGGCCGCGATGCCCGTGGGCGCGCGGGTTGGACGAGACTGATTGTCGAGGGGGCTAGAGGGCGGCGGCGGCCCTGAAGAGATCGTCCACCTGCTGATCGGTCAGCGGGATGCCAGCCGCGAGGCGCTCCACCAGCGCGCCGTTCCTCTCCACGATGGTGGCGTACTCCCACTCCAGCTGCGCGGCGCGGCCGGCCGCGGCGACTGCCGCATCCACCTCGTCGAGCAGGCCAGCCTGCAGGAGGGCGAGGCGAGCCTGCCGGGGCGTGATCGATGTTGGGACAGGGTCCTCCGGAGCCTCGACGGGAGCCGGCGCGGTGAAGGTGCTGCCGTCGTAGAGCCACCCCTCCCCAATGCTCTGCGAGCCGGGACCGGACAGTTCCACGAAGGCTGGGATCAGGTCCGGGTGGTAGCGCTCCTCTAAGGGAGGGGTGTTGGCCGGGATCTTCACGATCTCGGCCACGATGCCATCCTGCACGCGAGCAAAGGTCTGCATCAGGCGTACTCCCGAACGATGATGATGCCTGAAGCGCCGCTCGCTCCTGGGCTGGAGGGCTGCGTGTCCCCGTACGAGCCGCCACCACCGGCGCCGTATCCTTTCCCGGCCTCCTGGACGAAGACTGTGCCGCCGCCAGTGGGGCTCGTTCGGCCAACACCGCCAGATCCATACGGGGTGGATCCGCCCGTTCCGCCGCGGATGCCGTCGCCCGAGGAAATGATCGAGCCTCCTCCGGCCTGGCCGCGGAATGAGATATCCGCGCCGGAGGCGTCGGCGGGCGAAGGCGTATCCCCGGCCAGGGCAACACCCGAACTTTTTGCCGAGCCGATGCTGGCCCCCGTGCCGCCAGGCATGGACAGGTACGGACCGAACGAGGTTGTGCCTCCGGAGCCGCCCTGGGCCCCTGCCACGCCCACACCGCCAAGGCCGACCGTCACTACGACCGGCCCCGTGATCCCGGTGATAGTGCGCCGCCCCCAGGTTCCGGCGGCGCCGCCGGGTGACGCCTGATAGGAACCGACAGCCTGGTTGACACCGCCACCACCCGCGCCGCCACCGCCAACACCCTCAACCTCCCAGCGCCGTGCGCCAGTCGTTGGCGTGAAGGTGGCGGAGGCCTTGAAGATCTGCACGTTGATGAGGCGGCCGAGCAAGGCCTGCTTCAGCTGCGCGCGGTTCGTGCCGGTGGCGTCCAGCGCGATGCCGACGTCCTCGATGACGCCGGCGATCTCCTCTTGAATGATGTTGTACTGGTCGGCGTCGAAGATGCTGGCCTCCTGGCCAGCCCCGGGGTTGCCGTTGGTGCCATATCCCGGCGATCCGACAGCCGCTGCCGGCGCTGGCAGGCTGTTGACCTGCGTCCCGTTCGCGAGGCGCCTCATGCGCGTCTCCTAGCTGTACTGGAAGAGGAGGATGGTGTGGGCCGGCGCACGGGCACGGAGCTCGCACTCCAGAACCTCGTTGCCCCAGCTGCGGAACCGCTCGCCGAGGCCGCTCATGCCCATGCGGAAGCTGGTAATCGTGGTGGTGGGAGCCCGGATCGCCCAGACATGGGCCCAGCGGGCGTCGAACATCCGATCGCCCAGGCGCATGTGGCCCAGGCGGGCCGGGCCGTAGTTCTTCACGGTCACGGCGTAGCCGAGCGCTGCGGCAACCTGGACGAAGTAGGGCGCGCTCTGGCCACCCGTGGCGGTTACCCGGGCCACCACCTGCGCGCGCCGCTGCTGGATCGACGGCGCCGGCCCCGCACACGGGTCAGGCAGCCGGAGGGAGCGTTCCCAGTCGGGGAGCAGCTCGTAGGTGGTGGACGGGAAGGCGTCCACGATCAGCTGCCCCGCCCGCTGGCGCAGTCGCGTAGCGGTCGTGGCGATACCGCTGCAAACTCGGCTGATGGCGCTGTCGTTATCGCGGGGCCAGACGGCGCCACGAGGCAGCAACGCCTTCATCGCGGCGAGGTGATCTTCTGCGTTCCGGTCAATGGGCTGGGGCATGACGTCAGGCCCAGGTGATCGTGCCGAGCGTCGGCAGGCGCCCAGCTGAGGCCGTCACCGAGGCCGAGGGGGACGTCAGGGTGAAGTGCTCGACGCCCGGCACGCCGTCGATCGCGGCGACTAGGTCCGACTGGTAGATGGTGCCGCCCGGCTCTCCTTGGCGGCGCAGCATGCCGCGCACCGCGGAGGCAATGGCGGCTCGGGTGGCCGTGGTGTCCTCGTCGAGGTCGGCAATCGTCAGGTTGATGGGCGACGCGACGGGGGCGACGACATAGACCAAAGCCGTGACCGGCTGGAGCGGGTAGAGATAGTCCGCAATCGTCAGCTGGTCGCCTGTGGCAGGCGCAGTCCGGGTCTCGGCGGCGGCGCCCCCGTCCGTCCCCTGTGGGAAGCCGCCATTGGCCGCCTGGGCCTCGTCCAGCATGGCATAGACAACCACGGTGCCGGCCCCTGCCCCGTTCGGCGTTGCCCAGGCCCGCGTGACCCCCGGAACCTCCTTGGCCCAGCGCACGTAGTCGCCCTGCGCGCCACCCTGGGGCGGCTCGCGGTAGCGCTCCAGCATCCGGGCGCGGAAATCGTCGTCGCCCTCGGCGTCTGCCCCCCCTGTGGCGGGCCCGACCATGGCGCCGGTCGAGTTGACTCCCGTCGCGGCCGAGGCCACCCGCAATGCGGAGCCGTCCACCGCATTCCCGGTCGCGCCTTCCTCAGCCGCGACGATCGCCACCGTCACCGTCCCGTCCGAGCTGACCGTACCGAGCCCGGTGGTGAGGTACAGCAGTCCGTCCGATGAGCGGGCCACCTGCGCACCGTCAGGTAGGATGGACCCGGGCGTGCCGGTGAAGGTGGCTGAGCCGGCCGCAGCGGCCGCGCTCTTGCGGGTGACGCCGACCAGCGCCGCCCACGCCTCCAGAAACTCCCCCTCAGCCGTCCAGGGGACCGCCATCCGGGCGATCCAGTCGAGGTAGCCGTAGAGCCCCTGCACCAGCCCGGCCGTAGCCTTGGCGAGAATGGCGAGCGGTGAGGACCGGAGCAGGACGTAGGACCCGGTCGCCTCGGCCACATCGGCGCTCGCCTGCTGCGCCAGGGCGCGCAGGGTGGGCCGCGAGAAGGGCATCGCTACACTCCCTGCCAGGCCCAGGAGGCCGTGACTGTTTCCTGCGTGCCATTGACGCGGTGGATGGTGATGACGGCGGCGATCCGGGAGCGGGTCTGCCACTCGGCCACGACGTCGACCTTGGCGGCGAGCTCGTCCTCGATCATCCAGGCCAAGGCCTCGCGGATGTAATCGCGGGCCCGCTTCAGGGTCTCGGGCAGGTGCTTCGCCCGCCGGAGGAGCCAGAGGCGCGACCCGATCGGCTTGTTGTCCAGCCCCTCGCCCCACCAGCCGCGGCGGTCTGTCTCGCCCGGCTCTAGGACATCGTCCGGCCCGGCCCGCCGGTCGGTGAACAGGGACACGTAGACCGCGGTCACCATTGGAGGCGCGAGCAGAAGGTTGCCCATCCCGGTGATCTGCCAATCGCCGCGGCCGGTCTCGCTGTCGAAGGTGATGGCGACGTCGGCGCTCATGGCGTGGGCGCGTCCGTCTGCGCGGCGGCGCGCTGCACCCCGCCATGAACATGGTTCTGCAGGCTGATGGTGCCAGCCTTCACGTCGCCGGCCGCCTCCATGCGCCCGGTCAGGGTCACCAGCGGCGCGTCGATCTCCAGCTTGGTGCCGGCCGTGATCTTCACCACGCGCCCGCGCTTAAGGTGCACGCTGTCGCCCTCATCGGAATGGATGGCGACCTCGCCCTCAGCCAAGTCGATCTGGTAACGCCGGTCATTCGTGGCGATGATGATGCCCTTGCTCCGGTTCCCTTCGACGAAGACAAGCACCGCGTCGGCCCCAGGCAGAGGGCGGGATGCCACCCCGTAGAGACAGATGAGAGGCGTTCCGTCTCGCACCTCCACGGCACTGAACCGCACCTGAGCCTGCCGCACGCCCTGCCCATCTGTGCCCTTGGTGGCAGTGATGGTGCCGAAGCCCAGCGCCGAGGTGAGGCGACCCCAAGCGCGGTCGAGTAGGTCGGCCATGGCGTCAGACCCCCGAACCGGTGCCGCTGGTGCGGAAAGCGCCGCCTGCTTCCAGCGCGCTCTGCTTCAGGGCGTCCGAAACCTGCCGGTCAAAGGGCTGCAGCACGATCGGCTCCGGTTCGTATGCCGCCGGTGGCATGAGGAGCAGCTCGGCGTGAGTGCCGTCCCGGCCCCGCACATAGGTTACCTCGCCGATCAGCCACTTCTGCTTCACGACCCGCAGCAAGGGCACGTTAACTGGCACCAAGTGGTTCGGCTCCCAAAGCTGCCCCGAGGTGTCCCGCCAACTGTCCGTGACGACACGGATGGAGGCGGACCGGCCATTGCGGCGGTTCCGTTCCCAGAGGGCACGACGCTGGGCGATATCGATCCCGTCTTGCTCTTGGTCCGAGACGATGACCCTGGGACGGAAACGCTCGCCCTTCTTCGGTTCCGCGCTACCCACGGTCTCGTCCAGCACCCACACCCGCCGGTTCGGATCGCGATCCCCGCCCAATGCGCCGGCGAGGTCGTTTAGGACGTCCATGGACTGCCAGACCACCTCGTAGAGGCTGTAGCGCTGGTCCATGGAGGCGTTGGCCGAGGCCTCCTCCACGTTCATCCCCTGCGCGAAGCCCGAGGCCATCTCCTCCTTGCCGGCGCGGGACAGGATCAGGTTCCCGTCCGCGGCCTCGTAGGCCAGGAAGCCCGAGTGCCGACAAACCCTGTCGATGATGTCCCAAGCCGTCTCGGTCAGGATCACGTTGAACTGCGGAACGATCTCGCCCTCGCCCGAGAGCGCCGTGACCGAGATGCCGTAGGCCTCGCAAAGCTTCTCGATAAGGGCTTTCGTGGTGACGTTGCTGACCTGATTAGCCTCCCGGCGCAGGTAGGCGGCGCAGTCAACCAAGTCCTGGCACCTGCCGCGGCCCGAAATGCGGACGGTATGGCTTCTGGGCGTGATCGTGGGCGTGTAGCGGTCGACATAGCCGGTGATGACGAGGTCGCCCTTGGACGTCCCATCACGCCGGATGCGGACTTGGCACGCCTGACCAGGGGCCACGACAAGGTCAGAGGTCCATTTGGCCAGCTTCGTAGGGGTCGGGTCCTTGTTGTCAGTGAAGCGCTCCGTAATGGCGATGTCGAAGTCGGAGGGGCAGCGCTCGACGCCCCGGGTGATCCGAATTTCCTGCCAGCCGGTGAGGGCCTTGCCGCCAACCACGAGTTCCAGGTCGCCGTCGTCGGGCATGAACGACACTCCTGAAACAGGAAGAGCGCCCCGAAGGACGCTCTAGTAATGTGAAGGGCCGCCACCGGGTGGCCCTTCAGTCGGTATCGCCGGCTCAGATCAGGCGAGCCGCAGCAAATCCCGGATCACGTCGCCTGCCAGCTGCTCACCCCAATCCTGCTGGTCATAGGGTTCCTGCATCAGGTGAAGGAACATGGTCACCGACTGGGCCTTGGCCTGCAGCCCGGCCAACGTAAGCGCCGGCAGAGCCTGGACCCGCGTCAAGGCGTCATCCTCACGCTTCTGCCGGATCGCCCACTCGGCATCGGTAGCACTGGTGCCGTCGAGGACGCGGCAGGCCACGAAGGCCTCCCGGTGTTCGGCGCAGGCCGCCAACAGGACGGCATCGGGGTTCGGCGCGGCCACCACGGCCACAGGTGCTGCGAAGGCCCCCGCAGCGGCGAGGGCGAGGCGGCGAGAGAGGGCGGGCATTAGTGCTGGCCTCCCTCAATCTGCTGTTGACCACCCATAATGTAGGCAATCAGCTTCTCAGCATCGCCAATGATCAAGTCCGCACGCTCACGCGCCGTCCTCGTCGGGCAAGTGTCGATCAGTGCCATCACCACATCACGGCGAAGCTTACGCGGGTCTGGTGGGGTATTCGTCACCGGACCGGGCTTCGGGGCATCGGGCTTCGGGGCGATTGCCGAGGCGGCGGGGCTGCCTGGGCGCTGGTGCTGGCCCAGCGGAGGGTTCGAGGCCATCAGGCGCGCCCTCCCGGCATCTGAACCACGACCATAGCCCGGTTGTCCTGGACCGGCTGTGGCATGTCGATCTCGGACTGCCACCACGCCGGCTGAAAACGCCTCGGCGGCCGCGGCATCTTTGCTTGGGTCATGGCGTACCACCATGCGCAAGAATGGTTGCCGTAGCGGCCGTAGGCGGCGATGGTCGCCAACTCTAGGCGCCGATCCTCTGCCGGGCGTTCGTGCCAGGGGCGCTCTTCCATGACCTCTATCGGGGCATGAGCAACATGCTGCCGTCCGAAGAAGTGGGCAAAGAGGGTGTCCGCGCACTCGACTTGGTAGCGGATCACCGCATCACGGACAGCCTGATCCTTGATGCGGTTCGGGTGGATGGTGGCCATCCAGAAGTTGAGCCGCGTCAGCGGCAGGGCCGTCGCCTCCTGTAGCCCGCCGTCCGAAGGTATCTCCATAACGGAGACACCCTGAGAGAGAACCGGGTGCGCCAGGAGCTTCTTGTGCTGGCCGCCCCAGTCCAGCTTCATGCCCTCTACGACGGGCTTCATCGCTACGAGGGTGGCTTCCGGCGTCTCGGCCGGAGACGTGAGCAGGGTAGCGCCGTGGAACTCGACGGTGGTAAGGGACCGATTAGTCATCGTGATCTTCCTGAACAAGGTTGCGATGCAGCCCTTCCCCGCCTTGCCGGGCGGATGGGGCGCTGGTCCCGTTCCCCAGAATTGGGGAGCGGCTTAGTTGAGCCGGTGGCGGGCTACGCCCGCGAAGCCTCGCCCGCCGCCGGCTGACCGCCCCCGAGAGGGCGGGGCTGCTGGACGCCTAAGCGGGCCAACTCCAGCAGGAACTCAATCTGTCCGTTCATGCTGCGGTCGTTCTCTTCGGCCTGCGCCTCCAGCCAGCCCTTCAGAGGCCGGGGGATGCGGAGGGTGAACCGCGCAGCCATCTTGGTCTTGGTCCTCGCCATCATCTCCTCGTAACGACACCATTGTCGTGTCACAGATGATGAAGCGACACCATTGTCGTGTCAACTCGAAAGCGACACCAGAATCGTGCTAGGGCGGTTCTATCTGAGAGAGCAACCTGATGAGCGATGACGGCTACACCCGCATCACCCTGCGCATTCCTATGTCGCTGCACCAGCGCTTAACCCAAGCCGCTGCGGATCGCTCCCACTCCATGAACGCTGAGATCATCACTCGTCTCGAAAGTTCATTCGGTGAAATCGGCGAACGTTTGAGCAAACTAGAAGCGCTGGTTTTCGGAGATGAGTTAGGGAATGAGGCACTACTCCGACAAATCATGTCTGTCGAAGAGGATTATCAATCCTTGCTGCGGGATTTGGCCCGCCAGTTCAGATGAGGAGTAACGCCATGCGCTGGACAATAATTCTAATTCTCTGGGCTGCCACGGCCATGACGGTCCAAGCGCAGCAGGTAAATGCGCCCCAAATTTGGATCTACGCGACAGCTCGACTTAGTGTGCTAAGTTGCGAGGTCTCTGTGGCTGCGACGAACTACACCACTCAGCCAATCGACTCCCTTTTAGTCGCCGGCTCGGTTGATTCTCGCGGAAATTCGTACCCGGTAAGCTTTCTTTTCCGTAATGCCTTGGTGGACAGGCGCCAAACGCAGTCATTCTCGCTACCAAAAGAGGCCTGCGATTTGGAAATGAAAATCGTGGTTGTGCAAGAGCCACGGTGCACTATTAACGGACGTCCGCAAAGCCAGTGCGTCACGTGGCTCAAGCAATCCTCTGCGCCCGCTGATCTTCCCGCCGATCGCCTTCCGATCTTGATTACACTGCCCACTGGAATCCGACTGGGGTGATCTACCGTCCTCGCGCCTGGAACTCGTCTGGCATAAAGTTCGGATCCGCCGCCCCCGCGTAGGCTGTCAGCTCATCGGCCCGGTCCAGGTCGGCGTAGAGTCGGTAGGCGTGCACCAGCGCCGGCAAAGGCGCGCGGACCGACACCGTTTGTAGCCGCGCGAGGTTGGCTGCCCTGTCGGTAAGGAGGCGAGCGGTTGCAGTCTTGAGCCGGCGCAGAGCATCTCCCGACGCATCGTCTGCCAGATCGCCTGCAATCAGGATCTCGGCTTCGAGCAGCCCGTCGAGGAGGTCTCGCAGGGCAACCGCCTCGTCATAGGACGCCGGATAGATGTCCGACACGGCCCGCGCCATCGCCACCAGCGCAGCGCGGCGGCACAGTGCTCCCATCGCGTCCTGGATCGCGCCACGTGCCGCTCCGACCGTGTCCGCCTCGACCGGATCGGCCGGGTAGAAGGCCGAAAGGCGCGTCAGCAGGCGCAACTGGTCGCCCGGGTCGGCAGCCATGGCGCGAACGGAGGCCGTGAGGGCCTGCACACCGCCCGCGAGGTCATCCGCCGCGCTCACAGGAGGCCCGCCAGGCGTTCGACGGTCGCCCCGGCGCGGGTCACCGCTGCCCGCGCCTGCGATACCCGCGCCAAGCCCTGCGAAACGCTGCCGGTGATGCTCGTCAGGGTGCCGAGAGGAGAGCGAGAGCCGCCAATCAACCGCCCGAAGGAGCGATCAAGCCCGGGGACCAGCCCACCGACGCTGCCGACCACCGACCGCACATCACCCGCGAACCGCTGCACCTGCGAGATGTAGGCACGAGCCGTACTTTGGACCTGCTGGACCACCTGCGCCCCCTGCTGAACGGCTCCGAGAGCGTCCTTTGCGAAGTCGGACGAGGCGGCCAAGTCGGCCAGTCCGCAGGCCTCCAGCACATCGCCCGCGAAGTCCGTGCCGAGGGTCGGATAGATCCGCTCACCGCCCTGGATAAAGATGAAGGCCAGGGAGGCGACCCGGCCGAGCTCGACCCGCATCTCGGCGCCGAAGTCGACGAGGCTGACCTCGCAGGACCCGAAGATGGGGTGGACGAGCTCGCCCGGCCCCTCTTCCTCGGCGGCGTCGCGCAGCGCTTCCACCTGGGTCACCACGTCGTCGCCGACGACGAAGCCCTGCAGGGAGAGGCGGCGCACCGCCAAGCCCAAGTCCTCAACCCAGGCGGTATCCCGAAATGGGTACTCGTGCAGCGCGGTCCGGCGACCGGCGCGGGTGTCGTGCGTAAAGACGCCGAACGGAATGCCGCGCCAGGAGGCGGGACGCAGGTCGTCGCGCCAGTCACTCATCCAAGGCCTCCCAGGCCGGTACGCTCAACCCGAACGCTCCCATCCTGCGTCCGGGTGGTCACCGTGGCGCCGGCGCTGCCCGGCCCCGCCAGCTGCACGCGGACGTCGACGCGTTGCGCCTGCGGGCCCAGGCTGGGGTTCTGCATGGGCTCTTCGCCACGGCCAGGGCGGCCAGCGGTCGGCCGCTCCGGCAGAGCGGGCAGTGAGCGCGGGTCGAGGGGGTCGGCGTAGCGTGCCGCGGGCGCCGGCGAGGAGGCCGGAGACGGGGCAGCATTCGGCCGTTCGCGGACAGCGCCAAGCACGCCGTCGACCATGCTTTGGCTTACGCCTGGCCGCCTCTGACCAGGGTAGAACCCCTGCCCCGTCCGCGGATCCGGAATGCTCGCCCACTCCTGGGCAAGCCGCGACTGGAACTCCTCACGGGTAATGTTCCCGGCCTGGAACGCGCGCAGGCCCCGGCGCTCGGCCAGTGCCGTCGCCAGCTTGTCCTGCGTTGCCTCGTCGTAGCGGGTCGTGCGCGGGTCGAGGCCCATCTCCCGGACGAGACCGCGCAGTGTGGTCTGGGTGATCTGGTAGCGCCCAGCGGCTGAGGAATTGAGCTTGTTGTCGGGGTGCCGGAGCATCTCGGACTGCATTTTGTCCACCTCTTCCAGCGTCATGCCGGTGAGGTTTCGCGCGCCGCCGGTGTAGGCGCCGTAGCCGAGCGTCTCGTTGTAGCCGCGGCCCCGGTCGGTGCCTTCCGAGCGGCCGATGAGCCCCAAGAGATCGGTGGGCGCCGGGCCCACATCCACAGAACGCTGGGCTTCACGGCCGGCGCGGTTGGCAAAGCCCGCCGCCGGCCCGGTCGCAATGCGCCCGATGATGCGCTCAGCCGGGAAGTTCAGCATGCGGTCCAGGAGGCTGGCCTGGCGCGACCAGACCCGCGCCGGCTCCATCTCCCGAGCCAGCGCGGCCGGGTCGCTCCTCTGGCGCTCCAGTTCTTCCCGCTCTCCGGCATTCGTTGTGCTCGGCTTCATGCCAAGCGCGAAGGCACCCGCGGCCCCGAGCCCCGTCACGCCCACCATCCCCAGGAGCCACGCCGGCGCGCGGAACGCCGCAATGACCCCCAGGGACCCGACGATCGAAGCCAAAGGGGCGACCATGTTGGCCGCCAAGAGCCCGCCCACGACGATGATCGCGTTCTCCCAGCCGCCCATGGACTGGACGACCTTCTCGATCCCCTCGCCAATGGCTTGGATCCGGCTGGAGAACCGGTCCCAGCCCCCGTCATCGACCCAGGCCTTGATCCTTGTCGCCAGCTGCTCAACTGCGCCAGCGACCGCCGTAACCACGGCCTCGACCTTCTGGGCCAGCCACTCGCGGTTCTTGGCGATCCACTCCGTCATCCTCTCCATCAGCCCACCGATTGAAGGTGCGAGCCGCTGGGCGATTGTATTGACGAGCCCCTCGCCGGCCAGCCGGAGCATGGACTGCTGCTTCTCGAAGCGTGCCGCAGAGGCCGCGCCGTCGTCGGTGATGGCACCTAGGCGCCGAGCCTCGCTGGCATATTCTGCCAGCCCTGCCGCTCCCCGCTTCATGAAAGGGATGAGGCTCTCGGGGATGCGGAGGGCGCCCAGGACACGCGCCTGCAGGCGAGGATCTGCAATCCGGGCGATGCCGTCGGCGACCTCTGGCAGCACGTCGGAGGCGGTCCGGGCATGCCCGGTGGCATCCCGCATCTTGATGCCGAGCAGGGTGAAATACTGCAGCGCCGTGGCATCGCGCCCGCCGACAGCGTCGGACAGCGCATCGCCTAGGCCCTGGAGACCCGCAGTCAGGTCCTGCGCCGAAGATCCCGCGATCCGCGCTGCGCCCTGAAGAGCGGCCAGGCCTGACGCCGTGGTCTGAACGCGGTAGGCCGCACGGCCAAGCTGCGCGCCCATGTCGGCGAAGCCGGTCACAAGACGCACCACGCCGGCGACAGTGCCCGCCGCGGTCAGCACGCCGAGGGCCGGGATCATGGCCTCCAGCCCGCGCGAGGCACCGCGGGCGCTGTTCGCCAAGCGGTTCAGGCCGCCGGCGCCGCCGAGCCCGCCGATTGAGCCCATGCGGCTCAGACCGGCCTGCATCTTCGTGGCGAGGGCGTTGACGCGGGTCAGCGCGGGCGAGAGGCGGTCGTTCGCGGTGAGGGTGACAGAGAGGGTGCCAGCGGAGGCAGTCGCCATGGGTTACGGCCTCCTTTGCTGCTGGAGCAGTCGGTTCGCCGCCCCCAGCCACCGCGACAGGTCAGAGGGGGTCAGACGATCAATCTCGCTGGGAGGCCAGTGAAAGAGCAGTGCGGCCTCGGCCCCTAGGCCTCGCCATCCTTGGGGGAGGCCGGCGTAAAAGCCTCGAAGTAGCTGGAGGCCGCCTGGACCACCCCCTGCGGAAGCTTGTTGATGACGAAGGCATTGAGCCCGGTCACACTGCTGAGCAGTTTCACCACCATGGCCGAGCCCTGCAGCTTGCTGGCCTCGGTGATCTCGCCCCAGGTCGGTTCCCGCAGCACCATGCTGTCGTAGGTGGTGCCGCTATGCTCGATCGGCGCGAACTTGAGCCGCAGCGGCTTCGCGGCTGCGATTTCCTTCTCGTCCTCGACGTACAGCTCGTCCATCTCAGGTCTCCCGCACGTCCTCACCCTCAAAGCGCACGCTGAAGGTGCCCTCCGTGGCGTTCACCTCCTGGCTCTCCACGGTCCACATGCCCGTGCCGGACACGCGCTTGCCGCTGGCGAGCTCCAGGGAGACGGAGGAGTTGGTCATGTTCTCGAAGTCGCCCACGGTGATGTTGTCGCGGTCGCTCAGCGTGAACGAGATGAAGCCGGGGGAGATCGTCTCCGAGTACCCGTGGATGCGATCCATGCCGGCGACAGTCGTCCGGGTCCGGGTCGAAACCTTCCACATGGGGTCGGCTCGAAGGTCGAAGGCCAGCCCATCGACGAAAGCGGCGCCGATGCCGCCGATGCGGCGATTGCTTTCCGACATGGCTTACGCCTCCCCGGAGTTGCGGAACTGGACCAGCATCGCAAGCTGGCGCAGCTGGTCGATCGGGACGATGGGCACCAGCCCGTCCACCCGGCAGCGGTTCGACGCGTTGCGCTCGACCACCAGATTGCGCCGGAAGGTCTCGTACTCCTGCACCAGCCCGGCCCGCTCCATGGCGCGGTACTCGCCGAGGATGTGGTCCTTGATGATGGAGGGGGTGACGATGTTGGAGCCCGGCGCGAAGGCCGTGCCGTCCGACGCCAGCTTGAAGCGGCCGAACTTGGAGGTGGTGCTCGCCTTCAGCCGGCGGATAGCCGCGGCCAGGGTGTAGAGGCGTTCGACGTATAGGTAGCTGTCGTCGGGCTGGCCCAGGACGTTCGTCCGGTAGTTCGTGACGATCGTCTCCAGCACCACCGTGCCGTCGTCCTGCACCGTTGAAGTCGACATCCCCGCGAAGAGCAGGCCGTTCCGCTCGCCGATGTTCCAGCGGCTCTCCACAGGAGGGGGCTCCACGTCGAGCGCCAAGCCCTGCAAGGGCAAACCAGGGTCAGCCCGCAAGCTCACTGCGGCAGCACCCCCGAAATTGGCGGCCCAAAGCCATGCCGGCCGGGGGCTGCCATTGAAGGGGAGCGTCACGACGTGGCTGTCGTTGCGGGAAAGCCCCTGAGTGTTCACTGCCGAGAGAGTACCGCGGAAGGCAGTGAAGGCACCGCCATAGAGCATCCGGTCCCAGGACCAACGGGAGGCCAGAAAGGTCTTTAAGGCGTCGAGGCTGGTGCTGTCCGTGTACGGGCAGATGATAAAATCGAACGGCATATCGCCCAGGATGGCCAGCGCGGTGTCCAGCACCGGCGCCGTTGTGCCGCCGCTCATCGGCGAAATTGTCACCGCCAGCCCGGGCGGGGTTGCCTCGCCGCCGGCGGAGCCCCGGTAATTCAGCCGCAGGTCGATGTCGTTGCCGATCGTACCCTTGTGCTTGGCGGTCAGGGTGACGGCGTTCGTGGTCGCGGCGGCCGTGACCGGCTGGTCGGTGTCGGCATTGATGGAGGCAGCGATCGCTGCGGCAATCTGGGCTGTGGTCTGTGAGGGGGCCACATACACCTGGACCCGGTCGCCAGCCACGTAGAGGTTCAAGGTGCCGGCGGCGGTCGCCGCCGAGGTCACAGTGATCGTGCCCGTCGCCACAACACCTGCGGGATTGTCTGCAAGCGGCAAAACCCAGGTCTCGCCGAAGCTATCGCGCTTGCGATACCACTCGGCCATGAGCGCAAGCATGGTGCCGGGCCCAGACCGCACCTTGACGGAGGGAACACCTTCCATCAGCACCGGAATGCCCGCCGGGTAGGTGCCCGACGCGCCCTGCTGCCCGATGATAAGGGTGCGCAGCACCTGCGCAGTGCCACTGTTCGCCCGGCTGTTGTCCAGCTCGGCGAAAAAGAGCGGAACGCGGAGGTTCTGCGGGATTTCGCGGAAGCCGACCATCAGCGGGTGCCCTCCGCCGGCTTGGCCGGCTTCTCCTCGACCTCGCGCACATCACCCTCGGCGATGCGGCGCAGCCAGTATTCGTTGCGGGGAACGTCCCGCCCCTCGGAGGGCAAGGCATCGTTGAGTTCGGGGTCGCGAACCGCGAGCCCCTTGGCAGGCTTCACCAGCATGGCGGGCTCCTACGGAACGGAGGGGGTGAGCAGGAGGGCGAGGGAAAATTCCTCGCAGAGTTCAGGGGGCGGCAGGGCGTACTGCTCCTGCCAGGCCATCTCGAAGGCGATCACGCCCTCGCCAATGGCCGTCTCGCCATCAGTCTTGATGCCCAGCGTGGTCCGGGCGGCGCCGATGGAAACGTCGAGACCGCCACCGCGGCGCGAGAGGCGGAGGGCGGGGGCAGTCATCACCGAGAGGCAGACGGCGCCTGCGAGCGCTTCCAGGTCGGCCTCAGTCCCGGGCGTGTCGATCGACTTCTCCTGCACGCGCAGGCCAACAGCCATGGTGCAGGTCACGTCGTAGGACGCCTCACCCCGCGACATATTCGTCAGGGTCTTCGTCTCGTCGTACCCATAGACCAGCAGTGCTGGGAAATGCTCTCGCTGTAGCGGCCACGTGCGCGCCCGAAAGACCCGCCCCCTCACCATCGGCACGCCGGCGTCGAGGGTGGCGGCCACAACGTCACGCACCAGAGCGCGGCGGGTGGGCGGGACGGTCTCGCTCAACCGACGAGCCCCAGCGGCAGGTAGATCCACCCAAAAACGTCGGGCTGCACGTCCGTGATGTGGAAGGTGAGCCCCTGCACCTCGATGCGGCCGCCCTGCTTCAGCTCCAAGTCTATCGGCAGGTCGGCCTGACACATGCTGAGCATTGAGCGCTTCACCGAGGTCGGCGCCCCGTCCTCCGCGATGACCTCAATCTGGTAGCGATCCAGGATGCCGCGCAGGCCCTCGAAGATGACGCCGGTCCCAGGGGCGACATAGGTGACGGGCACCGCCTTCTCGTCGCTGAACCCCGTCATGACGGCGGAGTTCAGGGCGTTCCAGTCGATGCCCGCCATGGGTCAGGCCTGCGAGACGGTGACGCCACCCGTAAGCGGGTCCGGGGCGCGGGGAAGGCCCTTGCCTGCGTACTTCTGCAGATCGAAGAGGGAGACCTCGAACTCGGACCCGGACAGGATCGTACGGCCGGTCGGATTCTCGTCATCCACCAGGGTGAACGACGTCACTGCGACCAGCGTGGTTTTTCCCATGCGGTTGCGGGTCTCGTCCTCGACCGCGCGCTGACGGGCGAGTGCATCCATATCCCGCTGCCGTGCCGTCTCCGCTTCTCCGCGGATGGCGGCGGCGAGCTGCGCGACGAGGTCGCCGGCAGGAGCCACCGGAGCCACGGCCGCAGCCGGCGCCACGGGGGCATTGGGCTTCTGAGGATCGGCCATGTCAGATCACCATCGCTGCGAAGGACGCGTTGACGCGGCTGGGGATCACCAGCGGCGCGGACTGGGTCATGAGCCACCGCGCGCCCGGGTCATGGGTCACCCAGGACTTCGGCGCATACGGGATCGAGGGGTAGCCGATCTCGGTGTCGATGATCGTGGCGAAGGCGCGCACGCCGTCGATGTTGCGGCTGCCCATGAGGACCGTGCCGTCCGGCAGGGTCGGCTTCTGCTGATTATCCACCGGGTCGACATAGAAATCGTAGTACAGCCACAGCCGGAACTGGCCCCACTGGCCGAGCAGCTGACCGCCCGTCTGCGCCACGACGCCCGCAGCCTGCAGGCCGGGAATGCCATTCGCCAGCGAGGCGACGATCTGGGCGAAGCGGGGATCGGCGCGGAAGTAGGCCCAGGCCGACGGGGTGAAGACCACGTCCGTCACCGGGTAGCCCGACTTCTGCAGAACGAGGCCGCCCCAGGTCTCGATCATGCTCACTGGCGACACACCGCTCTGGCCCCAGCGATTGGCGCCGCTCAGAGTGACGTTCAGGGCGGCATCGCGGCCGAAGTTGATGCTGGTCTGGGGCACGCCCTCACCGACCACCGTCAGCGCGCCATCGGCCATCGCGCGACCGGCCATCCATTCCAGGCGGCGGTTGATCATGCGGATCTGCTCTTCGAGCTCAAACCGCAGGTTGATCGCCTCCCGCTCCATCGGAGTCATGTCGCCGCCGACACGCTCACCGAGGGAACGGCGGAGCGGACGGGTCGGATCGATACGGACCTTGGGCTTCAGGTAGGGCGGCTTGAACGTCGGCGTGCGGATGCCGAGCTGCTCGACCAGCTTGCCTTCCTGGAGAGGATTGACGAACGGCGCGAGGCGCCGCTGGCCGTCGAGCACGTCGATCGCGACGTATTCGGTGTCCGACTGGACGGTGTTCGGGAAGAACGTGTCCAGTAGGAACTGGGAGGGCTCGAAGACATTCTCCACCACCCTGATCAGGGCGACGGTGTCGTACATGCTGATGGCCATTGCGGCGTTCTCCTATGCGCCTGCGTTCAGGACGCGTGAACAGAAGGCTTGAGGAAGATGCCGCCGTCCCGAAGGGCGTCGTGCACCGTGAGGACGGTGTGGCCGGCGCCGAAGATCACGGCGTTGTCGTTGAACTCGCCCTTCACCATGACGCCGCAGCCGCCGAGATCGCCGGCAGTCGCGTCGTAGTCGTCGAGCAGGATGCCGTAGGGGACTTGGCTCCCGTCGGACGCGGCCGCGGCCGAGATCGTCGCCTTGCCGGACGCGGTGATGCGCCCAACGATGGTGCCGCGCTTCAGGTTCTGGCCGCTGAGCAGCACCATGTTCTCGGTGACAATCTGCGTCAGCCCGGCAATGAGCCGGTCGGGGGCGTAGCTCTCGCTGAAAGAGCGGGGATACTGGGGCATGGGGGCTCTCCTTACTTGCCGGCCGGCTTGCGGCCGGCGCTGAGGACGAAGGCCGCCATGCCTTCGGCGGTGTTGAGGTCCGGGCCCTTGGCGGAGGCGTCGCCGAGCGCGACGCTCGCGCGGGGGGCCATGCGGGTATCGAGAGAGGCGCGACGGGGCTGGGCCGCGGCAGTGCCGACGGCGCCGGCCTTGAGTAGCGCAACGGCCTGCTTGACGGGGACGTCACTCTCGAAGGCGAGGCTGGCCGCGAGGACGGGGTTGTTTCCGGCCTCAGTTGCCTTGAAGATGGCGGAGCAACGCGCACGCTCGGCCTTCGCGCCGACCATGCGGCCCTTCCGGTAGGCTTTGCGGGCCTCCGGTTCCTTCGGCTCGTTACTCTCCGGCTCATCGTCGGCAGAGTCACCTTCGACGTCGTCGATCTTCTCTTCGAGGTCTTCGACGGCGTCTTCGAGGTCTTCGACCTTCTCCTCGACGTCCTCAACGTCATCCTTGACGTCCTTCACCTCATCAGTGGTGGCGGGCGTCTCCTCTGCCTTGGCCTTGCGGAAACCGGCCAGGTGCGCGAACGCGCTCACCCGGCCCGCAAGTGAGCGGTTGGACATGGTCTATTCCTTTGTGGGAAGCGGTCGCGGGATGCGCCGCCGGACTACTGAGGCGCGGCGGCGTCCAGATCAGCCATCAGCGCCATAAGCGCCTCGTCGGGAGCCATGACGGCATCGGCGAGGCCAGCCTGTACGCCGGCGGCGCCCAGGTAGTAGTCAGCCTGCTGGGCGCGGACGGCCTCAACAGACATGTTGCGGTTCCGCGCCACGGTAGCGACGAAGAGCTCGCCCATTACGTCCACGTCGCGTTGAATGCGCTCCAGAAGGTCGGGCTTGACCCCGCCGTGCATGGCGCGAGTCTCTTCCATCTTCCGTGAGCCGTAGTGCACGAAGTGAACAGCCAAGCCGGACCGCTCGATCGCTTTCGAGTAGTCCACCAACATTGTCACGACACCGACGCTGCCCGTACCTCCCGTGCGGGGCACAGTGACCCGGTCGCAAGCGCTCGCCAGGGCGTAGGCCGCGGAGTAAGCGCATTCCGAGCAAATCGCCCAAATCGGCTTCAAGCCGCGGCTGGCATAGATTAGATCGGCCAGATCAAAGCAGCCCGCCACTTCCCCGCCGCCACTGTTCAGATCCAGCACAATTGCCTCGGCGAGCGGATCCTCCATCGCGGTGAGAAAGTTCGCTCGCAGGCCATCGTAGCCAGTCATCCCCGAATAGGGGCGGAGCGTGCCGGTCTTTTGGACCAGCATGCCCTCCACCTGGATCAGGGCGACACCACCGACGAGGTCGTACCCAGCCCGGCAGGGGCGGGCTTCGTCATCAAATCCGAGGTCCTCATCCTCATCGAAGGCTAAGGAGGCGCCATCGGCTCGGGCGACCCGAGCAATTCCCAGCCTCTCCGCAAGGGCCGTCAGCGCCACCTCGGCTTTTTGAGGGTGAAGGGCGAGCGGCGTGTTGAAAATACGCTGAGCCAGCCGGGGGAATAGGTCGCTCATGCCGCCGCAGTCCTATCTAGGCCCCGTGCCGCGATGCGCGCTTCCGTCGGAGATAGGGCTTGCTCAACTGACGGTTCAGAGCCTCGCTGCGGCTGCTGCCCGCCCGTTACCTCGATGGTCAGGTCCAACCCCAAGGCACGCGCTGTCTTCTCCTCCAGCGCACGCTGCTCCAGGACCTCTTCCCAATCCTCTCCGCCGGACTCCATAATTTCCTGCTGAAGCGTCGACAGCCCGGCGGAGATTTTGGCCCTCGCTCCCTCGACTTCTGCCACGGGGTCTACCCAGCCGCGGCCAGGGCCCATCCAGCGGCAACGGGCATACTCGAAGCGCGCTTCGGCGAACTCCGGGGCGCCGGCGGGCATCGGCACGTCGCCGCGGTCGATCATCTCTTCCAGCAGGGCGACATAGACCGGGGTGCAGAAGCTGGCCCCGAAGTCCATCCGCCGGCGATCGACCGTCTTGCCCTCGACGATGGTGGCCTGCCGTGCCGAGCTGTAGCTCGACCCGCGATAGTCGCCTGACACGTTGACGTAGGCCATGCCTAGCTGGGCGGCGAGGTGCCGCAACATGGCGCTCTCGAACATGTCGAAGGCCGCGGCCGGGCGGTTGGCCGAGATTGTGGCGATGTCCTCACCGGGGAAGAGGGTTGGCATCCGCACGTCGCCGGCCATCAGGCGCCGGTCCGCGTGGAAGTCCGCCCGCTGGGCTTGGTAGTTCGAGAGCATGCCCTCGTCGCTGTCGTCCATCGCCGCCTGGACCTGCGTCGCGTCGAAGGGGCTCTTCACGTATGCGCCGAAGATGGCGTTCACCATCGCGGCCTGAAGCTCGACCCGGTCGTACTGCGCCAGCATCCGCATCCGGGCTAGGACCGGCGTCAAAATGCCACCCACCGGGCGGTGCTGCCCTGCGCGCTCGCTGTCGAAGTGGTGCACGACCACCGGCCGCCCCCACTCCTCCTCCCGCGGCAGGCGCTCCCACTGGACAGACTGCCCGGCCGCGAACCAATCGTTCAGGTGCGCCCGGCGAATATGGTAAGCGATGGGCACTCCGTCCTGGTCGAGCTCGATGCCGCCCCGCATATCGAGGGTGTCCATCCGCTGCGACGGATTGCTTAGCCGGTCGGGATCAAGAAGCTGCAGCGTGGTCGCGTAGCGCGCACGGCCGTAGCCCATCCGGTCCGGGCGCCAAGCCAGTACGGCTAGCGCTTCCCCCTCAACGAGGTAGTGCCGGAAGGCCAAGCGGGCCATCTGCCCGAAGGTAAGCCGGCGCGACGTATCGCAGTACCGCCCGGGATCATTGGCCCACACCCGCCATCCGGCCTCGGCCGCATCGCGGAACTCCTTTGCCCAGACGGCATCGAAAGTGCGCCCAAACTGACGCTGGAGATGCCGGTAATCCGGCATGGCGGATAGCCGAAAGTCGGAGCCGATCGTCGCGTCCGTGATCCGCATGATCGCGCCGGACGCCCAGCCATCGTTCCGGACAAGGTCTCGGATGCGAGCAACCGACTGGTCACGGTACGGGGTGGTCTCAGTGTCTGGGGAGCCGAGCCAGGGATTCCAGCCCGACATCTCCGCCGACATCGTATCGGCTGCGTCGTATGGCGTGCGGCTGCCGTTAATCAGGGCGGACGCCCGGGGGCGGCGCAGCGGCAAGGCCTTGCCGTCCGGGCCGAGAAGCGTGGCGCCGCTCACCCGAAGCGGATCCCGATGGCGCGGCGGGCAGGACGGCGAGCGACAGCGAGGCCGCGCAGCGCCATCTCCGCAGCGATCGCCGCCCCCCAAGCCAATAGGTCGTTCTTCGTCGCCTGCGTGAAGCTGACACTGCGGCTACCGGCGCCCTGGCTCACCGAAAGGCTGGCCTCCATGCGGCCGGTCGCGAGCTTGCCGATTGCCTCGGCGTAGCTGGCCGCTGCGGCACGCAGCTGGTCGTCCGTCAGGAGGTGCAGCTGATAGTCCATGCGGCCCTCCTTTCAGGCGAGGCGGCTGACGGCGCGGCGCGGCGCTCCGGCGACGGTGACGCGGGGGCCGGCGACAGCCGCTGGTGGCAGTGTGACGGGCCCGGCAGCGGGCGCTGCTTCTGGCAAGTCCATGAGAGGCCGCGGCGGCGCCACCTCAGTCCCGGAATAGCCAGACGAAACCCGCCCGACCTCCTGGTTCAGCTTCAGGCCGAAATGCTGCAGCCCGGCCAGCGCGGCGTAGGCGTAAACCCGGCAGTCGAGCGCCTCATTCCGACGGCCCGGTAGTGGTTCCCAGACCCGGTAGCGGGCGCCGCCCGCGTCTTTCAGGACCGATCGCTCTGCGAGCAACTGGCTGAAGTAGGCCGCGTCCCGGTCCTCCGGGAAGTGCATGAAGCCTGGGCCGTGCTCGTCTAGGTTAAGTCGGTGCCGGACGACGTCCTTCGCCGTATTAACCCCGATGATAACGGGCTTGAAGGATGCCTTCATGCGCGCCAGCGGCTTCTTCGTCGGCCAGACGGGGGATCGCTGCCCGGGCCGGGCGCTCTCTCCCTTGATGGCCCAAATCTTCCGGCCCAGCCTCGCCTTGGCGAATTCGTAGACCCTCTGCGTGTGGTGCCCGCCGCTGTCGCAGCAGCCCGCTGCCAGGCTGAAGAGCCGGCCATCCGCCCGCATCCACCGGCGCCGCAGGTACGGGTCGACCAGGTCGTTCCAGAAAGCGGGGGTGTCGAGGTCGCCCTCGATCGCCTCGTAGGCGACGGACCAGCTTTCCTCGTCCCGACCCCAGGCCACAACCTCGATCTCGACCCGGTCGTCCTGGGTGTCCAAGCCAAAGGTCAGCACCGCGGCGCCGTCCGGAACCTCAGCGGGATAGACCTCGCGGCGCGCCATGAGGCGGGCCTCGGCCAGCACCTTGTCCGCCCGCTCCTCGTAGGGCTCGCCCAGCACCAGGTTGTAGAAGGTCTGCCGCTCCAACGGCTTGTCCATGACCCGGAGCCACTCGCGGACGAGCTCGGCCCAGGCCGCATTCGTGTTCAGGCTATAGCCGGCCCAAATGTGGAACCCGGCGTGCCCACCCTTCGGGTTCGTCGCCCGCCACTCGCCGCCGGCGACCATGTCGGCCTTGTCGGCCTCGTCGATGATGCAGCCGTTCATCCGGCACACGTAGTGCGCCGTCTCCGGCCGCCCGTTGCCGTCCTCGTCCCGGGCCCACTTGATCCCGTAGGGCGTGTCGCGGCCGCCCCACTCCAGGAACTGCCGCTCGCCGCAATGCGGGCAGGCCACAAAGAATCGCCGCTGGTCGCTCTCGTTCCAGGCGTCCTCAATGCGGGACTGCCCCTTCACGGTCGGGGTCGAGCCCAGCACGATCTTCCGGTTCCAGAAGGTCTCGCTGCGCTTCTTGCCCAGAGCAATCTGGTCGCCTTCACTGCCGGCGCCCGCCTTGGGATAGCCGTCCACCTCATCGAAGAGGATCACTCGCGCCGTGATGCGCCGGAACCCGCCCGGGCTGTTCGCCCCGACAAAGGAGACCGACGAGCCATTCCGGAAGACCCGCTTCAGCAGCTTTTGCTTGCTGTCCTTAGCCTTCAGATCGCCGGCGATCTCGGCCAGCACCTCCGTGTCTCGGAGCATCGGCTCGATCTCGGTCGAGCTGTAGTCCTCGGCATCCTCGACGCGCGGCTGAACCACCAGGATCGGAGAAGGGTCCTGGTGGATGAAGTACCCGACGACGTGGTCCAGCACCTTCGTGTAGCCCACTCGGGCCGACTTCATCACGGTGACCTGCGTCACGGAGGGGTCCGTGATCGCGTCCATGATACCGTCCTGGTACGCATAGGCCCGGAACCGGCCCGTCTGGGCGCTGGTCTCTCGGGAAAGGACCGCGTAGCGGGACGCCCATTGGCTCAGGGTGAGCCGCGGAGGCGGTGCCAGGTTGGCCCGGCGGGCCTCCAGCAGCCGCGTGCGTAGTTCCTGCGCCCCCTTGGCGTAGCGCCGCGCCTCAGTGGGCTCCAAGGGCAACGTCACGGGTCAGGGCCTCCAGGGCCTCGGTTACGACCTCAGTCAGGACCGCCTGGACTTCGGCAATCGTCTTGCACCGGTGGATCCGGGGCGCGTGCTCGGCAGGGATCGACAGGAGCTTCGACCGCACGGCCGCGTACTCCTTACCTACCGCCTCGGCCGTGTCGGCGATCAGGGCCACCGCCTTGACCTCACGCTCGTATTCCACCTGCCGCAGCCGGGCGATGAAGCTGTCCCGGTGCCGTTCGGCGTCGGCGCGGGTCTCAAAGACTCCCTCAGCCTCGACCAGCTTCAGCGCATCTCGCGCATCGGCCGCTGCGGATCCGTCCACGCTCTCCCGTGCAACCGGCGCCCGGGTTGCGGGTGCATCCCGGTTCTGGCGGTCATTCAGCCACAGATCGAACGACGCGACGCGGACTTCGCCGGTCGCGGTCAGCGCGATGCGGCCAGCGCGAATGTGCTTCTCCAGCGCGGGCCGGCTTATGCCAGCGCGGCGCGCCGCTTCAGACCGCGAAAGCGTGTCCTGCACCCTGCAACCTCATTTCTGGCCTTCAGCTAGAGAGGGCGCGGGGTCGGGAATGCCCCGCATCCGGGGGGAGGGGGGCTGAAGGGACCCGCATGGGGGGGGTGCCCCCCCTCCGAGCCATGCGTCTAATGCAGGTGTGGCGCCATGGCCACACCTCGCCAATCCCCTGCCCTACCCCCTCCTCGTCCTCATCGCCTCGGCCAGCCTCTGCCTGAAAGCGGGCACCATGACCGCCTGCGCGGTCCGGACCACCTTGCGCTGAAAGCCGAAGCGAGGCCGATACTTCGCCACCTGCTTGAACGCGACGAGCAGCCTAGGCCGTCCTGCCTTCTCGCCTGAGCCCTTCGGGACAGGACGACGCTGCCAGATGCCACCGACGCCGCCAACGACGCCTGAGAAGGTGTCCTTGCGGTTTGAGACCCGCCGCACCCCGCCCCGCGGGATGTTGCCGTATTGGTCGCGCTGGATGGCCGCAGGCAGCACCAGCGCCCGCTTACGAGGGGTGCGTGTGCCGCCTGTCTCCTGGATGGCCAGATACTCGGCCTGCTTGGTCTTCACAAAGACCCGCGCCGTCAGGTCCGTCTTCCGCGCCGCCTTGATTGTCACCGCGTTGCGCGTGAACGGCGTGGGCTTCTCGAACACCCTGGGCAGGTCACGCGAGACGGCCACCCTGGCAGCTTGCGCGCTGTCCGTGAGCGCCCGGGCCATGGCGTAGGGCGCCTGCTTCCTGGCCACGTCGTCCAGGCCCCGGGTCATGCTGCGCATGTCGATGCGGACGACCGGGTTCATCCGGCCTCGACCTGCACCCACCGGCAATCCGCCCCGGTCTCCCGCGCGAGTTCACGCCACCCAGCCCGGTCGTCGGCCTCCAGATTCCAACCCACCGCGCAGACACTGACGTCGGCCTGGAGCAGTGTCCGGGCCATGGCGAAGGTGGTCAGGGTTACGACCCACTCATCGACTTGGTGCTGCAGCAGGCTCCGCACATGGTCCCGAGCGATCATAGCCTGCCCGCGGTAGGCGACCAGCGCCTCGGCGATCAGGCTCTTCCCCGTTTCGGGGCCGCCGGCGATGACAGTGAGGACCGGCCGGGCCATCCGATCCTCCGGCAAAAGAAAAGCCCGGAAGCCAAAAGGCCCCGGGCGCAAAACGACGAATTACGGAGAAACATGGAATAACCCCCTCGCCGCGTCAAGATCCTTTTCGGCAGTAGTCCGCAGGGATGCGGTAGTGATCCACCAGCACCCGCAGCGCCTCATGCAGCAGTCGCATCCGGTCAGAGGCCCACTCGTCCTCTCCGCAGACCCCGATAACCACGGCTCGCATCCGCACGGGCAGGGCATCCAGGGCCGCCAGGTATTTCCGCTCGGCGTCGTTGCGAGCATCAACCGCCTCGGCCGTGCTCCCTTTTCCGCCCCGCTCCCCGTATTCCGCCGTGACTTTGGGGCGAGTGGTCGCAGCGCGGTACTGCGCCCGGAACATCATCCCCGCTCGCCAGAGCATGTCTACGAGCTGTCCCCGGGCATTGTAGGCATCCAGCACGCACTCCACGGTATAGCGGCGGGCAATCGCCTTGACCGCAGCCTTACTTCCTGGCGCCGGCAACAACTCGATTTCCGTGGTTTCGATCGGGCGATGGCTGCCTGCTCCGACAACCTTACCTTCCGGATCCCTCACCTCTTGCCCGAGGTCTGGGGGGGTGCGGGCCTCCTTCAGCGCCCGCTTCCGAAGCACAGCTGTCTTTTCGGACGGCCAGAGGGATGCGGGCGTCAGCGCCGGCTTACCCCTCTTCATGGCCTGACTGCCCTCAAGTGCCTTCATAGCGCCCTTCCTCATGCCCCAGCCCTCCCCTGTGTGTGTTGAGACCCCCTCCCCAACCCCCGCGCGATCTGCACCAGCCGCGCCCGCTTGGCGGTGAGGAAGGCGGCGTCGTCGGGGGCTAGGACGGATAGGTCACGCCCTCCTTCATCGCCTGTTCAAGGTCTTCGGAAATCGAAGTCAGATGGACGAGATACCGGCCCTGCCCCTTGCGCCGGGCGGCCCGCCAAGCGTTGGCCCGCGACCGCCAGACGCCGTTGATGCCGCGCACGCCGTAGCGCTCACGCCCTAGGCGCCGGATGTTCGGGCCGTTGCCCTCTCCCCGATCCCAGGTTGTCAGGCTCTGTCCGCGCCATGCGACCGTGAAAAGCCGCCAGGCGGTTGGGTCTTCCACCGTCACAGCGACCCCTCCCGTTCCCCTTCCCGCCCCACCTCAGCCTTCAGGGCCATTCCGTCAGGGCTGAGCCGCCAATACGCCGACCCTTCCATATCGTTCTCGGCCAACCCCATCCCCCGCATCTCCTCCAGCATCTCCACCTGCTCCGTGAGGGAGCGCGTCCAGCTGCCGTCGCCGGGGAGCCAGGACAGGGCGCGGCGTTGGGGTTGGGTGAGGGCGGCGAGGCGGATCATGGAGCGACCCTCGCGCGGAGAGCCGCGCCGGCCGGGGGTGAGGCGGGCATGAAGGCCTCGCCATCCCTCGCCAGCGTCGTAACCACTCTCAGCCAGCTTCATGGTGCGGAGGCGCCGCACCGCCATCCGCATGCCTCGGGGGAAATCGCCTCGCCATTCAGTCGTCAGCCACAGCAAGGCGCGCTTCTGAGCGGGCGTGAGGTCAACGACGGTCATGCGCCCTCCATCTCGGCTTTGAGGGCTAGGCCGGCGGAAGTGAGGCGCCAGACCCAATCCCCGCTTCCAAGACGCGCCTGAGCCAAGCCAAGCATTCGGAGCCGGCGCAGAACGCCACGGTTGGGCCGAGGTGCCATGTCGGCGTCCAAGATGGACCCACGCCACCCCCCATCCCCCGGCAGCCACTCCAGCGCCCGCACCTGCGCGGGGGTGAGGTCTTCCAGGCGGGTCATGTCCTGTCCCCATCTGCGCAGAGGTCGCGGACGTTCAGGAGGGCGTCGCGAAGCTTGGCAAGACCACCCAAGACGACTGCATCCTGGCCCTGCTCACGCATGAGGTCCGACAGGACGGCCACGTAGTCGGCAGCGCTCACTTCCCCGTCGAACCCCAGCGCCTCCCGTATCCGCAGCCGGTGGTAGGCTGTTGGGTCGGTGATTGTGCCGTCGGTCATGAGCGGGTGTTCCGGTGAAAGGCGATGAGAACCAGAGCCAGCCCACAGAGGGCCATCCACCCGGCGAACAGCGCATAGGCCAAGCGAGGCAGGCCGGCGATGATGGCGGCCAGCTGCAACAGCCCGAGGATGCACAGGTGCCAGAGGAAGTAATCGGCCCAGGCCTGGGCGGCGGCGTAGATGCGGGTCACCCCCTCACCTCCTTCACCCGCCACAGCCCGACGATGCGGGAGCGGTCACGGAAGGCGTGCCCGGCCTCGCGCTGGTGGGCGATCAGCGAGGCGGCGCCGTCCGCGGTGACCGGGCCTATGACGCCCTGAGCGGCTGACGGGGGCTGGACCACCAGCCAGGTGTCGCGGTGGGGGGTCATCGCGTCATGGCCTCCAGCCCGCGGTCTGCCTTGGTGGCGAAGTGCGGACGGAGCCGACCTCCCCCTTTCTCAGCCAGACGCGACGCGACCCACTGCCACAGATAGATCTGCCGGAAAGGCGGGGTGCTTCCCCGACCACTCCGCCCCCAGCGATACCGGAGCATCGCGCTGCGGTAGTCGAACCAGCAGTGGTCACAGAGTTCCGGGGCAATCTGCCGGCGGTAGCGTCTGGGCGGCAGCGGATGGCACCAGATCGACTGACGCACCTCGTCGTCGTCCATGACCGTCGCGGCGTCGATGAGGCGGTCACAGACACCGCAGGAGAGGAAGGTCAGCCGGAGCATTCGGCACCTCCCGTCAGCACCAGGGGCGCCGGCGCATGGTCAGGCCCGAGGGCCGCAGCGCGCTCGGCATGCACCAGCTCCAGCTTCACCGTGTTGCAGATGCCGTCAGCCAGCTTCGCGGCGGCCAGGGCCTGCTTGGGCGAGGTCTTACCCTCCCTGAGAGAAGCCAGTTCCGCGAACAGGATGGCCCTGAGGCCGGCAGAGGTCATGGTGGTAGGCGATGGGCGGGGCGGCATCACAACGACCTCCTGCGTGGGCTGGGGCTGCGTGGCGGGCTGGGTAGGTGGCTGAGGGGCGGATGGGGCCTCACGCGCTGGCAGCAGCCCCTGCTGAGAGAGCGATACCTTCAGCAGCACGATGTCGCGGGCCGGCAGCGGGACCTTCCGGGCAACCTCGGCCTCGGTGTAGCCCTGCCTGAACAGGTCCTTCGCCTGCTCGCGCCGATCTTCCAGGGTCACGGCCGCCCCCTCCCCAGCGTCTCGCCCACCTGAAGCTGCTCCTGCGCCGCCTTCAGGGTGCGGGGGTTCGTGTACATGGCGAACTTCCCGTCGAGCTGCAGGCAGACCATGCCGCTGCTGCGCTCCTCGGCCGTGGCGCCGCGGGTCAGCAGGTCGGCCGCGCGGTTGATCTGGTGGATGTCGTCCCAGGTCTTGCCGGAGGTGCTGGGGTGCTTGCCCCGGGTGCGGTGCTGGGGGCGCATCAGGCGGCGCCCCGAACGACACTTCGCATGCATGCGAACGGGGTCACGCCACTCTCTTCCAAGTAGGCGACCAGCGCCTTGAGCTCGTCGAGGGTGGCATCCGACTTCAGTCGGTTGGCGCGGTAGCTGATGACCCGCACATTGCTGGGCACGTAGCCCAGGGACGGCACGAGGCGGTCCAGAGTGGGGCTGTTGTCGCGCTGCCCACCAACCACGAGCGCCAAGCCCAGGACAGGACATGCGGCCGGGACAGCGATGTCCGAGGCCGAGAGCGTGAAGGCGATGCCATGGCGAGCGGCCCGATATCGCGCTTTATCGAACAGGTGCCGCGCTACGTCCGACTGGCGCCGCTCAGCGACCCGCAGCCGCTCGGCCGCCCGCTTTTCGGGGTTCGCAGCGCGGTAGGCCGCCTTCCTGGTGCGCTCGTAGGACCGCCTCTGATCTCTCTCCGCCCGGTCGCCATCCCAGGGGGACATAAAGGACATGTCTATAGACACATGTCCTTTTTGTCCCTTCGTAGGGACATGGGGACATTCTGGGGACATGTCCCTTTTGTCCCGGATGTTCATTGGCCGTTCTCCATGCTGACTGCCCAGACCAAATCTCCCCACTTGCCGACCTGGCGCCCGGCAATGAGGTCCCGAGAGGCCCGGTCAAACGCCTTTTTCTGGGCGTCCGGCTTGGCCTCGGTGAATGCGCGCTGGTAGGCATGCTCCCGCCAGTCCTTGATGGACACGCAGGGCATGTGCGGGGGCACGAACTCATTAACCGGTGGGATGCGGCCCTGCCGGGCGATCAGGTCGTGCAGGATGTCGAGGGCCTGCCCCATCTGGCCTGAGGGCTTCTTCGGCTTGCCCTTCGGCGCGTCGGTGGGATCGATGAGGCAGGTGGTAATATCGTCCCCGTCCTCGTCCTGGCCCAACACCACCCGGCGCAGGTTGAAGCCCAGCTTGTCCCCATCCGCGTCGTCCTTCGCCTTGGCGACCCGCATCAGACGCGGGCCGTCCTCCTCGGGGCGACTGATCTCCAACTCGCAGTCGCACGCGCCGTGCAGGCTGTTGTGGCCGCGCATGCCGCGCGTCACGTCCTTGCCAGTGTGGTGGATGACCGTGACGTGGGCGCCGGTCGCGTGACGGACATCGGAGAAGATGGACAGGATCTTGCCCATCCCCTCGGGGCCGTTCTCGTCTCCCCCGCCCATGGCCCGGCTCAGGGTGTCGATCAGGATCCACTGCGCGCCGACTGCCATGGCCGCCGCGATCAGCTCGGCCACGGCCTGCGGGTCGTCGTGCAGGTTCAAGGGCTGGGCGAGGTAACAGAAGTCCGGGCAGTCCCCGAACTCGTCCGCCAAGGCCTGCAAGCGCTTGTCCGCTCCGCCCTCACCTTCCAGAAAGCCGTAGAGCACCTTCGTGCGCTTGACCCGCCGGCCGAAAACCTCGCGTCCTTGCGCGGCAGCGTAGGCGATGTGGCTGCCCATGAAGGACTTGCCCGACCCAGGCGGCCCGTAGATCGCGCTGAACTCGCGGGCGTAGAAAAGCCCCTTGACGATGTATTCCCGCGTGGTGGACTGCCGCGCCTCACCGATTGTCTTGACCAGCAGGCGGCCGACACGCAGCCCGCCTTCCTCAGCAACGGCCTTGATCGCCTCAGCCATGACGGCCGGGTTCGTGGCCTGGGTCGCCAGACGCGCCCGCTTCTCGGCCTCGCCCCACATGTCGGCGCTCATGCAGCGCGGCCTTTCTCAATGAGCTTGGCAAGGCGGATGAGGGCGGCACCGTGTTTGCAGGACCAGCGCCAGGCGGCGAGGGAACCGAAGTTAGGTCCGGCAGCCTCGGTCGGCGCCTCCCGCGGCGCACCGGCCGGCTTGGCCGACCAAGCGCCGCTGGTCAGATCGACCTTCACCAGCAGGCGAGCACCTGCCCACTCCATCAGCGCCCAACTCTCGCCGCCCTTGATGCGCCGATCGAACAGCGTGAGCAGGACGAAGGGGCCGTCCAGGGCACAGGACCACTCGGCCAGGATCCATTCCGGTTCGCCGCGCTCCAAGGTCTGCAGGAAGGCGACCGCATAGTCCCGGGCCGTCCCGATCCCGAGCCGGATACGGTCCGCACGATCCTCGCGCATTCCGGCCTCGATCCAGGCGACGACATCCGGCGTGAAGGCGGGGAATTGCTCGATGACCGATACCGGCACCTGAGCGTCCCGGGCTGACAGGAGCCCGCGAACCTTTGCGAGCAGGCGCATATCCTCTGCCATGGGCAGCGGCACGTGCTGGCCGCCGACGTAATCGTCCGCGACCTGCGCCAGCCTGCTCAGAGTGGATGTGCCCCCGCTCACCTGGATCTCACATACCCAGAGCGCGGCGGTAGAGATCGAGCAGGGTCTCTTGCTCTTCGACCTCAGCAGGCTCCTGCTTCCGCTGACGGATGATCTGGCGGATCACCTTCACGTCGAAGCCGGCACCCTTGGCTTCGGCCAGGATGTCCTTCTGGTCCTCGGAGAAGGCCTTCTTCTCCTCCTCCAGCTTCTCCCACCGCTCGATGATAGAGCGCAGGCGCTCAGCGGCGATGCCGCCCACATCAGTGTCGCTTTCGTCAGCCATTGGAGCCTCGCTTGAAGGGGATGAACCGCTCGACACGCATCAGGCCGAGGGCGTTGATGACGCGCTCGCTGGGGTCGCGCCGGCCGCTGATCGTCTCGGAGACAACGGAGACCGGGATGTTATGGCGCTGCGCCCAGCGAGACTGGCCACCGGCCATTTCGCACGCATGCGAAAGTCGGTTTCGGAGGTCACCCGACGTGAGGGCCTGGGCGTCCTCGGTCACCCCCGACCTCGCATCTCGGAAGCGAGGCGGTCCACCTGATCCTTAAAGACCACGTTCTTGCCGCTCGCCTTGAAAATGGCGATGAACTGCGCTTCGTCCGCGCCTACGCCCTCGTAGCGGCCAAGGAACAGGTGGCGGGACCCATTCCGCGTCATCTGCCGGAGCACCACCGGGTAATCGTCTCCGATCACCGGCTTGATCTCCACGCGGAGCGTGAAGGTGGGCTCGTAGGGGGTGTGGCTAGTCAGCCGCAACCCATCCAGACCAAGCCGGTACGAACCGGCCGAAGTGGCGCCCGCGGACGGCAGCGACGCGCCCAGCACCACGTCTTGCGGGGCTTCGAACGCCACCTTCAAGGAGAAGCTGGGCGCTCCCAGATTGGCGAGCTGGGCGAGGACGCCCTCACCTGCCGCGATGAGGCTGTTACGGCTGATGTCTTTGCCATAGCTGCAATGGGTCGAATCCGGCGCCTTCTGGGCAGCCTCAACCTGAGCCGCGATGAGCCCTCGAATTTCTTCTCGGATGTCCTCGCGGCTCCGGAGTTCCTTTGCTATCTCCTCCGCAATCCGTTCGCCCGCGGCGATCTGCGCGAAAGCCGCCTGATAAACAGGATCCAGGAACAGCGCTTGCAGCCGATTGTGGATCGGTGTCGCCTCGGCCTCAGCCCGGTCGTGTGCGTCGAGCAGATGCCCGAACCGCTCACGGAACCAAGGCTGGGCGCCGATCCATTCCATGTAGCCGGCGTCCGCCAGCATGTCCTCAACCGGCTTTCCCTTGTATTTGCCGAAGGGCACGACATTATCGGCCATGTTCAATCCGCTCCTGACGGGTTGTGCACGACGCCCGTTCCCGTTCGCAGCGGGGCGGTCGTTTCCGTTTGAGGGGATGACGTGCGCGTCACTGTCGGACATGCGGCTTGCCCCTCTCATCCACATGGACAGGCGGCAGGCTCTGCGCGCGGCGAAGCTCGTTTGCCCTCTCCAGCGCGTGCACGTAGCAGCGCTGTTCCTGTCCCACACGGACGGCGATCTCGTCGGGGCAGCCCGGAACGTCACACCGGAGACCGCTCATGCCGCAAAGGCCGCCAGCCCGTGCATGCGGCCGGATCCATGCAGCGCGATCAGCGCTGCCTCCGCCCGCCCGTCATCCTTCACCCGGGCGAAGGAGGCCGCGGCGCCCGGCCAAAGTTGGCACGCGCGTGCCCGGGACGCGCTCTTGTCCCGCCCCAGGCTGAGGTCGCGCTTCCAGACCTGCGGACGCACCATCGTGTAGGCGAGCCCCGCCGCGGCCAGAGCGCCCTCGATCTGCCCGAAGGAGCGCCCGAGATTGAAGGACTGCACCGCGCCGTCGTTCGGCATCGGCCCTACGTCCTCCAGAAAGGCGTGGACGACGGAACGCTCCCGCAGAAAGGCGGCCAGCACCGATGGAACCAATCGGGTGCGCTTGCCCTCCCCGACCTTAATCTTGACGGTCGGCAGATCGCGCACCTCAACCAGGTGCCCGTCGTCGGTCATCCAAGCGATCGCGCCGGAAGCGCCGGGGTCGATGCCAACGATCACTGCACAACACCCCGCAACCGGAACACGCCCACCGGGCGGGAATGGCAGGTCTTGCGGCTGGAGCGCTCGTGCCGAAGCAGTTCCCAGTCCTTCGCCTGGAACACCGCCCCCATCACCCGCGGATCCACGTCCTCGGGCGGCGGGCACTTGGCGCGCACGTCGTTGATGGTGACCGTCCGGCCTCCGAGACCGAGCAGGCGGGCATGGGCGCGGGCCTGGGCCAGCCATTCGGCGCGGTGCGCCTCGAAGTGCGGAAGGACGGTGTCCTCGAAGAGGGTGGTGCTCATCAGCGCCACCACCAGAAGCGCCGAATGCGCCACTCTTGAGCACGACGAACGGCCTCCTCAGCGCGCGCGGTCCAAACCCGCTCACGCCAGCTGGCGAAGCGTTCCCATAGAGGCTTCATGCGCTCCCTTTCAGGGCATCAAGCTTCGCGCGCACCAGGGCCTGGCGAGCGTCGAGCTGCCTCATCTCGTCTTGCATCCGCGCCTCGTAGGCGGCCTTGATGCGATCCTGCTCGTCGGCCCAGAGCCGCTTCGGCTCGCCGTAGAAGATCGCCTTCGCGCGCCGCGCAGACACGACGCAGGCGCGGGCCGCGCGGTCGATCGCGCCGTCTAGCCCGTGCTGCGGACGGTCCAGCAGGACCATCTCGCGCAGCAGCGTTCGACCGCTGAGCGCGCTATTCATGGCTTCCGAACCTTTGGACGGAATTTCCAACATCTGGGACAAGAGGCTCTCCATGCTTCAGGGCATGGAGAGCGAGCGTTTCACCATTCAGCAGCGTAGGCAGACCCGGGGGCTGGCACCCCTGGGTCGTCTGCTGTTGCGCCTGTTGACGCGCCTCCAAAGCAGTTCGGCAGCCGGCGGTGGGCTGGGCGGGGAGCCCGGCGTCGACGGCGGCGGGGGTAAAGGCGGCGGCCATTCAGGCAGCCCGCCGGGTGATGATGGGAGCGCCGTCTCGCTCCTTGCAGTCGGTGCAGACGAACCACCGGGGCGGATCCACGATGTCGGCCGGCTTGCGGCAGCACATGCAGAGGCGAGTGGGGACGGGATCCACGACGGTGGGCGCCTCCACCTTCTGCGGCAGTGCCGCGATTGCCGCCTTAGTCCGGCAGCGGTAGGGGATATGCTCTCCCTGCGCCCGCATCGCATTGAGAGCGTCGTGGACCGTGGCTTCCTTGCAGCCCAGACGTCGCGCAATCTCGCGCGTAGGCAAGGTCAGCGGGTCCAGATAGAGAGCCTTCACCGCCTCGTAATCGACTGTAGGTGCGGGGCCACGCCGGGGCTTGGCTGGGACATTTACGCCAGCCTGGCGCTGAGCATGGAGGATCTTGCTGACGGCCCTCTCCGTGATGCCGAGAGAGGCTGCGATCTGCTTCTGCACGACCCCGTCGCGTGCCAGCTGGGTAACGGCGCGCCAGTCGAGCTTGCGCGGCGCCCCCGGCATATCCTGCAGAGGAAGGTCTATGCCCTTGCGCCGAGCCTTGGAGGCGTAGTCGTAAACGGCGCTGATGCTGATGCCCAGCTTATCGGCGATGGCCGAAGCAGCCCAACGCGCCTTATACAGTCGCGCGACCTCAGCCTCACGCGGTGTGAGAAGTGCGTCGGCTGCCTCGGCGGAAGTGCCGTGGGGGTTGGCAGCCGACGCGGCCGGACTGGAGGAGGTTCCGTCCGGCATCTACTTGGCGCCTCGCAGGGTGGGCCCCATGCTGGCGTCCATCTGTTGGATCAGCGCGCGGGCGGCATCGTGCAGCGGCTCCGCGTCGTATTCGTGCGGGATGCCCTCCACCATCTCGCCGTCCGGGTACACGGCGCGCAGCATCACCGCGCCGAACTCGTCCAGGACGATCTGCGCCTTCGGGCCTGGCACGCCGCGCTCAATGGTCAGAATGGTGGTGCGCTCGGGGAGGCCGGCCATCAGGTGGCGTCCGCGAGCACGAAGAAGTCCTCGGGCTTGATGACCACGCCCGCCTCTCTGGCCTTCTGGACCACATCGCCTTGACGGCGAGCGGGGATGAACCCGGCATCCTTCCAGGACTGGACGGTAGTCGGGGGGCTGCCGAGGATGGCAGCAGCCTTCCGGGTGCCGCCGAGCTTGCTGATGATGCGGGCCGCAGGGGTCATGTACGACATATTCGACGTTTTCCGCCGAATGTCAACGATCTTGTCGTACAGACGAATCGTTCGAGTTTCTCGTACGGGCTCGTCATGGTTGATGAAGAGCCGGCGGCTATCCGCCTCCGAAAGCTAAGAGAGCGCTCCGGACTGTCTATTCAGGCGGTCGCGGACAAGCTGGGCCACGATGGACGCTCTACCTATGCCAGTCGCGAGGACGTCAAAAAGGCCAAAGGCCGCTTCATAAAGGTGGAACACGCCCTGTCGTACCTGCCTGTTTTCGTCGGTCGCGGCGATCCTCCCATCACGCGAGACGACGTGATGGCGCTGACCGGGACCGAGACCCTGCCGGCCGTTTCTGCCCCTGACCCCATGGACGACGACGACGAGGGCGAACCGAGGCAGGGCTACCTGGTGCTCCGGGAGTACGACGTTGCCGGCGCCGCCGGGTACGGCGCGTTCCCGAATCTAAGTCCCGGGGGTGAGGCCCGCATCGTGGGGGAATGGCGGGTTCCCAGGTCCATGCTGCCGGCGCGCTACCAGGGCGGCACGATCGCCATTGTCAGCGTCCAGGGCGACAGCATGGTCCCCGAGCTGATGCCTGAAGAGCGGGTCATGGTGGATATCTCCCAGACCTTCATGGGGCCGGAGGGCATCTACCTGCTGGTCTTTGACGACAGCCTTCTCGTAAAGAGGCTGCAGCGGGTCGGCAATGGCAAGCTGCGCTTGGTCAGCAAGAACCCGGACTTCGAGCCCCTGATCGTGCCGGCCTCCGAGGTCCGGATTGTCGGGCGCATCATCGGCCGTTGGGAGTGGAAGTGACCCACCCTCCCCTCAACCCCTTCCCCGTCGAGCCCCGCGAGGACGAGACCCACCCGGCTTATGGTGAGGTCGGCCTCTGGGTCTTGAAGGCCATGGGCGAGGCGCCCTCGCCTGGCACGGTCGGGCGGATGGAGCTGCTGCGGATCTGGGACGTGCTCGGCCGGGATGCGCGGAAGGAGTTGGTGGCGAAGGGGCGGGAGCTGTTGAGGCGGGAGACGGGTGAGGATCGAGGTTAGTGGGGCTACAGTTTCCGCCGAATGTCGGCTTGGTGGTGATCTGCAACTACAACTCGGGGTTCCGAGAGCCGGAGATGGTGAAGGAGCGGCTTGCCGTAGTCGTAAGCCCCCGCCTACCGCACCGGGACCGCCTGTGCACCGTTGTGCCGTTGAGCACGACCCCGGCGCGGGCGGGCATCCGGTACCAGTGTAAGATCATGCTGCCGACCCCGGCGCCGGCCCCATACGAGGGCACGCTCAAGTGGGCCAAAGCGGACATGCTGGCCACGGTTTGCTACGACCGATTGACCTTGCCGTACACCGGACGTGATCCCGTAGGAGGCAAGCGCAAGTACTTGAAAATCATAGTACCCGAGTCCGGCATGCAAGACATACGGCTGGCTATGCTCCACGCGCTTGGAATGGAATCGTTGACCTCGAAACCGGCCGAGCCTATATAGCGTTCCGCTAGCGTTCGCCGAATGCTCACAGGATTTGGCGGTACGCCTCAAGTCCACTCCCGGGTGGCGGATAGTACTTGGGCAATGACAAGCCTGTATTATTGACAACCCCGCCTTCCGAGGCGGGGTTTTCTTTTGTGGTGTCGGCTCAATAGCCGGGCGCGTGGCTGCATCTCCCCACATTACTTCGCCGGCCACTTATACTCCGGCGGCAGCCGCCCCTGGTCCAGCCAGTAGTCGATCACCCGCGTAATCACCCCGACCCCTGAGCCATTCAGCTTGAATGGCAGCCCCTCCGGCTGGGTCCTGGCCGTCCAGATGTGCTCCCCTTTGGCCGACCACACCTCGAACCCGCGGTAGGTGTAGGTCCGCCCGCCGAGAGAGTTCTCCTTGCCAGTCCACTTCATCTCGTGACGGTCGTGCGGACTGGGCGGGAGTAGGTCTGCGGGCATGGAACGTAGGTAGCAGAACAACACGCCCGCGTGTGCCGGGACGCTTTCGTACGAACCGTACGATTTTGTCGTTGACTGCCCGACGATCTATTCGTACGTTTTCCCTCACCAGCCACCCGCTGATGAGGCCCGAACCCGATGCCGTATCCCACCGGACAACTCCCCGCCGTTGCGATCCCCCGCGAGCTGCAGCTGCAGCTGGTGACGCCCGTCCTGGCGATGGTGCTCAGCGACGACGAGCAGGAGGAACTGCGCGACTGTCTCCGGCAGCGCCGGCTGCAGGTCGTGATGCAGGGCTATGCCGAGCACGCGGCCGGCTACCGCAGCAACGCGCGCTGGCACTTCGCTCGGGCTGACCGGGTGAGCGGCATCATTGCGAAGCTGGGGCTGGTGCCGGCGGCGGAGGTGGTGTCGTGAACGCCGTCATGCCGCCCCGCATGCAAGGCTGGACGTGCGAGCTGGACCGTATGTCCGCTGCGGCGGAACTCCCCAAGGCCCAGCAGGGCGCGAACGCATCGCTGCGCGAGGTGATGGCGCTCTTCGAGGAGGAGGTTGCCGCCGTCGAGTTCGTGCCGGAGCACCCGACGCTGACGTGGATCGACTACCGCGAGACTGAGCGGGTCGAGCGCGCGATGCGGGCCGCCTGGGCTGCGTTCGGCGCTGCCATGGGGAGGGCCGCCCTGTGACCGAGACCCGCACCATCACCATGACGCGCGAGCAGTGGCGCCGGACTGAAGCCTGGGCCGAGGCGCAGCGCGTTTCGGACCTGCGCGAGAAGGACCGCCTCGACGAGGAGGGCGAGCTGATTGCCGCCACGCTTTGCGAGGACGATGCGGCAGACGCGCTGGACATCCTCACCGCCATCCGGAGAGCCGCCTGATGCCCACCTGCCAATGGCTCTGGATCCGCGGCTGCATGCGCTGCATCGACGGCGTGAGCCCCAACCGCACGCACATCCAGTGCGACACGCGCAACGGCCCGCACGCGACGGTGGGCGAGTTGGAGGCTGGTGGCGCTGTGGGCGGCTGGTCCTTCCCGACATTCGCGGGCGGTGGTGGGGCTGTCCTCTCCCCGCAAGAGGCGGTGCTCCTCTCTCAGGCCGGCGCGTTCGGGACCGGCCCCGTGCTGGTGCGCGACACGGCGACCGGCACCTGGCTGGCAGTGAGCCAGCAGGAGCTGGCCACGGCGTGGAGCTACATGCCGCCGATGCTGTCGCTGCCGGAGGTTGGGGCGAGCGGGGGTGTTCCGCCGATGCGAACGCCGGTCGCTGTGCCGGAGCCGGGGGCGGCGCTGATGTTCGTGGTCGCTCTTGTGGCGCTGGCTGTGGCGCGGTGCCGGATGGGGAGGGCTGCGTAGATGGCCGACGAGACGAGCGGCGAGGCGGTGGGGGATGCTGCCGCCATCAGCGCCTGGATTGAGCACCACACGAAGCCCGGCGAAGACAATATGCGCGATCCATTCTGCGCACCCCGGATCGAGTGCGTCGACGGCTTCCGGGTGAGCGTCCAGGCTGGCGCCTACCACTACTGCCTCCCTCGCGAGATGTGTGGCCCCTGGACGCACTTCGAATGCGGCTTCCCGTCCGCTGCCGTGCCCGAGTGGCTGGAATGGCGTGACGGCCCCGGACCCGACACTGAGACCGTGTTCGGCTGGGTTCCGGCGACCGCAATTATGGACGTGATCCGCCAGCACGGCGGGGCTGCTGCGCTAGGTGCTCTCACGATGAGGGGAGACGCCGCATGACCCCGCCCGACGAGAACAGCGGCGGGGCGGCTCTAGCCGAACTCCGTGGGCGCGCTCGGAACGCTGACATTCAAGTTTGGCCTTCTGAGGGGGCGCGCTATCCCGGCGATGATGCTCCGTGGCGCTACCGGATAGGTGGGCGAGAGGTCGGCTCCCTCGTCTGCGAGACGGAGGCTGAGTGCCTCTCCTACCTGCTGGATGAAAGGCGCAACCCATGACCGACGCCAACGGCGGGGCGGCGGATCTGTTCGAGGCGCTGAGGGCTGCACAGAAGGCCCTGGCGATGATCGTATCTCCCGACGCGATCAAGCAGACGACCACGATGAGTGCCTTTGCCGCCGCGACGGCAGCGGAGGTGCAGGCCCGCGCCGCCCTCACCCGCGCGAAGGGCACCGCGCCATGACCCCCTGGCCTGTCGCCGCCCGTCGCATCGCCCTTCTCTCCTTCGCGGGATGGGGGCCGCTCCTCCTCGCCGTTCTGTGGGTGTCCAGCCGATGAGCAACGAGAACTGGCTGCGTGACAGCCGCCGCGCGACCCACGGCCTGAGCGCGGAAGAGATCGCGCTGGGCTGCGTGCAGGCCCTCGGCGGCGGGGTGCTGTTTGCCGCCGTGCTGGCGGTCTTCTGCTTCGCGGCGGGGGTGATGCAGTGATCTTTGGATCCGTTTGCTCCGGCATTGAGGCCGCGTCCGCTGCGTGGGAACCGCTGGGCTGGAAGGCTTCCTTCCTGTCCGAGATCGCGCCCGCCCCTCGCGCCGTCCTCAAGCACCACTACCCCGACACGCCCCTGCGCGGGGACTTCACGGAGATCCAGCGCGTTGACCATGATCCAATCGAGCTTCTCGTTGGAGGCACCCCCTGCCAGTCGTTCAGCGTCGCAGGGCTGCGGCGAGGCATGGCCGACGAGCGCGGAAATCTGGCCCTTGAGTATCTTCGGCTGGCTGACCGACTACGCCCCCGCTGGCTGGTTTGGGAGAACGTCCCCGGCGTCCTGTCGAGCAACGGAGGACGGGACTTTGGTTCCCTCCTCGGGGGCCTTCGCCAACTCGGGTATTGTGGGTGCTACCGAGTGCTTGACGCTCAGTACATCGGAGTACCCCAGCGACGCCGTCGTGTCTTCCTTGTCGGATATCTTGGAGACTGGCGACGTGCCGCCGCGGTTCTTCTTGAGCCCGCGAGCCTGCGCGGGGATCCTCCGCCGCGCCGAGAAGAGGGGGAAAGAACTTCCCCAACCCTTAGCGCGCGCGCTTCGGCAGGTGGCGGGCTTGGAACCGACCACGACCTCAACGGGGGTCTGATCGAGGCCGCCGATACGGCGCGCTGTCTGACGGCCAAGAAGGGATACCGCAGCGATGGTGAGAGCGAGACCTTCATCGCCACGGTGGACACGTCGCCTGCCCTGCGAGCTCAGTCCCAAGCAAGTCACCGAGCCGACAGCGAGGCGTACGTCGCCCACACCCTTCGGGGCGAGGGCTTTGACGCGAGCGAGGATGGAACGGGACGCAGGACACCGCTGGTGCCCGTCGCCTTTGACTGCAAGGCATCAGGCCGCAACGGCTTCGGTGTGGGCGAGATCGCCAGCACGCAGCGCGCCATGGGGCACTCGGATAGCCACCAGAACGGCGGCGGGCACCAAGCCGTCATGGCCGGGGCTGCTGTCCGCCGCCTCACCCCGCGTGAGTGCGAGCGACTGCAGGACTTTCCCGACGACTACACGCTGGTCCCGTACCGGGGCCGGATGATGGCCGATGGGCCGCGCTACCAGATGCTCGGGAACAGCATGGCGCGCTGCGTCATGGTTTGGCTCGGGCGCCGCATCCAGATGGTGGAGAGCATGGCATGACCGAGCGCCGCGAGTACTTCAGCCGCTGGCAGATTGAGGATCTGATCCGCCGCGAGTTGCATGTATATATGCCGGGCGTTGAAATTGAGTGGGCTGGCAACTGCAGCGCCGTCGCCGTCTGGACCGAGGAAGACGAGCGACGCGTCAGTGCTTCCGCATGTAGCTCGAACGGCTGTCTGGACCGCCTTTGGTGCCTCCAGCGCGAGACGTGCAAGCGCACTCTCGACGTATCTCGGGAGCCCTCCCCATGACCCGCCGCCTCCGGGTGTTCGGGGTGTTTCTGCCGCTGCCGGGTGGGAGGGGGTGATGGCGCTGGTTATCCGCCGTCAATCTGACGAGAGCTGGCGCGCAGCCGTTGAGCGCATCGCCGGCAAGTATGGCTTGGCCGCCGAGTGCCTCGAAGTCTTCGATGACGAAATCGAGGATGGAGCGGACGAGGGGCGCGCGGCCTGGAACGCCCTCTACGAGTGGGACTGCCTCGCCTACGTGCCCGACCCGGAGGACGAGGAATGACCCGGTATCGCCCAACTGAGATGGAGTGCCGCTGCATGCTCTGTGGCGACCAGACCGTCATCCCGAACCTTTGGTTCGACACGGAGCCGCCCGACCGAAAGTGCGTCGAGGGCGCGCAGGTGGTGACGGACTGCCGGCAGGCCATGGAGCGCGCCGGGGCATCTGCCTGGCTGCTCAAGACCCTTGCACGCAAGGACCCCACCCATGTCTAACCCCACCCCGCCCCCCGCTGACCAGCCGGTTCGGCCCTCGCGCGAGGGGGTGACGGACACGATGTGCGAGGCCCTTGTTGACGCGCTGAAGCCTGACCGCATCCAAGGCTTTCAGTATGGCGACGAGCTGGTCATCCGCGATGTCTGGCTGCCTGACGGTAAGCAAGTTCTCTGGCGCGCACCAGCAGACCCACGCCCAGAAGGTGAGCGGTTCTCCCCCAGCGGCCCGCAGCACGACAAGATGATGCGGCGCTGCGAGATTGAGCGCGCTCGGCTCGGTCTTGCCGCCGCTCTTGCCGACCCGGACACCCCCGCTCCGTCGCTGGGCGAGGCGGCGATGCGACTGCGCGAGGAGTACGACGGCTTCAAAGAGCAAGCGGTCGCTCTAGCAAAGCTTCGGAACAACACGTCCACCTATGCATCTGGGTGGGACGATGGAGTTGTGTTTGGGTTGGATCGAGCGCTGGAGATCGTCTCCGGAGAGCACGGCACCGCCCTCTCCCGCCCCAGCCCTGTCGCGCACGAGGATGGGGAGGTGGGCCGGTTGAGGGATGTGGTCAGCCGCCTTCTAACCTGGGCCGACAAGAAGTGCCCTTGTGAGAACGAACAGCCGAACCCTTGCCCCTTGTGCGGCGCCTCGGTCGAGAACCTTGAGCCGTGCAAGGCCGCCGACCAGACACTCCCCCGCGACCTGCTTGCCGCAGCCCGTGCCGCCCTTCCCGGCTCCCCGTCATGACGGCGGTCAAAGTCTACCTCTTCAGTCGAGAGGCGGAGAACGCGCTGGTTGATCTGGCTGAGATGCTGGCGCCGGACGCCAAGATGACGCTGGTCGTCTACTTCGACGGCAAGCCCGAGCAGGACATCATCATCACGAACGGCAACCTGGGCGAGGTCGTGGCCGCAGTCGAGCGCCGCCGCACGGTCCCAGCCGATGGAGGCTCCCCGTCATGACGGCGCAGAGCGAGGGTGCGGGGGTGGTGAAGGGGCGCGGCGACGGGCTGAAGCTCGGCGACTACGTGACAGCGACCTGCCCTGGCGTTGACGGTCCGAGGCAGGGCGTCATCACGACGCTCAATGCCAACTGGATGATCCTTGAAGGACAGATCGGAACCTACGTCGCGAAGCGCAAAGGCGCGGTGCTGGTGCCAGACGTGAACCTCTGGGGCGATGCTTTGAAACACGTCCAGCAGGTCCGCGCCCTCCTCACCGGAGAACCCGCACGCGCCGCCCAGGTCCGCGGGGAGGAGGGGTGATGCCGATCCGAGCCTCTGAGCGCGCCCGCTACCCGAAGGACTGGCCGGCGATCAGCAAGCGGATCCGCGAACGCTCCGGCGGGCGCTGTGAGTTCGAGGCTGACGGCGCGCGCTGCGAGGCGCTGAACGGCCAGCCGCACCCGATCACCGGCAGCAAGGTCGTGCTGACCGTGGCCCACCTGGACCACACCCCGGAGAACTGCGCCGACGACAACCTGCTGGCGGGCTGCCAGCGCTGCCACCTCCGATACGACGCGGCGCACCACGCGGCTAACGCCGCCGCCTCTCGTCGCGCCGCCCTTCAAACCCGAGACCTGCTCGCCCAGGAGGACCGCTGACATGGAGACCCGCGCCCCCACCCGCGTCCAACTATCCCGCAAGAAGGGATGGAGGATGCCGGAGAACACGGTGAAGGTGGATCGCACCAGCCGTTGGGGGAACCCGTTCCGCGCCACAGGGCACACGCCGCAGCAGGTGGTGGATCACTACCGGCACTGGCTGGAGGTCAACCCCAGCGGCCGATGGGTGACGCAACTCGCCCGCACGGAACTACGCGGCCTCAACCTCGCCTGCTGGTGCAAGCCCGGCGCGCCCTGCCACGCCGATGTGCTGCTGGAGATTGCCAATGCCTGACATGGAGCCGACCACCCCCACCCGCGCCGATCGTATCCGGCAGGCCCTGGACGACGTGCTGATGCAGCTGACCACGAAGGACCATCGGCCGGCGGAGCAGATCGCGGAGGACATCATCTACCGGCTGAACGAGGCCAAGAGCAGACCGCTCGCCGCGGGCACCACCAGCGGGCAGGGCGGGGAGTGATGGCTGTGAAGATCGAGAACCCAGGCATCTACGACATGCCAGCGGCCGACTACCACGCGGACCCGTGCCCGGAGCCGAGCCTGTCCAGCGGCATCGCGAAGCTGCTGGTGCGGCGCTCGCCCCGCCACGCCCGACATGCCCACCCTCGCCTGGGCGGCGTCACGAGGACTGCCACGGAAGCCATGGACGCAGGTTCCATCCTCCACGGTCTGCTGCTGGGTGAGGGCGGCGACTACGTGGCTGTTGATGCCGATGACTGGCGCAGCAAGGCGGCAAAGGAGCAGCGGTCCGCCATTCGCGAGCAGGGCAAGATACCGGTCCTGGCCGATGAAATGGAGGCGCTGCACGAGGCGGCTGGCATCGCGGAAGCCGAGATGATGGACCGGCCCGACCTGCGCGCCTTCTTCAGCCCCGGCCGGTCGGAAGCGGTTCTGACCTGGCAGGATAGCGGCGTCTGGTGCCGCGCCATGGTGGATCGCCTGCCGTCCGAGGGTGGCATCTGGTTCGACCTGAAGACGACGGCGACCAGCGGTGCGCCAGAGGACTACCAGCGCACGATGATCCGAGATCACGCCTTCCAGGCAGCCTTCTATCTGCGCGGCGGCCGGGCGCTGGGCATGCGCCCCAAGGAGATGCGCTTTGTCGTGGTGGAGCGGCACCCGCCCTACGGCGTGTGCGTCATGGCCTGCGCGCCTTCCCTGCTGGCGATGGCCGAAGCCGAGGTGGAGCGCGCCATCCGGGCCTGGGGCGATTGCCTGCGGTCAGACCACTGGCCCGGCTACCTCACTCAAACCGCCTACGTCGAAGCGCCGGCCTGGATGATGGTCGCTGAAGATGAGCGCGAGCTGCGCGAAGAGATCATGAAGGAGAACGCCCTGTGAGCTTCACCGTCCGCCCGGCCGTCCGGGAGAAGATTGGCCTGCTGTTCGGCATCGCGGGGGCCAGCGGCTCCGGCAAGACCTTCTCGGCGCTCATGCTCGCCAAGGGCATCGCGAACGGCACCGGCAAGATCGCCGTCATCGACACTGAGGCCGGTCGCGCCCTGCACTACGCCCCGAAGCCTGGCGAGAAGGGCGACGGGATCCGCACCTTCGACTTCCTGCATATTGACTTCCCGCCCCCGTTCACGCCGGAACGCTACATTGAGGCAATCCGCGCCGCCGAGGGCGCCGGAGCCACGGTGATCGTTATCGACAGCATGTCGCATGAGTGGGATGGCGAGGGCGGCTGCGCCGACATGGCGGACGCGGACCCGTCCTGGAAGACGCCGAAGAAGCGCCACAAGCGTATGATGGCCCGGCTGATCCAGACCCGCACGCACCTGATCTTCTGCCTGCGCGCCCAGGAGAAAGTGAAGTTCGTCAAGAACCCGAAGACCGGCAAGAACGACATCGTGCCCATGGGCTTCATGCCCATTTGCGAGAAGTCCTTTATGTTCGAGCTCTCTGGCTCCATGACGATGCACCCGGAGAGCCCGGGCCAGCCCCGCTACGACCTGCCGCACAAGCTTAACGACGACCTGCGCGGCATCTTCGCGGAGGGCGACCGAGTTGGCCCTGATGCCGGCAAACGCCTTCGGCTGTGGGCCGAGAGCGGCGAGGATAGGCCGCCTGTGGACCGCGTGGCTGAGGGTGTGCGCGAGCTGATCGAGCGTATTCAGGATGCGGACAGCATGGCGGCTCTGGAGGCCATTACGGCGGATCCCGAGGTGATGAAGCGCCGCGAGTGGCTGGCACAAAAGCGCATCGACTTGGCTGCCCGCGTGACCGATGCCGTGAACGCGGCCCTTGATGCCCTGAACAGCGAGGAAGAGACCCGCCAGGAGGACGCAGCATGACCGAGGCGGATCGGGTGGTGAAGGCGCTGGGGATGGGAGAGGGGTGATGGGACGTATTACGATCGACGGGCGCACGTTCACGGGCCGCTCCGTCAGCATCATCAACGGCCGGGTGACGGTGGATGGCGTGCCTCAGGACGGCACCCTCTCGGGCGTAGTGGAAATTCGAGTTGTGGAGGGCGTGCTGGGCGAGTTGCGGACCGATGCCGCCGTGAACTGCGGAACGGTCCAGGGCAGCGTTCAAGCAGGCGGTTCCGTCAACTGCGATGACGTGGGCGGCAACGTAAGCGCGGGCGGCTCGGTAAATTGCGATGCCGTCCGGGGCTCGGTGAACGCTGGAGGAAGTGTCCGCCATGGCTAATCAGACCGCCCCGCACCCCCCGCCCGCCGAAGCCGTGATGGCGCGGGCGATTGAGAACGGGAACACCGCGCAGCACGGGCTGACCTGGGGCGACTGTCAAGCGCGGGCTCGGGCCGCCCTCACCGCCCTCCACGACGCCGGGTACGAGCTGACCCAGGGCTGGCAGCCGATCGAAGGCGCGCCAAGAGATGGTACGGAGGTTCTGCTCTGCTCCCCGCGTTGGAGAGGCGGCCCCCTTGTGGCCGCTGGCCGCTACCATGTCGAAGGAGCGCCGTTTGCTCATCTGAGCCAATGGCGCGACGCATTTGGAAGTTGGGTAGAGCCGACACACTGGAAGCCCCTCGGCCCACTTCCCAACCCGGAGGCCCGCGATGCCGAGTGAGAAGGGCTGGGAGGGGGTGGTGGGGGTGCCGGCGGGGGCATTCCGCTTCGCCTCCGAGCATGGATGCATGCTGGCATCCCTGTCGCGCGACGGCGTGGCGCAGTTTCACTGGACAGCAATCGAGCAAGCCGCCGCCATGGAAATGAGGGGGCCGGCGGACGCCACGGCGATTGCCATGGCCAAACTGTTGCTCGCGGCCCGAGAACAGGAGCGCACCCAAGTCGCCGCCCGGCTCGCGGAGGCTCGGAAGGCGGCGCTGGAGGAGGCGGCGGTGCGGGTGGAGGGAATGCGCGACTGGCATTCCGAGAAGAAGGACGCAGCCGAACGGATGGACCTGCACGAGCCGTATCTGCGCTACCACCAGCGGATCGTAGCGTTTGAAGACGCCATTGACGCCATCCGCCAGCGAGGCCGCGCCGATCAGCAGGGGGAGGGGTAGATGGGAAAGATCGACCCCAGCGCGCCACTGTCCAAGCACACGATGCGCTTCGTATCGGCATACCTGCGCATCGGCGCCGACCGATCCGAGCGGGAGGCGATGGTCTTGAGGCATAATGCGGCGGGCCTCACGGACCCGTCCGCCACTCTTCGTCACGCCCGCAAAGAGGAGGGCAAGGCTGCGCGGCTACGGAGCGGATCCGACTACTTCCGGCGCCTCGCGACCACCACGCGCCCGCCGGCCAGCGAGGGAGGGGAGGCGAAGTGAGAACGAACCCTGAGACGATAGCCGCGCTCGTCGCCAAGGCGCCAAACGGTCTGCAGCCCTTCATCCTCATTGCCGCCGCCAGGAAGTTCGGCATGACGCCCGGTGAGGCCCGTCGAGCCGTGCAAACCGCCCTCGATAAAGGGCTGGTGCACTTTGGCCCACGAATGGAGCTTCAGCCCGGCTCTCTGTGGACCACCCCCGCGCCCGTGGTGGAGGGGGAGCCATGAGCGATCCGCGAGAGGTGCGGAAGGCCGCGATGGAAGATGCCGCCAAGATCTGCGACAGCATGGTGAAGACCATCCTCTTCATCCATCCGGAGAAGGAGAAGGATCCGGCGGTTGTCTACCTGCGCGCGGCAGCCCAGACGATCCGTGAGGTGGCCGGCTATGCCTGACCTCACCCTCAACGACCTAACCCGCGAGCAGCAGCACGCACTGCGCGAGTGGCCGTCTGGGTGGGACCGGTGCGCCACAGAGGAGGAGATGGAGAAGCAGTTCGGACGCGGTTCCGGTCTGTTGGTCCGGTCTGGGGCCGAAAGGCACGGCCTCTACACCTTCAAGCTATCCCGATTGGGGCGGTTCCTCTGGGGGCTGGAACGAGGGTCGTTTGCGATCAGGGCTGCCGATGCCTGAAGGCTCCCTCCCTCCCCGCGTCCGTGCCGAATGGGTGGCTGAGCAGACCACCCTCTCCGTCCGAAAGGTACAGGAGCTGGCCGCCGCCGGCCGCCTGGAAGGCGCTGCCAAGCTGAGCGGCGTCTGGACCTTCGACCCCATTAAGATCCGCGAGTGGATCGCGGCTGAGGAACGCAAAGCATGGCGAGGACGCCTCGCAACCTATACCTCCGCGGAGACACGTGGTGGGGTCGGACCAAGATTGCCGGCCAGCAGTACCGATGCAGCCTACGAACGTCTGATCCGCGGGAAGCGGCGCGCCTCTTCAAGGCTTGGCGGAAGCGCCTCGTCCGCGAGACCCTAGGAGACCCGGACGCGCCGACCTTCAAGGAGGCGGTGCTCCGCTGGGCCAAGGAGGTTCTGCCCGGCGCCGTGAAGCCCGCCGTCGCCACACGCTACCTCGCCAGCATCGGGCAGCTCGACGCGATCTTCGGCGCCCTCCGCATGGACCAGATCACGCCGCAGACCGTGGCGGCCTATGTGAGCGCCAGGACCGGCAAGGTGACGAACGCCACCATTCGGCGCGACCTGACGGCCCTCTCCCGTCTCATGGCGGCCTGCGTGTCCTGGGGCTGGCGTACGGACAACCCGGCCAGCGCCTACGACCGGTCCATGGTCCGGGAGAAGCGGGACCCCATCACCCTGCCCGGGGACCGGGAGTGGCATCTTCTGCTGGCGGAAGCGCCGGAGGAGATAAGGCGGATCCTGCGCCTGCTGGACGCGACGGGGTTCCGGAGCAAGGAGGGGGAAGACCTGCGCGGTGAGCAGGTGGACAAGGCCCGGGGGCAGATCACCCTCAGCATCACCAAGACGATGCGGCGCCGGGTGGTGAACTGGCGCACCCCTGGCGGCGACGCCACGCCCCTGCTGGCCGACGCTCCGCGGACGGGCCGGCTGTTCCGGGCCTACCCGAACTTCTCATCCAACGTCGGCCAGGTCATGCGCCGCATTGAGCGTCAGGAGCAGAAGGCGGGGCGGGAATTCCGGCGGTTCCGGGTCCATGACCTCCGGCATCGTTTCGCCGTCCGGTGGCTCAAGGAGGGCGGCAACATCTACAGCCTGTCCAATCACCTGGGGCACACATCGGTGAAGACCACCGAGATCTACCTCGATCACCTCACGGAACAAGAACGGGGGGTGGCACAAAAAGGGACACAGACGGCGCCTGAACGTGTCGAATCCCCCAGCGCCAAGGGCGATCTGGAGGATGCAGATTAGCTAGGAAATGCGGGAGTAAATGGCGGAGGGGATGGGATTCGAACCCACGATAGGACTTGACATCCTATAACGGTTTAGCAAACCGCCGCCTTCGGCCACTCGGCCACCCCTCCGCAGGAGTGGAAGTCAACACGGCGTTGCAGGCGCCGCTTCTAGCCGGCCCCTGCCCCGCCGTCAAACCTCCCCGATCAGGAAAGTGCCACCTCGAAGCCGCGCTTCACCCCGGGGCGGGCCATCATCCGCTCGTACCAGGCCGCCACGTTGGGCAGGTCGTCGAAGGGCACCTGGTGCCGCTCATGCCGCCAGGCCCATCCGATGATCGCGAAATCGGCCACGCTCGGTTCCCCCTCGGTCGCGACGAATTCACGGCCCGCGAGCCTTTTCTCCAGCACGCCGTAGAGCCGCCGCGTCTCCTTGCCGTAGCGCGCCAGACCGTAGTCCTTCGCAGGCCCGTCCGGCTGCATCAGGAAGTGGTGCACCTGCCCGGGCATCGGCCCGAAGCCGCCCATCTGCCACATCAGCCACTCCAGCACCGGCACCCGCGCGCGCAGGTCCACCGGCAGGAACCGACCGTTCTTCTCGCCGAGATAGAGCAGGATGGCTCCCGACTCGAAGATGCTCATCGGGCTTCCGCCCGGCCCCTCGTCGTCCACGATGGCCGGGATCCGGTTATTCGGGCTGATCGCCAGGAACTCCGGCCGGAACTGCTCATCCTTGCCGATGTTCACGGTCTTCACCGTATAGGGCAGCCCCATCTCCTCCAGCGCCACGCTGATCTTTCGCCCGTTCGGCGTGTTCCAGGTGTGCAGCGTGATCATCCGCGCTCTCCATCCATCCCCCCGCAGGGCAGATGCCGCGGGCGCGGCAGCATCGCCCCGTGCCACCGCGATGAGAAGCCGCCCGGCCTGGAACCCGGGCCCGGCCGGGACGATATCCCCGGTGCCATGCCGGACATCCATCAGCCCGATCTCGCACGCCTCACGCCGCCGGAGGCGCCTCTCGGCAGCCTCGCACTTCTCCGGGCCATTATCCGCAATCCGCTGGAGGCCCTGCCGCGCGAAGCCTTTGAGAGCGCCCTGACACGCCGCACCCTGCTGGGCCGGGAACGCGTTTTCGTCACCGGCCCGGACCTCATTCAGACCGTCCTGCTGACGGAGGCCGACGCCTTCGTGAAGTCGGACGCCATGCGCCGCGCCCTCTCCCCCGCGCTGGGCGACGGCATCCTCACGGCGGACGGGGAGCGCTGGCGGTGGCAGCGCCGGGCCGTCGCCCCGATCTTCCGCCCGGACCGGGTGAACGGCTTCCTGCGTCCCATGCTGGACGCGGCGGCCGCAACACGGGACCGCTGGCTCGCCCTCCCCCCGGGCAGCACGGTGGAACTGGGCCACGAGATGATGCGGACCACCTTCGACATCATCGTGGAAACCATGCTCTCCGGCCACGGCGCCATCGACGTCGCCCGGGTGGAGCGCGGGATCACCGACTACCTGGCGAGCACGGGCTGGTCGATTGCGCTCGCCATGGCCCGTGCTCCAGGCTGGACCCCCTATCCCGGCCAGCGCCGCGCCGCCCGCGCCCGGGACTACCTGCGCGGCGAGCTGCTTCGCCTGGTGGAGGAGCGCCGCCGCCTCGGCTCGGAGCGCGACGACCTCATTGCCTCCCTCCTCGCCGCGCGAGACCCGGAAACGGGGCAGGCGATGGATGACCGGGACATCGCCGACAACCTCCTCACCTTCATCACCGCCGGGCACGAAACCACCGCCCTCGCCCTCACCTGGGCCTTCTATCTCCTCGCCAGGCACCCGGAGGAGGAGGAGCGCCTGCTGGCCGAAATCGCCTCCGCTGCTGGAAGCAGCCCGTTGCAGCCGTCGCAGGTCTCCGCCCTCACCCGCACCCGGCAGGCGGTGCAGGAGGTCCTGCGCCTCTACCCGCCCGCCCCCATCATCGCCCGCACCACCACCCGCGCCGTCCAGTTGGGCGAGGAGCGGGTGGAGGCCGGCGCGAACGTCCTTCTCCCCGTCGTCGCCACGCATCGCCTTCCCGATCTCTGGCCCGACCCGGACCGCTTCGATCCCTCGCGCTTCGACCCGGCGCCGGCGAAGGCCCGCCACCGCTACGCCTGGCTCCCCTTCGGCGGCGGCCCACGCATCTGCATCGGCCTCGGCTTTGCGCTGGAGGAAGCGACGGCGATCCTCGCCACCCTCCTCCCGGCCCTGCGGCTGCGGCCGGACCCGGCCTTCGATCCCGGGCTCCAGATGCGCATCACCTTGCGCCCCGCGCGCGGCATGCCAATGCGGGTGGAACGGCGCTGAACCGGACCGGGCGGAACCGCGCCTGAATTCCTCGCCAGCACAGGAAATCCAGATGGCCATAGCCCAGCGCATCCCGAACACCGGCAATCCGGGGCTGAGCGACGCCGCGGCGCTGATGCATTACGACGCCAACAAGCGCTCTGTCCTCGTCGCCTACATTCTCTGGTTCGTCCTCGGCTGGTTCGCGGCCCACCGCTTCTACGCCGGGCGCGTTTTCAGCGGCCTCGTCATGCTCGCCGTCAGCCTCGTTTCCTGGGCGCTGACGGCGATCGCCGTCGGCTATGTCGGGCTCTTCTTCATCGGCCTCTGGCTCTTCCTGGACGCCTTCCTCATTCCCGGGATGATCCGGTCGTACAACCGGGGAATCATCGCCTCCCTCGGCCGTTAGCCCCGAGCCCTCCAGCTTCGCCCCGCCGGAGCTTCGTTGACACCGCGCCCGCCGCCATGCGCCAATCGCCGCGGCATCCCCGGCAAAAAGGGGAGCCGGGGGTGCCAGGCCGTCACGCAGACACATGGAGACGACCATGGCCGAACGCATGCCCGCGCTCCAGCGCCGAGCCTTTCTCGCCCTGCCTGGCGCAGGCCTCTTGGCGAGCGCGACCGGCGCCCGGGCGCAAACGGGTGTGGCAGCTGGGACAGCGCCAGGGACCACCCTGAACCTCGCCGTCGCGGCGCCCGTCACCTCGCTGGATCCGCACTACCACACGCTCTCCCCCAACAACATGATGGCGGAGCACTTCTTCGACCCGCTGGTGGGCCGGGACGCGAAGGCAGCGCTGCGCCCGGCGCTGGCAGAGTCCTGGCACCTGGTGGACGAGACCACCTGGGAGTTCAGGCTGCGGCGCGGCGTGAAGTTCAGCAACGGCCAGGACTTCACCGCGGAGGATGTGGCCTACACCTATCGGCGCGTGCCGACCGTGGTGAACAGCCCCGGTTCCTTCGGCATCTACACGAAGGCGATCACCGGCACGGAGATCGTCGATCCCCACACGATCCGCTTCAAGACGAACGGCGTATACCCGTTGCTGCCGCAGGATCTCAGCCAAGTCTACATCATCTGCAAGGCGGCCGGCGAGAACGTCGCCACCGGCGACTTCAACAACGGCCGCGCCATGATCGGCACAGGCCCCTTCCGCTTCGTCTCCTTCAACGCCGACGACCGCGTGGTGATGAGCCGCAACGACGCCTACTGGGCCGAGAAGCCGGAGTGGTCCCAGGTGGTGTACCGTTTCATCCCCGGGGATGGCGTGCGCGTGGCCGCCCTGCTCTCTGGCGACGTGCAGATGATCGACGTGGTGCCGCCCAACGACATGCCGCGCCTTCGCACCACTCCCGGCATCGCCTTCGCCGAGATGCCGAGCCTGCGCTGCATCTACATCAAGCTCGACACGGCCCACGACGTCTCGCCCTACATCACGGACAACGACGGCAAGCCCTTCACGAGGAATCCGCTGCGCGACCTGCGCGTTCGCCAGGCTCTCTCCATCGGCATCAACCGGCAGGCGATCGTGGACCGGGTGATGCAGGGCGCGGGCACCCCCATCGGCCAGATGATGCCGCCCGGCGCCAACGGTTACGTCGCCGACCTGCCGCCGCCCACCTTCAGCATCGACCGCGCCAAGGCCCTGCTGGCGGAGGCCGGCTATCCCAACGGCTTCCAGATCACCCTGATCGGCCCAAACAACCGCTACGTGAACGACGCGCAGATCATCCAGGCCGTGGGCCAGATGTGGCAGCGCATCGGCGTGCGCACGCGGGTTGAGGCGATGCCCTTCGCCGTCATGGCGCAGCGGCAGGCGCGGAACGACATGTCCGCCATGCTGATCGGATGGGCGACGGCGGGCGAACCCTCCACCGCCATCCGCGGCAATCTCACCACCCGCATCCCGGACAAGGGCTTCGGCACAGTGAACTTCAGCGGCTACTCCAACCCGCAGGTGGACGCGCTGACCGACGAAGGGCTGCGGACTGCCGACGACGCGAAGCGGGAGGCGATCTTCGGCCGGGCCATGCGGGTGGCGATGGAGGACGTCGCCCTCATCACCCTGCACATGCAGAAGAACATCTGGGCGCTGAAGGGCGGCATGACCTACGAGGCGCGGGCGGACGAGTATACCCTGGCCATGGGGGTGAAGCGCGCTGTCGGCTGAATAGGCGCGGCGGCTGCAACGCAGGGACCCCTCCGCGCGTCTGTAACGGGGCGCGGAGGTGAAACATGGCGGAAGACGGCGTCCTCGATGCCCTTATCATCGGCGGCGGCCCGGCGGGGCTGACCGCCGCCCTCTACCTCGCCCGGTTCCGGCGCCGCCTGGCGCTGGTCGATGCCGGGGACAGCCGCGCCGCCTGGATTCCAACCAGCCACAACGTCCCTTTCTTCGCCGAGGGCATCGGCGGCCGCGAGATGCTGGCCCGCCAGCGGGAAAGCCTCGCCGCCTACGGCATCGCCCCGCGCCGCGCCGAGGTGACGACCCTGGCCCAGGAGGACGGCCATTTCGTCGCCTCCACCGCGGAGGGCGAGCCGATCCGGGCCCGCCGCGTCCTGCTGGCCACGGGCTGCCGCGACACCCCGCCCGACCTTCCCGATCTGCACGAGGCCCTAGGCCGCGGCCTGCTGCGCTACTGCCCGATCTGCGACGGCTACGAGGCCCGCGGGCGCAAGGTGGCCATCCTCGGCCACGGCGCGCGTGGCCTGGGGGAGGCCGTCTTCATCGCCCGCACCTACTCGCGGGATGTCACCCTCCTCACCCTCGGCGAGACCCTCTCCCCCGAGGACCGGGCACGGGCGGAGGAGCACGGCATCCGCCTCCTCACCGCGCCGATCGAGGCGCTGGAGACTGAGGGCGACCGCATCTCCGCGGTCCGCCTCGGCGGCCAGGAGCACCGGTTCGAGACGCTCTACTCCGCGCTCGGCCTGAAGGTTCGCTCTGGCCTCGCCATCGATCTGGGCGCGGAATGCGACGACACCGGCGCCCTGACCGTGGACGACCACGCCCGCACCACCGTCCCCGGCCTCTACGCGGCGGGCGACGTGGTGCGCGGGCTGAACCAGATCGTGGTGGCGATGGGCCACGCGGCCATCGCCGCGACCGACATCCACAACCGCTGCGAACTGCCGACCGAAGACGAACCGGGCGGGAACCGCGGCCGCTGATCGGCAGGCTGCCTCAATAGGTGCCGGAGACCGGGAGTCCGTCCAGGAAGGCCAGCGCCTCACGCCGGACCGCCTCGACCCGAACGGGATCCATGCGGTCCAACGTCTGCACGGCGTGGCGCGCGCGCGGGTTGCGGGACAGTCGTTCCCGGTGGCGCGCCACGAAGTCCCAGTAGAGCAGGTTCAGCGGGCAGGCCCCCCGGCCCAGGCGCTTTCGCACGTCGTACCGGCAATGCGCGCAGTAATCCGACATCTTGTGGATGTAGTTGCCGGACGCCGCATAGGGCTTCGTCGCGAAAAGCCCGCCATCCGCGTAGAGGATCATGCCGACGACGTTCGGCATCTCCACCCACTCGTAGGCGTCGTGGTAGACGATCAGGTACCACTCCTGCACCGCCTTCGGGTCGATCCCCGCCAGCAGCAGGAAGTTGCCCAGCACCATCAGCCGCTGGATATGGTGGGAATAGGCGTTGTCCCGCGTGCCCTCGATCGCCTGGCGAAGGCAGTTCAGCTCCGTCTCCGCCGTCCAGAAGAAGTCCGGCAGAGGGCGGCCAGCGCCCAACGCGTTGCTCGCGCCGTAGCCCGGCATCTCCCGCCAGTAGACGCCACGGATGAACTCCCGCCAGCCGATGAGCTGCCGCACGAAACCCTCCGCCGCGCTCAGCGGCGCCGCGCCGTCATCATAGGCCTCCGCAGCCGCGTCGCAGCACTCAGCGGCCGTCAGCAGCCCGCAATTAATGAGAGCCGAGAGGTGGGAGTGGAACAGCATCGGCTCGCCCTGCCGCATCGCGTCCTGGTAGGCGCCGAAGCCCGGCAGCGCATCCCGCACGAACCAGCCGAGATAGGCCCGGGCCTGCGCGCGGGTAACGGGGTAGTCGAAACCGTCCAGCCGCCCGAAATGGTTCCCGAAACGCCGGGCGACGAGGGCCAGCACCTCCTTCGTCACCGCATCGGGCTCGAACCCCGGCCGCTCCGGCGGGCGGACGCCGCGGGGGATGGGCGCGCGGTTCTCCTCGTCCAGGTTCCAGCGCCCGCCCTCCGGCTCGCCCTCCTCCGTCATCAGGTAACCGGTCCGGCGCCGCATCTGCCGGTAGAAGCCCTCCATCACGAGGGGCGTTCCCGGCCTGCCCAGCCGCGCGAACTCCTCGTGCCGGCAGAGGAAGCGATCGTCCTCACGCACCTGGACCGGCAGGCCCAGCGCCGCCCCCCAATCCTCCTGCGCCGCGCGCACACGCCACTCGCCGGCCTCGGTCACCACCACGCCGGAGACTTCGTGCCGCCCCAGCGCCCGCGCCAGCTCCCCGCCGAGGCTGCCGGTATTCCCTGGATCGTCCAGCCGCACGTAGTCCACGGCCACCCCCTCGGAGGCCAGATCCATCGCGAAGTGCCGCATGGCCGAGAAGAGGAAGGCGATCTTGCGCTGATGGTGGCGCACATAGGTCGCCTCCTCATGCACCTCCGCCATCAGCACCACGTCGCCGGGCGCGAGGTCGCGCAGGCAGGAGACGTCCCGCGTCAGCTGATCGCCCAGAACAAATCGGATACACGCCATCCACGGCATATGCCGTTGCGGCGCCGGATCGCAAGACCCGACGCCGCCCGGTCAGCGGTCCAGGCGCGCCTTGAGCACCTCGTTCACCAGGGCCGGGTTCCCCTGCCCCTTCATGGCCTTCATCACCTGGCCCACGAACCAGCCGAAGAGCGTCGGCTTGGCCCGGTACTGCTCTACCTTTTCGGGATTGGCGGCGATGATGGCGTCCACGGCGGCCTCGATCGCGCCGGTATCCGTCACCTGCCGGAGCCCGCGCTGCTCCACGATGGTGCCGGGCGCCTCGCCCGTCTCACCCATCGCCTCCAGCACCTCCTTCGCCATCTTCCCGGACAAGGTCTTGTCCGCAATCAGGTCCAGCAGCGCGCCGAGGTGTCTGGCCGAGACCGGGCTGTCCTCGATCCCCTTCCCCAGCCGGTTCAGCATGGCGAAGAAGTCACCCATGACCCAGTTCGCCGCCACCTTCGGGTCGCGGCCCGTGGCCACCTCCTCGTAGAAGGCGGCCGTTTCCTTCTCCGCAACCAGCACGCTGGCGTCGTAGGCGGAAAGGCCGAACTCGTTCACGTAGCGGGTGCGGCGCGCATCCGGCAGCTCCGGCAGACCCGCGCGCAGCTCCTCGATCCAGGCGGGGTCCACCACCAGCGGGGGCAGGTCCGGGTCTGGGAAGTAGCGGTAGTCATGCGCGTCCTCCTTGGACCGCATGGAGCGCGTCACACCGCGCGACGTGTCGAACAGCCGCGTCTCCTGGTCCACGGTACCGCCGGATTCCCAGACCTCGATCTGGCGCCGCGCCTCCGCCTCCACGGCCTGCATGACAAAGCGGATGGAGTTGACGTTCTTCACCTCGCAGCGCGTGCGGAAGCCCTCGCCCGCCTTGCGGACGGAAACGTTCACGTCCGCCCGCAGCGAGCCCTCCTCCATGTTCCCGTCGCAGGTGCCGAGGTAGCGCAGGATCTGCCGCAGCTTCGTCAGATAGGCCCCCGCCTCCTCCGGCGAGCGCATGTCCGGCTCCGACACGATCTCCATCAGCGCCACGCCGGAGCGGTTGAGGTCGATGAAGCTCTTCGTGGCGTGCTGGTCGTGGATCGACTTGCCCGCATCCTGCTCCAGGTGCAGCCGGGTGATCCCGATCTCCTTCGTGCTGCCGTCCGAGAGCTCCACGCTGATCACGCCCGTGCCCACGATCGGGTGCGCGAACTGGCTGATCTGGTAGCCCTGCGGCAGGTCCGCGTAGAAGTAGTTCTTCCGGTCGAAGCGCGACCAGGGGTTCACCTGGGCATTCAGACCCAGCCCCGTGCGCACGGCCTGGGCCACGCATTCCCGGTTGATCACCGGCAGCATGCCCGGGAATCCCGCATCCACGAAGCTGACCTGGGAATTCGGCTCAGCCCCGAACTCCGTCGCTGCGCCACTGAACAGCTTGGCGTTGCTGGTCACCTGGGCGTGGACCTCAAGCCCGATCACCAGTTCCCAGGGGCCGGTCTCGCCCTCGATCGTATAGGTCATCCACATCTCTCCGACGGCGCGCCAGCAAGCCCAAGACCTGCCCGGCGTCAAGCCGCCAGAGCCGGACCAGTCCTATCGGAAGGCCTGCACCAAGTAGGCCGGCATGCTGATCCAGGTCCAGCGGTTGCGCTCACGGCCGAGCGCCGAGACGGTCACCACACGCGAGCCCTCCCGGCTGACCTCGTAGCCCAGGGACCGCGTTTCCGCCCAGAAGGCACCCTCCCTCCCGTTGGGCGCTGTGCCGACCAGCAGCGAGACGCCCGTGCTGGGGATTTCGAGGGACGGCATGCGCTCGATGTCGAGGGGCTGGGTCGAGAAAACCGCCAGCCGGACCACCGAAGCCAGCTCCTCGGCCAGGGGCCCTGCCTGCTCCCGGATCAGCCGGCTGTCATCCGCCGTCCACCGGGCGACTGCCTCCTCCTCCGAGGGCGCATTCACCGGGCGCGAGAAAGCCGCCGCGTACCGGACGATGCTGCGCCGCGCGGCGCCCTCGCCGACCGTATGCATCGTCGTCGCCCGCGCGACGAGGAAGCGGCCATCGGTGGTCAGGACGACGTCGCGGTAGATCTGCAGGCCGGCGCCCTCGCCCAGCTGCACCTGGGCACCTCGCGGCGCCTGGTCGAAACGCTCCACGCGCAGCGCCGGCACCCCGGCCAGCTGCTGCTTGAAGGCCTCGTTGAACTGGCGTGCGAAGTCGGAGGCGATCGGCCCCGTCTCGCCCAGGCGCGCGGCCAGCTCGTCGCGGCGCGCGGTCCGATTGCTCTCGGTGATGCTGTTCACCACCGCATCGCCCGCCGTCATGACGGCCCCGATAAGGAGCCCGGCCGGCGAGAGCCCGACGAAGGCCGTGCGCCGCAGGTCCAGGTTGACGTCCACGGGCACGTTGGGCCGTGGCTCGTCCACAACGACCCGATGCGGTGCCGCGATTTGTGCGGCAGTGGGAGGTTCAGGCGGCTTCGCGGCACAACCGACGACGAAGGCGAGGAGGATGATCGGGCGCAAAGGCTTGAGCATGGGAACCGTCGGAGGCGTGATGTAAAACATCACGCCTCCGTGATTTTAGGTCAATGCGCGCGCAACCAGTTTCAGGCGAAGGCCCGGAGCTGTGGCATTCCCGTCAGTCCCGCGGCGCGCTCGACGACCGTGCCCACCGCGAACACGGTCTCCTCGTCGAAGTCGCGCCCGAGCACCTGCAGCCCCAGCGGCAGCCCGTGGCGGTCGAACCCCGCCGGCACGGTCATGCCGGGGATGCCCGCCAGGTTGGCCGTCACCGTGAACACGTCGTTCAGGTACATCGCCACCGGATCGTCCTGCTTCTCCCCCGCCGGGAAGGCAGCGGAAGGGGTGGCCGGCGTCAGGATGGCGTCCACTTTCGTGAAGGCCTCGTCGAAGTCGCGCTTGATCAGCGCGCGCACCTTCTGCGCCTTCAGGTAGTAGGCGTCGTAGTAGCCGGCGCTCAGCACATAGGTGCCGATCATGATGCGCCGCTTCACCTCGGCCCCGAATCCCGCCGCGCGCGTGCGCTCGTACAGATCCTTCAGGTCCTGGCCGTCCACCCGCGCGCCGTAGCGCACGCCGTCATAGCGCGCGAGGTTGGAGGAGGCCTCCGCCGGCGCCACGATGTAGTAGGTCGGCAGCGCGTATTTCGTGTGCGGAAGGGAGATCTCGACGATCTCGGCTCCCTCTGCCCGCAGCCACTCCAGCCCCTGCTGCCACAGCGCCTCGATCTCGTCGGGCATGCCCTCCAGCCGGTACTCCTTCGGCACGCCGATCCGCAGTCCCTTTACACCGCGCGCGCAGGCCGCAGCGAAGTCCGGCACCGGCAGGTTCGCGCTGGTGCTGTCCTTCGGATCGTGCCCGGACATGCTCTCCAGCAGGATGGCGCAGTCCTCCACGGTGCGCGCCACCGGCCCCGGCGTGTCCAGGGAGGAGGCGAAGGCCACCACGCCCCAGCGGGAGCACCGCCCATAGGTCGGCTTGATCCCGGCGATGCCGCAGAAGGCCGCGGGCTGACGGATGGAGCCGCCCGTGTCCGTCGCCGTCGCGCCCAGCGCCAGCCGCGCTGCCACGGCCGCCGCCGATCCGCCGGAGGACCCGCCCGGCACCAGCCGCACGCCATCGTCGTTGGAGCGCTGCCAGGGGTTCTCCACCTCGCCATAGGCCGAGGTGGCGTTGGAGGAGCCCATGGCGAACTCGTCCAGATTCACCTTGCCCAGGAACACCGCGCCGTCCCGCAGCAGGTTGGACGTGACCGTGCTCTCATAGGGCGGCGTGAACTCGCCCAGGATCCGGCTGGCAGCCGTGGTCCGGGTGCCGGCCGTGCAGAACAGGTCCTTGATCGCCAGCGGGATGCCCTCAAGCTTCCCGGCAAGACCATCGGCCCGGCGCTTGTCGGAGGCCCGCGCCGCCTCCAGCGCCTTCTCCGCCGTTACGGTGATGAAGGCGTTCAGGCGGGGGTTCAGGGCCTGGATCGCGTCTAAGTGGGCCTGCGTCAGCGCCTCTGAGGTGACGATGCCCTCGTTCAGCGCCTCGAGCGCGCCGCGGATGGTAAAATCGGTGGGGTGCATCACTCGACAACCTTCGGAACGGCGAAGAAATCGCCCGCGCGATCTGGGGCGTTGGCCAGAACGGCCGCGGCCTGCCCGCCATCGGTGACGACATCCTCGCGCATCGGCATGGCGGAAGCCCCGGCGCCGGCCAGGGGCTCCACATCGGCGGTATCAACCTCCTGCAGCTGCTCGATCCAGCCGAGGATGCCGTTCAGCTCCGCTTGCAGGCGCTGGTCCTCCCCCTCCTCCAGATGGAGCCGGGCGAGCGACGCGACGCGCCTCACGGTCTGCAAGTCGAGTGACATGGAACGTCCTGGTCAGAAGGCGAAGAGCCCTCAGGAAGCCGCCGCCCCCCCTCAAGTCAAGGGGCAGCGCCTTTCCCGCCCGGCGGCGCGGGCGCATATCGCGGGGGAATGCCGCATCACCGCTCCCTCGCCGCCCTCCTGGCCACCTTCATCCTCGCGCCGGGCGCCGCCTCCGCCGCCTGCCTTCCCGGCGAGGGCGAGCGCCTGATCCTCGCGGCCCAGGCCTCCCCCGCCGCCCGCGCCCTGCTCGGCCCCGCGGCCGCCGGCCCGCTGCCGATCGTTCTCGCCCAGGCCAATGGCGCAGCCCTGGCCTTCGTGCTGGATACCGGCTCCAACCTCACCCTCCTCCGCCCGGAGGCGGCCGTGGCGCTCGGCCTGTCGATGGACCCGGACCGGTCCACCCCCATCACCGGCGTTGGCGGTACATCCCGCATGCCGAACGCCGTGATGCGCCATTTCCAGATCGGCCGGCGCGTGTTCCAGAACCTCTCCGTCCCCGTCGCCCCGGGCAGCGAGGACGAGGGCGGCATCGCCGGCATCGTCGGCGCCGACCTGCTCCGCCAGGGCGCGCTGGAGCTGGACCTCGCCGCCGGACGCGCCGTGCTGCACGACAGCCCCGGCTGCATCGCCGCCCCGCCCCCCTGGCCCGCGGAGGCCATCCCGGCGGAGGTGACGGGCGAGGGGCTGGTGGTGATCCCCCTGCGCCTGAACGGCCGCCCCGCCCGCGCCCTGCTCGATACCGGGGCGGTCCGCACGGTGCTGCGGCAGGACCGGATCACCGATTTCGGCATCCCCGCCAGCGCGCTCGGCGCCCCGGCCGCCGGCACCGTTTTCGGCACGGGCGGGGAGGCCGCCGCCTTCCGCATCCATGAGGGCGCGACCCTCAAGCTCGGCGAATACACCACGGCCGCAATGCCGATCGTCATCGCCCCCCTCCCGCCTTCCCTGCCCGTGGACCTGGTGCTCGGCCAGGACATCCTCGGCACCCGCCGCCTTCTGCTGTCCTACGCCGCCCGGCGCCTCTGGGTCGGTCCCTCGGCGCGCTGACATGCCGGTCACCCCCCTCCCCGCGCTTCGCGCCGCCCTGCCCCGCCACGCCCGCCTGATCGGGCTCGATCCCGGCAGCAAGACAATCGGCATCGCCCTCTCGGACGTCCTGCTGATGCTCGCCTCACCCTATGCCGCCCTGGCCCGCGGCAAGCTGGCCCCCAACGCCGCCGAGATCCGCCGCATCGCGGAGAAGGAGGGCGCGGGCGGCCTGGTCTGCGGGCTGCCACTGGGCATGGACGGCTCCTTCGGCCCCGCCGCCCAGGCCGCGAAGGATTGGGCCATGGCTGTCTCCAACGCCACCGGCCTGCCGGTCGCGCTCTGGGACGAGCGCCTCTCCTCCTCCGCCGTGAACCGGATGATGATCGAGGCCGACCTCTCCCGCGCCAAGCGCGCGAAAGCCGTGGATGCGGCCGCGGCCGCCTACATGCTCCAGGCCGCGCTGGACGCCACGCGGGGCTGACGCCCGCGCATTGGACATCCCGCCCGGCCTGGCGCATCCCACGGGATACAGCCGGAGGATCCCGAGACGATGCAGAGCCCGAGCGACAGCGCAGCGGCCCTGGCCATGGAGGGGGCCGACGCCGATCGCCCGCCGCCGAGCTGCACGGACCTGTTCCTCGGCTTCCTCGGCCTCGGCCTGATGGGCTTCGGCGGCGTGCTCCCCATGGCGCGCCGCATGCTCGTGGAGGACCGGCGCTGGCTGGCCCCGGACCAGTTCACGGAGCTGCTGGGCCTCTGCCAGTTCCTCCCGGGCGGCAACATCATCAACCTCTCCGTCGCGGTGGGCCTCGAGTTCCGCGGCGTGGCGGGCGCCATGTCAGCCATTCTCGGCCTGATCCTCGGCCCGACCGCTGTGGTGATCGGCCTCGGCGTCCTTTACGACCAGTACAAGGACGACCCGACCCTCCGGCACATCTTCATGGGCCTGGCCGCCGCCGCCGCGGGGCTGCTGGTTGCAACGGCGTGGAAGATGCTGGTGCCGCTGCGCGCCCGGCCGGTGACGCTGGGCATCGTCCTCCTCACCGCCCTCGCGATCGCCGTGCTGCGCCTGCCGCTGCTGCCGAGCATGGCGGTGCTGGCGCCCCTCAGCATCCTCGCGACCTGGCGCCTCAGCCGATGAGCACCCTCGTCGCCCTCGCCGTCATCTTCACCCAGCTCTCCCTGCTCGCCTTCGGCGGCGGGAACACCATCCTGCCGGAGATGCAGCGCCAGGTGGTGGAGGTGCACCGCTGGATGAGCGCGCAGGACTTCACCGCCCTTTTTGCCCTCGCCCAGGCCGCGCCGGGTCCGAACATGATGGTGGTGCCGCTGGTGGGCTGGCACGTCGCGGGCTGGTCGGGCGTGCTCGTCTCATCGCTGGCGAAGTTTGGCCCCTCCTCCATCCTCACCGGAATCGTCCTGGGCCTCTGGCGGCGCTTCAAGGACCGCCCCTGGCGCAAGGTGGTGCAGGCCGGTCTGGTGCCGATGACGGTGGGGCTGGTCACGGCCAGCGCCTTTCTCATCACGGAAGCGACCACGACCGAATGGCTGCTCGGCGTGATCACGGCGGCCGTCGCGGCCCTGTCGGTCAGGACGAAGCTGCACCCGCTCTGGCTGCTGGGCGGCGGCGCCCTGGCCGCGCTCGCCCTGCTGTGAAGCCGGGCAGGCCGGGAATGCCCGGCGCAGGTGGATGCGGAATCGCACGAAAGGGCTAGCTTGCCGCCATGCGCCTGCTGCCAGCCGTCCTCGCCCTGCTCCTTGCCCCTCTACCGGCCCTGGCCGCGGACTGCCTCGGGCTCGGCGCCGCCGGCACGCCCGCGGAGCTCCGCATGGTGCGCGACGGCCCGCCTCACCCTCTCTATCGCGGCGCGGCGGATGCGAGCTGCCCCGCCGAAACTGCTGCCTGCCGGTCAAGCGCGACGCTCGGGCCGCGTTTCCGCGTGGTGGCGGGGGAGGCGAACGGGGCCTTCACCTGCGTGGTCCGGGCCGACGCGAAGGGTCGGATGACGGCGGGCTGGCTGCCCACCTCCGCCCTGGCCCTCCCGCCCGAGGTCCCGCCGCTTCGCGCCGCGGACTGGATTGGGCGCTGGCACAGCGGGACGGATCGCTACCTCATCGTCACCGCGACGCTGGACGGCGCCCTCGTCCTGCGCGGAGAGGCGCGCGAGGGCGCCCGCGCCGCGCGGCGAGGGCCGCGCCCGGCAGTCCATCACGGCGTGCTGGACGCCCGTATCCAGACGGACGGCGACGACGCCGCCCTCGTCATCGGGGAGGACGGCGCCGCCCGCCCGGACGCGCCGGAGGAGGCCGAGCTCTGCCGCGTGGCCCTGCGCCGGCGCGGCCCCTATCTCATCGTTCAGGACAACGGCCGGTGCGGCGAGGCCGGTGTCGGCTTCACCGGCGCCTATCGCCGGACCGGCTGACCGGCCGTTCCATGTAGCGGGCGCCGGAGTCGTAGCGCCGCAGCACCGCCTCAAGTGCCGGGTCCGGCACGGCGGCGAACCCCTGAACCTGCCAGAACCCCTCCGTGCCCCCGATGGCCACGAGCGCCATGGGCAGCCCACCCGTCAGCTCCTCCAATTCCCGCAACGCCCCGCCGCCGGCGCCCTGGCCACGCGCGGCCGGCAGGATCGCCAGATCGTGCAGGTAGAAGACCCCGGGCGCCTCCGGCAGCGCGCCCAGTAGCGTGTCCAGGGCCGGCGGGCGCCGCCGGTGCCAGGGATGCGCGATGGCATAGCCCAGGGCGGTCTCCCCAGCCTCCAGCAGCAGGCATCCGGGCGGGTGCAGGGCCAGCCGCTCCGCGAAGACGGCATCCGATTCCGGGTGCCCGGGGTGCACGGCCGCCGCGATCGCGCGGACCTCCGGCAGGTCCCCCGCCCGCATCGCCCGCCAGATCCCGCCCTTTTCGCCCAGCCCCGCCTCCCCTAAACAGCCGGGGGTCGGCGACTCACCGGCCCTCGCCCCGTCCACCGCCAGCGAGGCCCCATGCCCCTTTATCCGCACCGGCACCTCCTCGCGCTCCAGGGGCTGGAGCCCCCCTATATCGCGGAACTCCTGGACCTCGCCGAGAGCTACGCCTTGCTGAACCGCGGCGGAAAGGCCCAGCGGGACGTGCTCCGGGGCCGCACCCTCATCAACCTGTTCTTCGAGGACAGCACCCGCACCCGCACCAGCTTCGAGCTGGCGGGCAAGCGGCTGGGCGCGGACGTGATCAACATGTCCGTCTCCACCAGCAGCGTGAACAAAGGCGAGACGCTGCTCGACACCGCCTCCACGCTCAATGCCATGAAGACAGACCTCCTGGTGGTCCGCCACGCCCAGTCCGGCGCCCCCGCCCTTCTCTCCCAGAAGGTGGACGCCGCCGTGATCAATGCCGGCGACGGCACGCATGAGCACCCCACCCAAGCCCTGCTGGACGCGCTGACGATCCGCCGCCGCAAGGGGACGCTGGAGAACCTCACGGTCGCGATCTGCGGCGACGTGCTGCACAGCCGCGTGGCCCGCAGCAACATCCACCTGCTGCTGGCGATGAACTGCCGCGTCCGCGTCGTCGGCCCGCCCACGCTCATCCCCGCGGAGGTAGAGGCGCTCGGCGTGGAGGTGTTCCACGACATGCGGGCGGGCATCAAGGACGCGGATGTCGTGATGATGTTGCGGCTCCAGAAGGAGCGGATGGCGGGCGGCCTCGTCCCCTCCGCCCGCGAGTTCTTCCGTTTCTATGGGCTGGACGCGGCGAAGCTGAAGCTCGCCAAGCCCGACGCCATCGTCATGCATCCCGGCCCGATGAACCGCGGCGTGGAGATCGACAGCGCCGTCGCCGACGACCCCGCCCGCAGCGTGATCGGTGAGCAGGTGGAGATGGGCGTCGCCGTCCGCATGGCCGTCCTCGACATCCTCTCCCAGAACAACCGGCGGAACGCGCGATGAGCACTCTTCTCCTCGACAACGCCCGCCTGGTCTGCCCCGCCACCGGCCGCGACGCCCCGGGCCGCCTGCTGGTGCAGGACGGCCGCATCGCCGGGCTGGACGGCAGCGGCGCGCCTGAGGGCGCGACCGTAGTGGACTGCGGCGGAGCCGTGCTCGCCCCCGGCCTGATCGACCTGCGCGCCACCCTCGGCGAGCCGGGCCACGAGCACCGCGAGACGATCGAGAGCGCGGCCGAGGCGGCGGCGGCGGGCGGCATCACCACCCTCTGCGCCCTGCCGGACAGCGAGCCGGCGCTGGACGACCCCGCGCCGCTGCAATTCATCCTGCGCCGCGGCGAGATGACGGGCAGCCTCACCATCCTGCCCTACGGCGCCGCCACGCGTGGCTGCGCCGGGAAGGAGATGACGGAGTTCGGCCTGCTGCGGGAGGCCGGCGCGGTCGCCTTCACGGACGGCACCCGCGCCATCGCCGATGCGCGCACCATGCGCCTCGCCCTCTCCTACGCCCGCGCCTTCGGCACCTTCATCGTGCAGCACCCGGAGGAGCCGAGCCTCGGCCGGAACGCGAGCGCGACCGAGGGCGAGATGGCCACCCGCATGGGCCTGCCCTCCGCCCCCGCCGCCGCGGAGGCGATGATGGTGGCGCGGGACATCGCCCTCGCCCGGCTGACGAAGGGCCATGTCCACTTCGCCCATGTCTCCACCGGTGCCGCTCTGGATCTGATCCGTGCCGCCAAGGCGGAGGGCCTGCGCGTTACCTGCGATACCGCGCCCCCCTATTTCGACCTGAACGAGACGGCGATCGGCGACTTCCGCACCTACGCCAAGCTCTCCCCGCCCTTGCGGCGGGAGGAGGACCGCCTGGCCGTGATTGCGGCGCTGAAAGACGGTACGATCGACGCCATCGCCTCCGACCACCAGCCGCGCGACGCCGATGACAAGCGCGTGCCCTTCGCCCAGGCCGAGGCGGGCGGCGCCGGCCTCGCCACCCTGCTCGGCGTCACCCTGGCGCGTTATCACGGCGGCGACCTGACGCTGCTGCGCGCCCTCGAGCTCCTCACCGCCGCGCCCGCGAAGCTGCTGGGCCTCGAAGCCGGCCGCCTCGCCCCCGGGGCGCCTGCGGACCTCGTCCTTTTCTCCCCGGATCGCGGCTGGAAGGTCGAGGCCGGGAAGCTGCCGGGCAAGGCGCAGAACTCTCCCTTCGACGGCCGGGCGCTGGAGGGGAAGGTCCTCGGCACCTGGAAGGAAGGAAGGCGCGTCTTCGGATGAACGGGCTCCTCGCCGCGATCCTCGGCCTGCTCCTGGGATCCATCCCCTTCGGCCTCCTCCTCACCCGCGCCGCCGGGCTGGGGGACATCCGCAGCATCGGCTCCGGCAACATCGGCGCCACCAACGTCCTGCGGACGGGCAACAAGAAGCTGGCCGCCGCCACCCTGGTGCTGGACTTCCTCAAGGGCGCCGCCGCCGTCTGGCTCGCCGCCGCCCTCTTCGGCCCGGAGACAGCGGGAATAGCCGCGATCGCGGCCGTCCTGGGCCACTGTCACCCGCCCTGGCTCGCCTTTCGCGGCGGCAAGGGCGTCGCCACGGCGCTCGGCGTCTTCCTGGCCCTGGCCTGGCCCGTCTTCGTCGCGGCCGCCCTGACCTGGCTCGTCATGGCGAAGCTGGTGAAGATCTCCTCCGCCTCCGCCCTGACCGGAATGGCGGTGGCGGCGATCGTGGCCTTCGCCTGGGGGGGCTGGCCGCTGTTCTGGCCGGTCGCGTTGATCGTCGCCTATGTCACGCTGCGCCACCATGCCAACATCGCCCGCCTGATCGCCGGGACGGAGCCGCGGATCGGCCAAGGCAAGTGATCGCACCGGCCGAGTCCCTCGCCCGCCTCCGACTAGTGCGCTCCGAGGGAGTCGGCCCGCAGACCTTCCGCCGACTTCTCTCGGAACATGGCAGCACCGCCAGAGCCCTACGCACTCTCGGCAGCCGCGCCGCAGACCTCGCCGCTGTAGAGCGTGAACACGACGCGGTCCTCGCCATGGGCGGCCACTGGCTCCATCTCGGCACCCCCGCCTACCCGCCCCTGCTGGCCGCGATCGCGGATCCGCCCCTGTTCTTGCCGCCCTGGGCGACCTCTCTCTCCTCACCTCCCGCCAGGTCGCCATCGTCGGCGCCCGCAACGCCTCCGCGGGCGGCCGCCGCATCGCGGAGGAGATGGCGGAGGCCCTGGCCGCCGCCGGCGTGGCGGTCACCTCCGGCCTGGCCCGCGGCATCGACACTGCCGCCCATCTCGGCGCCCTTCCCCACGGCCGCACCATTGGCGTGGTCCCCGGCGGGCTGGACGTGGCCTACCCGCCCGAGAACGCCGCCCTCCAGCGCCGCATCGGGACGGAGGGCCTGCTCCTGGCCGAAGTCCCGCTCGGAACGGCCCCCCTGGCCACGCATTTCCCCCGCCGGAACCGGATCGTGGCCGGCCTCGCCCTCGGCGTGGTGGTGGTGGAGGCCGCTCCGCGCTCCGGCACCCTCATCACCGCCCGCCTGGGCGCCGAGGCCGGGCGGGAGATCTACGCGGTCCCCGGCTCCCCGCTCGACCCCCGCTGCCGGGGCTCCAACGACCTGATCCGCAACGGCGCCCATTTCTGCGAGGGCGCTGCGGACGTGCTGGAAACCCTGCCCGCCAGCGCGGAGGCCGCCCCCATTTTCCATGATCCCTTTCACCGCCCCCCCTCGCGCGCGCCCGCGTATACCCCCGCGCCCGCCCGCGATGCGCGCGAGGAATCAAGGGGTTCCGACCTCCTCTCCCTCGTCGGCCCGACACCCGTCGCGGTTGACGAGGTGCTCCGCCGCTGCCACCTCTCCCCGCCTGAGGCCCGTGCCGCGCTCCTCGAGCTGGAGCTGGAAGGGCTGATCGAGGCGCTGCCCGGAAACCGCGTCATGCGCTCCGGCCATCAGCGCGAAAAGGATTTCGGAGGGTTCCGCACCCCCACATGACGGATGTCGTCGTCGTCGAATCGCCTGCGAAGGCGAAGACCATCAACAAGTACCTGGGCAGCGACTATCATGTCCTGGCCAGCTTCGGGCACGTGCGCGACCTGCCGGCCAAGGACGGTTCCGTCCGGCCGGAGGAGGACTTCGCCATGGACTGGTCCTCCGAGGACCGGGGCGAGAAGCAGGTGCGCGAAATCGTCCAGGCCCTGAAGGCCGGCCATTCCAAGCGCCTCTACCTCGCCACCGACCCGGACCGGGAAGGCGAGGCGATCTCCTGGCACGTGCGCCAGATGCTGGAGGACCGCCGCGCCCTGAAGGGGGTGGAAGTCCACCGGATCACCTTCAACGAGATCACCAAGCGCGCCATCCAGCACGCCATCGAGAACCCGCGCGAGCTGGACGTCCCGCTGATCGACGCCTATCTGGCCCGGCGCGCGCTGGACTACCTAGTGGGCTTCACCCTCTCCCCGGTGCTGTGGCGCAAGCTCCCCGGTTCCCGCTCCGCCGGCCGCGTGCAGTCGGTCGCCCTGCGCCTGATCACCGACCGGGAGTCGGAGATCGAGGTCTTCAAGGCGCGGGAGTACTGGACGGTCGAGGCCGCCTTCCGCAGCCCGGCCGGCGCCCCCTTCACGGCCCGCCTGACCCACCTGGAAGGCAAGAGGCTCGACCAGTTCGACCTTCCGAACGAGGCGGCGGCGCATCACGCCAAGGCCCTGGTGGAGAGCGGCAGCTACACCGTCTCCGCCGTCGAGAAGAAGCGCGTCCGCCGCAACCCGCCGCCACCCTTCACCACCTCCACCCTGCAGCAGGAATCCTCCCGCAAGCTCGGCTTCGGGGCCCAGGCGACGATGCGCCTGGCCCAGCAGCTCTATGAGGGCGTTGACATCGGCGGCGAGACCGTCGGTCTCATCACCTACATGCGGACGGACGGCGTGCAGATGTCGCGCGAAGCCATCTCGGCCATCCGCGACCACGTCAAGGGTGAGTTCGGCGACAACTACCTGCCGGCCGCCCCGCGCGAGTACACGTCCAAGGCGAAGAACGCCCAGGAGGCGCACGAGGCCATCCGTCCGACCGATGTGGGCCGCACCCCGCAGGAGGTGGCCCGCTATCTCAACCCCGAGCAGCGCCGCCTTTACGACCTCGTCTGGAAGCGCGCCATGGCTTCCCAGATGGCATCCGCCGAGATGGACCAGACGGCGGTGGACATCGAGGATGCCGCCGGCAAGGCCCGGCTGCGCGCCACGGGCCAGGTCATCGCCTTCGACGGCTACCTCAAGCTCTACCGCGAGGACATCGACGACGCGAAGCTCGCGGCCGACGACGAGAACCGCACCCTCCCACCGCTGAACGAGGGCGAGCAGCCCAAGCGCGGCGACGTCGCGGCCAACCAGCACTTCACCCAGCCCCCGCCCCGCTACACCGAGGCCTCGCTGGTGAAGAAGATGGAGGAGCTGGGCATCGGCCGCCCCTCCACCTACGCCTCCATCCTCCAGACCTTGCAGGACCGCGACTACGTCCGGCTGGAGAGCCGGCGCTTCATCCCGGAAGACCGCGGCCGCCTCGTCACCGCCTTCCTCGTTTCCTTCTTCGAGCGTTATGTGGACACCGGCTTCACCGCCGCGCTGGAGGAGAAGCTCGACGACATCTCCGGCGGCAGGGCCGAGTGGCGCCAGGTGATGCACGAGTTCTGGGACCAGTTCCGGACCGCGGTGGACGCCACCAAGGACCTGAAGATCAGCGACGTCATCGACGAGCTGGACGAAGACCTTGGCCCCCACTTCTTTCCACAGAGGGAGGACGGCGCCGACCCGCGCGGCTGCCCCCGCTGCCAGCAGGAGAACCGCCTCGGCGGCCGCCTGGGCCTGCGCCTGGGTCGCACTGGCGCCTTCATCGGCTGCTCCAACTACCCGGAATGCCGCTACACCCGCCCGCTGGCCGTACCCGGCGCCGAGGGTGAGGCGGCCGAGGGCGAGGGCGGCGACCGCGGCCTGGGCACCGATCCCACGACGCAGCAGGAGATCTCCCTCCGCCGTGGCCCCTACGGCCTCTACGTCCAGCTTGGAGAGCCGGGGGTGGACGAGAAGGGCAAGGCCACGAAGCCCCGCCGCGCGTCCCTGCCCCGCGGCATGGACCCGGAGACGCTGACGCTGGATCGGGCGATCGCCCTCCTCAACATGCCGCGCGTCGTCGGCATGCATCCGGAAACGGGGGAGGAGATCACGGCCAATCTCGGCCGCTTCGGGCCCTACCTGAAGATGGGCGCCCTGTCCCAGAGCCTGCAGCCCGGGGACGACGTGCTCTCCATCGGCATGAACCGGGCGATGGAACTGCTGGCCAACGCCAAGCCGCGCGGCGTCACCCTGGGCAACCATCCCAAGGATGGCGCCCCGGTCGAGGTGAAGCGCGGCCGCTTCGGTCCCTTCGCGCAGCACGGCCAGACCGTGGCGTCACTCCCGCGCGGGACGGAGATGGAGAGCTACACCCTCGACCAGGCCGTCGCGCTGCTGGCGGAGAAGGGCAAGGTCCTCGCGCCGAAGAAGGGCGCCGCGGGCCGTAAGGCGCCAGCGAAGAAGACCGCCCCGGCGGCCGACGCGGCCCCGAAGGCCCCGGCCCGCGCCAAGGCGGCCGCAAAGCCGGCGGCAGCGAAGCCGAAAGCGGCGGCGGCCAAGAAGCCGGCGAAGAAGCCCGCCACAGCGAAGGCGCCGAAGTCCGCCACTGCAAAGCAGTCGGGCTGACTTGGCCACCAAGCGCCCGCCCCGCAAACCCCGTCGTGGCGGCCCAGGCCCCTCGGTGCCGGGGGAAGCCGGGCGTGTGCGGGTGGTGCTGAACCGCAACAAGCTCCCGCCCCGCGGCGGCGGGGTACCCCGGCCGCCCGTCGCGGGTGCGGCGCCCGCCCCCCTGCCGAGCCGGGAGGAGTTGCGTGCCTTCCTACGCACCGCGACCGGCCGGGTCGGGAAGACGGAGATCTCCCGCCATTTCGGGCTTTCCACCGATCAGCGCCCCGCCCTGCGCCAGCTGATGGCGGAGCTGAAGGAAGAGGGCAGCATCGCCCCAGTGGGCCGCCGCACCGTCCGCCACGCCGCCAACCTGCCGGACATGGCCGCGCTGGAGGTCTTCGGCACCGATGCGGATGGCGACCCCATGGCCCGGCCCATCGCCTGGGAAGGATCCGAGAAGCCGGTCGTCTACATGCGGCCTGAACGGGCCGGCCAGCCCGCCCTTGCCCCGGGGGACCGCGTGCTCGCCCGCATCACGCGACTGGGCCCGAACAAGTATGAAGGCCGCACCTTCAAGCGCATCGGCACCGGCTCGCCCTCCCGCGTCCTCGGGATCTTCAGCGCGGGCCTGGTCGAGCCCGTGGACCGTCGCTCCCGCGCCAGTTGGATCATCCCGCCGGGCGAGGAGAACGGCGCGGAGGATGGCGAGCTGGTGCAGGCGGAGCCGATCGCCGGCGGCACCCGCGAGCGCCTCTTCGGCCCGAAGCCCGCCCGGATCGTGGAGCGGCTCGGGCGGATGGACGACCCCAAGGCCGTCTCCCGCCTCGTGATCGCCGCCCACCGCATCCCCGACGAGTTCCCGGAGGAGGTGGTTCAGGTCGCCGAGCGCGCGCGGGCCGTGCCGCTGGGCACGCGCGACGACCTCCGCGACATTCTCCTCGTCACCATAGATGGCGAGGACGCGCGCGACTTCGACGATGCCGTCTTCGCGGAGCCGAAGGAGGATGGCTGGCGCGTCCTCGTCGCCATCGCCGACGTAGCCCACTATGTCCGCCCGAAGGCGCCGCTGGACCGGGAAGCCTGGCACCGCGGCAATTCCGTCTACTTCCCCGACCGCGTCGTGCCGATGCTGCCGGAAGCCCTCTCCAACGGCTGGTGCAGCCTGAAACCGGACGAGGATCGCGGCTGCCTCTATGTCGAGATGCATTTCGACCGCGAGGGCACGAAGACCGGCCACCGCTTCGGCCGCGCCCTGATGCGCAGCGCCGCCCGCCTCACCTACGAGACGGTCCAGGCCGCCCGCGACGCCGGCGAGGATGCCGGGCTGGAGCAGGGCCATATCGCCCGCCTCTACGGCGCGTTCCAGGCCCTGCTGGCCGCCCGCCTGCGCCGCGGCACGCTGGACCTCGACATCGCCGAGCGCCGCGTGATCCTCGGCCCGGAGGGCAAGGTGGCCTCCATCGCGCCCCGCGCTCGCCTCGACAGCCACCGGCTGATCGAGGAGTTCATGGTGGCCGCGAATGTCTGCGCCGCGGAGGAGCTGGAGCGGCTGCACATGCCCTGCATGTACCGCGTGCACGACCGCCCCTCGGACGAGAAGATGGAGACGCTGCGCGGCTTCCTCTCCGGCTTCGGCTTCTCCCTTCCGCCCTCCGACCGGATCCGCCCTCGCGACTTCGCGGACATCCTGGAGAAGACGCGGGAGACTCCCGAATCCCGCCTGATCAGCGAGACGATCCTGCGCGGCCAGTCCCAGGCGGAGTACAACCCGGAGAACATGGGCCATTTCGGCCTCGCCCTGCCCCGCTACGCCCATTTCACCAGCCCGATCCGCCGCTACGCGGACCTGCTGGTCCACCGTGCCCTCATCCGCGGCCTGAAGCTCGGTGACGACGGGCTGACGGACGAGGAAGCGGCCTCGATGCCTGATACGGGCGAGCACATCACGAAAACCGAGCGCCGTGCGGCCCTGGCGGAACGGGACGCGGTGGACCGCTACCTCGCCGCCTACATGGCAGACCGCGTCGGCGCGCATTTCCCGGCGCGCGTTTCGGGGGTGACACGCTTCGGCCTCTTCGTGACACTGGAGGAGAACGGCGCCAGCGGAATCGTCCCGATGAACGCCCTTCCGGACGACCAATGGTTCCACGAGGAAGCGGCGATGCGCCTGGTCGGCCGCCGCACGGGTTTGAGCTTCGCCCTCGGCCAGGAGGTGGAGGTTCGGCTGGCGGAGGCGGTGCCGCGAACGGGCAGCCTCACCTTCCAGCTGCTGCAGGGCGATCCGCGCACGGCCGGGCCGCGCGCGACATCCGGCCAGGGGACGCCCCCGCGCGGGCGCCAGAAGATCACGGACCGAAAGCCGAAGGCCGGGAAGCCCGCACGCCCCGGCAAAGGCAAGCGGCCGCGCTGATCCGCCGCCTCGCCGCCCCTCTCCTGGCCGTCCTCCTCCTGCTCCCCGGCGCTGCCCGGGCGCAGGATTTCGCGGCCACCCTGCGCGCGGCCTATGGCGCCATCGCGGAGCGTCATCTCGAGGGCACTGACCCCGGCGACCTGGCCCTTTGGACCCTGCGCGGGCTCGAGGCGATCGACCCCTACCTTTCCGCCGTCCGCCGTGGGCCGGAACTCGCGCTCGGCCTCTCGGACACGGCCCTGGCCCGGCGCCCGGTCGGCACCACGCCGGAAACCGCCGCCGACGCGGTGGCCGCCCTGTTCGCGGCGGCGGAGCGGGAATCCCCGGCCCTGCGACGCGCCGGCCGGCAGGCCATGCTCCAGGCAGGGTTCGAGGAGGTGTTCAACCACCTCGATCCCTACAGCCGCTACCTGACCCCACCGGAAGCCACGCGGGGCCGGGAACGCCACCTCGGCGCAACCGATCTCGGCCTGACGCTGTCCGCGGGCCGGCGGCGGGAGGTGACGATCTCCGCCGTCGCTCCGGGCAGCGCCGCCGAGCGGGCCGGCCTCCGCCCCGGAGACCGGGTGGCCGCCGCGGACGGCATCACCCTGGACGCCGAGGAGATGGACGAGGCGCATGCGGCGATGGAAGGAGCGCCCGGCAGCAGCGTCCTCCTCTCCATCCGCCGCGGACGCCGCCGGCTGGACGTCCTCCTCACCCGTGCCGCCGCGCCCCAGCTCTCCGTGGCCGCCGGCGTGCGGGATGGGATCCTCTGGCTCACCCTTCCCCTCTTCTCCTCCGCCACGCCGGAGCAGCTGGATCGTGCGCTCGCCGATACGCCCACCGCGGCCGCGCCGCTGGGGGTGGTGCTGGACCTGCGCGGCAACCGCGGCGGGCTCCTCCAGCAGGCCATCCGGGTCGCGGATTCCTTCGTTCCCACCGGCACGATCGCCTTCACGGAAGGCCGGCATCCCGACTCCCGCCGCCGCTTCGACGCGATCGGGGCCGACCTGGCCGGCGGCCGCCGCCTCATAGTCCTGGTGGATGGCCGCACCGCCTCGGCGGCCGAGGTGGTGGCGGCCGCCATTGGCGACCTTGGCCGCGGCGTGGTGGTGGGCAGCGCCACCATGGGCAAGGGGCTGATCCAGGTCCTCGTCCCGTTGCCCGGCGGAGCCCAGCTCGCCCTGTCCTGGTCCCGCATCCTCGCGCCGCGCGGCTGGCCATTGCAGATGCTCGGCGTCCTGCCCGCCCTCTGCACCAGCAACGGGGCGGAGGCCACGGCCCGCAACCTGGCCACGCTCGGCACCGCGGACAGCCCCATGGCGGTCCCGCTCGCCCGCGCCCGGGCCGCCCGCGCGCCGGTGCCGGGCAGCGAAATTGCCGCCCTGCGCGGCGCCTGCCCGGCGGCCGAGGGCCGCGACGCCGACCTTGCCGCCGCGCGGGCCGTGCTGGAGCGCCCGGAGATTTACGAGGCCGCCCTGGCCCGCTGACCAGGGGTCCCGCCCAGATGGCCGCCGCGCCATTCCGACCCTCATGGGCCGTTTTGAAGATCTTCACACTTCCGGGCCTAGGAAGGCGGAGGCGGACGCGACGTTCGGGTCCCTGCCCTGGGATGGACGAGCATGGACAGCATGATCGGAGCAGTAAGGCCCGCCGCGGGGGCCGGGCGCTGCCAGTCCTGTGCCGGCCCGCTCTGGCAGGGCGACGAGTTGACGAAGCTGGCCGACCGGCGCGAGTTCCTCGCCCGCCTCAGCGACGCGCTCACCGTCTCGGCCCAGTCGAACCATGACGGCGGGGAACGCCGCGTCGCCGTGATGATGATCGACCTGGACCGCTTCAAGGCCGTGAATGACGGCCTTGGCCACCCGGCCGGGGATGCCCTGCTGCGAAAGGTGGCGGCTCGCCTTCGCTCCGCGTTGCGGGAGACGGACATGCCGGCCCGCCTCGGCGGCGACGAGTTCGCGGTCCTGCTGGACAAGCCGGTGGACGAGTGCGTCGTGGAAGCGATCGCCACCCGGTTGGTGGACCTGATCAGCCGCCCCTACATGATCGACGGCAGCGTCGCGAACATCGGCGCCAGCATCGGCATCGCCTTCGCGGCGCCTGGGACGGGCCCGGACGACCTCCTGGGCCAGGCGGACCTCGCCCTCTACAAGAGCAAGGCGGAGGGGCGCGGCCGCTTCGCCTTCTTCGAGCCCGCCCTGCAGGAGGCCGCGCGGGCCCGGCGGGCGCTGGAATTCGATCTGCGGGCGGCGCTCGCGCTCGGCCAGTTCGAGCTGTTCTACCAGCCCAAGATCCACCTGGGCGAGAACTGCCTGAGCGGCTTCGAGGCGCTGATCCGTTGGCGCCACCCGCTGCGCGGTCTCGTCCGGCCCGACGACTTCATCCCCATGGCCGAGGACCTGGGCCTTATCATCCGCATCGGGGAATGGGTGCTGCGCGCCGCCTGCTCGGAGGCGGTGAACTGGCCGGAGGGGCTGAGCGTGGCGGTGAACGTTGCCCCGGCGCAGTTCTACACGGGATCCCTCGTGCCCGCCGTCGCCGCCGCCCTCGCCGCCTCCGGCCTGCCCGGCCCGCGGCTGGAACTCGAGATCACCGAGACCGCGCTCCTGCGCAACGGGCCAGAGGTGCTGCGGCAGCTCGCCGCGCTGAAGGCGCTGGGGGTGAAGATCGCGCTGGACGACTTCGGGACCGGCTACTCTTCCCTCACCCAGCTCCGCAGCTTTCCCTTTGACCGGGTGAAGATCGACCGCTCCTTCGCCGATGACGGCGTGGTGGTGCGCGCCGTCGCGGCGCTCGGCACCAGCCTCGGCATGTGCGTCACGGCTGAGGGGGTGGAAACCGCCGAGCAGATGCGCCGCCTGCGTCAGGACGGCTGCACGGAGGCGCAGGGATACCACCTCAGCCGCCCCGTGCCGGTCCCCGCCCTGCCCGGGATCATCCGGCGGCACCTCGAAGCATCCAACGTGGAGGAGAGCAACCGATGACGGGAAACCCGGAGAGTTACCGCCTTATCTATATCAGCAGGAATGCCCTCCGCGGCACCGCGGCGGAGCTGGAGGCCGAGGTGGGCCACATCCTCGTGGTCTCCCGGCGCAACAACGCGCGGGACGGGATCACCGGGGCCCTGCTCTTCAACGAGAGCTGCTTTGCGCAGGTTCTGGAAGGCGGATCCGACGTCGTCCAGGAAGTGTTCGAGCGCATTCAGCTCGACCCTCGCCACTGCGACACGGTGGTGCTGGCCTTCGGGCCCGCCCCGCGGGAGTTCGGCGAGTGGTCCATGGCCTATGCCGGCGCCATGGGGGCGGATTCCGCCGGCTATCACCATCTCGCCATGCCCGGCGGCGCCGAGGCGGCGTCCGGCCACATCCTGGACCTCCTCCGCGGCGTGCTGCTCCGCCAGGGCGCGGCCTGAGGCGCCGGGCACTCGAAGCGCGGCTAAAATGCTTGACGCGGCAGCGTCGGACGCTAGTTTGCGCGGCCTCTACGCCCCGGCCCTGGCCGGCATCCGTCCTATTGGAATCGAGTCATGGCCAAGTCCAACACCATCCAGATCCGCCTCGTCTCCTCCGCCGACACCGGCTACTTCTACGTGACGAAGAAGAACACCCGGAACGCGACCGGCAAGATGGAGAAGAAGAAGTACGATCCGGTGGCCCGCAAGCACGTCACCTTCCGCGAGGCGAAGATCAAGTAATCCGCGGCGGGCCGCTCGCCCGCCACTGAGCGGCATCGGAAGCGCCCGGGGACCAGGGGTCCCGCGGGCGCTTTGCCGCGTCCGCGGCTCAGGCTGCCTCGGCCCTTAGCACCACGCGGCCGGTCACCTTCCCGTCGCGCAGCCGCTCCAGCACGGCGTTCGCCTGCGGCATCGGCTCCGTGGTGACGGGCAGCGCCGCCAGTTTCCCGGCTTTGGCCAGCCCCATCACCGCCCGCAGGTCCGCCAGCGACCCGACATAGGAACCCTGCAGCGTCAGGGCGCGGATGGCCATGATCGGCAGTGGCAGCGTCACCTCGCCCCCGAACAGCCCGACCTGGATCAGCTTCCCGCCCTTGGCCAGCGCATCGAAGGCGAAGCGCGCGGTGGCGCTGCCGTTCACCAGGTCGATTACGGCGGGGGCGGGTCCGTCACAGGCCGCGACGATGGCCTTTGTCGTCCCGGCCCCGTCGGAGGAGGCCAGCACCGTCTCGGTCGCGCCGGCCGCCTTCGCGGCGTCCAGCTTCTCCGCGGAGACATCGACCGAGACGATGCGCCGGTGCCCCAGCGCGCGCAGCATGTGGATGGCGTTCAGCCCTAGCCCGCCGGCGCCCACCAGCACCACGGGCCGGTCCGGCGGCAGATCGCCGAGCTTCTTGATGGCCGCATGCACGGTGATGCCCGAGCAGGCATAGGTCGCAGCCACGGAGGGCTCCACCCCGTCCATCGAGACCAGGTACTTTGCGTCCGGCACCAGAACATGGGTCGCGTAGCCGCCCTGGCGGTAGATGCCGATGGTGCGCGGCGGGTTGGGGCACATGTTGTCCTCCTCCCGCGCGCAGGCCTCGCAGTGCCCGCAGCCGATCCAGGGGAAGACCACCTTGGCCTCGCCGACGGCGACACCCTTCGCATCCGGCCCCATCGCGGCCACGCGCCCGGCGATCTCGTGCCCCATCACCAGCGGCAGGGTCATGCCCCGGTCCTGCATGGAGAGCCGCCCGCGACTGCCCAGGTCGTAGCCACCCTCCCAGATATGCAGGTCGGAGTGGCAGACACCGCAATGCGTCACCTCCACCAGCACCTCGGCGCCCTTCGGCTCCGGCGTCGGCCAGTCCTTCTCCTGAAGGGGCTGTCCCGTCTCCACCACTGCCCAGGCGCGCATGTCGTGTCCTCCTGCTTCGACGGGGATGGCACACCCCGGCCGCCGAGGGGTCAAGCCGGGCTCAGTCGAAGAGTTCCGGCCGGTACTCGAAGTGCATGGTGTCGTAGTGGTACCACTTGCCGCCCCAGATGAACTGCTCGGCCTCGAAGGCCTCCACGATCTCGAAGGGGATGCGGTTGCGGTAGGGGATCTCGCCGTCGCCCCGGGCGCGCGCCCAGTGCCAGTAGTCGGAGTTGCGGGTATTGATGTCGATGGCGGCGCCGAATGCGTGCATGCTCACCAGCCCCGTATCCGCCACGCCACGGCAGCTCAACGTGCCGGCGGAGGGCACGAGATAGGCCTGGAAGCGGTCCGGCAATCCTTCCAGCGAGGCCGCGATCCGTTCCAGCCTGTCGGCCACCCCGTTCACCGTGGTCACGGGGAGTCGCTGCCGGCCCATCCAGGCCACGCCACGCGGGCTGACGCCGCCCCCGTGGCAGTCGCCGTACATGCGCGTGAAGAGCGCGGCGTTGCGGATGCGGCCCGGGCTGAAATCCCGCGGTGGAGGCCCGTCCGTTGGGCCCGGGCGGTAGGGCTGCCGAAGGCCATCGGCCACCGTCGCGTCGTGGAGCATCACCTCGAAGGGACGTTCCGGCAGGCCGGCGCCGATCGGCATCCGCGCCCCGTCCCGCCAGACCAGCAGGTCGCCCTCCACCCCCGCCAGGTGGTCGGGATAGGCGCGCACGAGCCGCGCGATCCGCGCCGCCTCCACCCCCGCCGCCCGCGCCGTGCCCGCCGCGGCCAGGAAACCGGCCAGGAGGGCTCGGCGGCCGGAATTGGGCATGGGGCGAATCCTGGTGGGGGCGTCGATCCCATCCCGGCAACGGCCGGGGCGCCTGTCAATCGCTCCCCTCTTCCGCATGGCGCGCGGGAAGGCTACGCAGGCCACAAGACTCGGGAGAGAAACGCCATGGATCGCCGCGCCCTTCTCGGCCGCGCAACCCTCGCCGCCGGCACTGCCGCGGTGGCGACGCCGCTGGCCGCGCCGGCCATCGCGCAAACGGCGCAGCCCAGCCTGCGCTGGCGCCTCACCTCTACCTACCCGAAGTCGCTGGACTGCATCTACGGCGCGGGCGAGGTCTTCGCGAAGGCTGTCGGCGAGCTGACGGACGACCGCTTCCGCATCACCGTCCACTCCGCCGGCGAGATCACGCCGCCGCTCCAGGCGCTGGATGCCGTGCAGGCCGGCAGCGTGGAGTGCTGCCACACCACCAGCTTCCTCTACACCGGCAAGAACGAGGCCTTCGGCTTCGCCACCGGCCTGCCCTTCGGCCTCAACACCCGCCAGCAGAATGCCTGGATGTATGAGGGCGGCGGGATCGATCTGCTGAACGAGGTGCACCGCAAGTTCAACGTCTACGGCATGCCGCTGGGCGCGACGGGCGCGCAGATGGGCGGCTGGTTCCGCAAGCCGCTCGGCCCGGCCACCGACCTGCAGGGCCTGAAGATGCGGATCGGCGGCCTCGCCGGCCAGGTGCTGTCAAAGCTCGGCGGCGTGCCGCAGCAGCTCGGCGCCGGCGATCTCTACCCGGGCCTGGAGCGCGGCACGATCGACGCCGCGGAGTGGCTCGGCCCCTATGACGACGAGAAGCTGGGCTTCGTGAAGGTGGCGCCCTTCTACCACTATCCGGCCTGGTGGGAGGGCGGCGCCTCCACCTACTTCTACGTCAACCTGGACCAGTGGAACGGCCTGCCGAAATCCTACCAGGCCGCAATCCGCACGGCCTGCGCAGAGGCGACGCACTGGATGGTCGCGCGCTACGACATCCGCAATCCCGACAGCATGCGCCGTCTGATCGCGCAGGGCGCGAAGCTCACGCCTTTCTCCCGCGACATGCTGGACACCTGCTACCGAACCTGGCTGGACATCGAGAAGGACCTCGTCGCGAAGAACCCGGACTTCGCGAAGGTGCATGAGAGCTGGTCGAAGCACCGCGACGACATGCGGACCTGGTTCCGCGTCGCCGAGCTCTCCTTCGACAACTACGTCTCCCAGGCCAGCGCCCGGCGCTGACCTGCTAGCGGGAGCGCGGCACGCCCGCGCTCCCCGTCACTTCCGGGCGGGTGCAGCGGGCGCCCGGGATGCGGTGAGGGCCCGGCGGATCTCACCCTCCGCCTGGGCCAGCGCCTTGGTGGCCTCCTGGCGGCGGCTCCGCCCCTCCTGCGCGATCCGGAGCGAATCCTCGATCGTGGAGACGAGGGCCGCGTTGGCCTTCTGCACCGCCTCCAGATCCACCACCCCGCGCTCGATCTCCGTCCGCACCTCCACATTGGCGCGGCGCAGGCCCTCGGCATTGGCCGTCAGCAGCTCGTTCGTCAGGTCCGTCGCGGCCTTCACCGCCGCGCCCGCCTCCCGCATGCGCTGCAGGGCCAGGGCCTGCGCCAGCTGGGTGCGCCAGAGCGGAACGGTGTTGGCCAGCACGGAGTAGATCCGCCCGGCCAGCGCCTTGTCGTTCTCCTGGATCAGCCGGATGGAGGGCAGCGCCTGCATCGCCACCTGCCGCGTCAGCCGCAGGTCGTGCACGCGCCGGTCCAGGTCCTCCCGCGCCGCGCGCAGGTCGCGCAGGCGCTGCGGCGCCAGCGGGTCGTTCGGGTTCTCCGCCGCGCGCTCCGCGGCCGGGATCGCCTCCCGGTCCGTGCGCTCCATGACGGCCTCGCCCGCCGCCACGTGGTCGGCCAGGGCGTGGAACCACTCCAGCGTGGCGCCATAGAGCCGCTCCAGCCGCTCCACATCCTCCATCAGACGGGTGCGGTGGGTGTCCAGCTTGTCGCCAATCGTCTCCACCTGCCCGCGCACGCTCTCGTAGCGCTGCAGGATGGCGGTCGTCTCGCTGCCGGCACGGCTGAACAGGCGCGAGATCAGCCCGGGCTTCTCGTCCAGCCTCGTCACGTCGAAGCCGCGCAGGGTGGAAAGCAGCTTGGACAGCGAGTCCCCCGCCTCCCCGACCGCGTCGCTGCGGGCGGAGCCTAGCATGGCATCGGCCGCCGCGGCGGCACGCCCCTGCGCCTCCTGCCCGAAGCGGGTGATGCTGACGGGATCGTTCAGGTCGATCCGGGCGGAGAGTTCGGCCACGCGCTCCGGCACGGGCTCCAGGTTGCTGTCGCTCACGAGATGCCCTCCTGATGCAGGCGGTCCTGCAGGACCTTCACCTGGATTGCCAGCGCCTCGGTCTCCGCCGAGCGCAGGTCGGCGGCGGACTGGCTCGCCACGCGGGTCAGGTCGTCCAACAGGGTCGGCAGGGTCTCCGGCGGATCGGCACCCTGCGCCAGCCGCACCCCGATCCGCTCCAGCCCGTCCACGCCCACCACCAGCACGCGCCGCGCCTGGCCCGCGGCGTCCGGGCGCTGCGCCAGCTCGTCCAGGAGCCCGCGCAGGGCCGTCGCGGCCGGGCGCAGCCGGTAATCCCCGAAAAGAAGGCCTGCCAGGCGGGCCCGCAAAGGCTCCAGCGTATCCGGCGGCTGCGGCACGGGCAGGGGCGGCGGCGCGGGCGGCGGTGCCGCCTCGGTCACGCCCTCATAGAGCAGCCGCGCCCCAGCCCAGGCCATGAGGCCCAGCGCCACGGCACCCACCGGGCCTGTCCCGGCCGCGAAGCCGGCCGCCAAGCCGGTGCCCACGCCCAGCACGGCCCCGGCCCGCCTTGCATCCCCTCGCCGCGCGCGGGCGAGCCTGGACATGGCCATGCCGACCCCGGCCAGCCCGGCGATGGTTCCGCCGACCAGCCGTCCCTCCCCGCTGGCGAGCGCCAGGAAGAAACTCGGCATGAAAGGCACGGCAAAGACGGCGATCGGCACGCCGCGCAGGCCGGTCCACCAGCCCGGCAGCCTGTCGAAGCCCTGATAGGGACGCCGCGGCTGGCTCAATCGAAAAGCTCGATCAGGATGTGCACGAAGGAGAGCACCCCCGTGAAGCCGACACTGGCCGCGATCAGGGCGAGCCCGGCCAGGCGCCGCGCGGGGGCAGGAAGAAGGGAGGGGTTCATCGCGCGCCCTAGATCGCCCCGCGACGCCCCTTGTTCAAGCGGCCGGGGGCTACAGTTTCACCCGGAGGAGACGGGCGACCTCCCCCACGATGCCGGCGCGGAAGGCGAGGACACAGAGGACGAAGATGACGCCCTGGATGATCGTCACCCAGGCGCCGTAGGGGGCGAGGTAGGTCTGCATCCCGACCACGAGGCCCGCCCCGACCACCGGCCCGAAGAGGGTCCCGAGACCGCCGAGAAGGGTCATCAGCACCACCTCCCCGGACATGGCCCAGTGCACGTCCGTCAGGGTGGCGATGCCCACCGTGATGGCCTTGGCCCCGCCCGCGATGCCCGCGATTCCGGCCGAGAGGACGAAGGCGACGAGCTTGTAGTCGTCGACCCTGTAGCCCAGCGAGGTCGCGCGGGGCTCGTTCTCCCGGATCGCGGTCAGCACCTGCCCGAAGGGAGAGCGGATGACGCGCTGGACCAGCAGGAAGCCCGCCAGGAACAGGGCGGCAATGAACCAGTACAGGGTCATGTCCGCCTGCAGGTCGATCAGGCCGAAGAGCTTCCCGCGGGGGATGGACTGGATCCCGTCCTCGCCATGGGTGAAGGGTGCCTGGAGGCAGAAGAAGTAGACCATCTGGGCCAGCGCCAGGGTGATCATGGCGAAGTAGATCCCCGCCCGCCGGATGGCGATCCAGCCGAAGACGAGGCCGAAAGCCGCCCCCGCGACGCCGCCGAGCAGGATCGAGACCTCGGGCGTCAGCCCCCAGACCTTGGCCGCGTGGGCGGCGACGTAGCTGCCCATGCCGAAATAGGCGGCGTGGCCGAAGGAGAGCAGCCCGACATAGCCGATCAGCAGGTTGAAGGCGCAGGCGAACAGGGCGAAGCAGAGCAGCTTCATCAGGAACTGCGGGTAGAGGAAGAAGGGGCACACGACCACCGCGGCGATCATCACCAGCAGCGCGATCCCCTGCGCGCGGTTGAGACCGAGGAGGCCGGGCGCGGAGGGTGGCAGGGTGGCCGGCGGCACGCCCTGGGAGACCTCCGTCCGGAGTGTGGTGGCGGACGCCATGGGTCAGGCCCTTCCGAACAGGCCGGCGGGGCGTGCGAGCAGCACGATCGCCATGATGACGAAGATCACGGTGGCCGAGGCCTCCGGGTAGACCACCCGCGTCAGGCCCTCCACCAGCCCGAGGCCGAAGCCGGTGATGACGGAGCCTAGGATGGAGCCCATGCCGCCGATCACGACCACCGCGAAGACGGTGATGATGAAGTTGGATCCCATGCCCGGGTTCACCGAGTAGATCGGCGCGGCCAACACCCCGGCCAGCGCCGCCAGCGCGACCCCCGCGGCGTAGGTCAGCGTCACCAGCCGCGGCACGTTCACGCCGAAGGCCTGCACGAGCGGCGCGTTCTCCGTCGCGGCGCGCAGATAGGCTCCGAGGCGCGTCTTCTCGATCACCAGCCAGGTCGCGATGCAGACGACGAAGGCGGCGGCCACGACCCAGAGCCGGTACTTCGGCAGCATCATGAAGCCGAGGTCGACCGGCGCGCCCGACAGCGCCGCCGGCGGGGCATAGGGCAGGCCGGAGGAGCCGAAGCCGTTGCGGAACAGCCCCTCGATGATCAGCGCCAGGCCGAAGGTCAGCAGCAGGCCGTAGAGATGGTCCAGCTTATAGAGGCGGGAGATCATCAGCCGTTCCAGCACCACGCCGAAGGCGCCCACGATCAGCGGCGAGAGGATCAGCGCCCCCCAGTAGGGGATGCCCGCCCAGTTCAGCAGCATCCAGGCGACGAAGGCGCCCATCATGAACTGCGCGCCATGGGCGAAGTTGATCACGTTCAGCATGCCGAAGATCACGGCGAGGCCCAGCGAGAGCAGCGCGTAGAAGGCGCCGTTCACCAGCCCCAGCACGATCTGCGGCGCCGACATCTCCAGCTGAAACAGGAATTCCTCGAGCAAGGCGGATCACCCGTGAGAGGCGGGGTACCCGGCGGCGGGCACCCCGCGGATTGCAGTTCAGGTATTGACGAGGGAGCAGCCGCCATCCTTCAGCGGCCGCCACGCCTCCTCGGGCGGGGTCGTGCGGACGAGCTTGTAGTAGTCCCAGGCCCCCTTGCTCTCGCCCGGCGTCTTCACCTCGAACAGATAGGCCGGATGGATCTTCCGCCCGTCCTGCCGGATGGAGCCGGCGCCGAAGGCGTCGTCATCCGTCGGCATCGCCTTCATCCGCATCACCGTCTCCGCACCGCTCGCGCGCGCCTGGGCGACGCCCATGTCGGCAGCGGCCTTCAGGTAGTGCAGCGCCGCGCTGTAGCAGCCCGCCTGCCACATGGTCGGCATGGCGCCGCCCATGCTGCCCTTCACCTTGTTGGCGAGATTGCGGGTGCGGTCGTTCAGGTCCCAGTAGTAGGTTTCGCTCAGCACCAGGCCCTGGGCGGTGTTCAGGCCCAGGCTGTGCACGTCGCTGACGATCATCAGCAGCACCGCGAGCTTCTGCCGGCGCGTCAGCCCGAACTCGGCCGCCTGCTTCACGCAGTTGATCGTGTCCACGCCAGCATTCGCCAGCCCCACCACCTTCGCGCGGGACTGCTGCGCCTGCAGCAGGAAGGAGGAGAAGTCCGTGGTGCCGGGGAAGGGATGACGGATATTCCCGACCACGCGGCCGCCGTTCTTCCTGATCACCTCGCCCGTGTCGCGCTCAAGCGCATGGCCGAAGGCGTAGTCGGCGGTGATGAAGTACCAGCTGTCGCCGCCCGCCTTCACCATGGCGCCACCGGTAGAGTTCGCCAGCATCCAGGTGTCGTAGGTCCAGTGGATGGTGTTCGGGTTGCAGGCCGATCCCGTCAGGTCCGCCGTTGCGCCCGTGGAGTTCAGCATGATGGAGTTCTTCTCCTTCACCACGCTGTTCACGGCCAGCGCGCAGGAGGAGGTGGCGACGTCGATGATGACGTTCACGCCGTCCCGGTCGATCCACTGGCGCGCGATGGTGGAGGCGACGTCCGGCTTGTTCTGATGGTCGCCCTGCAGCACCTCGACGTTGATGCCGCGGCCCGTCACGCCGCTGTCCTGCACGGCCTGGCGCACGCAGGCGACGGAACCCGGCCCGGCGCCGTCGCGGTAGGTGCCGGACATGTCGGTCAGCACGCCGATCTTCAGCGTGTTGTTCGGCTGCGCACGGGCAGCGTTGAAGGGCAGCATGCCCAGCGCGGGCAGGGCAGCGGCGCCACCCAGCAGGGTGCGGCGGTCGATGGTCATTCCTGGTCCTCTCCTGTTCGTTCTTATGGCGTTGCGCCGGAACCGGCGCGGCTAGACCCCGAGATAGGCGTGCAGCCGCTCCATGCTCCCGGCCATCTCGTGATTGGCGACGCTGTCCACCACGCGCCCATGCTCCATGACGTAGTGGCGGTCCGCCACGGTCTGGGCGAAGCGGAAGTTCTGCTCCACCAGCAGCACGGTGAAGCCGCGCGCCTTGATCTCGCGGATCATGGCGCCGATCTGCTGCACGATCACGGGCGCCAAGCCCTCCGTCGGCTCGTCCAGCAGCAGCAGCGGCGCGCCGGTCCGCAGGATGCGCGCGATGGCCAGCATCTGCTGCTCCCCGCCCGAGAGCTTCGTGCCCTGGCTCCGCGCCCGCTCCTTCAGGTTCGGGAACAGGGCGTAGATGGTGGGCAGGTCCAGCCCCCCGTCCCGCACCTTCGGCGGGAGCATCAGGTTCTCCGTCACGTCGAGGCTCGCGAAGATCCCGCGCTCCTCCGGGCAGTAGCCGATGCCCGCGCGCCCGATACCGTCCGGGCTCATCCGGATCGTCTCGCGCCCCTCGAAGATCACGGAACCCGTGCGGCGGCCCGTCAGCCCCATGATGGAGCGCAGCGTGCTCGTCTTTCCCGCGCCGTTGCGACCGAGAAGCGTGACCACCTCGCCCGGGCGGATATCGATGTCCACGCCGTGCAGCACATGGCTCTCGCCGTACCAGGCATTCAGCCCGCGCACGGCCAGCATCGAGTCGGTCTTGGTGGCCGCATCAAGCATGGGCCGCCTCCTGGCTGGCGCCGGACACACCGGGGTCGCTGCCGAGATAGGCCGCAATGACAGCCGGATTGCGCGAGACCTCCGCATAAGGCCCTTCGGCCAGGACCTTGCCGCGGGTCAGCACGGTGATGGCGTCGCAGAGGCCCTCCACGACCTTCAGGTTGTGCTCCACCATCAGCACCGTGCGGCCCTGCGCCACGCGGCGCACCAGCGCGACGATGCGGTCCACGTCCTCATGCGTCATGCCCGCGGTCGGCTCGTCCAGCAGCATCAGCCGGGGCTCGAGCGCCAGCGTCGTCGCGATCTCCAGCGCGCGCTTGCGCCCATAGGGCAGCGTGCCCGCGGGGGCGGCGGCATAGGCGGTCAGCCCGACATCGGCGAGCAGGGCCATGGCGCGATCGTCGTAGCGGCGCAGCACCGCGTCGCTGCGCCAGAAATCGAAGCTGCCGCCCCTCTCCCGCTGCAGCGCGACGCGCACGTTCTCCAGCACCGTCAGGTGCGGAAACACAGCCGAGATCTGGAAGGACCGCACCAGCCCCATCCGCGCCACCTCCGCCGGCGGGGTGCGCGTGATGTCCTGCCCGTCGTAGCGGATCGTCCCACGGGAGGGCTGCATGAACTTCGTCAGCAGATTGAAGCAGGTGGTCTTGCCCGCCCCGTTCGGGCCGATCAGCCCGTGGATCGTGCCCCGCCTGATGCGCAGGTCGACATCGGAGACCGCGAGGAAGCCGCGGAACTCCTTGGTCAGCCCAGCCGTCTCCAGGATGTATTCCTGCACCCAGACCGTCCCATTCCCCATAGCGCCGTCTTCGCGGCTGCGTGGAAGCATGGACGGGCGGCAAGGGCCGCGCAAGCGGAACAGTGTAAGAAGGATTTTGGGGGAGGAATGGTCGGAGCGGCGGGATTCGAACCCACGACCCCCAGTCCCCCAGACTGGTGCGCTACCAGACTGCGCTACGCTCCGACGCGCCGGGGTCTAGCACCCGCCCGCACCGCCCTCAACCCCGGCGGCACGGCTTTCCGCGGCTTTCAGCGGGCCGTCAGGGCCTTCAGCGCGGCGGCTATGGACTCCAGCTCCTCCAGGCAGGCGCGCAGCTCGGCACCTTCCGCGCCCTCCGGCGGCTCGGTCATCGCGCCCTCCCCGGCCTCGCCGGCGGCCTCCACGGCCTCGAGCCCGCCCTCGCGCAGCAGGCGCTGCACGCCCTTGATGGTGTAGCCCTGGGTATAGAGGAGGTCGCCGATGCGGCGGAGGAGGTTGATGTCCTCCGGCCTGTAGTAGCGGCGGCCGCCGCCGCGCTTCAGCGGCTTCAGCTGGGGAAACTTCGTCTCCCAGAAGCGCAGCACGTGCTGCGGGATGTGCAGGTCCTCCGCCACCTCGCTGATGGTGCGGAAGGCATTCGGGGACTTGCGGGCACGGGCGGCGGATTCGCCGCCCTCGCTGATCCCGGAGGGCGGGGTGGGTGTGATATCGCCAAGGACGCTCATGCCGGTCATCGCGCTCCTGCTCAGTCCTTGCCCACTCGATCGCCCGATCAATCGTCGGTCCGGGGCGGCGTCTCGCCGTTGATCCGGGCCTTCAGCACCTGGCTGGCGCGGAAGGAGAGGACGCGGCGTGGGGTGATGGGCACCTCGACGCCTGTCTTGGGGTTACGCCCGATCCGCTGCGCCTTCTGCCGGACGGCGAAGGTCCCGAAAGCGGAGAGCTTCACCGCGTCCCCCGCCTGCAGCGCGGCGGAGATGCGGTTCAGCACGTCCTCAAGCAGGGCCGCGCTCTCGTTCCGGGAGAGGCCGACCTGCATGTAGATCGCCTCGGCCAGCTGAGCGCGGGTGATGGTGTTCACGCGGCCATGCCCCCTCTCGCCCCTGCGGGAATGTCCCGCCGAGGGCGATTGGACCGCCGCACCCCACCCTCCGTCAATCGACTCACGAGGGAAGATGTGGTTTCCGGCACGCAGTGTTGCCGATTTGCCGAGGTGACTCGGCGAGCGAGGAAATCAGGCCGAAGTCGGCCGCTCAGAAGCGCGCCAGCGCCGCGCCCCAGGTCAGCCCGCCACCGATGGCTTCCATCAGGACGAGGTCGCCCCGCGCCACGCGCCCGTCCCGTGTCGCTTCCGCCAGCGCAAGGGGGATCGAGGCCGCGGAGGTGTTGGCGTGGCGGTCCACCGTGACCACCACGCGCTCCGCGGGAAGACCGAGCTTGCGGCCCATGGCGTCGATGATCCGCCGATTCGCCTGGTGCGGCACCAGCCATTGGACGTCGGCCTGGGCCAGCCCGTTGGCGGCCAGCGCCTCGTCAACGGCAGAGGCAAGCTTGGCGACGGCGTGGCGGAACACCTCCCGCCCGGCCATGCGGACAAGGCCGCCCTCCACCTGCAGGATGTCGCCGTGGCGCCCGTCCGAGTGCAGATGGGTGGAGAGGATGCCGCGATCCCCCTCCCCGCCCTCCGCGCGCAGCAGCACGGCGCCGGCACCATCGCCGAACAGCACGCAGGTGCCGCGGTCCGTCCAGTCCAGGATGCGGGTGAAGGCTTCCGCCCCGATCACCAGCGCGCTGCGGCAATGGCCCGTGCGGATCATCGAATCGGCCACGCCGAGCGCGTAGATGAAGCCGGTGCAAGCGGCCGAGATGTCGAAGGAAAAGCCCTGGCGAATGCCAAGCTTCTCCTGAACCCGCGTGGCGGTGGACGGAAAGGCGGAGTCGGGTGTGGCGGTGGCCAGGATGATGGCATCCACCTCCGCGGCATCGGCACCCGCCTGGGCCAGCGCCTCGCGCGCGGCGGCGGCGGCCATGTCGGCCGTGGTCTCGCCCGGGGCCGCCATGTGGCGGCGGCGAATGCCCGTCCGCTCGCTGATCCAGGCATCGGAGGTGTCGAGCCCGTAGGCCTCGGCCAGCTCGTCGTTGGTCAGGGCGCGCACGGGCAGGTAGCCGCCCGTGCCGGCAATCACGGAACGGGTCATCAGCCCGCCACGGCCCCCTGCTTGCGCGCAGCCTGGGCCGCGCTCAGCCGGGCCACGCCCGTGCGGATCCGATCGTTGAAGCCGTGCGTCACCATGTCCATCGCCACATCCACCGCATGGGCGAAGCCGAGCCCGTCCGTGCCGCCATGGCTCTTCACCACCACGCCGTTCAGCCCGATCAGCACCGCGCCGTTGTAGCGGCGGGGATCCATCCACTGCCGCAGCCGATCCAGCGCCGGGCGGGCGAGCAGGTAGCCCAGCCGCGCGGGGATGGAGGAATTGAAAACCTGCCGGAGAAGGCTGCCGACAAGCTTCAGCGCCCCTTCGCCGGTCTTGAGCGCCACGTTGCCCGTGAAGCCGTCCGTCACCACCACGTCCACCGTGCCGGCCGTGATGTCGTGCCCCTCCACAAAACCGTGGAAGCCCGCGCCGATATGGCTCTCGCGCAGCATCTCCGCTGCCTGGCGAATCCGCTCGTCGCCCTTCAGTTCCTCGGAGCCGACATTGAGCAGGCCGATGGTGGGGTCGGTCAGGCCGAGCACGGCGCGGGCGAAGGCGTCGCCCATCACCGCGAACTCCACGAGGTTGCGCGCCTCGTAGGTGATGTTGGCGCCGAGATCGAGCAGCACCACGTCACCCCGCGCCGAGGGGCCGATCGCGGCCAGCGCCGGCCGGTCGATTTCCGGCATCGTCCGCAGCACGATCTTGGCGAGCGCCATCAGCGCGCCGGTGTTCCCGGCGGAGACCACGCCCTCCGCCTCCCCCGCCGAGACGGCGTCGATCGCCAGGCGCATGGAAGCCCCCCGCAGCCGCAGGGCCGCCGTGGGCTTCATGTCGCCGGGGATGGCATCGGGCGCATGGCGGATCGTGCAGATCGCCGCCGCACGGGGCCGGGTGGAGAGGCCGGCGCGAAGCCGCGCCTCATCCCCCACCAGCAGGAAGCGGGCGCCCTTGTGGCGCTCCGCAGCCTGCTCCAGCCCGTCCAGCACGGCATCGGGGGCATGGTCGCCCCCCATGGCATCGACCGCGAGCGCGAAACGCTCCGCTGGTCCGGTGGCACCGGATGCGGCCAATTCCGCGCTCCTCAGCTTGCCAGGACGGGAAGGAAGCCGCGCCGGATCAGGCGCGGACAGCGGCCTTCAGCGGCTTGCCGGCGGCCACGACCTCGCGGCCGTCATAGAAGCCGCAGGAGACGCAGATGTTGTGCGGGCGGCGCAGCTCGCCGCAGTTCGGGCACTCGGCATGCGCCTCGCGGCCCAGGGCCTCATGGCTGCGGCGCATGCCGCGGCGGGAGGGCGAAGTCTTTCTTTTCGGAACGGCCATCGGTGCCGGGCCTTTCTATAGTTATGACACGTCACGCGGACGGACGGATGCTCGGGAGGCGCGCGCCTTACCACCGGCCACCCCGCGGGGCAAGGCTTCTGGTGCCTAGCCGGGCTTCCGACCGCGCAGGGCAGCGAAAGGAGAACCGCCCCCATCCCGCGCGGCATCGGGCAGTTCGGCGTCCGGGACACGGGGATAAGGGTCCAGCGCGAGGGAGAGGCTCTGCGCCAGGGCCTCGCCGATGTCCACGGTGCCGTCGGGCTCGGATTCGATCTCATCTGGCCCATCATCGAGCTCGTCGGAGGGCTCCTTCCCCGGCGGCAGGATGCGCCAGTCGAGGGGTTCCTCCACCGACTGCGGCACCGGCTCCAGCGTCACAACGCAGGACTGCACCACCGCCGCGCGCAGCGTGCCGCGCACCCGCACGGTCTTGCCGGAGGCAGGCACCATGTCCAGCTCGGCCGAGAGCGAATCCAGGGCCACCAGCCCCATCCGCTCGGCCAGGGCCGCGCGCTCCTCCGGCTTCGCCTCCAGCGTCTGCCGGCGCCCCTCCTGCCCCAACGCCGCGGGGCGGAGGATACGGCTGAACTCGTGCTTCATGCCGCCACTCCTCCGAAATCCACCCTGCCCGCCACGAAGCCCGCGAAGGGCTGCGCAGCCAGCCGGGCATCTAGCGCCACAGCGTGGGCCGCCAGCCCGGCGGCCGCGCCCTCCGGCGCATCGCCACCCCAGACATTCCGGGCAAGGGCCTGTTCAAGCGCCGCGACATCCCCCGCCTCCAGCGCCGCCTCATAGGCCAGGGCGCGGCCGTGAAAGGCCTCCCACATGCTCCGGACACGCTTTCCGATGGACATGTCGCCCACCCCCATCTCCCGCAGGTTCAGGTCCATGTCGGCGAACATCGCGTCGAAGACCGCCTGGGCCAGGGCGGCCCCGCGCGGGTCCGGGTCCCGGCGCAGGCGGCGCACCAGCAGGGCCGCGTGCAGGGCCACCAGGTCGAAACGCCCCTCCAGCGTGTCCGGCACCGCCTCATCCCCGAACAGGGCGGGATCGCGGGCCGCCGTCACGGCGGCCGTGTAGAGGGCGAAGCCGGCCCGCTCATGCGTGCGGCGGCGGATCAGGCCGAACAGGGCCATGGCTCTAACATTTCCGTTTCAGCGGCTCCGGGCCGGATTTCCGGCGGGATACGGGGCGGGCGCGACACTCTGTTGACCGGACCGCGGGGCGGTGGCAATCGAACCCTCGAAATGGCCTTCATGACCGCCTCCGTCAATCCGCCCACAGCCACGCCGGCCCGGCGCCGATCCGGCCCTGCCGTGCTCGCCCTTGCCGTGCTCCTCGCGGCACCGCTCGGTGGTTGCTCCGTCTTCGGGGCGCCCGAGGAACTGCGCGGCAATCGCGCGGACATGGAGATGCTGAAGGACATCACCCCGGGCGTGTCCAGCAAGGCGGACGTGACGGCGCTGCTCGGCTCCCCGAGCGCCACCTCTACCTTCGATGCCAGCGAGTGGTACTACATCAGCGCCACCACCCATCTCCGCCCTGCCCGCACCCCCGGCATCGATAACCAGCGCGTGGTCGTCGTGCGCTTCAACGACCGGGACATCGTCCAGGTGGTGGAGCAGAAGGGCGAGCGCGACATGCGCGACGTCACGATGGTGGAGAGGACCACGCCGGTTCCCGGCAATGACCGCTCCCTGCTCCAGGCCCTGTTCGGCAATATCGGCCGCTTCGGCCCGACGCCGACGACGCCGGAAGGCCCTGGCGGCGGCTCCGGCATCGGCTCGGGCGTCAGCCGCTAAGCCCTCCCGAAGCGCGGGTCCCCGCCCTCCGGCGATCCGCTCCGCCTTGGCCGTCCCGAGAGGCGCGGGCTTGCATGCACCCGGGTTCCCCCATCCGGGTGCCCGGATCAGGCGCTCCGGGCCGTGTGCACAGGCCGGGCGATCCGCCACAGCGCGATGACCAGCGCGGGCAGCACCAGCAGGTTCAGCACCCACCAGCCAGCGGAGGCGTGGAGGAGGCCGGAGCCGAAGGCCGTGCAGGCCACGGTGCCGAAGACGATGAAGTCGTTCGCCATCTGCGCCCGCACCCGCTCCGCCGGGCTATGGGCCTCCGCCAGCAGGGTGGTTGCCCCGGTGAACATCAGGTTCCAGCCCAGCCCGAGCGCCATCAGCGCCACGATGAAGTGGGAGAAATCCTTCCCCATCAGCGCGAGCCCCACGCAGGCCGCGTTCAGCACCACCCCCGCCAGGATCACCGGCCGCGCGCCGAAGCGCCCGATCAGCCGCCCGGTGACGAAGCCGGGCGCGAACATGCAGATGGCGTGGAACTGGATGACGGTGGAGCTCTCCGTCACCCCGTAGCCACAGAGCATCATCTCCAGCGGCGTGGAGGTCATCAGCAGGTTCATCACCCCGTAGGCCACCGCCCCGGTGACGGCCGCGGTCAGGAAGGCCGGGCGGGAGACGATCTCCATGATCGGCGTGGCAGCCGCGGCGCCGCGCGCCGCGGCGGGCGGCAGTTCCACGATCCGCAGCAGGGTCATGCAGGTCAGGGGTGCCAGCGCCAGGATCAGGTAGGTGCCGAGGAAGAGCGTGGGCGCCAGCAGGTCCTTGCTGTTCTTCACCAGCTCCGGCCCTAGCGCCGCCGCCAGCACGCCGCCCGCCATCACCAGGGCGATCGCGCGGGGCCGGTAACCGGGGCTGGCCACCTCGGCGGCGGCGAAGCGGTAGTGCTGGGCAATGCCGAAGCCCAGCCCGGCCGGGATCGCGCCAAGACAGTACAGCGGGAAGCTGCCCTGCCAGACCCCGAAGGCGAAGGTGAGGCTGCCCAGAAGGCTGCCGACGGCCCCCAGCAGGAAGCCGGGCCGGCGCCCGAGCCGCGCAAAGACGAGCCCGGCAGGGATGGAGGCCGCCATGGTCGCCAGCATCTGGATCGCCATGGGCAGGGTGGCGAGGGACTTGTCCTCCACGAGGCTGTAGCCGATCAGCGCGCCCATAGCCGCCTGCCCGACGACGGCGGAGTTCATCAGAGCCTGGCAGAAGAAGAGCAGCCGGACGTTCCGGCGCATCGCCGCCTCGTTGGACAGTCCCGCCGTGGTCGCTGACATCAGAAGTGGCTCCATCCCCCCCGCGGGAGACTCACGGCCCCCCCTTCCGGTCCGAGCACCGTGACGCTTGCGAGACCATCCGTGAAGCGCCCAACGCGCGTAGCCGGTGTGCTGGCCGCGCGGGAGGCCGCTTCCACGCGCTCCCTGTCCGCCGGATCGGCGGCGAAGAGCAGTTCGTAGTCGTCCCCGCCGGCGGCGAGGCGGGCACGCAGGTCCGGATCCGACGCCACCAGGGCAGCCGCCGGCGCCGAGAGCGGGAGGGCGGACAGTTCCAGCACCGCCCCCACCCCGCCCGCGCGGCAGAGATGGCCGAGGTCCTGGGCCAGCCCGTCCGAGACGTCCATCGCGGCCCGCGCCACGCCCCGGAGGGCGCGCCCCAGCGCGAGGCGCGGCTCCGGCAGGCGGTAACGACGGGCGAGATGCCCTTCGCCATCGGCCTTGATGCGCCCCTGCAGCACGGCCAGCCCCAGCGCCCCGTCCCCGATGGTGCCGGAAACCCAGAGATCGTCGCCCGCCCGCGCCCCGGCGCGCCGGAGCGCCTGCCCGGGCGGCACGGTGCCGATGATGGTGAGGGAAAGGCAGGCCGGGCCGGGGATGGAGACGGTGTCACCCCCGAGGACGTGGATGCCGAATTCCCTCTGATCCTCCGCCAGCCCGGAGGCGAAGCCCGCCAGCCAATCCGGTGGGGTGCCGCGCGGCAGGGCCGTGGTCATGAGATAGGCCAGCGGTTCCGCGCCCATCGCCGCGAGGTCGGAGAGATTCACCCGCAGCAGCTTGCGCCCCACCGTCTCCGGCGGGTCGTCCGGCAGGTAATGCACCCCTTCCACCATGGCATCCGCGGCCAGCACTAGCTCCCGCCCCGGCGGGGGCGTGATGACGGCGGCGTCGTCCTGAAGGTCGAGCGCCCCCTCCCCCGCCAGCCCGCGGAAATGGCGGGCTATGAGGGCAAATTCGGGGGGAAGGCTCACCTCGCCGGTCCAGGTGGATCAGGTCTTGGGCTGGAACTCGTCCCCGCGCATCTGCCGGGCGAGCGCGTCCAGCACGCCGTTGGCGAAGCGGGGTTCCTCGCCGTCGAAGAAGCCGTGGGCGATGTCCATGTACTCGTTGATCACCACCCGGGCGGGGGTATCGGCGGCCCCCCAGAACTCCGTGGCGGCGGCGCGCAGCAGGGCGCGCAGCACGGGGTCGAGCCGGTCCAGCGTCCAGTTGCCGGAGAGGTGGCCGGCGATGGCGGCGTCGATCGTTTCCGCGTCCTTGGCGGCGGCGCGGACGATCCTGCTGAACAGGGGCACGTCCGCCTGGGGCACGCGCCCGTCCTCGAAGCCGGCATCGCTGTTCATGGTGCCGATGCGGTGGCGCACGAACTGGTCGATCACCGTCTCGGCGCTCTCACCGCCTGCCTCGGACTGAAACAGGGCCTGCACGGCGGCCACCCGGGCGCCCGTGCGGGGGCGTCCGGCCTTGGCCGGCTTCCCACCGGGCTTGGCGTTGCGCTTCGGGGTCTGGTCCGCGGTCTGGTTCATTCCTTGCTCTCCGCCAGCCGCCGCGCGAGGGCGATCTGGCCGATCATGGCGTTCGCCGCCTCCACGCCCTTGTTGTGGCGGTCGGGGGATGAACGCGCGATCGCCTGCTCAAGCGTCTGCACGGTGAGGAGACCGAAGCCGATCGGCGCCAGGGTCTCGACCGAGATGTCCATCACGCCGCGGCAGGCCTCGCGGCAGATGTGCTCGTAGTGGTCCGTCTCGCCCTTCACCACGCAGCCGAAGACCAGGTAGCCGTCCCAGCGGCCCGCGCGGATGGCCATGCGCAGGGCGGCGGGCAACTCAAAGGCGCCGGCCACATCCACGATCTCCGCCTCGGCACCGACGCCGGCCAGGATCGCCAGCGCGCCGTCCACCATGCCGCCGACCACGGCCTCATAATAAGGTGCCTGGATCACCAGCACGCGCGGCGGCGGGCCGGAGAGCTCGGGGGCAGCGCGGAGGGGGGCGTCGGCGGTGCTTAGCAAGAGGCGTCTCCGATCGGGCGGATCTCGGTGATGGTCAGGCCGTAGCCCTCCAGCCCCACCACGGGGCGGGGGTGGTTGGAGAGCAGGATCATGTCCCGCACCCCAAGGTCGGCAAGGATCTGGGCGCCGATGCCGTAGTCGCGCAACTCCGGCATCGCCTTCTCGCGCCCGGCGCGCACGCGGGTCGACAGGGCATCGGCCTTCACGTCGCGGATCAGCACGACCACGCCCCGGCCGATGCGCGCGATCTCTTCCATCGCGTCATGCAGGTCCTTGGGGCCGTTGCGGCCGGTGATGTCGGAGAGCAGGTTCACGGCGTGCACGCGCACCGGCACAGGGCCGGGGCGGGTCAGGTCGCCCTTCACCAGGGCCACGTGCTCCCCGTATTCCAGGGTATTGGCGAAGATCGCGACCCGCCAGGGGCCGCCCGGGGCATCGTCCAGGGTGCCCTCCTCCACCCGGCGCACCAGCCGCTCGGTCCGGCGACGATGGCCGATGAGGTCGGCGATGGTGCCGAGCTTCAGGCCGTGGTGCTGGGCGAAGGCCACCAGGTCCGGCATCCGGGCCATGGTGCCGTCCTCGTTCATGATCTCGCAGATCACGCCTGCGGGGTTCAGGCCCGCCAGGCGGGCGAAGTCCACCGCCGCCTCCGTGTGACCGGCGCGGACCAGCGTGCCGCCCTCGCGCGCCACAAGCGGGAAGACGTGGCCGGGGGTGACGATGTGCTCCCGCCCCATCTCCGGGTTGATCGCCACCGCCACGGTGCGGGCGCGGTCGGCCGCCGAGATGCCGGTGGTCACCCCGTCCCGCGCCTCGATGGAGACGGTGAAGGCCGTCTGGTGCCGGGTGCCGTTGCTCTGCGCCATCAGCGGCAGGCCGAGCTGCTCCACCCGGTGCCGCGTCATCGCCAGGCAGATCAGGCCCCGCGCGTGGCGGGCCATGAAGTTGACTGCGTCGGGCGTGGCGAACTGGGCGGGGATCACCAAGTCGCCCTCGTTCTCCCGGTCCTCGTCATCCACCAGGATGAACATGCGGCCGCGCCGGGCCTCCTCCAGCAGCTCCTCCGTGGGGCTGATGAAGTCGGAGAAGTTCGTCTTCACGGGCTGCACGTTCATGCCTCGGACTCCCGCCCCTCAAACTGACGAAGCCGCGCGACGTAGCGGGCCAGCATGTCGATCTCAATATTGACCCGCGCGCCCGGCGCGAGGGCGCCGAGGGCGGTGACCTCCGTCGTATGGGGGATCAGGTTGACGCCGAAATCAGTGCCCTCCACCGCGTTCACGGTGAGGGAGACGCCGTCGATGGCGATGCTGCCCTTCTCCGCCACGAAGCGGGCGAGGTTGGGGGGCAGGCGGAAGGTCCAGCGGTGGGACCCGTTCTCCGGCACCACGGAGAGCACTTCCGCCACCCCGTCCACATGGCCGGAGACGACATGGCCACCCATCTCGTCGCCCATCTTCAGGGAGCGTTCCAGGTTGATCCTCGCCCCTTCCCGCCAGCCCGCAAGGGTGGTGCGGGAAAGGCTCTCGGCGGAGACCTCCACCTCGAAGTGGTCCGTCGCCAGCTCCACCACGGTCAGGCAGCAGCCCGAGCAACAGATGGAGGCGCCGATCGCCACCCCATCCAGCCAGCCGGCCGGGGTGGCGATGCCGACGCGCATGTCCTGCCCCGCCCCGATGGGCAGGAGGCGGCGAATCTCGCCGATCGCGGTGACGATGCCGGTGAACAAGGGCGCGGTTCCAGAACGGTGAAGAACGCGAGGCAGGGGATGGCGCGCGAGGCGCCCCATGACAAGGGGGAGGCGGCGCGGGTCAGCCCGTCGCGGCGTCCCCTGGCATAAGATCGGCCTCGACCAGCCAGCAATCACCGGCCTGGCGGCGCCCGGTGACCTTGAGCCGTGGCATGGCGGCCAGCGTCTCCACGCCGATCGGATCCAACCCCGCGCGGCCGTCCCCGCCGATGACGGACGGCGCGGTGAACCAGGCCACCCGATCCACCAGCCCCGCCCGGAGAAGGGACGCCGCGAGGGCCGCCCCGCCCTCAACCAGCAGCCGGGTGATCCCCTTTCCCGCCAGGGCGCGCAGCAGCGCCTCCGGTTCCAGCCCGCCGCCGGGCGCGGCCGGCACGTCGATGAACGCCGCCCCGCGCTGCTCCAGCGCCGCCATGGAGGCCGGGTCGTGGCCGGGGGCCGTGGCGATCCAGGCCGGGGCCTCGCTGTTGAACAGCCGGGCGCGCAACGGCGTGCGGAGACGCGCATCGGCCACCACGCGCACCGTCGGCACGGGGGCGTAACCGGGCAGGCGGCAGGTCAGCTCTGGGTCATCCGCCAGCAGGGTGCCGCTACCCGCCATCACCGCGTCATGGGCGCCGCGAAGGGCATGGGCGAGGCGCCGGGCCTCCGGGCCCGTGATCCACTGGCTCTCCCCCGTGCGGGTGGCGATGCGGCCGTCCATGGTGGTGGCCAGCTTCACCGTGACCATCGGCAGGCCGCAGCCGAAGCGCTTGAGGAAGCCGGCGTTCACGCGCCGTGCCTCCTCCTCCAGCAGCCCCACCTCGACCTCGATCCCGGCATCGCGCAACCTTTGAAGACCGACGCCGTCCACCCGCGGGTCCGGGTCGCGCAGGGCGACCACGACGCGGGCGACGCCGGCCGCGATCAGCGCGTCCGTGCAGGGCGGGGTGCGGCCCCAGTGGCAGCAGGGCTCCAGCGTGACATAGGCGGTGGCGCCGCGCGCGGCCTCGCCGGCGGCGCGCAGGGCCTCCGTCTCGGCATGCGGCCGGCCACCCGGGCGGGTGCGGCCGCGGCCGACGACCCGGCCGTCCCGCACGATGACGCAGCCGACCGAGGGGTTGGGCCAGGTATTCCCCAGGCCCCGTGCCGCGAGGGCCAGGGCCGAAGACATATGCGCGCGATCAGACACGCCGGCCCTTTGCTCGCCTCACCCCGCATTGTCCAGGGAGCCGAGGAAGGCGTGGAAGTCCTCCGCGTCCCGAAAGTTCTGGTACACGCTGGCGAAGCGCACATAGGCCACGGGGTCCAGTTCCCGCAGCACCTCCATGACTCGCTGGCCGATGGCCTTGGAGGTGATCTCCTCCGTTCCCTCCGACTCCAGCCGGCGCTGGATGGAGGAGACGATGCGCTCCACCTTCTCCGTATCCACCGGGCGCTTGCGCAGCGCGACGCGGATGGAGCGGGCCAGCTTCTCCCGATCGAAGGGAACCCGCCGCCCATCCGTCTTCAAGACGACGAGGTCACGCAGCTGGACCCGCTCGAAGGTGGTGAAGCGGGCCCCGCAGGCATTGCAGGAACGGCGGCGGCGGATCGCCGAGCCGTCCTCCGCCGGACGGCTGTCCTTCACCTGCGTGTCCTCGGACTGGCAGAAGGGGCAGCGCATCCGGCGGGGCTATCTCAGCCGCGGTAGATCGGGAAGCGGGCGCAGAGGGCCTGCACCGCCTCCCCGGCCGCCCGCTCCACGGCCTCGTTCCCCTCGGGGGAATTGGAGCGGGAGAGCCCGTCCAGCACCTGCCCGATCAGGCGCCCCACCTCGCGGAACTCCGCCTCGCCGAAGCCGCGGGAGGTGGCGGCGGGGGAGCCCAGACGCACGCCGGAGGTGACGAAGGGCTTCTCCGGGTCGAAGGGAATGGCGTTCTTGTTCACCGTCAGGTGGGCGCGGCCCAGCGCGGCCTCGGCGGCCTTGCCCGTCAGGTTCTTCGGGCGAAGGTCCACGAGCACGAGGTGGTTGTCCGTGCCGCCGGTGACGAGGCCGAAGCCCTGCTCCAGAAGCTCGGCGGCCAGGGCCTTGGCATTGTCCGCCACCGCGCGGGCATAGGTGCGGAACTCCGGGCGCAGCGCCTCGCCCAGCGCCACCGCCTTGCCGGCAATGACATGCATCAGCGGCCCGCCCTGGGTTCCCGGGAAGACGGCGGAGTTCAGCTTCTTCGCGATCGCCTCGTCATTCGTGAGAATGAGGCCGCCGCGGGGGCCGCGCAGCGTCTTGTGGGTGGTGGTGGTCACCACATGCGCGTGCGGGAAAGGCGAGGAATGGGCGCCGCCGGCCACGAGCCCGGCGAAGTGGGCCATGTCCACCAGGAACAGGGCGCCCACCTCGTCGGCGATCTCGCGGAAGCGCGGGAAATCCCACTCGCGGGCATAGGCGGAGCCGCCGGCGATGATCAGCTTCGGGCGGCTCTCCCGCGCGATGCGGGCTACCTCCTCCATGTCGATCCGCTGGTCCTCGCGCCGCACCGTGTAGGGCGCGACCTTGAACCACTTGCCGGAGAGGTTAACGGGAGAGCCGTGGGAGAGGTGCCCGCCGGCGGCCAGGTCCAGGCCCATGAAGGTGTCGCCGGGCTGGAGCAGGGCGAAGAACACCGCCGCGTTGGCCGAGGCGCCGGAATGGGGCTGCACATTGGCATAGCCGCAGCCGAAGAGCTTCTTGGCCCGCTCGATCGCCAGCGTCTCGGCAAGGTCCACCACCTCGCAGCCGCCATAGTAGCGCTTGCCCGGCAGGCCTTCAGCGTACTTGTTCGTCAGGACCGAGCCCTGGGCCTCCAGCACGGCGCGGGAGACGATGTTCTCGGAGGCGATCAGCTCGATCCCGTCCTGCTGGCGCACCAGTTCGCGGGAGATGATGTCCGCGATCTCCGGGTCGATCTCGGCCAGGGGGGCGTTGAAGAAGCGGTCCGTGCTGGCGGCCGGGGTCTGCTCGTTCATGGGGTGCGGGTCCAGTCCGGGGAGAGCTTCAGGACCCGGCGGTCATGGCGGCCGCCGGCATAAGGGGTGGAGAGAAAGGCGCGCAGGGCGTCCAGCGCAGGCTCCGGGCCGGTCATGCGGGCACCGAAGGCGATGACATTGGCGTCGTTGTGCTCCCGCGACAGGCGGGCGCCCGTCACGTCGTGCACCAGGGCGCAGCGGATGCCGGGGGTGCGGTTGGCCGCGATCGAGATGCCGATCCCCGTGCCGCAGACCAGCACGCCATAGCGCGCACGGCCGGCGCTGACGGCTTCCGCCACGGCCTGGCCGAAATCCGGATAGTCCACGCTCTCCGGCCCATGGGTGCCCATGTCGAGCACGGAATGGCCCGCCTCCTCCAGCGCCTGGCGGAGGGTGGCCTTGAGCGCCAGTCCGGCGTGGTCGGCGCCGACGGCGATGGTGATGGGGGTCGTCATCCCGGCGCCTTACCACGGGTGGCCGGGCGGTTGAAACGGCACCGCCACTACCGCGGGGCAGGTCCGCCATGCGCGGCCAGGAAAGCGGGGACGCGGCGGAGCGCATCGGCCCGCGCCGCCTCATCCGTGCCCATCCGGGCAGTGCCATCGCCGCGCGCGGTTATGTCCAGTCCTGACAGGGTGCGAGGGGGCATAGAGGGCTGGTCGAATCCATGCGCGGCCCCGGGGTATTCCACCAGCTCCACCGGGGCGGGGCGGGCGCGCTCCGCAGCCAGGCGGCAGTGGCCGGGCGGGGTCCAGTCGTCAGCGCCGCCCAGCAGCATCAGCACGGGCGCGGCGGGCTGCCAGGGCGGGGGTGGCTGTCCCGGCCGGGCGCAGCCGGGATAGAGCGCCACCGCCCCGCGCAGCAGGCCGGTCGGGACAGGAGCACCGATGGCGGCCAGGGCCGTGCTGCCGCCGTGGGACCAGCCCAGCAGGAAGGCACCGCCCGGCGCGGACCAGGGCTGCGCCGCCGCCCAGGCCGCGGCGGCGTGGGCATCGGCGCGGCGCGTCGTCTCGGGCAGGATGCCCTTCTCCCCGCCGGAGCAGACCTGGGTGACGCCACGGCTGCCGAAGCTGTCGGGGAAGAGCACGGGGTGGCCCAGTGCCGCCAGCCGCGCCGCCCAGTCAGCCTCCCGCGCCGGCAGGGAAAGGGGGGTGCCCGGCCCGCCAAGGCCGCCGCAGCCATGCAGGGCGATCACGGGAATGCCCTGCCCCGCCCCGGCCGGGCGCACGAGCAGCCCGCGCAGCGCCACGCCGCCCGGGCCGGGGAGGGTGACGGGGTCCGCCGCCGCAGCGGGCAGGGCAGCGAGGAGCGCGACCGGGAGAAGCCATTTCATGCCGTCCCAGCGCCCCTCCCCTGCCCCGGTTTCGGCTTGGCGGGCCCGGGACTTGGCGCGACAAAGCGGCATGCAGCACGCCCCATTCCCCACCGGCCGCCCCCGCCGCAACCGCCTGGACGATTCGACCCGCCGCCTGGTGGCAGAGAACCGGCTCTCGGTGGACGAGCTGATCTGGCCGATTTTCATCATGGAAGGGCAGAACCGGCGGGAGGAGGTGGCCTCCATGCCGGGGGTGGAGCGTGTCTCGCTCGATCTCCTCGCCGACCATGTCGGGCCCGCGGCGGAACTGGGCATCCCCGCCATCGCGCTCTTCCCCGTCACGCCGCCGGAAAGGAAGGACGCGGAAGGGACCGAGGCGAAGAACCCGGAGAACCTGATGTGCCGTGCCGCACGGATGCTGACCCGGGACTTCCCAGGCCTCGCGCTGGTGGGGGACGTGGCGCTGGATCCCTACACGGACCACGGCCATGACGGCGTGATCCGCGACGGCTACGTCCATAACGACGAGAGCCTGGAGGTGCTGGTCGCGCAGGCCCTGGTGCAGGCGGAGGCCGGGATCGGCATCATCGCCCCATCCGACATGATGGACGGCCGCGTGGGCCGGATCCGCGCCGCCCTGGACGAGCGGGCGATGATCCACACGCGGATCATGTCCTATTCAGCCAAGTATGCCTCTGCCTTCTACGGCCCGTTCCGGGACGCGGTGGGATCGGGCGGCGCGCTGAAGGGAGACAAGAAGACCTACCAGATGAACCCCGCCAATTCCGACGAGGCGCTGCGCGAGGTTGCGAGCGACCTGGCGGAGGGCGCGGACATGGTGATGGTGAAGCCGGGCATGCCCTATCTGGATATCATACGGCGCGTGAAGGACGAGTTCCGAGTCCCCACCTTCGCCTATCAGGTCAGCGGCGAGTACGCGATGATCCAGGCGGCCGCGCGCAACGGCTGGCTGGACGGCGAGAAGGCGATGATGGAGAGCCTGATGGCCTTCCGCCGCGCGGGCGCGGACGCCGTGCTGACCTATTTCGCGGTGGAGGCCGCGAAGCGGTTGCGCGCCGGCTGAACCGGCGCGCAACCCCCTTCGCTACATCGCGGGGCGGCGCATCGGCTGGCGACCGCGCGGCACGGGGCCGGCGGGCGGCAGCGCCGGGGCATCGAAGGCGCGGCGGATCTCGGCGCCCACGAAGCTCTGCGCCTCCTTCGCCTTCGTCAGCACGGGATCCGCGCCGAAGAATTCGTGCGTGACGCCAGGGTAGGTCCGCTGGATAACCGGGGTACCCGCCGCGCGGAACTTCCGCTCCAGTCGCACGCCGTCATCCGCCAGCGGGTCAATCTCGGCATTCACCAGGATCACCGGCGGCAGGCGGGAGAGGTCGGCCTTGCCGATCAGGTCCATCCGCGGGTCCTGCAGGTCCTGCGGGCTGCGCGTGTAGTTCCGCACGAACCACTCGATCATCGGCTTGTTCAGCGGCTTCGCGTTGGCGAACTGCTGGTAGGACGGGGTGTTCAGGTCCACGCCGCCGACGGGGTAGATGGAAGCGACGACCTTCGGGGCCGGCAGCCCGGCATCGCGCGCGTAGATCGCGGCGTTGATCGCGAGATTGCCGCCCGCGCTCTCTCCGGCGATGGCGATCTTGTTCGGGTCCGCGTTGATGGAGGCGGCGTTCCGCACGGCCCAGGCATAGGCGACGTTGGCGTCGTCATGCGCGCCGGGGAAGCGGACCTCGGGGCCCTGGCGGTAGTTGATGGAGAGCACCATCGCGCCGGACTCCACGCACAGGGCGCGGGCGGACTCGTCGTAGGTGTCGATGTTCGCGATCACCCAGCCGCCGCCGTGGAAGTAGACGATCAGCGGAACCGGGCCCGAGTAGTTCACGACCGGGCGGTACAGTCGCGCGATCAGCGGGTTCGGCACGGTGTTCAGCGTCATATCCTGCTGGCTGCCGATCACCCGCATGGGGTTCGTGTTCGACAATTCCAGCGCGCGGGCCTTCACCGCATCGGCCAGCGAGGGCTGGCGGCGGGCGTCGGCGGCGCTGAGCGTCTCGATCGGCTGCGGGTTTAGGCGCGCGAGGGTCTCGAGCAGAGCGCGCATCTCAGGGTCCGCGCGACCGGAGGGATCGGCGGGCATCATGGTCCCGGACGGGGGCTGAACACAGGCCGAGGTGAACGCGGCAAGACCCAGCGGCAGCATCAACGCCCCGCGGCGGGACAGGTTATTCATAAGTAGGTCTCCAGCTATGCCTGATCGGCATGCCCGCTGGAACGTCACCCCGCCGAGTAGGTTTCGGACGCTGCCTAGGAAAGGAACTCCGCCACCACCGCCGTCTGGTCGCTGTCGATCAGCGCTGGAGCATGGCCGCACCGGGGAAACACCGCCAGGCGGGTGTCCGGGCGGGCGGCCATGGCTGCGGCCGTGGCCTCGTCCAGCAGGTCGCTCTCCGCGCCGCGGATGACGAGGATCGGCTGGGCAAGCGTCTTCCAGACCGGCCAGAGGTCCACGTCCACCACGGGCGCGCCCACCACCGGATCGGCGATGGCAGGATCGTAGTGCATCACCAGCCGCCCATCCGGTGTGCGGCGGCTGCTTGTCTCGGCCATGTGGTGCCAGGCGACATCCGGCAGGTCGCCGAAGGCGGCGTGGACGAGGCGGAGATGGGTCTCCACCTCCTCCAGCGAAGCGAAGTCGTGACGCACCGCGAGATAGGCGGCGATGCGGGTCAGCGCGCGGGCGGGCAGGAAGGGGCCGACGTCGTTCAGCACCAGGCGGCGCGGCGACAATCCGGGGATGGCGCCGATCGCCATGCCGATCAGCCCGCCCATGGAGGTACCGACCCAGTCATAGGGCTTCGGCAGATGCGCCAGGAAACCCCGGAAGGCCAGCGCATAGGCCGGAACGTTGTAGAACTTGCCGTCGGGCAGCCAGTCGCTGTTGCCTCGCCCGAAGACATCCGGGCAGATCACCCGCCGGCCGCGCGCGGCGAGGCGCAGGGCCAGGGCGTCAAAGTCACGACCGTTGCGCGTCAGCCCGTGGACGCAGACCACGGGCATGCCGTCCGGCGGACCCCACTCCACCCAGCGCAGCATCGCCTTGAAAGGGCCGACACTGCAGCGGAACTGCCCGGGACGGGGCAGTTCAGGCGATGCCATCGGCCCGCAGCTTCGCGATCTCCGCCGCACCCATGCCCAGGCCTGCCAGCACCTCCTCCGTGTGCTGCCCCAACACTGGGGCGGCGCTGCGGTAGCTCGGTGGCGTGGCGGAGAGGCGCACGGGGTTCGCGATCACCTGCACGCGCTCGCCGCTCGCGTGGTCCATCTCCACGATCACGCCGCGGGCCTGCACCTGCGGGTCGGCGAAGACGTCCTTCAACGTGTTGATCGGACCGCAGCCGATCTTCGCCGCCTCAAGTGCCGCGACCCAATCCTTCGTGGTGCGGGACTTCATCACCGGCGTCAGCGTGTCGGTCACCAGCTGCCGGTTCCCCACGCGGGCGGCGTTGGTGGCGAAGCGCTCGTCCTGCAGCAGCGCTTCCTGCCCGGTCAGCTTGCAGAAGCGCTCGAAGGTCGGGTCATTGCCGACGGATAGGACGATGTAGCCGTCCTGCGTCGGGAAGACCTGATAGGGCACGATGTTCGGGTGCTGGTTGCCCAGCCGCTTCGGGTTCTCGCCGGTGGCGATGAAGTTGGAGGCCTGGTTGGCCAGCCACGCCACGCTCGTGTCGAGCATCCCGATGTCGATGCGCTGGCCCTGCCCCGTCGCGTGGCGGTGGTTCACCGCCGCCAGGATGCCGATGCAGCCATACAGCCCGGAAAACAGATCGGCCACCGGCACGCCGACCTTCTGCGGCTCGCCCTCGATCTCACCCGTGATCGACATGACGCCGCCCATCGCCTGGATCAGCGCGTCGTAGCCCGGGCGCGGGGCATAGGGGCCGGTCTGCCCGAAGCCGGTGATCGAGCAATAGATCAGCCGAGGGTACTTGTCCTTCAGCTCGCCCCAACCCAGCCCGTACTTCGCCAATGCGCCGACCTTGAAGTTCTCCACGAGGATGTCGCACTCACCGAGGAGCTTGTGGATCACCGCCTGCCCCTCGGGCTTAGCGATATCGAGCGTGACGGACTTCTTGTTGCGGTTCACGCCGACGAAATAGGCGCTCTCCCGCGTGTTCGGCACGTAGGGCGGCGCGAAGCCGCGCGTGTCATCGCCGGCGCCGGGGCGCTCGATCTTGATGACCTCGGCGCCGAGGTCGCCGAGCATCTGCGTGCAGGTGGGCCCGGCGAGAACGCGGGTGAGGTCGAGCACCTTCAGCCCGTTCAGGGCGCCTGGGGGGAGTGCGGACATTCTCAGGATGCCTTGGTGACGTTGCGCGACTTCTTCGCGGCTGCGGTCCTGGGCGCGAGCAGGGAATCCACGGCGCCGGAGCGCACGACGGTTGCGCCGCGGGCGAAAGCCTCGTGGTTCCGCTCGATCTCGTCGCGCTCGTAGAGGTAGTTCACCATCAGCCCGTAGGATTCCTTCATGCCGCGCGGCGCGGTGTTGCCCAGCCAGTTGATCCGCTCCAGCCGCGCGCCGTTGCCGAGGTGGAAGCGCGCCACCGAATCCATCCGGTCGCCCGGATCGGTCAGGTATTCGGCGCAGAGCTTCAGCAGGGGCGCGCGCAGCGCCTCCGCCCGCGCCGGGTCCTGCCACCAGTCGAGGTCCGCGAGCGGAAGGGCCAGCTCCGGATCGGCGCGGCCGTCGGCCAGCCGCTTCTCCAGCCAGCGGCGGAAGCCCGGCACGGGGGAGAGGGTGGAGAAGCGCGTGAGCTGCGGCAGCTCCGCCTTCAGGTCCTCCACCACCTGCTTGATCAGGAAGTTGCCGAAGGAGATGCCCCGCAGCCCGTCCTGGCAGTTGGAGATGGAGTAGAAAATGGCGGTGTCGGCCGCATCCGCCCGCGCCTCTGCCCCCGCCTCGTGCTCCGTGTCGAGAAGCGGCTGGACGGAATCGGCCAGGCCCTGGACCAGCGCCACCTCCACGAAGATCAGCGGCTCGTTCGGAAGGGAGGGGTGGAAGAAGCCGTAGCAGCGGCGGTCCGCGGCCAGGCGCCGGCGCAGGTCGTGCCAGCCGGCGATCTCGTGCACCGCCTCGTAGTGGATGATCTTCTCCAGGATCGCGGCGGGCGTCTGCCAGTCGATCCGCCGCAGCTGCAGGAAACCTCGGTTGAACCAGGAGGTGAAGAGGTGGTGCAGATCCGCGTCCAGCGGCTTCAGCGCCGGCTCCTCCCGCACCTCCTGCAGGAGCTGGCGCCGCCACTCCACAAGGGCTCCCGTGGCGCCGGGGGACATGTTCATGCGGCGCAGCAGTTCCTGGCGCGGCGGCTCGGCGCAGCTCGTCAGGCGGGCCGCGTTCTCCGGGCTGGAATCGGCGAGATAGGCCTCGGCGGCGGCGCGCAGCGGCTCCGGCCTCGGCGTGAAGTTGGTGGCCATGAAGAGGCGGAAGGCCCGGCTGTCCTCCGGCGAAAGGTCGCGCAGGGCGTTCATCACCTCCCGCGCCACGGCGGCGCCGGAGGCCTCGCCGCGCTCGGTCAGAAGGGCCTGGGCCAGTTCCTTGGCCCGGTCCAGTGGCGGCGCGGAGTCATTCGGGACGGAAGCAAAGAGACGGCCCCGATCGGCGATGGAGGACCAGAGGCGCTCGATCCACGACCGGCTGCTGGCGGGAACCGTTTCGGACGGCGCGTCCTGGTCGATGCTGGGCGCGTCGGACATGGGGCTCCCCTCCTGCGCCGCCTGGAAGTCCCGAGGGGGGCGGGCGGCCGCAGCCAGATTGGCCGCCCGGGGCTGCCTGGGCAAGGCACGGTTGCGCCAGGACGGCCATGCTTGCGGCGCCGCGCCGCCGGGGGCACCTTCGCCGCCCTGTCCCGGCAGCAAGGAGGAAACGCCCGTGCTCGACACCCCGCACCCGACGCCCGAGGCGCCGACGCTGGATCCCTTCGTGCTGGCGAAGGCCCTGTCCGGCCAGCACTTCATCGGCGGCCGCTACGTCCCCGCCCGCTCCGGCAAGACCTTCCCTGTCGTGAACCCCGCAACCGGCCAGGAGGTGGCGACCGCCGCTGACGGCGATGCGGCCGATGTGGACGCCGCGGTGGAGGACGCTGCGCGGGCCCAGAAGGAATGGGCGAAGACCGCCGCCCGCAAGCGCGGGGCACTGGTGGCCCAGTGCGCCGCCGTGATCCGGCTGCATGTTGAGGAGCTGGGCCGCCTGATCGCGCTGGAGACGGGCAAGGCGCTGCGGACCGAGAGCCGGGTGGAGGCCAACACCGTTGCCGACATCCTGGAGTTCTTCGGCGGGCTGGGCGGCGAGCTGAAGGGCGAGACCGTGCCCTTCGCGCCGGAAGTCCTCTCCATGACGGTACGCGAGCCGCTGGGCGTAGTGGGCGCGATCATCCCGTGGAACGTGCCGATGCTGCTGATGGCGCTGAAGATCGCGCCAGCGCTGGTGGCCGGCAATTCGGTGGTGGTGAAGAGCGCGGAGGAGGCGCCGCTGGCGGTGCTTCGCATCTGCGAGCTGATGAACCGCGTCCTGCCGGCCGGCGTGTTCAACATGGTCTCCGGCTTCGGGCCGGAATGCGGCGCGCCGCTGGTGTCCCACCCGAAGGTGCGGAAGGTGACCTTCACCGGCTCCGTCGAGACCGGGAAAATCGTGTACCGGACCGCGGCCGAGAAGCTGATCCCCGTGACGCTGGAACTGGGCGGCAAGTCGCCCATGATCGTCTTCGAGGACTGCGACTTCGACAAGACGCTCGCCGGTGCCCTCACCTCCATGCGCTTCACCCGCCAGGGGCAGAGCTGCACCGCCGCCAGCCGGATCTACGTGGAGCGGCCGATCTTCCAGCGCTTCGTCGACGCCATGGCGGAGAAGGTGGACAAGATGGTGATGGGCGATCCGCTGGACGAGAAGACGGACATCGGCACCATCATCTCCGACGACCAGTTCAACAAGGTGAAGACCTTCATCGACGAGGGAAAGGCGACCACGGGCGCCGAGGGCCGCGCCTGCTCCGCCATGCCGGATGACCCCGCGCTGAAGAAGGGTCTGTTCATCCAGCCGCACATCTTCACCGGGCTGACAAAGGAGAGCCGCCTGGTGCGGGAGGAGATCTTCGGCCCGGTGACCTGCATCTTCCCCTTCGACGACCCTGAGGAGGTGCTGGCGGAGGCGAATGACAGCGAGTACGGCCTGGCCGCCAGCCTCTGGACCAACAACCTGAAGGTCGGGCTGAACCTGGCGCACAAGCTGGAAGCGGGGCTGGTGCAGATCAACCAGAACCTCGTCGTGCAGGCCAACCTGTCCTATGGCGGCGTGAAGTCCTCCGGCCTCGGCAAGGAAGCCTCGCTGGAGGCGATGCTGGAGCACTTCACCCACAAGAAGACCATCATGATCAACATGGCCTGACAGCCAGGGGCGCGGCGCCGGAAGGTGCCGCGCCCCCGCCCTTTCTACCCCTCCCGCCCTGTGGCGAAGAACCAGCCGATCAGCCGCCTTTCCATCACCACGAAGCCTCGGTTCAGCGCGTAGCCCAGGAAGGCCAGCACCAGCACGGCCGCGTACATCTCCTCCGCCCGGCCCGCGAACTGCATGAGCACGAGGTAGTGGCCGATCCCCTGCTCCCCCGCGATCATCTCGGCCACCACCGTCGTCACCAGCGTCAGCGCCAGGGCCACGCGCAGCCCTGCCAGAACATAGGGCAGGATCGCCGGAAGGGTGACGCGGGACAGGCGGCGCCAGGCCGGCACGCCGAAGGTGCGGGCCATGGCTATCTGGTCCGCCTCCACCGCCCGCAGCCCCTGGGCGGTGTTGGTCAGCACGGGGAAGAAGGCCGTCACGGCGCCGACCGTGATCTTCATCCCGTTATCCAGCCCGAGGAACAGCACCAGCGGCGGGATGACGGCGGGGATGGGGATGGGGCGCAACAGCTCCACCGTCGGCCCCAGCACCAGCCGCGCGAGGCGGCTGGCGCCGAAGAGCAGGCCGAAGCTCACCCCCGCGACCGTGCCGGCTGCAAGCCCCGTGAACATGCGGGCGAGCGTCGAGCCGACGAGAAGCGGCAACTCGCCCGAGACGATGTCTCGCCCCAGCACGGCGATGACGCGCGTCAGCGGCGGCCAGTTCGGGCTGTCCACAAGGCCGGTTCGGGCCGACACCTCCCAGAGAAGGAGGAGGGCCAGGACCAGCCAAACGCCCGAGGAGACGCGCCGCATCGCCCGCGCGTCAGGCCTGCGCCGTCCGGTGAAGAAGACTGGCACCGGTGGGATAGCGGCCGCTGAGACCGTAGCGCTGCATGGTGGCGACCAGCTCGTCGATCTCGGCAGGGGTGATCTCCTTCGGGTAGGCGGGCAACGCCACATCCTTCAGGCGCTCGGCCGGCACGCGGGAGAAATTCGCAATCAGCTCGATCAGCTCGGGCCGGCCGCGACGCTCGTTCACCCAATCCACGCCCTTGTGCAGGCCGCGCGCGAAGCGGTCGAACAGGTCGCCGCTCTTCGCCAGGTCGGGCGCGATGCCGACATAATGGGCATTGGTGCCGCCGGGCGCGGTCTCGCTCAACGGCCAGCCGATGCGCTCGATCTTCTCGCCATGGCTCTGCAGCGCGGCCGTGACGAAGGGCTCGCTGGAGACGCAGGCATCCACCTGGCCATTGGCCAGCGCGTCCGCCATCTGCGGGAAGGGCACCTCGATCGTGTTCACCTTCCTCCAGTCGCCGCCAGTCTTCTCGACCCAGGCCATGCCACGCAGCCAGACGATGTTGTTGCGCGTGTTCGAGGCGAGGCGCTTGCCTTCCAGGTCCTTGCCCGTGCGGATGCCGCCACCCTTGCGCGCCAGCACGGCCAGGATGTCCGGCGGCTGCGGCATGGCGCGGGAGGCGGCGGCGATGAAACGAAACTCCAGCCCCTCGCGCACGCCGAGCAGGGTGGAGACGCCGTTTGAGAAAACGGCGCGGAACTGCCCGGCCACCAGCCCCGGCAGGCCCGTCGCGCCGCCGGCCGTGGTGGATGTGTCGATCTCGATCCCCTCGGCGGCGAAGTAGCCCTGCGCGATCGCGGCGTGCAGGGGCGCCACGTCGAGCACGGGGATGACACTGACCCGCATCTTCGTCAGCGCCTGCGCACGAAGCGCTGGCGCGGCGAGCGGTGCGGCGATAGCCGCCCCGAGGGCGGCGCGGCGAGTGATGTCGGTCATGGTCGCGATCCTGTTATGGCGTGCCGTGGCGTTCCGTCGGTCCTATCCATGCAATGCGCGGGCCTGCCGTCTCGTGGTCAGTTTCGTTGCTGCCAGTGTAGGGCCCGCGACTCGGCCCAGCCGAAGAGCGCGTTCAGGGCCAGCCCGACGAGAGCGAGGATGACGAGCCAGGCGTACATCTGCCGGATCAGGAAGCTGCGCTGCATGTCCAGGATCAGGAAGCCCAGCCCCCCCTGCCCGGTCAGCATCTCCGCCAGGACCGCCAGGATAAGCGCGAGGCCGAGGCTGGTCCGCATCCCCGCCAGGATAAAGGGCAGCGATGCCGGCAGCACGACGTGGCGCAGCGTGCGCCCGGTGCCCCATCCATGGGTGCGCGCGGAGTCCAGCAGCACGCGGTCCACGCCGCGCACGCCCTGCAAGGTGTTGACCAGAACGGGGAAGGTGACGGCGAGCGCGACGGAGGTGATCTTCATCGTGTCGCCAAGGCCGAGGAACAGCATCAGCGGCGGCACCAAAGCGGCCTTGGGAATGGGACGCATCATCTCCACCAGCGGCTCCAGCAGCCGGAAGGCCGCGCTCCACCATCCCATCGCCGTCCCGAGCGCGATGCCGACCGCCGAGCCGAGGGCGAAGCCGATGAAGACCAGCCGCAGCGTGGCGAACAGCGGCCCGAGCACTTCGCCTGACGTGCCGAGATCCTGCAGCACCGCCCAGATTGCGGAGGGCGGCGGCATCAGGGCGCGGCGGACCAGCCCCGCATCGACTGCCCATTCGAGCCCGGCGAGCAGCAGGGCGATGAAGGCCAGCCCGGGGACGAGGGAGAGGAGGCGCCTAGCCATGCCCGCCTGCCTTCGGGCCGCGCGTCAGCAGGGCTTCCAGCAATTCGTGCCGCAGCTCGAGGAAACGCGGGGTCTCCCGCACCTCCACGGGGTCGCGCGGGCGGGGCAGCCCGGTTTCGACGACGCGCGCGATGGTGGATGGCCGCTTCGTCAACAGCGCCACGCGGTCGGAGAGCGCGACCGCTTCCTCCACGTCATGCGTCACCAGCACGACTGTCAGGCCGCGCTTTTCCCAGAGTTCGAGCATCAGCCTGTGCAGGTCCAGCCGCGTCAGCGCGTCCACAGCGCTGAAGGGCTCATCCATCAGCAGGATCCTGGGTTCCGCTGCCAGCGCGCGGGCCAGGGCGACGCGCTGCTGCATGCCGCCGGAAAGCTGCCAGGGAAAGTGGTCGCCGAAGCCCGTCAGCCCCACGGCCTCAAGCTGCGCATCCGCCAGAACGCGCGCCTTCGCCCGCGAGACACCGGCCCTGTGCTCCACGGCAAAAGCGACGTTGTCCCGCACACTGCGCCAGGGCAGCAGGGAACGCCCGTATTGCTGGAAGACGTACACCGCCTCGGGCGGCGGCCCGGATACGGTGCGCCCGGCCACACGCACCGATCCGGCGGAAGGTTCCATGAGCCCCGCCGCGATCTGCAGCAGCGTGGACTTGCCGCAGCCGGACGGGCCGAGAATGGAGAGGAACTCGCCCTCCCGCACGGAGAGGGAGAGCCGGTCCATCGCGAGGGTGGGCGGCCCGCCCCGGCCGGGAAAGACCTTCTCGACCGCTTCCAGCTCCAGGATCGCCATTCACTCACCTCCTGGACCGCGCCGCGATGCGGGCCCGCCGGGAACTAGAAGATCTCGAAATACTCCCGCTGCTCCCACTCCGAGACCTCCGCCTCGAACCGGGCGATCTCAGCGCGCTTGAGGCGCAGGAACCAGTCGATGAATCCCTCGCCGAAAGCCTCGCGTGCCGTGTGGTTCCTGTCCAGCGCGTCCAACGCCTCGGCCAAGCTGCGCGGCAGGGGATCGGCGGCGGTCTCGTAGGGCGTGTCGGCGGCCGGGCCGGGTTCCAGCTTGCGGGCAATGCCGTCGAGTCCGAAATGCAGCTGGGACGCCATGTAGAGGTAGGGGTTCGCCGCCGGCTCGCCCAAGCGGTTCTCCAGCCGGGTCGCGCGGTCCCCGGGCTGGCCGAGGGCGCGCACCATCACGCCACGGTTGTCCACGCCCCACACTGCACGGTCTGGCGCGAGCGACAGGGGCCGGAACCGGCGATAGCCGTTGATCGTCGGCGTCGAGAACGCGGCCGCCGCCCGCGCGTGCTGCAGCAGGCCGCCCAGGTAATGCAGCGCGGTGCCCGAGAGGAGCTCGCCCTCCTCCCCGACGAAAAGGTTCCGCCCCTCCCCGTCGCAGAGCGACTGGTGCAGGTGCCAGCCGGAGGACATGACGTTGGGGATGCGCGGCCGGCACATGAAGCTGGCGTGGTAGCCGTGCCGCCGCGCCACCTGCTTCACGGCGCTGCGGAACAGGATCGCGTTGTCCGCGGAGTCCAGCGCGGGCCGCGCATCGAAGGTGAACTCCACCTGGCTCGGCCCGTACTCGATCTCCATGGAGCGCAGTGGCAGGTCCAGGCCTTCCACCGCGTGGCGAAGCGTCTCCAGGATCGGGTCCAGCGCGTCGTAGCGGCTCTCCGTCAGGTAGTTGTAGCCCTGCGTCAGAAGCGCCACCTCCGGCGGCGTCCCGGGCTGGCCCGCATCCTCCGGCGCCATCTTCGGATCGAGCAGGCGGAAGAGATGGAACTCCATCTCGATCCCCGTGTTAAAGGAGAAGCCCTTCCCCTCGGCCTTCGCGAGCGCACGCCGCAGCTGCTGGCGGGAGCAGAGCGGTACGGCGCCGCCATGCTTGAAGTAGGCATCGCAGAGCAGCCAACCCGTGTGCGGCGCCCAGGGCAGCACGCGAAAGGTCGCGGGATCGGGGATGACGAGGAAGTCCGCCGCCCCCTGCATTTCCTGCATCGGCCCGCCCGTTCCGAAGACCGGCCAGCTCGTGCGGTGGCTGGTATCCTTCAGCAGCATGGTGGAGGTCATGGCGATGCCGTCGCGCAGCGCGCGCGCCGCGTCCGAGGCCACCACCGTTTTTCCGCGTAGGATCCCGTGCTGGTCCGCCCAGGAGAGGCGGATGACCCCGACTCCCTCCTCCTCGACCCGGCGCAGCACCTCTTCCGCCGCCTCCCGGGCAGCCGCGTCCTGCAGCCCGTGCGCCTCGACGAAGCTCATGCCGTCACTCGGCCGCCAGGGCCGGGGCGGACCAGGGTGCGGATGCGCGCCGGCGGGCCACGGCTGACTTCCAATGCGCCTGCCAGCTCTCGCTCGGGGCCATGCCGTCGATCGTGGCGGGCCCCGTGAGGTGCTCCGCCCCTTCGGTCAGCATCGGCGCCCTGCCCTCCTCCACCGCGGCCATGCCGCGCAGCAGCAGGCGGCGGTTGGCGGCGATCGCCTTGTCGGTGGAGGCCAGGTGCTCCTTCGTGCGGTCCTGGATCGCGCCCTGGCTCTCCACCGCCCATTGGTCATGCGTGTTGATGTCGTGGCCCATGCCCGTATAGGTCTGGGAAGCCTGCTCCTGCGGGTCGAAGCCGTAGTCGTTCTTTGCGTTCCGCGCGGGCAGGTAGTCCGGCAGGGAATAGCTCTCCAGCCGCTGCGCCCGCATCCGCGCGCGGTCCACCGGGGCGGCGAAGCTCGTGAAGATGGCGATCCAGTAGCAGCGCGTGTCGTCCACGGGCATGTGCCACTGGGTGATGGTCATCTCCGCGCTCATCGGGATCACGAAGGCCTGCGGGAAGTACAGGTTCGTCACGCGCACATGCGTCGTCGCCTCGCTGATCTTCCGCAGCGCCGTCACGCGCAGCCCGTATTCGGTGCTGTCCACCTCGATCTCCGGGCGCGGGAACTCCCGCAGAACGTAGGTCATCGGCAGGTCCGATCCGTCGGAGGCGCCGCGGAATTGCTTGCCGTAGGACTCCTTCTCGTCCCCATCCTCGAAGAAGCGGTGCAGGAAGGAGGCGTGGGCGGGGTCGATCCCCACCTCAAGCGCCTGCAGCCAGTTGCACTCGATCATGCCCTTGAAGGCGAAGGTGTGGGTGTCCGGCGCCACGAAGCAGTCGAAAGCCGGCAGCGCGGGCGCCTCACCCTCCCCGAGATAGGCGAAGACGATCCCGGACCGCAGCTGCACGGGGTAGGAGCGGGTGCGGATGCGCTGGTGCAGCGTGCTGCCCTCCGGCTCGCCCGGCGTCTCCAGGCAACGGCCATCGGCGCCGAAAAGCCATCCATGAAAAGGGCAGCGCAGCCCGCCATCCTCCAGGCGCCCATAGGCGAGGTCCACGCCGCGGTGCGGGCATCCCCGGTCGATGAGGCCTATCGTCCCCTGCTCGTCCCGGAACAGCAGGAAATCCTGGCCGAGTGCGCGCACTGGCCGGACAGGACGCGGCCCTTCCAGCTCGTCCAGAAGCGCGATCGGCTGCCAGTAGTGCCGCAGCAGCGCGCCGCCCGGCGTGCCCGGGCCGACCTGGGTCAGGCGCCTGTTCTGTTCCGCACTCATCATGGCCGAACACCCCCGAAAAATGTCCGATGACCGAACGTCTGTGCGATTGTAGAACCGCTCTTTCGGCCGACGCAACGCTGCCGAGGGGGAGGATCGAATGCCAAGGCTCAGTGCCGAGGCCAGCCGTAACCGCGAGGAGGCAGCGCTGGGTCCAGACTACTCCGAGGCCCTGGCCCGCGGGCTGGCGGTCCTCGCCGCCTTCGGGGCGGAGCGGCGCCCGATGACCCTGGCGGAGGCTGCGCGCGCGACCGGCCTACCCCGCGCCACGGCCCGCCGTGCGCTGTTCACCCTCGCTCATCTCGGTTTCGTCGAGGCGGAGGGGCGTCTGTTCCGCCTGACGCCGCGGGTGCTGCGCCTCGCCTCCGGCTATCTGGGGGCGAATGGTATTTCCACGCTGGTCCAGCCGCGCTGCGAGCGAATCGCGGTCGCTCACGGAATTGCCTGCTCTGTTGCCATGCTGGACGGGCCGGAAGTGGTGTTCGTGGCCTATGGTCAGCCGGCCCGCCTCATGCCCGTGAACACCATGATCGGCACGCGCCTGCCCGCCCATTGCACGGCCCTGGGCCGCGTCCTGCTTGCCGCGCTGCCGGCGGGCATGGCGGAAGCGCTTATCGCTGCCCATCCGCCCGCGGCTGTTACCCCGCGGACGGAGACGGACCCGGCCCGGCTGGGCGCTGCCATCGACGCAGCGCGCGCGGAAGGCCACGCGCTGGTGGAGGAGGAGATGGAGCTCGGCTTTGTCTCCCTGGCCGTGCCGCTGCGCCGCTATGACGGCCGCGTTGTAGCCGCGCTCAACATCGGCGCGCCCGCAGCCCTGCACACGCGCGTTGCGCTGGCGGAAACCTTCCTGCCTCTCCTGCGCGAGGAAGCAGCAGAACTGCAAGCACAACTCCTCTGAGACATGCTTCAACCGCGCGGCCTCCGGATCGTTCTTAACACAGGTGGTGGCGACGGGATCGGAGGAACGGTGCAGCAGCGTGCCCCAATCCAGGGCACCCCATCCGGAATGCGTCCGGGGCAGGGGGAAGCCGAGGTCAGGGCATTGCGCTCCGCTCTCGAGGAGGCGCACGCCGAATCGGCGCGCCTGACGGTGCGGCTCCAGGCCATGGAGCAGCGGCTGGCGGCTGGCCGCGCCCTCGCCTCTGCTCGCCGTGGCGCCGAGGACGACGATGCCGTCATCGGCGAGGCCTTCGAGGATCTCTGGTCGCTCACCGCGGAACTGGAGGAGGCCAACGCCCGGCTGGCGCGGGAGACGGCCGCGCGGCGGGCGGAGCTGGCCGCGGTGGACGCCGCCTTGCACGAGAGCGAGGAGCGCCTGCGCCTTGCCCATCGCTACGCAGGTGCCGGCGCCTGGGAATGGGACATCCCGGCGAACACGGTCACATGGTCAGCCGAGTACCGGGACATGCTGGGACTCGGTCCCCAGGCGCAGCCCACCATGGAGTCCTGGATGGGCGGCATGCTCTCCGAGGACAGGGAGGCCGTCGAGCGCGCGATCCGACGGATGCTGCAGGATCCCGATATGTCGGAGATCGAGGTCGAGTACCGCGCCCGCCACCCGGGCAAGGGCATCCTCTGGCTCTCCGGCCGCGGGCGGCTTCAACGCGACGCGGAGGGCAATCCCTGGCGCCTGACGGGGCTGAGCATCGACATCACCGCCCGCAAGCGCGCGGAGATCGCGCTACGCGACGCCAACGAGAACCTTCGCCGCGAGGTGGAGAAGGAGGTCGCGGCGCGGGAGGCCGCGCAGGCCGGCGTGACGCAGACCCTGAAGCTTGAGGCTTTGGGGCGGCTGACCGGTGGCATCGCTCATGACTTCAACAACCTCCTCGCCGTCGTCTCCGCCGGCATTTCCCTCCTCGCCCGCACCGAGGATCCGGCACGGCGGGAGAGGCTGACGGGGAGCATCGCCACCGCCTCCCAGCGGGGCGCGGACCTCACGCGCCGCCTCCTCACCTTCGCCCGGCGGCAGGCGCTGCGGCCGGAACCGATCGCTCTCAGCCCTTGGATGGGCGAACTCGGCGCCATGCTCTCCCGCTCCCTGCAGGCCGATATCGCGGTGGAGATAGAGGTGGCCGAGGACGCCTGGCCCCTCCACGCCGACCCTTCGGAACTCGAGCTGGCGCTGACGAACCTGGCCCTGAACGCCCGAGACGCCATGCCGCGGGGCGGGACGCTCCGGATCGCCGCGCGCAACACGGTGCTGGACGGCACGGAGGACCCGGACGGGCTTCGCGGCGAGTTCCTGCGCCTCGACGTCTCCGACACCGGCACGGGCATGGCGCCGGAGGTGCTGGCCCGCGCCTTCGAGCCCTTCTTCACCACGAAGGCCGGCAGCGGCAGCGGCCTGGGCCTTGCGCATGCCTACGGCTTCGCGCGGCAGAGCGGGGGCGCCGCACGGGTGCGGAGTCAGGAGGGGCACGGCACCTGCATCACGCTCCACCTGCCCCGTGCGGCCGAGGAGGCATCCGCGCCCGCCCCGGCCGAGGCGGCGGCGGAGCGGCCCCTGCGCGTCCTGGTAGTGGAGGACGAGGAAGCGGTGGCGGGCCTCGTGCTGGACATGATGCGCCACCTCGGCCACGCCCCTGTCCACGCGGCGAACCCCGCGACGGCGCTGGAAATGCTGGTGCGCGGGCTGGAGCCGGACCTCGTCTTCACCGACGTGCTGATGCCCGGCGGCATGGACGGGCTCGACCTTGCCCGGCACCTGAAGGAGGGCCGGCCCGCGCTGCCGGTGCTGCTGACCAGCGGCTATGGCGGCGCCCCCGCACGGGTGGCGGAAGCCGGGCTGCCGCTGCTGCGCAAACCCTATACCCTTGGCGCGCTGCGCGATGCCCTGACGGCGGCCGCGGCGGGCCGCAAGGCGGGCTGACCCTTCGCCGCCTTGGGGCGGGCCGTTCCCTGCAGGTTTCACGCGGGGCGCCCTTGGCCGCCGCCCGGCGGGCTGGTTGATTGGCGCCCATGCCCCTCGCACCCCGGCGTGTCCGTCCTTCCCCTGCCCGGTCCGCCTGGCGCTGGCTGCGCCGGGCCCTGGTGGTTCTGGTCGCCCTGCCGCTGCTGCTCGCGGCCGGCGTCGCGGGGCTGATCTGGTGGACCCTGCCGGGTGAGGAGGAGGCACTGCGGATTGCCGGCCTCTCCGCTCCGGTGGAGATCGCCTTCGATCCCAAGGGCATCCCCCGCATCCGCGCCTCCAACGAGAGGGATGCCGCGATGGCGATGGGTGTGCTGCACGCGCGCGACCGGCTGTTCCAGATGGAGATGACGCGCCGCGGCGGCGCCGGGCGGCTGAGCGAGATCGCCGGTCCCTCGACGCTCCGGCTGGACCGCTTCCTGCGCACCCTCGGTCTGCGGCAGAAGGCGGAGGGCGACCTCGCCGCCCTGCCCGCCGAGGAACGCGGAATGCTGGAGGCCTATGCGGCGGGAGTGAATGCCTGGATCGCCGCGCGCGGACGCTTCGCGGCGCCGGAATTTGTCGCCCTTGGCGCGCCGGAGCCTTGGAAGCCCACCGACAGCCTTCTCTGGGGCAAGGTGATGGGGCTCTGGCTCTCCGGGAACTGGCGGCTGGAGACCGAGCGGGCGCGCCTTTCCGCCACCTTGCCGCCGGAGAAGCTCTGGCAGCTCTGGCCTTCCGACGACAGCCCGGGCCGACCGGACCTCGCAGCCCTTCCCTCGCCGGAGCGGCTGGCGGCCCTGCTGGAGGCCGCCCCGAGCTGGGGAAGGGGCGCGCCCCTGCCGGAATCGGCGTCCAATGCCTGGGCACTCGCGCCGGCGCGCTCCTCCACAGGCGGCGCGCTGCTCGCCTCGGACCCGCATCTCGCCCTGCAGGCGCCGGTGCTGTGGTACCTTGCGCGCATCGAGCTGCCGGGCGGGCGCTTCCTCGCCGGCGCGACGGCGCCGGGCGTGCCGATGGTGGTGATCGGCCGGAACGAGCGCCTGGCCTGGGGCTTCACCACCACCCATTCCGACACGCAGGACGTCTTCGTGGAGCGCCTTTCCGGCACCGACGCCTACGAGACGCCCGATGGCCCCCGCCCCCTCACTACGCGCGAGGAGCGCATCGCCGTGCGCGGCCGGGCCGAGGAGGTGCTGCGCGTTCGGGAGACGCGGCACGGCCCCGTCCTGTCCGACCTTGACGAGCAGCCGCCGGGGAACGAGGTGCTGGCCGTCTCCATGGCGTCCCTCGCCCCGTCCGACAGCCAGGCGGCGGGGCTGCTGGCGCTCAACCGCGCCCACTCCCTTGAGGAGGCGCGGACGGCCGCCTCCCTCATTTCATCCCCCGCGCAGAACCTGATGGTGGCGGACGCCGCCGGCGGGATCGCGATGTATCTTACCGGCCGCACGCCGGTCCGCACCGCGGGCGATGGTGCCCTGCCCGTCGCCGGCTGGGACGGGGCGCATGACTGGACGGGCTGGGTGCCCTTCGATGCCATGCCGCATGTCGAGCGGCCCGCCAGCGGCGTGCTGGCCAACGCCAATAACCGCGTTCAGCCGCCTGGCGCGGAGCCGTTCCTGGGCCGCGATTGGTACGGCGACTGGCGCTTCCGCCGCATCGGCGAGTTGCTGCGGCAGCGGGAACGCCACGCGCCGGGGGACCTGGCCGCCATCCAGGCAGACGCCGTGGACCTTCTGGCACGGGAGATGCTGCCCCTCCTTCTCTCCCCCGCGCGCCCGGCCGGGGTGGCCGGCGCGGCGCGGGACCTGCTGCTGGGCTGGGACGGCACGGCGGGCACGGCCATGCCGCAGCCCCTGATCTTCAATGCCTGGGCCCGCGAGTTCGGCCGCATGGCCCTGGCCACGGCCGGGGTCGGGGAGGAGGCCTTCTCCCCCACCCCGGAATTCCTGCGGACCCTGGCCACGCCGCAGGGCGCCGGATGGTGCGGGGCGGGCGGCTGCGCCGCGCTCTCCATGCAGGCGCTGGAGAAGGCGGTTGCCGGGCTGGTCGCGCGCTTCGGCCCGGACCCGGCGGCCTGGCGTTGGGGCGAGGCGCACCGGGTGCGGCTGGACCACCCGCTGCTGCGCTTCGTGCCGCTGCTCGGCACAATGCTGCGGATCGAGGCGCCGACGCCGGGCGACGGGCAAACGTTGAACCGCGGCGGGATGACAGGGGATTTCACCCATGTCCACGGGCCAGGGCTGCGGATCGTGATGGACCTCGCCTCCCGCGACGGCGTGGCGGCGGCGGTCGCCACGGGGCAGTCGGGCAATCCCTTTTCCCGCCACTGGCGCGACATGAACGCCGCCTGGGCGGCGGGCCGGCTTGAGCCCATCCCTGCCCTGGCGGAGACCGCCGCGCGACTGCAGCTGGATCCCTGATCCTTCCTACCCGCCAAGGTATTGAAACCTCCCAGGACCGGCCTGAAATTGGAACCTTACGAAGCCATGGACGGCGACGGCCTTTCCGCGGACACTGGACCCCTCATGCTGCACCGCGCCGGACGCCGACCGCAGTTCTTCTACACCACCGCGCCCCTTCCCTGCCCCTACCTGGCCGGGCGGACGGAGCGGAAGGTCGTCACGGAGCTCTCCGGGCCGGAGGGCGAGGCGCTGCACGACCGCCTCTCCCGCGCGGGCTTTCGCCGCAGCCACAACATCGCCTACGCGCCGGTCTGCCCGGGCTGCCAGTCCTGCATCCCCATCCGCATCGTGGTGGCGGACTTCCAGCCGGGCCGCACGCATCGCCGCCTGCTGAAGGCGAATGCTGGGGTTGTCGCGCAGGAGGTGCCGGCGCGCGCGACGGCCGAGCAGTTCGCCCTGTTCCAGCGCTACCAGCGCGCCCGCCACCGCGACGGCGACATGGCTGCCATGGGCTTCTACGACTACCGCGCCATGGTGGAGGACACGCCGATCACCACCATGCTCGTGGAATTCCGGGAAGCGCCGGACCGGCTCATCGGGGTCTGCCTCACGGACTGGCTGAAGGACGGTCTCTCCGCCGTCTACTCCTTCTTCGAGCCCGACTACGCGAACCGTTCGCTAGGAACGCTGGCGATCCTGCAACTCGTGGAGCGCGCCCGGCAGCTCGGCCTTCCCTATGTCTACCTGGGCTACTGGGTGCCGCAGAGCGCGAAGATGGCCTACAAGGCCGCCTTCCGGCCGAGCGAGATTCTGGTGAACGGCGCATGGGTGCCGCTGCGCGACGCCGCCCCGCCCGTCGCCTCCTTCGCGCCGGAGAGCGTGGGGAGCTCCACCGCCCCGGCCTGATCCTTGCCTGTTGGCTGCGGTCGCCACCCGGCCCCTGCCGGGACGGTCGGACCGTAGCCATCGGAGCGCCGGATCGTGTTGGATCGCCGAACCCTTCTCCTGAGCCCGCTAATGGCCGCGCCGGCGCTCGCGCAGGAAGCCTTTCCAAACCGGCCGATCAGCTTCGTCGTGCCGCTCACCGCCGGCGGCCCCGCGGACGTCATCTTCCGCCCCCTCGGAAATGCCATGCAGGCGGAGCTGGGACAGCCCGTGGTGATGGACTACCGGCCCGGCGCCGGCGGCACCGTGGCGATGGACCACGCCATCCGATCCCGCCCGGACGGCCATACGCTCGCGATCGCCAGCAACAGCCAGTACAGCATCGCGCCCTTCCTGTTCCCCATGCCCTACGACAATGACCGGGCCTACGCGCCGGTGATCCTCGTCGCGCAGGCGCCGAGCTTCGTGGTGGTGCACCGATCCGTTCCCGCCAACACGCTGGCGGAGCTGATCGCGCTGGCGAAGGCCAAGCCGGACGGGCTGAGCTTCGCCACCGCCGGCGTCGGCTTCACCAGCCACCTGGCGACGGAGCTGCTCATGGAGTGGGCAGGCATGTCCATGCTGCACGTGCCCTATCGCGGCGCCTCCGCGGCCACCCAGGCAGTGGTGAGCGGCGAGGTGCAGATGAACTTCATGGAGGCCGCCTTCCTGGCCGGCCAGCTCCCCGGCGGCCAGCTGAAGGCACTGGCGGTGACGAGCCGGGAGCGCCACCCGCTCTTCCCCGACGTGCCGACCGTGTCCGAGGCCGGGATTCCCGGCTTCGAAACCGCCACCTACTGGGGGCTGGTCGCCCCGGCCGGGGTGCCGGCGCCGGTGCTGGAGCGGCTGCGGGCCTCCACCATGCGCCACGTTTCCTCCGCCGAGGAGCGCGCGCGGCTGGTGCAGGCCGGCTTCCTGCCCGTGGCCGGCGACGCGGCCGCCTTCGAGCGGAACAAGGCGGAGGAGACGGCCAAGTGGGGGCCCCTCATCCGCGCGCGCAACATCCGCGTGACCTGAGCGGAGCGCGCGGGGTCAGTCCGGCGCGGCGGCTGCGATGGCCGCGCGGATTTCGGCCTCGCCCGGCTGCGAGGCGCGGGTCCAGGTCACCCGCTCCCGCAGCACGCGCATGGGAACGCCGCCCACCAGCGTGCAGGGCGCCACATCCGCGGTGACGATGGTGTTCATGGCGATGATGGCGCCGCGCCCAACGCGCACGCCGCGGCTCACCACGGCGTCCTTGGCAATCCAGACATGCGGCTCCAGCACCACGCTCGCGGGCGGGTTCAGGGCGGCCGTGGGATCGTCCAGCGAGATGATGCCGTGGCTGTCGCTCGTGCGCAGGCTGACCCGGTAGGCCACCATTCCGTCGTCGCCGAGGATGATGCAGCGGCGCGGCCCCTCAACCAGGAAGTCGGCGGCGTTGGACGTAGCCCCCTTGCCGAAGAACAGCGCCCCGTGACGGGCGCGGAAGGTCATGTTGACGTGGCAGGTGTCGCGACCGTTGAAGACCAGCAGGTGGTCGTCGCCCTCGAAGCTCACCTGCCCGGCGAGCACGCCCTCGCCGCCGATCACGGCGATGCAGTTCTTCCGGCCGCCGAAGAGGATCCGGAGGTGATGCCCGCCCTGCCCGCCCGCGAGCACGACGAGGTTGCCCTCGCCCCCGCCGCCCCCGACCTGGATACCGAGGGGCGCCAGCGCCCCAGCGTCCTCCGCGCCATGAACCTGGCAGGTCCCGAGGGCGGGAAAGGTGTAGCCCTCGCGCGGCTGCCGGAAGAAGCCGCCCCAGGCTGGATGCCCGGTGATGGCCGCTTCCAGGGCTTCCGGCGTCAAGCCCGTGCCCTCACCCGTCGAAGCGGTTGGACTTCGGGAAGCCGTTCGGTGGCATCTTGCCCGCCCCGCCACGGTTGCCGCGCCAGGGGGCCAGCGCCGTCTCCGTGCGGGTCCGGTCCCCGAGCTGCCAGGTGAGGCCCTCGCGCCGCGCGTCGAAAACCTTCACGTCCGAAAGCCCGCCGTCGCGGTAGCCCTGGAGCGCCACGCCGCGGCCGCGCGCCATCTCCGGCACCTGCTCCAGCGGGAAGACCAGCAGCTTCCTGTTCTCGCCGACCACGGCGACCGTGTCGCCCGCCGCCGGAACCGCGGCGGCCAGCGTGTCCGGCGCGTCCACCACCAGCGCCTGCTTGCCCGTGCGCTTCTCCGCCAGCAGGTCCTCGCTCTTGGCCACGAAGCCGCGGCCGGAAGCAGAGGCGAGGAGGAACTTCATCCCCTCCCTCCACACGAAGGCGGTGACGATGTCGTCCTCGTTCCCCAGCTCCACCATCAGCCGGACGGGCTGCCCGTCGCCACGGCCGCGCGGCACGGCATCCGCCTTGATCGTGTAGGCGCGGCCATTGGAGGCCAGCAGCCCGATCCGGTCCGTCGTCTCCGCGTGCAGCATCAGCGCGAGGGCATCACCCTCCTTGAAGCGCAGGCCGGAAGGGTCCTCCAAATGACCCTTCTGCGCGCGCAGCCAGCCCTTCTCCGAGAGGATGACGGTGATCGGCTCCTTCTCGACGAAGTGGGATTCGTCGAAGACGACCGCCACAGCTTCCGTCTGCAGCGTTCGCCGGTCGCCCAGCGGCCCGGTGCCGAACTTCTGCCGCGCCGCCTCGATCTCCTCGCCGATGCGGTCCCACTGCGCCTTCTCGCTGGAGAGCAGCTTCTGCAGCCCCTTCAGCTCCTTCGTCAGGCGCGTGTGCTCCTTCCGGATCTCCATCTCCTCCAGCTTGCGGAGGGCGCGGAGCCGCATGTTGAGGATGGCCTCGGCCTGGTTGTCCGTCAGGCCGAAGGCCTGGATCAGCGCTTCCTTCGGGCGATCCTCCTCGCGGACGATGCGGATCACCTCGTCGAGGTTGAGGTAGACGATGAGATAGCCGTCCAGGATCTCCAGCCGGCGCTCGATTGCGGCCAGCCGGTAGTTCGAACGGCGGACCAGCACGACCTGCCGGTGATCCAGCCAGGACCGCAGGACCTCCTTCAGCCCCATGACGCGCGGTGTGCGGTCCGCATCCAGCACGTTCATGTTGAGGGAGATGCGGCTCTCCAGCGGCGTCGCGCGGAACAGGCTCTCCATCAGCACGGCCGGCTCGACGGTGCGGGACTTCGGCTCCAGCACCAGCCGGACCTTGTCCGTGCTCTCGTCCCGCACATCGGCCAGCAGCGGCAGCTTCTTCGCCTCCAGCAGCTCCGCGATCTGCTCGATCAGTCGCGACTTCTGGATCTGGTAAGGGATCTCCGTGACGACGACCTGCCAGGTGCCGTTCTTCAGCTGCTCCTTCTCCCAGCGCGCGCGCAGGCGGAAGCCGCCGCGCCCGGTCTCGTAGGCGTTCAGGATGCTGTCGGCGGGCTCCACCATGATGCCGCCGGTCGGGAAATCCGGGCCGGGCATGTGCGCGAGAAGGCCGGCGGTGGTGACCTCCGGGTTGCGGATCAGCTCCAGCGCGGCCGCGCAGCACTCGCCCGCATTGTGCGGCGGGATGCTCGTCGCCATGCCCACCGCGATACCGTTCGCGCCGTTCGCCAGGAGGTTCGGGAAGGCGGCCGGCAGCACCAGCGGCTCCTGCTCCTCCCCGTCATAGGTCGGGCGGAAATCGACGGCATCCTCGTCGATGCCGTCCAGCAGCGCCTTCGCCACCTCGGTCAGCTTCGCCTCAGTGTAGCGCATGGCCGCGGCGTTATCGCCGTCGATATTGCCGAAGTTCCCCTGACCCTCCACCAGCGGGTAGCGGGCGGCGAAGTCCTGGGCCAGCCGCACCAGCGCCTCGTAGACCGAGGCATCGCCGTGCGGGTGGTACTTGCCGATCACGTCGCCGACCACGCGCGCGCACTTCTTGAAGCCGCCGGCCGGGTCCAGCCGCAGCTGCTGCATGGCCCAGAGCAGGCGGCGGTGCACGGGCTTCAGCCCGTCCCGCACATCCGGCAGGGAGCGCGCCATGATCGTGGACATGGCGTAGGCGAGGTAGCGCTCGGAAAGGGCGCCGGCGAGCGGTGTCTCGTGGATGCGACCGCCCTCGGGGATCGCCTTGACGTCGTCTGGCATGGCGGGCCGGGACCTATGTTCTCAGTTCGTTCAGGTAGTTCCGTTCTAGCAGGCCGGGCGCCACGGCGCCAGGGCACGGCTATGTTGATGGACGTCCCGGCGGAACGGGGGCTAGCACGAGGGGAAGAGTAGAGGAGGATTCCGCATGGCGCAGCGCGGATCGACCCGGGCCCTCGGCCCGGTGGCAGGAGCCCTGATGGGCGTCGCGGCAGTCCTGGCCGCAGCGGAGGCGAGGGCCCAGGCGCCAGCTCCCCCGCCATCCCCCTCGCCCGCCCGGCCAGCCCCGGACGGCCCGGCCAAGAACCCTGCCACGACAGCGCCCGCGCGTCCCGGCCCGGCCGCCCCCACGCCCCCCGCCCCGGCCTTCGCGTCCAGCGCCGCCGATGCCGCCCGCACGCCGCCGCTGCAACCGGACCGGCCGGTGACCGTGAACCTGCGCCGCGGCCAGCAAGCCTTCTTCCGCGTGGCGCCGGACGCAGGCGAGGCCTGGGCTGTGACCACCCGCCGCCTGGGCCGCAACACGGACACCGTGCTGGCGGTGCTGAACGAGAACGGTGAGGTGGTGACGGAGGACGATGACGGCGGACAGGAGAACCTCGCCTCCCGTGTCGAGGTCCAGCCCGGCGACGGCGCACGCCTTGTCCGCGCCGGCGTGCTGGAGGATGCGGGCGGCCGCTTCGAGGTGGTCCTGACCCGCGAGGCCGTGCTCCCCCCGCCGAACTTCGCGACGACGCAGGAGGATGCGGCCAACCGCCCACCCCTTGCCACCGGGCAGGCCGTCCGGGTGCGTCTGCGGCGCAACCAGCAGGCCTTCTTCCGCCTGCCGGACGACCGGACCGACCTGATCGCCATCACGCGCGAACTCGCCGGGAATACGGACACGGCCCTGGCCCTGATCGACTCCTCCGGCCGGGTCCTGGCGGAGAACGACGATTCCGAGCGGGGCCTCGCCTCCACCCTGGCCGTCTCGCGCGCGGCGGAGGGACCGCTGTTCGTCCGGGCGAGCCTCGTCAACGAAGGCCCCGGCACCTTCGAGGTCATGCTGGAGCGCGAGGCACCGCTTCCCCCGCCCGACTACCCCACCACACTGGAGGCGGCCCGCGCCCGCGGCCCGGTCTCCGCCGGCCAGACCATCCACATCGAGCTGGCACGCGAGGGGCAGGCCGTCTTCGCCCTGCCGGAAGGCCAGGCGCTCACCCTGCTCACCCGCAACCTCAGCGACAATGCCGACACCGTGCTGACCCTTCTCGACGCGGCGGGCGAGCAGGTGGCTGAGGACGACGACAGCGGCGGCGGCGTGGCATCCCGCCTATCCACCAGCGCCGCGTCCCGCCCGGCCGCCTTTGTCCGCGCCACGCTGCTGAACGGCGTTCGTGGCAGCTTCGAGCTGGCTATCCAGGGCGTTGCGGAAGCCGCGCCGGGCGGTGCCTCCTCCAGCCTCGCCGAGGCGGCGCGCCGCCCGACCCTGCTCCTGGGCGAGGCCGTGCGGATCCGGCTGGAATCCGGCGGTGAGGTGTTCGTCGCCTTGCCCTATGACGGCCGTCCGGCCCAGGCGATGACCTACGACCTGGAGGCCGAGCTGGACACGGAACTGGCCCTTGTGGACGAGAACGGGGCAGTGCTGGCGGAGAACGACGACGCGGAGGGCCTCGCCTCCCGCCTCGACGTGCCGCCCACCCCGCGCCCGGCCTTCCTGCGGGTGAAGCTGGTGGACGACAAGGCCGGGTCCTTCAGCCTCGTCCTCGTGCGGCCGGCGCCCTGACGCCGTTCTGAGCGGCAGGGAACCAGGAGGCGCCGCCCCCTGGTTCCCCCGCCAGGGCGCTAAGGCTCCTCGACCTGCACTGGGCTGCCGTCGGCTCGGCCTAGGAGCCGAGAGCGATCGATCCGACAGAGCGTCAGCCGGCCAGATCAGAGGATCGGCGGCGCCTCGGCTTCAACCTGGGGCTCTGCCGCGGCCAGGGCGTCCACCCGGTCCGCCAGGGCCTGCCGCGCAGCGGGCATCGGGCGGTGGTGGGCGCCCAGGGCGTCACGCGCCAGGAAGTGGCCTGTCAGGCGCAGCGCAGCGGACCAGTCCCTCGGGCCGCTCGGAAGCGTGGCCTTTCGGAGGAAGGGCGGCAGCGGCAGCATCCGGTCGCCGTAGGGCGCGGCGATGTCGGAGCGCACGGCGCGGCCGGACTTCGGGGAGACGTGCGTGAGGTCCGTCGTCGCCCCCGTCATCGCGCAACGGGAGAAGTCCAGCCCGTAGCCCAGTTCCGCCAGCAGCAGCATCTCCCACCGGGCGTAGTCCGGGATCACCTCCGCCGCACCGGTCTGGAGGTGGGCGATGATCGGCAGCAGGGCGCGGAAGGCGGCGGGATGGGCCTCCCGCTCCGGCAGCGCCTCCAGCGCGACGGCGCAGGCCGAGGAGAGGAGGGTCAGGGCCAGTGGATCCTCCATCGCCAGGGCGGCGGTGGGATGTACCAACTCCCCGGAAATGGCGCCGAGCTGGTCGGGAAGCCGCGCAACCCAGCGCGCCTCCACCAGATTGCCCGGAAGCCATGTGGCCGCCTGCGCGCGGGACGCCCCGCCCCTCGCCAGCCCGGCGTGGCGTCCCTGCGCCTCGGTCAGCACGGTCACGACGGCCCCGCCCTCGCCGAGGGGGCGCGAATCCAGCACGATCGCGGGGGCGGTCCATTCCATGGCGGGAAGATGGGCCTTCCGCCGGTCGGACGCTACTCCAGGTCCTCGAGGCCGAGGGCGCGCAGCCGACCGCGCTCCTCGTCCCAGCCCGGCCGATCCTTCACGTTGAGGAAGAGGTGGACGGGCCGTTCCAGCAGCTTCGTCAGCTCGGACCGCGCGCGCTGGCCGATCTCGCGGATGCGGCTGCCCTTGTCGCCGATCAGGATGGCCTTCTGGGAGGCGCGGCCGACATAGATCGTGCAGTCGATCCGCACGGAGCCATCCTTCCGCTCCTGCCAGGATTCCGTCTCTACCGTCGCGTGGTGGGGAACCTCCTCATGCGTCTGGCGGAGGATCTGCTCGCGCACGATCTCGGCGGCCAGCATGCGGTCCGGCACGTCGGAGAGCTCATCCTCGGGGAAGAGCCACGGGCCCTGCGGCATCGCATCGGCCAGCCGGGTGCGGAGGCTGTCCACCCCATCCCCCGTCTCGGCGGAGATCATGAAGGTCTCCCGGAAGGAGAGCATGTCGTTCAGCTCGGCCGTCAGCGGCAGCAGCCGCTTGGTGTCGAACAGGTCCGTCTTGTTCAGCACCAGCCAGAGCGGCGGCGCGCTCTTCGCCAGCTTCTTCACGATGGCCCGCAGCGGCTCCGTCACGCCGGCGCGCGCATCCACCACCAGCATCGCCAGGTCCGCGTCCTGCGCCCCGCCCCAGGCAGCGGCCACCATGGCGCGGTCCAGCCGGCGCTTGGGGGAGAAGATGCCCGGCGTATCCGTCAGCACCACCTGGGACCGGCCCTCGGTGATGATCGCGCGGATGCGGAAGCGCGTGGTCTGCGGCTTGTTGGAGACGATCGAGACCTTCGCCCCGGCCAGCCGGTTCACCAGCGTGGACTTGCCGGCATTCGGTGCGCCCAGCACGGCGGCGATGCCGGCGCGGGTCGGACCCTCCGGCAGGGCGGGGCCTTCCTCGTTCATCTCCTCGGGCGGGATCCCGTTGGGCTCGTCAACCACGGCCCAGCTCCGTCAGCAGTGCTTCGGCAGCCGACTGCTCGGCCGCGCGCTTGTTGTCGCCCGTGGCCTCCGCGACCTTCCCGCAAGCGGCCACGGACACGGTGAAGAGCGGCGCATGGGAGGGACCTTCCGTGCCGACCAGCGTGTATTCCGGCAGGCCCTGGCCGCGGCCGAGGGAGAACTCCTGCAGCCGGCTCTTCGCCGACATGGGCGGGGTGGCGTCGGCCTCCATGGCCACGGTCCACTCCCGCCGGATGAAGTCGCGGGCCTTCTCCAGCCCGGCATCGAGGTAGAGGGCGCCGATCAGCGCCTCTGTCGCGTCCGCCACGACATTGGCGCGCTGGCGCAGCCCGGTGCGTCCCTCGGCGGGGGGAATGCGCAGGGCGGCCGGCAGGCCGATGGCGTCGCCGACCTTCGCCAGCGTATCGGCCGCCACGAGCACGGCGAGGCGCTTGCCCAGCTCCCCTTCCCGCTCCTCGGGGAAGCGCTCGCTCAGCCATTCCGCCATGCAGAGGGCGAGAACGCGGTCGCCCAGGAACTCCAGACGCTCGTTGGAATCGAGCTGGCGGCGCTTCGGGTCCGCGGCGGAGCGGTGCGTCAGGGCCTGTTCCAGCAGCGCGACGTCGCGGAACTCGTGGCCGAGCCGGCCTGCGAGGGCGGCGACGGGCGCTTTCAAGAAAGGTGGGCCTTCATCAGCGGACGCCCGAGAAGATGCGGGACCAGCGGACGGCGAAGGGCCATGCCCAGACCTCCCACCAGTTCGCCGATCCGTCCCAGGAGAAGAAGATGAATTCCGCCCGGCCGACCAGATTCTCCACCGGGACGAAGCCCACATAATTCGTCGCGCGGCTGTCCAGCGAGTTGTCGCGGTTGTCGCCCATCGCGAAGACATGGCTCGGCGGCACCACGAATTCCTGCGTGTTGTCGTAGGGCCCGTCGTCGGTCTGCTCGAGGATGTCGTGCGTGCGGCCGGGCGCGTCCGCGCTCGGCGGCAGGGTCTCGCGGTAGAGGTTCACCGTCAGGCGCGGACCGTCCCCCTCCACCGTGTAGGGGCCGATGCGGTTGCGGGTCACGGGCTGGCCATTGACCCGGAGGATGCCCTGGCGGACCTGGATGCGGTCGCCGGGCAGGCCGACGATGCGCTTGATGTAGTCCGTCACGCCGTCCCGCGGCAGCTTGAACACGGCCACATCGCCCCGCGCCGGCAGGCTGCCGAAGATGCGGCCGCTGAACAGGTTCGGGCTGAAGGGCAGCGAGGCACGGGAATAGCCGTAGGAATACTTGGAGACGAAGAGGTAGTCGCCCACCAAGAGGGTCGGGATCATGCTGCCCGAGGGGATGTTGAACGGCTCGAAGGCGATGGTGCGGATGCCGATGGCGATCAGGCCCGCATAGAGAATCGTCTTCAGGCTCTCCAGCCAGCCGCCGGAGGACTTCTTGCTCATCGTGCGCTTGCTCGCGGGCCTACCCGGTTGGCCATGCGTCCCAGGGTTCGGGTCGTGCCACCGCGTTGCGGCTGGGTGCGACAGTCTGGCGCTCCTGTCAAGGAAGCGGACCTCTCGGGCGCCGGGTCGCTCTCCGCCGGCACCTGGTGGGCCTGGACGGAACCCCGTGCAGCCTCGACCGTCACTCACTTGGTAGGGATAAGGTAAACCGGACGAGGCAGGCCCGATGACCTCCTGGCCCCCGGTCTAACCACCCTGCCCGGCGAGCGAGGCCGGCAGCGGCACGGCGGAGATGATGACCACCGCCTCGGCATAGGGGTACTCGTCCGTCATCGTGAGGGAGACCTGGGCCGCGTGCCCCGGCGGCGTCATGGCCGCGAGCCGCTCGGCCGCCCCGCCCGTCATCCGCAAGGTCGGCTGGCCGGAGGGCAGGTTTACCACGCCGAGGTCGCGCCAGAAGACCCCGCCCCGGAACCCCGTACCCAGGGCCTTGGAGGCCGCCTCCTTCGCCGCGAAGCGCTTGGCATAGGTGGCGACACGCGTCAGGCCCCGCCGCTCCGCCTTTGCGCGCTCCACATCCGTGAAGATGCGGGCGATGAAGCGCTCGCCATGCCGCTCCAGCGTCCGCTCCAGCCGGCGGATATCGACCATGTCGTTACCAAGTCCGAGAATCACGCCTTCGCCCGCTCCACCTGCTCGATCCCCGGCAGCGCCCGCAGCGCCGCGATGACGCTGGAGAGGTGGCGCAGGTCCTTCACCTCCAGGTCCACGTTCAGCTCCGCGAAGTCGGCGGACCGGTGCAGGAAGCGCAGGGACTGGATGCGGGCCTCCTGCTTGGCGATCGCCGTCGTCATGCCCGCGATGGCTGGACCCTCGTTCGAGGTCACGACGGAGAGCCGCGCGACGTGCTCCCCGGCCGCGCCGGGCCCGTTATCCCAGTCCACGTCGATGAAGCGCTCCGGCGTGGCCGCGAAGGCCTCCAGCGTGTGGCAGCCCTGCTTGTGGACCGTCACGCCGCGGCCGGTGGAAATGATCCCGACGATCCGGTCGCCCGGCACGGGATGGCAGCAATTGCCGAAATGCACCTCCATGCCGGAGACGAGCCCGACGATGCCGTGCGCCACCTCCCTCCCGCCGGTGCCGCGCGAATAGGCCACCGTGGCGCCCGGCCGGCCGCGGGCCCGGGTCAGCGCCAGGGCCTCCAAGCCCGAGACGGCGGGGCGGGGCGGGCCGCGCAGCTCCGGCACCGCGGCGTGCAGCACGTCCCGCGCCGAGATGTTGCCGTTGCCGACGGCGATGCAGAGCTCCTCGAAGCCCGGCTGCTTCAGCGCCTTCACGGCGGGCTCGGCGGTCTTCTCGGAGAATTCCAGACCTTCCTGGCGGAAGGCGCGCGCGATGGCCTGGCGGCCGTTCTCGCGGCTTTCCTCCCGCTGGCGGGCCAGCACGGTGCGGCGGATCCGCGCCCGTGCCTTGCCGGTGACGACAAAGCGTTCCCAGGCCGGGTTGGGCGTGCCGCCGCGGGCCGTGATGATCTCGACCTGGTCGCCGTTCTCCAGCTGATAGCGCAGCGGCACGATGCGGCCATTGATTTTCGCGCCCACCGTGGAATCGCCCACCTGGGAGTGGACCTGGTAGGCGAAATCCACCGGCGTCGCGCCGCGGGGCAGCGCGATCAGGTCGCCCTTCGGCGTGAAGCAGAAGACCTGGTCCTGGTGCAGGGCGAGCTTCGTGTTCTCCAGGAAGTCCTGCGCCTCGCCGGCATTCTCCAGGATTTCCAGCAGGTCCTTCACCCAGGGGAAGCGCTTGCGGTCGCGGGCGGCGTTGACCACGCCGTCCGGGCCCTGCTTGTAGATCCAATGGGCAGCGACGCCGAACTCCGCCACCTCGTGCATCTCCGGCGTGCGGATCTGCACCTCGATCTTGGCGTTGCGCCGCTCCGGCACCGTCACGCCCGTATGGAGGGACTGGTAGCCGTTCGGCTTAGGGGTAGAGATGTAGTCCTTGAACCGCCCGGGAACCACGCGATAGGCGGAGTGGACGGCACCAAGCGCCATGTAGCAGTTGGCCTTGTCGTCCGTGACGATGCGAAAGGCCATGATGTCGGAGAGCTGCTCGAACTCCACCTTCTTGGAGTGCATCTTCAGCCAGATGCCGTAGGCGGACTTCTCCCGGCCCTGGATGTCGATCACCGGCACCTCCGCGTCGCGCAGGCGGCGGCGGATGTCCTCCTTGATCTCCTCGATCAGGTCGGCGCCCTGCCCGCGCAGGAAGGCCAGGCGGGCGTGGATGGTCTGGGAGGCATCGGGCTGAAGCTCGCGGAAGGCGCGGTCCTCCAGCTCGTCCTTCACCGCCTGCATGCCGATGCGCTCGGCCAGCGGCGCATAGATCTCCATCGTCTCGCGCGCGGTCTTCTGGCGGCGATGCTGCTGCGGCACGAAGTGCAGGGTGCGCATGTTATGCGTGCGGTCCGCGAGCTTCACGAGGAGCACGCGGATGTCCTCGCTCATCGCGAGAACCAGCTTGCGGAAGTTCTCGGCCTGCTTCGTGCGCTCGGACTGCAGTTCCAGCCGGGTCAGCTTCGTGACGCCGTCCACCAGCTTGGCAACGTCGGATCCGAAATCGCGGGACAGGTCGGCCAGCGTAAGGCCGGTGTCCTCCACCGTGTCGTGCAGGAGGGCGGTGGCGATCGTGGCGGCATCGAGCCGGTAACCGGCCAGGATGCCGGCCACGGCGACGGGATGGCCGATATAGGGGTCGCCGTTGTCGCGCTTCTGGTCGCGATGGGCCCGCTCCGCCACGCGGTAGGCCCGCTCGATCATCGGGCCGTCGGCGCGGGGGTCGTAGCCTGTGACGAGATCGGCCAGGGCGCGGCCGGGGTCGGGGCCCAGCCCGGCATCGCCGAGGCTGTCGCTCTCCGGCCGGCCGGCGGCCAGTTGCACGGGGGCGGAAGCGGCCACCCCCTCGGGCGCAAGGAAGAGGCGCGGAACGGCACCGGGGGGTCTCGGGATCCCGGCGCCGTTGGTCATGCGGAGGGTCGGTCCTGCGCCGGGGTCAGCGCCGGCCGCCCAGCTCGGCCGCGATCGCGGCCTCGAGGTCGTCGCCGGACATGTCCTCGACCTGCATGCCGGCCTCGGCAGCGGTCTCCTCGTTCACGTCCATCACGCCGAAGATGTTCTCGTCGGTGGCGATCAGGTCGATCACCTCCTCCTCCACCGGCTCCGGCTCGGGCGCGCGCAGCAGGGACTTGATGATGTCCTGCTCCAGCCCGGTCAGCTCCACCGTCTGCTCGGCGATCTCGCGCAGGGCGATGACGGGGTTCTTGTCGTTGTCGCGATCCACCGTCAGCTCCTCCCCGCGGGAGATGGCGCGGGCGCGCTGGGCGGCGAGAAGGACCAGGTCGAAGCGGTTGGGAACCTGGAGGATGCAGTCCTCGACCGTGACGCGGGCCATGGCGAACCTCGGAATCTGTGAGCGGGCGAAAGGCGGAGATAGGGCCCCGCCCCCGCGAAGGCAAGCCTGGACCGCCCCTACCCCAGCGGTCGCATGGGGGCGGGCGGCAGGTCCGAGAGCATGGCGGCGACGCTAAGCCCGCTCACGGGATGCGTCCAGCCCGGCCAGACCTGCGCCAGGGGCTCCAGGACGAAGCGGCGGAGATGCGCGCGGGGGTGGGGCACCACCGGGTCCGGCGCGTCGCGGACCAGCCGGCCCATGGCGATAATGTCCAGGTCCAGGGTCCTTGGCGCGTTCGGGTAGGGGCGCACGCGGCCATGCGCCGCCTCCACCGCCTGCAGCGCGGCCAGCAGCGCCGCCGGATCCGCCTCTCCCCGCAGCCGCGCGACCCCGTTCACGTACCAGGGGCTGCCGGGCAGCGGCGGGTCCGGCGCCGTTTCCCACCAGCCGGAGACAGCGGCGAGGGAGAGGCCGAGGATGCCCTCCAGCGCCGCCGCGGCCGCGCGGCAGGTGGCCAGGGGACCGGCGCCGTCCACCCCCGGCAGGTTGGCGCCGATGGCAACGAGGGTATCGCCCTCCCCCGCAACGCCATCCGCCAAGTCAGGCGTACCGCTCCTCCAGCCAGGGGTCGCCGCGCTCGTGGTAGCCGCGGACCTCCCAGAAGCCGAGCTTGTCGTGCGGGATCAGGCTGATCCGCCGGATCCATTTCGGGCTCTTCCAGAAATACAGATGCGGCACCACCAGCCGCATCGGGCCGCCGTGCTGGCGGGTCAGCGGCTTGCCCTCCCAATGGGTGGCCAGCAGGTTCTCCGCCCGGTCCAGGTCGGGGAGCGGCAGGTTCGTAGTGTAGCCGTCGTGGGATTCCATGGTCACAAACGCCGCCTCGGCCTTCGGGCGCGCCAGGGCCAGCAGGTCGGAGATGGAAATCCCGCGCCAGTCATTGTCGTAGCGGGACCACTGGGTGACGCAGTGGATGTCGTTCCGCCATTCCCGCTGCGGCAGGGCCATCAGGTCTGCCCAGGAGAGGGAGAGCGGGTTCTCCACCAGCCCGTCGATGTCCAGCCGCGCCTGCGCCTCCGCCACCGTGGGCTGGATGCCCAGGTCCAGCACCGGCCAGTCCGTCACCAGCCGCTGGCCGGGCGGCAGCCGGTCCCGTGCCGGGTCCGCCGTGGTGCCGGTGAGGAGGCGCCCTTCCTCCGCCCAGCGCTCCTTCGTGCGGACGAGTTTTTCCTTGATCCCCGGGGGGGTGCCTTCCGGCTGGGTTTCGTCGGTCATGCCGCAACAGGTGCCCGCGGCGGGCGCCGGATGCAACGGACGATTCAGCGATGCGTGCCCAGCCAGGCGTCAATCTCCGGCCCCCAGGCGACCGCGCCGCCCCGTCCGTAGAACATGCCGTGGCCGTCCTCGCCCCAGGCAGGCAGTTCCACCAGCGTCGCCTGCCCCCCGGCACTGGTGAAGGCGCGTTGCATCGCGCGGACGAGGTTGGGCGCGAAGAAGCTGTCATTCGGGGTGTGCAGCCAGAGGAGGGGCATCCCCCCGCCCCTCCCGGCTAGTTGCCCCGCATCCGCCACCAGCCGGTCCGGGGCGCAATTCTCGTTCGGGCGGTCATCGCGGCGCCCACCCCGGCCCGGCGCCACGGCGACGAAGGCGGAGGTTCCCGGCGGCGGGTCGGCCGCAAGCGCCAGCACGCCCCACCCCCCGGCGGACTGCCCGATCACCGCGATCCCGTCAGGTTGGATGCCCGGCAGCCCGCGCGCGAGGGCGATGGCGGCGCGGATGTCCCGCCCCGTCTCCGCCGCCGCCCGCGCGTAGTCCGGGTCCTCGCAGCGGCCATATTCCTCAGCCCAGGCACCGCCCGAAGGGCCGTAGCCCCGCCGCAACGGCGCCAGCACCGCCTCGCCCCGCGCCAGGAAATGCCGGGCAACCGCCGAACCGCAGGGCAGCAGCCCGTATCGCGCCCGCGCTTGCACGCCCTCCCCCGGCGAGCCGTGATTGATGACGACGAGGCGGGCGGGCCCAGGTCCGGCCGGCCGGCAGAGCCGGGCGGGGATGGTCTGGACGCTGCCGTCGGCGGCCGTGACGGGAACGGAGAGCAACTCCTCCCCGGGCCGGTCCGGCGCGGCGCAGCCGGCCATGCCGAGCAGCGCGGCGAGGGCCAGGACCATGCGCCGCAACCGGCCATTTTCCCGCCTCGGGAAGGGTATATGTCGGTTACGGATAGGTGGTGGCGAAGGGTAACAGGGCATGGGATGCCCAATGTATCGCCCCTAGAAGGACGCTGTGCGAGATTCGAATCCCATGAACAAGCCCGCCGGGCCCACGCGACGGGACGCCGGCCGGATGGTGCTCGGCGCCCTGCTCGGGTTCGCCCCTGCGGGCTGCGCCCTGCACCCCGATGCCATCCCCGCCATCGAGCGCGGCCCGGACCGGTTCCGGGAGGCGGCGGCCCCGGCCGCCTGGCCGAACCCGGAGTGGTGGCGCGGCTTCGGCTCGGTAGAGCTGGATCGGCTGATGCGGCGCATCGCCTCGGAGAACCTGGACCTGGCGGCCGCTGCCGCTCGGGTGCGGCAGGCCGAGGCCACGGCCCGCGTGGCCGGCTCTACCCTGCTGCCCACCATCTCCTCCGGCGGGAATGCGCGGCGCAGCCAGACCGGTTCGGGCAACCCCTCGGCCACCTCCTATGACATCAGTCTCGCGGCTTCCTACGAGCTGGATGTCTGGGGGCTGAACCGGAACACCTACGAATCGGCCCGCCTCTCGGCCGTGGCCACCCGCTACGCCCTTGGCACGACGCTGATGACGGCCGAGGCCTCCGTGGCCAACACCTACTTCACCATCCTGGAAGCGCGGAACGCGCTGCGGATCCAGGAGGCAAACCTGAACGCCGCCCGGCGGGTGCTGAACGTCATCCGCCAGCAGGTGGCCGCCGGCACCGCCACCGGGCTGGACCTGGCGCAGCAGGAGACGGTCGTCGCCCAGCAGGAGGCGGCCGTGCCGCCGCTGCGCCAGAGCGTGTCCCAGAACGTCGCCACGCTCGCGGTGCTGGTGGGGCTGGCCCCCGTGCAGCTCGACATCCTGGGGGAGGGCTTCGAAGGGCTGGACGTGCCCTCCCCTTCCCCGGGCCTGCCCTCCGCCCTGCTGGCGCGGCGACCGGACGTGCTGCAGGCGGAGGCGAGCCTCGCCTCGGCGGGCGCCAACACCGCCGCGGCGCGGGCGGCACTGCTGCCCTCCTTCACCCTATCGGCCCAGGGCGGCTTCACCGCGGCACTGATCGGAACGCTTCTGCGGCCGGAAGCCCAGTTCTACTCCCTGGCGGCCAGCGTCGCGCAGACCATCTTCGACAACGGCGGCCTTCGCGGCCGGGTGGAGCTGGCCCGCGCGCAGCAGGAGGAACTGGTGATCGTGTACCGCCAGACCATCCTGAACGCTCTGGCGGACGTGGAGAGCGCCCTGGCGGCCCTGCGGGAGACGACCGAGCAGGAGGCGCTGCTGGCGGAGGCCGAGCGCCGCGCAGCCCGCGCCTACAATATCTCCGAGGAGCAGCTGCGCGGCGGCGTGATCAACCTGATCACCCTTCTGAGCACCCAGACAACGCTTTTCACCGCCCGGCGTAACCTCTCGACGGGCCGGCGGAACCGGTTCCAGGCCGCGGTGGGGCTGTTCCGGGCCCTGGGCGGCGGCTGGGGCGCCAGTGCGGCCGCCGTCCCGTCTCCTACCCTTGTGGAGGTTGCCCGATGAGGCGCGCGTTCGGTTGGCTCCTCGTCCTTGTCATCCTCGCCGGGGGCGGCTGGTACGGGTGGCGCTGGTGGCAGGAGCGGCACGGGGCGCAGGACCCCTCCGCCGCGCGCGACCAGATGCAGGCCCAGGGCCCGCAGGGCGGCACGAACCCGCAGGGCCCCGGCGCCAGGCGGGAAGGCGGCGGTGCTGGCGGCGGCAACCGTCCGCGCCGCGCGGGCGGCCCGGGCGGTGGGACCGCGGTTCCCGTGACGGTGGCGGAGGCCGCGCGGCGCGACGTGGCGCTGACGGTGGACGCGCTGGGCACCGTGGTGCCGCTGCAGAGTGTGGTGGTCCGCACCCAGCTGGACGGCCAGCTGATGGAGGTGAACTTCCGCGAGGGCCAGGAGGTCGCGGAAGGCGACGTGCTGGCGCGGGTGGACGACCGCACGGTGCGCGCCGCGCTGCAGCAGGCCGAGGGCAAGAAGGCCTATGACCAGGCACAGCTGGCCAATGCCCGCGTGGACCTGACACGCTACCAGGGCCTCGTCCGCGCCTCCGGCGCCACGCAGCAGCAGGTGGATACCCAGCGTGCCCAGGTGGCGATGCTGGAGGCCCAGGTGCAGCAGGACGATGCCGCCATCGCGCAGTCCCGGACCCAGCTCGGCTTCGCCACCATCCGCTCGCCCCTGGCGGGCCGGGTGGGCATCCGGCAGGTGGATGCGGGCAACCTCGTCCGCTCCTCCGACACGGCGGGCATCGTCTCCGTCACGCAGATGGCGCCGATCAGCGTCACCTTTACCCTGCCTCAGCAGGAGCTGCCGCGCCTAACCCGGGCGCTGGCCTCCGGCGCCGTGCCGGTGGAGACGCTGCCCGGGCCGAGTTCCTCCTCGGGCGGAACCCAGCCCGTGGCGCGCGGGACGCTGCTGACGATCGACAACAGCGTGGATGCCACCACCGGCACCATCAAGGCGAAGGCGGTCTTCCCGAACGAGGACCGCGCCCTCTGGCCCGGCGCCTTCGTGAACCTCCGCCTGCGGATCGAGGTGGTGCCGCAGGCCGTTGTGGTGCCCCTCGTCTCCATCCAGCGCGGGCCGGAGGGCAGCTACGCCTTCGTCGTGAAGGAGGACCGCACGGTGGAGCAGCGCCCCGTGACGCTCGGCCAGACGACCATGGCGGACGCCGTGGTGCAGTCCGGAATCCAGCCCGGGGAGCGTGTTGTGACCTCCGGCGGACTGCGCCTGTCTGCCGGCACCACGGTGGCGCTCCAGGATGAGAACGCCCCCACCCGGCAACCCGGCAGCCGGCCGCGGCGCACCGCCGAGGCGCGGGAGACGGCGAATTGAACATCTCCGCCCCCTTCATCTCGCGGCCGGTGGCGACGACGCTGCTCTCCGTCGCCGTGCTGCTGGTGGGGCTCTGGGGCTACTGGAAGCTGCCCGTCTCCTCCCTGCCGGAGGTGGAATTCCCGACGATCGAGGTCTCCACCCAGCTTCCCGGCGCCTCCCCGGACACGGTGGCGCTGCTGGTCACGGCGCCGCTCGAGCGGCAGCTCGGCCAGATTGCCGGCGTGGCAGTGATGACCTCAACCTCCGGCCCGGGCACCAGCCGCATCGCGCTGCAGTTCGCGCTCGATAAGGATATCGACGAGGCGGCGCAGGACACGCAATCCGCGCTGGACGCCGCGCGCGGCACCTTGCCAAGCACCCTTCCCTATCCGCCGGTCTACGCGAAGGTGAACCCGGCGGACCCGCCCATCATCACGCTGGCCCTGACGAGCGACACCCTGCCCATCGCGCGCCTGTCGGACACGGCGGACACGCTGCTGGCACAGAAGCTGTCGCAATCCGCGGGCGTCGGGCGCGTGACCGTGCAGGGCAACATGCGCCCGGCCGTCCGGCTGCGGATCGATCCCGGCCGGCTGGCGGCCTATGGCCTTTCCATGGCCGATGTCCGCACTGCCGTCACGGCGGCCAATGCCAACACGCCGAAGGGTTCGCTGGACGGGGCGCGGCAGGCCTCCACCATCATGGCGAACGACCAGATCACCGCGCCCGCGCAGTTCGCCGACATTATCGTGACCTACCGCGATGGGGCCCCCATCTTCCTGCGCGACCTCGGGACGGCTCAGGAGGGGCTGGAGAACGACCGCAACGCCGCCTGGTTCGACGGCCGGCCCGCCGTGATCCTGGACGTGCAACGCCAGCCCGGCGCCAACATCGTGGACACCGTGGCCCGCGTCCGCGCCCAGCTGCCGGTGCTGCAGCGCGGCCTGCCCGCCGGGATCCGCATGGCCGTGGTCTCCGATCGGACGGAAACGATCAAGGCCTCCGTGCGGGAGGTGGAGCTGACGCTGGTGCTCTCCACCGTCCTCGTCGTGGCCGTGATCTACTTCTTCCTGCATTCCGGCCGGGCCATGATCGTGCCGGCCGTCTCCCTGCCGCTCTCCATCATCGGCACCTTCGCCGTGATGGACTGGCTGGGCTTCTCGCTCGACAACCTCTCCCTCATGGCGCTGGTCATCGCCACAGGCTTCGTCGTGGACGATGCCATCGTCATGATCGAGAACATCGTCCGCCATATCGAGGACGGGATGGAGCCGCTGGCCGCCGCCTACGAGGGCGCGCGGACCATCGCCTTCACCATCGTCTCCCTCACTGTCTCCCTCATCGCTGTCTTCATCCCGCTGCTGTTCATGGAGGGCGTGGTCGGGCGGCTGTTCCGGGAGTTCGCGCAGACGCTGACGGCCACCGTCCTCGTCTCCATGGTCGTCTCCCTCACCCTTACCCCGATGATGTGCGCCCTGCTGCTGCGCCCGACGCATCACAGGAAGGGCTGGCTGGCGCGCGGGGCGGACCGCTTTTTCGACGGCCTGCTGCACGTCTATGAACGCGCCCTGCGCGTGACCCTGCGCTTCGAGGCGATCACCCTTCTGGTTGCCGTGGGCACGGTGGTGCTGACCGCCTGGTTTTACGTCATCATTCCCAAGGGCTTCCTGCCCGCCCAGGACACCGGGCTGATCCAGGTGGCCACGGAAGCACCGGGGGACGTCTCCTTCGCCCGCATGTCGGCGCTGCAGCGCCAAGTGGCGGACATCGTGCGCGCTGATCCGGCCGTGCAGGCCGTCACCTCCGTCGTCGGCGCGGGAACGGTGAACGCCACGCTGAACGGCGGCCGCATCACCGCCGTGCTGCGCCCGCGGGAGGAGCGGGACGAGACGGCGCAGGAGATCATCGCCCGCCTGGCCCCGCGCCTGGCGGGGGTGGCGGGCATTGTCTCCTACCCGCTGGCGGTGCAGGACATCCAGATCGGGGCGCGCGCCAGCACCACCCAATACCAGTTCACCATCGTGGACGCGGATGCGGCGGAGCTGGCGACTTGGTCGCCGCGCATCCTGGCCGCGCTGCGGAACCTGCCACAGCTTCTGGACCTCTCCAGCGACCAGCAGCAGCAGGGCCTGCAGATCAGCGTGGACGTGGACCGCGCCCGCGCCGGCCGGCTGGGCGTGACGATGCAGGCCATCGACGACGCGCTCTACGACGCCTTCGGCCAGCGCCAGATCTCCACCATCTACGCACAGAACAACCAGTACCGCGTGATCCTGGAGGCGGCGGAGGACTTCCTGGCAGACCCCACGAAGCTCGGCATGATCCGGGTGGCCGGCAGCACGGACGGCACCGCGAGCGTGGTGCCGCTGGCCGAGGTGGCGCGGGTGGGCCGGGTGAACGGGCCGCTGCAGGTGACGCGGGAGAACCAGTTCCCCGCCGTGACCTATTCCTTCAACCTTTCCGATACCGTCTCCCTGGGAGATGCGGTGGACTCCATCGGGAACTCCATGCGCGATCTCGGCGTGCCCTCCACCATCACCGGCCGCTTCGCCGGCGATGCGGCGGAGTTCAACGCCTCCCTGCAAAGCCAGCCCTGGCTGATCCTGGCGGCGGTGATCGTGATCTACATCACCCTCGGCGTGCTCTATGAGAGCCTGGTCCACCCGCTGACCATCCTCTCCACCCTGCCCTCCGCCGGCATCGGGGCGCTGCTGGCGCTGCAGCTCTTCGGGCTGGACCTCTCGGTGGTCGGAATCATCGGGATCCTGCTGCTGATGGGCATCGTGAAGAAGAACGCGATCATGATGATCGACTTCGCACTGGAGGCGCAGCGGGAACGCGGCCTTCCCCCGCGCGAGGCGATCACGCAGGCGGCCCTGCTGCGTTTCCGCCCGATCACCATGACGACCCTGGCCGCCCTTCTCGGCGCCCTGCCCCTGGTCCTCGGCCATGGCGCGGGGTCGGAGCTGCGCCTGCCGCTCGGCGTCTCCATCGTGGGCGGGCTGGTGCTCTCGCAGTTCGTCACCCTGTTCACCACGCCCTCCGTCTACCTCGCGCTGGAATGGGTGCGGCTGAAGCTGGGAGGGCGACCTGACGTGGCACCGGCCGCGGCGCCCGCGGAATGAACATCTCCGCCCCCTTCATCGCACGGCCCATCGCCACGGCGCTGCTGGCGATCGGGGTGGCGCTGTTCGGGCTGGTGGCCCTGTTCCGCCTGCCCGTGGCCTCGATGCCGCGGGTGGACATCCCCACCATCGTCGTTACCACCAGCCAGCCCGGCGCCGCGCCGGAGACGATGGCCAGCACGGTCGCTGCCCCGCTGGAGCGCCGCATCGGCACCATCCCCGGGGTGACGGAGATGACCTCCTTCTCCTCCCTCGGCAGCGCGACGATCATCATCCAGTTCGACCTGGCCCGCACGCAGCGGGAGGCGGCGCAGGACGTGCAGGCCGCGGTGAACGCGGCGCGGCAGGACCTACCCTCCGGCCTGCCCAACCCGCCCACCATCCGCAAGATCAACCCGGCCGACGCGCCGATCATTATCCTGGCCATGACGTCAGAAACCCTGGCGGGCCCTGCCGTCTACGACGCGGCGGACAGCCTCGTCGCGCAGCGCTTGGCGCAGGTGCCGGGGGTGGCGCAGGTGGAGGTGAGCGGCGGCGACCAGCCCGCCGTGCGCGTGGCCGTGGACCCCGCCGCAGCCGCCGCGGCCAGGGTTTCGCTGGAGGACATCCGCCTCGCGATCACCCGTGCCAACGTCACGGCCGCAACCGGCTTCATCGAAGGGCCGGAGCAGTCCGCCTCTATCCGCACCAACGACCGGATCGATCGCGCGGACGCCTATAGCGACATCGTGCTGAAATCGACGGGCGGCGCCATCGTCCGCCTCTCGGACGTGGCGCGGGTCGAGGACAGCGTGCGCAGCCGCCGCCAGGCCGGCTGGTTCAACGGCCGCCCGGCCATCCTGCTGATGGTCCGCAAGCAGGCGGACGCCAATATCATCGACGTGCTGAACGGCATCACCGCCATGCTGCCCCAGGTGGAGAACTGGGTGCCGGCCGGCGTGAAGATCGAGGTGGTGAGCGACCGCTCCACCACCATCCGCGCCTCCGTCGACGAGGTGCGGACGACGCTGGCCATCACCGTCGCCCTTGTCGTCGGCGTGGTCGCCATCTTCCTGCGGCGCTGGGCGCCCGTCCTGGCCGCCAGCGCCTCCGTGCCGCTGTCCCTCCTCGGCACGGTCGGGGTGATGTGGTGGATCGGCTACTCCCTCAATAACCTCTCCCTCATGGCGCTCACGATCTGCGTCGGCTTCGTCGTGGACGACGCCATCGTCATGATCGAGAATATGGCCCGCCACCGGGAACGTGGGCTCGCGCCGGTCCAGGCGGCGCTGGCGGGGGCGCGGGAGATCGGCTTCACCGTCCTCTCCATCACCATTTCCCTCATCGCCGTCTTCATCCCGCTGCTTGCCATGGGCGGGATCATCGGGCGCATCTTCCGGGAGTTCTCGGTGACGCTGGCCGTGGCCGTCGCCATCTCCGGCATCGTCTCCCTCACCCTCACCCCCATGATGGCCGGTTGGATGGAGCGGGACGGGCCGGAGAAGCCCCCAGGTCTCCTCGCCCGCGGCTTCGAGGGCGTGCTTGGCGCCACCTCCCGCGGCTACATCGCCAGCCTCACCTTCCTGCTGCGCTTCCGTTGGCTGATGCTGCTGGCCACCTTCGGGCTGATGGGGCTGACCGTCTGGCTCTACATCGCCGTGCCGAAGGGCTTCCTGCCCACGCAGGACACGGGCCTCCTCCAGGGCAGCACCCAGGCCGCGCCCGACACCTCCTTCGCCCGGATGGAGGAACTGCAGCGCCGCGCCATCGAGATCGTGGCGGCCGATCCGGCGGTGGAGAGCGTGGGCGGCAATGTCGGCAGCAATGGCGGCCAGGGTTCGTCGAACCGCGGCAACATGTACGTCACCCTCAAGCCCCGCGAGGAACGGGACGTGACGGCGGAGGGCGTGATCGCCCGCCTGCGCTCGCCGCTCAGCCGCATTCCCGGTGCGGGCGTCTTCCTGCGCCCGAACGAGGACATCCGCATCGGCGGGCGCCAGGACAGCGGCCGCTTCTCCTACGTGCTGCTCGGCAACGACATCGAGGAACTGCGCGAGTGGACGCAGACCATGGTCACCGCCCTGCGCGCCGTGCCCGGCATCAACGACGTGACGAGCGACCAGGACCGCGCAGGCCTCGTCACCCGCGTGGAGGTTGACCGCGCCGCGGCCTCAAGGCTCGGCGTGACGCAGACGGAGATCAACGCCGCGCTGAACAACGCCTTCGCCCAGCGCCAGGTCTCCACCATCTACCGCGCCCGGAACCAGTACCGCGTGGTGCTGGAGATCGACCCGGGGCTTCAACAGGGCCCGCCCGACATCACCCGCGTCTACGTGCCGGGGGCCGGGGACACGCAGGTGCCCCTCTCCGCCGTCGCGCGGGTGACGGCGGCGGCCGCCCCCCTCTCCGTCGCGCACCAGGGCGGCTTCCCCTCCGCCGCCATCTCCTTCAACCCCGATGAGAGCCTGCAAGTGGCCGAGATCCAGGCCAGGATCGAGGAGGTGCAGCGCCAGGTCGGCCTGCCCCCTTCCATCCGCGCCCAGTTCGGCGGCAACGCGCAGGCGGCGCAGTCCTTCACGAAGGACATGCCGCTGCTCATCCTCGGCGCCTTCCTCGCGATCTACGTCGTGCTCGGGGTGCTCTACGAAAGCTTCGTCCACCCCATCACCATCATCTCCACCCTGCCCACCGCCGGGCTTGGCGCGCTGCTGGCGCTGCTCGTCACGAACACGCCGCTGACGGTAATCGCGCTGATCGGCGTGATCCTGCTGCTGGGCATCGTGAAGAAGAACGCCATCATGATGGTGGATTTCGCGCTGGAGCATGAGCGCAACCACGGCGCCAGCAGCGAGGAAGCGATCATCGCCGCCTGCCGGGAACGGTTCCGCCCCATCCTGATGACGACGCTGGCCGCCCTGCTCGGCGCCGTGCCGCTGGCCCTCGGCACCGGCACCGGGTCCGAGATCCGGGCGCCGCTCGGCATCGCCATCATCGGCGGGCTCGTCGTCTCCCAGGTGCTGACCCTCTACACCACCCCCGTCATCTATCTGGCGCTCGACCGGCTGCGTCGGCGGGAGCATCCGCGCGCCATCCCCGCCCCGGCCGAGTGAGAGGTCAGGGCGGGGGCTTGCGGCACGGTTCGGGAGCAGGCCTCCTGCGCCCCGGACAACAGGAGCCCGCTCATGAATGCCATCCAGGCCGCCGGTGAACTTCTTGCCCGGGCCCGGGCCGGCGCCGCGCTGCCCGGCCTGCCGCCCGCGCTGCGCCCCGCCACCCTGGAGGCGGCCGAGGGCATCCAGCACGCCACCCTGGCCGCGATGGATGAAGGGATCGGCGGATGGAAGATCGGACGGCTGGACGGGATCATCAACTCGGCCCCGATCCCCGCCTCCCGCCTGCTCACCGATCCCCTGCCCGGCCCCATCACCCTGCCGGCGGAGCGCTACATCGAGATGGAGCTTGCCATCCAGTTCCGCGTTGCCGTCGCCCCCGCGGATGTGGCCACGCTGGTCCCCGGCGACCTCACCGGCCTTGCCACCCTCGCGACCCTGTTCGAATTCGTCCGGCCGCGAATCCCCACCTCGGGCGACGTGACGCCGCTGGACCGGATCGCCGACGCCATGGGCAATGACGGCGCGCTCGTCCGCGCGACGCTGCTGCCCTGGACGCTGACCACCCTGGACATGCCGCCCGCCCTGACCCTGTTCCAGGACGATGCCGTGCTCACGCGGCGGGAAGCCGTCCCCCATGTCGCGGCGCCCCTCGGCCCGCTGCTGGAAGCCTGGATCGGCCGCCTTCGCCGCGAGGGCCGGGGCATCGCCATGGGCGAAGTGGTCACCCTGGGCAGCCTTTCCGGCATGCCGCCCATCCCCGCTGCCGGCGCGACCTATTTCGGCGAGATCGAGGGGATGGAAGCCCTGCGCTGCACCGTCGCTCCGGTTTCCTGATCGGTTCGTTGCGCGGGTTCTGGGACGGCCTCGGCCGCCTCGGCCCCGCGCAGCAGGGGCACGCGCGCCAGCGGGTCGTGGTGCGTCAGCAGCTTGTCCAGCAGGCGGCCGAGCGTGGACGCCTCCCGCTCCGTCAGCGGCGCGAGAAGGGAGCACACGGAGCGCTCCGCCGCGGGTTCGACCTCCTCCAGCAGGGCAGCGCCCTGAGGCGTGAGGTTGAGGATGCGGCGACGCCGGTCCTGCCGGTCGCCGCTGCGGAGCAGCAGCCCCCGCGCCTCCAGCAGCCGCACGACCATGCCCGTGGTGGACCGGTCCAGCCCCAGCAGCTGCGCCAGCCCGATCTGGTCCAGCCCCGGCCGGGTCCGTAGCGCGACGAGGATGCCGTACTGCGTCGTCGTCACCTCGAAGGCCCGGCATTCCCCGGCGAAGACGGAAAGCGCGATCTGGTGGGCGCGGCGTAGCCGGAAGCCGGGCCGCGCGTAAAGGGCGGCGAGCGCCACCTCCGGCATCCCATTCGGCATCCCACCCGGCCCGGCGGCCGGCTCGGCTTCGTCGAAGGCCGTCAATGCTCCTCCTTCCGCGGGCGAACCGAGACTTGCAGGAAAGACATCGCCGGCGCCAGCCTGGTGTCTTTCACCCGGCCGTGATCTTCGCCTCGCGGATCACTTCGGCCCAACGGCGATAGTCCCGCTCCACCAGCTCGCCGAAGGCCTCGGGCGTCGCCGGGCTGGGGACCATGCCCTGGGCCTTCAGCGCCTCGGCCGTGGCGGGCTCGGCGACCCAGGCGTTCAGCGCGGCGTTCAGCCCGCGCACCATCGGCGCGGCCATCCCTGCCGGGCCGAGCAGCCCGTACCAGAGATCGGCCTGCGCCCCGCCGAACCCGGCCTCCGCCAGGGTCGGCACGTCGGGCGCGGAGGGGCTGCGCTCGTCGCTCGCCACCGCCAGCATCCGGATCTGCCCGCCTGCCACCAGCGGCAGCGCCGTGTGCACGGGCAGCACCATGGCAGCCACGCGCTTGCCCAGCAGGTCCTGGATGGCCGGGGCGGAGCCGCGATAGGGGATGTGCGTCAGCTCCACCCCGGCCTTCAGCGCGAAGAGAGCCATGCCCAGGTGCTGCGGCGTGCCGTTTCCCGGGGAGGCGTAGTCGATCGCCCCGGGTCTGCGCTTCGCCAGTTCCGCGAAGGCCCGCGCGTCCCGCGCTGGAACATCGGGGTTCACCACCAGCGCAAGTTCACCGCGGGTCAGCAGCGCGACGGGTGTGAAGCCCTTCACCGGATCATACGGTACGGTTGGAAAGAGGCTGGCGTTCATGACGAAGGTGTTGGGCTGCATCATCAGCGTGCGCCCATCCGGCGCCGCGCGCGCTACGGCCTGGGTGCCGATCAGCCCGCTGGCTCCGGCGCGGTTATCCACCACCACGGGCTGCCCGATCCGCGGCTGAAGCCATGGGGAGGCGAGCCGCGCCAGGATGTCCGGGCCGGTCCCGGCCGTATAGGGCACGATGATGGTGACCGGCCCATCCGGCTGCGGCGCCTGCGGGCTGGTTTGCGCAAGGGCGACGCGGGGCAGGAACGGCAGGGCGGCAAGCGCGGCCAGCCGGCGCCGGGCGATGGCATGGGGCACGAAACGTTTCCTGGCAGGGGTTATTCACTTCAGCCTGAACAGCCAGTGAGACTACTGTCAATCCGCTGGGCCGATTCAGTGAGACGTCTGACGATCTGGACAGGCGTCCCCCGGCGTGGGAAGCGTGGGGCGAAGCGGGCCGTCAGCAGCCCGCCGGATGCGAGAGGACGTGCCATGGCACAGGGCGAGGACCGCACGCAGGTCGTCATTGTCGGCGGCGGGCCGGTCGGGACGGGGCTGGCCATCGCGCTCGCGCAGCGCGGGATCGAAGCGGTCCTGGTGGAGCGCTACCGGACCCCGCAGCCCATTCCCAAGGGCCAGAACTTGACCCAGCGGACGATGGAGCACTTCCACTTCTGGGGGGCGGAGAAGGCCCTGCGCGCCGCGCGGACCATCCCGCGGGAATACGGCATTGGCGGCATGACTGCATACGGCACGCTGCTGGGCGACTACCACTACGACTGGCTGCAGCGCGAGCTCGTGCGCCCGTACTACTTCACCGACAACGAGCGCCTGCCCCAGTACGCCACGGAGGCGGTTCTGCGCGCCCGGCTGGCAGAGCTTTCCACGGCGAAGGCGCTGTATGGCTGGTCCGCCGAGGGCGTGGAGCAGGACGGGGACGGCGTGCGCGTGACGGTGAGCGAACGGGAGAGCGGCGCGACGCGCGTGATCTCCGCCGACTACGTGGTGGGCTGCGACGGCAGCCGCTCCACGGTGCGCGAGGCGGTTGGGATCACCCAGACCCGCTCCGACCACGACCGGCTGATGGTGCTGCTCGTCTTCCGCTCCCAGGGGCTGAACGAGCTGCTGCGGCGCTACCCCGGCAAGTCCTACTACAACGTGCTGCACCCCGACCTGCAGGGCTACTGGCAGTTCTTCGGCCGCGTGGACCTGGAGGGCAGTTTCTTCTTCCATGCCCCCGTCCCTGCCGGCACCACGAAGGACAGCATGGACTTCGCCGCCTACCTGCACCGCGCGGCGGGCGCGGAATTCGACGTGCAGTTCGAGCACATCGGCTTCTGGGACCTGCGCTTCGCCATCGCGGACCGCTATCGCGCCGGCCGCGCCTTCGTGGCGGGCGATGCCGCGCACAGCCACCCGCCTTATGGCGGCTACGGCATCAATACGGGGCTGGAGGACGCGGCCAACCTGGCATGGAAGCTGGCGGCCGACCTGCAGGGCTGGGCCGGGCCCGGCCTGCTGGACAGCTATGACGCGGAGCGCCGCCCCGTCTTCGCCTCCACGGCCGGCGATTTCATCGGCCGGTCCATCGAGCTGGACCGCGACTTCCTCGCCGCCTTCGACCCGACGCGGGACAGGGCGGCATTCGAGGCGGAGTGGGCGGCGCGCCAGGGCGGCGCCAAGTCCGAGGTCGCCTCCTTCGAGCCGAACTACGAGGGATCGCCGATCATCCCCGGCCCGGCTGGACGAGGGCCGAGCGCGCTCGGCTCCCACAGCCCGCTCGCCCGCCCCGGCCATCACCTGACACCGCAACATCTGGCGGACGGGCGCAACTGCTTCGAGGCGCTGGGACCGGGCTTCACCCTGCTCGCCCCCGATCCCGGCGCCGCGGCGGCGATGCGCGACGACGCGGCGCGGCGGGGCATCCCGCTGGAGGTCGCCGCCATCGGGGCGGAGGCGCAGAAGACCTATGGGGCGGAGGCGGTTCTCGTTCGCCCGGACCAGTTCGTCGCCTGGGCCGGCCCCACGGCGGAGGCCAGCGGCGCCCTGGAGCGCGCGACCGGCGGCTGATCGCGATGCGCGGCCGGGCTCTCAGCCCTTGTCGCGCATCACCCTGGCCTTGTCGCGCTTCCAGTCGCGCTCCGCGATGGCGTGGCGCTTGTCGGCCTTCGTCTTGCCTTCCCCGAGCCCGAGCGTGAGCTTCGCCACGCCGCGGTCGTTGAAGTGGATGTCGAGGGGGACGATCGTCGCCCCCTCCCGCGAGACGGCGCCGGCCAGGGCCTCGGCCTGCTTCTTGTGCAGCAGCAGCTTGCGCGGCCTCCGCGGCTCGAACTTCGCCACCACGGACCCGGCCTGCCATTCCGGAATATAGAGGTTGAAGATCCACATCTCGCCGTCGCGCTCGCCGGCCCAGGCCTCGGTCAGCGTGGCGCGGCCGGCACGCAGACTCTTCACCTCCGGCCCGACGAGGACGATGCCCGCCTCGTAGGTGTCGAGGATCTTGTAGTCGAAGCGCGCCTTGCGGTTCTGCGCGGCAACGCCGTGGCTGATCAGGGCCTTCTTGCGGGGCTCCGCCATCAGTTGAGCAGCCCCACGCCGGTCATCGCCGCCCGGACCTTGGCCTTCGAAGCCTCGGCGATCGGCGCCATCGGCAAGCGGCAGAACTCGCTGCCACGGCCCAACAGGCTGGCCGCGTACTTCACCGGGCCGGGCGAGGTCTCGCCGAACATGGCGTCGTGCAGCGGGGTCAGCCGGTTCTGGATGGCCTGCGCGTCCTTCACCCGGCCATCGGCCCAGGCGTCGTGCATCTCTCGGCACAGGCGGGGCGCGATGTTCGCCGTCACGCTGATGCAGCCCACGCCACCGGCCGCGTTGAAGGCCAGCGCCGTATGGTCCTCGCCGGAGAGCTGGCAGAAATCGTCGCCGCAGGCGATGCGCGTGTGCAGCGGCCGGGTCAGGTTCGCCGTCGCGTCCTTCACCCCGGCGATGTTCGGGTGCTTCGCCAGCCGCGCCATCGTCTCCACGCTCATGTCGATCACGCTGCGCGGGGGAATGTTGTAGATGATCACGGGGATCTCGGCGGCATCCGCCACCGCCTTGAAATGCAGGTACATCCCCTCCTGCGTCGGCTTGTTGTAGTAGGGCGTCACCACCAGCACGCCGTCGGCCCCGGCCTTCTTCGCGTGCACCGCCAGTGCCACCGCCTCCGACGTGGAGTTGGAGCCGGCGCCCGCGATCACCGGCACCTTGCCGCCCGCCGCCTCGATGCAGAGCTCCACGACCCGCTGGTGCTCCTCATGCGAAAGGGTTGGGCTCTCGCCGGTCGTGCCCACGGGCACCAGGCCCTGCGTTCCCTCGGCTACCTGCCAGGCGACGAGATCCTGGAAGGCGCGCTCGTCGATCTTCCCCTCGGTCGTCATGGGCGTGATGAGGGCGACGAGCGATCCCTTGAACATGGGGCGTTTCCTGGCTGGCGGCGGTCGGGGCGAGAGGATTATGTGGGGTGCCGGCGCCCCGCGCGCCAGCATCTCCATCCGATACAGGGCGCCACCCCCTGGAACAAGGCCCGCCCGGACCGTCCCGGCGCTCTGCCCGGGGGCGCGACAGGCGCGGGCGGACAGGTTAGAAGCGGCAGCGATGCGCATTCCGGTCCGCCCGGCGGTCGCCGCCCTCCTCGTCCTCGCCGCCGCGGCAGGACCCGCCGCCGCCCAGCCCTGGGCGACCGAGGCGCAGCGAAGCGCCGGCCGCGCCGCGCTGGCCCAGGCCAATGGCGGGCGCTACGCCGCGGCCGAAGCCGCGGCCGCCCAGGCGGACCCGCTGGTCCGCAAGCTTGCCCTCTGGCTCCGGCTGCAAGTCCGCGGCCAGGGCAACTCCGCCGAGCTGGTGGATTGGATGGCCGCCAATCCGGACTGGCCCCTGCCGAACACCCTGACCCGCCGGGCCGAGGAGGCGCTGGCTGCCGACCCGGATGACGCGCGCGCCCTCGCCCACTTCTCCCGCTTCCCCGCCACGACGCTGGACGGCGCCCAGCGCCACGCGGATGCCCTAACCCGCGCCGGGGACACGGCGCAGGCGGCGACGGTCATCCGGAGCGCCTGGACGTCCGGCCTCGGGGACGCGGCCGCCGAGAGCGGCTTCGCCGAGCGCAACGCCGCCCTGCTGACGCCGGAGGACCGCTGGCGCCGCTTCGACCGCGCCTTCCTTTCGCTTGATACGGGCGACGCCGCCCGGGCTGCGGCCTGGCTGGATCCGTCCCGCCGCACCGTGGCCGATGCCCGGCTCGCGGTGGCCGCCGGCACCGCCCAGCCCGTGACGGCGGGCGAGGATCTCGGCGTCCTTGCCGCCAGCGCCCGCGCGCTGCGCCGGGCCGACCGCGACACGGAGGCTGCCGCCGCCTGGGCTGCCGCCGCCCCGCTCCAGAAGGGCCTGCCGCCCGATGCGGCCCGGGGTATCTGGACGGAACGCCAGGTGCTGGCCCGCAAGCTGCTGCGGCTCGGGCAGGACCGGCTGGCCTATGCGGTGGCTTCCCAGCACGGCCAGACGGAGGGCGAGGCGCGGTCGGAGGCGGAGTTCCTGGCCGGCTGGATCGCCCTGCGCCGGCTGAGCGACCCGGTGCAGGCCGCCCGGCACTTCTCGCTTCTGGGGGACAACAGCGCGAGCGTCATTACCCGCGCCCGCTCCGCCTACTGGGAGGGGCGCGCGCTGGAGGGGAAGGATGCCGCCCGCTCCCGCGCCCGGCTGGGCGAGGCCGCGACACTCGGCACTGCCTTCTACGGCCAGCTCGCCGCCCTGGCGCTAGGCGAGGACGAGCCGCGCATCGCCGCCCGCATCCGCGCCATCCTGCCGCCCCAGCCGGGCGAGGAGGCGCGGCGCCTCTTCCAGGGGCGTGAACTGGCCTCCGCCGCCGCGGCCCTGGCCGATCTCGGCGACGCCCGCCGCGCCCGCATCTTCCTTCTGCGGATGGAGGAGCTCTCCCCGGATGCCGCGGACCGGGTGCTGATCGCCCGGCACGGCATGGCGCTGGGCCGGCCGGACTTCGCCGTCTGGATTGCCCGCCGAGCCGGGGCGGACGGCGTGATGCTGCTGCCGGAGGGCTGGCCCTCCCCATACCCCGCCCCCTCCGGCGGGCTGGAGCCGGCGATCGTCAACGCCATCGCCCGGCAGGAGAGCAATTTCGATCCGGAGGCCGTTTCCGGCGCGAATGCGCGCGGGCTGATGCAGCTGCTGCCCGCCACCGCCGCCGGGGTGGCCCGCAAGCTCGGCATCCCCCACCAGCCGGGATGGCTCACCTCCGACCCCGCCCACAACATGCGGCTGGGGTCGCAGTACCTGTCCGACCAGCTGGCGCGCTTCGGCGGCAATCTCGCCCTCGCCGCCGCGGCCTACAACGCGGGCCCGGGGCGGGTGCAGGAATGGCTGGGCACCTACGGCACTCCGGGCGAGGGCGGGACGGATATCATCGACTGGATCGAGTTGATCCCCTTCACGGAGACGCGGAACTACGTGCAGCGGGTGACGGAGAACGTAATGGTCTACCGGGCGCAGGATTCCACCGCGGCCGCCCTGCCCCACCCTCTCAAGCCCTGGATGACCGGCCCATGAACCCCGTGACGCGGCGCATCGCCGCGCGGGACGGGCTGGTCCTGAACGCCCTGGACTGGCCGGGGGACGAGGGCCGCACGCCCCTCCTCTGCCTGACGGGCATCCTGCGCACCGCCCACGACTACGACCGCTTCGCGGAGCGCCACGCCGGCAAGCGCCGCGTGGTCGCGCTGGACTACATGGGCCATGGCGAGAGCGCCCGCGCCGCGGACATCGCCCGCTACCGGCCGGAGCGGGCGGTGAACGACGTGCTGGATGCCTGCGCCGCCCTGCACCTGCCGCGCGCCGTGGTGGTCGGCACCTCCTTCGGCGGGATCATGGCCATGATCCTCTCGGTCCTGCGCCCCACGTTGCTGCGGGGCGTGGTGCTGAACGACATCGGGCCGGTGATCGACCCGCGCGGCCTCTCCCAGGTGGGCGGCTTCGCCGGAAACGACCCGGGCTTCCCCGGGATCGACGAGGCCGTCGCCTATCTCCGCACCGTCATGCCCCGCATACCTCTGGCCGACGAGGAGGCTTGGCGCCATTTCGCCGGCCTGACCTATGCCCGCGGCGAGGACGGGCTGCTCCACCCGCGCTGGGACACCCGCATCGCGGAGGCCATGGAGGCGGGCGCCGCGCCGCCCGATCTCGGCCCCGTCTTCCGCGGCCTGCGCCCCGTGCCCGCCATGTTGGTCTGGGGCGAGGAGAGCGAGTTCCTCGCCGCCGACACGGTGCGCGCCATGGTCCGGGAAAAGCCGGACCTGGAACTGGTTACCCTGCCCGGCGCCGGCCACGCCCCGACCCTGGAGGAGCCGGAGCTGGTCGGCCCCGTGGACGACTTCCTGGACCGCATCCCCTGATGTCTCCCGCGATGATGGTCGCGAGCCTTTGCGGCATCGGCCGGCTGCGCCCGGCGCCCGGCACCTGGGGATCGGCGGTCGTGCTACCCGCCGCGTTGCTCGGGCCGGGACCCTGCCTGGCGCTCGGGATCGCCTTTGCTCTCGCCGGCCTCTGGGCCGTCTCCCGCCTGCCGGAAGCGCGGGAGGACCCGGGCTGGGTGGTGGCGGACGAGGCGTCCGGGCAGTGCCTGACGCTTGCGGCCCTGCCGGCCGGCACGTCGCTCTGGTGGGTGCTGCTGGCCTTTGCCCTGTTCCGTGCCGCCGACATTCTGAAGCCCGGCCCCGTTGGCTGGGCCGACCGGCGCGGGGGAACCCTGGGCGTGATGCTCGATGACGTCCTGGCCGGGCTGCTGGCCGCCGCCGTGCTGGGCCTGCTGCGCTCCTTCGGAGGAATGGGCTGATGCTGCCCCAAGCCACCATCGACCTCGCCGCCACCCTGCTGGCCGCCTTGCGCGAGAGGGGCCTGACATCCGCGACGGCCGAGTCCTGCACGGGCGGGCTCGTTGCCGCCGCCCTGACGGCCGTGCCCGGCTCCTCCGACGTGGTGCAGGGAGGCTTCGTCACTTACTCCAACGCGATGAAGTCCCGGCTCCTCGGCGTGCCGGAGGCGGTGCTTACCCTCCATGGCGCGGTCTCCCAGGAGTGCGCGCGGGCCATGGCGGAGGGTGCGCTGGGCGCGGCCGAAGCGGGTCTCGCCATCGCTACCACGGGGATCGCGGGGCCGAGCGGCGGCAGCGCGGAGAAGCCGGTGGGACTCGTCTACATCGCCGTGGCACGGGCGGGCGGCGACTCGGCGGTGCGGCGCTGCCACTTCCCCGGCGACAGGGATGAGGTGCGGGCCGCGACGGTGGAAACGGCCTTGCTCCTCGCCCTGGCCGAGCTCAGGGCGGGTTGAAGGGGCATAATGCAGGGCGATGCGGCGGGATTAACGGCGTTGTTGCATCCGCAGCAACACAAACCCGGTATGGTGGCGAGACGCGCAAAAATTGCGCGCGTGACGAGAATCGAAGCGCCAGGGCTTGGGAAGGGTGAAGGAATGAGGCAACAGGACGAGGCCCGCGGCAATGGCGGCGCGCGCGACCGAGCGCAACGCACATGACGCTGACCGTCCGTGCCGCTGGCCCAGCGGACATCGAGGGACTGGCCGCACTCCTGGCCGAGATGCAGGCCTATTATGGAGCTCCAGTCCCTCTGGAGGACGCGCTGGTGGCGGCGGGCCAGCTCTGCACCCTTCCGCCGGAAGGCTTCAACCCGCGCACCCTTCTCGCGATGGACGGGGACATGGCCATCGGCTCCTGCGTCCTGAACGTCATGCTGCCGGCAGCGGACCTGCGCCGCTCCCTCTACATCCGCGACCTTTTCGTCTCTGCCCGGTCCCGGCGCCGGGGGGTCGGGCGCGCCCTGGTGGCCTGCGCGGCCCGGCTGGTGCAGGAGGGTGGCTTCTGCGCCCTGGACTGGACGACGGACTCGCAGAACCTGCCGGCCCGCCGCCTCTATGACGGGATCGGCGGCCGGGTGCTCGGCCGCACCTATTACCGGATCGAGCGGAACTCCCTGGGCACGTTGCTCGAGGAGGACGAGGTGCCCGCCCTCAGCCGCGCAGCAGGCGGCGGATAGTCCCGAGCGCCGCCTCGATCATCGGGGCGTCCACGTCGAGATGGGTGCAGGCGCGCAGGCGCCCACCCAGGCCACTGACCGCGATCCCCTCTCCCCGAAGCGCCGCCTGCAGGGCGGCCGGGGCCATGCCAGCACCGGTGGGGTCGAAGAAGACAAGATTGGTGTCCGGCTCCTCTACCACGACCCCTTCGATCTGCCGCAGCCCGGCCGCGAGGGCCTTGGCGTTGGCATGGTCCTCCGCCAGCCGGTCCACGTTGTTGTCCAGGGCATAGAGGCATGCCGCCGCGCAGATCCCGGCCTGACGCATGGAGCCGCCCAGGCGCTGCTTCCAGCGCCAGGCACGATCAATGAACTCCTGCGATCCGGCGAGCACAGCGCCCAGGGGCGCCCCGAGGCCCTTGGTGAAGTCCAGCCAAACGCTGTCAAAGCCCGCGCACATCTCGGCCGCGGGGATGCCGGCGGCCACGCAGGCGTTCATCAGCCGGGCGCCGTCCATGTGCGTGGACCAGCCGTGGTCGCGCGCGATGCCCGTCAGTTCCGTCAGCGTCGCCAGCGGCCAGACGGCGCCGCCGCCGATATTGGCGGTCTGCTCGATCTCCAGCAGCGTCTGTTCCGGCGAGTGGCGGCTGCGCGGGCGGATGGCGGCGCGCAGCGCGTCCGCGTCAAACATGCCGCGCGGGCCGCGCAGCGGGTGGATCTGAACCCCCGCGATGGCCGCGTGGGTGCCCGCCTCGCTCGTGAGGATATGCGCCGTCTCATGCGCCAGGACCTCGTCGCCGTTGCGGCAATGGACGTTCACGGCGATCACGTTGGCCATGGTGCCGGAGGGCAGGAAGACCGCCGCCTCCTTTCCCAGCAGCGCCGCCATGCGGTCGCAGAGGGCGTGGACGGTCGGGTCGTCGCCGTGCTGCTCGTCGCCCAGCTCGGCCTCCATCATCGCCGCCTTCATGGCGGCGGAGGGGCGGGTCTGGGTGTCGGAGTAGAGGTTGATGCGGACGGGCGGGGCGCCCGGTGCCGGGCGCTCGGGGATCTGGACCATGGGGCTCTCCGCGTCGGGTTGCCGTGGCTTTTGCCAGCCGCGACGCCGGGCGACCAGAGGTGCCTAGCCCGGCCCGGGGCTGGGTCGAGCCGCCATCCCCCCGCCCGGCCGCTCCCGCCGGTAGAGGACCATTGCCCGCCGCTCGAAGGCGCGGACCATGAGCCGCACCGCCTCGTTGAACACCGTGCCGATCACGGCTTGCAGCAGGCGCGACTTGAACTCGAAGTCCACGAAGAACCTCACCTCGGACCCGCCCTCGATCGGGGCAAAGTTCCAGTGGTTGTTCAGGTAGCGGAAGGGCCCGGTGAGGTACTCCACATGGACGTGGTCCGGCCGCTCCAGCGTCACCCGGCTGCGAAAGGTCTCACGGAACATCTTGAAGCCGATCGTCAGGTCCGCGATCAGCTCGTTCTCCGTCCTCGAGACCACATGCGCGCCGACGCACCAGGGCAGGAATTCCGGGTAGCGGCGCACGTCGGCCACTAGGTCGAACATCTGCTCCGGCGTGTAGGGCAGACGCTTGGTCTCGGCATGGGTGGGCATGTCAGGCGGCGCGACCCAGCCTGGCGTCGCGCGCGGCCCGCAGGTCCGCGAAATCCTTGTCCGCGTGGTAGGAGGAGCGGGTGAGCGGCGTGGCGGAGACGAGCAGGAAGCCCTTGGCCCGCGCCAGCCGGGCATAGTCCTCGAACTCCGCCGGCTCCACGAAGCGGTCCACCGCCGCGTGCTTCACCGTGGGCTGCAGGTACTGGCCGATCGTCAGGAAGTCGATCTCGGCGGAGCGCATGTCGTCCATCACCTGCAGCACCTCGCCCCGCGCCTCGCCCAGCCCGACCATCACGCCGGACTTGGTGAAGATGCCGGGGTCCAGCCGCTTCACCTCGTCCAGCAGGCGGAGCGAGTGGAAGTAGCGCGCCCCCGGCCGGATGGTGGTGTAGAGACGGGGCACCGTTTCCAGGTTGTGGTTGAACACGTCCGGCCGCGCGGCCACCACCACCTCCAGGGCGCCGTCCTTGCGCAGGAAGTCCGGGGTCAGGATCTCGATCGTCGTCTCCGGCGCCGAGGCGCGGATGGCCGCAATGGTCTGGGCGAAATGCTGCGCCCCACCGTCCTTCAGGTCGTCCCGGTCCACGGATGTGATGACGACGTGGCGGAGGCCGAGCGCCGCCACCGCCTCGCCAACCCGGCGCGGCTCATCCGTATCCAGGGACTTCGGCATGCCCGTCGTGATGTTGCAGAAGGAGCAGGCGCGCGTGCAGATCTCGCCCATGATCATCATGGTCGCGTGGCGCTGGGACCAGCATTCCCCGATATTCGGGCAGGCCGCCTCCTCGCAGACGGTGACGAGCTTCTGCTCCCGCATCAGGTTGCGGGTCTCGTGATAGATCGGGTGGTTCGGGGCCTTCACCCGGATCCAGTCCGGCTTGCGCTTGATGGGGTTGTCCGGCCGGTTCGCCTTCTCGGGATGGCGCAGCGGCGCCGCGGCGGCGCTGGGCACGATCCGGGCGATGTGCGCGGGCACGACGGCTTCAGGCACGGCAACAGCCGGGCTGGCGCCCTGGATGCCCCCCTGGGCGCCGCCGGCGCGGTGATCCACCAGGATGCGGGTGGTCATATGGATTCTGTCCTTCGGCCGCGCCCCCGGGGCGGGGGGCGCGGCGATAGGGGTGCGGGATCTCTCCCCTAGATGTGGATCACCCGGCCGTAGGCATCAAGGACGGCCTCGTGCATCGCCTCGGAGACGGTGGGGTGCGGGAAGATCGTGTGCATCAGCTCGGCCTCGGTGGTCTCGAGGGTCCGGGCGATGGTGTAGCCCTGGATCATCTCGGTCACCTCGGGGCCGACCATATGGGCGCCGAGCAGTTCCCCGGTCTTGGCGTCGAACACCGTCTTCACCAGCCCCTCGGGCTCGCCCATGGCGATGGCCTTGCCGTTGCCGATGAACGGGAAGCGCCCGACCCGGACCTCGTGCCCGGCCTCCTTCGCCTTCGCCTCCGTCAGCCCCACGCTCGCCACCTGCGGGCGGCAATAGGTGCAGCCCGGGACGTTCATCGCCTCCAGCGGGTGCGGGTGCATCCCCGCGATGTGCTCCACGCAGATGATCGCCTCGTGGCTCGCCTTGTGGGCCAGCCAGGGGGCGCCGGCCAGGTCGCCGATGGCGTAGACCCCCGGCTCCCCTGTCCGGCACATCTCGTCGATCACCACATGGGTGCGCTCGACCTTCACCTTCGTGCCCTCGAGACCAAGCTCCTCGACATTGCCGACGATGCCGACGGCGGAGATCATCCGGTCCGCCGTGATCTCCTGGGTCTTGCCGCCTGCCTCGACGGAGACGGTCACGGAATCCCCGTTCTTCGTGATCTTGCCGATCTTGGCCGAGGTGAGGACGTTCATCTTCTGCTTCGCGAAGGACTTCTGCACGAAGGTGCTGATCTCCGCATCCTCCACCGGCAGGATGCGGTCCATCACCTCGATCAGCGTCACCTGGGCGCCCATGTTGAGGTAGAAGCTCGCGAACTCGCTGCCGATGGCGCCCGATCCGATCACAATCAGCGACTTCGGCATGGCGTCCGGCACCAGCGCCTCGCGGTAGGACCAGATCAGCTTCCCGTCCGGCTCCATCCCCGGCAGCACCCGGGCACGGGCGCCGGTGGCGAGGATGATGTTCTTGGCGGCTAGCTCGGCCACGGCCTTGCCGTCCTTCGTCACGGCCAGCTTGCCGGGGCCGGCGAGCTTGGCGTGGCCGTCATAGACGGTGACCTTGTTCTTCTTCAGCAGCCCCTTAACGCCGCCGGAGAGCTGCCCCGCCACGGCACGGGACCGCTTGATCACCTTCTGGAAATCGAAGCGGATGTTGTCGGCCGCGAAGCCATAGGCATCCAGCGTGTGCAGCAGGTGGTTGATCTCGCTGGCGCGCAGCAGCGCCTTCGTCGGAATGCAGCCCCAGTTGAGGCAGATGCCACCGAGGTTCTCGCGCTCCACCAGCGCGACCTTCATCTTCAGCTGCGCGGCGCGGATGGCGGCCACGTAGCCGCCGGGGCCGCCGCCCACCACCACGAGATCGAACTGGTCGGCCATGCGGGCCTCCTCCGTGGCGCCCATGCGCCGATTGCGTCTTAGGTGGCGGGTCGCCCCGCCGAAGTCACGCGGCCAGATCCTTGAGGGCCTGGCCACTCAGGCGCTGGCCGACCCACTCGCCCTTCGTCTCCGCACCCAGGCCGCGGTAGAAGCCGATGGAGGGCTCGTTCCAGTCCAGCACCTGCCAGTCCATCCGCGTCCAGCCCTCCGCCACCGCGCGCCGGGCGAGGTGGCGGAAGAAGGCGCCGCCGATGCCCAGGCCGCGATGGCCGGGCTCGACGAAGATGTCCTCCAGGTAGATCCCGGGCTTGCCGGTGAAGGTGCTGACGTTGTTGAACCACAGCGCCTGCCCGACCACGCGGCCATCCACCTCCGCCAGCACGGCGTGGAGCAGCGGCTTCTCCCCGAAGAGCAGGGCGCGGAAGTCCTCCTCCGTCCCCACCGCCTCGTCCAGCATGCGCTCGTAATCGGCGAGCTCGCGGACGAGGCGCACCACCTCCGGCAGATCGGCCGGGGTGGCGTCCCTCAGGGTGAAGCGCCGCTCCTCACTCACAGCATCAGGCTCAGGGGATCTTCCACGATCGACTTGAAGGTCGAGACCCACTCCGCCGCCAGCGCGCCGTCGATGGCGCGGTGATCGACCGAGAGCGTCACGGTCATCACCGTGGCGATGACGACCTGGTCACCCTTCACCACCGCCCGCTTCTCGCCGGCGGACACGGCCAGGATGCCGGCCTGCGGCGGGTTGATGATGGCCGAGAAGTTGGACACCCCGAACATGCCCATGTTCGAGATGGAGAAGCCGCCGCCCTGGAACTCCTCCGGCTTCAGCTTGCCGGACTTGGCGCGGGCGGCGAGGTCCTTCATCTCCGTGGAGATGGTGGCCAGCCCCTTCTGATCGGCCTTGCGGATGATCGGCGTGATCAGCCCGTCCGGAATGGAGACGGCGATGCTGATGTCCACGTCGTCGTAGATCACCATGCCCTCGTCGGTCCACGACGCGTTGGTGTTCGGCAGCTTCCGCAGCGTGGCGGCGGCCGCCTTGATCACCAGGTCGTTCACCGAGAGCTTGTAGGCCCCGGCACCATCCTTCGGAGAGCGCGCGTTCAGGTCGGCGCGCAGCTTCATCAGCGCGTCCAGCTCCACGTCGATGGAGACGTAGAAGTGCGGGATCGTCTGCTTCGCCTCGGAGAGGCGGCGCGCGATGACCTTCCGCATGGAGGAGTGCGGGACGACCTTGTGCGGGGCCGTGATGATCGGCGCGGACGGCTTGGGCGCCGGCTTCAGCGCTTCGACCGGAGCGGCGGCGGCAGGCTGGGCCTGCGGCGCGGCAGCCGGCTTCGGCGCGGAGCCACCGGAGGCCTGAGCCGCCTCGATGTCCGCCTTCACGATCCGCCCGTTCGGGCCGGAGCCCTTCACCGAGCCCAGATCGACCCCGGCCTGCTCCGCCATGCGGCGAGCCAGCGGCGAGGCGAAGACCCGCCCGCCCTGCCCGCCCGAGGACGGCGCGGCGGCCGGAGCCGGCTGGTTCCCACCCGAGGGCACGGGCGCGGAGACCGGCTGCTCCGCCGCCCCCGCAACCTTGCCGCCGGCGGCCTGCACGGCCTCCAGCGCCGGGCTGCCGGAGGGAGAGGGGTTCGGGCCGACATCGCCGCCCGGCTTGGCGGCCGGTGCGGAAGCGCCGTCGCCTGACGGAACGGCCTCTCCTTCCTCCACCATGATGCCGATGGGCTGGTTGACCTTCACGCCCTCGGTCCCGTCCGGCACGAGTATTTTGCCGAGGATGCCCTCATCCACGGCCTCGAACTCCATCGTGGCCTTGTCGGTCTCGATCTCGGCGATCACGTCGCCGGACTTCACCGCCTCGCCCTCCTTCTTGAGCCAGCGGGCGAGCGTCCCCTCCGTCATCGTCGGGGACAGGGCGGGCATCAGGATGTTGGTGGCCATCGGACCCGCCCCTTACTTGTAGGTGACTTTGCGCGCCGCCTCGACCACCTGCGCCACCGTGGGCAGCGCGAGCTTCTCGAGGTTGGCCGCATAGGGCATCGGCACGTCGACGCCGGCCACGCGGACCGGGGGCGCGTCCAGGTAGTCGAAGGCGCCCTCGATCACCTGCATCGCCACCTCGCCGCCGACATTCGCGAAGGCCCAGCCTTCCTCGACCGTGACGAGGCGGTTGGTCTTCCGCACGGAGGCGAGGATCGTCTCGGTGTCCAGCGGCCGGATGCTGCGGAGGTTGATCACCTCCGCGTCGATCCCGGCCTTGGCCATCTCCTCCGCGGCCTGCATCGCCAACCCCACCATGATGGAGTAGGCGACGATGGTGACGTCCTTGCCCTGGCGTTCGACCTTCGCCTTGCCGATCGGCAGGATGAAGTCGTCCGCCGTCGGGCATTCGAAGGTCTGGCCGTAGAGGATCTCGTTCTCAAGGAAGACGACGGGGTTCGGGTCGCGGATCGCGGCCCGCAGCAGCCCCTTCGCATCCGCCGCCGACCAGGGCGCGAGCACCTTCAGCCCGGGCACGTGCGCGTACCAGGAGGTGTAGTCCTGGCTGTGCTGCGCCGCCACGCGGGCCGCGGCGCCGTTCGGGCCGCGGAACACGATCGGCGAACCGAGCTGACCGCCGGACATGTAGAGCGTCTTCGCAGCCGAATTGATAATGTGGTCGATGGCCTGCATCGAAAAGTTGAAGGTCATGAACTCGACGATGGGCTTCAGCCCCGCAAGCGCCGCGCCCACGGCCATGCCTGTGAAGCCGTACTCCGTGATCGGCGTGTCCAGCACGCGCTTCGGGCCGAACTCGTCCAGCAGGCCCTGGGAGATCTTGTAAGCGCCCTGGTATTGCGCGACCTCCTCGCCCATCAGGAACACGTCCGGATCGGCGCGCATCTCGAGCGCCATCGCGTCGCGCAGCGCCTCGCGGACCGTGGTCGGCTTCGTCGGCCCCCAATCCTTCTCGGGCTGCTCGGTGGACTTCGCCTCCGCCGCCACGCCCTCGCGCCGTTCCGCACCGCGGGCAGAGACCTGGCCATAATCCTCGGCCTGCTTGGCCACCTTGGCGACATCGCCGCCATGCTGGGTCGCGTTGGACTCCGGCAGCTGCACGGAGGCGGCCTTGCTGCCCTGCTCGGCGGGCGGCGTCGCGCCATCGCCCGCACGGGCGGTCGAACCGCCGTCGCCACCATCGAGCTCGGCGATGGCGGCGTTCACCTGCACGCCCTCGGTGCCCTCAGGGACGAGGATCTTCGTGATCGTCCCCTCGTCAACGGCCTCGACCTCCATGGTGGCCTTGTCGGTCTCGATCTCGGCCAGCACGTCGCCGGACCGGACCGCATCGCCCTCCTTCTTCAGCCAGCGACTGAGCTTGCCCTCCGTCATCGTCGGAGAGAGGGCGGGCATCAGGATCGTCGCGCCCATCTCAGCGGGTCTCCATCTTCATGGACTGGGCATCGACCGGGCTGGGAAGCACCACATCGGTCCAGAGTTCGGATTCGTCGGGCTCCGGGCTGGACTGCGCGAACTCCGCCGCATCCAGCACGATCGCCTTGATCTCGTCATCCACGGCCTTCAGGTCGGCTTCCGAGCGGCCCTGCTCCAGCAGCACCTTGCGGACCTGCTCGATCGGGTCGCTCTTGTCGCGCATCCCCTGCACCTCCTCGCGTGTGCGGTACTTCGCGGGGTCGGACATGGAGTGGCCGCGGTAGCGATAGGTCTGCATCTCCAGCAGGTAGGGGCCCTTGCCCTCGCGGCAGTGGGCCACGGCGCGCTCGCCGGCCTCCTTCACCGCCAGCACGTCCATGCCGTTCACCTTCTCGCCCGGGATGCCCCATGGCGCGCCGTTCTGCGACAGGTCCTTGGAGGCGGAGGCGCGCTCCACGCTCGTGCCCATGCCGTAGCGGTTGTTCTCGATGATGAAGATGCAGGGCAGCTTCAGCAGGGCCGCCAAATTGAAGCTTTCAAACACCTGGCCCTGGTTGGAGGCACCCTCGCCGAAATAGGCGAGCGCGACCTGCCCGTTCTCCTTGTACCAGTTGTGGAAAGCGAGCCCGAGGCCGAGCGGCACCTGCGCCGCCACGATGCCGTGGCCGCCGTAGAAGCCCTTCTCGCGGGAGAACATGTGCATGCTCCCGCCCTTGCCCTTGGAGTAGCCGCCGATGCGCCCGGTCAGTTCCGCCATCACGCCGCGGGCCTCCATGCCGGTGGCCAGCATGTGGCCGTGGTCACGGTAGGAGGTGATGACCTGGTCGCCCTCCTTCAGAGTCATCTGCATGCCCACCACCACGGCCTCCTGGCCGATGTAGAGGTGGCAGAAGCCGCCAATCAGGCCCATGCCGTAGAGTTGGCCCGCCTTCTCCTCGAAGCGCCGGATCAGCAGCATCTCGCGATAAGCCTTGGCGAGGACGTCCTGGTTGTGGCCGGCGGAGGGCGGCGAATCCTTGCCGTTCCCGCGGCGCTTCGCCGCGCTGTCGATCCCGAGGGCCATGGGAGTGCTCCTGCGTTCAAAGTCGGCCGAGGAGGCCGTCTTCTACCGGCAGATACGGTTGGCGCCCGGGATCAGCAAGCTACAAGACTCAGCTAAGTCATTGATGTTGCGTTGCAACATCGCGAATATCCGCACCGAAGACGCAACGACAGGCCCGGGAACGCCAAACGGCGCAGCGGAACCCCGCTACGCCGTCCGGAAGCCCTGCCCATCCCCGCCTCAGAAGAGGCGGCGGTTCGGTGCGTAGGGTACGATGATCTCGTCCTTGGCCACCACGTTGAGCAGGGCGCGGGCGCGCTCCTCCAGCATATCGCGGTCCAGGTGCTCGGCCCGCAGGCCGGCCACCTTCCGCTCCATGGCGTCCCGCTCCGCCTCGGCTTCCGCCAGCACGATCCGTGCGGCGGAAATCTCGGCATTGCGGGTATCGCGGGCAATCAGCCCGCGCGTCCCGTGGATGGCGTGGTGCGCGAAGTATCCACACAGCGCAAAGAAGATAGTCGGAAGAACCAAGGCCTGAGCCCGGCGCTTCACCCCCCTTAAGAAAGCCAACTGCCCCTCCCCCGAAGAGCTTAGGCCGATCGGAATGATCCCCTGGCCGCGAGTAGAATGGTCGCGACGCTGCGGCGCAAGGTCATTCAGGCCAGGGTTGCGGAATTAGCTGTGGACGTTGCGCGCACGCCGCGTCCTGGGGGGCGCGCGGCCCCGTCCAGCCCCGCTCAGCGCCCCTTCGGCAGCACGTTGCGGCCCGCGTAGCGCGCCGCGCTCCCGAGGCCCTGCTCGATTCGGATCAGCTGGTTGTACTTCGCGAGTCGGTCGGAGCGGGACAGCGAGCCCGTCTTGATCTGGCCGCAATTGGTCGCCACCGCGAGGTCGGCGATCGTCGCGTCCTCCGTCTCGCCGGAGCGGTGGGACATAACCGCCTTGTAGCCGGCGCGGTGCGCGGTCTCCACGGCGTCCAGCGTCTCCGTCAGGGAGCCGATCTGGTTCACCTTCACCAGGATGGCGTTGCCGACGCCCTTGTCGATCCCCTGCCGCAGCCGCTCCGGATTGGTCACGAACAGATCGTCGCCGACGAGGTTCACCCGGTCGCCCAGGCGATCCGTCAGCAGCTTCCAGCCCGCCCAGTCATCCTCGGACATGCCGTCCTCGATCGAGACGATGGGGTACTTCCCGACGAGCGCGGCGAGGTAGTCCACCATGCCGGCGGAGTCGAGCTTCTTCCCCTCGCCCTCCATGTCGTAGGTGCCGTCACGAAAGAACTCGGTGGAGGCGCAATCGAGGGCGAACATGATGTCCTCGCCCACCCGGTGGCCGGCGGCCTCGCAGGCGGCGGCGATGAAGTCCAGCGCCTCCTCGGCGCTCTTCAGGTTCGGCGCGAAGCCGCCCTCGTCGCCCACATTGGTCGCGTGGCCGGCGTCGTGCAGCTTCTTCTTCAGCGCGTGGAACACCTCGGCGCCGATCCGCACCGCGTCCGCCATCGTGCCGGCGGCCACCGGCATGACCATGAACTCCTGGATGTCGATCGGATTGTCCGCGTGCTGGCCGCCGTTGATGATGTTCATCATCGGCACGGGCAGCGTGCGCGCGAAGGTGCCGCCGACATAGCGGTAGAGCGGCAGCCCGTAATGCTCCGCGGCCGCCTTCGCATTCGCCAGCGACACGGCGAGGATGGCGTTCGCGCCGAGCCGCGCCTTGTTCGGCGTGCCGTCCAACTCGATCATCGTCTCGTCGATCTTCACCTGGTCGGTGGCGTCCAGCCCGGACAGCGCGTCGAAGATCTCGCCCTCCACGTTCGCCACGGCCTTCAGCACGCCCTTGCCGCCGTAGCGGGACTTGTCGCCGTCGCGCAGCTCCACCGCCTCATGCGCGCCGGTGGAGGCGCCGGAGGGGACGATGGCGCGGCCGATAGCGCCGCTGTCCAGCACCACCTCCACCTCCACCGTCGGGTTGCCGCGGCTGTCGAGGACCTCGCGGGCGATGATGTCGGAAATGGCGGACATGGCTGGCTCCGGCTTTGCGGGGACGTTGCCGGGGCGATAAGGCCCTGCGCCCCGCACTGCAAGGGGCGCCGGATGGGGGAACCCCGCACGGGGGCGTCCCTCAGCCCCCCGCGATGATCGCCTTGATGCGGGTCGCCAGGGCTTCCATCCCGAAGGGCTTGGTCATCACATGCATCCCCGGATCCAGCCGGTCGCCCACCGCCGCGGTCTCGGCATAACCTGTGATGAACAGCACCCGAAGCCCCGGCCGGACCGTGCGCGCGGCATCCGCCAGCTGCCGCCCGTTGAGCCCTCCCGGCAGGCCCACATCGGTCACCAGCAGGTCGATCCGACGAGAGGACCGCAGGATCTCCAGGCCGGAGGGACCGTCCGCCGCCTCCAGCGCCGTGTAGCCGAGGTCCTGCAGCACCTCCGCGACCAGCATGCGGACGGTCTCCTCGTCGTCCACGATCAGCACCGTCTCGCCGGCGCGCGCCCGCGGCGACTCGCCGGGCCCGGCGGCGGCCTCGTCCGTCTCAAGGGCCGCGAGGTGCCGGGGCAGTTGGATGGTGATCGCCGTGCCCTCCCCCGGGGCCGAGCGGATCCGTACCTGCCCGCCCGACTGCCGGGCGAAGCCATAGACCATGGAAAGACCAAGGCCCGTCCCCTGCCCCAGCGGCTTGGTGGTGAAGAAGGGGTCGAAAGCCCGCTCCAGCACCTCCGGCGCCATCCCGACCCCGGTGTCGCTCACGTTGACCGAAACATAGTCGCCGGGAAGCAGCCCCCGCGCCTGCGCCGCCTCCACCGCCAGGGACAGGTTCTCGGTCCCCACCGTCAGCGTGCCGCCTTCCGGCATCGCGTCGCGGGCGTTGATGCACAGGTTCAGCAGTGCGTTCTCGAGCTGGTTCGGGTCGCAGAGCGTCACCCAGAGGTCCGGCTGGAGCGCCTTCCGCACTTCGATGGCCGGCCCCACGGTGCGCTGGACCAGTTCCCCCATGTCCTCGATGAGGCGGTGCGCATCCGTCGGCTTCGGGTCCAGGGTCTGGCGGCGCGCGAATGCCAGGAGCCGGTGGGTCAGCGCCGCGGCGCGGCTCGAGGCGCCGAGGGCGGCGGCGATGTAACGGTCCGCCTCCCCCACCCGTCCCTCGGCGATCCGCGTCCGCAGCAGTTCCAGGCTGCCGGAAATACCGGCCAGCATGTTGTTGAAGTCGTGCGCCAGCCCACCCGTCAGCTGCCCCAGCGCCTCCATCTTCTGCGCCTGGAACAGCTGCTCCCGGGACTGCTCCAGCTGGATCTGGGTCTCGCGCCGCTCCGTGAGGTCGCGCGTCACCTTGGCGAAGCCGATCAGCTCTCCCGCCTCGTCGCGGATGGCGTCGATCACCACCCCGGCCCAGAAGCGGGTGCCGTCCTTGCGGCGCCGCCAGCCCTCGGCCTCGTAGCGCCCCTCTCTTCGCGCGGTCTCCAGCGCCCGGTGCGGCACTCCGGCCGCCGCGTCCTCCTCCGTGTAGAAGCGGGAGAAGTGCTGGCCGACGATCTCCCCGGCCGCGTAGCCCTTGATCCGCTCCGCCCCGGTATTCCAGTTGGTGACCTGGCCCTCCGGCCCCAGCATGTAGATGGCGTAATCGTGCACGCCCTGGACCAGCAAGCGGAAGCGCCGCTCCGTCTCCAGCGCCTCCATCTGGGCCGCGCGCTGCTCCGTCATGTCGCGCGTGACCTTGGCGAAGCCGATCAGCGCGCCGCCCCTGCGGATCGGGTCGATCACCACCATCGCCCAGAACCGGCTGCCGTCCTTGCGGATCCGCCAGGCCTCGGCGGTGAAGCGCCCCTCCTCGACGGCGGTCCGCAGCGCCCGGTCGGGCATGCCGACAGCCCGGTCCTCCTCCGTGTAGAAGCGGGAGAAGCTGGTGCCGATCACCTCCTCGGCCGCGTAGCCCTTGATCCGCTCCGCGCCGGGATTCCAGCTCACCACCACCCCGGTGGGGTCCAGCATGTAAATCGCGTAGTCCACCACGCCCTGGATCAGCAGCTCGTAAGAATCCGAGGCGAGGGATGGTCTTGCCGGGTTCATATGGACACTTGTCGAGAACTGGCCCGCTTCCGTTGGGGCAAGTTCTAAGCACTGATCCGGGCCGCCCTCAAGCAAGGCGTCAAACCGGCCAACAACCCTGGCGGGTCGTCCGGATCAACTCTTCGCGCCGGGGGAGGACCGCGCGGCCTCCCCCATTTGCGTTCAGGCTGCCAGCTTGGCCGCGATCCGTGCCACGTGCTCACCCTGGAAGCGCGCCGCCCCCAGGTCGTCCGGCGTGGGCTTCAGGCTGCCGTCGCCGCCCGCCACGGTGCTCGCGCCATAGGGCGTCCCGCCCTGCACCTTCGTCACGTCCTGCAGCGGGGCGTAGGAATAGGGTAGACCGACGATCACCATGCCCAGGTGGTACAGCACGTTGTTCGTCGCGAGAATCGTGCTCTCCTGCCCGCCATGGAGGCTGGCGGTGGAGGTGAAGCAGGATCCCACCTTCCCATTGAAGGCGCCGCGGGCCCAGAGGCCGCCCGTCTGGTCCAGGAAGTTCTTCATCTGGGACGCCATGTTCCCGTAACGGGTGGGCGTGCCGATGATGATGGCGTCGTAGGCGGGCAGCTCGTCCACGGTGGCGATCGGTGCCGCCTGGTCCATCTTGTAGTGGGACTTCCGGGCGATCTCCTCCGGCACCAGCTCCGGCACGCGGCGGATGTCCACGGTGGTGCCGGGCACGGCCCGCGCGCCCTCGGCCACGGCCTCCGCCATCGCCTCGATGTGCCCGTAGGTGGAGTAGTAGAGAACCAGGACCTTCGCCATCGCGCTTCACCCTTGACTGGCGGCCGGCCGGAGCGGCGGGCCTGCCGAGGAGTTAGGTGAAGGCGGACCCGGCGAACAACGCTTGACGGAAATGACCGTCATTCACGCCGGGTGCTCGCCAGTTTTCAGACCAGCCGCGCCTGCCGCACGGCCGCCCCGACGAAGCCCGCGAAGATCGGGTGCGGCTCGAAGGGCTTGGACTTCAGCTCCGGATGATACTGCACGCCGAGAAACCAGGGATGGTCCGGTCGCTCCACGATCTCCGGCAGCACGCCGTCCGGCGACATGCCGGAGAAGCGCAGGCCGGTGGCCTCCAGCTTCTCGCGGTAGTTCACGTTCACCTCGTAGCGGTGGCGGTGGCGCTCCATGATCTCGGGCTTGCCGTCATAGATGGAGCGGACGAGTGAATCCTCGGCCAGCAGGGAGGGATAGGAGCCCAGCCGCATGGTGCCGCCGAGGTCGCCGCCTTCCTCGCGCTTCTCCACCTGGTTGCCGCGCTTCCACTCCGTCAGCAGCCCCACCACGGGATCCTCGCAGGGCCCGAACTCCGTCGAGGAAGCGCCGGGCAGGCCGGCTTGGTGCCGCGCCGCCTCCACCACCGCCATCTGCATGCCGAAGCAGATGCCGAGGAAGGGCACGTTCCGCTCCCGCGCGAACTGCACAGCGCGGATCTTGCCCTCGCTGCCGCGCTCGCCGAAGCCGCCGGGCACGAGAATGCCGTGCACCCCCTCCAGCCGCTTCGTCGCGCCCTCACCCTCGAAGATGGAACTGTCGACCCAGTCCAGCTTCACCTTCACGTTGTGCGCGATGCCGCCATGGGTCAGCGCCTCGCCGAGTGACTTATAGGCGTCGAGCAGCGACATGTACTTGCCGACGACCGCGACGGTCACCTCGCCCTCCGGGTGCTGGAGGGAGTTGACGATCTTCCGCCAGCGGGAAAGGTCCGGCTCCCCGTAGACAGACATGTCGAAGTGCCGCAGCACTTCCCGGTCCAGGCCCTCGTCATGGTACTGCAGCGGCACGGCGTAGATGCTGGTGGCGTCCAGCGCGGGAATCACGCTCTCCGGCCGCACGTTGCAGAAGCTGGCGATCTTGCGTCGCTCGTTCTCCGGGATCGGACGGTCGCAGCGGCAGAGCAGGATTTGCGGCTGGATGCCCAAGCCCAGCAGCTCCTTCACGCTGTGCTGCGTCGGCTTCGTCTTCAGCTCGCCGGCGGAAGCGATCCAGGGCACGAGCGTCAGATGGACGAACAGGGCGTTGCGCGGCCCCAGCTCGTTCGCCAGCTGCCGCAGCGCCTCGAGGAAGGGAAGGCTCTCGATATCACCCACCGTGCCGCCGACCTCGACCAGGACGAAGTCGTAATCCTCGACCCCGCTGGTGATGCCTTCCTTGATGGCATCCGTAATATGCGGGATCACCTGGACGGTCCCGCCCAGATACTCCCCGCGCCGCTCCTTCGCGATCACCTCGGAGTAGATGCGCCCGGAGGTCCAGGCATCGGCCTGGTTGGCATGCACCCCGGTGAAGCGCTCGTAGTGGCCGAGATCGAGGTCGGTTTCCGCCCCGTCATCGGTCACGAAGACCTCGCCGTGCTGATACGGGCTCATCGTGCCCGGATCGACGTTGAGGTAGGGGTCCAGCTTTCGCATGCGGACCGTGTGGCCACGCGCCTGCAGGAGCGCAGCCAGGGAAGCTGCGGCAATGCCTTTTCCGAGGGAAGAGACCACGCCGCCGGTGATGAATACGTACCGCGTCATGGGGGTCCCTTATAACGAGCGTGATGGCGCCGCGGCCAGGGGCCACGGACGCGTGAGTGCCATGCGCGACCCCGGCTTGAACGGGGCCGCCTTTGCTACAGTGGCTTAGTTGGTCGGGACCGAGGGTGCGGCCGGCGCGACGGGTGCCGCCGGCAGGGCCGGAGCGGTCGCGGCGGGCGGCGAATCGAAGAGGGAGCGCTGCCGCCCGGTCCCCTGGTTCAGCAGCCCAAGCGCCAGCGCCAGCGCCATGAAGATCGTGGCCAGCACGGCCGTGGCCCGCGTGAGCAGGTTCGCCGTACCCCGGCCGGACATGAAGTTGCCCATGCCCTGGGAGGAGCCGATGCCCAGCCCCCCGCCCTCGCTGCGCTGCAGCAGCACGACCCCGATCAGGGCGGCGGCGACGAAGAAGTGCAGGACGAGGAGGACGGTGGTCATGATTCCCGGCTTCTAGCCCCGTAACGGGTGCGGGGGGAAGGGATTCAGGCGGAAACGGCGGCGGCGATGGCCAGGAAGTCGTCGGCCTTCAGGCTGGCGCCCCCCACCAGGGCCCCGTCCACATTCGGAAGGGCCAGGATGGAAACGGCGTTGGAGGGCTTCACGGAGCCGCCGTAGAGTAGGCGCGTCGTCTCCCCCTGCCCGGGGAACAGCGCCACGAGCTCGGCGCGCATCCTTCCGTGCATGGCGGAGATGTCGGCCTCGGTCGGGGTCCGCCCCGTGCCGATCGCCCAGACCGGCTCATAGGCCACCACCCCCTTCGCCCGCGCGAAGTCAGGCGGCAGGGACCCGGCGATCTGCGCCGCAACCACCGGCTCCGCCTCCCCGGCGTCGCGCTGGGCCTCCGTCTCGCCCACGCAGACCACGGGGATCAGCCCCGCCTCGATCGCCGCCCGGGCCTTGGCCTGGACCTGCGCGTCCGTCTCCCCGTGATCCGCCCGGCGCTCGGAATGGCCGAGGATGACGAAGCCGCAGCCGGCATCCGCCAGCATGGCGGCCGAGACGTCGCCGGTATGGGCCCCGTTCGCCTCCGCCGAGCAGTCCTGCCCGCCGATCGCCACGGGCTTCCAGCCCATGGAGGCGGCGGCGACGTGAAGGTGCAGGAAGGGCGGGCAGATCAGCAGGTCGGCGTTCGGCGCCCGGTCCAGCCCGGCCCGCACCCCCTCGGCCAGGGCCGCGGCGTCCCGCAGCGTGCCGTTCATCTTCCAGTTGCCGGCGATGAGGGGGCGGACTCCGGGGGTCATGGGCTCTCCTGGTGCAACGGCGCGTTTCAACGCCGCCTATCGGGCGGATCGAGGTTTGGCAACCGTACCGGGATGGGCTACCGCCCCATGTCCGAACTTCCCCCAGCAGGGCCCGCCGCCACCATGATCACCGCGTTCCGCCGCCTCGCCGGCACCTGGTTCGCCAGGGGCCTCTTCGTCCTGCTGGTGCTGTCCTTCGCGGTCTGGGGGATCGAGGACACCATCCGCAACTTCGGCCGGGACAATGCCGTGGCCCGGGTGGGTGGCGACCCGATCGAGCTGGCGGAAGCCCAGACCGCCGCCCGGCGGGAGACGCAGCGCCTGCAGCGCCAGCTCGGCCCGCGCTTCGAGCCGAACGAGGCCTTCCGCCAGGCCGTGGCCCGGCGGGCGCTGGACAACCTCATCGCCTCCCGCGCGCAGGACCGGGAGGCCCGCCGCCTTGGCGTCGCCGCCTCCGTGGATGCCGTGCGGGCCTATACCTTCTCCATCCCCGCCTTCCGCGGCGCCGATGGCCAGTTCAGCCCGTTCCTCCTCCAGCAGTTCATGCGCCAGAACGACATGACCGAGGCCGACTTCACCCGCCTCGTCGTCTCCGACCTGCAGCGCCAGCAGCTGGTGGGCGCCGTGCGCGCCGGCGCCCGCGCCCCGGAGACGCTGACGAAGCTCCTGGCCGCCTTCGCCGGGGAGAGGCGCGTGGCGGAAGTGGCGGAGTTCCCCCTCCTCACCGCCCCGGAGGTTCCTGAGCCGACCCAGGCGCAGCTGGAACGCTTCCACGAGAACAACCCCGCGCAGTTCTCCTCCCCCGAGTATCGCGAGGCCGCCGTCGCCCTGCTCTCCGCCGAGATCCTGCTGCCGAAGGTCGAGGTCTCCGAGGCCGAGATCGACGCCGGGCTAGAGGCCCAGCGCGAGCGCAGCGGCGCCCCGGAGCGCCGCACCGTGGAGCAGGCGCTTGTGAAGACGAAGGAGGCGGCGGACGCCATCCGCACGGCCTGGACCGGCGGCGCGAACCTCGAGGCGATCACGGCCCAGGCGGTCGCCGCCGGCGGCGCCGCGCTGGAGATGGGCGCGGTGACCCGCGCGGAGATGCCCGTGGAGAACATTGCTAGCGCCGTCTTCGCCCTGCCCCAGGGCGGCGTGAGCGAGCCGATCCAGAGCCCCTTCGGCTGGCACGTGATGAAGGTCACCGCCATCCAGGCCGCCGCGGAGATCCCGATGGAGACCCTCCGCGCCCAGACCCGCGAGACCCTGGCGCGCGAGAAGGCCGCCGACCTCTCCTTCGAGGAGGCGAACAAGCTGGAGGACGCGCTCTCCGGCGGCGCCACGGTGGAGGAGGCGGCGAAGCGCTTTGACCTGGAGTCCACGCGCGTGACGCTGGACCGCCAGGGCAATGGCCAGGACGGCCGCCCCGTGGCCCTGCCCGGCGGCCCCGCCGCCCGCGCCGCGCTGATCGAGGCGATCTTCGCCAACCCCGCCGGCTCCGGCCCGCGGGTGGCGGAAGTGGGCCAGGCCTTCGCCGCAATGGACGTTTCCAACGCCATCCCCGCCGCGCTGCGCCCCTTCGCCTCCGTCGAGGCCGAGGTGCGCCGCGCCTGGACGCTCGACGCCCGCCGCCGCGCGCAGGAGGAGCGGGCCACCGCCCTGATGTCCGCCGCCCAGGGAAATAACGGCCAGGGCGGCAAGGACTTCACGGAAGCCGCGAAGGAGGCCGGGGTGGAGCCGGTCCGCATGGGCCCCGCCACCCGCGACGCCGAGGGCCCTGCGGCCGGCGGCATCCCCGCGGAGCTTCTGCCCGCACTTTTCACCCTGAAGCCCGGCGAGGTGACCATGGCCACCACGGCCGCCGGCTTCGCCGTGGCGAAGCTGGTGGAGATCCTCCCCGCCGAGGCGAGCCCCGAGGCCGTGACCCGCGCCAAGACCGAGGTGGAGCAGGCGATGCAGGAGGACCTGGAGGCCCAGTTCGCCGCCGCCCTGCGCGCCCGCGCCGAGGTCAAGATCAACGAGGCCCTGATGGACCAGGTGGCGGCGCGATGAACCCCATCGGGACCAACGCCGAGGGCTACGCCGCCTTCGCCGCCGCCCATGCCGCCGGCCGCGGCCAGGTGGTGTTCCGGGAACGCGTCGCGGACCTCGACACCCCCGTCGGCGCCTTCCTCAAGCTCGCGGAAGGGCGGCCCAACACCTTCCTGCTGGAGAGCGTGGAGGGCGGGCAGAGCCGCGGCCGCTACTCCGCGATCGGCCTCGCCCCGGACCTGATCTGGCGCTGCCGGGGCGGCCGGGCGGAGGTGAACCGCCACGCCCTCGCCGCCCCGCACGCCTTCGTACCGGAGGAAGCGGCGCCGCTGGACAGCCTTCGGGCCCTGATTACGGCCTGCCGCATGGAAATGCCGGCCGGGCTGCCACCCTGTGCCGCCGGCCTGTTCGGGTATCTTGGCTACGACATGGTCCGGCAGATGGAGAGGTTGCCGGCGGAAAACCCGGACCTGCTGGGCATCCCCGAGGCGATCCTCGGCCGCCCGACCCTGATTGCCGTCTTCGATCACGTGCGGGACATCCTGACGCTCTGCGCCCCGGTCTATGCCGACAAGGGCGAGACGGCCCGGGACGCCTACGAGGCCGCCCAGGCCCGGCTGGACGAGGCGGAGGCGGCGCTGGACCGCCCCGTGCCCCGCCCCGCCCCGCCGGCCGCCCTGCCCGCCCCGGGGACGCCGACCTCCAACTTCACGCGGGAGGGCTTCATGGCCCTGGTGGAGCGCGCCAAGGAATACGTGGCCGCCGGCGACGTGTTCCAGGTGGTGCCCAGCCAGCGCTTCCAGGCCCCCTTCGCCCTGCCGCCCTTTGCCCTCTACCGGGCGCTGCGCCGCCTGAACCCCGCGCCCTTCCTGTTCCATTTCGACTTCGGCGGCTTCGCGGCCACGGGCGCGAGCCCGGAAATCCTCGTGCGCCTGCGTGACGGGGTGGTGACCGTGCGTCCCCTGGCCGGCACCCGCCGCCGCGGCGCCACGCCGGAGGAGGACCTGGCGCTGGAGAGGGAGCTCCTGGCCGATCCGAAGGAGCGGGCGGAGCACCTGATGCTGATCGACCTCGGCCGGAACGACGTCGGCCGGGTTGCGGAAATCGGCAGCGTGAAGGTCACCGCCCAGTTCGGGATCGAGCGCTATTCCCAGGTCATGCACATCAGCTCCGAGGTGCAGGGCCGTCTCCGGCCCGGGCTGACGGCGCTGGACGCCCTGATGGCCGGCTTCCCCGCCGGCACCCTCTCCGGCGCGCCGAAGGTGCGGGCCATGGGGATCATCGAGGAGCTGGAGCCCTCCCGCCGCGGCGTCTACGCGGGCTGCTTCGGCTATTTCGGCGGGGATGGCGGCATGGACACCTGCATCGGCCTCCGCATGGCCGTGGTGAAGGACGGGACCATGTACGTCCAGGCGGGCGCCGGGGTGGTGGCGGACAGCGACCCCGCCTCGGAGGAGGAAGAGACGCGGCAGAAGGCCCGCGCCCTGTTCCGCGCGGCCGAGGAGGCCGTGCGCTTCGCCGCTGCCGCGCCGCGCCGGGCGGAGGGCTGAGTCCCGCCCGTCCGGCTTGACCAGCCCCCTGCCCTGGGCCGAAGTGGGGCGGCCATGATCCTGCTCATCGACAACTACGACAGCTTCACCTTCAACCTCGTCCACTTCCTCGGGGAGCTGGGCGCGGAGGTGGCCGTCTGGCGCAACGACGCCCTCTCGGTGGACCAGGCGATGGAAATGAAGCCCCAGGCCATCATCCTCTCACCCGGTCCCTGCACGCCGAACGAGGCGGGCATCTGCCTGGATCTGATCGGCGCGGCCGCAAAGAAGGCCGTGCCCCTGTTCGGCGTCTGCCTTGGGCACCAGTCCATCGGGCAGGCCTTCGGCGGGGCGGTGGTCCGGGCGCCCCAGCCCATCCACGGCAAGGTGCACGAAATGCACCACGGCGGCACCGACGTCTTTGCCGGCCTCCCCTCCCCCTTCAAGGCCACGCGCTACCACTCCCTCGTCGTGCGGCGGGAGGACCTGCCGGAGACTCTCGAGGTCACGGCCGAGACGGCGGACGGGCTCGTCATGGGCCTGGCGCACCGGGACCTTCCGGTCTGGGGCGTGCAGTTCCACCCGGAGAGCATCGCCTCACAGCACGGGCATGACATGTTGGCCAATGTCATGCGGCTGGCCGGGATCAACCTGCCGCCCCGCGACGACGTGCTGCCCCGGGCGGCCTGACCGGTGTCCCTCAAGCCTGTCCTGGCCCGGCTCGCAGCCGGGGAGCGCCTCGCCGAGAGCGAGGCCGAGGCCGCCTTCGGCACGGTGATGGCCGGCGAGGCCACGCCCGCCCAGATCGCCGGCCTGCTCATGGCCATGCGCGTCCGCGGCGAGACGGTGGCGGAGATGACCGGCGCCGTGCGGGCCATGCGCGCCCGCATGCTGGCCGTGGAGGCCCCGCCCGGCGCGATCGACCTCGTCGGCACCGGGGGCGACGCCGCCGGCACCCTCAACATCTCCACCGCCGCCGCGCTGGTCGTGGCGGGATGCGGCGTGCCCGTGGCGAAGCACGGCAACCGCGCCCTCTCGTCCCGCTCCGGCGCCTCCGACGTGCTGACGGCGCTCGGCGTCAACACGGACCTGCCCATGGAGCGCATCCCCGAGGTGCTGCGGGAGGCCGGGATCTGCTTCCTCGCCGCCCCACGGCACCACGCCGCCCTGCGCCACGCCGCGGGGCCCCGCATGGAACTGGGCACGCGCACCATCTTCAACCTGCTTGGCCCCCTGACGAACCCGGCGCGCGTGCGCCGCCAGATGACCGGCGCCTTCGCGCCCCAGTGGCTGCGCCCGATGGCCGAGACGCTCGGCCGCATCGGGACGGAGCATGCCTGGCTGGTCCACGGCCAGGGCCTGGACGAGTTGACGGTCGCCGGTCCCTCCGAGGTCGTGGAGCTGAAGGGCGGCCACATCCGGGAGTTCGAGGTGACGCCGGAGGAAGCCGGGCTGTCCCGCCACTCCGCCGATACCCTGAAGGGCGGTGAGCCGGCGGAGAATGCGGAGGCCCTGGTCGCACTCTTGAAGGGCGAGACGGGCGGCTACCGGGACTGCGTGCTGCTAAACGCTGCCGCCGCGCTCATCGTGGCGGGCCGGGTGGAGGCGCTGAGGGAGGGTGCGGCGCTGGCGGCGGAGTCGATCGCCTCCGGCCGTGCCTTCGCGGCGCTGGAGAAGCTGCGGGCCGCCACGAACGCCTAGCCGGGCTTCTGGTAGCGGCGGGCGAGGTACAGCACCCGCCGCCGCTGCAGTGCCCGGTAGAGGACGGAGCCCTGCATCCCCGCGAACTGCCGCATCACCGGCCGCAACGGGCGGATCCGCGTGATGGCGGCACTCTTCGCCGCCTCCATCGCGTCCAGCGCGGCCACGACGCCCTCGTTGATCTCCGCCTCGGTCCGCAGGACCAGACCGGCACGGGCAAAGGCATTGTCGAGGTCCGGCAGCATGGCCGGGCTTCGCATATCTGCCCAGGTGAGCCACCCGCCCGGCCGCAAAACCCGTGCCGCCTCCGCCGCGAAGCGGTCCATGCTGCCGTAGCAGTGCGAGGACTCGACGTTCACGACGATGTCGAAGCTCGCATCGGGAAAGGGCAGCGCCTCCGCGTCGCCTTCGCGGAAGGTCAGGCGCGGCACGCCCGCGTTGAGCCGGATCGCCCGGCGCACGGTCTGCCGCGCGATGTCCACCCCCGTCACGGCATCCACGGCATAGTGCCGGGCGACATAGGCGGCCCCCCCGCCATGGCCGGAACCCACCTCCAGCACCGAGGCGGCCTTCAGCGGCAATCCTTCGACCGCCTGATGATAGAGGCCGACGAAGGGCCGGGACGGCTCCTCCTCCGGCCGGAGGGCGAAGGGGGCGCCCGGCCCGATGTAGCCGTAGTTCAGGAAAGCCCAGCGCGGCGTGCCGGAGAGGCGCGAGAGCAGGTTGTAGCTCCGCCGCCAGATCCAGCGCCGCAGGCCCGGGAAGGCCCCGCGCTCCGTCGCCCGCAGCACCCTTCGGAACAGAGGTGTCGCCATCAGGCCGGGACGGGGGCAGGCGCCTGGGCGGCCGCGGGCGCCAGCCCCTCCTCCGCCAGCAGGCGACGCCCGGATTCGATCAACCGCGCGTCCTTCGCCCCGCCGCCGCCGCGATAGCCCGGCCGCAGAGAGAGAAGGCAGGCGCCGATGAGGCGGGAGATAAAGCCGGGATAGACAAGGATGATCCAGAGAAAGCGCAGCCGCACCCCGAGCGTCACCTCCTGCCCGGAGGCACGGATCATGGAGAAGGCGTTCCGGACAGCCAGGGTGCAGACCGCCCCGACCACGGTGCCGAAGGTGACGATGCGGCCGACATAGCGCTTCCACAGCGGCAGGCGCGAGGGGATGGCGTGCAGCACCTGGAAGGCCACGGCCGCGTGCTCCACCTCCTCCAGCGCGTGCCAAGTCCAGAGGCGGCGGTAGTCGGGGTTCACGCCCTTCAGCAGCTTCGGGCGGCCGAGGAGGGAGCGGGACATGCTGTAGGTGATCTGCTCGATCGCGCAGGTCACCACCACGCGGCTCCTCGGTCCCTGCGCGGCGGAGAGCATGCGCTTGGTCGTCGCCTCCATCCCGTCCACGTCGTAGCCGAGCGCGCGCAGGCCATCGTTGTAGGATTCGTGCTCCCGCGTGTGGAAGGCCTCCTGCAGCGCATAGCCCTGGATTCCCTTCAGCACCTCCGCGTCCTTCAGGTCATGCACGAAGGGCTTGAGGGAGCGGATGAAGAAGCGCTCCCCCTCCGGCAGCATCACCGCGAAGCCGTCGACGAGGGCGGATTTCAGGAGATCCCCGTCGAACCAGGCACGGTCCGGACGTGCCGCGATCCCGAAGCGGATGTCGCGGGGGATGATGTCCGGGGTGTCGGTCATCGCGGGCTGCTGCACTCCATGCGGGCAGGCGGGGGATATAGCCGAAACGGGCACAGGGTCCCACCCGTCCGCCCGTCCACCCCCTCGCAACCGCGGCATTCCTGCCCTCCCGCAGCAAGGGCCCGCGCGGGGAAGGGCGAGCGCAGAAGGCCAGGACAGGGTCGGTCCCGCGCGCGGCTGGTACCGCATCCGGAACGGCAGGCGCGCGTTGGAGCCCCTGCGGGCCGCGGAACCCCTCCGCGCTCCCCTGCCCCGCACGAGTGCCGCTTGACGGCACCGGCGGAACGGCGCGAGGAACCGCTCACCATGGACCAGACCCTTCCCGTAACCGACGCGCCGTTTTCCGACCCCACGCGCTCCGCGCCGTCCTCCTCCGGCGCCGCCCTGTCGGACACGCTCCGGCAGATCCTGGCCGCCAAGTACCTGGAGGTGCAGGCGCGGCAGCAGGAAACCCCGCTCGGGGAGATGGAGCGGCGCGCCCGGGACGCGGGCAGGCCCCGCCCTTTCACGGCGGCCCTCTGCAACGCCGTGGCGGAGATGCGGGTCGGTCTGATCGCCGAGGTGAAGCGCGCCTCCCCCTCCGGCGGGCTGATCCGCGAGCCCTTCGACCCCGCTGGCATCGCGCGGGCCTACGAGGCCGCGGGTGCCGCCTGCCTCTCGGTTCTCACCGACGAGCAGTGGTTCCAGGGAACGCGGGAGCACCTGCGCCTCGCGCGCGAGGCGACGCAGCTGCCCGTCCTCCGCAAGGATTTCATGGTCGATCCATGGCAGGTCTTCGAGGCCCGGGCGATGGGCGCTGACGCCATTCTCATCATCATGGCCGCCGTGACGGACGAGATGGCGGAAAGGCTGGAGGACACGGCGCGCGGCCTGGACATGGGCGTGCTGGTGGAGGTCCATGACGAGGCGGAGCTGCAGCGCGCCCTGGGCCTGGAGACGCGCCTGATCGGCGTGAACAACCGCGACCTGCGGAGCCTGACGACCGACATCGCGGTGACGGAGCGCCTGGCGCCCCTCATCCCGGCCGACCGCATCCCCGTGGCCGAGAGCGGCATCCGCACTCCCGAGGACGTGCGCCGCATGGTCCATGCCGGCGCCCGCTGCCTGCTCGTGGGCGAGCACCTGCTGCGCCAGCCCGACCCCGGCGCTGCTGCCCGCGCGCTGGTGGAGGCGGCTTGAGCGGCCCCCTCACCCATTTCGACGCTGCCGGGCGGGCGGCGATGGTGGATGTCTCGGCCAAGGCCGAGACGGTGCGGGAGGCCACCGCCAAGGGCCGGATCACCATGCGGCAGGAGACGCTGGCCCTGATCGCCGAGGGACGGGCGGGCAAGGGCGACGTGCTCGGCGTGGCCCGGCTGGCCGGGATCATGGCCGCGAAGCGCACGGCGGAGCTGATCCCCCTCTGCCATCCCCTTCCCCTCTCCTCCGCAAGCGTGGAGCTTGAACTGGCGGAGCCGGACGCGGTGGAGATCACCGCCACGGTCAGGACCGCCGGCCGCACCGGGGTGGAGATGGAGGCGATGACGGCGGTCACCGTCGCCGCTCTGACCGTCTACGACATGGTGAAGGCCGTCGATCGCGCCATGCGGATCGAGGCTGTGCGGCTGGTCAGGAAATCCGGCGGCAAGTCCGGGCTCTACGAGGCCGAGTAGCGTGATCCCCGTCGCCGAGGCGCTGGAGCGCATCCTCTCCGCCCTCCACCCCACTCCGACCGAGACGGTCTCCCTGCCGGAGGGGTGGGGCCGGGTGCTCGCGCGGCCCGTCATCGCCCGCGTCACCCAGCCGCCGGCCGATGTCTCCGCCATGGACGGCTATGCGCTTCGGGCGGCGGATGCGGCCGTGGGGGCGCGGCTGCGCGTGATCGGCAGCGCCCCGGCCGGGCATCCCTTCGATGGCACCGTCGGCCCGGGCGAGGCGGTGCGGATCTTCACCGGCGGCGCCGTGCCCGCCGGTGCCGATGCCATCCTGCTGCAGGAGGATGCGACGGCCGGGGACGGCTTCGTGAGCCCGACCGAGGCCTCCCGCCAGGGCCGCCACATCCGCCGCGCCGGGCTAGACTTCGCCGCCGGCAGCGCCGTGCTGTCCCCGGGCCGCCGCCTGACGGCCCGCGACATCGGCCTCGCGGCCGCCGCCAACCATCCGTGGCTGCAGGTCCACCGCCGCCCGCGAATCGGCATCCTCGCCACGGGCGACGAGATCGCCCTGCCCGGCGATCCCATTCCCCCGGGCGGCATCGTCTCCTCCAATGCCCATGCACTGGCGGCGCTGGTCCGGGCCTCAGGTGGGGAGCCCCTGGTTCTGCCCATCGCTGCCGACGACCGGGACGCGATCGCGGAGGCGGCGACCGCCGCGACGCGCTGCGACCTGCTGCTCACCACCGGCGGTGCGAGCGTGGGCGAGCACGATCTGGTCCAGTCCGCCCTCGGCCCCCAGGGATTCTCGCTGGATTTCTGGAAGATCGCGATGCGGCCGGGCAAGCCGCTGATCTGGGGCGACCTTCGCGGCACCCCCATGCTGGGCCTGCCGGGGAACCCCGTCTCGGCCCTGGTCTGCGCCGTGATCTTCCTCATCCCCGCCCTGCGCCGCCTTTCCGGCCTGCCCGCGGGCCCCGTGGGGGCGGGCACCGCCCTGCTCGGCCGGGACATGCCGGCGAATGACCGGCGGCAGGACTACGTGCGCGCGGAACTCTCCCGCGGCCCGGACGGGGCGCTGACGGCCACCCCCCTGCCCGTCCAGGACAGCTCCATGCTCGCTTCGCTTGCGCGGGCGGGGGCGCTGGTGGTCCGTGCGCCCCATGCTCCGGCGGCCCCGGCGGGCACTCCCGTGGAAATTGTGGAGTTTTCTTCGATCGGCGTCTGAGGAGCGGCATTGACCGACGCGGGAGAACTTTCATAGAACTTCCACGTGGGTTGCCCGTTTGTTCGTGCGGATACCCCCACCCCTCGCCCCCAGGGAGACGCCCGGACCATGCTCACCCGCAAGCAGCACGAGCTGCTCACCTTCATCGACAAGCACCTGCGGGACACCGGCTTCTCCCCCTCCTTCGAGGAGATGAAGGAGGCGCTGAACCTCAAGTCCAAGTCCGGCATCCATCGCCTGATCACGGCGCTGGAGGAGCGCGGCTTCCTGAAGCGCCGCGCACACCGCGCCCGCGCGCTCGAAGTGCTGCGCGTTCCGGAAAGCCTGGCGCCGCGCGCCGTGCAGGCCATGCACGCGTCGCCCCAGCCGGCCGTGGCCGCGGCCCCGTCCTTCGCCCCGAACGTCATCCGCGGCAACTTCGCACCCAACCTTCCCGGCGCGGTCCGCACTGCCAACGATGCCGCCGCGGTCCACCTCCCCCTCTACGGCCGCATCGCCGCTGGTTTGCCGATCGAGGCGCTGCGCGACATGGGCGAGAGCGTCGAGGTGCCCGCCGCGATGCTCGGGGGTGGCGAGCACTATGCGCTGGAGGTCTCCGGCGATTCGATGATCGAGGCCGGCATCCTGGACGGCGATACGGTCATCATCCGCCGCGGAGATACGGCCGATAACGGCTCTATCGTGGTGGCCCTGGTGGACGAGAACGAGGTGACGCTGAAGCGGCTGCGCCGCCGCGGCAACTCCATCGCCCTGGAAGCCGCCAACCCGCGCTTCGAGACCCGCATCTTCGGGCCGGACCGCGTGAAGGTTCAGGGCCGTCTGGTCGGGCTGGTTCGTCGCTACCACTGAGGGCGTCGCTTGCCGGGGGGCTCCGCCCCCTGGCTCCTGGACCGACGTGAAAGGTCCGCGGGGCTGACCTCAGCCGGCAGGTTTCGACAACCGCTTCTAGCTCAGCCGTTAAAGGCGCCTTGGCCCCGGGTATCCAGGCCTCTTGCAGGGCGATTTCAGTCCACGTTGCCCGGCAAGAGCTCCACCGCCTCGATAACGGCCGTGAAGCCCCGCTCGCAGAACAGCCGAACCTCAACGCCGATCAGGTCCTCCGCTGCTTCGAAGGGCAGCGTGGCGACCCACCCCTCGGCAACCAGGGCCTCTCCCTGAACGGCGCGGGCCGCGAGGCGTGCTGAACCGTTCGCGGCGGACACGTCCATCACCGCCGTCCCGGATGCCGGCGCATCGGGCCGGAAATGCAGCCGCGCCGTCCAGCGGCCACGCGCGAGCGGGACATAGGGGCCGTACAGGCCTGTCCCCGCCGTGCCGTCCAGCAGGATCGCGCCGCCCTCTCGCTGGCCAGTGGCCGTCTGCACCCGATCATCTGAGGCGTGGAGATAGAGGGCCATCTTCGTCAGGCGCCGGGCTTCCCACACCGTGGCCCAGGGCGGGTCGGCGCAGGGGATGCGGCGGCCGGACCAGCCGGTGCGGGCCAGGGCGCGCTGGAAGTAGTCCTGGTGGAAGCCCAGCTCCAGCCAGCCATTCTTGCGAATGGCCCAGAGGGAATTGCCGTCCAGCCGCACGCCCCAGGGCTGGGGAAAGTCGGCCGTGATCGGCTCCCCGCCGAAGAAGAGGCGCCCGCCCTCGGCCACGCGCGCCTGCAGCGCACGCAGCAGGCGCAGGTGGTCGGCGCAATGGTGGAAGCACTCGAAGAACAGCACGGCGTCGAAGGTCGCGGTGCTGCGCTCCGCCCAGAAGAAGTCGTCCTGGACCACCTCGATGGAGAGATCCTCACGCGCGGCGCGACGGCGGATCAGCTCGCAGAAGCGCGGCTCCACGTCCACGCAGGTCACGTGATGGCCCAGCCGCGCCAGCTCCAGCGTCGTGTTGCCCCAGCCCGGCCCGAATTCCAGCACGCGCGAACCCGGCGGCAGGGCCATGGCGCGCAAGGCGAAGCCGATGCCCATCAGGTGCTCGCCGGCCGTGGTGGCGCTGCCGGTGGAATAGGGGAAGGGCCGGCGCAGGGCGGCGTCGACATCCAGCGGCGTCGCCTCGTTCGCCAGCGCATAGTCACGGCCCGCTATGGTCGCGTAGATGCCCATCTGCGCCTGGCGATACGCGTCGGAGAAAGGATCCTCCGGCATGCCGGCGGGTGGGTCGATCCGGAAGGTGCCGAAGACGGCGCGCATGGCGTCGTCGGAAACCCGCTCCGCCCGGTCGCATTCGGCCAGGGCCTCGTCCAGCTCCTCCAGGCTCCGCAGCACGCGCATCACGATGCCTCCGGCCCGTCGTCGCAGGGGTCCTCGATGATTCCCATCGCCACCCAGGGCTGCGTCTCGGAATTCGATTCGGCGGATGGGACGGAGGTGCGGATCTCCAGCGCATCCCCGCGCTCGCGGATGGATCGGGCGACCTGCCGGCGCATCAGCGTCTCGAACAGCTCCACGCGGTCCTTGTGCCTCGCCACCACCTCCCGCAGCTCGGGCCGGGAGGAGCGGCGGAGCGCCGCGAAGCCGCGCAGGGACAGGCCGGCGGAGTAGTTCCAGAAGCTGCCATGGGTGTGCCGGTTCCCCGCCTCGTCATGGACGTCGATAACCACCCCGTCCTGCTTCACCGGGCCGCCGAGATCGACGGCGTGGGTGCCCAGCGCATAGGTGCCGAGCGCACGGTCTAGCGCGGGCGCGATTCGCGGGTCGTCCAGCGCCGTGGCCGCGCGGGCCAGGGCCAGCACGGCGGCGGCGTGGCAGTCCAGGTAGGGCGGCTTGCCCTTGCCCATCGGAAAGACGGAGACGGGCTTCCCGACCATGTCCTTCATCGGCCGCTCGAAGGTGAGCAAGGCGTCTACCGCGCGCCGCAGCGCCTCCCGGTGGCGGGGGGAGCCCGTGACGGCCAGCGCATCCACCAAGCCCATCACCACGAAGGAGAGCGGGCGGGAGAAGATCGCGCGCGGATCCGTCTCCGCGGGCGCGAGCATGTTCTCCTCATAGGCGGCGAGGAGCTGGTCGTGCATCCCCAGCGCCTCCTCCACCATCGGTGCCGCGGCCTCTCCCGCGCGGGCGAGCATGCGGGCGCGGCGGGCGAAGGCCGAGAGCTCCACGCCGTAGTCGTAGGAGAGGGAAAGGTCGATCGGTTGGCTGGGCGGGGCCGCCGCCTCCGCGCCGATGATGGCGGCCATGTCGTCCACACGGTCGTAAAAACCGCCGGAGGTGAGGAGCTTCGTTTCCTCCGCGGAGATCAGGCCGCCGCAGCGCTCCCCGGGGAAGGCGTGCTCGGCCGCCACCCAGTGCAGGTTCCCCTCCTCCCGTGCGACCATGTTGAGGGCCGAGAGGCGTCCCGGCTCCCGAGGAACGGAGTGGATGGCGGGCGAGAAGCCGCGCATGAACCGGTCCCGCGACATGGACCAGTAGGGGGCGCCGGCGAGCGGCAACAGCCCCTCGGCGGGCTCCGTCACGCCCACCCTCATCGGCGCCGCGCCCGGCTGCCGGGCCCGGACGGCGTTGTAGACCATGCCGAGCTCGCCATGGGTCAGGTCGTCCGCCGCGATCGTCAGCACGAGGTCAGAGACGGTCACGCCAGGATCGAGGTCGAGCGATGCCTCAACCCGGAAGATCGTGCTGCGGGCATCGAAGCGATAGGCGTAGACGAGCCGCCCGAGCCGCAGGTCCCGCCCGTGCTGGGCGAAGCGCAGTTCGCTCGCGTGGGAAAGCTCCAGCGAATCGCCGCGGTGCCGGATCTCCCAGGCGCCAATGGCGTCCTCGACATCCAAGGTGTGGCCGATCCCGGCATAGGTGAATCGCACGTAGTTGCCGGTCAGCATCACGTTGCGGGCGGTGCGCCCGTCATGGAAGCGCACGCCGACGGTGACGATCCCGCGCGGCAGGTCGCAGGTGATGTCCATCAGGCTATGGACGAAGCGCGCCCGCGCGCCGTCGTTCTCCACCGCCTCCAGCCGCGCCTGGCCGAGGCGGCGATACACGTAGGGGCCGCGGCAGAGGTCGCGCAGGAAGCCGAAGGTGGCTTCCACCGCCTCGGGATAAGCCCACCAGACCTTCGGGAGGGAGAGGAACTCCAGTGCCTTCGCGTTGTCGTCGGACCAGAACCAACGGTCCCCGTCCATCATCTCCTCGGTCTCCGCCACGGCCTGACGGTCGCCGAAGCGCGGGCCGACGGGATGCAGGAGGTGACGCACGATGAAGGCGGCGTAGGGAATAGGATCGGTCGTCAGCACTGGCCTGGCCTGAAGGGCATGGAGCGCTTGTAACCGGGAAGAGGCGGGAAAGACGAGGGCCCGCCTTGCGTCGCGAGCCACAACCCCTTCAGGACAAAGGGTATTTAGGCGGATGGTGGGCGCAACAGGGATTGAACCTGTGACCCCCACCGTGTCAAGGTGGTGCTCTCCCGCTGAGCTATGCGCCCATCCGCCGGGTCCGCCAGGGCCCTAGGGGCCGTGGCATGGCGGCCCCTTTAGCCTGCCCCCCGCCGGGCATCAAGTCCGAAGGCGACGTGTCGCGTGCTGATGCAGCATCCCGCGTGACAGGCGCGTCCGGCTGTGGTGATTCAGGGATAGATGGACCTCTCGATCCAGGCCGTGCCCGAGGCCGACGCCCCACCGCCCTTCCAGCTGATCCGGCCGGCGTTTCAGGCCGCGCCGATCATCCTCGCCTCGCCTCATTCGGGCCGCCACTACCCGGCCGCCTTCCTGGCGGAGAGCCGGCTGGACCCCGTCGCGCTCCGCCGCTCGGAGGACGGGTTCGTGGAGGAGATTTTCGCCGATGCGCCGCTGCACGGCGTCCCGCTCCTCGCCGCCACCTTCCCGCGCGTCTACTGCGACGCGAACCGCGAGGCCTGGGAGCTGGACCCCGGCATGTTCGACGGGCCGCTGCCGGATTTCGTCAACAGCGCCTCACCCCGGGTCGGGGCCGGGCTGGGGACGATCGCCCGGGTGGTCGCGAGCGGGGAGCCCGTCTACCGCCGCCGCCTTTCCTTCGACGAGGCGGCGGACCGCATCCGCGCGCTGTGGGAGCCCTATCACGCCGCCCTATCCGGGCTGATCGAGGAGACGGTGCGGCGCCACGGCGCCTGCCTGCTGATCGACTGCCACTCCATGCCCACCATCCCCGGCGAATCCGGGCGCTCCGCGGACATGATCCTCGGCGACGCGCACGGCACCGCGGCGGCCCCGCGCGCGACGCGGCTGCTGGAGGAAGCGCTCTCGGCCCTGGGCTACCGGCACCGGCGGAACGATCCCTATGCCGGGGGCTACGTCACCCGGCATTACGGCCGCCCGAGGGAGGGCGTGCACGTGATCCAGTTGGAGATGGCCCGCAGCCTGTACATGGACGAGCGGCGGATCCAGCGGCTGCCAGGCCTCGCCACGCTGCGGGCCGACATGGACCGGATGCTGGCGCGGCTGGTGGCGGAGGACTGGTCCTTCCTTCGGCCCTGATCCCCGTCCGTTCCCGTTGGCCAGACGCGCGGGCAAAAAAAAGGCGGTGCCAGAGGCACCGCCGAGTTTAGGGAGGAAACGTCCAAGAAAGACAACAACGCGACAACATCGCGTTGCTGCGGTGCAAAAACTAATCATTGGGGCGGGTCCGCGCAACCCCTTTTCCGCATCGCAGCATCACGGAAATGCGATGGCTGGTTTGCACCAACGATGGCATGCGGATTGAGCAGAGGGGGCCATGCGCCTTCTCTCCCTTATCCTCATCCTGCTGCCCGGCCTGGCCCTGGCCCAGCCTTCCTCGACCTTGCTGTGCCGGGCCGCCATCGCCTCTGCGGAGCGGGAATACGGGCTTCCCGCAGGCCTTCTCGCCGCCATCGGCCGGGTCGAATCGGGCCGCCGCGATCCGATCACCGGCGAGAACGGCCCCTGGCCCTGGACCATGAACGCGGAAGGCACCGGCAAATTCTTCTCCTCCAAGGCGGAAGCGGTTGCCGAGGTGCGGCAGCTTCGTGCCGGGGGGATGCGGCTGATCGACATCGGCTGCATGCAGATCAACCTGCACCACCACCCCGACGCTTTCGCTTCCATTGAGGACGGCTTCGACCCCCTGACGAATGCCCGCTACGCCGCGCGCTTCCTCAAGGGGCTGCAGGCCACGAGCGGCGACTGGATGGTCGCGGCGGGCCACTACCACAGTCAGACTCCCGCCCGCGCCGAAGCCTATCGTGCCCAGGTGGCGCTGCGACTGCCGGAGGAGCAACGGCAGGCCGGTGGCGCCCCCGCTTGGCAACCCGGCTGGTCGAACCAGCCCGCCGGGCCCCGCTTCCCCGTCGCCGTGGCGGCCACGCCCGGCATGAGCATCCGTGCTGCCCCGCCGCCGACGATCATGCGTACCGCAAGTCCCGCCGCGTCCGAATCCGGCGAGCGTGGGCGAGGGCTGGACGCCTACCGAGCCATGGCCATCCCGCTGGCCAGCCGCGCGCCGGCAATGCTGGTGCGCGGCTGGCCGGCGGCGGGGGGCTGAACGGTCTTCAGCGCGCGACGACCGCCTCCATGGATGGCGCGGCGTCGCGCACCACCGCCGCGAGCGCCTCCAGCGCGGCCGCGCGCGGGTCGGAGGCGCGGACCAGCAGCACCACCTCGCGGCCCACTCCGGCAGGAAGCGGCTCGTACTCCACCAGCCCCTCCACCGGACCGAGCGCGGCGGCGGCCATCGCCGGCATCAGGGAGGTCCCCTCCCCCGCCGCCACCATGTGGCGCAGCATGTCCAGCCCCGTCGCGTGCCGGAGGCCTGGGGGAGCCCCGATCCCGCAGGCCGCCAGCGCCTGGTCCCGCAGGCAGTGGCCCTCCTCCAGCAGCAGCAGTTCCCCTTCGCCGGGGAGGCATGCCGGCTCCCGGGCGGGCTGCCCTGGCGCCCGCATCAGCAGGAAGGGCTCCAGGAAGAGCGGCAGGGCCCGCAGCGCCGGGTCCGCAGGGCCGGCGCAGCAGAGCGCCGCGTCCAGCGTACCCGCCTTGAGCGCGTCCCGCAGTTCGGCGGTGCGGGCCTCGCTGAGCACGGGGCGCATGGGGGGGAAAGCCTCGCGTAGCGGGCGCAGGATCCGCGGCAGAAGATAAGGGCCGAGGGTCGGGATCGCGCCGAGGCGGAAGGGGCCGGCCAGCGGCGCCTCCCCGGCCCGCGCGGCCATGAGCAGGGCCCGGGCCTCCCGCACCACCACGGCGGCGCGGGCCAGCACCACCTCCCCGCGCGCCGTGACCAGGACACGGCCGGGCAGGCGCTCGAAGACCGGGAGGTTGAGAAGGGCCTCCAGCTTGCGGACCTGTGCGGAGAGGGCGGGCTGGGACACGCCGCAGCTTTCCGCCGCACGGCCGAAGTGGCGGTGTTCGGCCACCGCGAGAAGATATTCGAGATCGCGAAGGGAGAGGCCGGCCAAGGACATGGGCCACTGCATAAAGGATCTCTATTGAGATCTGAATAGAACGGTCTTGGTCATTATCGCCTTCCGGCGCGATTTCCTCCCCGGACAGGATGCGGAAGCGAGGACCGATATGACGAAAGCCATCGATGAGGCGCCGCGCCCAACGGCGCTCCGCACCAGCAAAGGCCGGCGAGCCATGACGCCCGCCGGGCGAGCTGCGCTCCGTCTCTTGATCCAACTCGTCGCACGGCGTGCCGGCAATGAACCGGCCTGACACGGCAGCCTAACCGGGGATAGGGCGAGAAACCCCGCCCAAGCCTATGGCGCTGGCCTGCGGTCGTAACAGCGGGAATGGGTGCATGTCAGCGTCACGGGCCTCCGCCCGCCTCTCCCTTCCCCGTGCCAGCCTACGGGAGACCTTCGCCTTCCTCTCCGGCGTCGTACTCCCGCTTCTCGGCAAGGGGGTGATCCTGCGCCGCCCGCCGGCAGTGGCCCTGGCCCAGCGGCTGAATCTCGACAAGCGCGCCCTTCGCATTGTGCAGCGCCTGCGCGACCGGCACGGCCCCGGTCCGCTGCTGCTGCCCGTGCCGTTACACCCCTACGCCCTGATCCTTTCCGCCGAGCACGCGGCGCGCATCCTGGCGGCCTCCCCCACCCCCTTCACCCCGGCAAGCGACGAGAAGCGCGCGGCCCTCAACCATTTCGAGCCGCACGGCGTCCTGATCTCCGGCGAGCGGGAACGCGCCCTGCGCCGCCCCTTCAACGAGGCGGTTCTGGAAACGCCCAACCCCCTGCACCACCTCGCGCCCCGTTTCCTGGCCGTGGTGGAAGAGGAGGCGCCCGCCCTGGCGAAGGAGGCGGAGGCGGCCGGCAAACTGGACTGGGACAGCTTCGCCATGGCCTGGTGGCGGATGGCGCGCCGCGTGATGTTCGGCGACGAGGCGCGAGACGATCATGCGCTGACGGACATGCTCTCCCGTCTGCGCGCCGACGCGAACTGGGCCTTCCTGTTCCCGCGCCGCCGACGCCTCCGCCGCCGCTTCGATGAGCGGCTCGGGGTGCATCTTGTCCGCGCTGAGCCGGGCAGCATCGCCGAGGTGATGGCGCGCATGCCGGCGCGGCCCGGAACGGATCCGCTGCATCAGGTGCCGCAGTGGCTCTTCGCGCTGGACGGCCCGGCGCGCGCCACCTTCCGCACCCTCGCCCTGCTCGGCACCCACCCGGCGCAGCGCGCCCGGGCCATGGAGGAGATCGCGTCCGGCGGGCCGGAGCTGCCCTACCTGCGCGCCTGCCTTCTGGACACGCTGCGCCTCTGGCCCACCACGCCCGTCATTCTCCGCCAGGCAACCGAGGACGTGGATTGGGAGGACCGAACGATCGCCCGCGGCACGGGAATCATCATCTACGCCCCCTTCCTGCACCGCGACGCCGAGCGCCTGCCCCAGGCCGACCGCTTCGCGCCCGATCCCTGGCTGGAGGGCACGCCGGAGCGGGCGGGGTTGGTGCCCTTCAGCGACGGCCCGGCGCGCTGCCCCGGGCGGCATCTCTCGCTGATGCTCTCAAGCGCCATGCTGGCCGCATTGCTGCGTCGGGGCTTCGTCCCGAAAGGGCTGGAGGGGATCGGCCCGGACCGGCCACTCCCCGCGACGCTCAGCGCCTACGGCCTGCGCTTCAGCCCGGGGTGATCAGCGATTCCGCGTCACCAGCCGGCCCGGCTTCTCCCCCGTCGCGCCTCCGCGCTTGTCCTGACGGGCGGCGACATAGGTCGGCACGCCGTTGCACCACACCTCCTCGATCCCCTCGCTGATCTGCTTGGGATCCTCGAAGGTCGCGCGGTCGCGCACGGTATGGGGGTCGAAGAGCACGATGTCGGCATAGGCACCCTCGCGCAGCACGCCGCGATCCACCATGCCGAAGGTCTCGGCCGCCTTGCCCGTCATCTTGTGGACCGCCGTCTCCAGGCTGAAGAGCTTCACGTCCCGCACGTAATGGCCGAGCACGCGCGGGAAGGTGCCCCAGAGGCGGGGATGCGGATGCGCGTCGTGCGGGATGCCGTCCGATCCGATGATCGACATGGGATGCGCCATGATCCGGCGCACATCCTCCTCATCCATCTGCCACGTCACCTGCCCCGCCGGCAGAAGGCGCGCGGCCGCGGACTTGATGTCCGTGTTCCAGCCGCGCGCGATGTCCTTGATGTACTTCCCCGCCATCTCCGGGTGCGGAACGGACCAGGTGACCATCACCTCCACGTCGTCGCGCAGTTTGTCCGGCATCAGGACGGTGGAGCCGGCGGGATAGGGATAGACGTCGTAGCTCACGGCCTGGGTGCGCGCGAATTCCGAGATCAGCGGCAGCGTCTGGGTGGAACGCCCGTAGTTCTCGGGCATGGAGCACTTGTGGTGGCTGATATGGACGGAGACGCCGGCCCGCTTGCCGATCTTCGCGGTCTCCTCGATCGAGCCGAGGATGCGGTCCGCCTCGTCGCGCATATGCGTGCAGTAGAGGCCGCCAAAGGGCCGGATGGCCTCCGCCACCGCGATCACCTCCTCCGTCGTCGCCTGCGCGTTCGGCGGGTAGTACAGGCCGGTCGAGAAGCCGCTCGCCCCCTCGCCCATGGACTGCTTCACCAAGTCGTGCATCCGCGCGATCTCGGCGTCCTTGGCCTGGCGGTACACGTCGTTGTCCATGGTGCGGGCGCGCAGCGTCTGGTGGCCGACGAAGGCGTAGGTATTTACCTCCGAGCCCTGGGACTTCAGCGCGTGTGCGTAGTCGCCGAAGCTTTCGAAGGTGTACCAGCTCTCGTCACCCAAGAGGTCCAGAGGCGGCACGGGTCGCGTGGCGAAGCGCGCCGGCGCCAGGCTGACGCCGCAATTGCCCACCACCACCGTCGTCACGCCCTGGCTCGTCTTGCAGGTCGTGCATTCCGGGCCGCAGAGAACGGCGCGGTCGTCATGCGTGTGGCTGTCGATGAAGCCGGGTGCCACGGCCTTGCCGGTGGCGATCACCTCCCGGTCCGCCGTGGCGCCGCCGAGATCACCCACGCCGACGATCCTGTCCCCCCGCAGCCCGATGTCGCCGAGCCGCCGTGGCGCGCCCGTGCCGTCGAAAAGGGTGGCATCGCGGATGATCGTGTCGCAGCGCAGGGCCATCAGGGGAAACTGTCCTGTCCGGTAGAACGGCGGCGATCATGATCCCCCGCGAAAGCTTTATCCAGAGGCGCTGGCCGTGCCCCGCCACACGGCCCACCCTGCCGGCATGACGGACGAGGCACAGCAGAAGGCGGCCGAGCTGACCGGGCGCATCGACCGCCTGGGCGGGCGGCTGGCCCGGATGCGCAAAGCCCTTCCGGCGAATGACAGGCTGCGGGGCGGTCTGCGGCAGGCCGTGCTCACCGCCATCGCGGCGACGATCGCCTACCTGCCCACCCAGGCGCTCGGCCTGCGGGAGGGATTCTGGGGCGCCATCACCGCCATCGCCGTGGTGCAGAACGAGTGGGGCGCGGCGCGCGGCGCGGGGCGGGACCAGTTCCTCGGCGCCACCATCGGCGGGATCGTGGGCGTGGCCGTCGTGCTGACCTTGGGGCAGGCCTACCTGTGCTACCTGGTCGCCATCGTGCTCGCCGTTCTCGTCTGCTGGGTGGCGAACCTCGCTTCGGCGAGCCGACTGGCGGCCATCACGGCGACCATCATCCTGCTGGTGCCGCACACCGGCACGCCGCAGCACATGCTCTTCTCCCGCGTGAGCGAGGTTGGCTGGGGCGCGCTGGTCGCGCTGACCCTGGTCTGGGCGGAGGCATGGCTGAAGAAGCGATAGGCGGGGCGCGGCAACCCCGCATCGACGAAGGTCGTTCCCGCCGGTACCACCCGGCCAGGACACCCCTATGCCCTCCTCCCGCCCCGGCACCGCCGGATGACGCCCGCCGAGGCACGCGCCGCCTTCGAGATCGCACTGCGGAGCTTCGACGCGTCTCGCCCGCCGCTCATCCTCTGCCATCATGACGCGGACGGCTTGGCCGCCGGTGCCATCCTCGCCCGCGCCCTGCCGGGCGCGGGAACGCGGGTGATCGGACGCGGCGAGGGCGCCTGGACGGAGGAGACCGCGGCGGAGGTCCGGGCGCGGGACCCGGGCGGGCTGCTCGTCACCGATCTCGGCACGCGGGCGGATGCCGTGGTGCCCGGCCTGCCCACCGCCGTGCTCGACCACCATGTGCCGATCAAGGCCCAGGCCGCGGAGGGCGTGACGGTCATCGCCGGCCACGACACGGATCCGCAGCCCTGCTCCGCCCTCATCGCCCACTGGTGCGCGGGCGGCGAGGACCCCTGGCTCGCCGCTATCGGCATCCTCGGCGATTTCGGCGACAAGGCGCCCTTCCCCGAGCTGGCAGAAGCCCGCAAGCGCCACGGGATCGGCGTGCTGAAGGAAGCGGTGGCTTTGCTGAACGCGCCCCGCCGCGCCTCCTCCGGCGATGCCTCCCCTGCCCTGGCGCTGCTGCTGCGCGCCAATGGGCCGCGCGAGGTGATCGACGGATCCCAGCCCGAGGCCGCCGTCCTGGCCGCGGCGCGGGACGAAGTGCGCGCGGCCCTCGATGCCGCCCGCCGCGTGCCGCCGAAGGTGGTGGGCGATGTCGCGCTGATCCGCATCCACACGCCCTGCCAGGTGCACCCGCTGGTCGCGCAGTCCTGGGTCTCCCGCCTGCGCGGGAAGGTCGTGATCTGCGCCAATACCGGCTACCGGGAGGGCTGGGTCCACTTCGCAGCCCGTTCCTCCGACGGTCGCGATCTCATCGCCTTCCTTCGGGAGCGGGCTCCGGAAGGCGCGGGCGAGAACTTTGCCCAGGGACATGCCCGCGCCACCGGCGGGATGCTGCAATTGGGTGCCTGGGACGACTTCCTGGGCCGCCTCGGCTACCCACCCGGCTAGAACCCGCCGGGCGGGATGCGAAAGGTCGGCGGCGCGGGCCGGGACGCCGCCGCCACCGCGGCATCCAGCGCCACCAGGAAGCGCTGCCGGTCCGCCCCGGTGAAGGCGGCGTTCCGCGTCTCCATCCCCGTCTCCCGCATGTGGCGGGAGATCTCGCGGCCGGCCAGCGCGCCACCGATATTCGCTTCCGTCCAGGCATGGCCACGCGGCGAGACGGAGAGCGCCTTCTTGGCCAGGCAGCGTGCCGCGAGCGGAATGTCCGCCGTCACGCAGATGTCGTTCGGCCCGATCGCCTCCACGATCCAGTCATCGGCCGCGTCAGCCCCCTCCTCCACAATCACGCGGCGGACGCCATCGGGCAGGCGCACGCCGCGCGAACCGTTGGACACGACGGTGACGGGCAGCGAGAGCCGCAGCGCCACTCGGAAGACCTCATCGCGGACGGGGCAGGCATCCCCGTCCACGTAGATATGGGGCGTGCTCAGACCAGACCGTCCGCTTCATCGCGCGCGACGAGCGCGGGGTCGCGCCCCGCCGGGTCGCCCATGCCGCCGCCGCCGGGGAGCTTCAGCAGCAGCCGCTTGCCTTTGGGGATCACTTGGAAGCCCTTGGTGCGAAGAAGTGTCCCATCCGTCAGCCCCACCCAGCCCGGCGCGCCGTCTCCGCCGCCGTCGCGGCCCTTGGGCGGGTTCGCCACCCGGTCGAAAATGGCGTTCACGGCGAATTCGGCGTCGTTCTTGCCGCCAATCTCCATCACCTGCCCCAGCCCGCCGCGCGTGCGCCCGGCGCCGCCGGAGCCCGGCCGCAACTCCTTCTTCCAGAAGATCACGGGCGCCACATTCTCCGTCGCCTCCACCGGCATGGTCCGAACGCCCGAGGGGAAGGCGGTGCCGTCCAGCCCGTCCTGCGTCGGCCGCGCGCCCGTGCCGCCGGAGTTGAAGGTGATGACCTCGAAATCGGGAAGCTCGGCATTGGCGCCGCTCACCTGCCCGCCGCCGCGCAGGGGCGGGTTCCAGAGGCAGGAGGAGCCCTCCGCCGTCACCCGGTCCGGCACGGCCTGGTGCAGGCAGCCCATCATCAGGTCCGGCAGGAGTTGGCCGACGACGTGGCGCACCGCCACGGGATAGGGCCGCGGGGCGTTGAGGATGCTGCCCTCGGGGATCTCCATGCGGAAGGGCAGCAGGGAGGCCCAGTTGTTCGGAACCTCCGGCGCCACCACGCACTTGATGCCGAAGCAGGCATAGGCCCGCGTATAGGCGGCCGGCACGTTGATGCCGCGCCCGGAGAGCCCGGAGGTGCCTGCGTAATCGACGGAGATGTGGTCTTCCGACACCGTCATGCGCGCGCGCAGCGTGACGGGCGCCTCATAGCCATCCGAGCTGATCTGCGCGCTGAACTCGCCGCGCGGAAGCTTCGCGATCTCGGCGAGGGTGGCGCGGGAGGATGCCTCGAAGATGGACTCCGCGAGGCTGTCGAGCGAGTCCATCCCGAACTCGTCCATCATCTCCACCAGCCGCCGCGCGCCCGCGTCGTTGCAGGCGCAGAGGGAATAGACATCGCCCTCCAGCTCCGCCGGCGTCCGCGTGCCGGCGCGCAGGATGTCGAAGAACGTCTCGTTCGCCTTTCCCTGGTCGAAGCACTTGACGATGGGGATGTAGAGCCCTTCCTCGAACACCGAGCGCCCTTCCGGCCCCATGCCGAGCCCGCCCACGTCGATGACATGCGCCGTGTTGGCGAAGAGGCCGACGATCTGCCCGTTGCGGAAGGCGGGGGTGACGACGGTGAGGTCGTGCAGGTGCCCCGTGCCGAGCCAGGGGTCGTTGGTGATGTAGTGATCCCCGGCCTTCATCGTCTCCGCCGGGAACTTGGCGAGGAAGTGGCCGACGGACTCCATCATGGAGTTCACATGACCCGGGGTGCCCGTGACGGCCTGCGCCAGCATCCGCCCGCGCAGGTCGAAGATACCGGCGGAAAGATCGCCCGCCTCCCGCACCGTGGTGCTGAAGGCGGTGCGGATCATGATCTGCGCCTGCTCCTCCACCACGGCGATCAGGCGGTTCCACTGGATTTGCCGCTGGATGGCGGCGAGGGCATCGCGCGGCTGCGCGTCCGGCGAAGAGCTCATCGCGTCAGCTCCAGATATCCCAGCCCATCCATCGTGCAGGTCCAGCCCGGCCCCACCAGCGTGCTCGTCTCCGCCTCCACCACGATGCAGGGGCCGGGAACGGCGGCACCGGGCGCGAAGGCATCCCGATCATAAACCGGCCAATCGGAAACCCCGCCCTTCGCCGTATCGCGCACGGCCAGGCTGCGGATCGGCGTCGGCGCGGGCGCCGCGGCCACCTCGGCCACGGGCGGCGGCGCTTCCACCGCGGTCGCCACCGTCACGGCGAAGGACAGGATCTCCACGTCGCTTCCCGGCACGGGGCGATCGTAGAAAGCGGCATATTCCCGGTCGTAGGCGGCGCGCACATCGGCCACATCCGCATCGCCCAGGGCCGTGACCGGCAGCTCCACCGCGATCTCATGGCCCTGCCCGACGTAGCGCATATAGGCAATCCGCCGCTCCACCAGCTCCGCGCCGAAGGCCGCATCCGCCACGACGCGGCGGGCTTCCGCCGACATCTCCGCCAGCAGCGCGTTCACCGCCGCCGTGTCAAAGGTCCGGAAGCGCTGGTAGAGGCTCCGCACCACCTCATAGCCAACGGGCGCGCGCAGGAAACCGATCGCCGAGCCCACCCCCGCGCCCGAGGGCACGAGAAGCCTGTTCACCCCGATCTTCTCCGCCACGCGATAGCCATGCACCGGCCCGCCGCCGCCGAAGGCGATCACCGCGCGCCCGTCATAGCCCTTCCCGCTCTCGATCGCATGGACGCGGGCGGCATTGGCCATGTTCTCGTCCACCACCTCCACCACGCCCAGCGCCGCCATCGCCGGCTCCAGCCCCAGCGGGCCGAGCGAGGACTCCATTGCCGCCGCCGAGGCGTCGGGATGCAGGGTCATGGCCCCGCCCGCGAAGGTGTCGGGATCGTAGCGTCCCAGCAGCAGGTTCGCATCCGTCACCGCCGGCTTCGCCCCGCCGCGCCCGTAGCAGGCCGGTCCGGGATCGGCGCCCGCGCTCTCCGGTCCCACCTGGATGCGGCCGAGCGCATCGACGGAGGCAATGGAGCCGCCGCCGGCGCCGATCTCCACCATCTCGATCACGGGGATCCGCAGCGGAAGGCCCGATCCCTTCTTGAACCGCCCGATCCGCGCCACCTCGAAGGTGCGGGCCGTCTGCGGCGCGAAATCGTCGATGAGGCAGACCTTGGCCGTGGTGCCGCCCATGTCGAAGGACAGCACGCGGTCCCACCCCTTCTGCCGCGCCACGAAGGCGGAGAAGATCGCCCCGCCCGCCGGCCCGCTCTCCACCAGCCGAATGGGAAAGCGCGCAGCGGTCTCCAGCGTCGTCAGCCCGCCGCCGGAGAGCATGAGGTAGAGCGGGCAGGTGAAGCCCGCTTCCGACAGCCCTGCGCGCAACCGGTGCAGGTATCCCATCATCAGCGGCTGGACATAGGCGTTGGCGGCGGTGGTGGAAAACCGCTCCCACTCCCGCATCTCCGGCGAGACCTCGCTCGAGAGGGAGACGGGCAGCTCCGGCCAGAGGTCGCGCACGATCTCCGCCGCCTGACGCTCATGCGTGGGATTGACGAAGGCGTGCAGGAAGCCGATCGCCAGGCTCTCGATACCCTCCGCCTTCATGAAGGTCACGGCCTCGCGCACCGCCGCCGTGTCCAGCGGCAGCAGGACACGTCCCTCATTGTCCAGCCGCTCCGGCACCGGCAGGCGCCAGCGCCGCGGCACCAGGGGCTGCGGCAGGGTGATGTTCAGGTCGTACTGGTCGTAGCGGCTCTCATTCCCCAGCGCGAGGACGTCGCGGAAGCCCTCCGTCGTCAGCAGCGCGGTCCGCGCGCCCTTGCGCTCGATCACGGCATTCGTCGCCAGCGTCGTGCCGTGGATGAAGAGGGAGACGTCGGCCGGCCCCATCCCCGCCTTGGCGAGCACCGCGCGGATGCCCTCCAGCACGCCCTTCTCGGGCGCAGCGGGGGTGGTCAGCACCTTTGCCGTCCAACGCTCGTAACCGCCCATCCCGTCCGCGCGCTCCAGCGCGAGGTCCGTGAAGGTGCCGCCGATGTCGGAGGCCAGCCGTACGTCACCCACCGGTCAGATGCTCCGCACCACGCCGCCGTCAATCTTGATGATGCTGCCGGTGATGTAGGCCCCGGCCTCGGATGCGATGAAGGCGGTGGTCTTGCCGAACTCCGTCGCCGTGCCGTAGCGGCGCAGCGGGATCGTGGCCTCGCGGTCCTTGATCACCTGCTCCGGCGTCTTGCCGGACTTGGTGGCCGCGGCCTGGGCCAGCTCATAGGTGCGGTCGGTCTGGATCGCGCCGGGGGCGACGATGTTCACCGTCACGTTGTCCGGCCCCACCTCGTCGGCCAGGGTCTTCGCCCAGCCCACGATGTTGGCGCGCAGCACGTTGGACAGGGCCAGGTTCGGCAGCGGCTGGATCATGCCGGAGCTGCCGACGGCGATGATCCGCCCGAACTTCCGCTCCCGCATGCCCGGCAGGGCGAGGTTCGCCAGCCGGATGGGGGAGAGCACGATGCGCCGGAACCAGGTCTCCAGCGCCTCCTCCGTCAGGTCGGCCGCCGTGCCGGCCGGCGGGCCGCCATGGTTCAGAACGAGGATGTCCACCCCGCCCAGCGCCTTCACCGCGCCGGCATAGAGGGCGTCCATGTCCTCGCCCTTGGCGACGTCCGCCGCGAAGGCCTGCGCCACCGGCGCGCCCATGCCCTTCAGCGCCTCGCAGACCGGCGCCAGCCGCTCCGCGTCACGCCCGGAGATGGCGAGCGATGCGCCGTCGGCGGCCAGGGCCTCCGCGATCGCCCGGCCCAGGCCCTTGGAGGCGCCCATCACCAGCGCCCGCTTGCCACGAAGACCGAGTTCCATCGAAACCTCCAACCGAATCAGGGCGGGGACCCTGGACCGCGTCTCCGGGGCTGGCAAGATCGGGGCCGCCATCGCCGGCAACGGGTTTGGCAAGCTGCCCTGCCGCGGGCATCCTGTCGCCATGCCCCGCCCGACCCTGCTTCAAACCCGCACCCTGCCCGCGGCCGTGGAGGCCCGGGCTGCCCGGGACTATGCCGTCCGACGCCCGGAGGGGCCGGACCGCACCCTCGATGCCGCCGCCCTCCTCGCCGCCGCCGGGGGGTGCGATGGCATCCTCTGCGCCGCCGGGGACGCGCTGGACGCGAAGACCCTCGCCGCCCTGCCGGAGAGCGTGCGGATCATCGCCACCTTCTCCGTCGGCACGGACCACATCGCGCTGGACGCGGCGCGGGCGCGTGGCATCGCCGTGACCAACACGCCGGACGTGCTGAGCGTGGCCACCGCCGAGATCGCCATGCTGCTGGTCCTCATGTGCGCCCGCCGCGCGGGCGAGGCGGAGCGGCTGCTGCGCGCCCGCGAATGGACGGGCTGGGCCCCCACCCAGCTCATGGGCGTGACGTTGGAGCGCAAGCGCCTGGGTGTCCTCGGCATGGGGCGCATCGGGCGGGAGCTGGCCCGCATGGCCCGCGGCATGGGGATGGAGATCCACTACCGGAACCGCGCGCGGCTGGCGCCGGAGGAGGAGGAAGGGGCGACCTTCCACGCGGACGACGAGAGCTTCCTCGCGGCCTGCGACGTGCTTTCCATGCACATCCCCGGCGGCCCCGCCACCAATGGCTGGCTGAACGCGGCCCGCATCGCTGCCCTGCCCCGCGGCGCCATCGTGGTGAACACCGGCCGCGGCACCACGGTGGACGACGAGGCGCTCTGCGGGGCGCTGCGGGCCGGCCACCTGCGCGCCGCGGGGCTCGACGTCTTCGCCGGGGAGCCGGCCATCTACGAGGGCTACCACAGCGCCCCGAACGTCACCCTCCTGCCCCATCTCGGCAGCGCCACCGTGGAGACGCGGGACGCCATGGGCTTCCGCTGCCTCGACAACCTCGACGCCCTGCTGCTGCACGGCGGCGAGCCGCCCCACCGCGTCGCCTGACCTCTGCAGCCGCGTCCGGGCGCCGGGGCACGGATCCAGCCAAGGAAACCCCTATGCTCTTCGACTTCGAGGCCCTTCCGAAGAAGGACCGCTACAAGCTGGTGGTCTCCACCATCGTTCCCCGCCCCATCGCATGGATGGTGACGCAGGACGCGGAGGGGCGGACCAATGCCGCACCCTTCTCCTTCTTCAACGTGTTCAGCAACGACCCCGTGGTGGTCGGCATCGGCGTCGGCGCCCGCGGCATGGGCGGCGAGGAGAGGTCGGACATGAAGGACACGATGGACAACATCCGCGCGCTGGGCGAGTTCACCGTCTGCATGGTCAGCGAGGAGCTGGCTGAGGCGATGAACGTCACTGGCGCCGAGTACCCGACGGGGGTGGACGAGATCGCCATGGCCGGCCTCACCACCGCGCCTTGCGCGAAGGTCCGCACGCCCCGCATCGCGGAGAGCCCGGTGGCGCTGGAGTGCAAGCTCTGGCAGGCCATTCCCATCGGCACCCACAACCTAGTCCTCGGCGAGGTGGTCGCCGTCCACGTGCAGGACGAGTGCATGCTCGACGTGAACCGCCTCTACGTCGACACGCCGAAGCTGAACCTGGTGGGCCGCCTGCATGGCGGCGGCTGGTACGCCCGCACCACGGACCGCTTCGACATGCCCCGCGTCACGCCCGAGCAGGTGGAGGCCCGCCGCAAGGGCTAAGGGGAAAACTGGCCCGGCCAGCCGGCCTGGGCTAATTTTGCTTCATGCGGATCTACCTTGCGGGCCCGGAAGTCTTCCTGCCGGATGCCGGCGCGCTGGCCGAGGCCAAGCGCGCCCTCTGCGCGCGCCACGGCGCCACCGGCATCTTCCCCACCGATCCCGTGCACTGCCCGGCGGCCGACGCGGCCTCGGAGGATTGGCTGGCCATCTACCTCCGCAACGAGGCCCATATCCGCGGGGCGGAGGCGCTGATCGCCAACCTCACCCCGTTCCGCGGCCCCTCCGCCGATGCGGGCACGGTGTACGAACTGGGCTTCATGCGCGCCCTCGGCCGGCCCATCGCCGGCTACTCCAACGCAGCGATGCCTTTCGAGGAGCGCAGCCGCGCCTTCCTGGGTCCCGCCGCGCGCCGCCGCCCGGACGGCGCCTGGGAGGACGCCGAGGGCCTGCACCTCGAATCCTTCGGCCTGCGGGACAACCTGATGATCGACGGCGGCATACGCGCCGCCGGCGGCCCCTTCGTGACGCGTGACGTGCCGGAAGAGGTGCGCTGGCGTGACCTGGCCGCCTTCGAGGAGGCGCTGCACCTCCTCCTTGAAGCGCGCTGAGCAGAATCCCTGCCGCACCGGCTTGCCCGCCCGTCCCTTGCCCCCTATACCCCGGCGCCGTTGGACAGGTGGCCGAGCGGTCGAAGGCGCGCGCCTGGAAAGTGCGTATAGGTCAAAAGCCTATCGTGGGTTCGAATCCCACCCTGTCCGCCATCCGCCCCTCCGCAAGATCCCGAACGTCTCATCTTTGGCCCGGAGCGGATCTGCCCCGCCATGGCTTGATCCCCGCCCGATTTTGAGCGACCAGCCGTTCCGCGGGCCGGTCCGCAGCGGCGTTCCCGGCCGGTGCCCGCCTCCTCCCCCCTCCGCCGGAGCGAACGACGCATGACGACGATCTGGATCGATGTGGAGGATCTGTTCGATTACGCCGTGGTGAACCCCCGGCCGAGCGGCATCCAGCGCGTCGAGTACGAGATCTGTCGCTGCCTCGTGACCGCCGGCGCGCCGGGAAGCGTGCGCTTCCTGCGGCACGCCGCGGGCGGCACGGATTTCCGCAGCGTCGCCTGGCATGAGGTGGAGTCCCTCTTCGCCGGCTTCAGCAAGCCCGCCAGCGGCACGGCCGAGGCCGCCGCGGCCCCCACCCCCGCCAGCGGCACGCTGGCCGCCTCCGTGCCGGACCTTCCCCCGCCGCCGCGCCGCCTCCGCCGCCGCGTGCTGAGCTGGCTGGCCCGCCGCACGCCGGAACCGCTCCGCAGCCCGCTGGGCGAGGCCGTCATCCACCAGATCGTGGCGCTGCGCAGCGCCGCCCAGGCCGGGCGCATCGCCTGGTCCGCCGTCAAGCGGCCGGCGCGCCCGCCCATGGCCCTTCCGGCGCCACCGCCGGCACCGGTGCCGCTCTCAGGGGCCGAACCTTCCTCCGCCGCTCCCGCAATCCTGCCGGACGTCGGCGGCGCCGACCCCTTCGCGGCGGCCGGGCCGGGCGACACCCTGCTCGTCCTCGGCTCGCCCTGGTTCCACGCCGGCTATGGCGCGCTGATCGAGCGGATGAAGGCGGCGAAGGGCATCCGCTTCGGCGTGCTGCTCTACGACATCATCCCGCTGCGCCGTCCGGAGTTCTGCGACCAGGGACTGGTACGCATTTTCGATCACTGGCTCAGCACCGTGCTGCCGCATGCGGACATTCTGCTGGCCATTTCCAAGGCCAGCGCCGACGATATCGACGCTTACGGCAAGGAGAGGGGCTGGAACCTGAAGGCCCGCCCCGTCGCCATCCCCATGGGCACGGGCTTCGGCACCCCTGCCCCCGCCACCCGCCTAGCCGGGCGCGACTACCCGGAGGCGGGAAGCTACGCCCTCATCGTCTCCACCATCGAGGCGCGGAAGAACCACATCCTGCTCTTCCGCGTCTGGCGGCGCATGCTGGAAGAGATGCCGCGGGACAAGGTGCCCACCCTCGTCTTCGCCGGGCGCGTCGGCTGGATGGTCTCCGACCTGATGCAGCAGCTGAAGAACGCGAACTTCCTGGACGGCAAGCTGGTGCTGTTCCAGGACCCGACCGATGGCGAGCTGACCACCCTGTACCAGGGCGCGCAATTCACCCTCTTCCCCTCCTTCTACGAGGGCTGGGGCCTGCCGGTGACGGAGAGCCTGGCCTTCGGCAAGCCCGCCATCATCTCCAGCAGCACTTCCCTGCCGGAAGCGGGCGGGACGCTCGCCCGCTACTTCGATCCGGAGAACACCGCCGAGGCCTACCGGGTGATCCGGCAGGTGGTGGAGGACCCGGAAGGGCTGCGGCGCTGGCAGGGGCGGGTGGCGCGGGAGTTCCGCCCGGTGTCCTGGGACGAGGCCGCCGAGGCCGTGCTGCGCGCCTTGCAGGAGCCCGCGCCGGCGGCTTAGGCGCTCAGCGCCAAGCCTCCAGCAGCGTCTCCGTCGCCACCGCCTCCACCTGCTGGCCATAGCGCTCGCGGTAGAGGGTCAGCAGCGCGTCATGGGTTCGGTCTGAGGATGAGCAGAGCGCGTCCGTTGGGATGACGACGCGATAGCCCCGGTCCACCGCGCCCAGCACGGCCGCGAGCACGCAGACATCCGTCTCCGCCCCGGTGATGACGAGCGTGTCCGTGCCCCGTTTCCGCAGCAGCGTTTCCAGCTCAGGCTGCAGCCAGGGGGAATAGGCCGTCTTGTCGATCACAGTGGCGGGCGGCACGAAGCGGGCGAGGCCCGGTAGCAGGTCCACCATGGTTTTCGGAAGCGCCTCCAGCGTCATGCCGGCCCAGCGCTTCCAGTAGCGGTTCCAGGTGCCCTGCCCTTCCCCGGGGCGGGCTGCGGGGATGAAGCGGGTGAACACCGTCTCCGCCGGATGGGCCCCGGCGATCCGTTCCACCACGGGCAGCACGCGCTTCATCCAGGGGGTGTGCCAGTCCGTGCCCTCCGCGAAGAGGTTCTGCATGTCCACGCAGAGGTGCACGCAGTTCGGCCCAAGCGGACCGAAATGCAGGCCATCCTTCTCATCCGCCATTCCCGGTCCCTCCCCTATTTCCGTCGTCAGGAACGCCGGAAGGGGCCGGAGGATACGTCGGCCGATCGCAGGATTGTCCTGCGTTCACATACGTTTAGTGGGCGTTAGCGCCCCTTGTCCTTCCGCCACTCCGCGAAGATCTCGAGGTTCTTCGCATCTGTCGCGGGATAGAGGCCGCGGATCGTGTGCCCGGCGCGCACGCGCTCCGTCACGAAATCCTCGTAGGCCGTCATCTCCACCGCCTCGCTCGCGATCTCGTCCGCGATGCCGGCGGGAATGACGATCACCCCGTCCCCGTCGCCCACGATCACGTCGCCCGGAAACACCGGCGCGTCGCCGCAGCCGATCGGCACGTTCAGGTCGATCGCTTGGTTGAGCGTGAGGTTCGTCGGCGCGGACGGGCGGGAGTGGTAGGCCGGGATATCCATCCCCGCGATCTCCGCCGCGTCGCGGAAGCCGCCATCCGTCACGACGCCCGCAACGCCGCGCACCATCAGCCGCGTGACGAGGATGGAGCCGGCGGAGGCCGCGCGCGCGTCCTTGCGGCTGTCCATCACCAGCACGGCGCCGGGCGGGCAGGCCTCCACGCCCTTGCGCTGCGGGTGCTCCGGGTCACGGAACACCTCCAGCCCGTTCAGGTCCTCGCGGGCGGGGATGTAGCGCAGCGTATAGGCCTCGCCGACCATGCTCTCGGTGGGCTGGCGCAGCGGGTGCACGTTCTGGATGAACTGCTGGCGGAGCCCGCGCTTGTAGAGGGCGGTGGCGAGGGTCGCCGTGCTGACACCCTTCAGCTTCTGGCGCGTCGCGTCGGAAAGCGGCATCTGGATCGTTCCTCCTGTTTCATCTTCAGTAGATCACGGGCTCGGGCACGGGGGCGCCGAACTCCGTGCGCAGGAAGTCGAAGTCGCAGCCCTCGTTCGCCTGCTGGATGTGCTTGGTGAACATGTAGCCGTATCCCCGCTCGAAGCGCGGCTCCGGCGCCTTCCAGGCGGCGCGGCGCGCGGCCAGCTCCTCCTCGGAGACTTCCATGTTGATGGTCCGCGCATCCACGTCCACCGTGACGATGTCGCCGGTCTTCAGGAGCGCCAGCGGCCCGCCGATATAGCTCTCGGGCGAGACATGCAGCACGCAGGCGCCGTAGGAGGTGCCGGACATGCGCGCATCGGACATGCGCATCATGTCGCGCAGGCCCATCTTCAGCAGCTTCTTCGGCATCGGCAGCATGCCCCATTCCGGCATGCCCGGCCCGCCCTGCGGCCCCGCGTTGCGCAGCACCATCACCGTGTCCGGCGTGAAGGGGTAGCTCTCGTCGTCCACCGCCTTCTTCATGGAGGGGTAGTCGTCGAAGACCACCGCAGGTCCGGAATGCTTCAGGAAGCGCTGGTCCATCGCCGCGGGCTTGATGACGCAGCCATCGGGGGCGAGGTTCCCCTTCAGCACCGCGAGCGAGCCCTCCCCGTAGATCGGGTTCGCGGTGCTGCGGATCACGTCGTCGTTGTAGACCCGCGCGCCCTCGATGTTCTCGCCAACCGTCTTACCCGTGACGGTGAGGCAGGACAGGTCCAGGTGCTCGCGGATGTTGCCCATCAGCGCGCGGATGCCGCCGGCGTAGAAGAAGTCCTCCATAAGGTACTGGTTGCCGGAGGGACGCACGTTGCCGATCACCGGCACGCGGCGGGAATACCGCTCGAAGTCGTCCAGCCCCACATCCTGCCCGGCGCGCCGCGCCATGGCGATCAGGTGGATGATGGCGTTGGTCGAGCAGCCCATGGCCATGGCCACCGCGATGGCATTGCCGAAGGCGGCCTTGGACTGGATCTTCTGCGGCGTCAGATCCTCCCAGACCATCTCCACGATCCGCCGCCCGCTCTCGCTTGCCAGCCGGATGTGCCCGGCATCGGCCGCGGGGATGGAGGAGCCGCCCGGCAGCACCATGCCCACCGCCTCCGCGATGGCCGTCATGGTGCTCGCCGTGCCCATGGTCATGCAGGTGCCATAGGAGCGGGCGATGCCGCCCTCCACGCCCAGCCAGTCCTGGTCCGTGATCTTCCCGGCCCGCAGCTCGTCCCAGTACTTCCAGCTGTCGGAGCCGGAGCCGAGCACCTTGCCCTGCCAGTTGCCGCGCAGCATCGGCCCGGCGGGGAAGAAGATGGCGGGGATGTTCATGCTGGTGGCGCCGAGCAGCAGCCCCGGTGTCGTCTTGTCGCAGCCGCCCATCAGCACCACGCCATCCACGGGGTGGGAGCGCAGCAGCTCCTCCGTCTCCATGGCCAGCATGTTGCGGTACATCATCGTGGTCGGCTTCACGAAGCTTTCGGAGACGGAGAGCGCCGGAAGCTCCACGGGAAACCCGCCCGCCATCAGGATGCCGCGCTTCACGTCGTCCACGCGCGTCTTGAAGTGGGAATGGCAGGGCTGCAGGTCGGACCAGGTGTTGACGATCGCGATGACCGGCTTGCCCGTCCACTCCTCCGGCGCGTAGCCCATCTGCATGGCGCGGGACCGGTGGCCGAAGCTCCGCAGGTCGGCCGGGCCGAACCAGCGGCGAGAGCGAAGTTCCTCCACCGACTTGCGCTGCGGCCCGGCCTCGACCGGCCCGGGCTCCAGGGACTCAGGGGGCAGGTTCGGATCGGACATTTTGCTCTCCCGGACGGCGTTCAGACTGACATAGCAGATTCATTGCCCCGCGCCAGGGGGCCGGCGCAGGATGGTGACCCGTTGCGGCACCGCACAAGGCCTGTTTCCCTGCCGGGCGGAGTCGAGGGGATCAGGGCGCATGGAACGTCTTTTCCGGCTGACGGAGAATGGCACGACGGCCCGGACGGAGCTGTTGGCGGGCCTCACCACCTTCCTGGCCATGGCCTATATTATCGTCGTCAACCCGCAGGTCCTCGCGGCCGCGGGGATCGATGCCGGGGCGGCCTTCGTCGCCACCTGCCTGGCGGCCGCGATCGGCTGCTTCCTGATGGGCCTCCTGGCGAATTTCCCGATCGCGCTGGCGCCCGGCATGGGGGTCAACTCCTTCTTCGCCTTTGCGGTGGTGGGCGGCATGGGCGTGTCCTGGCAGGTCGCCCTCGGGGCCGTCTTCCTCTCCGGCGTGCTGTTCCTGATCGTCTCGCTCTCCGGCCTTCGGGAATGGCTGATCAACGGGATCCCGCTCTCACTCAAGCTCGGCATCGCCGCGGGAATCGGGCTGCTGCTGGGGCTGATCGGGCTGCAGAATCTCGGGCTGGTGGTGGACCATCCCGCCACGCTGGTCGGCCAGGGCCGGATCGGCTCCGCCCCGGTGCTGATCGGCTCGGCGGGCTTTGTCCTGATCGCCGCGCTCGCCGCGCGCCGCGTGCCCGGCGCCATCGTCATCGGCATCCTCGCGACCGCCCTGGCCGGCATCCCCTTCGGCCTCACCCGCTTTAACGGCATCGTCTCCGCCCCGCCCTCCATCGCGCCCACGCTGCTGCAGATGGACCTCGCGGGCGCTTTCACGCTCGGCGCGGCGAGCATCGTCTTCACCTTCTTCGTGGCGGACCTGCTGAACAACGCGGGAACGCTGATCGCCACAACGCATCGCGCCGGGCTGATGCGGCCGGACGGCTCCGTGCCGCGCCTCGGCCGCGCGCTGGTCGCGGATAGCGGGGGCGCGATGATCGGGGCCGCCCTCGGCACCTCCCCCACGGTCAGCTACATCGAGAGCGCGGCCGGCATCCAGGCCGGCGGGCGCACGGGGCTGACCGCCGTGACGGTCGGGATTCTCTTCCTCGCAGCCCTGTTCCTGGCGCCCCTGGCCGCCGCCGTTCCCGCCTTCGCGACGGCGCCCGCGCTCGTCTTCGTGTCCTGCCTCATGGCCCAGTCGCTGAGGGACCTGAACTGGGGCGACATGACGGACTACCTGCCCGCCATCCTCGGGGCGATGGCCATGCCCTTCACCTTCTCCATCGGCGCGGGCATCGGCATCGCCTTCATCGTCTACGCCCTGCTCAAGCTCATCGCGGGCCGGGCGGCGGAGGTGCATGGCGCGGTCTGGCTGCTCGCCCTCCTGTCCGCGGTGATGTTCGCCCTGACCTGATCCGCTGGCATGGGGATTGCTGCACCGTAATCCCCGCGCAAGGACGAACCCATTGCCGCAGCCGACCCGGCGCGCCCTCCTCGCCAGCCCCGCCCTGCTCCTGCCGGCGTCTGCGCGGGCGCAGTCCTTCCCCGACCGTCCGATCCGGATGATCGTCCCCTTCCCACCGGGCGGCGCGGCGGACTTCCTCGGACGCGTGGCGGCGGACCCCATGGCGAAAACCCTCGGGCAGCCGATCCAGATCGAGAACCGCACTGGCGCCGGCGGCAATATCGGCACTGCCCTCGCCGCCCAGGCGGAGCGGGACGGGCACAGCATCCTCCTCAACGGCCTACCCTATGCCGTGAACCGCTTCCTCTATCCCAGCCTTCCCTATGACCCGGACCGTGACTTCACGCCGCTCGCGATGCTCGCCGTGGTGCCGAACATCATGGTCGTCTCGAACGACCTTCCCGTGCGGAGCGTGGCGGAGTTCGTCGCGCTGGCGAAGGGCAAGGCCGCGCACTACGCCTCCATCGGCAACGGCACCTCCCTGCACCTGGCGGGCGCGCAGTTCGCCCTCGCCGCCGGGCTGGACATGACACACGTCCCCTATCGCGAGACCGCCGCTGCCAATTCCGACGTCATGTCCGGCCGGGTGGAGGTGATGTTCCAGACCATCTCCGCCGCGGCCGGGCTCGTGAAGGGCGGCCGCATGAAGGCGCTCGCGGTCACGAGCGCCGAGCGCGTCCCCGCTTTCCCCGAGGTGCCGACACTGAAGGAGGCGGGCGTGGACCTCGTCTCCGTCGGCTGGTTCGGCCTCTTCGCTCCGCGCGGCGTGCCCCCCGACCGGGCGGCGAAGCTGGAGGCGGCCACGGTCGCCGCCGTGAACGACCCGGCCGTGAACGCCCGCATCCTGGAGACGGGCAGCCTTCCCCGCCCCTTGCCCGGTGCCGAGTTCGGCCGCTTCATCGCGGAGGAATCCGCGCGCATGGGCGCCACCATCCGCGCAACCGGCATCCGCGCCGACTGACACCCCCGATTGCAGCACAGGGAGCCCCGCCGCATGCCCATGACACCCGTGATCCCCGCCGGTTCCGGCAAGCCGATCGCCCCCTTCTCCCCCGGTGCGATGGCGGACGGCGTTCTCTACGTCTCCGGCACCCTGCCCTTCGACAAGGACAACAACGTCGTCCATGTCGGCGACGCCGCGGCGCAGACGCGCCACGTGCTGGAGCTGATCAAGTCCGTGGTGGAGGCCGCCGGCGGCACCATGGCGGACGTAACGATGAACCACATCTTCGTCACGGACTGGGCGAACTACGGTGCCGTCAATGCCGTCTATGCCGAGTACTTCCCGGGCGACAAGCCGGCGCGCTACTGCATCCAGTGCGGGCTGGTGAAGCCGGACGCCCTCGTCGAGATCGCGACCGTCGCGCACATCGCCAAGTGAAGTACGAGATCACGGGCAAGCCCGGCGCGGAGGCCGTGGTTCTCTCCGCCGGGCTCGGCGGCGCGGCCGCCTTCTGGAAGCCGCAGATGGCGGCCCTGGAAGAACATTTCCGCGTTGTGTCCTTCGATCAGCGCGGCACCGGCCGCAACGCGGAAGCGCTGCCGGAGGGCTACTCCATCGCCCATATGGCCGACGATGTCGTGGATGTGCTGGACGAGGCAGGGATCGAGCGCGCCCATTTCCTGGGCCATGCCCTCGGCGGCCTCGTCGGCCTGGAGATTGCCCGCCGCCACCCGGCGCGCCTGAACTGCCTCGTGCCGGTCAACGCCTGGGCGAAGGTGGAGCGCCATTCCGAGCGGTGCTTCGAGATCCGCATCGGCATCCTGAAATCCCAGGGCCCGGCAGCCTACGTCGCCGCCCAGCCACTCTTCCTGCACACCGCCCCGTACATGGCGGAGCACTATGAGAAGCTGGATGCCGAGATCGCCCACGGCACGGCGCATTTCCAGGGCGAGGAGAACCTGCTGCGCCGCATTGGCGCCCTTCGCGCCTTCGACTCCCGCGCCGACCTCGCCGACATCATGGCACCGGCCCTCGTCGTCGCGGCGAAGGACGACCTGCTCGTGCCCTGGACCGCCTCGCAGAAGCTGGCGGAGGGTCTGCCGAACGCCCGCCTCTGGCTGACCGAGACCGGCGGCCATGCCTCGACCGTTGAGCAGCCGGAGCCCTTCAACCGCGCCGTGGTGGAATTCCTGCTGGAGGCCTGACCGCTCCGGGGAGCGGCGCTGCCGTCAGCGAATGCCGGCCCGCCGCAATTCCTCATCGAGCCGGCCCGTCAGGTACAGCCCGGCCATCCGGAGATCCGAGCCAAGGGACCAGAGCGGGTAGGTGAAGGTCGCCGGCCGGTTCCGCTCGATCGTCATGTGGCTGACCCAGGCGAAAAGATATCCGCTCACGACGCCCGCCAGCATCAGCCACCACCGGCCCGTCAGCAGGCCCACCAGGAACAGCCCCGCCCCCAGCACCGTGCCGAGGACGTGAACCCGCCGCGTCACCGGGTCCGCGTGCTCCCGGAGGTAGTAGGGCCAGAACTCGGCATAGGTGGCGATGCGTTGGGCCATGGGGCGAGCCTGACAGACCGCCCGGCCGGAAATCAACCGGCGCGCTGGACCGAAGCCAGACGGGAATAGACCCCACCCCGGCCGAGCAATTCCCCGTGCCGCCCCTGCTCGACCACCCGGCCGTGATCCACCACCACGATCCGGTCCGCGTCCCGGATCGTCGCCAGCCGGTGCGCGATCACCAAGCTCGTCCGGCCTTCGGACAGTTCCCGCAGGGATTCCTGGATCGCCCGCTCCGTCTCCGTGTCGAGCGCGGAGGTCGCCTCGTCCAGGATCAGGATTGGCGGGTTCTTGAGGAAGATGCGCGCGATCGCCAGCCGCTGCTTCTGCCCGCCGGAGAGCTTCACCCCCCGTTCCCCGATCACGGTATCCAGCCCTTCTGGCAGGGCCTCGATCACCCCGTCCAGCCGCGCACGCCGCGCCGCCTCCAGGATCTCCGCCTCGCTCGCGCCGAGGCGGCCATAGGCGATATTCTCCCGGATCGTGCCGCCGAAGAGGAACACGTCCTGCTGCACGATCCCGATCTGCCCGCGCAGGGAGGCGAGGGTCATGTCGCGGATGTCGATCCCATCCACCGTGATCCGCCCGCCCGCCACCTCGTAGAAGCGCGGCAGCAGGGAGCAGAGGGTGGTCTTCCCCGCGCCGGACGGACCGACGAAGGCCACCGTCTCCCCGGTGCGGATATGCAGGTCGATCCCGTCCAGCACCGGCCGGCCATCGGCGTAGGCGAAACGCACGCCCTCGTAGCGGATCTCGCCGGTCAGTCCGGACACGTCCCGCGCGCCCGGCGCGTCCACGATGTCGGGCGCCGTGTCCAGCAGCTCCGTGTAGCGGCGGAAACCCGCGATTCCCTTCGGGTAGGTCTCGATGACGGAGTTGATCTTCTCCACCGGCCGGAAGAACACGCCCACCAGCAGCAGGAAGCCGACGAACCCGCCCGCGGAGAGCTCCCCGCGCATGACGAAAAGGCTGCCGGCGACCATCACCACCAGCTGCGTCAGCCGCATGGACATGTAGGAGAGCGAGCCGCTGGCGGCCATCAGCCGGTAGGCCTCAAGCTTCGTCGCGCGATAGGCCGCGTTGTCCCGGGCAAAGAGCCGCTTTTCGTGCTCCTCGTTCGCGAAGGCCTGCACCACGCGGATCCCGCCCACATTCTCCTCGATACGCGCGTTGAAGTCGCCGACGCGGCCGAACATCGCCCGGAAGTTCCGCGCCATCCGGCCGCCGAACCGCGCCGTCAGCCAGCCCGTGAGCGGCACGATCGCCGCCGTGATCAGCGCCAGCTGCAGGTTCACCGTGGTCATCAGGGCGAAGGCGCCGAGGAAGGTCATCACCGCGATGAACAGGTCCTCCGGCCCGTGATGGGCCACCTCCCCGATCTCCTCCAGGTCCTTCGTCAGCCGGCCCACGATGTGCCCGGTCTTGTTGTTGTCGAAATAGGAGAAGGAGAGCTTCTGCAGGTGCGCGAAGGCGCGCCGCCGCATCTCCGTCTCGATGTTAATGCCGAGCATGTGGCCCCAGTAGGTCACCACCGCCATCAGCCCGGCATTCAGCAGGTAGACGGCCAGCAGCCCCGCCGCGGCCAGGGCGATCATCACCGAGTCCTGGCCGGGAAGCAGCCGGTCCACAAAGACCTTCACGGCGATGGGAAAGCCGAGCTCCAGCACGCCCGAGAGCACGGCACAGCCGAAGTCCAGCAGGAACAGCCGCCGGTGGGGGCGGTAGTAGGCGAAGAAGCGCTTCAGCATGGGCAAGGCCCATAGCACCCGGCCCGCCCTGCCGCACCGTACAAGCGCGCAACCCGGCCTTGCCTTACCGATCCATGACGGGCAGGAAACCACCCGCCCTTCCATCAGGTGCCGATGCCCGCCCCCGCTGCCTTCGTCCCCTTCCGGAACCCCGCCTTCCGGATGCTCTGGATCGCGACCACGATCAGCAACATCGGCGGCTGGGTGCAGAACACGGGGGCGGGGTGGCTGATGACCTCCCTCACCACCTCCCCGCTCATGGTCAGCCTGGTGCAGGTAGCCTCCATGCTGCCGGTTTTCCTCCTCGCCCTGCCGGCGGGGGCGCTGGCGGACATCATGGACCGACGCCGCTTCCTCATCCTCACGCAGATCTGGATCCTCGCGACCGCCCTGATCCTCTGCCTCCTCACGGCCACGGGGACGCTGGGTCCCTGGGGCCTGCTGGCGCTGACCTTCTGCATCGGCATGGGCGCGGCGGTGAACTTCCCGACCTTCGGCGCCACCACGCCGGAACTCGTCCGGCGGGAGGACCTGGTCCAGGCGATCGTCCTCAACGCGATGGGCTTCAACCTCGCCCGCGCCCTCGGGCCGGCGCTCGGCGGTCTCGTCCTGGGCTGGGCGGGCGCGGAGGTGGCCTTCGCCCTCAACGCCACCTGCTTCCTCTACCTCACCATCGCCCTCCTCCTCTGGCGGCGCGCGCCGGAGAAGGAGCTGGCCCCGCGGGAAGGCCTGATGGACGCCATCGGCAGCGGGCTGCGCTACGTGGTGGCCAGCCCCGTCATGCGCGGCATCATCCTGCGTGCGACTGCCTGCTTTTTCGCCGGCACGGCGGTCTGGGGCCTGATGCCCGTGCTGGTGCGCTACCGCCTCGGCCTGGGGCCTGGGGCCTACGGCATGATGCTCGGCGCGATGGGCGTGGGGGCCGTCACGGCCGGGTTCTTCCTGCCGGCCCTGCGCCGCCGACTCTCGAATTCCCGGACGGTCGTCGTCTGCGCCTGCGGCGTAGGCCTCGCGATGATCGCGCTCGGCCTCTCCTCCCACTGGCTGCCCGCAGGGCTCGCCATGCTCTTCTACGGCGCCTCCTGGCTTGGCATGACCTCCAGCCTCGGCGCAGCGGCGCAGCTCGCCGCGCGGCCCTGGGTGCGGGCGCGGGCTATCGGCCTGTTCCAGGTCGCCACTTTCGGGGCCATGGCGCTCGGTTCTGCCTGCGGCGGCATCGGCGCGGCGCTGGTCGGCGTGCCCACCACCCTCATTGCCTCCGGCTGCCTCGGCATCGCCCTCGCCTTCGCCACGCGCCGCCTCCCCATGGAGGCCGCGCCCCCGCCCCCCGTCGCTCCGCTTCCAGCCGAGCCAGTGCCGGAAGCGCCTGCGCCCGAACTCCTGCCGAGCCTCGCGACAGACGAGGCGCGGCTCCTGGAATCCGTCCGCTACAACGTCCCTGCCGCCTCACGCGCGGCCTTCCTGGCGGCGATGGCGGAAGTGCGCGGCGTCCGCCTGCGCGCGGGCGCCATCGTCTGGCGCCTCTACGAGGACGTGGCCCATCCCGAGCGGTACGTGGAGCTCTGGGCCGTCCGATCCTGGACGGACCACCTGCGGGAACAGTCCCGTCTCTCCGAGCAGGACCACGCAACCCTCGCCGCCGCCGCGGCCTTCCAGGAAGCCGGCTCGGCACCGGAGGCGGAGCGCTTCGTGCAGCTTCCGGTCTGACGGGGGCCGGGGCGAACCCCGGCCCGCCCTCGTTCCCGCTCGTTCCCTCAGGCCCGCGCCGGCGTGATCCGCACGGAGAGGTCCGGCAGCCCTTCGATCTTGCAGAGGATCACGTCGCCCGGCACCACCGGCCCGACATTCTCCGGCGTGCCGGAGTAGATGATGTCCCCCGCCTTCAGTTCGAAGGCCTGGGACAGGTTGGCGATCTGCTCCGCCACGCTCCAGATCATCATGGACAGGTCGGCGCTCTGCTTCACCTGACCATTCACCGCGAGCGAGATGGCGCCCTTGGTGAAGTGCCCCGTGCCGGCCACGGGATGGATCGGCCCGATCGGCGCCGAATTGTCGAATGCCTTCCCGATCTCCCAGGGCTTCTTCTGGTCGCCCATGCCCCGCTGCAGGTCGCGCCGGGTCATGTCCAGGCCCAGCGCATAGCCATAAACGTGCTCCAGCGCGGCTTCGGCCGGGATGTTCCGCCCCCCGGACTTCAGTGCCGCCACCAGCTCCACCTCGTAGTGGTAGTTCTTCGTCAGCGACGGATAGGGATGGTCCGCCACCGTTCCGGGGGTGACGAACTGGATGGCGTCGGTCGGCTTCTGGAAGAAGAAGGGCGGCTCCCGCGTCGGGTCGCTTCCCATTTCCCGGGCGTGGGCGGCGTAGTTGCGGCCGATGCAGTAGATCCGCCGCACGGGAAAGGCCGCCTCGCTGCCCACCACCGGGACGGTGATCCGCGGCAGCTCGAACAGGGTGCGCGGGCCGGCCGCGACCTGCGCCTCCGCTCCCGCCGTCGCCCCCACCAGCCCCGCCGCGCCGAGCGGCAACGCCGCGCCCAGCACAGTCCTGCGATTTGTTGTCATGCCCATCTCCTCCGTCCCACCCCGTGCCGGGGCGTGGCCCTGAAGATTAGCACGGTGTCATTTGCCGGGCATGCGCTGCGATGAGGGCAGCATCGTCCTAGAAACCTTCCCCCGCGCCGCGCATTCGGGTTGCCGAGGGCGGCATCCACCCCATCATGGATCCCGTCTATCGGACTCGAGAAAAGGAGCCTCCAGTGGCGACCAAGACCGAACCCGGCAAGGTTCCCGGCAAGATCCCTACCCGTAACGATACCCCCAGCAACGGCAAGGCCGTTTCGATCGGCGTGCTTCAGGCCTGCCTCGTTGACATGGCGGACCTGACGAACTCCACCAAGCAGGCGCACTGGAACGTCAAGGGCAGCCACTTCTACGGCCTGCACAAAATGTTCGAGAGCTTCTACGCGATCCTGAACGAGCAGACGGACGAGATCGCGGAGCGCGCGGTGCAGCTCGGCGGCATCCCCGACGGCACCACCGAGACGATCGGCGCCACCAAGCGGATCGAGCGCTATGACAACAAGCTGCTGGACGGCCTGGAGCATTGCGCGGCCCTTGCCGACCGCTACGCCCAGATGGCGAAGGAGCTCCGCGAGGGGATCGACGCCACTGACGAGGCCGGCGATGCCGACACCTCGGACCTGCTGACCCAGGTCTCTCGTGAGGTCGACAAGATGCTTTGGATGATCGAGGCCCACCTCCAGGGCAAGGACTGACCTTCGGCCGAGAAGCCGCTGGTCTGCCGCCCCGGCGCCGAGAGGCCCGGGGCGGTTGCTTTTTGGGCCCCGGCCGGGCTAGGTTGGGCCAGGGACCCAGAACAAGACATGAACGATCTATTCGGTGGCCGCGCCCCCAAGGGTCCGGCCCAGCAGAGTTATTCCGCGGCCGACATCGAGGTGCTGGAGGGGCTTGAGCCCGTCCGCCGCCGCCCCGGCATGTATATCGGCGGCACGGACGAGAACGCCCTTCACCACCTGGCGTCCGAGGTCATCGACAACGCCATGGACGAGGCGGTGGCCGGCCATGCCGACCGCATCGAGGTGACGCTGGAAGCCGACAACTGGTTGACGGTGCGGGACAACGGCCGCGGCATCCCCGTAGACCCGCATCCCAAGTTCCCGAAGCTTTCCGCGCTGGAGGTGATCCTCACCACCCTCCATTCCGGCGGCAAGTTCTCGGGCAAGGCCTACGACACCTCGGGCGGCCTGCACGGCGTCGGCTCATCGGTCGTGAATGCCCTCTCCGAGCAGATGGAGGTGGAGGTCGCGCGCGACCGCACCCTTTTCACCCAGGCCTATTCGCGCGGAAAGCCGCTGGCGAAGCTGAAGAATGCCGGCCCGGTCCAGAACCGCCGCGGCACCACCATCCGCTTCAAGCCGGACCCCGAGATTTTCGGCAAGCAGCACTTCCTGGCGGCCCGGCTTTATCGGTTCTGCCGGTCCAAGGCCTATCTCTACAAGGGCGTGGAGATCCGCTGGTCCTGCGACCCGGCCCTGGTGAAGGATGAGACCCCCTCCCAGGCGGTGCTGCACTTCCCGGGCGGCTTGGCCGATTACCTCGCGGCCTCCATCGCCGGGCGACCCACCGTGGTTCCCAATCCCTGGACGGGCGAGGTCTCCTTCCCCGGCGGGGCCGGGCGGGCGGAGTGGGCGGCCACCTGGCTTGAGGGTGGGGAGGCCTTCCTCAGCACCTACGCGAACACCATTCCCACGCCCCAGGGCGGCACGCACGAGACGGGCTTCCGCAACGCCCTGGTGAAGGGCCTGCGCGCCTATGGCGAGCTGAAGAAGGAAAAACGTGCGGGCAACGTGACGGCGGAGGACGTGTTCGGCGGCCTCGCTGGCACCGTCTCCGTGTTCATCCGCGAGCCGCAGTTCCAGGGCCAGACGAAGGACAAGCTCACCTCCCCCGAGGCCGCGCGCCTGGTGGAGAACGGGCTACGCGACCATTTCGACCACTGGCTGACCGGCGATACCCGCACCGCCGACAACCTGCTGGCCTGGGCGATCGAGCGCGCCGAGGACCGTATCCGCCGGCGCGAGCAGAAGGACACGCCGCGCAAGAGCGCCACGCGCCGGCTGCGCCTGCCGGGCAAGCTGGCGGATTGCAGCAGCGAGAACGCCGCCAGCACGGAACTGTTCCTGGTGGAGGGTGACTCGGCCGGCGGCTCCGCCAAGCAGGCGCGGGACCGCGCGACGCAGGCCGTCCTCCCGCTCCGGGGCAAGATCCTGAACGTCGCCTCCGCCTCCACGGAGAAGCTTCGCGGCAACCAGGAGCTGCGCGATTTGGTGGAGGCGCTGGGCTGCGGCGTCGGCGAGCGCTTCGATCTCTCGAAGCTGCGCTACGGTCGCATCATCGTCATGACGGACGCGGATGTGGACGGCGCCCATATTGCCGCCCTGCTGATGACCTTCTTCTACAAGGAGCTTCCGGCCCTGGTGCGGGAGGGCAAGGTCTTCCTGGCGCAGCCGCCCCTCTATCGCCTTCAGCACGGCGCCAAGTCGGTCTATGCGCGGGACGACGCGGACCGGGAGCGGATCCTGAAGCGCGAGTTCAAGCCGAACCAGAAGGTCGAGGTTTCCCGCTTCAAGGGCCTGGGCGAGATGCCGCCCGCCTCCCTGAAGGAGACCACCATGGACCGGTCCAAGCGCACCCTGCTGCGCGTTGTCCTGCCCCAGGACGCCCGGGCCGAGACGGCGGAGCTGATCGAGGCGCTGATGGGCCGCAAGCCGGAGCTGCGCTTCCGCTTCATCCAGGAGAATGCCTCCAAGATGGACGAGGCGGAAGTGGACGTCTGAACCGGCGCGGCAGAACCCCCTTGCCGAAAGGCCGTCCATAAGGTCATCGTACTGACCTTAGAGGAACGACAAGAAGGTTCGGGGGGACGATGCCGCAGGACATGCGCGCGGACGTGCTCGTGGTCGGCAGCGGGCCGGTCGGCATGGTACTGGCAATGGATCTCGCCTCCCGGGGCGTGAAGGTGATCGTCGCGGAGCGACGGGCGCCGGGCGAGCCGCCCAACGTGAAGTGCAACCACGTCTCCGCCCGCTCAATGGAAGTCTTCCGCCGCCTCGGCGTGGCGCAGGCCGTGCGGGACACGGGCCTGCCCGCGGACTTCCCGAACGACTGCGCCTATCGCACCACCTCCACCGGGATCGAGCTGTCCCGCATCCCCATCCCCTGCCGCCGGGACCGCTACACGGCCACCGGCGGCCCGGACACCTGGTGGCCCACCCCGGAACCGCCGCACCGGATCAATCAGACCTTCCTGGAGCCCGTCCTCTTCGCGCACATGTCGGCCACCCCCGGCATTCGCGTGCTCAACCGTGTCGCGGTGGAGGGGTTCGAGCAGGACCACGTGGGCGTCCGTGCCACGGTGGAGGAGCTGGACGGCGGCGCTTCCTTCACGGTCGCCTGCCGCTACGTCGTCGGCTGCGATGGCGGTCGCTCCACCATCCGCCGGGCCATGGGCGCGAAGCTGGAGGGCACGCCGGTGGTGCAGCGCGTGCAGTCCACCCTCATCCGCGCCCCGGACCTGATCGACCGCATCGGGCGGCCCGCCTGGATGCTCCTCTCCCTCAACCCCCGCCGCTCCGGCACCGTGGTCGCCATCGACGGGAAGGAGGAGTGGCTGGTCCACAACCACCTGCACGAGCACGAGACGGAGTTCGACTCCGTGGACCGTGACTGGGCCATCCGCACCATCCTCGGCGTCGGGCCGGACTTCCGCTACGAGGTCATCAGCCAGGAGGACTGGATCGGCCGCCGGCTCGTCGCGGACCGCTTCCGCCAGGGCCGCGCCTTCATCTGCGGCGACGCGGCGCATCTCTGGATCCCCTATGCCGGCTACGGGATGAATGCCGGCATCGCCGACGCGGTGAACCTCTCATGGCAACTCGCCGCCGTGGTCCAGGGCTGGGCGGAGGAGGGCATGCTCGACGCCTACGAGGCCGAGCGGCGCCCGATCACGGAGCAGGTCTCCCGCTTCGCCATGGGGCATGCCCTTGCGATGATGCGCCAGCGCGGCGGCGTGCCCGCGAATATCGAGGAACCCGGCCCGGAGGGCGATGCCGCACGCGCGAAGCTCGGCCAGGAGGCCTACGACCTCAACGTCCAGCAGTACTGCTGCGGCGGGCTGAACTTTGGCTACTTCTACCCGGACTCCCCGGTCATCGCGCATGACGGCGCGGAACCCCCGCCCTACACCATGTACGACTTCACGCCTTCCACCGTGCCGGGCTGCCGCACACCACATGTCCGGCTGCCCGACGGCCGTTCCCTGCTCGATGCCATGGGGCCGGGCTACACGCTCCTGCGCCTTGATCCGGCGCTGGACGCGGGCGGGCTGGAAGCGGCGGCGGCGCGCGCCGGGATGCCCTTCACGGTGCTGGACCTCGATCCGGCAGCGGCGAAAGCGGGGGGCTACGACCACCCGCTCGTCCTCTCGCGCCCCGACTGGCACGTGGCCTGGCGCGGCCATGCCGCGCCCCCCGATCCCGAAGCCCTGATCGACCGGTTGCGCGGCGCCAGCCCGGCCGCGGCACGCAGCCTGGCCGCCTGAGACGACCGCCCCCTGAAGCGGGGCGGCGAACAACGAGACGAGGACACGGACCATGTGGAGAGATCGCCCCCCGGGGCGGCGCGCGGCCCTGCGCGCCCTGGCCGCCGCGGCCCTGGCAACGGGTCCCCTGGCCGCAGGGGTCCGGCCCGCCGCCGCGCAGGCCTATCCCGCGCGACCCATCCGGCTGATCGTCACCTTCCCGCCGGGCGGCAGCAGCGACGTGATCGGCCGCATCCTGGCGCCGCGGATCGAGGCCCGGCTCGGCCAGCCGCTGGTCATCGACAACAGGCCGGGCGCCGGCGGCAATATCGGGATGGACATCGTCGCGAAAGCCGCGCCGGACGGATACACCCTTGGCATCGGGGCGGCCGGTGCGCTTTCCGTGAACCCCAGCCTCTACCCCAACATGCCCTACGACACGCTGCGGGACCTGGCGCCCGTGACGATGCTGGCGGGCATCCCCTTCGTCCTCGTCGCCAATCCCCGCATCGGCGTGAAGACCCTGCCGGAGCTGGTCGCCCTGGCGAAGTCGCGGCCGGGCGTCCTGACCGTGGCGCATGGCGGCAACGGCACGGCGATGCACCTCTCGGCGGAGCTGTTCAACCAGATGGCCGGGCTGCGGATCGAGACCATTCCCTTCCGCGGTAGCGCGCCGGCGATGACGGCGGCCGTCTCCGGGGATACGGACCTGGCCGTGGTGGACCTCGCCTCCGTCAGCGGGCTCACCGCGGGCGGCCAGCTCGTCGTTCTCGGCGTCACCACGCCCGCGCGCGTCTCCTCCCTGCGCGAAGCCCCGACGATCGCGGAAGCGGGGCTGCCCGGCTACGAATCCGTCGGCTGGTTCGGCCTCGTCGCCCCGGCGCGCACCCCGGCGGCAGCGGTCGAGGCTCTGAACGCCGCCTTCACCGCCGTGCTGCGGGAACCGGAGATCCGGGCCAGGCTGGAATCCATCGGAACGGTGGCCCAGCCCGGAACGGCGGAGGACTTCGCGTCCTTCATCCGTTCCGAGACGGCCAAGTGGGCCGGCGTCATCCGAGCCGCCGGCACGAAGGTGGAATAGGGGTGGCCGCGGGCCTTTAGGCTGTCCGACGAAGCATGGCCTGGGACCCTGGGCCCGGCGGGTCAGGCGGCGGCGGCCACGGCCTCCGCCAGCTTCGCCTTGCCGCGCCGGACCGCTTTGCCGGCGGCGCGCTTCGCCTTCTCCGGCACGGCGGAACCCTTCCCCGCCTTCAGACGGGCCAGGAGCGCCAGCACCGCCGCCTCCTCCGGCCGGAGCTGCTCCAGCTCCTCGCGCAGTTCCTGCTCGGCCCGCTCCGCCATCTCCAGCACGAGCTGTCCGGCCATGTAGCCCTCGATCACGTCCGGGTGGACGTAGCACTTGCGACACACGGTCGGCGTGTTGCCCAGCCGGGAGGCCACGTGCTCGATCGCCGCGCGCACGTTCTTCTTTGCCGCGGTCTGGCTGTCGAAGGCTTCAAATTCCCGCAGGGCCAGGGCGGCCATCACCGTGCCGGACCAAGTGCGGAAATCCTTCGCCGTGATGTCCCGGCCCGTCACCTCGCGCAGGTAGTCGTTCACGTCGCCGGAGGTGACGTCGTGCATCGTCCCGTCCTCGGCGGGCCAGGCGAACAGTTCCTGACCCGGCAGGTCCTGGCAGGCCTTCACCACCCGCGCGATGCGCCGGTCTTGCAGGCCGAGCTTCCAGGTCTTGCCGCTCTTGCCCTTGAAGGCGAAGCGCATGGTCCCGCCTTCAACCTTCACGTGCCGGTTCCGCAGCGTGGTGAGGCCGAAGGATCCATTCTCCTTCGCGTAATCGTCGTTGCCGACCCGGATGAGCGTCGTCTCCAGCAGCCGCACCACGGTGGCCAGCACCTTCTCCCGGCACAGCTCCTTGCGCTGCAGGTCGGCCTCCACCCGGGCACGCAGCGCGGGCAGGGCGGCGGCAAACTCCTCCATGTGCTCGTACTTCGTCGCGTCCCGCGTCTCCCGCCAGCGCGGGTGGTAGCGGTACTGCTTGCGCCCCTTGGCGTCCCGCCCCGTGGCCTGGATGTGGCCGTTCGCGTAAGGGCAGATCCAGACATCCGTATAGGCCGGCGGAATGGCGAGCGAGCGGATCCGCTCCAGCACCGCCTCGTCCCTCACCGGCTCGCCGGAGGGATCACGGTAGAAGAAGCCGTCTCCCTTGGCTTGCCGGGTGATGCCGGGCCGCGTGTCGCTGACGTAGCGCAGGCCCGCGGCGCGGGCCGCCTCGCGCGGCTCGATGATGGAGCTTTCCTTGGGGTCGTTGTCCCCGGTGGTCTCGCGGGTCTCGGCGGTGCTGGGCATGCGGGCGTCCTTCTGCCAGCAGAAACCCTCTTGCCCGATCCCAAGTTTCCCGGCCGCTTCAGCCCAGCCAGTCGCGCAGCAAAGCCGTCACTTCGCCCGGGCGTTCCATCGGCGGCAGGTGCGCGCAGCCCGGCAGCACCTGGAGCCGGGCGCCCGGGATCCCCTCGGCCATCTCCCGCGCCAGATCCGGCGGCGTCAGGACGTCCGCCTCCCCCACCGCGACCAGCGCGGGCACGGCGATGCCCGCCAGGTCGGGCCGCGAGTCCGGCCGCCCGAGGATGGCGGCTTGCTGGCGCAGGAAGGCCTCCTTCCCCACCCGCCCGGCCATGGCGATCACCTCCTCCGCCAGCGGGCCCGCCTGGTTCTCCGCGTGGAGCAGGCGCGGGATCAGCCGCGGCGTCACGCCCCGGAACTGGCCCGTGCGGGTCAGCGACATCAAGCCCCGGCGCTGCCGGGACTGTTCCGGCGTGTCCGGCCGGGCGGAGGTATCGAGCAGCGCCAGCCGTTCCACCCGTTCCGGAGCCCGCCGCATCACCTCGAAAGCCACGTAGCCACCCATGGAAAGCCCGGCCAAGGCGAAGCGCGTCGCACCGGCCGCGTCCATGGCCGCCAGGGCCCGTTCGGCCATGGCACTCACGCTCTCGTCCAGGGTCAGATCGGCGACCACCGGCGTGGCCGCCGCCCCAAGCCCGGCGACCTGATCCCGCCAGAGTCGTGCGTCGCAGAGCAGGCCGGGGAGAAGAAGCAGGGGCGTGCGGCTCATCCGGCGTGTCAATCACGCCACGCAACCCCCGGCAACCCGCCCGGCGGACCCCGGAAACCCCGGGAAATGGCCGGGAACCTTGCATCGGCGGCCCCGCGGGCGCATATCGCGCGCATGCGGCTGCGTGCTGCGCGTATGGAATCCCAATCGGGAAGCCGCCGCGCCACGCCGGACCACCGGCCGGGCGCGACCGGCCATGCCGCACGGCGCCCGACCCCATTTTGACCACGCAGCCGAGTTTTCGCCGCCCTCCGCCACAGCAGGCCGGGTAGCGGCACAGGGAAATACGCTTGAGCGAACACGACCAGCCCCGCCCCGCCGACACCAGCGCTTCTGAAGAGCGCCTCGGGGATCGCCCCGAGGAGCACCGGGAGGCTGCGCGCGAGGGCCTGCCGCAGGGCGGCATCACCCCCGGCGCGGCCGGCAGCATCCAGGGCGCGGCGGACGGCGACCCCGTGGGTGAGGGCAGCTCCCCCGACTTCGCCGAGCGCCCCGCCGCCTTCGAGAGCGCCGAGCCGGTGGCCGCCCTCGCCTCCGACGCGCCCGATGCCGGCGGCACGGGCGCGGATCGTGACGAGGATCCCGGCGAGACGGGTGCCGACTACTCCGACCCCGACGACGAGTCCGAGGACGAGGACGTGAGCGGGTCTGATCCCGTCGCCGATGAATCCTCGTCCGAGGACGACGAGGACGAAGACGAGGATGACGAGGAGGAGGCTGCCGCTGCCCCCCGCGCCACCTTCGCCGATCTCGGCCTTTCCGAGCCGATCCTGCAGGCCGTGGCGGAGACGGGCTACGTCCACCCCACCCCCATCCAGGAAGCCGCGATTCCCGTGGTGCTGATGGGGCGTGACGTTCTCGGCTGCGCCCAGACCGGCACGGGCAAGACCGCCGGCTTTACCCTGCCCATGCTGGACATCCTGGCCGGTTCCCGCGCCAAGGCCCGCATGCCGCGCAGCCTGATCCTGGAGCCGACGCGCGAACTGGCCCTCCAGGTCGCCGAGAACTTCGTGAAGTACGGCAAGTACCTGAACCTGACCCATGCGCTGCTGATCGGCGGCGAGAGCATGGATGAGCAGAAGGCCGTCCTCGAGAAGGGGGTGGACGTGCTGATCGCCACGCCCGGCCGCCTGCTGGACCTGTTCGACCGCGGCCGCATCCTGCTGGCGGACTGCAAGGTGCTGGTGATCGATGAGGCGGACCGGATGCTGGACATGGGGTTCATCCCCGATGTCGAGCGGATCGTCTCCATGCTGCCGAAGATGCGGCAGACCTTGTTCTTCTCCGCGACGATGGCGCCGGAGATCAAGCGCCTCGCCGACGCGTTCCTGCAGAACCCGCGTGAGATCAGCGTCTCGGCCCCCGCCTCGGTCGCGACCACCATCACCGCCGGCCTGTTCTGGGTCGGTGAGCGCGACAAGCGCGAGGCCCTGCGCCGCCTGATCAAGCGGGAGGCGGTGCAGAACGCGCTGATCTTCTGCAACCGCAAGGTCGATGTCGACATCCTCTACAAGAGCCTGAAGAAGCACGGCTTCAGCGTGGGGGCCCTGCACGGCGACCTCGCCCAGTCCGTCCGCTTCGCGACGCTCGAAAAGTTCAAGAACAACGAGCTGCAGCTGCTCGTCTGCTCCGACGTGGCGGCGCGGGGGATCGACATCGGCGGGCTCTCCCACGTCTTCAACTTCGACGTGCCCTACCACGCGGAGGACTATGTCCACCGCATCGGCCGCACCGGCCGGGCCGGGCGCGAGGGCCATGCCTATACCCTTGCCACCGCGGACGAGGCGAAGGCCGTGGCGGCGGTGGAGACCCTGACGGGCCGCCCCATCCCGCCGATGGCAATCGAGGGCCTCGATCCCGTGAACCCCGAGGACATCCAGGCCGCGCTGAAGGCGACCGGCCGTGGCCGGGGCCGCGGCCGTGGCGGCGAGAGCCGTGGAGGCCGTGAGGCTGGCCGGGGCGAGCGCGGTCGCGGCGAAGCGCGCCGCGACCGTGGCGGCGAGGCCCGCGAGGGCGCCCGGCGCGAGGGCAGCGGCCGCCGCGACGAGCCCCGCCGGGAGGAGAAGCGGAAGGACGAGCCGCGGCGCGAGGAGCGCGAGGCCCGGCCTGGCCGCGAGAACCGCGGCGCCGAGCGCGTGCTGGACGAGGTGAACCGCGACGCCGCCCGCGAGTGGAAGGGCGAGGATCGGCCCCGCGGGGATGACCGTGCGCGCCGCGAGGAGCGGTTCCGCGAGGACCGCCCGCGCGAGGAGCGGGGCCGCCGCGACGACCGCCGCTACCGCCAGGACGACCTCGGGCCCTCCGTGGTCGGCTTCGGCGATGCCGTGCCCGCCTTCATGCTGATCCCCCTGCCCCGCCCTCGCCGGGTGCGGGACGACGAGGCCGAGGCGGCCTGATCCGCGGGAGGGGCCCCGGCCCCTCCCCCTCCCCATCGCTGGCACTCTCCTGCCCCCTGGGGCAGGATGCGCCCGCGTTGGCATTGCCCATCAGAGGAACGCAGAGATGAACGTCGTCACCCAGGTGCTGCCTGAGGCCCCGCAGGCCCGCGTCCCCCAGAAGATGGGCAGCTTCGTGTGGAACGACCCCCTCCTGCTGGAGGAGCAGCTCACCGAGGATGAGCGCATGATCCGCGACGCGGCGCATGAGTTCTGCCAGTCCAAGCTGATGCCCCGCGTGCTCATGGCCAATCGGAACGAGCACTTCGACCGCGAGATCATGAACGAGTTCGGGGAGATGGGCTTCCTCGGCGCCACGCTGGACAGCCATGGCTGCGCGGGCGTCGGCTACGTCTCCTACGGCCTGATCTCGCGTGAGGTCGAGCGCGTGGACAGCGGCTACCGCTCCGCCTTTTCCGTGCAGTCCTCCCTTGTCATGTACCCGATCTGGGCTTTCGGCTCCGAGGCGCAGAAGGACAAGTTCCTACCGAAGCTCCGCACCGGCGAGTTCGTCGGCTGCTTCGGCCTGACCGAGCCCGATGCCGGCTCCGATCCCAATTCCATGCGGACGCGGGCCAAGTCGGTCGATGGCGGCTACCTCGTCTCCGGCTCGAAGACCTGGATCTCCAACTCCCCGATCGCCGACGTCTTCGTCGTCTGGGCGAAGGACGACGAGGGCCTGCTGCGCGGCTTCATCCTGGAGAAGGGCATGAAGGGCCTCACCGCCCCGAAGATCGAGGGCAAGATGTCCCTCCGCCCCTCCGTCACCGGTATGATCATGATGGACGAGGTCTTCGTCCCCGAGGAGAACAAGCTGCCGGGCGTGAAGTCGCTCGCCGGTCCCTTCTCCTGCCTCAACCGGGCCCGCTACGGCATCGCCTGGGGCGTGATGGGCGCCGCCGAGGATTGCTGGCACCGCGCCCGCGACTACACCATGGGCCGCAAGATGTTCGGCAAGCCCCTGGCCCAGACCCAGCTGATCCAGAAGAAGCTGGCGGACATGCAGACCGAGATCACCCTCGGCCTGCAGGGCGTGCTGCGCCTCGGCCGGCTCTTCGACGAGCACAAGGCCGCGCCGGAGATGATCTCCATGATGAAGCGGAACAACTGCGGCAAGGCGCTCGACATCGCCCGGGTCTCCCGCGACATGCATGGCGGTAACGGGATCGTGGACGAGTACCACGTGATCCGCCACGTCATGAACCTGGAGACGGTGAACACCTATGAGGGCACGCACGACGTGCACGCCCTCATCCTCGGCCGCGCGCAGACCGGGCTGAACGCCTTCGGCTGATCCGCGCCGTCCATTGCGTTGAGAAGGGGCGGTCCCTCGGGGCCGCCCCTTCCTGTTTTCTGGAAGCCATCATGCGCGTGACAGTCGAGGCCATCGGCGCCGCCGCCGACGGGATCGCCCGCGACGAAGCGGGCCGCCCACTCTTCATCCCCTTCGCCCTGCCCGGCGAGACGGTGGAGGCCGCGCCAGGCCCCATGCGCGGCGAGGGCCGCACCGCCGCGCTGATCACGGTGGAGGCCCCCTCCCCCGATCGCGTCGCGCCCCCCTGCCCGCATTTCGGCATTTGCGGCGGCTGCGCCGTGCAGCACTGGGCGCCGCCCGCGGTCGCCGCCTGGAAGGCCGCGCGCGTATCGGAAGCCCTGTCCCGCGCCGGCTTTCCCGGGATCACCGTGGACCCGGCCGTCCCCAGCCCGCCGAACACCCGCCGCCGCGCCGACTTCGCGCTCCGCCGCCGTTCCCAGCAGGAGGGCAGCGGCATCACTGTCGGCTTCCACGCTCGCGGCAGCGCGGAGCCCTTCGACATGGCGACCTGCTTCGTCATCGACCCACGGCTGCTGGCCCTGGTGGCCCCGCTGCGGGCGATGCTGGCCGGCCTGCCCGCCCTGCGCCGCGCCGGCTCGGCCATGGTGAACCTGCTGGACAGCGGCCCCGACCTCTGGCTCCGCACCGACGGCGTGCTGACGCCGGCAGACCGCACGAAGCTCGCGGCCTTCGCCGAGGCGAACGGCATCGCCCGCATTGCCTGGTCGAAGGAGGGCACGCGCGACGTGCCGGAGATCGCCGCCCAGTCCGGCACGGTGCAGGCCAATCTTTCCGGCGTGGCGGTCACCCCGGCCCCGGGCGCCTTCCTCCAGGCCACGCCGCACGGCGAGGCCGCCATCGTCGCCGCCGTGCTGGCCGGCCTGCCGAAGCGCATGCCCGGCAAGCCCCGGATCATCGAACTGCATGCCGGCCTCGGCACCCTGACCTTCCCCCTCGCCGCGCGGGGACGGGTGGATGCCTTCGAAGGCGCACCGGAAGCCGCGGCCGCCCTCCACACCGCCGCAGGCCGCGCCGGCGCCAGGGTGAGGGCGGAGCGCCGCGACCTCGTCCGGCAGCCGCTTCTTCCCGCAGAGCTCAAGGGCGCCGCCGCACTGGTGCTGGACCCGCCTTTCGCCGGTGCAGCGGAGCAGGCCGCCATCCTCGCCCGCAGCACGGTGCCGCGCGTGATCTACGTGTCCTGCAACCCCGCCGCCCTGTCGCGGGACCTGGCGCCCTTCGCCCGCGCGCCGGGCTGGCGCGTCGAGAGCGCGGTGGCGGTGGACCAGTTCCTCTGGTCCACCCAGGTGGAGGCCGTCGTCACCCTCGCGCGCGGGCCTTGATAAAGCCACAGGCATCCAGAACTCTTCGGTTCCGCCCGAAGGATACGGACCCATGGATCGACGCGCGCTTCTCGCCGCCGGCCTCGCCGCCCCCGCCCTGATCGCGGAGGCGCGGGCGCAGACCCAGGGGGCTGCGCCGGTTGCCCCGCCGCCACCACAGCAAGCGCCGGGCTTCTACCGCTTCCGCGTCGGCGGGTTCCTCGTGACCATGGTTCATGATGGCCAGGGGGCGCGGCCCAACCCGACCCAGGGCTTCGTCCGCAACGCCTCCCCGGAGGATGTCGCCGCCTCCCTCCGCGCGCAGGGGTTGGACCCCGCGCAGATCACCATTCCCTTCACCATCCCGGTGGTCCGCACCCCGCGCGGCACGGTGATGTTCGATACGGGCAACGGCCCCCAGACGGCCGCGGACAGCCGCATCGGCCAGCTCCAGGCCAATCTGTCGGCGGCAGGGATCGACCCCGCCTCCATCGACATCATCGCCTTCACGCATTTCCACGGCGATCATGTCGGCGGCCTGCTGGACGGCGCCGGCAACGCCGCCTTCCCCCGCGCCCGCGTGGTGGTTCCGGAGAAGGAGTGGGCCTACTGGATGGACGAGACCCAGGCCAGCCGCGCGCCGGAGGCGATGCGCCCGGCCTTCGCCAATGTCCGCCGCCGCTTCGCGCCCTACGACGCCCGCATTGAGCGGATCGAGGACGGCGCCGAGGTCCTGCCCGGCATCCGCGGGCTGGAGACAGCGGGCCATACCCCCGGCCACATGTCGTTCCAGCTCTCGGATAACAACGCCTCGCTGTTGATCCTCGGCGACCTGACGAACCGCCCGGAACTGAACCTCACCAATCCCGGCTGGCACCTGGTCTTCGACATGGATCCGGCGATGGCGGAGGCGACCCGGCGCAAGGTCTTCGACCGCGTCGCGGCCGACCGGACGCCCTGCGTTTCCTACCACTGGCCCTTCCCGGCGCGCGGGACGGTGGTGAAGGAGGGGAATGGCTACCGGATGCTGCCTGCCGACTGGTCCAGCGTGGTGTAGCGACAGGGCGGGGGAGGCCCGGCCTCCCCTGGGGAAGGGTTGCGGAGAGCACGGGCTGAGTCCTGTACCGGCATCTGATCCATCCCATTCTGGGCTGGATGGATGCGGAGTATTGGTTTGTTCGGGGCCTGGTCGGCTCATAGCCTCGGCGCCCTGCCCTGTCGGAGAGGCCAAGAATGGACGCCACGGTCCCGAACTTCGCACACAGCGTGATCACGCGCGACGGGCGAGGCGTCTACACACTCCAGATCCACGGGGCGAAGCGCCTCAACATCCTGTCCACGCCGGTCATCACGGGGCTGACCGAGGCGGCCCGCTGGATTGGCGGGCAAGCGGATGCGCGGGCCGTCATCATCCGCGGCGCGGGGGACGACGCCTTCGTCGGCGGCGCCGACATCTTCGAGATGGCGGAACTGGATGTCGCGGGGGGCCGCGCCTTCATCACGCGCCTGCGCCGCCTGTGCGAGGCGGTCGCCGACATCCCGGTCCCGACCGTCGCGCGCATCCCCGGATTCTGCCTCGGCGGCGGGCTGGAGCTGGCGGCGGCCTGCGACATCCGGCTCGGCTCGCGCGACGGCATCTTCGGCATGCCGGAGGTCCGTGTCGGCATCCCCTCAGTCATCCATGCCGTGCTGCTCCCGGCGCTCATCGGGCCGGGCGCGACGAACTGGCTCCTGCTGACCGGCGAGACGGTCGATGCCGAGCAGGCGATGCGCTGGGGCTTCCTGCAGTTCGCCTGCAAGACGGGGGAGCTGGACGCCCTCGTGGAGCGCACGGTGGCGCCCATCGTGGCGAGCGGCCCTCGGGCGGTGCGCGCGCAAAAGCAACTGCTCCGCTACTGGCAGTCCTCCACGGTGGAAGCCGGGCTGGACCGCAGCGTGGAGGTCTTCGGCGATGCCTTCACGACTGCCGAACCGAGCGAGTACATGGCTCCGTTCCTCGCCCGCAGGAACGGCAAGGCGCCGTGACGGTGGGCGCCGACGTATTCGTCTCGAACGTGCGTCCCCAGGCGCTCGCCCGGCTCGGACTGGCGGCAGAGGCGCTCCTCCCGCGCAACCCGCGGCTGATCCATGCCGCCTTGGGCTTCGGGCAGGGTGGCCCCTATGCGGCGGCACCCGGCCCCGGCAGCACCCTCCCTCCCGGGCAATCCGGTGAGGGCGTTCGGGCGCACCCCAAGGCTCGGAGATGCCCGACCGGGAGGACAGGCCGCGTGTTCAAACGATCCGCCTCGGGGGTGGGATTGTTGCGGCTATCTCCAATGGTAACCAGCACCGAAAAGACGGTCCGGACAAGTTCCGGTCGAACATGGTCCGCACCGGCCTAGGCCGTAAAGGACCTGGAAACCCTCGGGTGCCTCAACCCCCGATATAGGCAGCCAGTTCGTCGGGAACCCCTTTCGGGAAAGCGTCCTTCAGGTGTTCGAGGAAGGCGGAGACACGCGCGCTCAGCAGCCGCCGCGATGGGTAGAGCGTCCAGAGCGCGATTTCCGGCGCGTCCGCATCGCCCCATCGGACCAGCCTTCCGGCCGCCAGGTCGTGGCTCACGAGCGAGACCGGAAGGCGCCCGGCGCCGACGCCCGCGCGGACGGCATCGCGGACCATGACGAGCGATGACAGGCCGAGGACCGCCTCGATGGCGATGCTCGATCGTCCGCCCGGCACCGTCACGTTCCAGGCCGCAGTCCGGTCGCCCGACCCGCGCACGACCGCCGGAACGGCCGAGCCGTCAGCCGGCCGGATGAGGGCCGGGTTGGCCACGACGACCAGCCGGTCGCGCAGGAAGACTCGCCCGACCAGGCTCTCGTCCGGATCCGGGTTCACGCGGATGACGAGGTCGTACCCCTCCTCCACCATGTCGACGGCCCGGTCCTCCGTCGTGACCTCGAGGCGGACCTCCGGAAATTTCAGCGCGAACTCCGCCGCCAGCCTGCCCATCGCAGTCTGGGAAAAGAGCAGCGGTGCGCTGATCCGCAGCCGGCCCCGAGGCCTGTCCACACCCGACGCGATCGCCGCCGCCGTCTCCTCCAGTTCCGTGAGCAGCGCCCCCGCCCGCTCGTGCAACGCCCGCCCCTCCTGGGTGAGCCTCAGCGCGCGCGCGCCGCGCTCGAACAGCCGCAGGCCGAGGCTTCCCTCCAGTTCCGTCACACGCCGGGACAGGGTCGCCTTCGGGCGCCCGCTGGCGCGCGCGGCCCGGCCGAACCCTCCATGCCGGGCGACGAGATTGAAGTCGGCAAGGGCGAGAAGGTCCATGTGTTCCACCGGCGGGACGGTCTGTCCCAATCTATCGTCTCCCGGGGCCGATGTGGACCGATCATCTTCGGACCGTCCACCGACACCAACCCGGAGTGATCCTCATGACCATCCTCGTCACCGGCGCCACCGGCAGCATCGGCCGCCACGTCGTCACCCAGCTCGCGGCCCGTGGCGCCGAGATCCGCGCCCTCGTCCACGATCCCGCGAAAGCGAACCTCCTCGCGGGCGTCGAGATCGCGCGGGGCGACCTGCTCGACATCGGCTCCCTGCGGCAGGCCCTCCAGGGCACCTCCACCCTCTTCCTGCTGAACGCTGTGGTGCCCGACGAATTCACCCAGGCCCTCGTCGCCCTCAACCTCGCCCAGGAGGCGGGCGTCGAGCGGATCGTCTACCTCTCGGTGATCCACAGCGACCTCTACGTGAACGTGCCCCACTTCGCCGCCAAGTTCGGCGTGGAGCGAATGATCGAGCGGATGGGCTTCTCCGCCACCGTCCTCCGCCCCGCCTACTTCATGCAGAACGACATGATGGTCCGCGACGTGGTGCTGAACCACGGCGTCTACCCCATGCCCATCGGCGGCAAGGGCCTCGCCATGGTGGACACGCGCGACATCGCCGAGGTCGCCGCGCTCGAGCTGCTTCGCCGGGACCGTGCCGCGGGTCCCCTTCCCTCCGACCGCATCAATCTCGTCGGGCCCGACACGCTGACCGGCTCCGAGGTCGCCGCCATCTGGTCGGAGGTGCTGCATCGCCCGGTGGCCTATGCAGGCGACGACACCGCCGGCTTCGAGCGGAACCTCCAGGGGTCCATGCCGCCCTGGATGGCCTACGACATGCGCCTGATGAGCGAGCGCTTCCTCACCGACGGGATGATCCCCGAGCCCGGCGACGTCGCCCGCCTCACCGCGCTGCTCGGCCGCCCCCTCCGCTCCTACCGCGACTTCGCCACCGAAGCCGCGGCATGACGCCACCCGATCCCGCAACAGGAACAGCCGCCATGATCTATTCGACCGCCACCGTCCCGGTGAACCCGGAAGGCGAGACCCCGCTGAGCCGCGCGCAGACCTGGGCCGGCCTCGTCCTCAAGGCCCGCGACGCCCGCCTCTTCCTCCCGCCCGGCCTTTGCACCCGCTGCGACGTGGTGGAGGAGAGCGCGACGCACATCGTGCGCGAGGCCACGATCGCGGGCGCCGACCTGCGCGAGATCATCGCCTTCGAGCCGGAGAGCAAGGTTACCTTCTTCCAGGCCACCGGCCCGCGCGAGGGCGTCATCGTCAACGAACTCTTCGAGGACGAGGCCGGCGCCCTGCAGCTCCGCTTTTACTGCTACCTCGGGCTGCGCGGCGGCGAGCCGGACGGCCCCGAGGAGAGGGCCGAGCAGGCGCAGTTCGACAGCGACAAGGGCTACAGGGCAGCCCTGCTCTCCACGCTGAAGCGCACCCGCGAATTGCTGGCCAAAGACCGGATCTGATTCCGGCGGCGTGTGCCGGCACGGGGCGGGACGGCTGCACCGGCCGTGGCAGAGGTTCCGCCCCTGCCTGGAGGAAGTTCAGAATGGACTACATCGACAGAGCCGGCACCTGGCTCCGCTCGTGCGAGCGGCTTGTCCTCCCCCGCGTGCAAGTCACCAAGCGACGGACCCTCGCCCGTCCGCATTGGGACCGACATCAAGGTCACGTCACACGTGGAAGCTCTCGCCGCAGCCGCAGCGGCCCTTCTCGTTCGGGTTGGTGAAGGTGAAGCCGGCCGACATCGCCTTCTTCTCGTAGTCCATCACCGTCCCGATCAGGAACAGGGTGGCCTTGCGGTCAACCAGCACGGTCACGCCCTTGTCGGTCACGGTCTCGTCGCCCGGCCCGGCGGCATCGACGAATTCCATCTGGTAGGACATGCCGGAGCAGCCCTTGGTGGAGACGGCAACGCGCAGCAGCTTCTTGCCGTCACCCTTCTCGTACATCGCGCGCAGCCGCTCCGCCGCCGTATCGGTCAGCGTCATCAGCGGCGGCAGGGCCCGGCGCGCCTTCGGGGCCTCGGTGGTCGTCGTTCCCATGGCTCCCTCCCTCAGTAAACGTTGAGTGCCAGCTTTGCGTCCTCGCTCATGCGGGACGGGTCCCAGGGCGGATCCCACACCACCTCCACCTTTGCGGAGGTGACGTTGGGCACGGTCTTCACCGCCTCCTCCACCATCCCCGGCAGTTCCTGTGCGGAGGGGCAAGAGGGCGTGGTGAGGGTCATGTCCACCTTCACCGCCCCATCATCGCCGATCTCCACGGCATAGATGAGGCCGAGCTCGTAGATATCCACGGGGATCTCGGGGTCGAACACGGTCTTCAGCGCGTCCAGCACCGCGACCTCGCTCACCCGCGTCGCGGGGATCGGGCCTTCGGGCGACCAGGCCTCGTGGGTCGTCCCGCCGTCGGTCATGCCCGAGGCTGCCATGGGTTCACTCACTGGAAGCCTCCTTCCCGCCATCGAGGGCGGTGTTGAGGGTGTGCCAGGCCAGCGTCGCGCACTTCACCCGGCTCGGGAACTCATGCACGCCTGACAGGGCCTGGAGGCGGTCCATCTCATCCTCCATCGCGGCGCCGCAATCCGGGCAGGTGCCGGTCATCGCCATCTCGCGGAAATGCGCCGCGAGATCGCGTGCCTCGGCCGCCGTCTTGCCACGCACCGTCTCCGTCATCAGCGAGGCGCTGGCGGTGGAGATGGCGCAGCCCCGCCCCTGGAAGGCCGCGTCCGCGATGCGGTCGCCATCCATGCCCAGGAACAGCTCGATCCGATCGCCGCACATCGGGTTGTCCCCGCGCGCGGATAGGTCGGGGGTTTCTAGCCGCCGAAAGTTCCGGGGCTTCCGCCCGTGGTCCAGGATCAACTCCTGGTATAGGTCGCGCAGGTCATCGAACATCAGGAGAAGAACCTCCTTGCCGAGGTGAGCGCCTCCGCCAGGAAGTCGATCTCCTCATGCGTCGTGTACATCCCGAAGGAAGCACGGCAGGTGCTGTCGTGCCCGATACGGACATGCAGCGGCTCCGCGCAGTGCCGGCCGGCGCGCACCGCAATGCCCACGCGGTCCAGAAGGGTGGACAGGTCGTGCGCGTGAGCGTTGCCGAGGGCGAAGGAGAAGACCCCGCCCCGGTCCTGCGCGCGCCCGATCACCGTCAGCCCCTCGATAGTAGAAAGCTTCGCCATGGCGTGGTCCACCAGCGCGCGCTCATGCGCCTCGATGGCCTCCATCCCGATCGCGGTGACGTAGTCGATCGCCGCGTGCAGACCGACGGCCTCCACGATCGGCGGCGTGCCCGCCTCGAACTTCGCCGGCACGGGCGCAGCGCGGAATCCCTCCCGCGTCACCTCGGAGATCATGTCGCCGCCGCCCATGAAGGGCGGCATGGCGTCCAGCAGCTCCATCCGGCCCCAGAGGACGCCAATGCCCGTCGGGCCGTAAAGCTTGTGGCCGGTGAAGACGTAGAAATCCGCGTCCAGCGCCCGGACGTCCACGCGCCGGTGCACCGCGGCCTGGGATCCGTCGAACAGCACCTTCGCGCCATGCGCATGGGCCAGTGCCGCGATGCGCGCCGCGGGCGTCACCGTGCCCAGCACGTTGGACATGTGGGTAATGGCAACCAGCCCGACCTTCCCGTCGGCCAGCTTGGCCTCCAGGTCCGCCATGTCCAGCTCGCCGGCATCCGTGACGTTGGCGATCCGCAGCTCGATCCCGTGGTCCTGCGCCAGCATCTGCCAGGGCACGAAGTTGGCGTGGTGCTCCATCTCGGAAACCACCACCGCCTGCCCGGGCTTCAGCACCCCGCGGCCGAAGGAATGGGCCACGAGGTTAATGGCGGCCGTGGAGTTGGAAGTGAACACCACCTCCCGCGCATCGCCCGCGTTCAAGAACCGCGCCACCGCTGCGCGCGCCGCCTCATAGGCGGCCGTGGAGGCCTCGCTCAGCTGGTAGGCGCCGCGATGCACGTTGGCGTAGCTCGTCTCGAACATCTCGCGCATGGCATCGATCACTGCGCGCGGCTTCTGGGCGGAGGCACCGGAGTCCAAGAACACCAGCGGCTTGCCATGCACCTTGGACGACAGGATCGGGAAATCCTGCCGGATCCGCTGCACGTCCAGCGCGGGTCTCAAGCTGCCATCCATCACGCGGCCTCCCCGTGCTGCGCCCACCAACCCGCGACGGCCTCGTCCAGCGCCTCGCGCGCGGCCTCGTCCGCCACGACCTCCACCGCCTCCTGCAGGAAGGCGCGCACCAGCATGGCGCGAGCCGGCCCTGCGGGGATCCCGCGGGAGCGGAGGTAGAACAGGCTGTCCTCGTCCAGCGCGCCGGCGGTCGCGCCATGGCTGCACTTCACGTCGTCAGCGTAGATCTCCAGCTGCGGCTTGCTGTCGATCTCCGCCTCCTCCGAAAGCAGGAGGGCCTGGTTCATCTGGTAGCCGTCGGTCTTCTGCGCCTCGCGCCGCACCAGGATCTTACCCTGGAACACGCCGCGGGAGCGCCCGGACAGCACCGTCTTCACCGTCTGCCGGCTGGCGCAGTTCGGCGCCGCATGGTCCAGCGCCGTCGTCGTGTCGGCCAGCTGGCCGTTCGCCACCAGCTGCGCGCCGTTCAGATGCGCGGCCGCCCGCGGCCCGAGCAGCGCCAGATGCGTCTCGCTGCGGCTGATCTTCCCGCCCGCGTTCAGCACGAAGCCGTCATAGGTGCCGCCCTCTGCCACGCGCACCCCGAGATGGGCGAGGTGATAGGCGCTCTCCGCCTCGCGCTGCACGCGGACATGGGTCAGCACGGCATCCTCGGCCACCTCGATCTCGAAGACCGGGTTGTGCAGATGCGCGGACCCGGCCGGTGAGAGCGCCGTCTCCAGCAGCACCAGCCGCGCACCGCGCGCGAGGCGGATGAGGTGGCGCGGATGCACCGTCGCGGCCGTCTCGCCGGAAACGAGGGACAGCAGCTCCACCCGCCCGGCATCCGTGCCCGCCGGAACTTCCAGGACTAGGCCATCCTCGAAGAGCAGCGTGTTCAGCGTCACCATCGGCTGGGAAGCGGAGGCCACGGTGTTCAGCCGCGGCGCCACAGTCTCGATCACCTCCGCCAGCGATCCCGCCACCAGCCCGTCCAGCGAGGAGAGGTCGGCGCGGAACCGCCCGTCCACGAACACGGCCCGCCGGTCGGCGCGCGCGGGCGGAAGCGCCACCGCCTCGTCCACCGGGGTCAGCGCCTCGCGGAACTCCCCGCGAAGCATCGGGGCGAGATCAGTGTAGCGCCAAGCCTCCAGCCGGCGGCTGGGCAGCCCGGCCGCGGTCAGCGTCTCGGCGGCCGCGTCGCGCAGCGCGCGCAGGGCGGGGATGTCGGCGCCCGGCAGGCGCCCGGCCAGTCCGGCATAGCGGTGCAGGAAGGCCGCCGCATTGCTGGTGGGGGAAACGCTGTTCATCGCATCCCCCTCAGGCGGCCTCGCCGAGAACGCCGGCGTAACCCTCGGCCTCCAGGCGATGCGCCAGCTCCGGCCCGCCAGAGGTCAGGATGCGGCCATCGGCCAGCACATGCACCCGGTCCGGCACGATGTGGTTCAGCAGGCGCTGGTAGTGGGTGATGACGAGGGCGGAGAAGTTCGGCCCGCGCATGGCGTTCACGCCGTCGGAGACGATCTTCAGCGCGTCGATGTCCAGCCCGCTATCCGTCTCGTCGAGGATCGCGATCTTCGGCTGCAGCAGCGCCATCTGCAGAATCTCGTTCCGCTTCTTCTCGCCGCCGGAGAAGCCGACATTCACGCCGCGCTTCAGCATGTCCTCCGGCATGGAGAGCTCCTTCATGCGGGCGCGCGCCAGCTTCAGGAACTGCATCGCGTCCACCTCCGGCTCCCCGCGCGTGCGGCGGATGGCGTTCAAGGCGGTGCGCAGGAAGTTAGCATTGCCCACGCCGGGCAGTTCCACCGGGTACTGGAAGGCCAGGAACAGGCCGGCGGCGGCGCGCTCCTCCGGCTCCATGTCCAGCAGGTCCTGCCCGTTCAGCGTCACGGAGCCGCCGGTGATCTCGTATCCCTCGCGGCCCGAGAGCGCGTAGGACAGGGTGGACTTCCCGGCGCCGTTCGGCCCCATGATGGCGTGGATCTCGCCATCCGGCACCTCAAGGTTCACGCCCTTGAGGATCGCTTTGCCATCGACCTCGGCGGTCAGGTTCTCGATACGCAGCATGTCTCTAACTCTCCGCGCCGGGCTTACCCGACGCTCCCTTCCAGGCTGATCTGCAGCAGCTTCTGCGCCTCGACCGCGAACTCCATCGGAAGCTCCTTCAGCACCTCGCGGCAGAAGCCGTTCACGATCAGGCCCACGGCGTCCTCCTGCGACAGCCCGCGCTGCCGGCAATAGAACAGCTGGTCCTCCGCGATCCGGCTCGTCGTCGCCTCGTGCTCGGTCTTGGCCGTCATGCAGCGGTTCTCGATGTAGGGCACGGTATGCGCCCCACACAGATCGCCGATCAGCAGGCTGTCGCACTGGGTGAAGTTGCGCGCGTTCGCTGCCTTCGGGCTGATCCGCACCAAGCCGCGATAGGTGTTCTGCCCCTTGCCCGCCGAGATGCCCTTGGAGACGATCGTGCTGCGGGTGTTCTTGCCCAGGTGGATCATCTTCGTGCCGGTATCGGCCTGCTGGTGGTTGTTGGTGATCGCCACCGAGTAGAACTCGCCCACCGACTCCTCGCCCTGCAGGATGCAGGACGGGTACTTCCAGGTGATGGCGGAACCCGTCTCCACCTGCGTCCAGCTCACCTTGCTACGGCGGCCACGGCAGGCCGCGCGCTTGGTGACGAAGTTGTAGATGCCGCCCTTCCCGTTCTCGTCGCCCGGGTACCAGTTCTGGACCGTGCTGTACTTGATGGAGGCATCGTCCATCGCGACAAGCTCCACCACCGCCGCGTGAAGCTGGTTCTCGTCTCGCTGCGGGGCCGTGCAGCCCTCCAGGTAGGAGACGGTCGAGCCCTCATCCGCGATGATCAGGGTGCGCTCGAACTGCCCCGTGCTCTTCGCGTTGATGCGGAAGTAGGTGGAGAGCTCCATCGGGCAGCGCACGCCCTTGGGGATGTAGACAAAGCTGCCATCCGTAAAGACCGCGCTGTTCAGCGCCGCGAAGAAGTTGTCGGTGTGCGGCACCACGGTGCCCAGGTACTTCCGCACCAGATCCGGGTGGTTTTGCACCGCCTCGGAGATGGAGCAGAAGATGATCCCCTCCTTCTCCAGCCGGCCCTTGTAGGTGGTGGCAACGGATACGCTGTCGAAGACCGCGTCGATCGCGATCGGCAGGCGGCCGTCGGACGGACTCTCGCCCGCGCCCTCCACGCCGGCCAGGATGGCCTGCTCCTTCAGCGGGATGCCGAGCTTGGCATAGGTCTTCAGCAACTCCGGATCGACCTCGTCCAGCGACTTCGGCCCGACCTTCTCCTTCGGCGCCGCGTAGTAATAGGCGTCCTGGTAGTCGATCGGCGGATAGGTCACGGCCGGCCAGCGCGGCTCCTCCATGCCCTTCCAGGCCTCAAAAGCGCGCAGCCGCCAATCCAGCAGCCAGGACGGCTCGTTCTTCTTCGCGGAGATGAAGCGGACGATGTCCTCGTTCAGCCCCTTGGGGGCGAACTCCATCTCGATGTCGGTCTCGAACCCCCACTTGTAGGCGCCCTGCGTGGCGTCCCGGACGGTATCGAGGGTCTCTTCGACGGCAGGCATGTCAGATCCCTTACTCGGCCGCCAGATGGGCGGTGGGGGAAACAGGGGCGCGGCGATGGGCATCCGCGCAGGTGGGCCGGGCCAGGTCGGCGATGGTCACGGCGGAGAGCGCGGCGCGCACCGCCTCGTTCACGGGGTTCCAGCGGCCGTGGATGGGGCAGTGCCCCTCCGCCTCGCAGCCACCGGTGCCACCCTCCACGCAGGCCGTCAGGGCGATCGGGCCGTCCATCGCCACCACAACCTCGGCGAGGTTGATGGCGGTGATCGCGCGCGCCGCCCGGTGCCCGCCCCGTGCCCCGCGCTGGGCCTCGACGAGCCCGGCCTGGGAGAGGATGCGCAGCACTTTCGCCACCGTCGGCTCGGCTATGCCGGTCGCGGCGGAAAGGGAGGGGGCGGTGTGCAGCCCGCCCTCCTGCCCCAGCCGGGCGAGGAGGACGACCGCGTAATCCGCGAGTTTGGACAGGCGAAGCACGGTGATGTCGGACCGGAGAATGGATACCAGACCCCAGCGGTCCGGTATGGGGTGGAAATGCGTCCTCGCCCGCACACTGTCAAGGAGCCCGCGCCGGCGTGCCCGGCAAAAACAACGACTTGCGAGTGATTCGCGGCTGGCATGCGGCGGCGCCATGCCTTCCGCCCCGCCGACCCGCGGCCTAGAAGAGCGGGAAGAAGCGTACAGGCAGGCCCCGTGACGGAATCCATGCGCCCCACCGACTTCACCGCCGCCGGTGAGGCCCCTCCCACCAAGCCCGTCCACCCCAGGGATGCCGCCACGCTCCTGCTCTGGCGCGAATCCGGCGGGCACCTTGAGGTGCTGATGGGCGTGCGCAGCGTGAAGCACCGCTTCATGCCCAGCCGCCTCGTCTTCCCCGGCGGCCGCGTGGACCTGGAGGACCGCACGACCCCCGTCCTCTCGGACCTGCACCCCCCTACCCGCCGCGCCCTGGAACACCGTGCCCCGTCCCGGCTGGCCCGCGCCATCGCGGTTGCCGCCGCGCGGGAGCTGATGGAGGAAACGGGCCTTCTCCTCGGCCGTATGGAGAATGGCCGCCTCCACGCCGACCTCGCCCCGATGCGATACCTCTGCCGCGCCGTCACCCCGGCGATGAGCCCGGTCCGATTCAACGCCCGGTTCCTGATGGCCCCGGCCGAAACCGTCAGCGGCGAACTGGCCGGCTCCGGCGAGCTGGAGCACCTGGAATACCACCGCGTGGATTCCACCCCGGCCCATGACATGGCACCGATCACCGCGAAGGTGCTTGGCGAGTTCCGGGACCTCATGGCCCTGCCCGAGGCGGAGCGGGAAACCCGCCCCCTGGTCTGGTACCAGGGCCGCGACACCCGCCGGCTGGAACGCGCCCAGGCCGGCGGCTAAAGCCGGCGCGCCGCCCCGTCCCCGGGAGTACCAGTCAGCCTTCCGGCAACTCCCCCACCGCGATCCGCCGCAGCGCCTCACCCAGGTCGAAGCATTCCGTCGCGCCTCGTGGGATGGGCCAGCCAGACCTTCCGGCGCGCGCAGAAGGCCTCGAAGGCGGTCTGCCAGGTCAGGGTGAAAGGTAGCGCAACGCCATCCTCAGGCCACCGCCCGGAACTGCCCTTCCTCCTCCCGCGCCGCCCCTTCCCGCGCCAGCTTCAGCAGGTGCGCCAGCAGGCTGCGCGCCGCCGCCGGCACCAGCCGTTCCTCCAGGGACGAGCCGTAGACCGTCCGCACCAGCTCCGTCGCGGAGACCGGCCCCGGCGCCGCGCGCAGTGCCGAAAGCACCGCCGCCTCCCGCTCCCGCCGATGCGCGATGAGCGCGGCGATATAGGTGCCGGGATCGTCCTGCGCCGGCCCGTGCCCGGGCAAAAGCAGGCTGTCGCCGCGCGCCGCCACCCGGTCCAGCGAGCGCATGTAATCCGCCATGTCGCCATCGGGCGGGGAGACGATGCTGGTGGACCAGGCCATCACATGGTCCGCGCTGAACAGCACCCCCGACGGCGCCAGCGCCGCATCCGCCTCCAGCGCGAAGCAGAGGTGGTTTGCGCAATGGCCGGGCGTGTGCAGCGCCGTCAGCCGCCAGCCCTCCCCCTCCACAACGGCGCCGTCGGCCAGGCGGGTGTCGGGCGAGAAGTCGTGGTCGCCGCCCTCTCCCTCGGATGGCGGGGTCAGGTGCGGCCCGAAGCCCAGCGTCTCCGCCCCTGTCACCGCCTTCAGCGGCGCCGTGCCGGGCGAGTGGTCCCGGTGCGTGTGTGAAACGAGGACCCGCGTCACCCGCTCCCCCGCTGTCGCTGCCAGCAGGGCATCCAGATGTGCCGCATCCACCGGGCCAGGGTCCAGCACCGCCACCTCGCCCCGCCCGATGAGGTAAGTGTTGGTGCCGCGGAAGGTGAAGGGCCCGGGGTTGTTGCAGATCACCCGCCGGATGCCCGGCGCGATCCACTCCACCTCTCCAGGGACCAGGGGATCGTCACGCCGGAACACAGGGTTCATCGCGCCCTCCTGAACTCGCTGCGGAGGATCAGGACACCTGCCCCCACGATCAGAACGCTGCCCGCCAGCATAGGCAGGCCGGGCAGCTCGCCCCAGAGCATCCAGCCCAGCAGCGCCGCCCAGAGCAGCCCCGTATAGGTGTAGGGCCCGAGGGAGGAGACCTGCGCGCTGGCGAAGGCCTCCGTATTCAGCACCTGGCCCACCCCGCCGATCACCCCGATCAGCACCAGCATCCCCAGATCCGGCCAGGAAGGAGTGGTCCAGAAGAAGGGGAGCGCCAGCCCCGTCATCGCCGTCATCATCAGGGCCTGCCAGAGCACGATGGTGGTGCTCGCCTCCGTCGCCGAGAGCTGCCGCACCAGCATGGTGGAGAGCGCGGCGAAGAACCCGCCCATCGCCGCCGTCAGATAGCCCACCAGCATGCCCGATCCGCCGGTGGTACCGGTGCCCGCGCCGAGTTCCGCCCCCTTGCCCGCCGCGATCGCCAGCACGCCGAGGAAGCCGATGATCACCGCACCCCAGCGCGCCGGCCCTGGCCGCTCCCCCAGCCAGGGGATGGCGAGGAGGATGACGAAGAGCGGCTGCGTGTAGTTCAGCGCCGTCTGCTCCGCGAGCGGCAGGAACGACAGCGCGAAGAAGGAGCAGCCCATGGCCACCATGCCCGTGAAGGCCCGCCCGGCATGCCCCACCAGCCGCCGCGTCCGCAGCAGCGCCCCCATCCGCAGCCCCGCCACCAGCACGATGGGCAGGGAGAAGAAATTCCGGAAGAACATCAGTTCCAGGAAGCTGTATCGCGGGCTCAGCGCCTTCACGCAGGCGCCCATGACCGCGAAGCAGGCGGTGGCGCCGAGCATCATCAGCGCGCCGCGGCGGGCATCGTGCCGCAACGGCATCAGCCCACCCCTGCCAGGCCGGGGCGGGCGGCGATCTCCGCCGCGCGCGCCAGCCGCGCCCGCACCCTCTCCCGGTATAGGTTGTACAGCCCTGCCGCGACCACCACGGACGCGCCCAGCACGGTCGTCGTCGCCGGCACGTCGCCCCAGACCAGCAGCCCGACCACGGTGCCCATCACCAGCGTCGAGTACTCGAAGGGCGCCAGCAGACCCACCGGCGCCAGCGCGAAGCCCCGGGCGAACAGGAAATGCGCGCAGGCGTTGCCGAAGCCGAGGATCAGGATCGCCACCACCCCGCCCGCGGAAGGCCAGCCCAGCGGGGGGAACAGCGGCAGCACCGCGATCCCCACGGGCACATGCGCCACCATCAGCCAGAAGGTCACGCCCGCCGGACGATCCGTGCGCGCCAGCACGCGCATCCACAGCCGCGTCAGCGCCATCAGCCCGACGCCCGCCAGCAGCACCCCCGCTTCCCATCGCCAGAGGTCGCCGCCCGGCCGCACCATCACCAGCACGCCGAGGAAGCCCGCGAAGGTGGAGAGCCATCGGCGCCACCCCACCGCCTCCCCCAGAAGCGGGATGGCCAGCAGCGTCATGGCCAGCGGCGCCATGGCCGCCACGGCGTAGCTGTCCCCCAGCGGCATGCCGCGCACCCAGGCGAAGTAGAAGGTCACCGTCACCACGCAGTGCAGGAGGCACCGCCAGAGCATCAGGGACCGGTTCACCGGCCGCACCCGCCCCGGCGCCCGCCAGGCACCGGTGAGGAGCAGGATGGCGATCGTCCCGATGATCCCTCGCAGGATCATCGCCACCGCCACCCCGATCTCCGGCAGGACCCATTTCACCGCCGCATCGGAGACGGTGACGATGGCGAAGCCCGCGGCCACGCAGCCGATGCCGCGCAGCGCGTCGTCCGGGCGCGCCGTGACAGGTTCAGGCAAAGGTGGCCTCGGCCTCCTGGCAGGTCGCGCCGTCCTCGTCCCGCGTCTCCAGCCGGATCACGCCCTCCGCGTCGCGCCGCCCGAGCAGGAACAGGCACCGCCCGTCGAAGCAGGGCCGCTTGCCGCGATAGGCAAAGCGCGCCAGCGCCGCGCCGGGGCCTGCCAGGTCAAGGGCATGCCGCGCCAGCAGCGTCGCCTGCAACGGACCGTGCACGACGAGGCCGGGATAACCCTCCTCCCCCGTAACATAGGGATGGTCGTAGTGGATGCGGTGCCCGTTCCCCGTCAGCGCGGAGTAGCGGAACAGCATCACCGGATCCGGGATGAGGGAGGCCTCCAGCGCACCGTCCATGGCCGGCGCGGCGGAGGCGGCTTTCACCGCCGCCCCCTCGGTGCCGCGATAGACGATGTCCTGCTCCTCCTCGACCAGCACGCCCCCCGGCCCGTGCAGCACGTGCCCGACGGTGACGAAGACGAGGCGCCCCGACCCTCCGGACTTTTCCTTCACGGAGAGGATGGTGCTGACGCGCCGCAGGGCGTCGCCCGTCCGCACCGGCGCATGGAAGGTCACGCGCCCGCCCGCCCACATGCGGCGCGGCAGGTCATGGACCGGCGGCAGGAAGCCACCGCGGCGGGGATGCCCGTCCGGCCCCAGCCCGTCCGGCATCCGCCAGTCCTGGAACAGGGTCCAGTGCCACAGCGCCGGCCATTCCGGCCCTTCCAGCGGGCGCCCCAGCGTTGCCGCCATACCCTCGGCCAAGCGGGAATCCGCGCGGTCCTCGCGCTCCTCCTGCCGGCCGACATACTCCTCGAACGCCACGTCCCTTGCCCCCTCCCCGGTCCCGGCGGGCAACTTAAACCGCTTTCATGTCGGCGATAGGGCGCCCGGGCCGCGAAGTCGGCATGGCCGACAGGTCCGGCCTCAGCCGTCGTAGCGCAGTTCCAGCAGGTCCACCTCCCGCATCAGCCGCGCCGCCGTCTCCGTCCCGATCCGGCGGCGGCGGACGAGGTCCTGGATCGTCGCGCGCTCGGCCCGCAGCGCGGCGAGCAGCATGGCCCGCTCGGCCGCCTCGCTGCGCCGCGCCAGCCCGTCGGCGGCGCCGTCGCCGGTCCGTCGGTCGATGCGCGCGCGGTAGTAGTCCATGACGCGTCCAGCCGCCTCGACATAGAGGTAGGCGTCGGCCCGGCCCTCCGCCAGCCCGTGCTCCGCCCGCTCCACCGCCCGGATCGCCGCCTCCGCGGCCGCCACCCGCGCGCGGTCCTCCTCATCCGCATGCCCGGGCTCGGGCGGCATCTCCAGCCCGCGCAGCAGCAAGGGCAGACCGATGCTGGCCGTGACGAGGGAGAGGATGATCACCCCCATCGCCAGCAGGATCGCCAGGTCCCGCGCCGGGAAGGGTTCCCCGTCCGACAGGGCGAGCGGAAGGGTCAGGATGCCCGCCAGGGTGATGGCGCCGCGCACCCCGGCCAGGGAGGTGGCAATGAGCAGCCGCCCGCTCGGCCGCTGCACCACCACTCCCCGCAGGTTGGCCCGGAACAGGAAGAAGCGGAGGGAAACCCAGACCCAGGCGAAGCGCAGCGCCGCCAGGGCCAGATTGATGGCCACCACGTAGCCGACGAGCCAGATCGGCTCGTGGTGCCCGGTCAGCTCCACCGTCTCCGCCGCACGGCCGAGGATGCCCGGCAGCTGCTCGCCCAGCAGCACGAAGATGATGCCGTTCGCGACGAACTGGATCGTGTCCCAGACCGTGGCCCGCTGCATGCGTGTAGAGGCCGCGGCCGGCCCCCTTGCCTCGGCGAAGCTCATCGTGACCCCCGCAGCCACCGCGGCCAGGATGCCGGAGCAGTGCAGGTGCTCCGCCAGCAGGTAGGAGCCGAAGGGAATGAGGAGGCTGACGACGATCTGCGTGCCCGCCTCCTCCCCGATGCGGCGGGCGATCCAGGTCTTGGCCCGGGTGACGGCGAGCGTCACCAGCAGCCCCACCCCGATCCCGCCCAGCGCCACCCAGAGAAAGCTCAGCGCCGCGTCATAGAGGGAGAAGGCCCCCGTCATCATCGCCGCCACCGCGAAGCGAAGGCAGACAAGGCCGGATGCGTCGTTGAGGAGGGATTCCCCCTCCAGGATATGCATCAGCCGCTTCGGGATGGGCACGCGCGCGGCGATGGATGTGACGGCGATCGGGTCGGTGGGGGATAGGACGGCCGCCAGCGCGAAGGCGACGGGGAGCGGCATGGCCGGCACCAGCCAGTGGATGAACAGCCCGACGCCCAGCACGGTGAAGACGACGAGCCCGAGTGCCAGCTCCAGGATCGTCCCGGCATCCCGCAGCATCTCCTCCTTGGGGATGCGCCAGCCATCGAGGAACAGCAGCGGCGGGAGGAAGAGGAGGAAGAAGACCTCCGGATTCAGGTCGACCCGGAGGTCAGCGGCCAGCCCCACCAGCCCGCCGAGGGCGATCTGCACGAGGGGCCTGGGTATGGGAACCGGAAGGGCCCGGCTCACCCACCCGCTCACCACCACGGTGAGCAGGAGGATCAGGACAACCGCGATGCTTTCCAAATGCCTGTCTCAATCCTCTCGGACGTAGAGCTTGTAGCCCTCGATCTCGCCCTGCTGCCGGTAGTGCTGGAACGCCTCGGCGAAGAGAGGGTGGCGGCTGAAATACTCGATGAAGTCGAACTCCTTCCCGCACCAGGGAATGCCGACATGCCGGGTCACCAGCACCGCCGATGGCGGGGCGGCCGCGAAGTCCTCGGCCACCGTGCGATAGACGAAGAACTCGGCCCGGGACATCTCCCAGGGCTCGCGATAGCGCTCCCCGCTCTCGGGGCAGCGGCCGTTCACGCCCTGCAGCAGCCACAGGTTCATGAAGCGCAGCGTGGACTGGCTGTGGGCGTAGTTCAGCGCCGGGTAGATCGGCCAGATATCCGGCGTCAGGATCAGCAGCCGCTCGTTCCAGGCGTGCTCCTTCAGCCAGGCCGTCAGGCGGCCGGCCTTCGCGCTCTCGAACTCCAGTTCCCGGAAGGGCGCCTCTCCCCCGCGCACCATGCCCAGGCACAGCGCGGCCGCCAGCAGGGCGGAGAGGACCGGCGCCGCCCGCCGGGCGCGCGCGGCCGGCAGGGCGCCGTCCAGCCAGCGCGCAGCCATCAGCCCGCCCGTCAGCCCGCCCAGCATGAAGGTCGGCGCCACGTGATAGGTCCAGCCCTTGTGCTGCACCCAGGCCGCGAGAAAGGCCCCGCCCATCGCCGCCCAGAGCGCCAGCACCAGCGGCCCGCCCCGCCGCAGCAGGCAGACGCCCGAGACCAGCGCGAGCGCCAGCGCCGCTACCGCCATGTTCGGCGTCATCAGCGCGCTGAAGGCGGAGAGCCCGCCGAGATCGACGTAGTAGTCCCAGACCAGCGGCAGGACGTGGCCGAAGAAGTCCGGAAAGAAGACGGGGATGGAGGCAAGGTAGAGCAGCCAGACCCCCGCCATTGTCCAGGGCACCGGGTCCTTCAGCGCCGCAACGGCCCGCGGCATGCCCCCGGCCACGGCGCCGCGCAGCAGCACCGCCGCCTCCACCAGCAGCGGCACGCCGAGGAAGTGCGGCTTCAGCGCGAAGCCCAGCGCCGCCAGCACCGCAACCCCGAAGGTCATCCGGCGCCCGGTGGGCAGTCCCAGCATGCGCCGGGCGGCCAGCACGGCAAAGGGGATAGCGACGGTGCCCATCAGCACCTCCCGCTGGCCGAAGTCGTAGCCCGGCAGCACCAGCGCCAGCGGCACCAGCGCACCCAGCGCCGCCCGCTCCACCGGCCCGAGCGGCATGTCCCGCGCCATCCGCGCCACGAGCCACCAGCACAGGCCCGCCAGCCCCACGAGGCAGAGGAGAAGCGCGCTGACCCCATCCAGCGGCGTCCATTCCGCGAGATAGCCGGGGATGAGGTTCAGCACGAAGATCAGCGGCGGGTTGACGTCGATCAGCTCGGAATACAGCCGTTCCCCAGCGATCCAGCGCTGCGTGAAGTTCAGCACCGCCGAGACGTCGTGGTTCAGCGGGGGAGAGAGCACCACCGCCAGGAAGAAGGCCGCCGGCAGCAGCGCCGCCGCCCGCCAGAGCCGGGAAGCCAGGGCAGGCGTGACGAGCGAGGTCAGCGGCCGGCGACGCCCGATGGAGAGGCCGGGTGCCTGGCCCGGTAGGGAGGGGGGAACCGGAGCGTTCATGCCGGAGAGGTCTGCGGTCGCATGCTGGGTGGCCATCCTGGGTAGGCTTGGCGGGCGGCGCAACCGGCGCCGGCCGCCCGACGGGGCTTCTACCCCCGAACCCCTTAACAATGGTGAGGGATTGCGGCAGCCCCTGGGCGGGCCTGCCTTGTCCCTGCCGCAGCCCGCTGCCACAAGCGGCGGGCCTCGTTTCCCTGGGCGGAGCCCTCTCCCCGCCCCATCTCACCCCCTCCTCGTCGACGGGCACCGCCGCCCGTGGAGCCGCGCTTGGAAGACGCCGAATACGACCTGATGGACGCTGCGGAGGACAGGATGTGGTGGTACCGCGCCGTCCACGCCCGCCTCCTCGACGTGCTGGAACGCCGGCCGGGCCGCCCTGCCCTCCCTGTCCTGGACGCCGGCTGCGGCACGGGCGGCTTCCTGCGGCGCCTGGCCGACGCCAGCCCCCGCCGCGCTGTCGGGCTGGACTACAACCCCCGCGCCGCCGGCCGCGCGGCCGCCAAGTCCGGCCTTCCCGCCACCGGCGGCACGGTGAACGCCCTGCCCTTCCCGGATGCCAGCTTCGGCGCCGCCGTCTCGGTGGACGTGATCTGCCACGCCGGCGTGGATGAGGCGGCCGCGCTGGCGGAACTCCACCGCGTGCTTGCACCCGGCGCCACGCTGGTGCTGAACCTGCCCGCCTATGCCTGGCTTCACTCCGCCCATGACCGGCGGGTGCACACCGCCCGCCGCTACACCGCCTCCTCCGCCGCCCGGCTCCTGCGCGGGGCCGGCTTCGCCGAGGTCTCGGCCGGGTACTGGAACAGCCTCCTCCTCCCGCTCATGGTTCTCCAGCGGAAGGTCCTGGCCCGGGGGGACGACCATGCGAGCGACGTGGCGGAGTTTCCGCGCTGGCTCGACCGCGTTCTGCACGGCGCGACAGAGGCCGAGCGCCGCCTTCCCATCTCGTTCCCAGCCGGCGGGTCCGTGCTAGTTGCCGCAACTCGCCCCTGATGCGCCATTCTCCCGGCGCATTCGTTCACCCAACTGAATGGACAGATCCCGCCGGGAACTTGCCCGCCACGCGGAACCAGGAAGGCCCCATGCCCAGCGTCGCTCCCTTCGCCGAGACGGTCGGCCTCTCCATCGTTGTTCCCGTCTATCGGGGCGCGGCAACGATCGGCACCCTCGTCGCCGCCCTGTCCGAGCTGCGGCCGGAAGGCGGGATCGAGATCGTGCTGGTGAACGACGGCTCGCCCGACAACTCCGGCGAGGTCTGCCGGCGGCTGGCCGAGACTGCCACCGTGCCCCTCACCTATGTCGAGCACGCCCGGAACTTCGGGGAACACAACGCGGTCATGTCCGGCCTCCGCGTCGCGCGCGGCAGCTACGTCATCACGATGGACGACGACCTGCAGAACCCGCCGGAGGAGGTGATCAAGCTCTACGACCACGCCCGCCTCGGCAACTACGACGTGGTCTACACCCGCTACGCGGTGAAGGAGCACGAGGGCTGGCGCAACCTCGGCAGCCGCTTTGCCAACGGCGTGGCGGACCTGCTGATCGACAAGCCAAAGGGCCTCTACCTCTCCTCCTTCCGCTGCATGTCGGCGCTGGTGGTTCGGGAGATCACGCGCTACGCCGGCCCCTACCCCTATATCGACGGCCTGATCATGCAGGTGACGCAGCGCATCGCCTCCATCGAGGTGCGCCACCTCAAGCGCGTCGAAGGGCACAGCAACTACACGCTGCGGCGCCTCGTGCGGCTCTGGCTGAACCTGGCGACCAACTTCTCCCTGCTGCCCGTGCGCCTCGCCGTCTTCGCGGGCGCCGCCATGGGCGTGCTCGGCGTCGTCGCGGCCCTTTTCGTGATCGCGGAGGCGCTGACGGGCGACCCGCCCTCCGGCTGGGCCTCCACCATGACGGTGACGCTGCTGATCTCCGGCGTGCAGTTCCTCATCCTCGGCGTGCTCGGCGAATATGTCGGCCGCGCCTTCCTCTCCGCGAACGGCACGCCCCAGGGCGTGGTGCGCGACGTGGTGCGCGCCCGCCCCGCGGCGGAAGCCCGGGTGGAGGACGCGGCATGACCCTGCACTGGATGATGCTGGCGGCCGCCATCCTCACCTCGCTGGCCGGGCAGGTCCTGCTGAAGTCCGGCGCGGTGGCGGAGGGCGGCTTCATCGCCCAGCTCTTCCGGCCGCAGACGATCCTCGGCCTCGGCTTCTACGGCGGCGCGGCGCTGCTCTACATCGTGGCGCTTCGGAAAATCCCGATGTCCGTCGCCCTACCCTGCACCGCGGCCTCCTACGTCGTGGCCGTGCTGATTGGCCACTTCGCCTTCGGCGAGGCCCTGGGCGCGCAGAAGATCGCCGCCATCGCCCTGATCAGCGCCGGCGTCGTCGTCCTCGCCACGGCATGAGGGGCCTGGCAGCCCTGCTGCTCCCGGCCATTCTGCAGCTGGCCGCGTGCCAGGCGGGTGGAGCCCCGCCCGCCTGCCCCGCCGGAACCGCCCCCGCCGCCGTCGCGGAGCTCGCCTTCGGGCGCAACGGCCCGGCCGGCTCGCTCCGTGTCACCGACCCCGACTGGGACGCTTTCCTGGCGGAGGAGGTCACGCCCCGCTTTCCGGACGGCCTGACATCCTTCGATGCCATGGGCCAGTGGCGCGGGCGCGATGGCCGCACGGCCCGCGAGCCGTCGAAGCTCCTCTGGCTGGTGGTTCCCGACACGACACTCGAGGAGGCGGGCAGCCGAACGAGGCCCATCGCCGCGGCCTACCGGCGCCGCTTCGGGCAGGAGGCCGTTCTGGCCGTCTATCGTGGCGGGTGTGCGGCGGTGCTGGGGAACTGAAGGGCATCCGTCCCGGCATCACGTCCGCGTCGGCGAGGCTCAGTCGCCCTCGTCGAGGGGGCCGAAATGGCGGCTGAAGCTCGCGGCAAGCTGGGACCGAACCTTCAGGTCCGCCACCGCCCCGCCGCTGACCGGCGCCTCGGTCAGGCATCGCTGCAATTCCCGGCGCAGCCGCCTTATCATCTCGCGCCGCCTCTCAGGCGGCACCTCGCTCAGGACCGACCGGACGGCGGAATCCACCACCGTGTCCATGCTTTGAAATGTCAGTACGACAGGGTGCTGAGAGCCCATCATTACCCCGCATCCCAAGAGAGTTCGGAAAGGCAGGACAACTTACAGCCGCAGCGGCACGAAGCCACCCGTAATGTTGCAGATTCGTACGAATTAGCGAGCCGGCGGTGCTCAAGGTCACGAGCGGCCGAGATCAGGGCCGCCTCCGGGGATGCGGCACCATCTGTAATCGAATGATTGCGCTCTCCCCGATGGAAAAGACGCCCGAGGCCTGGCGGGAGCGGGCCCGAAGGCCGGCTCCCTGGTCCGGTTTAGCCACCAAGCGCCAGATCGCAGCGCCCACGCGCCTCAGTGCACGAGGACCGGCGCCATCTCATGCTGGAGGATGGCGGCAATCGCCAGCGCCTCGGTCGGGGCCGCACCGATCGGGGTTCCGTCGGCGGCATGGATGGCGACAGCCTGGGTGCCGTTCACGGTCACCGGGCGGATATAGGCCATCTCCTGCGCGCCAAACTGCGCCCAGTCCACGGACGACAGGTTGCGAAGGGTGGTGTTCGGGGTCGGGTTCATCACTCTGCTCCTCGCCCGCAGCCGGAATGGCCTGCAGGCTGATAACGCCCGTCGCGCATCCCGGTTCGGCGATACGCTTCGGGCGGGGAAGGTTAGCCGGGGCCGTCGGGCCTCAGGCCTCTCCGTCCACCATGGGGCGGGTGCGGCCGTTGATCTGAATGGTCCTGACACGGACCTCGGGTTGCGGACGCCGCAATTCAACGTGCAACAGGCCGTTGTCGAGCCAGGCGCCCTCGATCTCGATGCCCTCCGCGATCACGAAGGCCCGCTGGAACTGGCGGGCGGCGATTCCGCGGTGCAGGAAGATCCGGCCGTCGGCATCATCCTTCTGCCGCCCGCGGATCACCAGCTGGTTGTCCTCCTGCGTGATCTGCAGGTCGTCCATGGCGAAGCCGGCGACGGCGAGGGTGATCCGCAGCCGATCGGCGGCGATCTGCTCGATGTTGTAGGGCGGGTAACCATCCGAGCTCTTCTGCACGCGGTCGAGCATCTGCTCGAGGTGATCGAAGCCCAGGAACAACGGCGATCCGAAGACCGGCGAGCGCGACATAGGGCGGCATCCTTGACGAAGCGAGGCCACTGGGAACGGCCCATGGAGGCACCGTCCCGAGAGCCCAAATATTGGCAAGGAAGGGCGAAGTTGCAAGCCGTTAACCCCGGCCAGGCGGGTAGCGGCGCGGTGCGGATGTGCCTCAAGCCGCCGCCAGCATCGCCTCCACCTCAGCGAGCACAGCCCGGATCTCCGGCTCCTGCCGCTCCGCGAGCCGGGTCAGCATGGAGCGCCGGAAAGTGGCGTTGGCGAGCCGCGCCGACGCCCGGAACCAGTGCACCGCCTCCGCGATCTGCCCCTCATCCGTCAACAGGGTTCCCAGGTTGAACTGCCCGCGGAAGTCGCCGCGCTCGGCGGAGAGGCGGTAGAGCCGCACGGCGCCCGCCGGATCAGGCGGCGCGTCCCAGCCCTCCTCCATGGCGCGTGCGACCACGTTGATGGACTTCGCATGCCCCTGCGCCGCGGCGGCGCGGTACCAGCGCAGCGCCGCATCGCGGTCCCGCGCCACCCCGTCGCCGCGCATCAGCATGTTCGCGAGGTTATACTGCCCCCAGTCGAAGCCCAACTCGGCCGAGCGGCGGAAATGGTAGACCGCCGCCGCGTAGTCCACCGGCGTTCCCCATCCCAGCTCGTGGCAACGGCCGAGCATCGTCATGCCCTCCGCATCGCCGGCGCCCGCCGCAGCCTTGAACCAGGCCAGGGCGGCGCGCTCGTCCTTCGGAACGCCCAGTCCCTCCAGCAGCATCTGCCCCCAGCGGGTCTGCGCGCCCGCGATCCCGTAGCGGGCCGCGGCCTCCACCCAGGGCGCCGCCTCCTCCGGCGGGGCGGCGAAGGCGGCCGCCAGAGATTCGGGGGAAGCGGCAGTGAGTTCGGTGAAGGTGATGCTGCGGCGCCGGGCCGGGGCGCCGCGGGATGAGGCGGGCATGGCAGGCTGCATCGCACGCCTGCGAACGGCTCGCAACATCCAGCTGGGCCGGGATGCCAGCCTTCCGGCCTTCCCGCAATTCCACTCCGCCGGGATCGGCCCTACATGACGCCCACGCCATGACCGACGATGCTCTCCTCCTCCCCATCCTGCTCCACCCCGCGCCGATCCTCCGCGCCAAGGCCCGTGCCGTGGGCGAAGGCGACGGTGACCGGGTGCGCGACCTCGGATCCCGCATGCTCGCCACCATGTACAAGGCCCCCGGCATAGGCCTGGCCGCGCCCCAGGTGGGCGAGGGCCTCCGGCTCGTCGTGATCGACGTGGCGCGGGAGGGGGAGCCGCCGGCCCCCATGGTCCTGGTGAACCCCGAGATCGTGGCCGAGAGCGAGCAGCGTGCGGTGCGGGAGGAAGGCTGCCTCTCCATCCCCGGCCTCTACGCCGACGTGGAGCGCCCGGCGCGGGTGAAGGCCCGCTGGCGCGAGCTGGATGGCACCCGGCGCGAGGTGGAGGCCGACGGGCTGCTGGCCACCTGCCTGCAGCACGAGATCGACCACCTGGACGGCGTGATGTTCACCGACCACCTCAGCGCGCTGAAGCGGAACATGCTGCTCAAGAAGTTCCTGAAGGAGCAGAAGCTCAAGGCGCGGGAGGCGATGTGAGCACTCCCTCCACCGGGAAGCTGCGCCTTGCCTTCATGGGCAGCCCGGGCTTTTCCGTGCCGGCGCTGCGGGCGCTTCACGCCGCGGGGCACGAGATCGCCATGGTCTACGCCCAGCCGCCCCGCCCGGCCGGGCGCGGGCAGCGGGAGACGCCCTGCCCCGTGCACCAGGCCGCACTGGATCTGGGTCTGCCCGTCCGGACGCCTGCGCGCGTCCGCAAGGACATGGCCGAGCACGAGGCCTTCGCCGCCCTGGACCTGGACGCCGCCGTCGTCGCCGCCTACGGCCTGATCCTGCCGAAGCCGATGCTGGACGCCCCCCGCCTGGGATGCCTGAACATCCATGCCAGCCTGCTGCCACGCTGGCGCGGGGCCGCCCCGATCCAGGCCGCCGTGCTGGCGGGCGATGCGGAGACGGGCATCACCATCATGCGGATGGACGAAGGGCTGGACACCGGCCCGATGCTGCTGCGGGAGACCCTGCCCCTCGGGCCGCGCGCGACGACGCCGGAAGTGCACGACGCGCTGTCCGACATGGGCGCGCGCCTTATCCTTCGCGCGCTGGAGGAGGCCCCCTCCCCCGTCCCGCAGCCCGAGGAAGGCGCGGCCTATGCGCCGAAGCTCGGCAAGGAGGACGGGCGGCTGGACTGGTCGGAGCCGGGTTTGGCGCTGGACCGGCGGGTGCGGGCGATGAATCCCTGGCCTGGCGCCTTCACCGCCTGGAACGGCGAGGTCCTGCGGGTCCTGGCCGCGGAGCCGGCGGAAGGGCATGGCGCGCCGGGCACGGTGCTGGACGACGCGCTGCTGGTCGCCTGCGGCGAAGGCGCGCTGCGGCTGACGCGCGTGCAGCGCGCCGGCAAGGCGGCCATGGCCGCCCCCGACTTCCTGCGGGGCACCCCGGTGCCGCCCGGAACGGCTCTCGGCTGAGATGCCGCGCTACGCCCTGTTGATCGAGTATGACGGGACACCCTTCGTCGGCTGGCAACGCCAGAAGGACGGTCTGTCCGTCCAGCAGGTGCTGGAGGAGGCCGCGGCGCCGCTGAACGGGGGCATCGAGCCGGTGATCGGCGCCGCCGGGCGCACCGATGCCGGGGTTCACGCCGAGGGGCAGGTCGCACAGGTCGATCTTTCCGCCGACCTGCCGGTGGAACGGGTGCGGGAGGCGCTGAACACCCGCTCGCGGCCGCACCCCATCTCCGTGCTCTCCGTCACGCGGCCGCCCGAGGACTGGAGTGCCCGCTTCTCCGCCGTGCACCGATCCTACCGCTACCGGATCCTGAACCGCCGCGCCCGCCCGGGGCTGGATCTCGGTCGGGTCTGGCACGTGCCGCAGCGGCTGGACGCGGCGGCGATGCACGCGGCGGCGCAGGGCCTGCTGGGCTACCACGACTTCTCCGCCTTCCGCGCCGCCGCCTGCCAGGCGAAGGACGCGCTCCGGACGCTGGACCGGCTGGACGTCTCGCGCGAGGGAGAGGAGGTCGTGGTGCGGGTGGAGGCGCGGAGCTTCCTGCACCACCAGGTCAGGAACATGGTCGGCACGCTGGCCCAGGTGGGGCGCGGGCTGCGCCCGGTGAACTGGCCCCGGCAGGTGCTGGATACACGGGACCGTGGGCGCGCCGGGCAGACGGCACCGGCGGACGGGCTATGCTTCGTCTCCGTGCGCTACGCCCCGCCACTGGATTGGGGCGCTTGAGCCGGGGAGGCAGGACCTCCCCGGCTCGTCGGGCCGCCGATCAGGCCGCCTTGTCGGTCCGGCGACGGCGGACATAACCGAGGCCGAGCAGGCCGGCGCCGAAGAGCGCCAGCGACGCAGGCTCCGGCACGGCCACCTGAAGGACGGAGGGCGTGCCGTTCTGCCGGCTGTAGTAGAGCGTGTAGGTGCCGGCGGCGAGGTTGTTGAAGGTGTCCGTCACGACGCTGGTGGGGCCGCTGACGCCGCCGGCGACACGGGTGCCGTTCCGGTATAGGCTGATACCGTCGTCATGGGTGATGGTCAGGCTGGTGCCGGCGGCAAGATTGCCGAGCGAGATGTTGTACCACGAGCCGTAGCCATAGCCGGCGACGCTGCCGCTGGAAGACAGGAAGCCCGCCAGCGTCCCGAAATTGGCGACCTGCGTGCCCTGGTAGGTCACGGTGCCACTGCCCGAATAAGCCGAAACATTGGCGGCGCTGAAGCCGAAGGAGCTGTTCAGGTCGCCCGGCGGGTTGGACGGGTTGTTCTGCGGCGCCGAGTTGTTGAAGCTCAGACTGCCGTTGTAGGTGAAGCTGGCCGAGGCCGTCGATCCCGAAAAGGCCGGCGGGGTGCTCAGCGTGTCGAAGCCGCTGCCGCCCGACAGGCCGGTGATGACCGAGACCGAGTAGGAAGCGGCCTGGGCGCCTCCGGCTGCCAGTGCGGTGAGCGCGATGCCCACCATCAGGGCTTGTTTGAATGACCGCATGATCGTTCTCCCATTCCCGCCTTTTGCCGGCGGGTAGGGGCGTACTGGCAAGGCGCGTGCCGGCGGAAAAACTTGCGTTTATTTAGGACCTTATCCGGCGCTTTCGCCCAACCTGATCGCTCTTCGTAATGAACTTCGACGCGCCGCCCGTCAGACGTTCGGCCGGGGCGGGCCGGGAAACCCCGTCCCGCCCCTCGGGCTCAGAGACCCGCCTGCGTCACGAACTTCGTAACGAGATAGGCCTCGAGCGCCTCCGACCCGCCCTCGCTGCCGTAGCCGCTGTCCTTCACGCCGCCGAAGGGAACCTCGGGCAGCGCCAGGCCGAGATGGTTGATCGTCATCATCCCCGTCTCCACCCGCGCGCCGATCGCCTGGGCCGTGGTGGCGGAGCCGGTGAAGGCATAGGCGGCGAGGCCGAAGGGCAGGCGGTTGGATTCGCTCACCACCTCGTCCAGGTCCGAGAAGCGGTTCACCAGGGCGAGCGGACCGAAGGGCTCCTCGTTCATCGCGCGGGAATCCAGCGGCAGGTCGGAGATGACCGTAGGCTCGTAGAAGTAGCCCTTGTTGCCGATCCGGTTGCCGCCCGTCTGCAGCTTCGCGCCCCGGCCGACCGCATCCTGCACCAGCGCCTCGATGGAGGGCACGCGCCGGTCATTGGCGAGCGGGCCCATCGTCACGCCCTCGTCCATGCCGTTGCCGACCTTGATGGCCTTGGCCGTGGCGGTGAAGGTCTCCAGGAACTCGTCGAAGCTGCGCTCCTGCACCAGGAAGCGCGTGGGCGAGACGCAGACCTGGCCGGCGTTGCGGAACTTGGCGGTGGCGAGGGTCTTCGCGGCCTTCTGGACATCGGCGTCGTCGAAGACGATCGCCGGGGCATGGCCGCCCAGCTCCATCGTGGCGCGCTTCATGTGCTGGCCCGCGAGGCCGGCGAGCATCTTGCCCACGGGGGTGGAGCCCGTGAAGGTGATCTTGCGGATGACCGGGTGCGGGATGAGGTAGCTGCTGATCTCGGCGGGCACGCCATAGACCAGCTGCACCACGCCCTTCGGCACGCCCGCGTCGATGAAGGCGCGGATCAGCTCGGCGGGGGAGGCCGGGGTCTCCTCCGGCGCCTTCACGATGATGGAGCAGCCCGTGGCCAGCGCCGCGGAGAGCTTGCGGACCACCTGGTTGATCGGGAAGTTCCAGGGCGTGAAGGCGGCGACGGGGCCGACCGGCTCGCGCAGGGAGAGCTGGTAGACGCCCTCGGCCCGCGCCGGGATCACGCGGCCATAGGCACGGCGGCCTTCCTCGGCCATCCAGTCGATGATGTCGCCGGCGGCCAGCGTCTCCATCTTCGCCTCGCCGAGGGGCTTGCCCTGCTCGGCCGTCATCATGGCGGCGATGGAATCCGCGCGGCCGCGGAGGATGTCGGCGGCCTTGCGCATCATCTTGTAGCGGTCGAAGACCGAGGTCTTGCGCCACACCTCGAAGCCGCGCTGCGCGGCCGCCAGCGCCTCGTCCAGATCCACCTTCTCGGCATGGGCGACCGTACCGATCACCTCCTCGGTGGCGGGATTGATGATCTCGATCGTCTTGCCGGAGCGCGCGTCGCGCCACTCGCCGTCAATGTGAAGCTGAACCTTCGGGTATTCGGCCATGGTCTGCGTCTCCGTCAGATGACGAGTTCGATGAGGAAGGGCCCAGGGCGGCTCATGCTCTGGGCGAGGAGGTCGGCCAGGGTCTCCAGGGTGGTGGCCTGCGCGGCCTCCACGCCCATGCCCTCGGCGATCTTCACCCAGTTGAGGTCCGGATTCCCCAGATCAAGCATGTTCATCGCCGTTGGGCCGGGATTGGCCCCGACACCCGCATATTCCCCGATGAGAATCTGGTACTTGCGGTTCGAGAGGATAATCGTCGTGACCGGCAGCTTTTCCCGCGCCTGCGTCCAGAGCGACTGCAGGCTGTACATGGCCGAGCCGTCGGCCTGGAGGCTGATGGTCCGGCGCTGCCCCCCGGACCCGATCGCGGCCCCGGTCGCCACGGGCATGCCGTCGCCGATCGCCCCGCCCGTGAGCTGGAGCCAGTCATGCGGCGGGGCGACATGGGTCAGCGGGAAGAAGCCGCGGCCGTAGGAGACGCTCTCGTCGGAGATGATGGCGTTCTCGGGCATCAGGGCGGCGACGACGTTCGCGACGCCCTCCGGGCTCGGGGCACCGCGCGGGGCCTCCGGGCGGGGACCGGGATCGGGGATGGCGGCCTCCGGGGCGCCCATCTCGTCCGCCAGGGCGGCGAGCGCGGCCCCGGCATCGCCCTCCAGCCGGGTCAGGACATGGAACACCGCGTCCTCCCGGTTATGGAAGGACGGCTTCCCGGGATAGGCAAAGAAGGAGACGGGCGGCTTCGCGTTCACGAGAACGATGTGCTCGAGGGACGCAAGGGCCTTGCGGGCGACCTCACCGACATAGGGCACCCGGTCCAGCTGCGGCCGCCCCCGCCCGCGGGCGATGCGGGCGTTGGAGCCCTCCGCCAGCAGCTTGGCGCCGGAGGCCTGGGCGATGCGCCAGGCCAGGGCCTGGTTCTCCGCGCAGAGCGCGGGGCCGCCGAGGAGGATCAGGACATTCCGCTTCTCGCGGAGGAGCTTGGCGACCTTCCCGATCGTCGCCGGATCCGGCGCGACGGCGGCCGGGACCGGCAGCGCCTCCGCCACCAACCCGCCCTCGTCCCAGGAGGCGTCGGAGGGAAGGATCAGAGTGGCGATGCCGCCCGGTGCGGTCCGCGCTTCCTGCACGGCCACGGCGGCGTCCCGCCCGACATCGGCGGATTTCGTTGTGGTGCGGACCCAGGCAGAAACGGGCCGGGCCCAGCCCTCCGTATCGGCCGTCAACTGGGCGTCGAAGGGCCGGTGGTAGGTGGCCTGGTCGCCCACGATGTTGACGATCCCGCTGCGGGCCCGCCGCGCGTTGTGCAGATTGCCCAGTCCATTGGACAGGCCGGGGCCGCAGTGCAGCAGGGTGCAGGCCGGCTTCCCGGCAAGGCGGAAATACCCGTCCGCCATGCCGGTCACCACGTTCTCCTGCAGGCCGAGGACGCAGCGCATGCCGGGGATGGTGTCCAGCGCCGCCACGAAGTGCATCTCGCTGGTGCCGGGATTGGCGAAGCAGGTGTCCACGCCGGATTTCAGCAGGGTATGGACAAGGCTCTGGGCACCGTTCACCGGCTTCGACTCCCCCTTCAGGCGGGGCGCAAGTTGCGCGCGGCGGGCGGCCGCCGCAAGCCGGGGCGGGGCCGCGCCGTTCGAAAAGGCGAGCGTTCTCACGGGGAATACAGCGGAAATCCCGCCGGGCGGGGCGCCTTCAGCCTTGCCCCGGAGGTCTCCCCGGCGCAATTTCCGGCCTCCGCGCGCGAGGGGCATTGGAACCATGGGCACCACGATTTCCGGCGAGACGACGGCCGACATCCCGGAGGGCCCGACCAACGCCGCCCTGCAGAAGCGGCGCGAGGCGGCCGTGCCGCGCGGCCTCGGCATCTCCCTCCCTGTCTATGCCGCCAAGGCGCAGGGCTCCGAGATCACGGATGTCGAGGGCAAGCGCTACATCGACTTCGGCGGCGGCATCGCCGTGCTGAACACCGGCCACCTGCACCCGAAGGTGAAGGCCGCCGTGCAGGCGCAGCTGGAGAACTTCTCCCACACCTGCGTCCAGGTGACGCCCTATGAGAGCTACATCCGCCTCGCGGAGCGGCTGAACGCCATCGCGCCGGTCCGCGGCACCGCCAAGACCATCTTCCTGACCACCGGCGCCGAGGCGGTGGAGAACGCGGTGAAGATCGCCCGCGCCCATACGGGCCGCCCGGGCGTGATCGCCTTCTCCGGCGCCTTCCACGGCCGCACGCTGCTCGGCATGGCCCTGACGGGCAAGGTGGTGCCCTACAAGGTGGGCTTCGGCCCCATGCCGGCCGACATCTACCACCTGCCCTTCCCCGTGGCCTATCACGGCAAGGAAGTGGCGCAGACGCTGGACGCCATCGAGACGCTGTTCAAGTCCGACATCGACCCGAACCGCATCGCGGCCTTCATCATCGAGCCCGTGCAGGGCGAGGGCGGCTTCTACCAGGCGCAGCCTGAGCTGATGCAGGGCCTGCGCAGCATCGCCGACAAGTACGGCATCCTGCTGATCGCGGACGAGGTGCAGACCGGCTTCGCCCGCACCGGCAAGATGTTCGCCATGGAGCATACCGGGGTAAAGGCCGACCTGGTGACAATGGCGAAGTCCCTCGCCGGCGGCTTCCCGCTCTCCGCCGTCTCCGGCACCGCCGAGATCATGGACGCTCCGAATGTCGGCGGCCTCGGCGGCACCTATGGCGGCTCCCCGCTCGGCTGCGCCGCGGCCAATGCGGTGCTGGACGTGATCGAGGAGGAGGGCCTCATCGAGCGCGCCAACTCCATCGGCGACCTCATCGTCTCCCGCATCAAGGAGCTGCAGAACAGCAACTCCCTGAAGGGCATCATCGGCGACATCCGCCAGGTGGGCGGCATGGTCGCGATGGAGCTGGTGGCCGACGGGAACGCCGACAAGCCGGACCCGGACCTGACCCGCGCGCTGGTGGCGCGCGCGGCGGAAAAGGGGCTGGTCCTGCTCTCCTGCGGCGTGCGGGCGAACGTGATCCGCTTCCTCTGCCCGCTCACCACCTCCGACGCGCTGGTGAACGAGGGCATGGACAAGATGGCCGAGGCGCTGCGCGAGTGCGTGGCGGAACGCGCCCAGGCCTGATCCCGTGATCGAGGATTTCCGCAGGGCGCTGCTGTTCGGGGCGCCCTGCGGCGCGGTCTCCGTCATCGTCTTTCGCGACTCGACGCTGTTCCTGCTGCATCACCTCTTCAAGGTGATGCCGCTGGCCGCCTACATCCAGACAGTGGGCACGCACGGCCTGCCCTGGGTGTGGTGGTTCGTGCTCTGGGGCGCGCTGGGCGGCTTCATCATCGGGCTGGTGCTGCGGCTGCTGCCCTTCGCGGATCTGCTGACGGGCGCGGTGCTCGGCGTGGCTGCGGCCTACCTGCTGCCGCAGCGCCTGCCCGCCGCCACACCGGCCTGGGTTCTGCCCTTGATCGGGGCAGCCTGGGGCTGGGGCAGCGCCTTTCTCATGCGGCCCCTGGCGCTGCGTGGGCGGGACTAGGCCCGGCCTCCCCGGCCCTGGAATCCTCGGGGTCGTGCTGGCCGGCGGCCTGGCGCGGCGCATGGGGGGCGGGGACAAGGCGCTGCTGCCGCTGGGCGGGCGGCCGATGCTCTCGATCCTGCTGGATAGGCTGGCGCCGCAGGTCGCGGCGCTGGCGATCAGCGCGAACGGCGACCCGTCGCGCTTCGCGGATCTGGCGCCGGAAGTGCCCGTCCTCCCGGACTCCCTGCCCGACTATCCCGGCCCGCTTGCCGGCGTGCTGGCGGGGATGCAGCACGCCGCGTCACTCGGGCTGGAAATGGTGCTCACGGTGCCCGGCGACACGCCGCTGGTTCCATCGGACCTCGCCGCGCGGCTGCTGGAAGCCGCGGCGCCGATCGCCTGCGCGGCCTCCGAAGGGCGGGCGCACCCGCCGGTCGCGCTCTGGCCGGCGTCACTGCGGGACCACCTGCGCGCGGCGATCGCATCAGGCGAGGGAAAGGTCAGCCGCTGGGCGCAGAGGCAGGGCTGCACCGTGGTGGAATGGGCGGGGGAGCCGTTCCTGAATGCCAATGCGCCGAAGGATTTGGCCGCGCTGGAGGCGGCGCTGGCCCGGGGTACCTAGGCTCCCCGGGCCAGGATGGATCACGCGGGGGTCGGTGCGTTCTCCGGCAGGACCTTCTCGCGCTTCAGCTCCGCCCAGAAGTCGGACGGGATGGGCTGGCGCATCAGCTCCAGGTTCTCGCGCACGCGTTCCGGCTTCTTCGTGCCGGGAATGACCGAGGCCACGACCGGATGCGCCGCGCAGAACTGCAGCGCCGCCGCCCGCAGGTCCACGCCATGCCTCTGCGCGATGGCCGCCAGCCGGTCCCGCGCCTGCACCTTGTCGGAGGATGCGGTCTGGTACTCGAAGGTGCTGCCACCGGCGATGAGGCCGGAATTGTAGGGACCGCCGACCACCACATGCACGCCCCGCTCCTCGCAGCGCGGGAAGAGCGTCTCCAGCGCCGGCTGGTTCAGCAGGGAGTAGCGGCCGGCGAGCAGGAACACGTCCGGGTCCGCCTGCTCCAGCGCCATGACGCAGGGCTCCACCCGGTTCACGCCGAGGCCCCAGGCACGGATCACGCCTTCCTCGCGCAGCCGCGTCAGCGCCACGGCCGCCCCCTTCATGGCAATGTCGAACACTTCCAGCCAGCGGTCGCCATGCGCGTCCTCCGCGCAGTCGTGGATATAGGCCACGTCGATGCGTGCGATGCCCAGGCGCTGCAGGCTGTCCTCGATGGAGCGGCGCACGCCGTCGGCGGTGTAGTCGTAGTCCACGCGGAAGGGCAGGCCGGCGACGAAGGGGCCGTGCTTGCCGCCCTTCGTCGCATCGGCGCGCAGCAGCCGGCCGACCTTGGTGGAGAGAACATACTCGTCCCGCGGCTTGTTCCGGAGGACATGGCCGAAGCGGTGCTCGGAAATGCCGGGGCCGTATTCCGGGGCGGTGTCGAAGTAGCGGATGCCGGCGTCCCAGGCGGCGTTGAGGGTCGCCTCGGCGTCGGGATCGGACACGATCTCGAACATGTTGCCGAGCGGGGCGCCGCCGAAGCCAATCGGGCCGGGGGGGGCGTAGTGCTGCGTCATAGGGGGCCTTCCAAGCCGTTCCCCCCTTAGGTGCGCCGCAGCGCCGCCCGTTCCAGGGGGCTCACGCGGCTGGGAGGGGCCAGGGCATGGCGTGGGCCAGAATCAGGTTGCCGACCGCGGCGATATCGTCCAGCGCGGCGTGCGGCAGGCTGCCGGAAGGCGGGATATCGGCGGCCACGGCGCGGATCGCCGGATCCTCGAGATGCAGCCAGGGTTTGGCGTTGGCGGCGCGATGGACCTCGATCTTCGGAATGGGGTCGCGCTTGAACCCCTCCACGATCACGAGGTCCACCGGGTCCAGATGGGCCAGCAGCTCCGCCAGGGAGGGCTCCGGCGCCCCGCGCAGCTCCGTCATCAGCGCCCAGCGGTTTGCGGAGGCGACCAGCACCTGGGAGGCGCCGGCCTGGCGGTGCGTGTGGCTGTCCTTGCCGGGCTTGTCCACGTCGAAGGCATGATGGGCGTGCTTGATCGTGGAGACGGTCAGGCCCCTGCCCTTCAGCCAGGGGATCAGGGCGGCGAGCAGGGTGGTCTTGCCGGCCCCGCTCCAGCCGGCGAGGCCGATCACCCGCATGGCTGTTCGTGGGCGGTCATGGCGGGGCTGTAGATCGCCCGGGCGGGGTGCGCCAGGGGGATGGCCGGCGGAACCGGGTTGTCCGGGCGGGGGCGCGGCCCAACTCTGGCTGCGAACAGGAGACCGCCCGATGGCCGAGACCAACCTTCGCGTCCTTCTTCGCGCCCGCCCCGAGGGGAAGGTGGGCCCCGAGCACTTCGAGGTGAAGGAGGAGGGCCTCCCCTCCCCCCGGCCCGGCGAGGCGCTGCTGCGGAACCGCTATCTCTCCCTCGATCCCTACATGCGCGGGCGGATGAGCGCCCGGAAGTCCTATGCCGCGCCGGTGGAGATCGGCGGGGTCATGGTCGGCCAGACCGTGGCGGAGGTGGTGGAGGACCCGACGGGCACCTTCAGGCCCGGCGACATCGTGCTCGGCGGCTCCGGGTGGCAGCGCTTCTGCTGCGTGCCCGTGGCCGGGCTGCGGAAGCTGAACCCCGAGGCGGCGCCGCTGACCACCGCGCTCGGCGTGCTCGGCATGCCCGGCACCACCGCCTGGGTGGGCGTGACGGAGATGTCGCCGCCCAAGCCCGGCGAGACCTATGTCGTCACGGCCGCCTCCGGCGCCGTGGGCGGGGTGGCCGGGCAGATCGCGAAGCGGATGGGTGCGCGGGTGGTCGGCATCGCCGGCGGGCCGGAGAAATGCGCCTTCGTGACGGGCGAGCTGGGCTTCGACGCCTGCGTGGACCACAAGGCGCCGGACTTCCCGGAGCTGCTGGCGGAGGCCTGCCCGGACGGCATCGACGGTTATTTCGAGAATGTCGGCGGCGCCGTGCAGAAGGCGGCCTGGCCGCTGATGAACGAGTTCGGCCGCATGGCCTTCTGCGGCTCCATCGCCGAGTACGAGGACAAGGAGCCGGCGCCCGGCCCGAATCTCGGGCAGATCAACCGCAAGAAGCTCAGCCTCCGCGGCTTCATCGTGAGCGACCACCCCCGCGCCTTCGTGGAGTGGCGGCGGATCGGGTCCCGCCTGGTGAAGGACGGGTCTCTGAAGTACCGCGAGGACGTGGTGAAGGGCCTGGAGAACGCGCCGGAGGCCTTCATGGGCCTGCTGGCCGGAAAGAACTTCGGCAAGCTCGTCATCGATCTGGGCTGAGACGGCGGGCGGGCGTAGAGGGAGGGGATGAAGAACGACCCCATCGCCCTCGACCGCCTGTCCGACGCCGTTGAAGCCAAGGCGCCGGCCTTCACCGAACTGTCCGACCGGATCTGGGAGATGCCGGAGCTGCGCTTCGCCGAAACGCGCTCCGTCGAGGCCCAGATCGCGCTGCTGGAGGCGGAGGGGTTCCGGGTGACGCGCAACGTCGCGGGAATCCCCACCGCCTTCATGGCCGAGAGCGGCGACGGTGGCCCCTTGATCGGCTTCCTCGGCGAATTCGACGCCCTGGCCGGGCTCTCGCAGGAGCCGGGGGTGGCCGAGCAGCGGCCGCTGGAGGCGGGCGGCAACGGGCATGGCTGCGGGCACAACCTGCTGGGCGCGGGGGCGATGCTGGCCGCCGTCTCCGCCCGTGACGCGCTGCGCGAGTCCGGGATGAAGGGCCGCGTGCGCTACTACGGCTGCCCTGGCGAGGAGGGCGGATCGGGCAAGACCTTCATGGCGCGGGAAGGCGCGTTCGACGGGCTGGACGCCGCCGTCACCTGGCACCCCGGCGCCTTCAACGCGGTCATGTCGATCCGCAATCTCGCGAACTACCAGGTCTATTTTCGCTTCAAGGGCAAGGCCGCGCACGCGGCCGGTTCCCCGCATCTCGGCCGCTCCGCGCTGGACGCGGTGGAGCTGATGAATGTCGGCGTGAACTACCTGCGGGAACACATGCCGCAGGAGGCGCGGGTGCACTACGCCATCACCAACTCCGGCGGTGTCTCCCCCAACGTGGTGCAGGCCGAGGCGGAGGTGCTCTACCTCATCCGCGCCCCGAAGGTGACCGAGGCGGCGGCGCTGTTCGAGCGGGTGAAGGCCTGCGCGGAAGGTGCCGCGATCATGACGGGCACCAAGTGGTCCTTCGAGATAGACAAGGCCTGCTCCGAGGTGGCGCAGAACCGCACGCTGGAGACGGTGCTGCACGGAAACTTCCAGTCGCTCGGCGCGCCAGCCTATGACGAGGCGGACCAGCGCTTCGCCGCCGAGATCCGCCGCTCCCTCAGCGCGGAGGATATCGCCTCCGAGGTGGCGAGCTTCGGGGCGGATGCGGCGCTGGAAGGCGAGGCCCTGCATGACGGCGTGCTGCCCTTCGACGGCACCCCGATCACCCAGGCCGGCTCAACCGATGTGGGCGACGTCTCGCAGATCGTGCCGACGGTGCAGGCCTGGGGCGCCTGCTGGGCGGTGGGCACGCCCTTCCACACCTGGCAGGCCGTGGCGCAGGGGCAATCGGCCCACGCGCACAAGGGCATGGTGCAGGCGGCGAAGGTGATGGCCGCCACCGCGCTGGACGGGTTCCGCGACCCAGAACTTCTGGCACGGGCGAAGGCGGAACTGGCGCAGCGGCGGGGCGGGAAGCCCTATGTCAGCCCGATCCCGGCGGAGGTGCTGGCGCCGCCGTTGCGGAAGGCGGGCTGAAGCAGATCGGCCGACCGGCACGGCTCGGACGCCGAGAGCCTGCTCACTGGGTCAGGGGTCCGTGCGTTTGCGGTCGGCGCAGGCGGGCCGGAAAGGCTCGGGTCAGCGCCCCGGCCGATCCGGCGCGGCCTCAAGAGCCGGGTCGGGAGGCGCTTCGCGCTCAGGAAAGATCTGGCCGGAGTCCTGGGCAGGCGTCGCCCGAACATCCCCTGCTGCCGGACGCTGGGGCGCGGCGCGGCTGAGATACCCGAACAGGCGCACCGCCATGTGCGCGGCGTAGATGGTCCGGTCGCGGCCGCTGCCGCGGATGCCGCCGACGGTGATCCACGCCCGGGCAGCCTGCCCCGAGACGATCGCGAGGCAGATAGCCTCCAGGGATGGCGGTTCGGAGACGGGCGCGATGATGCAGGTGGTCTCCGAACCGGGTAGGCGTGAGCGTGCCCTGACACGGGCGAGGCCGGGCACCTCCCCCCGGCGCAGCAGCTCGGTGCCGAGGGCGCGGTTCGCGCGCTGCAGATGCGGCCGGAGGACGTCCTCGGGGGCACCATTCGAAAACCCGGCCAGGGCGGGGTCGGGGGTAAGGTAGAGAGCCGTGCGATTGCCACTGGGCGAGGCGTAACGGACGAGGAAATCAGGTGTAGGGTCGCCGCCGCCCTGGCGACGCTCGTCATAGACGAGCTCTGGCATCCGCGCCGCGATTTCGGGCGCTGAATAGGGTTGCTGGGCGCAGCCGGCCAGCAGGGCGAGAAAGGGAAGTGGGCGAATCGAGCGTATCGCCTCCCATGCCATGTTCGTTTCTGCGGCGGTGCAAGGGGACGCCCGCCAGTAGCAAATCAGCCCTGGGCTACATGGACCCCCGGCCGGCGCCCGTCATTCCACTTCCCCCCGATCGCACGCTCCACCTGCGCCGCGAGCTGCAGCAGCAGCCCGTCCCCCGCCTGCCGCGTCTGCGCCTGGATGCCCAGCGGCAGCCCGCTCTCCTGCCAGCCCAGCGGCAGCGAGATCGCGGGGATGCCGCAGAGGTTCGAAAGCGGCGTATAGGCGAAGTTGCGCCAGAGATTGGCGAACCAGTCCTGGACGTCAGGGTTGTCGCTGACGGTCAGGTACTCGGTGGTGCCGATCACCGGCGTGGGCAGGGCGGTGATCGGGGTGAGGATGATGTCCCACTCCTCGAGGAAGGTCCCGAACGCGCGGGAGGTGGCGTTGAACACCGCCTGCATCCGCGCCCGCTCCGTGTAGGAAGTGTGCAGCCCCGCCTCCCAGATGCGGATGTTGACGGGCTCCACGAGGTCGGCGGGCGGGCGTTCCAGGCCGAGTGCACCGACTAGGTTGTTCACGGTCTGCGCGAAGTTGCTGATGTAGCAGGTGGTCTGCGCGGCGAAGGCGGCCCGGAAATCCACCTCCGGCACCGCCCAGTCCACCTCGTGGCCGAGGGATTCCAGCAGCCGCCCCGCGCGCTCCAGCTCCGCCACGAAGTGCGGCACCGCGCGGTAGTCGCCCCATTCATGCGAAAGGGCGATCCGGAGTCGCGGCGGGTCTCGGCGGACGAGGTCCGCATAGGATTCGGGCGCGGTCCAATAGGGCATGAACTCGCCGGGCGCGCCGCCGCGGCAGGCGTCCACGAAAGCGGCGGTGTCGCGCACCGTGCGGGTGTGGCAGCCCTGGATAGAGACGAGCCCCGTCAGGTCGGAGGCATAGGGCGCGATGGAGAAGACGCCGCGCGACGGCTTGAGCCCGATATTTCCCGTCGCACCGGCGGGGATGCGGATGGAACCGCCGCCATCCGTCGCGTGGGAAATGGGCAGCACCCCGGCCGAGACGGCGGCGGCGGTGCCGGCCGAGGATCCGTTCGTGGTGTAGCCGGTGTCCCAGGGATTGCGCGTGACATAGACGGCCGGGTTCTCGGCAGAGGAGCAGCAGCCGAATTCCGGCGTGGTGCTGCGCCCGATGATGTTGAGCCCGGCGGCGCGGATCTTCCCGGCCAGGAAGCTGTCGGCGGGCGCCCGGTTTCCGCGCATGAGAAGGGAGCCCATCTCCTGCAACCGCCCCTTCAGCGTGGGGCCGAGATCCTTCATCAGATAGGGCACGCCGGCGAAAGGCCCGTCCGTGTTCGTGCCGTTCGCGCGCGGGTCCGCCACCGCGTCCTCGAAAAGCTCGACCACGGCGGAGAGGGTGGGGTTCACCTTCGCGACCCCGGCGGCAGTCTGGGCGGCCAACTCGGCGGGCGTTACCTCGCCGGCGCGGACGCGCCCGGCCAGGGCCGTCGCGTCGTGGCGCGCCCACTCATCCCAGCTCATCGCCAGCGTCATGCCGCTCTCCGCCCCGTGGTGCGGGTGGAGGCTAGATCAGGGGGGTGGCCGGTCAAGGCCAGCCCGCTATCCCAGCAGCTTCGGGAGAAGCGCCGCGACGCCCGCGAGGGCCAGGAGCAACTGCACCGGGCGGAGGCGCGCGAAGTAGCGAGGCGCCTCGCCGCGCCGGGCGGCGATGGGATCCATCACCAGCATGATGCCGTATCCGGCGAGGGCAAGGAGGGCGGCGGCGAGCGGCCAGGGCGAGAGCAGCGACAGGATGCCGAGGCTGAAGAACAGAAGGGTCGCGACCAGCTGCACCACCGTCGCGCCGCCGGGCTGGCGGAAGCTCAGCCCGCGCCGGACGCCGGAGAAGAAGCACAGCAGGGCACCGGCCCAGGTGAGGGTCGCCCGCAGTGCGAGGGCGTCCGACGGCGCGGGGAGGAGCCAGGCCGCCGCGGCCCCGGCGAGGAGAGGCAGCATGGCGGCATAGGCCAAGCCAGCGCTGATGAGCGGCGCGCTGTCTCGCGCATCCTCGGTGTCGGCAAGGGAGGGGTTCGGCACGGATTTCATCCCGCGCTAACGGCCGTCGACCGCGCGCGACGGCAGCGGGGAACGGCCGCGCCGCCCCCCACCGTTCTTCAAGCCGCCACCTCAACCAGCACCAACTCCGCCTCCTCCTCCGCGGTTACGGTGATCTCCGCCTCGTCGCGGATGGCCGCGCCGTCGCGCTCGCTGAGCGCGACCCCGTTCACCGTCACGCGCCCCTTGGCCGGGACGAGGTAGGCCCCCCTCCCCGCGTCCAGCCGCAGCGTGGCGCTCTGGCCCGGCGAAAGGGTGGCGGCCAGCACCGCGCCGTCCGCGTTCAGGCGCAGTGCATCGCTTCCCGCATCGGCGGCGCGGCCGGAGGCGAGAACCTCGAACCCGCCCTCGCGCGCCGCCTTCGGGAAGGCCTTCGCGCCCCAGCGCGGGGCCTGGCTGCGGCGATCGGGCAGGATCCAGATCTGGAAGATGCGCGTCTTTACCGGCTCAAGGTTGTATTCGGCATGCACGATGCCGGTGCCGGCGGACATGACCTGAACGTCCCCCGCTTCGGTGCGGCCCTCATTGCCGAGATTGTCGCGGTGGGTGATCGCGCCTTCCCGGACATAGGTGATGATCTCCATGTCGCGGTGCGGATGGGCGTCGAAGCCCGTACCGGGGGCGATCTCGTCGTCGTTCCAAACGCGCAGCCGGCCCCAGCCCGGCCGCCCCTCGTCGCGGTAGCCGCCGAAGGCGAAGTGGTGGCGGGCATTCAGCCAGCCGTGGTCGGCGTGGCCGAGAGTGCCGAAGGGGCGGATGTCGATCATGGCGGGGATCTCCGGGGGCGGCGCGGGGCAGCGCCCTTGCTTCGATGGGGAAGATGGCCCGCGACCTCCTTCGCGGCCATCGCGCGCCCGCCATCGCGGCGATCACGCACGTGAATGAGTTCCCGAGAGCGGGGAGGTGAACGGACCGCAGGAGAAGATCGTGACAGGCCCCCGCGCGACAGGCCTGGCCGGGACTCCCCCGCGCCCGCTCGCATTGTCCCTGGCGGGTGCGGAATGGGCGGCGCTGTGGCCCCGGCGCCCCTGGGCAGGCGCGGAATCCTGCGGGATGGTCCGCCGCCATGACCGCCCGCCGCTCGCTCCTCCTCGCCCTTCCCGCCCTCGGCGCGGCCGGAGCCCTCGCGGGTTGCGGCACCTCCCCGGAGACCTTCGAGGGCAAGGGCCCGCCCTTCCGCCCGGAGGAGTTCTTCGCCGGCAAGATCAAGAGCTACGGCGTCTTCACCACGCGCCTCGGCGCCATCGAGCGCTGGTTCCGCGCGACGACCGTGGGGGCCTGGGACGGCACCACCCTGACCTTCGACGAGATCTTCCATTACGAGGACAGCTTCGAGGACCGACGCTTCTGGAAGCTGCGGCGCGACCCGGCCGATTCCGCCGCCTGGATCGGCGAGGCGACGGACGTCACCGGGCCCGTGCGCGGCCGCGTGGCCGGCAACGCGTTCCACCTGGAGCACGAGCTGGACATGCTCACCCTCTCCGGCGACCGGCGCCGGCTGGGCTTCGACCAGTGGTTCGTGCGGATGTCGGACGACATGGCCCTTTCGCGCGCCGCCGTGTCCTGGCACGGGATCCAGGTCGGCACCGCGCAGGTGGCCTTCCAGCGCGTCAGCGTCGGCGTGACGGAAGGCTCCGTCTATGCCGGCGCGGCAGCGCGGGAAGAGCCGGTGCCGCCGCGCGGCGTGCCGACGGGAACCGGCGGGCGCGATCCCGGGCGGCTGATGAACGCCCCGCCCCGGCGCTGACCCCGATCCATCCGGACCCAGCCCCGACCGAAGGGCTACGGCCCCACCCGCGACAAGCCCCGGCGGCTGTGGCAGGGTGCCGCCCATGCGTCAGTTGCTGCTGCTGCGTCACGCCAAGTCGGCCTGGGATGACCCCGCCCTCTCGGACCATGCCCGTCCCCTGAACGCCCGCGGCCGTCGCGCCGCGGCGGCCATGGCGGGCGCCATGCGCTCCCTCGGGCTTCGGCCGGAGCTGGTGCTCGTTTCCTCCTCCCGCCGAACACTGCAGACGCTGGAGGGGCTGGGGACGCTGGACGGCCCGCCCAGGGTGGAACCGACCGACGATCTCTACCTCGCCCCTTGGACCCGGCTGCTGGACGCCCTGCGAGAGGTGCCGGAGGAGGTGCGGAGCGTGATGCTGATCGCGCACAACCCCGGCCTGCACGACCTGGCGCTGAACCTCGCCGCACCGGATTCGGGGACCCCCGGACAGGCGCTGGCTGAGGCCTATCCCACGGCTTCCCTTGCGGAATTCGCCGTGGCGGAGCCCTGGGCCGCACTCGGCCCGCTTGGCGCGAGGCTCGTCCGGTTCCTGCAACCGAAAGATCTGCCGGAGATGGCGGGGTAGCACCCCGCCAGCGATACCGGGCCGCACGGGGCGGCTTGTGCCGGGGCACCCGGCCTTGCTAGGCAGGCTTGCAGTGCTTCCTCGTCGCCGCATCTTCCGCCCTGCCCCCTCCCCCCGCGCCTGGCGCGGGCCGTTGCTGCTGCTCGGCCTCGCGGCCGGCACGGCGACCCTGATAGGGCTGGGCGGTCCCACCCAGCTCTTCGGCAACTCCCCGCGTGAGCAGGACTGGGCCGCCGGGCCCGCCGAAGTGCGGGTGGTGGATGGCGAGACCTTGCGCCTGGCCGATCGCATCGTGCGGCTGCGCGGGCTCGACGCCCCAGCCCGCGGCCAGGCCTGCCGCGATTCCGCCGGGCGGGAATTCGACTGCGGCGCCGGATCGGCCGAGGCCCTCTCCCGCCTGCTGGGCGGGCGCGGCGTGGCCTGCCGCGTTCGCGGGCGGGACCGCTTCGGGCGGGGGCTCGGCCAGTGCTCCACCCTGGCGGGCACAGATGCGGCGGGCATGGAACTGAACGGCGCCCTTGTCTCCGCCGGCTGGGCCCTGGCGGAGGACGAGGGGCTGGCCGGGATGGAAGGCGCAGCCCGGGCCGCCGGGCGCGGCCTCTGGGCCGCCGGCGCCCGCGCGCCCGAGGGCTGGGCCGGGCGCCACTAAGGCGCCTCCGGCGACCCATATTTACATCGCTTTTCCTGGTCCGACCTGGTCCATTCCTGAAGTTATTCCCCCATGCGCGCTCCGCCCGGCGGCGGCGCGCCCCGGTGGATGGACAAGGGCGCGGACCGGCCTATCTTGCGCCGCATCATCCCCCAAGGTTTGGCCCTGGGGATGGGACCGGCCGGCGCGACTGCAGCACACGCGGCTGCAGCACCGGGCGGCCCGGCTTCCACCATACGGCCGGCCCCACCGGCTGCGAGGACCAGCGCATGAGCGAACCGACCACCTCGGGTTCCGTCACGATCACGCTCGACGGAACCAACAAGTCCTCCAGCGCGCCGCTTGTGCAAGCGAGCGTCGGCCCGGCCGTGGCGGACATCCGCAAGCTCTACGCCGACCTCGGGGTCTTCACCTTCGACCCGGGCTTCGGCATGACCGCGGCCTGCGAGAGCAAGATCACCTACATCGACGGCGACCAGGGCATCCTGCTGTATCGCGGCTACCCGATCGAGCAGCTGGCCGAGCGGTCCGACTTCGTGGAGGTCTGCCACCTCCTCCTCCACGGCGAGTTGCCGACGGGGCCGGAACTCAAGGAGTTCCAGCACAACATCACCACGCACACGATGGTGCATGAGCAGATCCGCCATTTCTTCCAGGGCTTCCGGCGCGACGCGCACCCGATGGCGATCCTCTGCGGCGTGGTCGGCGCGCTCTCGGCCTTCTACCACGACAGCCTGGACATCAATGACCCGCGCCAGCGGGAAGTCGCGGCGTTCCGCCTGATCGCGAAGATCCCGACCATCGCTGCCATGGCCTACAAGTACTCGATCGGCCAGCCCTTCGTGTACCCGCGCAACGACCTCAGCTACGCCGAGAACTTCCTTTACATGCTGAACGCCGTGCCGGCGGAGGAGTACAAGGTGAACCCGATCCTGGCCCGCGCCATGGACCGGATCCTCGTGCTGCACGCCGACCACGAGCAGAACGCCTCCACCTCCACCGTGCGTCTGGCCGGCTCCACCGGCGCCAACCCATACGCCTGCATCGCGGCCGGCATCGCGGCGCTCTGGGGCCCCGCCCATGGCGGCGCGAATGAGGCGGTGCTGAAGATGCTGGGTGAGATCGGCAGCCCGGAGAACATCCCGGACTTCATCAGCAAGGTGAAGGACAAGAACAGCCACGTGAAGCTCATGGGCTTCGGGCACCGGGTCTACAAGAACTTCGACCCGCGCGCGAAGATCATGAAGGAAACCTGCCACGAAGTGCTCGCGGAGCTCGGCATCAAGGACGAGCCGCTGCTCGACATGGCGATGGAGATGGAGCGGATCGCGCTGAGCGACGACTACTTCGTTTCCCGCAAGCTTTATCCGAACGTGGACTTCTATTCCGGCATCATCCTGAAGGCGATGGGCATCCCCACCCACATGTTCACGGTGCTCTTCGCAGTGGCGCGCACCGTGGGCTGGGTGAGCCAGTGGAAGGAGATGATCGAGGACCCGGCGCAGCGCATCGGCCGCCCGCGGCAGGTCTACACGGGCGCAACGACCCGTGACTACAAGGACGTGGCCGCTCGGGGCTGAGCCCCCGTCCCCGGCCGAGGACTCCGCCAAACACCGGGGCTCTGGCCCGCTTCCTGGAAGACCCGCCTCGCGAGAGGCGGGTCTTTTCTTTTCAGTGCCGCTCTATTCGCACGCGGGCTCAAAGAACTCATGCAGCATGATGAAGATATATCGAAAGTAGCCCAAGTGAACCGGACGATCGCAAATTAAGCTGCCAGTCAACTGGGTTAACTTAATTCACCCCTGGTTGAGGAGTTAGGCATCATTCCCGCTCTGTTCTCTTGATAACGAGAGCGTGAAAGCTTTCTCCACGCGAAGTTGTAGACCTGAGGGTAACCACCCGTGATCACTGCAGATCGCACGCGGCCCAGCTTCGCCCCATCGGCCGATGAACTGGTCCGACGCAGCCTGCGTCAGTGGCCGCAGAAGCCCCCTGGCACCCCCAGCAACTTGAAGCAGCCGGGAACTTGGCTGCGGGCCCGGCCAGGGGAGGCGCGCACGGCCAACCAGCCCTTCCTGAAGCTGCCCGGCACGAACCGCCTGCGGACGTTGCCTGACGGGCTGTGGCTGCATTTCTCGCCGGATCCCTCGGACCCCTACGCGGACATCCTGTGCATTGAGGCCTGCTCCAGCCTCCAGAACCTGCTGGACAAGCGCTCGCGCTTCGCTCCCTCCACCACGTCTCTACTGGCCGTGTGCCCGGTCCCCTGGCTCCTGAACCCTTGCCAGCCGAACGACCCGACGCCGCGCTGGCGCCTGATCCGGCTGCTGCGAACCGAGCCGGTGGATTCGCTGGTGCTGCCGGTGCGCGACGTGCGCGTGCTCTACGGCCTGAAGTCACGGCAGTACGAGGGTTTCGCCCGAACGCAAATGCCGCAGGCGCACGAGTACTTCTGCCCGATGGAGGCACTGACGGCAGAGAAGGGGGATGAAAACCCGGCGATGCGCGCGCTGCTGGCGAGAGCCAGCGCGGCGGCGAACTTCATGCACCTTCCAGGGTCATAATGGCGCAGCGGTCCAGCGATGTGCGGCGCGGGAAGATGGCGCGCCCGAAGAGATTCGAACTCCTGACCCCCAGATTCGTAGTCTGGTGCTCTATCCAGCTGAGCTACGGGCGCATCGCAACAACAAAGAACGGCTAGGCGGCGGAGATGGCGCGCCCGAAGAGATTCGAACTCCTGACCCCCAGATTCGTAGTCTGGTGCTCTATCCAGCTGAGCTACGGGCGCTCTCCGTTCGGCGGGGGATAGCGCCTGGGTGTCCCAGGCGCAACCCCTTTCACGCCGCGATCTTGTCGAGTTCGCGCACCACCGCCTCACCCATCACGCTGGTGCCGACGCGGGCCGCGCCGGGCACCATGATGTCCGCGGTACGCAGGCCGCCGGCCAGCACCTTCTCCACGGCTTTCTCGATCAGCTGGGCATCCTCATCCATGCCGAAGGACCAGCGCAGTAGCATCGCGAAGGAGAGCATCTGCGCGCAGGGATTGGCGATGCCCTTGCCCGCGATGTCCGGCGCGGAGCCGTGGATGGGCTCATAGAGGGCGTGGCGGCGGCCGCTCGCGTCAGGCGCCCCGAGCGTCGCCGAGGGCAGCATGCCAAGGCTGCCGGTGACGGCCGCGGCCAGGTCCGAGAGCACGTCGCCGAAGAGGTTGCTGGCGAGGATGACGTCGAACTGCTTCGGCCGGGAGGCGAGCTGCATGGCACAGTTGTCGGCGTACATGTGGGAGAGCTCGACATCCGCGAACTCCGCCTTGTGCACCGCCGTCACGATCTCCCGCCAGAACCGGCCGGACTGCATGACGTTCGCCTTCTCCACGCTCGTCAGCCGGTTGCTGCGCTTGCGCGCCAGCTCGAAGCCCACGCGCGCGACGCGCGTGATCTCCTCCTCCGTGTAGGACTCGGTGTCGAAGCCGCGGCGCATGCCGTTCGCCATCGTCTCGATCCCGCGGGGCTCGCCGAAATAGATCCCGCCCGTGCTCTCGCGCACGATCATCAGGTCGAGCCCGTCCACAAGGTCCGCCTTCAGCGAGGAGGCCTGCGCGAGAGGGGACCAGACGATCGCCGGGCGCAGGTTCGCGAAGAGGCCGAGATCCTTGCGCAGCCGCAGGATGCCAAGTTCCGGACGGTTCTCGAAAGGCAGGCTGTCCCATTTGGGGCCGCCCACGGAACCGAAGAGGATCGCATCCGCGCGCTGCGCCTTCTCCATCGTCGTGTCCGGGCAGGGATGCCCCTCCGCGTCGATGGCGGCACCTCCGACCAGGCCCTCCTCGATGTCGAAGGTCACGTGCCGGCGGCGGTCCAGCCAGTCCAGCACGCGGCGCACCTCGCGCATGACCTCGGGGCCGATGCCGTCACCCGGCAGCACCAGCAACTTCTTGTTCGCGGGCATGCGGACTTTCCTGAAGCTCAGCCGTAGAGCCAGGGCTGCGCGGCGCGCTGCCCGTTCTCGAAGTTCTCGATGGCGGAAGCGCGCTGCATCGTCTCGCCGATGTCGTCCAGGCCGTTCAGCAACCGATGCTTTCGGAGCGGATCGACCTCGAAGGGGATCTCCTCCCCGTTCGGGCGAATGACGATCTGGCGCGCGAGGTCGACGCTGATCCGGGCATTGGCGCCCATCTTCGCGTCCTCCATCAGCGTGTCGCAGATCTCGCGCGACAGCTTGATCGGCAGGATGCCGTTCTTGAAGCTGTTGTTGAAGAAGATATCGGCGAAGTCCGGCGCGATCACGCAGCGGATGCCGAAATCCAGCAGCGCCCAGGGCGCGTGTTCACGCGAGGACCCGCAGCCGAAGTTCTCGTGCGCGATCAGGACCTCGGCATGGCGGTAGGGCTCCTGGTTCAGCACGAAGTCCGGCTTCTCGGAGCCGTCGTCGTTGAAGCGCATGTCGGCAAAGGCGGCGCGGCCCAGCCCCTTGCGCTCGATAGTCTTGAGGAAGCGCGCAGGGATGATCTTGTCCGTGTCCACGTTCGCCATGGGCAGCGGCGCGGCAACTCCGGTCAGCGTCGTGAATGCCCGCATCAGACCAGCTCCCGGACGTCGGTCAGGTGCCCTGTGACAGCCGCCGCGGCCGCCATGGCGGGGGAGAGGAGGTGCGTGCGCCCGCCCTTGCCCTGCCGCCCCTCGAAGTTGCGGTTGGAGGTGGAGGCGCAGCGCTGTCCTGGCCCGATCCTGTCGGGGTTCATGCCCAGGCACATGGAGCACCCGGCCTCCCGCCACTCGAAGCCCGCTTCCTTCAGGATGACGTCCAGCCCCTCCTGCTCCGCCTGCTCCTTCACGAGGCCGGAGCCGGGGACCACCATCGCGCGCACGCCCGCGGCGACCTTGCGGCCGCGCACCACCTCGGCGGCGGCACGGATGTCCTCGATGCGGCCATTGGTGCAGGAGCCGACGAAGACGGCGTCCACCTTCAGCTCCTGCAGGCGCTGGCCGGGCGTCAGCCCCATGTAATCCACCATCCGCCGCAACTGGGCCCGACGCGCCTCGTCACCCGCCGCCTCAGGGTCCGGCACCGTGCCGGTGATCGGCAGCACGTCCTCGGGCGAGGTGCCCCAGGATACCATCGGCGCGATCGTGGAGGCGTCGAGGGTGACCTCCCGGTCAAAATGCGCGCCCTCGTCGGTCGGCAGCGTGCTCCACCAGGAGATCGCACGCTCCAGCGCCTCGCCCTTCGGTGCCATGGGGCGCGTGCGGACATATTCGAAGGTCGTCTCGTCAGGCGCGATCATGCCGGCGCGGGCACCGGCCTCGATCGACATGTTGCAGACGGTCATGCGGCCGGCCATGTCCAGCGCCCGGATCGCCTCGCCGGCATACTCGATCACGTGGCCGGTTCCGCCCGCCGTGCCGATCTTGCCGATGATCGCCAGCACGATGTCCTTCGCCGTGCAGCCGAAGGGCAGCACCCCGTTCACCGTGACGCGCATGTTCTTCGCGGGCTTCTGCAGCAGCGTCTGGGTGGCCAGCACGTGCTCCACCTCGGAAGTGCCGATGCCGAAGGCCAGCGCGCCCATGGCGCCGTGGGTGGAGGTGTGGCTGTCGCCGCACACGATCGTCATGCCCGGGAGCGAGATGCCCAGCTCAGGCCCGATGATGTGGACGATGCCCTGCCGCTTGTCATTCAGTGGGATGTAGGTGACGCCGAAATCGACGACGTTCTTCTCCAGCGTCGCGACCTGCAGCGCGCTTTCCGGCTCCTGGATCCCGGTGAAGCGGGTCGCATCGGTCGGCACGTTGTGATCGGTCACGGCGAAGGTGCCGTCCAGCCGGTGCACGGGGCGGCCGGCGGTGCGCAGGCCCTCGAAGGCCTGCGGGCTCGTCACCTCGTGCACGAGGTGGCGGTCGATGTAGAGGAGGGCTGTCCCGTCGGGGGACGTCTCGACAACGTGGGCATCCCAGATCTTGTCGAACAAGGTGCGCGGCTTCGTGGCCGACATCGGTCTTCCCTCCTCACGCCATTTCGAGAAAGGCCCGCCGGATGATCCGGCGGGCCTTTCCCGTCTTACGCCTGCTGATCGCCCGCAGCAGCCGGGGCCTCGGCTGCCGGAGCGGCCGCAGCACCGGCAGCGGCCTTGACGCGCGGGCTGGTGGCCTCCTGGATGCGGGCGGACTTACCCGTGCGGCCGCGCAGGTAGTACAGCTTCGCGCGGCGAACCTTGCCGCGGCGCACCACCTGGATCTCCGCCACGTTCGGGGAGTAGAGCGGGAACACGCGCTCCACGCCCTCGCCGTAGGAGAGCTTGCGGACGGTGAAGTTGCTGTTCAGCCCGCGGTTGGAACGGGCAATGCACACGCCCTCATAGGCCTGGGTGCGGATGCGCTCGCCTTCCTGCACCTTCACCATCACGCGCACCGTGTCGCCGGCGGCGAACTCGGGGGTGGCACGGGCGCCCGACAAGCGGGTCATCTGCTCGTGCTCGAACTGCTGCAGCAGGTTCATCGTTAGGGTCCTTTCCAGTCTCGTTTAGGCGGGGCTTGCCGCCGGATGCAACGGCGCGCCCGCCGTGGATCCCGGGCGCCCCTGTTCAGTGAGGAGGTCTGGACGACGCTCGCGCGTCACCGCCTCGGATCGTTCCCGCCGCCAGCGCGCGACCTCCGCGTGGTGGCCGGAGAGGAGAACCTCCGGCACGCGCAGGCCGCGCCACTCGGCGGGGCGGGTGTAGTGGGGATATTCGAGCAGGTTGGAGCTGAAGCTCTCCTCCTCCGCGCTCTCGGCCGCCCCCATTACGCCGGGAATGAGGCGCACGCAGGCATCGAGGAGCACCATCGCCGCCAGCTCGCCGCCCGAGAGGACGTAGTCGCCGATGGAAACCTCGATCATCCCGCGCGCCTCGACCACGCGCTGGTCCACCCCCTCGTAGCGGCCGCAGAGGGCCACCACGCCGGGACCGGCGGCGAGCTGCCGCACCAGCGACTGGCGCAGCGGCACCCCGCGCGGGGTCAGGAACACCAGCGGCCGCGCATCGCCCTCCGGCACCGCCGCGGCAATGGCGGCATCCACCACGTCCGGGCGCAGCACCATGCCGGCGCCACCCCCGAAAGGCGTGTCGTCCACCGTGCGGTGGCGGTCGGTGGCGGCGTCGCGAATGTCGCGCGCCTCCAGCGACCAAAGGCCGCGTTCCATCGCGCGCCCGGCCAGCGAAGTGCCGAGCGGGCCCGGGAACATGCCGGGGAAGAGGGTGAGGACGGTCGCGTTCCAGCTCATGCCGCGTCCCGGCCGCCGCTGCGGCGGCGCATGGAGGGGCGGCGCGGGCGGGGCGTGTCCACCGACTCCGCCTCGCCCGGCTGAGGCGGAACCTCCACCTCCCCGGGCGGAACGATGACGATGCGGCCCTCCGACACCTCCACCACCGGCACGACAGCCTTGGTGAAGGGCAGCAGCGTCTCCCGCCCGTTCGCGTCCCGCAGCGTCAGCACGCTGCCGGCTCCGAAATCCTCGAGCGCGGCGACCGTGCCGAGGACTTCGCCCGCTTCCGTCTCGGCGCGAAGGCCGATCAGGTCCGAGAGGTAAAACTCGTCCTCCTCGGGCTCGGGCAGCGCGTCGCGGTCGACGTAGAGCTTCGTGCCGGTGAGCTTCGCGGCCGCGTCGCGGTCCGTGACGCCCTCAACCTGCACCAGCCCTTCGGCCAGCCACTTCAGCACGAAGCGTCGCGCCCCGCCCTCATCCGAGAGCGGGCCGTAACCGGCGATGGCGGCCGGCTCCGCGGTGTGGGAGCGCAGGTGAACCAGCCCCCTCACCCCGTGCGGGCGGCCGAATTCGCCGACCAGGATGCGACGCGACGCGGACATGGCGGAGTGCCGTTATCCTCAGGCGTTCGTCGCAGCAGCGGCCGCGGCGGCACGCTCCTGGGCGCGCTTCTTCGGCGCGGACTGCTTCGGCTGCTCCGGGAACACGGGCATCGGAGCCAGCTCGGCCTTGCCGAGGAACTTCGCCACGCGGTCCGTCGCCACGGCGCCCTGGCTCAGCCAGTGCTTGATGCGCTCGTCGAAGAGGCGCACGCGCTCGACGTGGTCGGACGGCAGCATCGGGTTGTAGGAACCCAGGCGCTCGATGAAGCGGCCGTCGCGCGGCGAGCGGCTGTCGGCAACCACGATGTGGTAGTAGGGGCGCTTCTTGGCACCGGCGCGCGCGAGGCGGATCTTAAGGCCCATCGATCGTATCCTTAGTCTGTTTCCAACGGTGGTTCAGAAGGGGCGCTTGCCGCCCCCCATGCCAGGCAGGAGCGCGCCGAGACCGCCGCGCATCAACCCCTTCTGGCCGAGCTTGTTCATCCGCTTCATCATCGCGGACATGTCGTCGAACTGCTTCAGCAGCCGGTTCACATCCTGAACCGTGACACCGGCACCCGTGGCGATGCGCTTCTTGCGCGACGCCTTGATGATGTCGGGGTTCTTCCGCTCCTTGCGCGTCATCGAGGAAATGATCGCGGACTGCCGCCCGATCATCCCGTCATCGATCTTCGCGTTGGCGATCTTGTCCTTCATCGCGCCCAGGCCGGGCAGCATGCCGAGGATCCCCGAAAGGTTCCCCATCTTGCCGACCTGCTTCAGCTGCGACGCGAAATCCTCCAGGTCGAACTGACCCTTCTGCATCTTCGCGGCGAGCTTCTCGGCCTCGTCGCGATCGATCGTCTCCGCCGCGCGCTCCACGAGCGACACGATGTCGCCCATGCCGAGGATGCGCCCGGCGATGCGGGAGGGGTGGAAGTCCTCCAGCGCATCCAGCTTCTCGCCGGCGCCCAGCAGCCGGATCGGCGCGCCCGTCACGGCCCGCATCGACAGCGCGGCGCCGCCGCGGGCGTCGCCGTCCACGCGCGTCATGACGATGCCGTTCACGCCCACACGGTCCTGGAAGTTCCGCGCGGTGTTCACCGCGTCCTGGCCGGTCATGGCGTCCACGACCAGCAGCGTCTGGTGCGGCTTCGTCGCGGCCTTCACCGCGGCGACCTCGTCCATCAGCGCGTCGTCGATCGACAGGCGGCCGGCGGTGTCGAGGATCACGACGTCGTAGAGCTCGCGCCGGGCCGTCTCCATGGCGCGGGCCGCGATCTCCAGCGGGGTCTGGCCGGGGATGATCGGCAGGCTGGTCACGCCGGTCTGGTTCGCCAGCGTCTGCAGCTGGAGCTGCGCCGCCGGACGCTGCACGTCCAGCGAGGCCAGCAGGACCTTCTTCTTCTCCCGCGTCCGCAGCCGCAGCGCGATCTTGCCGGAGGTGGTCGTCTTGCCCGAGCCCTGGAGCCCGACCATCAGGATCGGCACCGGCGACGGCGCGTTCAGGTCCAGGCCCGGTGTGAAGCCATTGGGGGCCTCGGTCCCCTCCCCGCCCCCGAGCGCCTCGACCAACGCGTCGTTGACGATCTTGATGACCTGCTGGGCGGGCGAGACGCTGCGGATCACCTCCGCGCCCACCGCCCGCTCCCGCACCTTGTTGATGAGGTCGCGCGCCACCGGCAGGGCCACATCCGCCTCAAGCAGGGCGATGCGGACCTCGCGCAGGGCCTCGTTCACGTCGGCCTCGGACAGGGACCCGCGGCGGCGGAGCTTGTCGAAGACGCCGTTCAGGCGGGAGGAGAGCGCCTCGAACATACGGGCGGGGTTGACCTCATTCTTGGAACACGCCCATGACCGATCGCGCCGCTGCGCGAGCCTTCGCGGAGCGGCGGAGCCGGCACCCTGGGGATGGCCGACCGGCGGACGGGACGTGTCCCGGGAGCGGCGCCCTTAAACCGCGGGGCCAGCGCCGTCAAGCGTGATGCGCCCGCCACAGCCCGGCACGGAACCCATGCTGCACCGCACGACGCAATGTTCACACCCCTAGAATTCTCCTAGAGGTTGCATAACTTACATTGCATCGCAACCAGAACGCCGATCCGATGTTCAGGTTCTGATTAGGTAGAACTGTCCGGAGTTTCGGTGGTTCCAGGATAGTTGCACGGATGAGTTGTGGCCGGCAGCTACAGCCGGCTGCCACGGTAAGCGGAGCTGTCAGAGATGCAGGATTTGGATACCCCTCCCGATCCGCGCGCTGGAAGACCAGCGCGTGGCTTAGCCCCGAACGTGGTTCTCACCGCAATCAGGGATCTGGTGCAGCACGCCCGTGCTGCGGAGCTCCCCTTGGCAGACGAGTTGCTGACCGACATTCTGGCCAAGCTTTGCGGCTGGCCGGTGGAAGAGCTGAACCGGCTTCGCTGAGCTGCAGCCTCCTTCGGTATGAAGGTCAGGATCCGCATCCAGAGGGGTATCGGTACCCTGACTGGATGCCGAGGAAGGACAGGGTGGGTGACGAGCCTCCTCCTTAGCACCGGCTCCCCGGGTTGCGTGGGTGCCCCGTTCCCCCTCGACGATTTGCTGCCTTAGTTGACGCCGCAGTTCGGCCAATCTTGATCGGCACACACCGCACCGAGTCTTGCTGCGCGGGAGTAGGAAGAGTGAATACGGAACGTGACCCGTCTGACAACTCGGCCGCTGGAGTTGCGCTGGCTGCCCTGAGACGGATCGTCGATGACCGCGCCGATCGGGCTGAGTTGCTCCGGCGCTGGGACCTGCTGGATCGGGAAGAGCGGAAGCACCTCCTGGCGCTCACGCGGACGATGGCTGGAGGTGAATAGCCACGCGCGGCGTTCGTAGGGCCAAAGAAGCCAGCTACAAGGCCTCCACCCCGATCGCAGCTGTCCACCTGCCACAATGCATTCGATTTCGGGAGGCGTATCCCTAGGACAGCGGGACTGGTCGGAGGGTACGTCGCCTACAAAGCCGCCTTCCTCAGTCTTATCCCGGCCCCACCGGCCTCAGGTTCCGTAAACTCGACCCCAGCGGCCCCGAGGGCGGAGCGGATCGCGACGACGGTGGCGCCATAAGGTCGGTTCCGACCGCTCTCCAGGTTCACGATCGTCTGCCTGGAGCACCCTGCTATCGTTGCGAGATATTGCTCACTCCACCCCAGCAACTCGCGGGCTTGTCGGCATAGCTCAGGCGTCATGCAACCACCCTCTTGAGACGCGGGTAAACCCTGCCCTGTTTTCGGCCGAAAGTCCGACGCCGCCCCATCTCCGGAGCGGCGTCGGGTGCACTACACCGCGATCTTCGCCCTACGCCGCCGGACGAGACCTAGGCCAAGGAGGCCGGCACCAAGCAGAGCGATGGAGGCCGGCTCCGGCACGGCGACCACCGCGGCTTCGAAGTTGTATGTCGTCGTTCCCGAGGTCCGCCCGAGCACCACGTTGTCAGCGAAGGCGTGGTAGGCGTTCGAGAAGCCCGATCCCACTCCAACGCTGATGGCCGACACGTAGGCGTTCGCGCTGTAGCTGTTCTTCCAATCCTGGACGGTCTGGTTGACCTGCGAGCCGTTCTGGAGCGTCACGCCGGAGCCGGAGACAAACTGGTAAAACAGGTCGTTGAAGGTCGTGGTGTACCAGGTGTCGCGAGAGGTGTTCCCGTAGGTGCCGTTGTACACGCCTTCCCAGATCAATTCGCTCCGGCGCCCGTTGTCGTAGATGTGGAGGCGGAGAGCCGGCGTTTGATCGGAGTTGTAAGCACCGCTGCTGTTCGCCGCGACCAGCCAATCGAACGAAATCCCCAGCACCGTGCTCAGCAGGCCGAGATTGCTGGCTGGGTTATAGTAATTCCCTAATGAATAACGAGTTCGGTCGCCGAACATCTCCACCGACCCATTGCCGGATCGCGGAACCGTCGATGTGATAGTGCTGGAACCGCCGCCGCTATTCTCGCCGGGAATGGTGCCCCAAGTCGTGTTGGGAAGCACGACATCCGCATGCGCTGCCCCTCCCCAACAAGCCACCGCCACTCCCGCCAACAGTAAAGCTCGCATCGAGCCTGCCCCCACAATCTCCAGCCTTCAAACGGCTGCGCAGTTGGAATGGCAAGTTGCGTGCCCCCAGCGAAACCCTTTGTTTTACAACGATTTGGACTCAACAAAACCTTCGGAAATGCATCAAACGTTAAGTTCTTCGACGCGAAGGCATTGGTGCTGTGTCACCTCGCCCGAGATTTCCACCGGCCCATCAGGCAGGACAAAAAAGCGCCTCACCGAGCACTCCCGAGCCTCGGCCAGGGCCTCTCATGGTCCGATACGGCATTTCGAGACCAGACCTAGCTTGGGCCAGCCGGACATGATGAGCTGACGCTGCGTTCTTCAGCCGCAGCGTAAACCGGGTAATCCATCCAGCGACTATCACTGTACCTGCTGCACCCGTGCAGCACGGACGAAAAATCCTGCAACGTCACAAAGCCTGACGTCCGCGTCCGATTGATCCTGCTTCCAATTACGGCCTGAACAGCAGTTCAAATACCGGGGTAAAGGAATAGTGGGCCGCAGCCGGCAGTAACACCGATAATCAGTGAAGCCGCTGAGAGATGGCGTCCCCTACGGGATTCGAACCCGTGTCGCCGCCGTGAAAGGGCAGTGTCCTAGGCCTCTAGACGAAGGGGACAAGCGCGGCCGGTCCTTACAACGCCTCGCCCTCCCCGTCCAGCACCCCTCAAAGGGCCAGTGGCGCCTCCGGCGGAACCAGCGGCGCGCGCGGCGAAGGTGGCGCGTCCGCGCTCGCCGGCGCTGCGGGCGGAAGCTCCGTCCGCGTCGGCGCCTCGGTGCGCGGCACGGGATTGCCCGGCGGCGGGCCGCCAGTCCCCCCCGCCTGGGGCGGATCGGCGCGCACGGGCCCCTCTACCCGAGATGGCGCCTGCTGGCCCGGCGGTACGGCCGCCGCAGCCGCAGCCGCGTCCGGCACGGTGTAATCCGGCACGATCCGCGCCTGGGCCCCGGCAATCACCAGCACCTTCTGCCCTATCGGCAGTGGCGGCACGTCGCGCTGGGTGACGTTCACCAACTCCCCGTTCGTCTTGCGGACGATGTACTCGGTGGCCCGATTATCATTGATCACGCGCTCGGTCGCCGAGCCAAAAAGGCCGCCGACGAGCCCACCGCCGACTCCGGCCAGGGCAGAGGTGAGATTGCTGCCCGGCGTCGCGCCCCCGACGATGCCGCCCGCCGCCGCGCCTACCGCCGCGCCCGTCGTACCATCCGACGAAATCTGGATATCCCGCGCGCCGATGATCACGCCCTGCTGCACCGGGTTGGCCTGCTGAACCGCCCGGGTCGAGTAGGTATCGGCCGAGTAGTCGCTACCACAGCCAGCGAGGAGAAGCAGGGGGAGGAGAAAGCGGCAGGGATGCATGAAAGCTCCGCGTTGTCCGGCGCGCAGGGGCGGGTCCATCGGGCCGCCCCGGAGACCTTGCGCGGCCAGTTAAGGGCCACGGCGGCGCTGCACAACCCACCAGCTTCCCGGCCGGGACAGGTCAGGCCGGCGCTGCATCCTGCACGTGAAGGCAGGCCGAGACCTCGCCATTCCAGCTTTCCGCCCGCAGCGCACCGCAGAGATGCAGCGGCACGCCGCGGGACCGGAGGAGGAGGTCGGCCAAGGGCCCTTCCTTCGCGCGGAAGCACACGGCCTTTAGCCGCCCGCCCCCCTCCCCTTCCAAGAAGAGGCGGATGGTTCCGCCCTCTTTTCCAACCCTGTCGGCCCGCACCACGCGCGCGCGGCGCACGGCAAACAACGGCTCGTCATTTCCCGTTCCAAAAGGCGCCAGGCGGGCCACCTGCTCCGCCAGTGCGGTGTTCGCGGCGGCGACGGAGAGGGTTCCCTCCACGACCAGCGCGACCGAATCCGGCAGATCCGCCGCACGCGCGAGCCGCTCCTCGAGAAAGGCTCGCACCGCAGCCAGCCGCTCCGCCCGGAAGGAGAAGCCGGCCGCCATGGCGTGCCCGCCCCCTATCTCCAGGAGCCCCGCCTGCCGCGCCGCGATGATCGCCGCACCCAGGTCCAGCCCGGCCACGGACCGCCCGGAGCCCTTGGCCATCCCGTCCGCCACCCCCGCCACCAGGGCCGGCCGGTTGAACCGCTCCTTCACCCGCCCTGCGACGATGCCGACCACGCCGGGATGCCACCCCTCCCCGAGGATCAGCAGCACCGGCCGCCCCTCGGCGGCCTGCATCTCGGCCATGGCGAGGGCGGAGCCCAGCACCTCGGCCTCCACCTCCTGGCGCCGGCGATTGGTGGAATCCAGGCTCTCCGCCTTGGTGCGCGCCTCCAGCGGATCATCCTCAACCAGCAGCCGAAGGGCCAGGTCGCTCTCCCCGATCCGGCCGGAGGCGTTGAGCCGAGGGCCGATCCCGAAACCCAGGGAGAGTGCTGTCGGGGCGTCCTTCACCCCCGCCACCTCCAGCAGCGCCGCGATCCCCGGCCGCCCGCGCCGCGCCATCACCCGCAGCCCTTGCGCGACCAGCGCCCGGTTCAGCCCGGTCAGCGGCATCACGTCGCAGACCGTCGCCGTCGCGACCAGGTCCAGCAGGTCCAGCAGCGGCGGCTCCGCCCGCCCCTCGAAGAAGCCGGCCTTCCGCAACGCCCGGTGAAGCGCCACCGCCGCCATGAAGCAAACCCCGGCGGCGCAGAGCCCGCGCAGCCCGGAATCGCAGTCCAGCCGGTTGGGATTCACCGTCGCGAGGATCGCTGGCGGCGGACCTTCCGCCTTGTGGTGGTCCAGCACCACCACGTCCGCCCGTCCGCGGGCCGCCTCCAGCGCCTTGTGCGCCGCGATCCCGCAATCAACGCATACGATCAGCCCCGCCCCCCCATCGCAGAGGGCCGCGATGGCCGGCGCATTGGGCCCGTAGCCCTCCTTGATCCGGTCCGGAACGTAGTGGCTGGCGGACACGCCGAGGTCCCGCAGCACGCGCAACATCAGCGCCCCGGCACAGGCCCCGTCCGCGTCGTAGTCGGCGAAGATCGCCACCTTCTCCCCGGACCGTACCGCCTGGGCCAACCGCCCGGCCGCCACGTCCATGTCCTTCAGAGAGGAAGGGTCAGGCATCAGGGCCCGCAGCCGCGGCTCCAGGAAATCCGCCGCTGCCTCAAGGCCCACGCCGCGCGAGGCCAGCATCCGCCCGACGATCTCCGGAACGTCCAGCCGCTGGGCAATGGCCAGTCCCGTGCGCTCGTTTCCTTCCCGCCAGACCCAGCGGCGGCCGGTCGCGCTCCGGGAGACGCCGAGAACGGCCTCCCCCGCTTCTTCCGTGACGGGCGTCTCCGTCATCAATCCATCAGGCAAGGTAGGTGTTCGGCTTGACCGTGAAGTTGTGGTGCCCCTCCACGTAGCGCACCGTCCCCGTCTTGCTCCGCATGACGATGGAGTGCGTGACCGCCGAGGTCGCCGTGCGCCGCACCCCGCGCAGCATCGCGCCCGAGGTGACGCCGGTCGCGGAGAACATCACGTCGCCCTTCGCCATCTCCTCCACGCTGAAGATCTTGTCCGGGTCCGTGATCCCCATGGACTTGGCGCGCTCGCGCTGCGTCTCGTCCTCGTAGATCAGCCGGCCCTGCATCTGCCCGCCGATGCAGCGCAGCGCCGCAGCCGCCAGCACGCCCTCCGGCGCCCCGCCCCAGCCCAGGTAGATGTCGACCCCCGCCTCGGGCTGCGAGCAGGCCACCACGCCCGCCACGTCGCCGTCCGGGATCAGCATGATGCGCGCCCCGGCCTCGCGGCAGGCGCGGATGATCTCCTTGTGGCGGTCGCGGTCCAGCGTGCAGACCACCAGGTCCTCGATCGCGCACTTCTTCGCCTGGGCGAGGTTGCGAAGGTTCTCCTTCGCGCCGGCATCGATGTGCACCACCCCGTCCGGCAGGCCCGGGCCCACCGCGATCTTGTCCATGTAGATGTCGGGGGCGTGCAGGAAGCCGCCCTTCTCCGCCACGGCCAGCGTCGCGATCGCGTTCGGCATGCCGCGCGCGCAAATGGAGGTGCCCTCCAGCGGGTCCACCGCGATGTCCACCTCCGGCCCGCCGGCGCCCACCTTCTCGCCGATATAGAGCATCGGCGCCTCGTCCATCTCGCCCTCGCCGATCACCACCGTGCCGGCAATGGCCACGCTGTCGAAGGCGCGGCGCATGGCGTCCACCGCCGCGCCGTCGGCGGCGTTCTTGTCGCCCCGGCCGATCCAGCGGGAGGAGGCGATGGCCGCCGCCTCCGTCACGCGCACCAGTTCAAGCGCCAGGTTGCGGTCGCTCTGCAGGGGGGCATCGGGGTTGATGCCGGCGCGGGTGATGCTCATGGGCTCTCGATCCGGATAAGGGCGGGGGATTCCAGCACGGCGTCCAGGGCGGAGATGCGGGCGATCGCCTCGCGCATCGCGCCCTCACGCGCTTCATGGGTGGTGAGGACAACGGGCACCGCCTCCCCGGGTGAGCGCCCGCGCTGGAGCATGGATTCCAGGCTGATCCCGGCGTCGCGCAGCGCGCCCGTCACGTCCGCGATCACGCCCGGCCGATCCACCACCATCAGGCGCAGGTAATAGGCGCCGGAATGCCGCTCCATCCCGATCGAGGGCACGGCGGAGAAGGACTCCGCCCCCCAGACCGGGGTGTGGCGCCCCCGCGCGATGTCGATCAGGTCCGACACCACGGCGGAAGCGGTCGGCCCCGCCCCGGCGCCACGGCCCACCAGCACCACGCGGCCGACATGGTCGCCCTCCGCCACTACGGCGTTGAACACGCCGTCCACGGTGGCCACGGGATGCGAGGCGGGCACCATGCAGGGATGCACCCGGGTCTCCACACCGTTCTCGGAACAGGAGGCGATGCCCAAGAGCTTGATGCGGTAGCCCAGCTCCTCCGCCAAGCGGATATCGAGGGCGGAAATCTGCCGGATGCCCTCCACATGCACCGCGTCGAAGTCCACGGGCCGTCCGAAGGCCAGGGCGGCCAGGATCGCCAGCTTGTGCGCGGCGTCGATCCCGTCCACGTCGAAGGTCGGATCCGCCTCGGCATAGCCGAGCTTCTGCGCCTCGCTCAGCGCCTCCGCGAACTCCCGCCCGCGCTCGCGCATCTGGGTCAGGATGTAGTTGCAGGTTCCGTTGAGGATGCCGGTCACGCGGGTGATGCGGTTCCCTGCCAGCCCCTCGCGGATCGCCTTGATAGCGGGGATGCCGCCGGCCACCGCCGCCTCGAAGGCCAGCGGAGCGCCCGACTTCGCCGCAAGTTCCGCCAGCTCCGCCCCATGCACCGCCAGCAGCGCCTTGTTCGCCGTGACGACGGGCTTCCCCGCCGCCAGCGCCGCCTGGATCAGCGCGCGCGCCGGCCCTTCGCTGCCGCCAATCGTCTCCACCACCACGTCAATGGCCGGATCGTTCGCCAGCGCGGTGGGATCATCATACCAGCGCAGCCCTTCCAGGCTGATGCCGCGGTCCCGCGTGCGGTCGCGCGAGGAGACGGCCGTCACGGCGATGCCGCGGCCGGCGCGTGCCGATACGATATCGGAGTTCTGGCGCAGCAGGCTGAGCACACCCGCGCCCACCGTGCCGAGCCCGGCGACGCCAACAGCAAGCGGGCGGGTCATGCGCGAACGGCGTCCTCTTTGTGCTCGTCCATATGCGGGGCGGCGTTATCGCCCTGCAGGAAGCTTTTGATACCGCGAAGCGCCTGCCGGATGCGGTGGTTGTTCTCCACCAGCGCGATGCGGACATGGTCGTCACCGTGCTCGCCGAAGCCGACGCCAGGCGCCACCGCCACCTTGGCGCGGGCCAGCAGCAGCTTGGAGAACTCGACGCTGCCCAGGTGCCGGAACCGCTCGGGGATCGGCGCCCAGAGGAACATGGAGGCGTCCGGCGACGGCACGTCCCACCCTGCCCCGTGCAGCCCCTTCACCAGCAGGTCGCGCCGCTCCTTGTAAAGCTTCCGCATGTCCTCGATGCAGTCCTGCGGCCCGTTCAGCGCCGCCGTCGCCGCCACCTGGATCGGCGTGAAGGCGCCGTAGTCCAGGTAGGACTTCACGCGCGTCAGCGCCGCGATCAGCTTCGGATTCCCCACGGCGAACCCCATGCGCCAGCCCGGCATGTTGTAGGTCTTGGACATGGAGGTGAACTCCACCGTCACGTTCTTCGCCCCCTCCACCTCCAGCACCGAGGGCGGCGGGGTGTCGCCGTAATACAGCTCCGCATAGGCGAGGTCGGAGAGGATGAAGATCTCGTGCTTGCGGCAGAAGGCCACCAGCTCGCGGTAGAACTCGATGGAGGCCGTCAGCGCCGTCGGATTGGACGGGAAGTTGACGATCACCGCCGTCGGCTTCGGCACGGAATGCCGCACCGCGCGGTCGATCGCGCGCAGCATCTCGTCATCCGGCGTGTAGGGAATGGAACGGACGCTGGCCCCGGCGATCAGGAACCCGAACTGGTGGATCGGATAGGACGGGTTCGGCACCAGGATCGTATCCCCCGGCGAGGCGATGGCCTGCGCCAGGTTCGCCAGCCCCTCCTTGGAGCCAAGCGTCGCGATCACCTCCGTCTCCGGGTCCAGCTTCACCCCGAAGCGACGGGCGTAGTAGGCGGCGTGCGCCTTCCGCAGCCCGGGGATGCCCTTGGAGGCGGAGTAGCGATGCGTGCGCGGGTCCTGCACCGCCTCGATCAGCTTCGCCACGATGTGCGGCGGCGTCGGGCTGTCCGGGTTGCCCATGCCGAGGTCCACCACGTCCTCTGCCGCTGCCCGCGCCTTGGCCTTCGCCGAGTTGACCTCGGCGAAGACATAGGGCGGCAGGCGGCGGATGCGGTGGAACTCGTCGGTCATGGCACGGGTGCTCGGCGTTCTTCTAATGACAGGATAGCGGCAGCGGTCAGAGGCCGCGAGGCGCGATCCGGGGAAAGCTGGGCGTCGCCGAGAGATCCGGCGGCGGCGGGGCCGTCATCTCGGCCGGCGGGGCGGATGGCGCCTCGGGCGGGATCTCCGGCACGGCCTGCGCCTCCCCGCCACCGGGCAGGAGAAGTGTGGCCGGGCCGGCCCCGATCGGCGGCGCCGGCACCAGGCGCGGCGGCGCGGGCGGGGCGGCGGGCACGGCGGCCAGCCCCTCGGTGGCTGGGCGATCCGGAACCGGGGCGCCGGGGGTGGGCGGATTGGCCGCGGCCGCCCGGTTGGCCGCCAGCAGGGTGGAGAGCTCCGCGCGCTGGCTCGCCGGCCCCCGGTCCGGCCGCCCGGGCACGGTGCCGAGGTTCGGGCGCGGCTGGTCCAGGCCCGGCGGCATCGGCCGCCCCTCCAGCGCCTTGCCGGTCAGCTGGCGATAGAATTCGAAAGGGCTCTCGCCCGGGGAACCGACGCAGCCGGCCAGCCCCAGGCCTGCGGCAAGCACAAGGGAGAGCCGCGCGAGGGGGGCACGCGCTTGTCGTCCCTCGTCCCGGTCCCTAGCTTCCCTGTACCGGATGGAATCCGGCCGGGACGGCATGGCCTGCTCTCGCATCGCACGCTCCTCTCCCCGGGGGGTTTGCCTGAGAATGACGACCGGCGGAAGCCACGGAAGGGACGCCGCAGCAAGCGGACGCCCGGCCAGAGAGGGAGCGCAGGGATGAGCGAGAAGCGTCGGAACGGCCGGACCCCACCCGAGGTGGCGCAGGCCGGGGCCGAGGCGCTCGGCGGCCCGAACGAGGGCAGCCCGCCGGCAGCGCCGAAGGTGACCGTGAAGACGGGGGCCGAGGCACGGCAGGGCAAGGCGACGTCCCGGCGCGTGCTGGAATCCGGCACGGCCCTCGGCACGGTCGCCGCCGCCCAGCAGCTCCCGCCCGACATCGCCCCGCCGTCCAAGGCCGGAACTGCGAAACCGACGGACACGGATGCCGGGAACGCGGCGGTCGCGCGCCCGAGCGCCGGGCCGGCCGAAGCTGCGGCGCCCGCCGCCAGCACCGCGGGGCCTGCGCCCCAGATCGAACCGGCGGCTCCCCCGGCAGCAGAACCCGCCGCGGCGCCCCCCTCCGATCCGCCCGCGCCCCCTTCGTCCGGGGTGCCTCCCCAACCCGACCCCGGCGCGACACCGCCCCCCGCAGCCGAGGCGCCCGCCTTCCGCCTGCCCGACCCCGCCCTTGTCGGCCGCACCATGGCGGACGTGGCAGAGCGCGGGCAGCGGATCGTGCGCGAGTTCCTGCGCCGCCAGGGCGAGGGAGACGGCACGCCCAGCCCGGACCCGCTGAACATCGGCAACGCCTTCATGGAGATGACGGCGCGGCTGATGACCAACCCGGCCAGCGTCGTGCAGGCCGGCATCGGCTTCTGGCAGGACTACCTGACGCTCTGGCAGAACACCGCCCGCCGCATGCTGGGCGGCGAGGTAGCCCCCGTCATCACGGAGCGGCGCGGCGACAAGCGCTTCAAGGACGACGCCTGGCGCGAGAACGAGGTCTTCGACTTCATCAAGCAGTCCTACCTGCTCTCCTCCCGCTATGTGACGAACGTGGTGCACGGGGCGGAGGGGCTGAACCCGAAGACGGCGCAGAAGGTGGATTTCTACACGCGCCAGTTCACGGACGCGATGAGCCCGAGCAACTTCTGGCTCACCAACCCCGAGGTGCTGCGGAAGACGGCCGAGACAGGCGGCGAGAACCTGCTCAAGGGCCTCTCCAACCTGCTGTCGGACCTGGAGCGCGGGCACGGCAAGCTGCGAATCAACATGACGGACGAGAGCAAGTTCCGGATCGGCGAGAACATCGCGGTCACGCCGGGCAAGGTGGTGTACCGCAACGCGCTGATGGAGCTGATCCAGTACACGCCCAGCACGGAGACGGTGCTGAAGCGCCCTCTCCTCCTCCTGCCGCCCTGGATCAACAAGTTCTACATCCTCGACCTTCGCCCAAAGAACTCCTTCGTCCGCTGGGCCGTCAGCCAGGGCCACACCGTCTTCGTCTGCTCCTGGGTGAACCCGGACGAGACGCTCGCGGAGATGGGGTTCGACGACTACATGCGCCTCGGCCCCTACGCCGCGCTGGAAGCCATCGAGAAGGCCACCGGCGAGCGGCAGGTGAACGCTATCGGCTACTGCCTCGGCGGCACGCTGCTGGCCTCCACCCTCGCGCACATGGCGAAGCGCAAGGACGACCGCATCGCCTCCGCCACCTTCTTCACGACGATGCTCGACTTCGAGGAAGCCGGGGAGCTCGGCGTTTTCATCGACGAGGAGCAGCTGCAGGCCATCGAGGCGAAGATGAGCAAGCGCGGCTTCCTGGAGGGGTCGGAGATGGCCGACACCTTCAACATGCTCCGCGCCAATGACCTGATCTGGTCCTTCGTCGTGCAGAACTACCTGCTGGGGCAGGAGCCCTTCCCCTTCGATCTGCTGTTCTGGAACGGCGACAGCACCCGCATGCCGGCGAAAATGCACAGCTTCTACCTGCGCCGCATGTACCAGGCGAATGACCTCGTGAAGCCCGGTGGCATCGAGCTGGACGGGGAAGCGCTGGACCTCCGCGACATCCGCCTGCCGACCTACGTCCTGGCCACGCGGGAAGATCACATCGCGCCCTGGAAGAGCAGCTACAAGGCCACGCAGATCTTCTCAGGCCCCGTCCGCTTCGTCCTCGCCGCCTCCGGCCACATCGCGGGCGTGGTGAACGCGCCGGACAGCGGCAAGTACAGCCACTGGGTCGGCACCGAGGATGCCCCCGCCGATCCCGCCGAGTGGTTCGAGCACGCGACCGAGTTCGCCGGCTCCTGGTGGCCGGACTGGCACCGCTGGATCCTCGGCCATGACCGCAGCACTGTCCCCGCGCGCCAGCCCGGCGAGGGCGGGCTGCCCGCCCTGGAAGACGCGCCCGGCAGCTACGTGAAGGTGATGGCGGGGGACTGACCCCGCCTTCTCTCAGATCCCGAACGGGGTCGGCCCGCGCCCGCCACGGTCGGCGGGCACGGGGGTGTCGAAGTCGGTGTCCCAGCCGCTCCGCTCGTCCAGGCTGCGGACGGCCTCGGCCAGTGCGGTTGCCGCGATCTCTCCCTGGGGCAGCGGCCCGGGATCGGCGAGGCGCCCGAGCACCGCTTCCCCTCCGCGCGGGAACAGGTTGGTTCCCAAGGCACCCGCGGCCGCCCCGCGGTTCCCGGCCGCCAGGGCCCGCGCCGCCGCCGCCAGTGCCGCCGCCATCGCGGGAGAGGCGGCCAGCGGATCCGCCCCCAGCGCGCCCCGCATCTCGTCGCGCGCCTGCCCGATGGCCGCCTTCGCCTCCGCGGGCACCGGCGCCCAGCGCGGGTTGGTGGTCAGCTCCACCGCCAGCCATTCCAGCAGTGCCGCCGCGCGGGCCACCCGTACCGGCTGGCCCCGAAGTCCGGTATTCGCCCCCTGCATGTCGCGGGTGAGTGCGGCGATCGCCGCGCGCCCCGGCTCCTGCTCCGGCGGCAGCAACCCTGCCGGGACGGACCAGCCAAGGTTCGGCCGGCGAAGCTCCTCGCAGCCCCCAAGGGCCCCCAGGACAAGAAGGCCGGCCAGCGCGCGGCGGGAGAGGGTGGGAATCGGGCTCATGCGCCGAGCAGGATGCCCGTCCCGACCGGCCCCGTCACGCGACCTCCCCTCACCGCTCGTCTCGGTCCTCATCGCGGCCGAACTCGATGTCGCGCCGCGCCTTCTGGGTCGCCTGGTTTGCCTGCGCCAGGCGCGGCAGGCTCGCCAGCCGTTCCAGCGTGTCCGGCGCGAAGGTGGGAGCCGGGAGGGCGGCGCGGGCCGCCTGGGTATTTCCGGCACTCAGGGCGGTCGCCGCAGTTTCCATGGCGTTCATCACCACGACGGGCCGGGCATCCTGCGCGATGCCGAGCGCCTGGCGCACCTCGTAGCGGGCGGCCGTCACGGACGGGCCGGTGATCGTGCTGAAGTTGAAGAAACTGCGATCTGCCGGAATGGCCACCGCCTCCCATTCCAGGCGGCTGACGGCAACAGCGGCGTCGGCGGGACGGCCGGCCAGGACCGCCGGATTGGCGAAGGCCGTGGCCGCGCCCTCGATCGCATTATAGGCCGGGCTGCCCGTTCCCTGCCCCGCCAGGGGCGGAACGGGCGGCACGGCGTTGTCCTGGGCGGCACAGGCCCCCAAGGCGAGGAGAATGGCAAGGGCAGCGTTCCGCATCGGACTTTCCTGGAACGGGCCGCAACTGGATGGAAGCACCCGGCCTGCGCCCGTTTCTTCCTTAACGATGCAGGCCGCGCCACGTTTTCCCTCGGGAAACGCCGGACTGGCTTACCATCATAACAGGGCCCGCCCGGCGAGGCGCGAGCAGCCCTCCCCTTCTTTCAGGCCGGCAAAACCACCGCGGCGGAGAGCCCCCCGCCCGGGCGGTTCCGCAGCGTCACGTCCCCGCCATGCGCGCGCAAGATGTTACGCGCGATCGGCAGGCCCAGCCCCACCCCGCCGGTTTCCCGGTTTCGGCTCACCTCCAGCCGGCGGAAAGGCTGGAAGACGGCCTCCTGGCTTTCCGGCGGGATACCCGGCCCATCATCCTCCACGAGGAGCAGGATGCTCCCGTTTCGCGGCGGCTCCAGCAGGATCCGGGCGACGCCGCCGTAATTCGCCGCGTTGGTCACGAGGTTCGCCAGCGCCCGCTTCAGCGCGATCGGCCGCCCACGCACCGTCAGCCGCTCCGGACCGTCATAAACGAAGGCGTCCGCATCCACGTCCGGCCGCGCATCCGCCGCCTCGTCCAGCACGGTGCGGCACAGCGCCGCAAGGTCCAGCGGAACGGAGGGCTCGGCCGCGGCGTCGTCACGGGCGAAGGCGAGGGTGGCGTTCACCATCGCCTCCATCTCCTCCAGGTCGGACAGCATCTTCGCCCGCTGCTCGTCGTCGTCCATGAACTCGGCCCGCAGCTTCAGCCGGGTGATCGGCGTGCGCAGGTCATGCCCGATCGCGGCCAGCATCTGCGTGCGGTCCCCCACGAAGCGCCGGATGCGCTCGGCCATCGTGTTGAAGGCATGGGCGGCGGTGGCCACCTCCAGCGGCCCGTCCTCGGGCATGGGTGGCGCGTTCACGTCGCGCCCCAGCGCATTGGCGGCCCGCGCAAGGTCCCGCACAGGCCGCGTCAGCCGCCGCACCGCCCAGAGGATCAGGGAAGCCGCCGCCGCCGTCATCAGCACGAAGGCGATCAGGAAGGTTTCGGAATGCCAGGGCCGCAGCGGCGGGGCATGGACCGCCATGTTCAACCAGGCCGAGCCGTCCGGCAGCATCATGGAAAGGTTCAGCGTGCCGAACCCCATCCCCGCCTGGATCTCGCGGGGGCGCAGGCGGGGCGGGGCGCCCATCAGCAGCTCCGGCCGCACCATCCGCAGCACGGGGGGCGGCGCCGGCGGCATCCCCAGCCGCACGTTCGGCCGCTCGTCCAGCGTGGCCTCAAGCCCCTGCGGCAGGTCGATGTCAGAGAGCAGCGCGCCGCGCCGTTCCGGCAGCGCCAGCACCACCGCGCGCCACAGCCCGAAGACGCGGGAGGACATCTCCCGCTCCATCGCCGCGCGCTGCAGGTCCACGCGGTCCAGCGCGTGGATCGTCAGCCCCGCCGCCTGGACTGCCATCAGCGCCACCAGCAGGAACAGCGCCGTGCGTGCCGCGAGGGTGCGCGGCAGCACGCGCCGGATCAGCGCGTTCATGAACGGAGCAGGGTCAAGCCGCCCGTTCCACATCGGCCGCCAGCACGTAGCCGCCGCCCCTCACGGTCTTGATGAGACTGGGATTGCGCCCGTCATCCTCCAGCTTCCGCCGCAGGCGGGAGACGGCGACGTCGATCGCCCGGTCGAAGGGCCCGGCCTGCCGCCCGCGCAGCAGGTCCATCAGCATGTCCCGGGTCAGGACGCGGTTGGGACGCTCCACCAGCACGGTCAGCAGCTCATACTCGCCGCCGGTCAGAGAGACCTCCACCCCGTCCGGGTTCAGCAGCCGCCGCCGCTGCGGCTCCAGGACCCAGCCGCCGAAGCGGATGGCGGAGGGCAGCGGATCCCGCCGCGCCCCCTCCCCGTGCGCGCGCCGCATCACCGCCCGGATTCGTGCCAGCAGCTCCCGCGGGTTGAAAGGCTTGGCGACGTAGTCGTCCGCGCCGAGCTCAAGCCCGACGATCCGGTCCGTCTCCTCGCCCATCGCCGTCAGCATGACGATCGGCACGTCGGACTGTCCGCGCAGCCAGCGCGCGAAGTCCAGCCCCGATTCGCCCGGCATCATCAGGTCCAGGACGACGATGTGGTAGCGGCCCAGCGGCCAGGCCCGCCGGGCTTCCCGCGCCTCCCGCGCCGTGGTCACGCGGAATCCCTGCTTCTCGAGGAAGCGGGCGAGAAGCTCGCGGATCTCGCGGTCGTCATCGACCACCAGGATGTGCGGGGCTGGTTCCATGGCCTGTTACATAGCGCGGACCGCGCGGCCATGCGCGCCCGCTTGTTACAATCCATGTCGAAACGGCCCCGCGTTGCCCGCCGTTTCACCAGCCCGTTATCGCGCCTTGGATCGGAGCCCGGTCGGGGCCAGCTAGGGACGGTCGGCGCCTCCCTTCCCCCCCAAATCCTCGGGGCGGCGCCGCGGATACGGCGGCGGGTCGGTTGCATCCCCCCTCTTGTGGCAGCCCCCGCCGCCGTTCCATCCCACTCCCATGCAGATCCAGCCGCCGCCCGCCCCGCCGCCAGCCTGGGTGGAGAACGGCCTCGCTGCCTTCGCCGCCTCCGATCCTGCCCTGCACGGGGTGATCGCCCGTTGCGGCCCCCTGCCCTGGCGCCGGCGCGCGCCCGGCTTTCCCGGGCTGCTGCGCGCCATCTGTGGCCAGCAGATCAGCAATCGGGCGGCCGGCGCCATCTGGGCCCGCCTTCGTGCCCTGCCAGGCGCGTTGGAGCCTGCCGGCCTGCTGGCGCTCGACGACGACGCCCTCTGCGGCATCGCCGGCCTCTCCCGTCCCAAGGCCGCCCATGCCCGGAGCCTCGCGGCCGCAATCCTCGCGGGTGACCTCCGCCTGGACGACCTCCACGCCATGCCGGACGAGGAGGCAGTCGCCCATCTCTGCGCCGTCCGGGGCCTCGGCCGCTGGACGGCCGCCGTCCACCTCCTCTTCGCCGAGGACCGCCAGGACATCTTCCCGGAGGGTGACCTGGCTCTTGCCGCCTCGCTCGCCAGCCTCCGCGGGCTCCCTGAACGCCCGACGCCAAGGGCCCTCACGGCTCTGGCCGGGGAATGGCGCCCCTACCGGTCCCTCGCCGCGCGCCTGCTCTGGCACCATTGGCGCCACGCAACCGGCCGCCCGGGCGCCGACCCGGAGGACGACGGCTAGTAGCCCAGAGCCACCGCCGCCTCCGCCAGCGCCCAAACGGCGGGGAGAGCGATGACGAAGGCCAGCATGGCCTCCCGGATCTCGTCATGGGGGATGATGGGGCGCGTCGCCGCGTGAAGGTAGCGCATGCCGGCAGTGAACAAAACATGAACAGGAGCCGCAAGGGGTGAGTCGCCCGGCCGGCGTCTCCCGGTTCGACCGTGTCCCTCGCGCACCACCTCTGTCACCTGACATTGCGGACCACCCCCCTCCCCCGGCACGCGACTTGCTGCAACGATGGGCGCTGCGGCCCGTTCCGGCCGCACGACACGGAGGACAGGGTGCCGGCCTTCGACGAAATGAATGACGGGGGCGGGATCCGCCCCGCCTATGCAGGCATCGCCCGCTACGTCCAGTCGGCGGGCGGCGGTGCGCTGGAGGCGAAGCGACGCGAGGCGGAGGTTCTGTTCCGCCGCATCGGCGTGACCTTCGCCGTGTACACGGAGGGTGGCGACCCGGAGCGCCTGATCCCCTTCGACGTGATCCCCCGCATCCTCGCGCGGGGCGAGTGGGACAGCCTGCGCCGCGGGCTGGAGCAGCGCGTCCGCGCCCTCAACGCCTTCCTCGCCGACGTCTACGGCGACCGGCGGATCCTGAAGGAGGGTCTGGTCCCCGCCGAGTTGGTCCTGAATAACGAGGGCTACCGCGCGGTGATGGAGGGCTTCACGCCCCCCGGCGGCGTCTACACCGTGATCTCCGGCATCGACCTCGTCCGCACCGGGCCCGAGGCCTTCTACGTGCTGGAGGACAATTGCCGCGTCCCCTCCGGCGTCTCCTACATGCTGGAGAACCGGGAGGCGATGATGCGCCTCCTCCCCAACCTCTGCGCCGCCCACCGCATCGCCCCGGTCAGCCACTACCCCGAGGAATTGCTGGACACGCTGAAGTCCCTGGCGCCCCCGGCCTGCCAGGGCGACCCCACCGTGGTCGTGCTAACCCCCGGCCCCTTCAACTCCGCCTACTACGAGCACTCCTTTCTTGCTGACGAGATGGGCGTGGAGCTGGTGGAGGGTGCCGACCTTTTCGTCCGCGACGACACGGTGTTCATGCGCACCACCGCCGGCCCGCGCCGCGTGGACGTCATCTATCGCCGCATCGACGACGAGTTCCTGGACCCGCAGGCCTTCCGCCCGGACTCCGCCCTCGGCGTCCCCGGCCTGATGAAGGCCTACCGCGCCGGCCGCGTGACGCTGGCCAATGCCCCCGGCGCCGGCATTGCGGACGACAAGGCCGTCTATCCCTTCGTTCCCGCCATGATCCGCTTCTACCTCTCCGAGGAGCCGATCCTGCAGAACGTGCCGACCTATATGTGCGAGCGGGATGAGGACCGTGCCTACGTCCTCGACCACATGGAGGAGCTGGTTGTAAAGCTCGCCAGAGGCTCCGGCGGCTATGGCATGCTCGTCGGCCCGCACAGCACCGCTGAGCAGCGTGCCGACTTCGCCGCCCGCATCCGCGAGAAGCCGGGCGACTACATCGCCCAGCCCACCCTGGCCCTCTCTACCGTCCCGACCCTCAGCGAGGGTGGCATGGCCCCGCGCCACGTCGACCTCCGCCCCTTCGTCCTGTTCGGGAAGAATCAGGTCCGCATCGTCCCCGGTGGCCTCACCCGCGTCGCGTTGCGGGAGGGATCGCTGGTGGTGAACTCCTCCCAGGGTGGCGGCACGAAGGACACCTGGGTGCTGGAGAGCGATCCGCCGCCCATGTCGCAATCCATGGGCGCGGAAGGCATGACGCAGACCATGGGCGGAATGACCCAGAGCCTGGGCAAGATGGATTTCGGCGGGACGAAGGACTGATGCTCGCACGCACCGCCGACAGCCTCTTCTGGCTGGGCCGCTACATGGAGCGCGCGGGCAATGTCGCCCGCAGCCTCAACGCCACCCTTCGCATGGCCTCCCTTGCCACGCCGCGCGGGACGGAGGCCGACGAGTGGGACGGCATTCTCCGCGCCACCGGCACGGCGGAGCACTACCGCCAGCTCTACGGCGATCCCGTCCCCGAGCAGGCCGCCCGCTGGCTGACGATGGACACCCTCAATCTCTCCTCCGTCGCCGCCTGCTTCGAGGCCGCGCGCCGCAACGCCCGCGCCGTCCGCACCGCGCTCACCGTGGACATGTGGGAGGCGGTGAACGACACCTGGATCGACCTCCGAAAGCTCGACGCCAGCAACGCCGACGGCGACCGCCTGATGGGCTTCAACGACTGGGTGATCGCCCGCACCGTCCTGTTCAACGGCGCCGCCATGGACACGATGCTGCGCGACGACGCCTGGCGCTTCGTCCGCCTCGGCACGATGCTGGAGCGCGCGGACAACACCGCCCGCCTCCTCTCCGCCCGCCAGGCCGCCTTCATGCCCGGCGCCGAGGAGAACACGGAGAACCACGCCCAGTGGCAGGGCCTACTCCGCTCCGTCTCCGCGCTGCGCGCCTACCAGCACCTGTTCCGGGAACGCCTGCGCCCCTCCCGCGTGGTGGAACTGCTGCTGATGCGCCCGGAGCACCCGCGATCCGTCACCGCCTGCTACGAAGAGGTGAACGACATCCTCAGCGTCCTCGCGATGCATGAGGGCGACGACCGCGTGTCCTGCCGCCGCCTCGCCGCCGCGCTGCGCGGCCGCTGCGTCGCGCACAGCCCCGCCTACCTGATGGATGGAGGCCTCTCCTCCATCCTGGCGGAGATCATCGAGGGCAATGGCCGTCTCGGCGTCTCCATCGGCAAGTGCTTCCTCAACGGCTGAGGGAAGCACCGGGCGGCCGCCCCCTCTTCAACGCCGGCGGCCGCCCACCCATACCGCAGTCCTGAACATCGCCGCGGTCCGGCACCGCGCAGGAGCACGCTCATGAAGCCCCGCGTCGCCTTCATCGGAACGGGCGGCACCATCGCCTCCCAGGGCGCCGGCCCGCTGGACACCACCAATTACGGCTCCTCCGGCAATCCCCAGCTGGACGCCGCGCAGCTCGTTGCCCGCTTCCCCGAGTTGGCTGAGGTCGCGGAGGTGATCCCCGTGCCCTTCAGCGCCGTTCCCAGCCCGCAGATCCAGTTCCCCACCTGGAAGGCCCTGGTGAGCCTTTGCGACCAGCTTGTCGCGGAGGACCCCGACCTCGCCGGCATCGTCATCGGCCACGGCACCGCGACGCTGGAGGAGACAGCCTACGCCCTCCACCTCACCGCGAAGGTCCGGGTTCCCATCGTCGTCACCGGCGCCCAGCGCCCCTCCTCCGCGCTCTCAACCGATGCCGGGCTGAACCTCGTCAACGCCGTCCGCACCGCCGCCCATCCGGACGCGCGCGGCCTTGGCGTCCTGGTCCTGCTGAACGACGAGATCCAGGCCGCGCGGGAGGTGACGAAGACATCCACCGGCCGTATGCAGACCTTTCGCTCCCCCGATTTCGGCGCGCTCGGTCAGGCCGACGGCGACAGCGTGAACTTCTACCGCCGCCCCATCCGCCCCGGCGCCCCCGACACGCCCTTCGACCTCCGCGCGCTGGATGCCCTGCCCCGGGTGGACATCGCCTATTCCTACGCCGGCGCCGACGCCACCGCCGTGCGCGCCTTCCTTGCGGCCGGCGCGAAGGGAATCATCTCCGCCGGCTTCGCGCCCGGCTTCTGCACGCCGGAGGAGTTCAGCGCGCTGCGTGAGGCCGCGTCCTCCGGCACGATCGTCATGCAGTGCACCCGCGCCGGTTCCGGCCGCGTCTTCCCCACCACGAAGCTGCGCGAGGCCGGGTTCCTCACCACCGACAACCTCAACCCCCAGAAGGCGCGAATCCTCCTCGCCCTCGCCCTCACCGTCACGCAGGACCGCGACGAAATCGCACGCATCTTCGCCACATACTGAGGACGCAAGGCTGTGCCGTCGTGACCGCTCGGCGACGCCATCTTACGAGAAGGCAAATCATCCCCAACTGCTCCTGCCGGGTGGCCCGATCACGCCGCCGCTCCGCCAGGACCGCGCTTGGGGACCCGAATGACCGCATCTTTCCGTTTTCTTGTGGCCGAGAGCGAAGGACCGGAGGAACGGGAGGAGCGACGCGAGAGCGTCGGCCGCAGCTCGGGCGAAACCTACGCGAAAACGCTCCGTGAACTCGCCCCAGGAGCGACCTGCGACCGACTGAAGCCCGCGGAGGAGAGCAGCCCGGTGCAGCGGCCGGAGGTCCTGGCCGGCTACGACGCGGTCTTCCTCTGCGGTTCCCCGATGCATGTCTATGACGACACACCGGAAGTTCGCCGCGTGCTGGACTTCATGCGCGCCGTCTACGCCTCTGGCACGCCGTCCTTCGGCTCCTGCGCCGGGCTGCAGGTAGCCGTCGCAGCCGCCGGCGGGAAGGTCGGGCCGAGGAAGGACGGCAACGAGGCCGGCTTCGCCCGTCGCATAGCCCCGACGGAGCAGGGGCGCGGCCATCCCCTGCTTTCCGGCCGCCCGCTGGCCTTCGACGCGCCCGCGATCCACTCCGACGAGGTGAAGGAATTACCGCCCGGCGCCGTGCTGCTGGCGACCAACGAGACCAACGCCGTCCAGGCCGCGGAAATCCGCTCGGGCAAGGGCATATTCTGGGGCGTTCAGTACCACCCCGAGCTCTCGCTCCACGAGGTTGCCGAGGCTCTGCGCCACCAGGCCGACAGCCTCGTCGAGCAGGGCCTCGCCGCGGATCGCGAGGCGCTCGAGCACCACGCGGTCCGGATCGATGCGCTGGATCGCGAGCCGGCGCGGCGTGACCTTGCTTGGCAACTCGGCCTCAACCACCAGGTCACCGATCCCGCACTACGCCGGCTCGAGCTGATGAATTTCATCCAGCATCTGGCCGGACCGCGGCGTACCCGCCGCGAGGGATAACCCGCCAGAGAGGCCCCTCCCCCGCGCGGCCCTACTCCGCCGCCATCACCGCCCGCTTCTCCAACTCCACCCGCACGGGAATCGCCTTCGCGGCGGGCACCTTGCTGTCTTCGGCATAGTGCCAGAGCGGCATGAGCGGGTTGCACTCCGGGTAGTAGCCGCCGATCGCGCCGCGCGGGATGTCGTAAAACACCACCTGCAACCCGCGCACCTGACGGCGGATGCCGTCATCCACGGCCGTGGCAAGCGCCACCGTGTCGCCCTCCCCGAGCCCGCGCGCCTCCGCATCGGCGCGGTTCATCAGCACCACCTGCCGGGTGCCGCTGATGCCTCGGAAACGGTCCTCGTATCCGTAGATCGTGGTGTTGAACTGATCGTTCGAGCGGAGGGTGACGAGTTGCAGGATCTCCCCGTCGTCCAGGTCCGTCTCCAGGTCCGTGCGGAACCCACCGGGCACGAGGAAGTTCGCCTTCCCCGTCTCCGTCTTCCAGTCGCGCTGCCGCGCGGGCAGCGGTCGCGGGAAGCCTCCGGGTTCGTGAACGCGCTTGTTGTAGTCCTTGAACACGCTCGGATAGCTCGCCTCGATGGCGTCGCGAACCTTGGAGTAGTCCCCGACCCAGTCGTCCCAGGGAACCTTCGGGTTCGGCTCCAGCGTGGACTTCGCGATCCCCGCGACAATCGCCGGCTCCGAGAGAAGGTGCGGCGAGGCCGGCGCCACCTTGCCCCAGGAAGCATGGATATGCGTCATCGTGTCCTCGCAGGACACCATCTGCGGCCCGCTCGCCTGCACATCCTCCTCGATGCGGCCGAGGCAGGGCAGCAGGTAGGCCACCTGCCCGTTGATCAAGTGACTGCGGTTCAGCTTCGTCGCGATCTGCACCGTCAAACGGATCGTGGGCCAGGAAGCCTCCATCCGGTCCGTGTCCGGCACGGCATGCACGAAGTTCCCGCCCAGCCCGATGAAGGCCTGGACGCGGCCCTCGACGATCGCCTCGCAGGCCTCGACGGTGTTCATGCCCGTGTCCCGCGGCGGCTCGAAGCCGTACTGCACCGCCAGCCCGTCCAGCGGCACCAACTCCGGCTTCTCGGAGATGCCGACGGTGCGCTGCCCCTGCACATTGGAATGGCCGCGCACCGGCAGGATCCCCGCGCCGGGCTTGCCGATGTTCCCGCGCAGCAGGAGCAGGTTCACAAGCATCCGAACGTTGTCCACGCCCTTCTTGTGCTGCGTCAGCCCCATCCCGTAGATGCCCATCGCCGTGGGCGCGGCGGCATAGACGCTTGCCGCGTCCTGCATCGCCTGCCGCGTCAGGCCCGACCAGCGCTCGATCTCCGACCATTCCTGGGCACGACACCAGGCAGCGTAGCTGTCGAAGCCATGCGTGTGCTGCTGGATGAAGGCGTGGTCCAGCAGCGGCGCGCGACCTGCCGCCATCGCCAGGTCGTCCGCCTCGATCAGCGCCTTGCTGACCCCGGTGATCGCCGCGATATCGCCGCCAGCCCGGAGCTGGTGGTACTGGGAGGCGATGCGCGTCTCCTTGCGCGTCAACATTTCCACCGGGCTCTGCGGATTGGTGAAGCGTTCCCAGCCCCGCTCCCGCAAGGGGTTGAAGACGATGACGGGCACGCCGCGCTTCGCGCAGCTCTGCAGCGGGTGCAGCATCCGTGGCGCATTGGAGCCGACATTCTGCCCGAAGGAGAGGATGCAGGCGGTCTTGTCGAAATCCTCCAGCTGCACCGTGCCGACGGGTGCACCAATGGCCAGGGGCAATCCCACCGAGGTGCTCTCGTGGCACATGTTCGAGCTGTCGGGCAGGTTGTTGTGCCCGTAGAGCCGCGCGAAGAGCGCGTACATGTAGCTCGTCTCGAGCGAAGCGCGGCCCGAGGAGTAAAAGACCGTCCGCTTCGGATCCATGCCGCGCAGTTCGGCACCGATCTCGCGGAACGCGTCCTCCCAGGCCACGGGCACCCATCGGTCCCGCTCCCGGTCGAGCCGCATCGGATGTGTCAGCCGCCCGATCTTCTCCAGATCGTAGTCCGACCACTTCAGCAGCTCGCTGATCGTGTGCCGCTCGAAGAAGTCCGTTCCGATGGACTTGCGGGTGATTTCCCAGGACGTCGCCTTCGCGCCGTTCTCGCAGTACTCGAAGGGGTACGGCACCTTCGGTTTCGCCCAGGAGCAGGAGACGCAGGAATATCCCTCCGGCTTGTTCTGCCGCAGCAGCACCGCATTCCCCGTCGCCACCCGCTCCTCCTTCAGGAGCATGGACTCGACCGAGCGCAGCGAACCCCAGCCGCCTGCCGGGCCGGAATAGGGCTGCACGCTCGCGGGGCGCGGCTTCCTCGTATCTGGCATCAGATCGGCACCTCTTCTGCGTGCTTAGGCTCGATCATCGGGCAGCCGCTGTGGCCGGCGCGGAAGCCCGACGACATCTCATAGGCCGGCTTGCGCGCCCGGTTGATGGAGCCGAGCGGACGGTGGACAGCCAGGCCGTGCCAGGGGCTGAAGGACATGCCGAGGTCGACCGCCCGCGAGCGCGCCTCGTCCCAGGAGGGCTGGCGGCCAACCTTCAACCGGGCCACGGTGACGTAGGGGCTTTCCTTCTCCGGCCACTCCACCGAGGAGTCCTCGATCGGCATACGCTCGAGGTTTGTGCAGAGCTGCACGCGCAACTCCCACTCGGCGTCGTTCTCCGCAAAGAAGGCGAGCACCTCCTCGCGCAGCGCCTCAGGGCGACCGGAAACATCCACCTTCTTGTCCGTCAGCGCCTTCAACGCCGGTGTCATTGGAGCGACGGAGAACTTCGCGATGTACGGGCCGAAGAGGAAGGGCGTCGCGCTGTAGAAGGTCTCGCCGAGAATGTGGGTGTTCGGGTGGCCGCCCAGCTGTTTGAGAGTCGCGCTCTCCCCACCCACTGCCTCGATCACCGTCTCCGTGCCGCGCAGCACGGCGGAGATGGCCTTCTTGAAGCCTTGCGGGATGTCGGTGGTCTTGGCCAGCAGCTTGACGTTGCCCAGGAACTTCTTTGCCGTTGGCGCGGCGAAGGCCGGCGCGTTCACCATCACGAAGTCCTGGGTGGACTCTCCCTCAGAACCGGGAAGACGGTCGCCCTCCACGCCCACCACCTTCAAGGCAAGGCCGCGCGGGACGGAGACGCTGTCGTCGAGCAGGTCCCCGGGGTTGGTGGAGAAGCGCATCACCACGGGGTAGGTGCCGGTCTTGCCGAACAGGCCCTGGCGATAGGCGGGGGCGGTGTCGCCTGCCACGCGCAGCTCACCGCGGAGCAGGCCGTGGCTCTTCGCGTGGACGGCGCGGACGGGGTAGCCGTAATCCTTGTAGGTCGTTTCGACGATGCCGCGCATCGCCTCCACCAGCTCCTTCGTCGTCCCCTCCTCGCCTTCCTCCAGGTGCTCGAAGGCGGGTTCGTAGCGTATGGGGCTGGTGGCCATGCTGGTCTCCTTATTCTCCGGAGAACGCCCGCCATCATGCGTTGTTTCCTGCGGAACGCAGTGGTGTGACCGCACTGCAACAAGGGCGGTCTGAAACATCACGTGAGCGTGAAACTTCGAAGGAGGAGCGCTAGCGTTTCCTCCATGAGCAGCTTCCGAGCCCAGGCCATTGCTGGCCGCGTCGTCCTGATCCACGACATGGCGGATCAGGTTGTCGTTTCCGAATTCGATGCCGTGGAGGCATCGACCCTTGTCCGCCAGCTGGAGGACGCGCTGGCGCAGGTCGTCCGGGGCCTCGCCCAGCAGGCGAGCGGGCCGATGAGCCCGGAGATGGTGGGCTAGCCGCCTCTTTCGGACGAATGGCGGGCGGGCCGCGCCGGGAGGTTCCCGGCGGCGGCCCACCCACGGGGTCATGCCGCGAGGGCGCCGCGGATGGCGGCGAGGGCCTCGGCGGACTTGTCGCCCTCCGGGCCGCCGGCCTGGGCCATGTCGGGGCGGCCGCCGCCGCCCTTGCCGCCGACCGCCGCGGAGGCGGCGCGGACGAGGGCTACGGCGTCGGCCTTGCCCTTCGCGGCTTCGCCGACGGCGACGACGATGCTGGCCTTGCCTTCGGCGCTGGAGACGAGGGCGACCACGTCGGCAGTGCCGCCCTTGAGGATGGCTTCCGCCAGGCCCTTCAGGTCGCGCGGGGGGACTTCGCCGAGGTCGCGGAGGGCGACGCGGAGGTCTCCGATCTGCTCCGCCTCGGCCGCGGAGGCGCCGGTGGCGAGCTTGCGGCGGAGGTCGGCGACTTCGCGCTCCAGCTTGCGGCGGTCCTCCACCAGGACGGCGATGCGGGCGGGGAGCTCGGCGGCGGGGACCTTCAGGGTGGCGGCGGCCTCGCGGAGGGTGCGCTGCTCGTCCTCGATCAGGGCCAGGGCGGTGGCGCCGGTGACGGCTTCCACGCGGCGGACGCCGGCGGAGACGGCGCCCTCACCCACGATCTTGAAGAGGCCGATGTCGCCGGTGCGGGCGACGTGGGTGCCGCCGCAGAGCTCCAGCGAATAGACGCCGTGCTTGGAGGTGGCCTCGGGGTCGTGGCCCATGCCGACGACGCGGACCTCGTCGCCGTACTTCTCGCCGAAGAGGGCCATGGCGCCGGCCTTCACGGCCTCGTCCGGGGTCATTAGGCGGGTGGTGACCTCGCCGTTCTGGCGGATGCGGTCGTTCACCTCGGTCTCGACCCAGGCCAGGTCCTCGGGGGACATGGGGGTGGGCTGGGAAACGTCGAAGCGGAGGCGGTCCGGGGCGTTGAGGCTGCCCTTCTGGGCGACGTGGTCGCCGAGGCGGCGGCGCAGGGCCTCGTGCAGGAGGTGGGTGGCGCTGTGGTGGGCGCGGATGGCGCCGCGGCGGGCGTGGTCCACCTCCGCCACCACGGGGGCGTTGGGGTGGGCGATGCCGGACTCAACCTTGCCGATGTGGATAAAGAGGCCGAGCTTCTTCTGGGTGTCGCGGACCTTGATCTCCATGTCGCCGGGGCCGCGGATGGTGCCGGTGTCGCCGACCTGGCCGCCGCTCTCGGCGTAGAAGGGGGTCTGGTTCAGGACGACCGAGACTTCCGTGCCGGCGGTGGCTTCCTGGACTTCCTTGCCGTCGGCGACGATGGCGAGGATGGAGGCCTCGGCACGTTCGGTGTTGTAGCCCTGGAATTCGGTGCCGGTGCCGAGCTTCTCCTTCAGGTCGAACCAGAGGGATTCGGTGGCGGCGTCGCCGGTGCCGGACCAGGCGGCGCGGGCGCGGCGGCGCTGCTCCTGCATCGCCGTCTCGAAGCCCGCCGTGTCCACGGGGCGGCCCTCGGAGCGGAGGGCGTCCTGGGTGAGGTCGAGGGGGAAGCCGAAGGTGTCGTAGAGGCGGAAGGCGACTTCTCCGGAGAGGGGCTGACCTTCGCCGAGCTTCGCCGTCTCCTCCGCGAGGAGGCCTAGGCCGCGTTCCAGGAGGCTGCGGAAGCGGGTTTCTTCGAGGCGAAGGGTTTCGGTGGTGAGGGCCTCGGCGCGGACGAGCTCGGGGTAGGCGGCGCCCATCTGGCGGATGAGGACGGGGACCAGGCGGGGGAGCAGCGGGTCCCGCGCGCCCATCATGTGGGCGTGGCGCATGGCGCGGCGGAGGATGCGGCGGAGGACGTAGCCCCGGCCCTCGTTGGAGGGGAGAACGCCTTCGGCGATGAGGAAGGCGCCGGAGCGGAGGTGGTCCGCGACGACGCGGTGGCTGGCGCGGAAGGGGCCGTCCGGGTCCTGGCCGGTGGCTTCCGCGCTGGCGAGGATGAGGGCGCGGAAGGTGTCCGTGTCGTAGTTGTCGTGGACGCCCTGGAGGATGGCGGTGAAGCGTTCCATCCCCATGCCGGTGTCGATGCTGGGACGCGGGAGGGGGCGGCGGGTGCCGGGGGGCCCTTCCTCGTACTGCATGAAGACGAGGTTCCAGATCTCGATGAAGCGGTCGCCGTCCTCCTCCGGGGAGCCGGGGGGGCCGCCGGGGATCGCCTCGCCGTGGTCGTAGAAGATTTCGGAGCAGGGGCCGCAGGGGCCGGTATCGCCCATGCGCCAGAAGTTATCGGAGGTGGCGATGCGGATGATCTTCTCATCCGGGAGGCCGGCGATCTTCTTCCAGAGGGCGGCCGCGTCCTCATCCTCATGGTAGACGGTGACGAGGAGCTTTTCCTTGGGGAGGGCGAAGTCCTTCGTCAGCAGGGTCCAGGCATGGGTGATGGCCTGTTCCTTGAAGTAGTCGCCGAAGGAGAAATTCCCCAGCATCTCGAAGAAGGTGTGGTGGCGGGCGGTGTAGCCGACGTTGTCCAGATCGTTGTGCTTGCCGCCGGCGCGGACGCATTTCTGGGCGGTGGTGGCGCGGTTGTAGGGGCGCTTCTCCGCGCCGGTGAAGACGTTCTTGAACTGCACCATGCCGGAGTTGGTGAAGAGCAGCGTGGGGTCGTTGCGGGGCACCAGCGGGCTGCTTTCCACGACGGCGTGGCCGTTGCGGGCGAAGTAGTCCAGGAAGGTGGCGCGGACGTCGTTGCTGCTGGTCATGGTGCGACTTTTATTCCGATTCCTCGCGGGAACGCGACCGGGGCGTTTAGCCCGTGGGAGGCGAGGGAGCCAAGCCCGGCGAGGCGAAGCCTTGCGGGCTGGGCTGCCCTGCCTCCCGCGAGCGGGGCGCGGAGCGCCATCGCCCGGGTGGGATGCGGCGGCCGACACCAGGGCGATGCGAAGCATCGTCCCGCCCCGCCCGCGATGCAGGGGCGTCGGGCGCGCGGGTGGGGCGGGACAACGCTGCGCGTTGCCCTGGCGGTGTGCCGGCAGTGCCGGGGGGCGACGGCGCTTGGCGCCTCGCGCTGAGACGATGCTTCGCATCGCTCAGGGCCAGCCGAACCTGACCACTCGGGGCATCGATCGGCGGCCCAACGCCGCCTTTTCCAGCCAAGCGATGGCTTTCAGCCGGGGTTTGAGAGCCGCCAGCGCCGCCCGGGTGGTTGGAAGGCGGGTTGGGAGCGCCCTGGCGAGCATTTCGGACAAAAGGGGGTCCGGGAGGAGCCAGGGCGGGCCGTTGAGGGCGGTGCGGAGGCCGAGCTTACGGATGAGGAGAAGGAGGGGCATGCCTCCGAGGCGGGCGGCGCGGCGGGTGGCGCGGCAGATGGCGTATTCGATGGCGCGGAGAGGGTGGTTGGGGGCGAGGGCCGGGTCCGCGAGGGTTTCAAGGAGGCGGTGCCAGAGGCCGGCGTGGGTGAGGCGGCGGAAGTAGCGAGCGATGGTTTGGGCGCTGCCGTATTCGGGCGGGAGGGTGCGCCAGGGATCGCCCGGGGTGCTGGCGAGGTGGAAGATGGCGTTCATGCGGGCGCGGAGGTCGGCGATGCGGCGGCCCTGCGGGGAGCAGGGGAAGACGTAAGGGAGAAGGGCGACCCAGGCGTCGTCGGTGAGCGGGGTCCAGGGGCGGGGTGGGGTGAGACCAGCTGAAGAGTGACTCATTGCCTCAACCTCCTGGAAAGGCTCCCCTCTACCGGCAAACATTCCGCATATCAAGGATTATTTTGCTATTCGCGAATTTCTCCACCTAGTAAGGTCATGATCGCGTCCGAAACTTTTTTAGTGAAAGGAATGTTTTCAAGAACCTTTTTCGCGTCTTCCTTCGATGATGTGGCAAGAAGGAAAATTCGAACCAGGGTAACTCTACTTATTACATCAAACCGTTCGCTTCCCATTGGCTCGCCAGCTTTTACTAGGCCTCGAAATTTTCTAAGAACTGCCTCAGAAGAACGGACTTTAAGGGCCAACCGCCTTTCAAGGTTGTCGATATCTGTTATCTTTAGCAACTCCATCGTTCCTAGAAAACCGTCCATCGGATGAGTGTTCAGTGTCTGAGCGGCACGCACCCGGAAACCGAGGCGCCTGGCCGATGCCGCAATCTTATTTGCCGTCACGCTCTGTTTCAAAAAAGCGATTGCCGATTCCCGATCCAACGCAATCGCCAAGTTTCCGGACTTGATCTTCTTGCTATAAGCATTACGGATGCTACCGGTTTCCGCTTTGACGCGGGAAAAATCCTCGTCAGCGCCCTCTAAGAGAGCGCTAATCCTATAAAGGCGACGCAAAACTGGCTCCGGAATGCCAGTCTGTCCCTTATATCTAATCTTCCAATCAACAGCTGCCCAAGCATGTTCAAGCACAGTCTTAACTTGGATTTCCGCCTTATAGTTTTTGTATTTGGAAAGCTCCGGAAGCTTTAATCGTTCAGGGCTCAGCGAAATCACAATGTGATCTGCCCGATAACCGAGACGGTCAGCCGCAAGAAATTCATGACGATACTTCGAATTCTTTATATCAATCGTGAAATGATCGGCAAGCAATTTTGAAACACGCTGGGCCTCTTCGTGTAGGTAGCAAACCAAGCGCAAGCCCGAGAGATCTGTAACATCTTCACATTTTTTGTACTTCTGCTTCTTCTCAGGACGATCAACCTTTCCCCGAAAACTATCAACTCCTTTAGTGCGAGCTTCGAGCGCCGCCAACTCGATACCTGCATGCTCCAGCAACTTTCGAAGTATGCTCTCAAGATCTGCAGTGAAGGAAACAAAGTTCTCCCTCGCGGATTCGAACTGCTTCGTGAGAGCGTCCACGTAGTCGGGCTGGGGCTGGCCTGCTTTCGCTGCAGTCCTTCGTTGCGTCAAAGTGGTCGCCCTTCGGAGATGAAAACAGCGCCGCGAGCCAGGATCGTATCCCTCCAATCCCTCGGTCGACTCCGGCGATGCCTGCATGATCGGACTTTGTGCTCACAATCGTCCAGCGCGGCGCTCAATTTACGAAGCACCGTTAAGCATCCCGCTTCAGACATCGCTAGGCACAGCCTATTCGGGAGATCACACTCCCAGTTCCCCTCCCCAGAACCGGACCCCTCCCCCATGGACGACACCGCCCGCGCCGCGATCAAGGCCCTCCAGCCAGAACTCACCGCCATCCGCCGCGACATCCACGCGCACCCGGAGATGGGGATGGAGGAGGTGCGGACCTCCAAGCTGGTGGCCGACACCCTGCGGGGCTGGGGGCTGGAGGTGACGGAGGGCGTCGGGAAGTTCGGGGTGGTGGCGACGCTCAAGGGGCGGCTGCCGGGGCAGCGGGCGATCGGGCTGCGGGCGGACATGGACGCGCTGGCGATCGAGGAGGCGACGGGGCTGCCGCACGCCTCCACGACGAAGGGCACGATGCACGCCTGCGGGCATGACGGGCACACGACGATGCTGCTGGGGGCGGCGCGGCACCTCTCGCAGAACCCGGATTTCGGGGGGACGGTGCAGTTCATCTTCCAGCCGGCGGAGGAGGGGCGCGGGGGCGCCAAGGCGATGCTGGCGGACGGGCTGTTCGAGCGGTTCCCCGTGGATGCGGTGTACGGGCTGCACAATGAGCCGGGGTTGCCGGTGGGGCAGTTCGCGACGCGGACGGGGCCGGCGCTGGCGGCGGCAGACCGGTTCACCGTGACGTTCCGGGGGACGGGCGGGCATGGCGGGGCGGCGGCGCATCTTTCCACGGATGTGACGGTGCTGCAGGCGCAGTTCGTGCTGGCGTTGCAGACCATCGTTTCGCGGAACATCGCGGCGGTGGACACGGCGGTGGTGAGCGTGGGGGCGATCCATGGCGGGTCTATGGAGTCGCTGAACGTGATGCCGGCGGAGCTGGTGCTGGGGGGGACGGCGCGGAGCTATACGCCGGCGGTTCGGGACACGATCGAGCGGCGGATGGGGGAGTTGGCGCAGGCGCTGGCTTCGGCCTTCGGGTGCTCGGCGGAGGTGTCGTACCGGCGGGGGACTTCGCCGCTGTTCAACCATGCGGAGCAGACGGAGGTGGCGAAGGCCGCGGCCGGGGCGCTGGTGGGTGAGAGCGCGGTGGAGGGGAATGCGCCGCTGGTGCTGGGGGCGGAGGATTTCTCCCAGATGCTGGAGGCGCGGCCGGGGGCCTTCATGTTTATGGGGAATGGCGGGGGTGGGGCCACGAGCGAGGGGCTGCACACGCCGAATTACGACTTCAACGACGAGGCCATTCCGTATGGGGTGGGGTACTGGGTGAGCGTGGTGGAGCAGGAGTTGGGGAGCGTGGGGGCGTAAGAGCCCCCTTCCCTGCTGGTGCGGGCGTTGGCGGGGTTCCGCGGCAGCCTGCTGGAAGAAGATGATGGGGGTTCCAAGGGGGAAGAATTCGTTCTTCCCCCTTGGGGTGTTCAGGCCGGGCGCACGTCCATGGCGAGGGTCATCTCGTCGGCGCGCGGGGTGTGGGTGTAGCCCTGGCGCATGGCCCAGATGTTCTTCTGGACGTGGAGGGGGATCCAGGCGACGTCGGCGGCGGCGATCTTCGTGGCGTCCTGCATGAGTTTTTCGCGGGCGGCGTCGTCGTTGGTGGCCATGGCCTGTTCGAGGACCTGGTCGTAGCGCGGGTTGCTGTAGCCGGTGCGGTTCACGGTGCCCCAGCCCTTCTCCATGTCGCGGGTGCCGAGGAGGCCGCGGAGGCCGGAGGAGGGCTCGCCGTTGGAGTTGGCCCAGCCGCCGAGGGAGACGGAGTTGTCGAGCCGGGCGACGCGCTGGGCGACGACGGAGAAGGGCATGGTGTCGACCTTCGTCTTCACGCCGATGCGGGTCCACATCTGGCCGATGCTCTGGGCGACGCCGGCGTCGTTCACGTAGCGGTCGTTGCTGGCGAGGAGGGTGAGGGAGAAGCCGTTGGGAAGGCCGGCTTCCTGGAGGAGCTTGCGGGCTTTCTCGGCGTCGAAGGGTGTGGGGGGGAGGTCGGGGACGTAGCCGTAAGCGCCGGGGGGCATGAACTGGGCGGTGGGGAGGGCGGCGCCGGCCATGATGCGGTCGGCGATGGCGGGGCGATTGATGGCGGTGGTGAGGGCCTGGCGGACACGGAGGTCCGTCATGGGGTTGCGGATGGGCTCGTTATTGGGGCCGGTGACGTAGGGGGATTCGGGGCGGAAGTCCGTGCGGAGGTAGACGGAGCGGAGGCTGGTGATCTCCGAGATGCGGAGGCGGGATTCGGTGCGGAGGCGGGCGAGGTCGGCGGTGGGGACGGCGTCGATGAAGGCGACGTCGCCGGCCTGGAGGGCGGCGGTGCGGGCGCCGTCGTTGGCGATGATGCGGTAGTTGACCTTCTGCCAGGCGGGCTTTTCGCCCCAGTAGGATTCGTTGCGCTCTAGCTCCACCACGTCTCCGCTGCGGAAGGCGATGAGGCGGTAGGGGCCGGTGCCGATGGCGTTCTTGCCGTTGTTGAAATCGCCGGTGTTGGGGGCCTCGCCGAGGCTGCGGGGGATGATGGTGAACTGGGAGGTGTCGGCGGGGAGGAGGGGGTAGACGCCGGCGGTCTTCATGCGGATGCGGTGGGGATCCACCACCTGCATGGACTGGATGGCCTTGGTGAAGACGACGAAGGAGCCGGGGCTGTTCACGACCTTGGGGATGCGGTTGACGGTGTAGACCACGTCCTCCGCGGTGAAGGGCTCGCCGTTGTGGAACTTCACGTCCCGGCGGAGCTGGAATTCCCAGGTGGTGTCGTCCACCAGGCGCCAGGATTCGGCGAGGCCGGGGATGAGGCGGCCGTTCGCGTCGCGGTGGACCAGGCAGTCGAAGATGTGCTGGGCGAGGGCGTTGTTGGGGGTGAGGGTGTAGTAGTGCGGGTCCACCGAGCTGGGCGGGGCGCTGACGGCGAGGTTCAGCGTGGCAGTGGAGACGGGCTGGGCCTGGGCGGGGTGGCCTCGGAGCGTGAGGAGCGCGGGGGCGGCGCCAAGGATGAGGCGGCGGGGGATGGCGGGCATGCGGGGGCTCCTCCGGTGCTGGGCCGGGTGGTGCGGTGGCATCTTCCTCGAGTGTCAGCGAACCAGCGGGGGGAGCGGGGTGTCAAGCGTGCGGGGCCGGAACGAGAAAGGGCCGCACCCCGGGGGGAGGGTGCGGCCCTTCCTTCGTTCGGTGCTGCTGCGGGGATTACTCGGCCGCGGCGGCCTCCTCGGCGTCCGGGGTGGTCATCATGGCGTTGGCCACGACGCCGGCCTGGGCGCGGATGCGCTGCTCGACGCTCTCGGCCATCGCGGGGTTGTCGCGCAGGAACTGCTTGGCGTTCTCGCGGCCCTGGCCGATGCGCTGGCTGTCGCAGGAGAACCAGGCGCCGGACTTCTCGACCACGCCGGCCTTCACGCCGAGGTCCAGAAGCTCGCCGACCTTGGACACGCCCTCGCCGTACATGATGTCGAACTCGACCTGCCGGAACGGCGGGGCCATCTTGTTCTTCACCACCTTCACGCGGGTCTGGTTGCCCGTGGTCTCCTCGCGCTCCTTGATCGCGCCGATGCGGCGGATCTCCATGCGGACGGAGGCGTAGAACTTCAGCGCGTTGCCGCCCGTGGTCGTCTCCGGGTTGCCGAACATGACGCCGATCTTCAACCGGATCTGGTTGAGGAAGACCATCATGCAGTTGGAGCGGGAGATGGAGCCGGTGAGCTTGCGCAGCGCCTGGGACATCAGGCGGGCGTGCAGGCCGACATGGCTGTCGCCCATCTCGCCCTCAAGCTCCGCGCGCGGAACCAGGGCGGCGACGGAGTCGATCACCAGCACGTCGATGGCGCCGGAGCGCACCAGCGTATCGGCGATCTCGAGCGCCTGCTCGCCAGCATCCGGCTGGGAGATGAGGAGGTTGTCCACGTCCACGCCGAGCTTGCGGGCGTAGCCGGGGTCCAGCGCGTGCTCGGCGTCGATGAAGGCGCAGGTGCCGCCCTTCTTCTGGGCCTCAGCCACGACCTGCAGGGCGAGGGTGGTCTTGCCCGAGGATTCCGGGCCGTAGATCTCGATGATGCGGCCCTTGGGGAGGCCGCCGATGCCGAGCGCCAGGTCGAGGCCCAGCGAACCGGTGGAGATGACCTCCACCTCCTCGTTCATCTGCTTGCCGCCCATCCGCATGATGGAGCCCTTCCCGAAGGAACGCTCGATCTGAGAGAGAGCGGCCTCGAGAGCCTTGTTCTTTTCCATACTGGAAAGGTCCCTTGCGATCGATGGACGCCGTTTCGCGTGCCACCGGCGGATGAAGGAGCGGCTTTTCCGGCCGTTACCTCACGCGCTTGTTAACCGGCCGGGTCGACTGCGCACAAGCGCCAAACACGACCGCGGTCCGGGATGTTCATATTACGTTCTCGGCAGGAAAGTTCAAGCCCCAAGACGTTCGGGGAGGCGCGAAACGAGCGCCACGAGCTGGGCTGGGCGATAGGGCTTGGGGAGGAACACAACTCCTTCCCGGCCCATCTCCTGGCCCAGCGCCGCCTCGGCGTAACCGCTGACGAGCACGACCGGCATATGGGGGAGGATGGCCCGGGTTGCACGGGCCAGGGCGACGCCGTCGAGGCCGGGCATCGTGATGTCGGAGACGAGGGCGGCGGGGCGGAGGCCGTCCTCGATCATCTCGAGCGCCGTGTCGCCGTCCTCCGCCTGGGTGACCTGGTGGCCGGCGCGCTCCAGCGCCACGGCCGCGAGGCGACGGAGGGGGGCCTCGTCGTCCACCAGGAGGATGTGGCGGCCGGATGTGGCTGTGGACGCGGGTTCTGGCGAGGGGGACGACTCCGGCTCGCCCTCATGCCTGGGGAGGTGAATCCGGAAGCGGGTGAGGCCGGGGCGGCTCTCGATCCGCAAGGCGCCGCCGGACTGGCGGACGATGCCGTGGACGGTGGCGAGGCCGAGGCCGGTGCCACCTTCCGCGGCGCGTGTGGTGAAGAAGGGCTCCACGATCCGGGGGAGGATGTCCGGCGGGATGCCTGGGCCGGTGTCCGTGACTTCCAGCACGGCCCAGCGGCCGGGCGGGAGGGGGTCGGGGTAGCCGGGCTCCTCCCGCAGGGCGAGCGCGGTGTCGGTGGCCACGGTCAGCGCGCCCGCCCCGCCCATGGCGTTGCGGGCATTGGCGGCGAGGTTGAGGAGGACCTGGTCCAGCTGCACGGGATCGACGCGGACGCGGCGGCCGAGGGCGCCGGGGCGGATCTCCAGGGCGATGGCGGGGCCGAGGAGGCTGCGGAGCATGGGGGTGGCGGCGGAGACGGCCTCGTCCAGGTCCAGCACGCGGGGCTCGAGGTGCTGGCAGCGGGCGAAGGCAAGAAGGCGGCGCACGAGGGCTGCGCCGCGGGCGGCGGCGTCCTGGGCCGGGCGCAGCTCCTCCCGCGCCGCGGGGGTGGCGAGGATGGCGGCGTCCGTCGCACCGAGGATGATGGAGAGGAGGTTGTTCACGTCGTGCGCGATGCCGCCGGCGAGGCCGCCGATGGCGCGCAGGCGCCCATCCGCCTCAGCTTCCTCGCGGCGGCGGGTGCGTTCCGACAGATCCTCGGCCAGGAGGGCGCGGGTGCCGTCCGGGAGGGGGACCAGCCGCAACAGGACGGGGATGGGCCCCCTCCCCTCCTCCGCGACGAGTGCGGCCTCGAGCGGCGGCGGGACCGGCGCCTCGAGCCAGGCCCCGACGGATTCGCGGGTGGCGGGATCGACGAGCGAGAGGGCGTCGGTGCCCGGGCGGATCGGCACCGCGGGGCCGAGCATCGCGCGGAGAGCGGGATTGGCGCGGAGCAGGCTGCCGCCGGCGTCGAGCAGGGCGGCGCCGGAGGGTAGCGCTTCGAGCAGCGCCGCGAGGCCTGCTTCCCCGGGCGCCTCGGCGCGGGCGGGGGGACCGAGGAGACTCCGGATACCGCTTGTCACGGGCCAGAGCCTAGCGCGCGGCCGGGGCGCGTCCATCGCCGTCCCCTTCAAGCCTGTCGGCGGGCGCGGGCGCGCCAGACGAAGGCGATAATCTCGGCCACCGCGCCGTAGTGCTCCGCGGGGATCTCGGTCTCCAGCTCCAGCCGGAAGAGGGCGCGGGCCAGCGGAGGGTTGGAGACCAGCGGCACGCCAGCCTCCCTCGCCTTCTCGCGAATGCGCGCGGCGACCTCGTCCGCGCCCTTGGCGAGGATCTTCGGGGCGGCGTTGGAGCCTTCCTCATAGCCGAGGGCGACGGCGTAGTGGGTGGGATTGGTGATGACGACGGCGGCCTTCGGGACGGCGGCCATCATGCGTCGGCGCGCCACCTTCTGGCGGAAGGCCTTCTGCTTCGCCTTCACATGCGGGTCGCCCTCCGAGTCCTTTGCCTCCTCCTTCATGTCCTGGCGGCTCATCCGCAGGCGGCGGAGGTGGCGGAAGCGGACGACGAAGAGGTCGGCGCCGGCGAGGAGCGCGAAGGCGACAAGGGTGCCGGCGACGAGGCGGAGGGCACCATCCGCGATGGTGCCGAGCAGGAGGGCGGCGGGCTGGTGCATCACCGCCTCCAGCAACTCCGGCGCGCCGCCGGCATGCCAGATTGCGCCGCCCACGAGGGCGATCTTCAGCAGGGTCTTCAGGAACTCGACGAGGGATTCGGGGCCGAGGATCCGCTTCAGCCCGGCCAGCGGCGAGAGGCGGGAGAACTGGGGGGCGAGGCCCTTGGCGGAGACGAGGCCGCGGGTCTGCAGGAGGGTGGCGGCGGCGGCGCCGAGGGCGGCCGCGCCGAGGATTGGAAGAAGGAGCGTGGCGGAGGGCAGCAGCACCTCCAGTGCCGCGTGCGGGGTGAGCTCATGCCCGCGCTCCAGGATGCCGCGCAGGGCGCGCAGGAGGTCGCGGCCGAGGGCGGGCATGGCGGTGGCGGCGGCGAGGACGGCGAGGAGCAGGGCGGCGAAGCCGGAGGCCTCCCGCGAGTTCGGGACTTGGCCGTCCTGCCGCGCCTTGTCGAGGCGGCGCGCGCTGGGGGATTCGGTCTTGTCCTCGGCCTCCTCGCCGCCTTCCTCCGCCATCAGCGCAGCCCCGGGAGGTCGGCCCAGCCGGACGCCAGGGCCCCCTGGAAGGTGGCGAGGAGCGGGGGCGCGAGGAGGGCCAGCAACGCGAGGCCGGCGACGATCTGGCCGGGTGCCGCGACGAAGAAGACCTGGATCGACGGCGCCACGCGGGAGACGAGGGCCATCGCGAGGTTGATGGCGACCGCGACCACGACGAAGGGCCCGGCGAGGCGGAGCGCGAGGGACAGCATGGCGGCCCCTGTCGCCGCCATCTCATCCGCCGCGGCACCGGCGGGCCAGGGCGTGCCAAGCGGCATCAAGGAGTAGGATTCCGCGAGGGCACGGAGCGGCAGCGCGTAGAGGCCGGTGGAGAGGACGAGCACCGCCGCGGCGAGGGTGCCGAGGCGGCCGAGGGCGGAGGCGCCGCTGCCGATGCTCGGGTCCTGAGCGAGGATGTTGCCGAGGCCGAGCAACGAGGCGGAGGCCTGGAGCGCGACGGAGAGGGCCATGGCGAGCAGCCGGGCGAGGCCGCCGATCCAGAAGCCGGTGGCGACCTCCAGCGCGATCAGGCGCAGCGTCTCGGCGGCGGTGTCGGGCGCTGCCGGGAGGGTCGGGGCGAGGACGGGGAGCAGCACGGGGACGAGGGCCAGGGCGATGCCGAGGCGCAGCGGCGCGGGGATGTCGGCCTCGCCGAGGCCGGGCAGGATCATCGCGGCGGCGCCCATGCGCGCGAGGACGAGCGCCGCCCCGAAGGCCAGGGCCGGGAGCGCGGCGAGGAAGGCCGCTTCCGTCATGGCCGGCTCCGCCTCAAAGCCCACCCAGCGTGACCATGCGGTCGAAGAGGGTGACGGTCCAGTCGTGCAGCACGCCGACCATGAAGGGGCCCAGCAGCAGCAGCGCGCCGCCGGCGACCGCCAGCTTCGGCAGGAAGGCGAGCGACTGTTCCTGGATCTGTGTCAGGGCCTGCAGGATCGACACGGCGAGGCCGACGACGAGCAGCGCGATCAGCAGCGGCGCGCCGATCTGGAGGGTGATCCAGAGGGAGTCGCGCATGGACTGGGCGACGAGGTCGGTCTCCATCAGATCGGCATTCGCATGATGTCCTGGTAGGCGGAGACCACGCGGTCCCGGACGGCGACGGCAGTCTGCAAGGCGAGTTCCGCCTGGCTCACGGCGAGGACGGTATCGGTGACGCTGACGCTGCCGAGCAGGGCGCCGGTGCTGGCGGCATCGGCCTGGCGGCCGGATTCCACCGCGCCCTCCATCGCGCGCTTGAGGGCGCCGCCGAAGCCTTCCGCGGCGTTGGTGGCGGGGGCTGCGGCAGCGCTGCGGTAGGCGGCGGCCGCGCCGGCGGCACCGATGGGCGCGGGCATCAGCGCAGCGCCTCGATGGCGCGGGTGAGCATGCCGCGCGTGGTTTCCAGCACGGAGAGGTTGGCGCTGTAGCTGCGCTGGGCCTCGCGCATGTCCATTACCTCGATGAGGCTGTCCACGTTCGGGGTCTTCACGTAGCCGGTCGGGTCTGCGGCGGGGTGCGAGGGATCGTAGTGGCGGGGGAACTCGCCGGGCGCCTGCCCAATGCGGTTGACGGCGACGGCGCGGGTGCCGGTCTCGCGGTCCAGGCGATCCGCGAAGGAGACGGTGCGGCGGCGGTAGGGATCGGCGCCCGGGCTCTCGCCGGTGCTGTCGCGGTTGGCGAGGTTTTCCGCTACCACGCGCAGCCGCGTGGACTGCGCGGCCATGCCGGCGGCGGAGATGCGGAGCGCCTTGTCCAGGTCCATGCGGTCTCTCCGTTATGGCGTGGGGTTTCAGCCGTTGCGGCCAAGGGCGGTGCGGAACATGCCGGTCCAACTCTTGTAGAGGCCCATGGCAAGGGCGTGGGCCGAATCGGTGTCGGCGACCTTCAGCGCCTGCTCGTCCAGGCTGATGGCGTTGCCGTTGGGGGAGACTTCCTCGGCCGGGGCGGTGCGGGCGGCGGGGTCGCCGGAGCCGGCAGGGGTCAGGTGCCGGGGATCGGTGCGCGACATGGCGCGGGGGGCGGTGGCGCGGGCGAGGTGTGCAGCGAAGGGCGCGAGGTCGCGGGCGCGGTAGCCGGGGGTGTCCGCATTGGCGATGTTGCGGGACAGAACCTCCTGCCGCCGGTCCAGCCAGCGGAGGCGGGTCTCGGCGAGGTTCATGGGGCTGGTGACGGACGGTGTTTTGCCGGTGATCTCCATGCCGGCATCTTCGGCCGGTGTTCCTAAGGTTCGGTGAACGGGACGGCCGGCGGCGTTAACGGACCGGAAGGGGTTCGGGGGCATCCTCGGCGGCATGACAAGCACGCCGCAAAATGCCGTGCTCGCCGCCGTCGATGAGTTGCACGGCGTGCTGAGCCTCGCCGAGGCCCTTCTCCAGGGGGGACGGGACCTCGATCTGCAAGGGCTGGAGAGAGAGGTGGGCACGCTGTGCGACGCCGCCCTGGCGCTGCCGCGGGAAGAAGGGCGTGCGACGCGGCCGGCGCTGGCGGGGCTGCTGGCGCAGGTCAACGGGCTGCGGTCGCGGATGTCCCGCGCCGGCTCCGGCGCATGAGGGCGAATGGTGGACGGCGGGATGGGGCAGTGGTTAACGGCCGTGGGCGCGCTGGCGCTGGTGCTAGGGCTGCTGTGGCTGGCGGCGCGGCTGGCGCGGCGGGGCGGGCTGGCGGTGGCGGGGCCGAGGCGGCTGCGGGTGGTGGAGGTGACAGCGATCGATTCGCGGCGGCGGGCAGTCATCCTGCGCGTGGACGGGCGGGAGGCGCTGGTCGTGACGGGAGGGCCGCAGGACAGCTTCCTTGGCTGGCTCTGATCGTCGGGGCGTTGCTGCTGGTGCCGGGCGTGGCGCTGGGGCAATCCGTGTCGCTGGATCTCGGCGGGTCGGGTTCCGGCAGCACGGCGCGGCTGGTGCAGCTGACGGCGCTGATCGGGCTGCTCTCGCTGGCCCCTTCCCTGCTGGTGATGGCGACAGCTTTTGCGCGAATCGTGATCGTGCTCTCGCTGCTGCGGAGCGCGATCGGGGCGCAGGGGACTCCGCCGAACCCCGTGCTGATCGGACTTGCGCTGTTCCTGACGTTTTTCGTGATGCAGCCGGTGGTGGAGGCGAGCTGGACGCAGGGGTTGCAGCCGATGTTGGCCGGGCAGATGGCGGAGCTGGACGGGCTGGCGGCCTCGGCGGAGCCGTTCCGCAAGTTCATGACGGCGAATGCGCGGGAGACGGACCTGGCGCTGTTCCTGGATCTGGCTGGGCTGCCGGCGCAGGCCGCGGCGGATCAGGCGCCTTGGCGCGCGCTGGTGCCGGCCTTCATGGTGAGCGAGTTGAAGCGGGGGTTCGAGATCGGGTTCCTGATGTTCCTGCCGTTCCTCGTCATCGATCTTGTCGCGGCGTCGCTGCTGATGTCGCTGGGCATGATGATGCTGCCGCCGAGCGTGGTGGCGCTACCGTTCAAGATCATCTTCTTCGTGATGGTGGACGGGTGGCGGCTGGTGTCGGCGAGCCTGGTGCAGGGCTTCGCCGGAAACTGAGAACGGCCGCCATGCCCCCGCGCCCCCAATCCGTCACCGCACGCCCGTCATCGTCCTGATGACCGGGCGGGCGACGGCCAAACCGGGGGGCCGGTGGAGCATGGCGGCCGAAGAGAGAAACGGCCGCCGCGGCCCCGTGTTCCCAATCCGTCACCGCGCGCCTGTTGAGGCGGGCGACGGGCAAACGGGGAACCGGTGGAGCGCGGCGGCCGTAACCGCAAGTCCCTGCCCTAGCTGGGCAGGTGCTTCGCGATGTACGGGGGCAGGTTGAAGGAGCCCACGTGGATCTCCGGCGTCCAGTAGCCGGTCTTGCCGAGGATGCCGGCCGTCTCGGCGCGCGCACGGATCTCGCCAGCGCCAAGCTTGCGCATCGACGCGTCTTTCGCGGCCCAGCCGAGGGTCATGTAGCCGCCGACATAGGTGGGGACGGCGGCGACATAGGCTGAGATGTCCGGGAAGGCCTTTCCGCGGCGGATCGAGGTCTCGGCTAGTTCGTCGGCCTGCATGGCAGGCACGCCGCACTGGTTCACGATCAGGCCACGATCCGAGAGCAGACGCGCGGCGTTGGCGTAGAACTCGTCCGTGAAGAGGACCTCGCCGACGCCGATCGGGTCGGTGCTGTCCACGATCACGACATCGAAGGAGCCGTCGGCGGCCTTGCGGACGTAGTCGATGCCGTCGGCGACAAGGACTTCCGCGCGCGGGTCGTTCCAGGCATCGCCAGCGACGCCGGGCAGGAACTCCTTCGCCAGGCGGATCACCTCGCCGTCGATCTCGACCATGACGGCCTTTTCGACATTCTTGTGCTCCAGCACGCGGCGGAGGACGCCGCCGTCGCCGGCACCGATGATGAGGACGCGCTTCGCGTCGCCATGGGCGAGCAGCGGCACGTGCGTCAGCATCTCCTGGTAAACGAACTCGTCCATCTCGGTGATCTGGACGACGCCGTCGAGCAGCATGACGCGGCCATGCGTCTCGGATTCGAAGACCATGATGTCCTGGAAGTCGGACTTCACGCGGGCGAGCTCACGCGCGACGCGGAAGCGCTGGCCCCAGGCCTCGTAGAGTGTCTCGTTCACCCAGGAGTCGGTCGTCATCGAAGGTCTCCGGACAGAAGAAGGGGGCGGACCCTAGGGCCCGCCCCCGGTCTCGTGCGTGACGTTCTGGTGTCAGGCCTGCATGCCGCGGCGGTGTTCCGCCAGCTGCACGCGCTCCGGCAGGAAGCCGCGCTTCAGCACGGGGATCGCGAGATACGGATCGCAGACGCCGCAGACAAAGATGTCGAGCGCGGCGTAGGACTTCTCGGGCCAGGTGTGGATCGAGACGTGGCTCTCCGCGAGCACGAGCACGCCGCTCACTCCGCCATTCGGCTGGAAGTGGTGGAAGTGGCCGTGCAGGATCGTGGCGCCGGTCTCGATCGCAGCCTCGCGCAGCACCTCATCGATGTGCGCGGGATCGTCGAGGTTCGTGGCACCCCAGAGATCAATAATCAGGTGAGTCCCGGCGAAGCGAACGCCGTTCTTCTCGACGAAGTAATCCTTCGCCTCTTCAGTGAACTGGGCTTCGCTCGGGCTTGCATCCGAGACCATCCCCAGCGGAGCAACGTGAAAGTCCATTTGGGCCCCCATTCCTCGACCGGCAGATGACCAGGACGATCGGAAATTCGATCAGGTCAACGCCGGCGCATATGAGGCACGCGGCCCCCTATCGCAAGTGAAATCGAGAAATTCCGGCCGAAAAAAACGCGGCTCCCCCCCGCGTTCGGCGCGTGGCTTACCTTGAAGAAGCCGCTGCGGTCCGGAAGGCCTCCAGCCTCTCCGGAAATCCCCGGAAAAGGTCCAGTTCACGCTGGAGCCTTGGCAGGTCCGAGAGGCCGCGCAGCGGATCGGCGGTCAGCAGGCCGACGGCGTCGGCGAGGGCGCCGGTGCCGAGCTTCGGCAGCCATGTCGCGCGGATCGCGGCGAGACGGGGCGGATCGCCGGCCAGGGCGGCGAAGGCGGTTGCGCGGAGAAGATCGGGGGCCGTCGATGGGTCCTCAGGCCTGGCGGCCGCCAGGGCGAGGAGGGCGTCCGAGGCACCGGGCCAGTCCTGGCGCTCGGACAACAGGTTCGCGAGCGCGGGCAGGCCGGGGGTACCCAGGCCGCGCAGAACGGCCAACGCTTCCTCCGCCGAGCCCTGGGCTGTCTTCGCGCGGGCGAGGAGAAGGCCGTGCTCGACGGCTTGCCCGGGGGTCGGCGGCGCCTTCTCGATCGTGGCGACGGCGCCGGGCGCGTCACCCGCAGCGAGGCGGAGGGCGGCGAGCCGGAGCGCGAGGGCCGGGCGCGCCTCGCCCGGGGCGCGGTCAACGGCCTGGGCGGCGAGGGCGGCGGCGCGGTCGGGCAGCTCCATCGCGCCGAGACGCTCGGCAAGGGCCAGGAGGGCATCGGCTCCACGCGCGCCTGCTGGCAGGAGGGCGGTGTTCGCCTCGACGAGGGCGGCCGCGAGGGTGGGCGGTTCCCCGGCCATGACCTGCAGCAGCGCGGCCTCCTGTAAGGGGCGGAGCTGCTCGAGGCGGTCGGGATAGGTCTCGGCCGTCTCCTTCAGCAGGTCCAGGGCGCCGCGGCCGTCCCCGGCGGTCTGGCGAAGGGCAGCGATGCGGAGGCGGGTGCCGAACTCCTCCAAGTCGCCGCGCCAGGCGAAGAGCGATGCCTCCAGCGACGCGGCCGCGGCGGCAGGGGTGATGGCGCCACCGGCGAGGCGGATCTCCGCCTGTCGGCGAAGGGCCTGGGCGCGGGCGAGGCGGTCGCGGCCTTCGGCGATTCGGGACAGCCGGTCCAGGGCCTCTTCCGTGCGGCCTTCGGCCTCGGCGAGGCGAGCGGTGGCGAGGGCGAGATCCGGGCGCTCGCCGGCGGCGCGCAGCAGGCGGCGGCCGGCGGGAAGGTCGCCGCTCTCCAGCAGGGAATTCGCGGCGAGCGGGAGCAGGCGGGCACGGAGCGGCTCGGGATAGGCGAGGAGAAGGGGCAAGGTGGCGGCGAAGTCCGGTGCGGCGGCCGAGGCCTCACCGGCCGAGGCGGCGAGCGCGGCGCGCCACAGGGCCACCTCATCATTGGCGGGCAGGGTCGTACCGCGGAGGGCCTGGGCCTCTCCGGCGCGGCCGGCGAGCAGGGCAGCGGCAGCATGGACGAGGAGACTGCGGGCGTCGGTGGATGAGCGCGGGTCCTCCTGGAAAGCCAGGCGCATCATGGACTGGGCCTCCTGGGCGAGGCCGAGGGCCAGGAGGCCTTCGGCGGCGGCACGGCGCAGAGGGAGGCGGGCCAGGGGCGGCGCGGCGGCAAGGCTCGCGGCCTGGGCGCGCAGCCTTTCCTGGGACGGGCCGGGCTGGAGGGCGGGCAGGTCCATGAGGCGTGTCATGGTGCCCGCCTCGGCGGTGAGATCGGGAAGGGTGGCGCCGGTGGCGCCGGAAAGGACGAAGCGGTCCCCGGCGCGGCGGAGGGCGACGGAATCGGCGCGCGCGAGGGCGGCTATTCCGAGTTGCGTGGGAATCAGGTCCGTCTGCGCGAGGCTGCGCGCCAGCGGCACCGCCTGGCCGGGCTCGCGCACCGTGCCCAGGAGGAGAGGCAGGCCCGTCTCGGGGTCCAGCACGGGCACGGGGCGGCCGGGCGCGGCGGCGCGGAGCACGACGCGGCCCTCCTCCGGCTCGGCCAGAATGGAGCGTTCCCGCCGGGCGGCGGAGACGGGGGTGATGAGCCACAGGCCGTCCTGGCGCCGCGCCGCGAGGCCAGCAGGGGCGGCCATGGGGAGGGTGAGGAGGGTGGCCTCGGGAAGACGCTGCACGCGGAGGCCGGCGAAGACCGGATCATCCCGCAGCGGCGACGGGTCGAGCGGGTGGGGCCCGTCCAGCACCAGCAGCAGCAGCTCTCCGCGGCGCAGGATGGCGAGGCCGGCCGCCTCGGTGCCGGGGAGCAGCAGTGCGCGGCCGCCCTCGGCAGCAACGGTCCGGAGCGGAAGGCCTGCCGGGACCTCCGGCGCGACGGGTGCCGGCGCGGCGGAGGGGGCGGCGGGTCCTGCGGGCGCAGGTGGCGGCGGCGCCGGGGCCGTGGCCAGGCGCGGCGGGGCGGGCTCCGGCATCGCGAGCCGGGCGGGAGGCAGGGCGGCTGAGGGCTGGGGCGTGGCGATCCGCGCGGGAGGGGGTTGGGACGTGGCGGCGTCCAGCACGTCGAGCACGAGGCGGTTGCCGAGCCGATAGTGGCGCAGGCGGGTACCGGGGCGGGTGCGGAGGCGCAGGCCCTCCCCCGTGGCTTCCAGCGTGGTCACGTTGCGCGGGGGCCGGCGGGCGGCGGCGAGGTCCGCCTCCAGCCCCGGGGTGAGGTGGAGGAGGGCGCCGTCCGGCCCTTCCTCCACCCGATAGGCGACGTTCGGCGCGGCGAGGTCCAGCACGATGCGGCCGTGGCCGGGATGGCTGCCGACCCGCACCGCCACCCGCTCCGCCAGAGCGGGGGCGGTGAGGAGCAGCGGGCCGCACAGTGCGAGGAATGCCGCGCCGCGCATCAATCGAAGCTCGCCAGCAGCGCGTCGATCTCCGCCTGGGAGGAGGCGGCGGCGGTGGACTGCGGTCCGTTGGCCAGTCGCTCGCCCTCCGTCCGTGCCGGGGCGTGGCGGGCCGGAAGCGCGTCCGATCGGGCGAAGCGTCCCGTGGTCTCCCGCACCCGGTGCTCGATCTGCTTCAGCGCGTTCACCACCTTTCCGATCCGCTGGCCCGTAATGTCCTGGAAGGCGCAGGCCTCGTAAATGCGGGTGACGCAGGTGGCGACCGTGTCCGCCGCCTCGGCGTCGAGCTTCGGCTGGAGGTTCTCCAGCGTCTCGCAAACGTCGAGGATCTCGTTCGCGGCGTTGGCGGTGGACTTCACCACCTCGTCCAGCTCGTCGGTGGCGGCGGGGAGGTGCGTGGCGTCCACGTTCTCCACGCGCATCGCCGCGATCTCCTCCTTCGCGGCGGCGACCATGCGGCCGAGCGATTCGAGCTCGGCCAGCAGTGCGGTCTCGGTGCGGTTCAGGTTGGACATGACCTGGAGGGCGATCTCCGGGCGCACCATGTCGGCGGCGGACTCAGGCATGGGCCATCACCTTCTCGATCTTGTCGCGCAGCGTCTCCGCGTTGAAGGGCTTGACGATGTAGTTCGAGACGCCGGCGGCGCGGGCGGCGACCACGTTCTCCGTCTTGCTCTCGGCGGTGATCATGATGAAGGGGGTGGATTTCAGCCGGGCGTCGGCCCGCACCTCCTTCAGCAGGTCGAGCCCCGTCATCGGCTCCATGTTCCAGTCGGAGATGACGAGGCCGAAATTGCCGGCGCGGAGCTTGGAGAGGGCCTCCTGCCCGTCCGTCGCCTCCTCGACGTTGTTGAAGTCGAGTTGCTTCAAGAGGTTCCGGATGATGCGCAGCATCGTCTTGTAGTCGTCGACGATCAGCACGTTGGTGTTCTTGTCCATCGGCATCGCTCTCCTTTCAATCCGTCCTGTTGTCGGCCGCGCGGAGCCTGGCGAGCTCCGCCGTCAGCGTGCGGGCCCGATCCGGGCGCATGGCGCCGAGGATCGGGGCGGTCTTCGCTTCCCGCATCCGATGGACGATCTGTACGAGCACAGAGATTTCCAAATCGTCGAAAACGGTGGCGGCATCGCGCGGGCGCATCGATTCATAGGTCTTCACCAGGCCGCGCCAGCCGGCCTCCTCGCGCTCCCCCCTGCCCCGCTCCAGCGCCTCCAGGCGGGACTTCAGGGCGGCCATCTCGTCGAGGCGTGCGGTCAAACGGCGCTCGGCGGCGGCGAGGACGGCCTCGCGTGCGGCGATGGCGGCCTCGCGGGCCTCCATCTGCGTGCGGCGCTCCCGCAGGTTGCCGAGGAGGTCGCGCTCGGCCTGGTCCACGGGATTGGCGGGCGGAGGTGTCGGCGCAGGCGGGGGAGCGGCGGGCTTCGCAGGCGCGGGTGGCGGGGAGGAGGCGACGGCGCTGGCGACCAGAAGCCCCTCCCCCGGCGCTGCCTGCCAGAGGGAGCCTGCCTTCACCAGAGCGAGGCCGGCACAGGCGACGAGGATGGCCGGGACCAGTCGCGGGTGCGGGATGCGCGGGAGCGGGGGCATCAGCGGGCCATCCGAAGGGCGCGGAGCAGGTCGCGCTCGGCCTGGCTTCGGGGGGCGGCTTCCTCCGCCGCCGGGATCGGGGCGTGTGCTGGCACAGCGGGCGGGCGGCCCTGGCGGATGAGGGTGTCCAGGCGGTCGGCGAGGCTTTCCGCGCGCTCGACGAGGAAGCGCAGGTCGTCGCGCAGCGATTCGGCGCTGGCGGACTGGCGGGCGCCGGTCTCCAGCGCGACGCGCAGGCCGGAGAGGGTGGACCCGGCCTCGCGCGCGGCGAGTTCGAAGCCGCGGGTGCCCTCGGCCATCGCGGCGCGGTCCTGGCACAGGGCGGAAAGGCCGCGTTCAAGCCGAAGAATGAAAGGCAGCGCGGCGAGCAGGAGCAGCAGCAGGGTGCCCTGCACGCACCATTCGAGCGCGGTCATGCCGCCTCCTCCGTTCCCGCGCGCTTCAGCTCGCGCTCGATCCGCACGGCCAGGCGGTTCTCGCGACGGCCGAGCATGGCCTCGAAGAGGGGGACCTCGCCGCAGCGGAGGCGCACGGGGGCGCCGGGGCCGACATTGAGGGTGATGCGGTCGCCGGGCTTGAGGTTGACGACCGTGGAGAGCGGCAGCGGCTGCTCGTCCAGCACCACGTCGAGGGCGACGTCGGTGTGGCGCAGCTCGTCCGCGAGGTGGTTCTCCCAGATGGAGTCGCGGCCGAACTTCTCGCCCATGAACTGCTGCAGGAGGAGCTCGCGGACGGGTTCCAGCGTGGCGTAGGGGAGGAGCAGCTCCACCTTGCCGCCGCGGTCCTCCATCTCAACGCGGAGCTTCACGAGGATGCAGGCGTTGGAGAGGCGGGAGATGGCGGCGAAGCGGGGGTTCACCTCCAGCCGCTCGAACTGGAACTCCACGGGACAAAGGGGGTCGAAGGCGGCGGAGACGTCGCGCAGGATGACGGTGATGAGGCGCTCCACCAGCGTGCGCTCGATGGTGGTGTATGGGCGGCCCTCGATGCGCATGGCGGCCGTGCCGCGGCGGCCGCCGAGCAGCACGTCCACGACGGAGTAGATCATGGCGGAGTCGACGACCATCAGGCCGTAGTTGTCCCATTCGCGCGCCTTGGTGACGGCGAGCATGGCGGGGAGCGGGATGGAGTTGAGGTAGTCGCCGAAGCGGAGGGAGGTGATGCCGTCGATCGACACCTCCACGTTGTCGGAGGTGAAGTTGCGGAGCGTCGTGCTCATCAGCCGCACGAGGCGGTCGAAGACGATCTCGAGCATCGGCAGGCGCTCGTAGGAGACGAGGCCGCTGCCGATGATGCGCTCGATGGCGGATTTCGAGTCGTCGACCCGCTCGCTGTCGAAGCCGAGGAGGCTGTCGATCTCGGCCTGGTTCAGGACGCGGGCGGAATCGGCGCTGGCGGGGGCTTCCTCCTCCAGCGAGGCGCCCCAGGCGGCGGCGAGGTCGTCCTCCTCACTCACTGGACGATCATCTCGATGAAGAGGACGTCCTGGATTTTGGCGGCGCTGGCCGCGAGGGAGGCGCGGTTCCGCAGTTCCTCCCGCAGGCGATAGGTGCCCTGGCTGCCGCGCAGCTCCTCCGGCCGCATCTCCCGCAGGTAGGTCTGGAAGAGATCGAGCAGGCGGGGCATGGCGGCCTGGACGGCCGCGGCATCGGCCTCGGAGGCGAGTTCCAGCTTCGCCTTCAGGCGGATGAAGGTGGCGCGGCGGCCGGTGACGTTGAGGTTGGTCAGCACCTCCGGCAGGTCGAGGAAGACGGGGGGCCTGGCGGCTTGCTGCGGGAGTGCGGGGGCGCCGTGTCCGGCAGGGGCGGCGGCGTGCTCCTCTCCGTGCTCGGCGGCCTTGCCGAAGGGGAGGAGGCCGCTGAACCAGAGGCCGGCGCCGGCGCCGCCGAGCAGCAGTGGCAGGGCGAGGAGGACCAGCTTCTTCCTGCCGCCCTTCTTCGGGGCCGCCGCTCCGTCCGCCGAGAGTGCCGCCGCATGGGCCATAGGGTCGGGTGCTTCCTGCCGTTCCGATGGGGCGAGTGTGGTGGGGACGGGTTAACGGAGCGTTGCCGGGCGGCAGGTTTTGCCGGTTCGCGGGGGATGGGCGCGGGCAACGCTTTGGTAAGCATCCCCGGGCATGCTCCCGGTCCGGACGGCAAGAGGCTAGCGGCGCGGATGGACAATCCTGGCTACATCGCCCTCTCGCGGCTGGTGGCGCAGAACCGCGCGGTGGACGTGCTGGCGCACAACATGGCGAATGCGGAGACGCCGGGGTTCCGCGCGTCGCGGCCGGTATTTACCGCCTATCTGGAGCGGCAGCGCGAGGCGGCGGCGGTGCCGGGCGGCGAGAGCGCGTACTTCACGCAGGACCGGGCGACCTGGCGCGAGGAGGCGCCGGGGCCGGTGCAGACGACAGGGAATCCGCTGGACGTCGCTATCTCCGGCGCGGGCTTCTTCGCGGTGCAGACGCCGCGCGGGGAGCGCTACACGCGGGCGGGCCGGTTCTCGCTGGGGCCGGAGGGGACGGTGGTGGACATGGAGGGGAACGCGCTGCTGGGCGCGGGCGGAAACCCGCTGCAGATGGCGCCGGGCGACACGCGGCTGGTGATCCGGGGCGACGGCACGCTGCGGAGCGAGAACGGCGAGATCGGGCGGATCCGGGTGGTGCGCTTCGAGGATGGGCAGGACCTGGTGGCGGAGGGGAGCCGGCTTCTCGCCGCGTCACCTGGGCAGGCGCCGGAGCCCGTGGAGCGGCCGGCGCTGGTGCAGGGTGCGGTGGAGGGCAGCAACGTGCAGCCGGTGTCGGAGCTGACGCGGCTGACGGCGGAGATGCGGGAATTTCAGTTCATGGCGCAGTTCGCGGAGAAGGAGGGCGATCGGCTTTCCGGTGCCGTGGAGCGCATCCTGCGGAAGCGAAGCTGATGCGGGTGGGAGGGGTTTAGGCGATGCGCGCGCTCTGGACGGCCGGCACGGGCATGATGGCCCAGCAGACGAATGTCGAGGTCATCTCCAACAACATCGCGAACATGAGCACGACGGGATTCAAGCGCCGGCGGGCGGAGTTCCAGGACCTGATGTACCAGAACATGCGGCGGGTGGGGTCGCAGTCGTCGGACACGGGGACGACACTGCCCTCCGGCGCGCAGGTGGGGTTGGGGGTGCGGACAGCGGGTGTGTACCGCATCCACGAGCAGGGCAGCCTGCAGCAGACGGAGAACAAGTTCGACATTGCCATCCGCGGCAACGGGATGTTGCAGGTGCAGCTGCCCTCCGGCGAGACGGCCTATACGCGGGACGGGACATTGGGGCTTTCGCCGGAGGGGACGATCGTGACGGCGGAGGGGTATCCGGTGATGCCGGGCGTCACCATTCCCGCCAATGCGACGGATGTGACGATCAACGGGAACGGCGAGGTGCTGGTGAAGCTGGCCGGGCAGACGGCGACGCAGAATATCGGGCAGTTCCAGCTGGCGATCTTCGCGAACGAGGGCGGGTTGGAGGCGGTGGGGGACAACCTGCTGCTGGCCTCGGCCTCATCCGGCGCGCCGCAGCAGGGGGCGCCGGGAGCGCCGGGATTCGGGAACATCATGCAGGGGTTCATCGAGACCTCGAACGTGAACGTGGTGCAGGAGATCACGAGCCTGATCACGGCTCAGCGCGCCTATGAGATGAACAGCAAGGTGATCACGGCGAGCGACGAGATGCTCAGCACCATTGCGCGGCTGAAGTGATGCGGGCGCTGCTGCTGGCCGCCGCGCTGCTGCTGCCGGGGGTGGCGCGGGCGGATCTCGCGGTGTTGCGGCCGTTGGCGGTGGTGGAGGATTCGGTGATCCGGCTCTCCGACCTGTTCGACGGGGCGGGGGCGAATGAGGGGCGCGTGGTCGGGCCGGCGCCGGCGCCGGGGCGACGGATCGTGGTGGAGTCGGCGCAGCTTCTGGCCATCGCGCGGGGAAGCGGCGTGGTGTGGCGACCGCTGACGGCGGCGGACACGGTGGTGGTGGAGCGTCCCGGGCGTGCCGTGCCACGGGACGAGGTGATGGACCTGCTGCGCGGCGTGCTCGGCCGGATGGGGTTGGATCCGCTCGCGGAGTTGGAGCTTCCGGGATTCCAGTCGCCGATGGTGCCGCTGGCGGCCTTCGTCCAGCTGGCGCTGGAGCAGACAGTGTTCGAGGCGGCGACGAACCGGTTTGCTGGCACGCTGGTGGTGGTTGCGGAGGGGATGCCGACGCTGCGGGTGCGGCTGGCAGGGCGGGCGGTGTCGACGGCGGCGGTGGTGGTGGCGACGCGGCGGCTGGGCTTGGGCGAGGTGGTGGCGCCCGGCGACCTGCGGCTGGTGCGGCAGCGGGTGGAGCGGGTGCGCGCGGGGCTGGCGAGCGATCCCGGGCAGGTGGTGGGCAAGGCGCTGCGCCGGCCGATGGGTGAGGGCGTGGGGTTCGCGCTGGCGGACCTCTCGGCGCCGCCGGTGATCGAGAAGAACGCGGTGGTGACGATGCTGGTGGAGGGTCCGGGAATGAGCATGAGCGCGCAGGGACGGGCCATGGCGCCGGCGGCGCGGGGCGAGACGGTGCCGGTGATGAACCTCTCCTCCCGCACCGTCGTGGAAGCCGAGGCGATCGGGCCGGGCCGGGTGCGCGTGGCCTTTGGCAGCGTGCCGGTGGGCCGCTGATGCGGGCCGTGGCGAAGGGCTCGGCGCTGCTGGCGGTGCTACTGCTGGCGGGGTGCGGGACGGCGGAGCGGCTGGCGCGGATCGGGCACGCGCCGGAGATGGCGCCGATCGCCGATCCGACGCGGAATCCGGATTACCGGCCGATTTCGATGCCGATGCCGGCGCCGCAGGATTCGCGCAACCTGGTGGCGAACAGCCTGTGGCGGCCGGGGAGCCGGACCTTTCTGCGGGACCAGCGGGCGGCGGCGGTGGGCGATCTGATCACGGTGCTCGTCTCGATTAACGACAACGCGGCGCTGTCGAACAGCACGGGGCGGAGCCGCGACAACTCGGAGAACATGGGGATCCCGCGACTGCTGGGGCTGGACGCATCCTATGCGCGGTTCCTGCCGAACGGGATCGATCCGTCGAAGCTGCTTGAGGCGTCCTCGGCGAATTCCTCGGTCGGTAAGGGAGAGATCCGGCGGACGGAGGCGGTGACGATGCGCGTCGCGGCGACGGTGACGCAGGTGCTGCCGAACGGAAATCTCGTGGTGAGCGGGCGGCAGCAGGTGCGGGTGAACCAGGAGATGCGGGATCTGAGCATCGCGGGGATCATCCGGCCGCAGGACATTGCCAGCGACAACACCGTGCAGCACGACCGCCTTGCGGAGGCGAGGATCGCCTATGGCGGGCGGGGAACGGTGAGCGACGTGCAGGCGCCGCGCTACGGACAGCAGGTGCTGGACGCGATCCTGCCCTTCTGAACGGAAGAAGGGCGGGGGCCTGCCGGCCGCCCGCCCTTCCCTTCCGATCCGCGGTGGATCAGGCCTTGTCGGCGGCGTCCCGCACCGCGTCCTTCACGCCGCCAGCGGCATTCTGAACCTTGCCTTCGGCGCGCTTGGCAGCGCCCTCGGCCTCCATCTTCTTGTCGCCGACGGCGGCACCCAGGTTCTCCTTGATGGCGCCCCCGGCCTGCTTCAGGGAACCCTCGACGCGGTCCTTGTCGATCGCCATGGCGTTGTCTCCTTGCCGTGTTGCTCTGGGTTAAGAACGTGGGCGGTTGGGCGCGGTTGCCCCCCTGCCCCGGCGTGGTGGATGACGGATTGCAACGGAGGGGCGCGATGTGCGGACGGTATTTTCTCCAGCGGAACCCGACGGGGCTGCGGGACTATTTCGCCGTGCCGGACGCGGCAGCGCTGCCGAACTTCGCGCCGAACTGGAATGTCGCGCCGACGCAGGACGGGGTCGTGCTGCGGCGGAATCCGGAGACGGGGCAGCGCCAGATGGACCTGCTGCGCTGGGGACTGGTGCCCCACTGGGCGAAGGATGCGAAGGACGGGGCGCGGCTGATCAATGCGAGGGCGGACGGGGTGGCGGAGAAGCCTTCCTTCCGCGACGCCTTCGCGAAGCGGCGCTGCCTGGTGCCGGCGGATGGGTTCTACGAGTGGCTCTCACCGAAGGAGGCGCAGGGGACGGCGAAGACCCGGGACCCGAAGCAGCCCTTCGCGGTGGCCCTGGCGAGAGGGGAGCCGATGGCGCTTGCGGGGATCTGGGAGGGATGGAAGGACCCGGAGGGGCACTGGCTGCGGACCTATTCCATCATCACCACGGAAGCGAATCCGAAGCAGGCGCCCCTGCACCACCGGATGCCGGTGATCCTGCCCAGGGAGGCCTGGGGGGGCTGGCTAGGGGAGGAGGAGGCCTCGGTGGAGACCCTGCTGGGGCTGCTGCGGCCCTGCCCGCCGGAGTGGCTGGCCTGCTGGCCGGTGAGCAAGCGGGCGAACAAGGTGTCGGAGAACGATGCGACGCTGATCCTGCGCGACCGGGAGGTATCGGCACCGCCGGGGCTGGATGACCCCTCCCCCTACGGGGGGTGAGGGTCCGAAGGTCGCCAGGCCTGTCCCGTGCGTGCTGCCATCCCCGGCGGTGTTGTGGCGGGGATCAGGCCGGCCGCCAGGGGTTGCGCGGGCGGCTGAGGGTTGGAGGGACAGCCGACCGTTGCGGCGGGCTTTTCCGGCCGGGTTGCGGCCGCGCCCGAAAGGCGCGGCCGCGTCCGCTCGGCTCAGTAGCGGGTCCGCTGGTCCGTGCTGGAGGGGAGCGGGGCGCCGCGCATCGGCTCCGTGCCGATATCCGGGACGGTGCTGCTGCGGTTGACGGCGCCGCTGCTGCCGGAGGACAGCGGGGCGCCGCGCATCGGCTCCGTGGTGATCGCCGGGGCAGGGCCGGAGACGGGCGCCTGGGAGCCGACCGGCAGCGGGGCGCCGCGCATCGGCTCGGTGGTCGGCGCAGGGGGCGGGACGGCGTTGGCGCAGGCGGCGAGGGTGGCGAGCGCGGCGATGGCCGTGACCCGCAGGAGCGCGCGTGAGTGGTGCATTGGGGGGGCTTCCCTGTGTTGTCCAGCGCCAGCTCGATCGCAGGCGCTGCGGTCAGCCTAGCTGATGTGCGGCGGGGTTCTTGTATGATTCGGGCGCATTTCCCCCAATTAATGACCGATCTTTAATGAAATCAGCTGCCCCGGTAGGTCGAGTAGGACCAGGGGGAGAGGAGAAGGGGTACGTGGTAGTGCCCCTGTCCTTCCCGCAGGCCGACGTTCAGGACCACCGTGCCGAGATAGCCGGGGTCGGCTCCGCGGGCGGCGAAGTAGGGGCCGGCCTCGAAGCGAAGCTCGTAGCGGCCGGGGGCGAAGGTCTCGGGGGGAAGGAGCGGGGCGTCGGTGCGGCCATCGGCGTTGGTGATCGTGCGGACCAGCCGCCGCGGTTCGGGCTCCATGCGCCAGAGCTCGATCGCCATGCCCTCGGCAGGGATGCCGGCGGCGGTGTCGAGGACGTGGGTGGAGAGGGCGGAGGGCTTCATGTCCGTCACTCCGCCACCAGGGCCGTTGCGGCGCCGGGAAGCTCCTGGGGGATGTCGCTCGTCAGCTCGGGCTCGTCATAGGTTAGGAGGTCCTGGAGGTGGAATTCGGCGTCTTCCTGCCAAAGGCGGCGGCAGATGCCGTCCACGAGGCGCGTGGCGCCGTACTTCATGCCGGAGATGCTGGCGCCGGAGAGACCCATCGAGGCGGTGGAGCCGTAGTTGATGATGTGGATGTGGTGCAGGAAGGGTGCGGCGCCCGGGGTCTTCTCGCGCAGGGAGAAGTCGTCGCGCAGGTAGGGGCAGGCGCCCAGGGCCGGGAATTCCAGGCCCTTGGGCGGGGTATAGGCATCGCGCCAGAGAAGGACGTGTGCCGCGAAAGGAGCGAGTTCCGGGCGGAGGGAGAGGTCGAAGGCGGTGCCGGTGCCGACGATGACGTGGTCGGTGCGGTGCTCCGCCCGGGGGGTGGTCACGACGACCTCGGCGCCCTCCTCCCGCACGGCGGTGACTGGGCTGCCCATGTGCAGCTCGAAGCGCGGGTCCTCGGCCACGCGGTTCCAGGATTCCTGCGGCGGCGGTTGGTTGAGGGCGAAGATGTGCTGCATAAAGCGCCAGCGCAGGGCGTCCGGCAGGCTGTAGAGCTGGCCGAGGAAGCCGGACTGCTCCATCCAGCGGAAGGGATTCACGCGCGGCATCTGGCGGCGGCGGACGAGCATGGTGGCGTGGGCGGCGCCGGCTTCCAGCGCGGTGGCGAGGTTGTCGAAGGCGGAGGCGCCGGCGCCGACGACGAGGATGCGCTTCCCCATCAGCGCCTCGAAGTTCACATGGCCGGAGGTGTGGGAGACGCGGGCGGGCGGCAGCGTGTCGAAGGGCGCCGGGATGGACCAGCCGCCCATGCCGTCCATCCCCGTGGCGAGGACGAGCTTGCGGGCGCGGATCACCGTCTCGCCCCCCGGGGTGGAGAAGGTGAGTTCGAGGGGCGCGCGGGCCTCGGTGCGGCCGATCCGCAGCAGGCGGTGGCCGTGGGCGACGGGGAGGTTCAGCGTTTCCTCCAGCCAGTCCAGGTAGCGCTGCCAGTCCACGCGGCCGATCTTGTGCAGGTTCTCCCAGGCGGCCTCGCCGTCCCGCGCCGTGAAGAAGGCGCGCGGCGTCAGGGCGGGGATGCCGAGGTCGGGGCCGGTGACGTGCTTCGGCGTGCGGAGGGTCCGCATGCGGGCGAAGGTGGTCCAGACGCCGGTGCCGCCCTTGGGCGCGGCGTCGAAGACCCGGACGCGCTGCACCCTTTCGCGCAGGAGGCCGTGGGCGGTGGCGAGGCCGGTCTGGCCGGCGCCGATGATGGCGACATCCAGCACGCCCTCGCCGCGCGAGGGGACCCAGGGGTGGCGGGGGTAGTCGAGGAGGCCGAGCTGGCGGCGGACCTCGGACGCGAGGGCGGCGAGGGCTTCGGGGCCGGGCGCGGGTCCGCCCATGGGCTGGGGCGCGGTCTGGGCTGGCTTGGCGTCCGGCATGGCGGCTCCCGGAGGGATCTTCTGGGGGTTTTTCTGGGTCGCGGAGCGATCCCGGCTCGGCACCGGGGTTTGCAACGGCTTAGCACGTGGCGTGCCGCCTTGCGGCAAGGACTGGGTTACCGTGCCTCTCGCGAAATCGGTGGGGCGGCGGGTTGATCTTAGGGGGGACGGCGCCGCAAATGCCGGGCGTCCCCTGCCATGGAAGGTTCCCGATGAGCGCCAGCACCGCCCCCAACCTGATCGCGGCCGTGAGTGAGGCCCGGCAATGGGACCGGCTGATGGAATTGGCGAAGCTCGGCGCCATCACCGGCACGGACGGGTCGCCGGGGGTGAACCGGGCCTGCCTGACCCCGCTGGACCGGGAGGCGCGGCGGCTGGTGATCTCCTGGGCGGAGGGGCTGGGCCTGGCCGTTTCGGTGGACGAGATCGGCAACCTGTTCCTGCGGCATGAGGGAACGGATCCGGCGGCTGCCCCGGTGCTGACGGGCAGCCACATGGACACCCAGCCCAATGGCGGGCGCTTCGACGGAATCTGGGGCGTGATCGCGGCGCTGGAGGCGGTGCAGGCGATCCGCGAGGCGGGCGTGCAGACCGTGCGGCCGATCGAGGTGGTGGCCTGGACGAACGAGGAGGGCGGGCGCTTCGCGCCGGGCTGCATGGGGAGCATGGCCTATGCGCACTACAAGCCCGCCACGGCCTGGGACGCGGTGGCGGACCATGAGGGGGTGACCTTCCGCCAGGCGCTGGACGAGCACCGCAAGGCGGAGGCGGACCTCTCCCACCGTCCGCTGGGGGGCAAGCCCTTCGCTTATCTGGAGGCGCATATCGAGCAGGGGCCGCGGCTGGAGGCCGAGGGGAAGGATATCGGCGTCGTCACGGGGATCCAGGGGAGCCGCTGGTTCATCGTGGAGGTGCGGGGGGAGACGGCGCATGCCGGGACCTCCCCCGTCTCCACCCGGCGGGACGCGGTGCAGGACATGGTGCGGGCGATCAACGCGCTGAACGCGCTGATGACGGACCCGACGGACGTGCTGCGCTTCACGGTGGGGCAGATCGAGGTGATGCCGAACACCTCCAACACGGTGGCCGACGTGGCGCGCTTCACCATCGACTTCCGGCACCCTGACAAGGAGCTGCTGATCGCCAATGGCGACGCGATCGAGCCGACGATCCGCAGCGCGGTGAAGAGCTGCGACGTGACGGTGACGGAGCGGTTCCACGCGCTGCCCGTGGAGTTCGACCCGCTGGTGACGGATGCGGTGCAGGCGGCCGCCGACGCGCAGGGGCTGGCATCCCTGGCGCTGCCGAGCGGGGCCTTCCACGACGCGCAGTTCATGGTGCCGCTCTGCCCGACGGGGATGATCTTCGTGCCCTGCCGCAAGGGGGTGAGCCACAACCCGGCGGAGTATTCCACGCCGGGGCAGCTGGCGGCGGGGGCGCGGGTGCTGGCGGCGGCGCTGGTGGACCTGGCGAACCGCTGAGGCATCTTGCGGGTCCCCGGGCCGTTGGACCGGGATCGGTGGAAGAGAGGATCTGGTCCATGAGCCGCATCGGGCTTCTTGTGGCGAGCGCGGCGCTGCTGGTGCTCTCGGCCTGCGGGCCGGTGGTGGCAGACCGGACGAATGAGGGGACGAACCCGCTGCGCCGGGACCCGAGCACCAGCCGCCTGCTGAACGAGACGCCGACGACGATCGACAGCAACCGCGGCGCGCCGCTCTGAGCGGTGAGCATGAAAAAGCCGGCGGCCCTGTGGGGGCGCCGGCTTTTCGGGCGGCCTGAAGGAGGGCGGCCTACTTCGGTGCGAGCACCATGATCATCTGGCGGTTTTCCAGCCGGGGCATGGATTCCACCTTCACGGCCTCCGCCATCTCGTTGCGGATGCGCTCCAGCACCTTGGCGCCGAGGTCCTGGTGGGCCATCTCGCGCCCGCGGAAGCGCAGGGTGACCTTCACCTTGTCGCCTTCCTCGATGAAGCTCTTCATCTGCCGCATCTTCACTTCGTAGTCGTGGTCGTCGATATTCGGACGGACCTTGATCTCCTTGATCTCCACGACCTTCTGGCGCTTGCGCGCCTCGTTCGCCTTCTTCTGCTGCTCGTACTTGAACTTGCCGAAGTCGGTGATCTTGCAGACGGGCGGATCAGCGTTCGGGCTGATCTCCAGCAGGTCCAGACCAACCTCATAGGCACGGGCCAGCGCGTCGCGCGCGGTCATCACGCCGATCATCTCGCCGTCCTGATCGATCAGCCGGACCTGGGGCGAGCGAATCTCCTCGTTTACCCGCGGTCCGTCGCGGGTCGGGAGGCTGTTGGGCATTGGGCCTCGGGCCAGGGGTAGTCTCCTGTTGTGGTGTAGGGATGGAGTTATGGTGCGCGGCGGCGGCGTCTGCAACCGTCGCGCAGAGAGGTCAAGCCGGTTTTTGCGACCGGCGGGGCGGGAGCGGGCTTGTTACGCGCCCGCACCCGTGGCCGAAGCCTAGGCTTCGGCCGTGGTCGCGAAGCTGCCGGCACGGTCCGGCGGGGCGGATTCCGCGACCAGGCGGGCGATGGCCTCCGCCAGGGGCAGGGTTTCCTGCTCGCGGCCGGGGAGACGGCGGAGGACAAGGTTGCGCTCCTCGGCCTCGCGCCGGCCGACGACGGCCAGGATCGGGACGCGGGCCTCGATGTGCTCGGCGATCTTGCGGTTGATCTTCTCGTTCCGGATGTCGGTGCTGGCGGCGATGCCGGCGGCGCGCAGGGCCTCGGCCACCTCCTCGGCATAGGGGGCGGCATCGTCCACGATGCTGGCGACGACCACCTGGACGGGGGCGAGCCAGAGGGGGAAGCGGCCGGCATGCTCCTCGATGAGGATGCCGAGGAAGCGCTCGAAGCTGCCGAGGATGGCGCGGTGCAGCATGACCGGGCGGTGCTTGGCGCCGTCCTCGCCGACGTACTCGGCGTCCAGGCGCTCCGGCAGGACGAAGTCGACCTGGAGGGTGCCGCACTGCCAGTCGCGGCCGATGGCGTCGCGCAGGACGAACTCAAGCTTGGGGCCGTAGAAGGCGCCCTCCCCCGGGTTCAGTTCATATTCCACGCCGGCGGTGGCGCAGGCTTCCCGCAGGGCGCCCTCGGCGCGGTCCCAGGTCTGGTCGGTGCCAGCGCGCTTCTCCGGGCGGTCGCTGAACTTCACGCGGAAGCTCTCGAAGCCGAAGTCGCGGTAGATGGAGGAGAGGAGCGCGACGAAGCGGACCGTCTCCGAGGCGATCTGGTCCTCGGTGCAGAAGATATGGGCGTCGTCCTGCGTGAAGGCGCGGACGCGCATGATGCCGTGCAGGGCGCCGCTGGGCTCGTAGCGGTGGCAGGCGCCGAATTCGGCCATGCGGAGGGGAAGCTGGCGGTAGCTGCGGATGCCCTGGTTGAAGATCTGCACGTGGCAGGGGCAGTTCATGGGCTTCAGGGCGAGAACGCGGTCCTTCTCGGACTCGTCCTCCACCGTGGCGATGAACATGCTCTCCCGGAACTTTTCCCAGTGGCCGGACTCGATCCAGAGCTTGCGGTCCACGAGCTGGGGGGTGCGGACCTCGTCGTAGCCGGAGGCGTCCAGGCGGCGGCGCATGTAGTCCTCCACCGTGCGGTAGAGGCGCCAGCCCTTGGGATGCCAGAAGATGCTGCCCGTGGCCTCTTCCTGCAGGTGGAAGAGGTCCATCTCCTTGCCGATGCGGCGGTGGTCGCGCTTCTCCGCCTCCTCCAGCATGGTGAGGTGGGCTTCGAGTTCCTTCGCGTCGCGCCAGGCGGTGCCGTAGATGCGGGAGAGGACGGGGTTGCGGTGGTCGCCGCGCCAGTAGGCGCCGGCGACCTTCTGCAGCTTGAAGGCGGCGCCGATGTCGCCCGTGCCGCGCATGTGCGGGCCGCGGCAGAGGTCCAGCCAATCGCCCTGGCGGTAGATGCTGATCGTCTCGCTCTCGGGCAGGTCGCGGATCAGCTCGGCCTTGAAGCGCTCGCCACGGCTCTCGAAGAAGGCGATGGCCTCCTCGCGCGGCCATTCCTCGCGCTCGAACTTCGCGTTGCGCGCGATGATCTCCCGCATCTTGGCCTCGATGGCCGGGAAGTCCTCGGGCGTGAAGGGCTCGTTGCGGGCGAAGTCGTAGTAGAAGCCGTTCTCGATGGCCGGGCCGATCGTGACCTGGGTGCCGGGGAAGAGTTCCTGCACGGCCTCCGCGAGCACGTGGGCGGCGTCGTGGCGGATCATCCCGAGGGCCTCGGGGTCCTTGCGGGTGATGAAGCGGAGGCGTGCATCGGCCTCAATGGGGACTGAGAGGTCCTTGAGGGCGCCGTTCACCTCCATGGCCAGGGCGGCCTTGGCGAGGCCGGGGCCGATGGACGCGGCCACGGTGGTGCCCGTGACAGGACCGTCGAAGGATCGAACGGAACCGTCGGGCAGCGTGATCGCGGGCATGGGGGTGGCTTGGCCTGACCTGTAGGGAAATGGGGTCGGGAGAGGTGGCACCGCCCTTCCCCGGGGTCAAGCGCGCCGCGGGCGGGGCTGGGGTGCCGACCGGACCGGGGAATGTCCGTGCCCAGCACGCGGCGTCGGTGGCGGCCATCCGACGCAGGTGAGTTTAATGCCAATATTGATTCGAAATCGAAATCAAATCATCCTCGCCCGGGCGTTCCGGGTAGCGCCGGACGGAGCTTCGGAGATGACGCCACGTGCGATGCGTCGCTGCCGGCTTCGGGTCGCCCCTTCGGGAGATCACGCTGACCCCGACGCGATCAAAGGACCGATCCCATGGCCGTAAACCTCGACAAGGCGCTTTCCTGGATGAACGCCAACGAGAGCGAGGAGGTGATGCTCCGACGGCTACAGGGGAACATCCTGAAGGGCCATGGGAGGCATCACACGGTCAACGTGTTCTTCCGGATCGATGCCGGACGGCGGGCGGAGATGCGGGCAGCCCTGCGGAGCATCGCCCGCGACCACATGATCAGCGCCCTCGACCAGCTCGACGAGGCCAGACAGTTCCATGCGGGCGGGCCGCCCGGAGGAGCTTTCGTGGCCACCATGCTGTCCGCGACCGGCTATGCCGCGCTGGACGTCGCCGCCGGCCGCGTGCCGGCCGACCCCAGCTTCCGGAAGGGCATGAAGGCCGCGCAACTCGGTGATCCGCCGGTGGAATCCTGGGACGCGGCGTTCCGCGGCCAAGTCGACGGGATGATCCTGATTGGCGGCAGGTCACCCGAGGAGGTCGCGCCGAAGCGGGTGGCGATCGTCGCGCTGCTCCGGGGCGCCGGGGGCAGCATCCTCGCCGAGCAGAAGGGGAAGGCCATCTTCGACGAGCGCGGCGAGGGTATCGAGCACTTCGGCTATGTCGATGGCCGGAGCCAGCCACTTCCCCTTCTCGAGGACTTGGCAAGGGAGGGGCACGAGGGCGGCCTGGACGAATGGAACCCCCACGCCCCACTCGGCGTGGCGCTCGTCCCGGATCCGGGCACGGACGACGGGGTGAGCTTCGGCAGCTACTTCATCTTCCGCAAGCTTGACCAGGACGTGCTGGGTTTCAAGCGCCGCGAGCAGAAGCTCGCCACCGCCCTGGGGCTGACGGGCGGGGCGCGGGAACTGGCCGGGGCCTATGCGGTGGGGCGGTTCGAGGACGGCACGCCGGTCACCCTGTCGGGCACGGCCCGAGGCGGCACGCCGCCGAACAACTTCAACTACGACCAGGACCGTGCCGGGGCGCGCTGCCCGTTCCACGCGCATATCCGGAAGACGAACCCGCGGGGGACCGGCGGCTTCGAGGAGCCCGGGGACGAGAGGAAGCACCTGATGCTACGGCGGGGGATTCCCTACGAGGACGTTCCCCGCAAGGTGGAACCGAAGGACCTGCCGGACGTCGAGTCCGAGGGGGATTTCGAGGCGCAGGTCGCGCCGAAGCTTCCTTCGCGCGATGTGGGCCTGCTCTTCATGGCCTATAATCGGGACCTCGCGGACCAGTTCGAGTTCACGCAGGTCAACTGGGCGAACAACCCGGATTTTCCGCGTAACGGTCTTCCGGAGATGCTGGACGCGCTCATCGGGCAACCGGCCGGATCGGGGCTGAAGCAGTCCTGGCCGCGACGGTACGGCGACCATGCGGCCGGGACGATCCAGTTCAGCTTCGCCGACTTCGTTACGATGCGCGGGGGAGAATATTTCTTCGCACCCAGCCTGACCTTCCTGCGGCACCTCTGACGGGGCGGCGATGACGCAGAAGCTGCGGGCGGGGGTGGGGGACGACCGGCGGGCGGGGTGACGCCCGCCGGGCTGCCCGGGCGTCAGTCCCGGAATACGACCGTGCGCGAGCCGTTCGGCAACACCCGGTCCTCGAGCCACCAGAGGAGTGCGCGGGAGAGGACGCGGCGTTCGATGTCGCGGCCCTGGCGGACGAGGTCGTCGGGCGTGTCGTTGTGGGAGATGCGCTCCACGTCCTGCTCGATGATCGGGCCTTCGTCGAGGTCGGCGGTGACGAAGTGGGCGGTGGCGCCGATGAGCTTCACGCCGCGGGCATGGGCCTGGTGGTAGGGGCGCGCCCCCTTGAAGCCCGGGAGGAAGGAGTGGTGGATGTTGATGCAGCGGCCGGAGAGCTTGGCCGCCAGCCCGTCCGACAGGATCTGCATGTAGCGGGCGAGGATCACGAGCTCGGCGCCGGATTCACGGATGACGCGCCAGACCTCCCCCTCCTGCTCCAGCTTCGTGGCCTTGGAGACGGGGAGGTGGTGGAAGGGGACGTCGGCGAAGTCGAGGTGCTGGTAGGTCTCGCGCGGGTGGTTGGAGACAATGCCGACGAGGTCCATCGGAAGCTCGCCCAGGCGCCAGCGGTAGAGGATGTCGGCCAGGCAGTGGTCGAACTTCGAGACGAGGACGATGACCTTCCGGCGGACGGCGCGGTCGCGGAGCGTCCAGTCCATGCCGAAGCGGGAGGCGACGCCTTCCAGGTCGGCGCGGAGGGCGGGGAGGTCCAGCGCGTCCTCCGGGTGGTCCAGGGTGATGCGGGCGAAGAAGCGGCGGCTTTCCGCGTCGTCGTACTGCTGGGCTTCCCGGATGTTGCCGCCCCGCTCGAAGATGGTGGTGGCGACGGCGGCCACGATGCCCGGGCGGTTGGGGCAGGTGAGGGTCAGGACGTATTCGGGCCGGATCTTGGATTCGGGGGGCATAGCGGACCTTGGGCGGACCTGTGGGCTGGGTGCCGGCGGGCCGGCGCGACAGCCCCTTGCCACCAAGGCGGAGATCGGGCCAGCCCCCATCGGGCGCGACGCCGGCCCGGACCGTTCCCGTGCCGGCCCAGGCCCCTGCCCTGCCCCGGCCGGGTCAGCCCGTGGTGACGTATTCCTTCAGGGCCTCGGCCTCGCCCACGGCCGCGTCGATGCGCGCCTTCACGAGGTCGCCGATGGAGACGATGCCGACCACCCGATCGCCGTCCAGCACGGGGAGGTGGCGGACCCGGCGGTCCGTCATCAGTTCCAGGGCCGTGGTAATGGGGGTGTCCGGGGTCACGGTATGAAGAACCTTTGTCATCGCGTCGGCGGCGGTGAGGCTGTCCACCGTGGCCTCGTCCTCCGCGAAGAGGCGGACGATGTCGCGCTCGGACAGGATGCCGAGGGGCGGGCCCTCGCCGCCGCGGACGAGGACGGCGCCGATGCGGTGGCGGACCAGGGTCCGGGCAACCTCGGGCAGGGACTGGCCGGCCTCGACGGTGGTCACCTCGCGCCCCTTGTTCCGCAGAATGGATGCGATCGTCATGACGTCCTCCTCTGGCGATGTGCCCTGGGAGGATGGTGTCATGACGGGGACGTCACGTTACAAGTGGAAACGTCCCTGTTCACCTCCGCTTGAACCCGGCGTCAGGCCGGAACGGGCGCCGGCTTCTTTGCGTCCGTGCCGGTGAGCTGGGTTTTCACCAGCTCCGCAAAGCGACCGCCCTGGGCGACCAGGTCCTCGAAGGTGCCGCGCTCCGCCACGCGGCCGAGTTCGAAGACGAGGATCTCGTCGGCGTCGCGGATGGTGGAGAGGCGGTGGGCGATGATGAAGGTGGTACGGCCGGCCATCAGGACCTTCAAGGCCTTCTGGACGCGGGCCTCCGTGGCGGCGTCGAGCGCGCTGGTGGCCTCGTCCAGGATGAGGATCGGGGGATCCTTCAACAGGGCGCGCGCGATGGAGAGGCGCTGCTTCTGGCCGCCGGAGAGAGAGGTGCCGCGCTCGCCGACCGGGGTGTCATAGCCCTGGGGCTGGCGGGTGATGAAGTCGTGCGCCTCCGCCATGCGGCAGGCCTGCTCCAGCTCCTCCTGCGTGGCCTCGGGGCGGCCGACGAGGAGGTTCTCCCGGATGGTGCGGTTGAAGAGCATGGCGTCCTGAAAGACCACGCCGACGTTGCGGCGCAGGCTTTCGAGGGAGATGTCGCGCAGGTCGTGGCCGTCGATGGTGACGCGGCCCTCGATCGGGTCCCAGAGGCGCTGGAGGAGGGACATGGCGGTGGACTTGCCGGCGCCGGTCTGGCCCACCAGGGCGACGGTCTTGCCGGGCGGGGCCTCGAAGGAGACGTCGTTCAGGATCTTGCCGCCGCCGGGATAGCCGAAGGCGACGTGCTCGAAGGCGACATGGCCGGCGGTGCGGCCGAGGTCCACCGCATCCAGCTTCTCCGGGACGGAGGAGCGGGTGTCGAGGACGCCGAAGACCTCTCGCAGGCCGGGGACTTGCATCAGCAGGCGGGAGACGAAGCCGACCGCGCCTTCCAGGCGGCCGATAAGCATGGTGGCGAAGCCCATGAAGGAGACGATCTCGCCGACCGTGGCTTCCCCGCGCATGTGCAGCCAAGTGCCGAGGACGAAGATGGTGATGACGGAGATGGTGCTGGCGGAGCGGGTGAGGACGGAGACGACCGCCCACCAGTTCAGCACGGGGAACTGGTGATCCAACACCTGGCGCATGATGTCGCCGAAGAGCTTCGCCTCCGCGGCCAGACGGGTGAAGGACTGGACGACGACGACGTTGGAGAGGGCGTCCTGCGCGTTGCCGGCGAGCTGGGATTGGAAGCCCTCGGCCTTCTCCTGCGCCTCCTGCGTGCGGGAGACGACGAAGGCGGCGACGACGATGAAGACGACCACCAGGGCCAGCAGCACGAGGGCGAGGCGCCAGTTCATCAGGAAGGTCAGCGGCAGCAGGACGAAGCCGGTGATGAAGGTGGTCAGGTGCTCCCGGAAGAAGGAGAGCCAGATGGCGAAGAGGTGGTCCGTGCCGACCAGCATGATCTTCATCAGCCGCCCTGAGGCCGTGTCCCCGTGGAAGGAGAGCGGCATGGCCAGGACGTGCTGGAAGTAGCGGTGCATCACGGCCAGCCGGTTGCGGTGCGCCATGCGGTCCGCGAGGAGGGAGACGGCGACGTTGGCGGCGATGCCGGTGATGCCGACCGCGCCCCAGACGACGAGGAGAGCGGTGGCCTGGCGCCAGACGATGTCCTGCGGCTGGCGGTCCGCGCCGGAGAGGACATCGACCACGCGGCCGAAGAGGACGGGCTCCAGGAATTGCAGGCCGGCCAGGGCGAGGGCCGCCAGCGCCAGGCCGATCGCCACCCACTTGTCCGGGGCGAGGAGCCCGAGCACGCGGGCATAGGTCCGAAGAAAGCCCATGCTGGTCCGTATCCTCATCGCAGTCAGTTGGGGCGGCCGGAGGCGCAACGCCGCAGCCGGGGAATCGGATGCAGGCGCGGGAAGAGGGATGCGCGGGGAGAGGCCGGTGTCCAGCAAAGCCTTTGTGGGGTGCGACGGGCCTTGCCACGGCGTAGGAGGCTGGGGCACCTCTTGCGCGCCGGCCGCGACTCGAAGAGGGGCAGCAGACCCCCGCGCGCGGCCGCTTCAGGAGGCCGTCCATGACCCTGTCCCGCCGCGCGGCGCTGGCTGCGCCCGCCCTTCTTCTTCCAGCCCTCTTGCGCCCTTCCCGGGCCGGTGCCCAGGGGGCCTATCCCTCGCGACCCGTGCGTGTGGTGGTACCCTTCACGCCCGCCGGGACCACGGACGTGGCGGCGCGGATCGTCTCCGAACGCCTGCAATCCCGGCTCGGGCAGCCTTTCACGGTCGAGAACCGTGCGGGCGCGGGCGGGAATTCCGGGTCCGACCTGGTCGCCAAGGGTGAGGCGGACGGATATCTGCTGCTGATGCAGACCGTCTCCTCCGGGGCGATCAACTACACCCTTTATGGCGACCGCATGCCCTACCGGCCGGACGACCTGACCGAGGTGGGGCTGGTGATCCGGGTGCCGAACGTGATCTTCGTCACCAATTCCCTGCCGGTGAGGACGCTGCGGGAGCTGGTGGCTTATGCGAAGGCCAATCCGGGCAAGCTGAACATCGGGTCCTCCGGCGTCGGCACCTCGCTCCATGTCACGGGGGAGCTGCTGAAGATGGAGGCGGGGATCCAGATGTCGCACGTGCCCTTCCGGGGCGCGGGGCCGATGATGGCGGAGGTGATGTCCGGGCGGGTGGAGGTGGCGGTGGACAACCTGCCCTCCGCCATCGGGCATATCCGGGACGGGCGGCTGCGGGCGCTGGCGGTGACGACCGCGAGCCGGACCCCTGCCCTGCCGGACTGCCCGACCACGGCGGAGGAGGGCTATCCCGGCGTGGAGGCGACGGGGTGGTTCGGCTTCCAAGCCCCGGGGCGCACGCCGCGCCCGATCGTCGAGAAGCTTGGCGCCGAGATCGACGCTATTGTGAAAGAACCGGCCACCAAGGCCCGCCTGGCGGACCTGGGTGGCATGATGCCGGGGCTGACGCCCGACGGGGGCACAAGCCCGGCCGCCTTCACCGCCTTCGTGCGGACCGAGATCGCCAAGTGGGGCGATGTGGTCCGGCGATCCGGTGCAACCGTGGAGTGAGAGTTATGACTGTCGGTTCCGCTGGCCGTTCTCCTGGCCGTTCCCCGGGCCTTTCCATCACCCGCCGGGGCGCCCTTCTGGCGGTGCCGGCCCTTGCCGCGCCTTCCCTGGCGCGGGCGCAGGGGAACGTGGCGGGCTATCCTTCCCGCGCCATCCGCATGATCGTCCCCTTCCCGGCCGCCGGGGCGACGGACCTGACCGCGCGGGTGGTGTGCGAGCGGATGGCGGCGATCCTCGGGCAGCCCGTGGTGATCGACAACCGGCCCGGCGCGGGCGGGAATATCGGGACGGAGATGGTCGCGAAGGCGGAGCCGGATGGCTACACGCTGCTGACCTTCACGATCGGCACGGCCAGCATCAACCAGTTCCTCTACACGAAGCTGCCCTTCGACCCGAACAAGGACCTGACGAGCGTCGCGCTGATCAACGAGGTGCCGAACGCCGTTGTCGTCGGCGCGGACAGCCCGTTCAGGACCTTCCAGGACCTGATGGCGGCGGCGAAGGCGAAGCCCGGCGACATCAACTTCGCCAGCCCGGGGAACGGGACCTCCGGGCACCTCTGCGGGGAGCTGCTGAAGTTCAAGACAGGGGTGAACATCACCCATATCCCCTATCGCGGCACCGCCTCCATCATCCCGGACGTGATGGCGGGGCGTTGCGACGTGGCAATCGACAACCTACCGGGCTACCTGCCGCACCTGACGGCAGGACGGATGCGGGCCCTGGCCGTGACCGCCGGCACCCGCTGGCCCGCCCTGCCGAATGTGCCGACCGTGAAGGAGTCCGGGGTGCCGGACTTCGAGGCGGTGGCCTGGTTCGGGTTCCAGGCGCCGGGGCGGACGCCGAAGCCGATCGTGGACAAGCTGGCGGAGCTGGTGACGCGGATCGTGGCGGAGCCGGCGGTGATCGACCGGCTGCGGGAGATCGGCAGCACGCCGAAGGCGCTGGGGCCGGAGGCGCTGGACCGCTACATCGCGGCCGAGAACGAGAAGTGGCAGGCGGTGGTGAAGCAGTCGGGCGCGCGGCTGGACTGATTGCCGGGAGAGAGGGCGGGATCGCCGGCGGCGATCTCGTCTTTCGGCAGGAGGCTGCCAGGACGGCGCTGGATGCCGGGCCTTCGGGACCCGCGCCTTTCTGAACCTCTGCGGACCTCGTCACAGGGTCCTGCGACCGCTTACCCTTCCGGATGGTCTTTGCGAGCTTTCTTCAATGTCTTGCCCGGGATAGCCGCGTACTCCTCGAGATATTGCCGGCCCTCACCCAGCAGAAAAACCCGGTCGCCGATGACCTTCACGGACTTTAGCAGGCCTAACGCCTCCGCCATTCGGTGGACAGAGGAGAAGACACATCTCACGGGTGGCACGCCGGCCATGAAATCGTAGTAGCCGTCGGTGTAGGCCCACTGACTTTCGGAACCGCGCCGGTGGAGGATCATCATAATGGAACCGGAAAACGCGGCGATATGATGTGCGCCGCCGCCCTGCGCGGTGACGAAGTGATAGCAGCGGCTATAAAGAACGTTTTTGAAGGTATTCAGATCCTGCAGGCCGCCCTGCTGCCGATGCCGGGTATAGAGATCGTCGAAGCTGATGATGTCGGGATATTTTTCGAGAAGCGCCCGGTCCGGAAAAATTTGCATCTCGTTCGCGTCAGTGCTGAAATTATTATCGATCGTCCCCATCCCATGGCGGATGTAAACGATCGTGAAGCTATCGCTTAGCACCTTGAACGCTTCTTCCAGCAGCCACAACCTGAGGAAATTGATGGGCCTTGCGCCCCACTCGACATTATACTTGTTGTGGATGATCAGCAGCGGCTTTTCCCGAAGATTTAGATCCGGCAAGAGCGGCAGGGCCTGGAACTTCTTCCGGAGATCCGGATAAACCAGGAATGGCGATTTGCCGCGGCCATCGAAGTCATGTTCGTCTTTTACGGGCATCCATTCAGGGCGCGCAGTCGGCGCCACCCAGGATCTTTTTTCGGGCTTTTCGATCAGCCGGCCTATCTTCATATCGTCGTAAAAGCACTTCATGCCTGCGTAGGTTACGACGGTACGGTTCCGCAAGAGGCCGACCTGCGACAGCCAATTGCAGAACGGCGTAAACAGGATGAGTTCCGCCCCAAATTCCCCGGTGTATTCCAGAGATGCCGGAAGATTTGCAATCGCGTCGAACGTATATTCAGGACCCAACCTCGTACCTTCCGACATGAGCGGCCTTCCCGTTCGACGGCCCAACCCTTATCCGCGGCACAGCGATTCGACAAGCTTGCGCAAGTCCCTGTTATTGTTCCGATGTAGAGCAGCGGCCTTTTGGGCCTGTCGAGCCGGATGCTCCAATTACCGCAGTTGGTCAGACAGAATGCTTGAAATAGACTGCCTGGATCGGCAACCAAATCGCGTCGAGAAATCCACCTCTGGCGTTCACCGGCTGGCCGCTCGTTGACGTTTCAGCTTCCGTCTTGCCAGAGACTGCAACTTGGCGACGTCCTCGGGCGTGAGCTTCTCTGCATATCGAGAGGCAATCGAGAATGTCCACCTGGGATGACGCGCGAGGCAGGCGTAAGCAAGGCCACGAATTCGGTTCGGATTTGCAGCCAATGCTGCCCGTACAACCCTTCGGACTATCAGATCGTCCAATGAGCGGCAGGCATTGAGCAGAGCATTTGCTCCCGCCGTGCTGGCGAAGGCCAGGACGGTCTCGTGGCCGGTGAATGGCACGGGAACCCGACGCAGTTCGCTGGCCGCCCTCATTACGCGCTCACCATGCGCCGTGTCGCCTCGGTGGCCTGGATCGAAGAGAATGTAACCAGGAGCCAGGCAGTCGCCGGAGGATATGGCCATCCCCGAATGCAGCGAAGGGCGAAAATGCCGGGTATATCTTGGATCCTCCCGCCCGACATCGGCCTTGTTGATCGACGACTGGGGAGAAAGGGCCACGATCGTCGTTAACCCGAGCAGGTCAGCGTATTTCACCGCGCCGTAAGCGCCCATGGAGAAGCCATATCCAACGCGCTCGGCGTATCCGGCCAAAACACTCTCAAGGTTCTCTGCCAGGACCTCCATGCTGGCTCTCGGAAACCAGTTAGGCTGTTTGGCCACAATGCCTATGGCAGCCAGATCCGACTTTCGAGCCAGAGTGTCTCCCCAGAAACGCCTGCCATCCGCGACAAAGCTCATCTCGCTGAATGTCAGGAGAAGGTAGTCGCTACCTCCCTCCAAGTAGAGCGCCTGTATGTGTTCGTCATCGTGAAGCAGTTTCGCCGGCTCTCGCTGCATCACGCCCTTGCTCGACTCCAGCCAGAGAACCTGATTGGTCACAGGCGGTCGGTCAACGCATGCGGGTTGAACCTCCACATCCCGAGCGTGGGGGAGGACTGCCACCTTAAACCGCCCCAAGGCGTGGGTCGGGTCGGTGACCGCGCGGTGCTTGGCCCCGGAGTGTGGCGCAACCCTCTACCCACAGTTCCGACGGGGAGTGCGGGATTGCTCTGACGCCTTCGCGCGTTTTCACTCCTCCCAGGGGGTCGTTAGGGCAGGACGCCTGTCGCGAATAACCCATGTTGTTAACTAGAACGACGGTCGGCTCACGAAAAATGTAATTTCAATCGAGTGCCGGAATCACCTAGGTTGCCGTTGGTCCACTCTTCCGGAGTGACCGCGGCATCCGGGGGGCCACCCCGGCTGGGGCGGAGTTGTCAACCGTGACGGTGGCTAGCATGAGGGTGAAATGACGTCGAGCGACCCTGGCCCGCTATATGACTGGCGCGAAGAGCTGGACGCTTTGCTGGAGGAACTGGTCGGCCGCTTCAACGAGCGGGATCTGGAAAGGGTCCTGCTTCGGGATGTCGGACTGGCGCTCATCCAGCGATTGGCGGCCCGCGAGGAGGTGGATGCCGTGGCAGCGGAATGGCGGGAACGCTGGCGGGAGACTGTGCGGCTGGAAAAGCTGCCGATGCACAGGCCGAACTAGGGTCTGCCGGGCCTTGGGTGGTGGGCGTAGCGGTCCCGCGGGACCGTCGCCAAGTAAGATGTTTCGGGCTCTGGATTGCCGCGGGCTGGCCTGATCCGTGTCATGGTGTGGGCTGGCCGGTCCTCGGATCGCGGTCCTCGCAGGGCATGGCGGCCGGGGCATGTTCGGCCGGTCCGGTCAGAATTCGGCGTCAACCTCCAGCTCGTGGATCGGCGGTTCCGGCTCTTCCTGGGCGGCCGCGACCCATTCGGCCATGGGAGCCCATTCCATGATCGTCCGCGCATAGGCGCCGGGGGCGCCGTCCAGACGCACGTCGTAGGTGAGGAAGCGGGTGACGACGGGGGCGTACATGGCGTCCGCGACCGTGGGGTGCTGGCCCATCAGCCAGGGGCCGCCCCAGTGGCCCTGGCATTCCCGCCATATGGAGAGGATGCGCTCGATATCCGCGCGCGGGCCGGACCAGATGCGGAAGCCCGGGCGATGGGCGCGGAGGTTCATGGGCAGCGAGGCACGGAGGGCCTGGAAGCCGGCATGCATCTCGCCGGCGATGGAGCGGCAGCGGGCGCGGGCGGCGGGGTCGGCGGGGAGCATCCGGGCTTCGGGGAAGCGCTCGTTCAGGGTTTCCGCGATGGCGGTGGTGTCCCAGATGCGCAGGCCATCCATCAGCAGGCAGGGAATGCGGATGGAGGAGGACTGGAGGAGGAGTTCGGCCCGGACGGCGGGGTCGTCCAGGTTCACCGCCTCGACCTCGACCTTCAGCCCTGCCAGGTGGCAGAGCAGAAAGCCGCGAAGCGACCAGGAGGAATAGTTGCGGCTGCTGATGAGAAGCCGGGGACGGTCCATGTCGCGTGTCCTCTCCGCCCCTTCTGCCGGGCGCGGGGTGTTCATGCCAGAACCGTTCCAGCCCGGCCACATGGCGGCTGGGCCGGGTATGGGCGGGCTTGAGGCATGCATGCAGCGGGATTCATCAGAGATTGACCCGGACCGTGCGACCTCTCACCATCAAAACCCGCGATGCCCTGGGCCGTTCCACACCTATGCGCCTGATACACACGATGCGGCCGGTATGATCTACCAGATCTGGCAGGCGCAGCAGGACCTGCAATTTCCCATGCGGGCCTTCGCCGAGAGCGCCGGGCGTATGCTCCGGCAGTGGGAGTCGGTGACGAACTCCGTGCCGCTGGCTGCCCCTTTTGTTCGCACGGCGGGCGCGGCGATGGAGCTGATCGCCCATTCGCGCACCACCCATACCCGGCCGGATTACGGCTTCCGCTCCGTGCAGGTGGGCAATCGGGCGGCGGCGGTGACGGAGGAGGTGGTGCACGAGACCCCCTTCGGCACCCTGCTGCGCTTCGCCAAGGACACGCCGGTGCAGCAGCCGCGGGTGCTGGTGGTGGCGCCGATGTCCGGGCACTTCTCCACCCTGCTGCGGGGGACGGTGGAGACGCTGCTGCCGGACCACGACGTGTACATCACGGACTGGGTGAATGCGCGGGACGTTCCCCTTTCGGCCGGCGAGTTCGCCTTTGACGACTTCACGGACCACATCATCCGCTTCCTCGAGGTGATGGGGCCGGGGAGCCACGTGCTGGCGGTGTGCCAGCCCGCGCCGGCGACCCTGGCGGCCGTGGCGGTGATGGCAGAGGCGCGGAACCGGGCGACGCCGGCGAGCATGACGCTCATGGCCGGGCCGGTCGATACGCGGGTCCACCCGACGAAGGTGAACGACCTCGCGAAGTCCAAGCCGCTCGACTGGTTCGAGACGAACCTGATCGGGACGGTGCCCGAGCGCTATGCCGGCGCGGGGCGGCGGGTCTATCCGGGGGCGGTGCAGTTGCAGGCCTTCATGTCCATGAACCTGGCCCGGCACATGAAGGCGCACCGGACGCAGTTCGAGAACATCGTGGCGGGAAAGGTGGAGGAGGCGGCGGCCCACCGGCGCTTCTACGACGAGTATTTCGCCGTGATGGACCTGCCGGCGGAGTACTACCTGCAGACCGTGCAGCGGATCTTCCAGGACCACGACCTGCCGCGGGGTGAGCTGACCCACCGGGGGCGGCGGGTGCGGCCGGAGGCCATCCGGCGGACGGCGCTGCTGACGGTGGAGGGGGAGCGGGACGACATCTGCTCCATCGGGCAGACCATGGCGGCGCTGGACCTCTGCCCGAATATCCCGCTGGGGATGCGGCACCACCACCTGCAGACGGGTGTCGGGCATTACGGTGTGTTCAGCGGGCGGCGCTGGGCGACGGAGGTTTATCCGCAGGTTCGGGCGATGATCCAGGCCAACAGCTAGGGGAGTGCGCGGGGTTAGTCCCCTCCCCTGCGGCGGCTTAGGGGCGGCGTAATTCCGCCGTCAGGAGCAGCCTGCTATAGGTGCGGTCACGACCGGCCTGTCCTTCGTGAGTCCCGGAGGGCCCACGATCCCCCGTTCCGGCCCGGCCTTCCCGGAGAGAGACCCTAGCCATTGCCCGAGCCAACCGCCCCGCGGCGCTGGACCGAAGCCGAGCGGCTGGCCGCGCTGGAGCGGACCCAGCTTCTCGATACCCCGCCGGAGCAGGCTTTTGACGACCTGGTGCGTCTGGCGGCAGAGTTGACGGGCGCGCCGATGGCGGCGATCCACCTGGTGGACCGGGACCGCCAATGGGCCAAGGCTGAGACGGGGCTGGGCGCGCGGGAGATGCCGCGGAGCGCAGCCATCTGCCCCACGGCCATGCTGGACCCGGAAGGGCTGGTGGTGCCCGACGCCTCCCTGGATCCGCGCTTCGCGGATAGCCCGGTGGTGAGGGGCATGCCGGGGATCCGCTTCTACGCGGGGGTGCCGCTGCAGTTCGAGGGAGTGCCGATCGGGGCGCTCTGCGTGCTGGATACCGCGCCGCGCGAGGGGCTGGACGGGCGGCAGAGCTTCGCCCTGCGGGCCCTGGCGGCGCAGGTGAACAGCCAGATCGCGCTGCGCCGCGCCCTGGCGGACCGGGACCGGGCCGAGCGGCTGCACCGCCAGACGCTGAACAGCGCGGCGGACTACGCGATCATCTCCATGGACATGGATGGCCGGGTGATCGGGTGGAACACGGGCGCCGAGAACGTGCTGGGCTGGAGCGAGGCGGAGATGCTCGGCGAGGACGGGCGCCGCATCTTCGTCGAGGAGGATCGGCGGGCCGGGCGGCCAGAGGAGGAGATGCGGACGGCGCTGGTGAAAGAACGCTCGCCGGACGAGCGCTGGCACCTGCACAAGGACGGGTCGCGCTTCTGGGCGAGCGGCGAGATGATGCCGCTGCGGGACGCCGATGGTGGGCATGTCGGCTTCGTGAAGGTCCTGCGGGATCGGACGGGGCAGCGGCTGGCGGCCGAGGCGCTGGAGGCGGTGAACGAGCGCTATCGCCTGGCGGCCCGTGCGACGAATGACGCCATCTGGGACTGGGACCTGCAGCGGAACGAGGTGGGGTGGAATGAGGCGCTGGGCTCCGCCTTCGGCTGGCGGCCGGAGCAGGTGGAGCCCACGGGGGAGTGGTGGATCGGGAATATCCATCCCGAGGACCGGGCGCGGATCGACGGGAGCATCCACGCCGTGATCGACGGCGGCGGGACGAGCTGGTCGGGGGAGTACCGGTTCCGCCGCGCCGATGGCAGCTACGCCGCCGTGCTCGACCGTGGCTACGTGACGCGGGATGCCGGTGGGACGCCGGTGCGGATGATCGGGGCGATGCTGGACCTGACGGCGCGGGCGGAGGCGGAGCGGGGGCAGCGCGAGGCCGAGGAGCGGCTGCGGCTGGCAGCCGATGCAGCGCGGATCGGGACCTTCGACTTCCGCGTGCGAGAGGGGGTGCTGAACTGGGATGACCGCTGCCGGGAGCTGTTCGGCCTGCCGCCCGGCGTGCCGGTGAGCTACGAGGGCAGTTTCCTGGCGGGGCTGCACCCGCAGGACCGCGCGCGGGCGGATGCGGCGGTGCAGCGGGCGCTGGATCCCGCGGGCTCGGGGCATTTCGAGGCGGAGTACCGGACGCTCGGGATCACCGACGGCGTGGAGCGCTGGGTTTCGGCGAGCGGCGAGGCGAGCTTCCGGGACGGGGCGCCGGTGCGGCTGATCGGGACGGTGCTGGACATCTCCGCCCGGAAGCGGGCCGAGGAGGCGCTGCAGCGGCTCAACGCGACGCTGGAGCAGCAGGTCGCGGAGCGGACGGCGGACCGGAACCGGCTATGGCAGCTTTCCGCCGACATCGTGATGGTGGCGCGGTTCGACGGGACGGTGACGGCGGTGAACCCGGCCCTGACGACGATGCTGGGCTGGGCGGAGGGGGAGCTGGTCGGGCAGAGCTTCCTGTCGCTGGTGCATCCGGAGGAGGAGGCGCGGGTGCGGGAGGGAATGGCCGGGCTGCGCGGGGGCGGCGCGCCGTGGCGATTCGACATCCGCGTGCGGGACCGCGAGGGGCGCTACCGCTGGATCGCCTGGGCGGCGGTTCCAGGCGGCGGCCTGGTCAATGCCGTGGGGCGCGACGTGACGGCCGAGCGGGAGGCCGCGGAGGCGCTGGCGCGGGCGGAGGAGAGCCTGCGCCAGAGCGCGAAGATGGAGGCTGTGGGGCAGCTGACCGGCGGCATCGCGCACGACTTCAACAACCTGCTGACGGGCATCACCGGTTCCCTGGAGCTGCTGGGGACGCGGATCGCGCAGGGGCGGATGAAGGACGTGGACCGCTACGTGACCGCGGCGCAGGGGGCGGCGAAGCGGGCGGCGGCGCTGACGCACCGCCTTCTCGCCTTTTCCCGCCAGCAGACGCTCGATCCCCGGCCGACCGAGGTGAACCGGCTGATCGCGGGGATGGAGGAGCTGGTGCGGCGAACGGTGGGGCCGGAGATCGCGGTGGAGGTGGTCCCGGCCGCGGGGCTGTGGCCGACGCTGGTGGATCCGAACCAGCTGGAGAACGCGCTGCTGAACCTGTGCATCAACGCGCGCGACGCCATGCCCGAGGGCGGGCGGATCACCATCGAGACGGCGAACCACCGGGTGGATGAGCGCGGCGGGGCCGAGCGCGGGCTGCCGGCGGGGCACTACGTCGCGCTCAGCGTGAGCGACACGGGCACGGGCATGGCGCCGGAGGTGGTGGCCCGGGCCTTCGAGCCCTTCTTCACGACGAAGCCCATGGGCCAGGGCACGGGGCTCGGCCTCTCCATGATCTACGGCTTCGTGCGGCAGTCCGGCGGTGGGGTGCGGGCCTATTCCGAGCCGGGCCAGGGGACGACCATGTGCCTTTACCTGCCGCGCCACGACGGCGAGACGGAGTTCGAGGTCGAGGCGGCGCGACCCGACCTGCCGCGCACGGGCGCGGGTGAGACGGTGCTGGTGGTGGACGACGAGGCCACCGTGCGGATGCTCGTTGCCGAGGTGCTGGAGGAGTTCGGCTACGCGGCGGTGGAGGCGGCGGATGGGTTTTCCGGGCTGAAGGTGCTGCAATCCGACCTACGCATCGACCTGCTGATCACTGATGTCGGCCTGCCCGGCGGGATGAACGGGCGCCAGCTGGCGGATGCGGCCAGGGCGTTGCGGCCGGCGTTGAAGGTGCTGTTCATCACCGGCTATGCCGAGAACGCGGCGCTCGGGAACGGGAGGCTGGAGCCGGGCATGCACGTGCTGACCAAGCCTTTCGCGATGGAGGCGCTGGCCACCCGCATCCGCGAGGTGATCGGCGGCGCGTGATGCGTGCGCGGCGGGATTGGGGCGGGGCTGGCCATGATCCGGCCGCCTTGCCGCATGATGCTTCCCGCCGGGCGCCGTGGAACGGAACCCTGGCACGGCCGTTTCTTTCTGTGCCGACTCTGTTGATTGGGAGATGAATGTGACGCGGACCAACGTGGCGCGCCTCGACGTGAAGCGCTTGGGCAAGTCCTGTCTGCTGGCGTTGGGGCTGGCCGGCTCGCTGGCCGCCTGCACCAACCCCTATGATCCCGGCCAGCGGGCGCTGGGCGGCGCGGCGCTCGGCGCGGGCGGCGGCGCGGCCCTGGGCGCCATTGCCGGCGGTGGCCGTGGCGCGGCGATCGGCGCGGTGGCGGGCGGCGCGCTCGGCGCGGTGACCGGCGCGGCGACGACGCCGCAGCCGGCCTATGGCTATGGCTACGCCCCGGCTCCGGTCGCGGTGGCACCGGCGCCCGGCTACTACTACGCGGCTCCGCCGCCGCCCCCGGCGCCGGGGTACTACTACTACCGGTGACAGGGTAAGGACCGTTGCCGGCGGCGCCCCGCGGGGCGTGGCCGGCGGGGCGGGCTGCGGGAGGTCCCACGGACCCGCATGACCCCGGCGGGGCGGCAGCAGTGCCGCCGCGCCGAGCGCTTATCAGGGGCGCCGAACTGCCCCTTGCGGCTGCAGCGCCTGCGCCAGCCTCACCAGCGATACGAACTCTGCCCGCCTGCCATCCGCATCCTCGCCGCGCGCACCGGCGGCCACGGCCTCGGCCTGCGGCAGTCCCCACTCGCCGAGGTAGCGGGATCGGCGGAGCGCCTGGGCGAAGCCGGCGACGGCGGTGGCGAAACGCGCATCGACGGAGGCGTCCTCGAAGCGCGTCAGCGCGTCGGCGGGCGTGACGGCGCGCTCGATCAGGCGGCTCCGCGCCTCGCCCGGCAGCTTGTAGCGGATCCGCAGGAAGGCCAGTTCCGCGCTTCTCCGGTCCGTGGCCGCGGGCCGGCGGGGGTCGGCGTAGCGGAGAGGCTCGATCGGGGCGGCGGCTTCCGCGCCGGCCGGCACAAACTCGTAGAGGGCGGTGACTGCGCGGTCCGAGCCGACCTCGCCGGCGTCCACGCGGTCATTGTTGAAGTCCTCCCGGCGCAGGGCGCGGGTCTCGTAGCCGATCAGGCGGTACTGGGAGACCTGGGCCGGGTTGAACTCCACCTGCAGCTTCACGTCGTCCGCCACGGGCACGATATTGGCCGAGAAGTCCTCCACCAGCGCGCGGCGCGCGTCCTCGAGATTGGCGGCGTAGATGGAGATGCCGTTGCCCGCCTTGGCGAGCGTGTTCAGGGTGCGGTCGTTGAGGTTGTCCAGCCCGACGCCGAGGGTGGTGAGGTAGACGCCGGTGCGGCGCCGGGCGGTGATCAGCTCCTCAAGCGCCTGCGGGCTGGAGGGGCCGAGGTTGAAGTCGCCGTCGGTGGCGAGCACCACGCGGTTCACCGCGCCCGGGTCGAAGTTCTTGGCCGCCAGCTCGTAGGCGGTCTGCAGGCCCTGGGCACCGCCGGTGCCGCCGGCCGCGTTCAGCGCAGCCAGGGCGGCGCGGATTTTCTCCTGCCGGTCGCCGGGCACGGAATCGAGAACGGTGCGGGAGCCGTTGGCGTAGGTGACGAGGGAGATCCGGTCCTCCGGGCGCAGTTGTGGGAGGAGAAGGCCGAGGGCCTTGCGAACCAGCTCCAGCCGGTCCGGCGGCGACATGGAGCCGGAGACGTCGACGAGGAAGACGAGGTTCAGCTTCGGCCGCGCGGCCCGGAGCGCGGCATAGGTCCTCAGGCCCACCTGCAGCAGCCGCTTCGTGGCGTCCCAGGGCGCGGGGAAGACGGACACGGTCGGCTCGAAGGGGCGTTCCCGAGACGACGGGGCGGCATATTCGTAGCGAAAGGCGTTGACGAACTCCTCAGGCCGGATGGCCTGGGCGGGCGGCAGGTAGCCCTCGTTGATCGCGCGCTTCGCCACGGCGTAGGACAGGGTGTCCGCGCTCATGGAGAAGGTGGAGACCGGCTCCTGCGCGACGAGGACGTAGGCGCTTTCCTCCGCGTTGCTGAAGCGAGACGGGTCCGGCAGGGCCGAGCTGTCGGAGGCGCGGACCGACCGGAGCACTATGGGACGGGCCGGTGCGGGCACGGCGGCCGGGAAGGATGGCGCCGGGGTCGGTGCGGGCGCCGGCATGGCGACCGGCGCCGCGCGCCCGGCGGATGATGCCGTCCCGGGCGGGCCGCCCTCGCAGGCCACCACCCCCAACAGGGCGGCGAGTGCCACCCGATCCCATGCCTTCACGCCGCTTCGTCCCGGTCCTTCGGGTGCGTATCGGCCGCGTGGTCGCGGTCGCGCCGATCACCCCGTTCGGCGGCAGCTTCGTGCGGGGTGACGCCGGAATTATGGCGGGTGCGGGATGTTCAGCCGTTGAAGGTGTCGCACTGGCGGATGTCGCCGCTGTCCAGCCCGCGGCGGAACCAGGTGGCGCGCTGGCGGGAGCTGCCGTGAGTGAAGCTCTCCGGGCTGATCCGGCCACCGGTGACGCGGTCGTCGCCGACGGCGGCGGCGGCGTTCAGGCCTTCCTCGATGTCGCCCTGCTCCAGGATGTGGCGGGCGCGGTTCGCCTGGTTCGCCCAGACGCCGGCGAAGCAGTCGGCCTGGAGTTCCACGCGGACCTGGAGCTGGTTGCGCTCCGGGCCGTCGGCGCGGGCCTGGGCCTGCTGGACCTGGGGCAGGACGCCCAGGAGGTTCTGGACGTGGTGGCCGACCTCATGCGCGACGATGTAGGCGGAGGCGAAGTCGCCCTGGGCGCCGAGCTGGCGCTGCAGGCGGGCCATGAATTCCAGGTCGATGTAAACCTTGCGGTCCTCGGGGCAGTAGAAGGGGCCGGTCTGGGCCTGGGCGGCGCCGCAGCCGGAGCGGGTGGCGCCGGAGAAGAGGACGAGGACGGGCTCCTCGTAGCGGCGGCCGAGGCGCTGGAACTGGTCGTTCCAGACCTGCTCCGTCTCGCCGAGGACCTGGGCGATGAAGCGGCGACCGCCATCCTCGGAGGAGGCGGAGCCGTTCTGGGGCTGGGGTTGCGCCTGCGGCCGGCTCTCGGCCTGGCGCGGGGCGCCGCCGCCGAAGGAGCCAGGGTCGAAGCGGCGCTCCTGCGGGGCGGGCTGCGGCGGGGGGGCGCCGTCGCCGCCGCCGAGGATTACGGAGGGGTCCACGCCGAAGAGAAGGCAGACGACCAGCAGGACGACCCCGCCGATCCCGCCCACGGCGATGCCGCCGCCGCGCCCCATCCCGCCACCGCCGCCGAAGCCCCCACCGAAACCTCCGCCTTGGCCGCGGCGGTCTTCGACGTTCTGGCTCTCGGGTCCGTCGAGGCGCATGGGGCGGCCCCCTCCTGAGTTATGGGCGCACGGCCAACGCGGGGTCAGGACCGGGAGTTGCGGCGGGATGGTGGCGCAGCTGCGCTCTCGTCGCGCGGGGCCGGAGGGCGGGGCTCCAGGAAGAGTGCCCGAGGTTGGGGCCCTAAAGGGCGCAGCCCTGGCGCCGAGGGGGAAACGCCAGGGCTACATCCGGCGCGGGAGGGGCGCGCCGGGAGGGTCAGGAGAGGGGCTGGGGGTTCAGGCGACGGTAAGCTTCACGTCCACGTTGCCGCGGGTGGCGTTGGAATAGGGGCAGACCTGGTGCGCCTTCTCGACCAGCGCCTCGGCCTCGGCGCGGGGGAGGCCCGGCAGGTTGACGGTGAGCTCGGCGGTGATGCCGAAGCCGCCTTCCGCGCGCGGGCCAATGCCAATCTCGGCAGTGACGGTGGTGTCGGCCGGGACCTTCGGGCCGCCCTGGGTGGAGACAAACTTCATGGCGCCCAGGAAGCAGGCGGAGTAGCCGGCCGCGAAGAGCTGCTCGGGGTTGTTGCCGGGGCCGCCGGCGCCGCCCAGCTCCTTCGGGGTGGCGAGGCGGACGTCGAGCGCGCCGTCGGCGGTGGTGGACCGGCCATCACGGCCGCCAGTGGCAGTGGCGCTGGTGCGGTAGAGGACGTTGACGGACATGGCTGTCTTTCCCTGGCGGCACCGCACCGTGCGGGCCCGCCGACGCGGTTTATATCGCGCGATAAAGGATCGCTGGCGACTGTTCCAAACGCATGGTCGCCATGCGTTAGATCGCGGGCAAAACCTTCGCTCGCGATATTAAAAGGTGCCGTTTCCCTTCCTCCCCCTCTTCTGGTCGTCCATGAGCGATTCGCTGCCCCGCCCGGCCGAGCTTCTGTGCTTTTCCGTCTATGCCGCCGCCCATGCCATGAACCGGGTCTACAAGCCGCTTCTGGACCCGCTGGGGCTCACCTATCCGCAGTACCTCGTGATGCTCACACTCTGGGACGAGGACGGGCAGACCGTCGGGCAGGTGAGCGAGCGGCTTTTCCTGGAATCCAGCACGATCACGCCCCTGCTGAAGCGGCTGGAGACGGCGGGGCTGCTGACGCGGGAGCGGGACCGGGCGGATGAGCGCGTGGTGCGGGCGCGGCTGACGGAGGCCGGGCGGGCGCTGCGGGAGAAGGCCCTGGGAATTCCCGCCTGCATCCTGGGCGCGACCGGGCTGGACATGGCGGCGGCGGTGCGGCTGCGCGACGACGTGGAGCGGCTGCGGCACTCGCTGGAGCGCGCGGCGGGCGAAGAACCGCCTTCCGGCGGCCCGTCCTAGCCTCTCCCCTCCCCTTCCAGGATGGCGGCCAGGCCCTCGCGCCAGCTCGGGTAGCGCCAGTCGATTCCGAGGGCCGCCTTTGTGCGGGCATTGGCGATCCGGCGGCTCTCCGCCCAGAAGGAGAGCGCCATGGGCGACATGGACGCGCGCGCGGTCTCGAAGGGGATGGCGGGCGGGACTGGCAGGCCGAGCATGCGCGCACCGGCCTCGGTGACCGCCGCGCTCTCCGCGGGCTCGTCGTCGGCCAGGTGGAGCACGCGGATGCCGGGCGGTCGCGGGCTGGACGCTGCGGCGAGGACGGCGCGGGCGATGTCGTCGCGGTGGATGCGGCCGAAGGCATGGCCGGGCTTGATCGTGCGGCGGGCGGTGCCGGCGCGCAGGTCGTCCAGCACGGAGCGGCCGGGGCCGTAGATGCCGGCGCAGCGCAGCAGATCGACGGCGGCACGGTCGGCGAAGGCTTCCCATTGCCGTTCCGCGGCGCGGCGCCGGATCGAGCGGGGCTGGGCGGGGGTGGGTTCGGTGGTTTCATCCACCCAGGCGCCGCCGCGATCGCCGTAGACGCCGGTGGTGGAAAGATACCCGATCCAGCGCAGGGGAGCCCCGGCCAGGGCTGCGGCATGGGCGGCAAGGACGGGATCGCCGTGCTCACCCGGTGGGGCGGTGACGACAAGGTGGGTGGCGGCGGCGAGGGCCGGGGCGGCTTCGGCGAAGGGCAGCAGGCGGATGCCGGGCGGAGGGGCCGCGGCGGGGTTCCGGGCGGTGGCGCTGACGCGCCAGCCAGAGGCGGCGGCGAGGGCCGCTATGGCGCTTCCCGTGTAGCCGAGGCCGATGACGAGCAGGTGGCGGTCCATTCCTCCTCCATGGCGGCTGCTGCGGGCGGCGGCTAGATTGTCGGGATGCGATTCGCCCCCCGCAACCTTCTGCTGGGCGCCGCCGTGGTCGCGCTGGTCCTGGCGCTTGGGGGTGCTTGGTGGTGGACCACGCCCGAGCCCGAGGGGCCCCCGCCCCCCGTGCCGGAAGCTTCGGAGGAGGTGCTGCCCCTGCCGCCGGAGCCACCGCGCGTGGCCGACAGCCCGGAATACGAGGAGTGCCTGGGCAAGCTGCGGGACGACGCGCAGGGCGCGCTGGCCTTCGCCGAGTCCTGGGAGTCCCGGGGCGGCGGGGATGGAGCACGGCACTGCTCCGCCCTCGCGCTGCTGGCGCTGGGGGAACCGGAGCGGGCGGCCTCTCGCCTTGAGAACCTGGCGGGGCGGGCCGCGGCGGGGCCGGCGGCGCGGGCGGCGGTCTATGGGCAGGCCGGGCAGGCCTGGATGGTGGCGGGGCAGGCCCTGCGGGCGAGCGGCGCCTTCACCCTGGCCCTGGCGCTGACGCCGAACGACCCGGAGCTGCTGGTGGACCGGGCGATCGCGGCGGGGATGCTCGGGCGCTTCGCGGATTCCCTGGCGGATGCCGACCGGGCCCTGGCGCAGGACGCGCAGCGGGCGGAGGCCTGGGTGTTCCGCGCCGCGGCCTTGCGACACATGGATCGCGGGCAGGAGGCGCTGCGCGACATCGAGCGGGCGCTGCAGATCGAGCCGGGGAGCCCGGAGGCGCTGCTGGAGCGGGGAATCCTGCGGCAGCTGCAGGGCGATTCGGCCGGGGCGCGGGCGGACTGGGAGAGCGTGGTGGCGAACAGTCCGGACAGCGCGGCGGCGGACCTCGCGCAGCAGAACCTGGCGCTGAACGCGGCGGGGCCGGCGCGGCGCTAGACGATCCGGATCAGAAGTCCAGGTCGGCGTAGTGCTGCGGCGGCGTGAGGCCGGAGACGCGGTCGGCGAGGACGGGGCGGAAGGACGGGCGGGACTTCACGCGGGCATACCAGTCCTTCACCGCGTCGTTCAGCGACCAGTCCACGTCGCCGATGTAGTCGAGCGTGGAGAGGTGGGCGGCGGCGGCGAGGTCGGCGAGCGAGATCTGGGATCCGGCGAGCCAGGCGCGTGTTTCCGCCAGCCAGCCGATATACTCGATATGCGGCTTGATGTTGGCGTAGCCGGCGCGCAGCGCGGAGGCATCGGGGTTGCCGAGGCCGAGGGTGCGCTTCAGCTGCTTCTCGAAATAGAGGTTCCGCGTGACCTCGCGGTCGAACTTCATGTCGAACCAGGAGACGAGGCGGCGGACCTCGGCACGCTCCGCATGGGTGCGGCCCATCAGGGGCGTGTCGGGATAGGCCTCGTCGAGATATTCGCAGATGGCGTGGCTCTCGGCGATGACGAGGCCGTTCTCCTCCTCCAGCACCGGGACGGTGCCGGCGGGGTTCATGCCCAGGAACTCCTCGCGCCGCTCCCAGATGCGCTCCGCGCGCAGCTCGAAGGGAATGCGCTTCTCGTGAAGCGCGAGCCGCACCTTGCGGCAGAAGGGCGAGAGCGGGATGTGATGGAGAATGCGCACGGTACCGTGTTTCTGCCACCGGGCCGGTCGCGCGGCAAGGCAGAGGGCGGATGAAGAGCGGCGCCCAAATCCTTGTTGCGGTTAACTTTGCCCCTGGCGTGACAGGAACGTCACGCAGGGCTGCGGGAGGCCGGCCGGTCGGGGCCGGCCTCCGCGCGCGGGCTACTCCGCGGCGAGGAGCTGGTCGCTCATCGGCTGCGGCAGGAGCTTGGCGTAGTCCTTCGGCACGACGTGCCAGAAGGCGTTGCGCTCCTCGTTCCAGTCGTTGAGGAGCCGGGCGGCGAGGCGCGAGCCCGTCTCCGCCACGTGCCGGGCGATGAGGCTCCGCAGGATCCCCTCCCAGTGGGAGGAGGCGAGGCGGGACCAGAGGAGGGTGTCGGGGTTCAGGCGGTGCTCGAAGGTGCGGTCGGCGTCCCAGACGAAGGCGTGGCCGCCGGTGAAGCCCGCGCCGAAGTTGTCGCCGACGGCGCCGAGGATGACCACCGTGCCGCCCGTCATGTACTCGCAGCCGTTGGCGCCGATGCCCTCCACCACGGCGGTGGCGCCGGAGTTGCGGACGGCGAAGCGCTCACCCCCCTGCCCTGCCGCGAAGAGCTCGCCCGCCGTCGCGCCGTAGAGGACGGTGTTGCCGACGATGGTGTTCTCCTCCCAGACGAAGTTGGCGCTGGGGCCGGGGCGGACGGTGATGGTGGCGCCGGACAGGCCCTTGCCGACATAGTCGTTGGCGTCGCCCAGCACCTCCAGCTTCAGGCCACGGACGCCGAAGGCGCCGAGGGACTGGCCAGCGGAGCCGCGCAGGCGGACCGTGAGGTGACCGGGCTGCAGGCCGGACATCCCGAACTGGCGCACGATCATCGAGCTGGTCTTGGTGCCGATGGCGCGGTGCGTGTTCTGGATGTTGTACTGCAGCTGCATCTTCTCGCCGCGCGAGAAGAGGGCGGCGGCGTCGCGGATCATGTCCGCATCCAGCGTCTCCGGCACCTCGTTGCGGCCTTCCAGCGTGCAGTGGGCAGGGTGGCCGCCGGCATCGGCCTGGACCAGCAGCGGGTTCAGGTCGAGGTCGTCCAGGTCTTCCGCGCCGCGGGAGACCTGCTTCAGCAGGTCGGTGCGGCCGATCACGTCCTCCAGCTTGCGGAAGCCGAGGGAGGCGAGGATCTCGCGCACTTCCTCCGCCACGAAGGAGAAGAGGGAGATCACCTTCTCCGGGCTGCCCGTGAACTTCGCGCGCAGGGCTTCATCCTGCGTGCAGACGCCGACGGGGCAGGTGTTGGAGTGGCACTGCCGGACCATGATGCAGCCCATGGCGACGAGCGAGGCCGTGCCGATGCCGAACTCCTCGGCGCCGAGCATGGCGGCGACCACGACGTCCCGCCCGGTCTTCATGCCGCCATCCGTCCGCAGCTTCACGCGGTGGCGGAGGCGGTTGAGGAGCAGGACCTGGTGGGTCTCGGAGAGGCCCATTTCCCAGGGGAGGCCGGCATACTTGATGGAGGTGACGGGGGATGCGCCGGTGCCGCCGGAATGGCCGGAGATGAGGATGGCATCGGCCTTCGCCTTCGCCACGCCCGCCGCGATCGTGCCGATGCCGCTGCGCGAGACGAGCTTCACGCAGACGGTCGCCTCGGGGTTGATCTGCTTCAGGTCGTAGATGAGCTGGGCCAGATCCTCGATCGAGTAGATGTCGTGGTGCGGCGGGGGGGAGATGAGCGTCACGCCGGGGGTGGAGTGGCGCAGCTTGCCGATCAGTTCCGTGACCTTGAAGCCCGGGAGCTGCCCGCCCTCGCCGGGCTTGGCGCCCTGGGCGACCTTGATCTCGATCTCCCGGCAGTTGTTCAGGTACTCGGCGGTGACGCCGAAGCGGCCCGAGGCGATCTGCTTGATGGCGGAGTTGGCGTTGTCGCCGTTCGCGCGGGGCTTGGCGCGCGCGGGGTCCTCGCCGCCCTCGCCGCTGTCGGAGCGCGCGCCGATGCGGTTCATGGCGATGGAGAGGGTCTCGTGCGCCTCGGGCCCGAGGGCGCCGAGGGAGATACCGGGCGCGAGCAGGCGCTTGCGGATCTCCGTGATGCTCTCGACCTCCTCCAGCGCGATCGGCTTCACGGCCGGGGCGCGGAAGTCCAGCAGGTCGCGCAGCGCGACCGGGGGCTGCTGGCGCACGGCGTGGCTGTAGCGCTTGAAGGTCTCGTAGCTGTCGCTGTCCACCGCCTTCTGCAGCAGGTGGATCAGGCTGCCCTCGAAGGCATGGGCCTCGCCGCGGCGGCGGAGCTTGTAGAGGCCGCCGACGGGGAGGACGACGGTGCTGGGCTCCCAGGCCGCCTTGTGCATGGCCAGCACGCGCTGTGCGATGCCGGTGAGGCCGATGCCGGAGATGCGGGACTGGGTGCCCGGGAAGAACTCCGCGACGAGCGCGCGGGAGAGGCCGATGGCCTCGAAGTTCATGCCGCCGCGATAGGAGGAGAGGACGCCGATGCCGATCTTCGACATTGTCTTCAGCAGGCCCTTGTCGATGGCCTTGCGGTACTTCTCCACGCACTCCTCGAGCGACTTGCCGGGGAAGAGGCCGCGGCGGTGGCGGTCCGCGATGCTCTCCTGCGCGAGGTAGGCGTTCACCGTGGTGGCGCCGGCGCCGATGAGGACGGCGAAGTAGTGCACGTCCATGCATTCCGCGCTGCGGATGTTGAGGCTGGTGAAGGTGCGCAGCGAGTGGCGCACGAGGTGGGTGTGGACGGCGCCGACCGCGAGGATCATCGGGATGGCGGCGCGCTCAGCGCCCTGCGCCTCGTCGGAGAGGATGACGTGGGCGTTGCCGGAGCGGACGGCCTCCTCGGATTCGCGGCGGATGCGCTCCAGCGCGCGGCGCAGGCCGGCCTCGCCGTCAGCCACGGGGAAGGTGCAGTCCACCTCCGCGGCCGTGCGGCCCATATAGGCGCGCATGGCCGCGAATTCGGCGTTGGACAGCACGGGGCTGTCCAGCATGAGCATGTCGCACTGGGTCGGGTCCTCGTCGAGGATGTTCCCGAGATTGCCCAGGCGAGTTTTGATGGTCATCACCCGCGTTTCGCGCAGGCTGTCGATCGGCGGGTTGGTGACCTGCGCGAAGGCCTGGCGGAAGTAGTGGTGCAGCCCGCGGTACTGGCGGGAGAGGACGGCGATGGGCGTGTCATCGCCCATCGAGCCGATGGCTTCGGCCCCGTCCTCCACCATAGGGTGCAGGATGGCCTCCAGGTCCTCCAGCGTGAATCCCATGGAGAGCTGGCGGCGGCGGAGGGACTCGCCTTCCAGCGTCGCGGCCTCGGCGCTGTGGGACTTGACGATCTCGTCGATGCGCGTGGTGCGCGCGGTCCAGTCGCCCCAGGGCTTGCGGCCGGCGAGCAGGTCCTTGAGCTGGCCGTCGTCGTAGAACTGGGCCTCGTTCAGGTCCACGCCGATGCACTGGCCCGGGCCGAGGCGGCCGCGGGCGAGGATGCTGTCCTCGGGGAAGCGGACCATGCCGGTCTCGCTGCCGACGACGAGCATGCGGTCCGCGGTGATGGTGTAGCGCATGGGGCGCAGGCCGTTGCGGTCCAGGCCGGCGACGACCCAGCGGCCATCGGTGGCGGCGATGGCGGCCGGACCGTCCCAGGGCTCCATCACGGCGTTGCAGTAGAGGAAGAGGTCCCGGTGCGCGGCGGGCATGGTGGCGTTGCTGCCGATGCTCTCGGGGATGAGCATGGCCTTCGCCATCGGCGCGTCACGGCCGGCACGCACCAGCAGCTCGAAGACGTTGTCGAGGCTGGCGGTGTCGGAGTTGCCGGCCTGGATGACGGGCTTCACGTCCTCCATGTAGGCGTCGAGCGAGGGGTGGGAGAGCCGGGTCTCGTGGCTCTTCATCCAGTTCTGGTTGCCGTGCACCGTGTTGATCTCGCCGTTATGGGCGAGGGTGCGGAAGGGCTGGGCCAGGCGCCAGGTGGGGAAGGTGTTGGTGCTGTAGCGCTGGTGGTAGATGGCGAAGCGCGAGACGAAGCGCGGGTCCAGCAGGTCCGGGTAGAAGACCGAGAGGCTCTCGGCCAGGAACATGCCCTTGTAGATGATGGACCGGCAGGAGAGCGTGCAGAGGTAGAGATCGGGGATCTGCGCGGCGATGGACTGCTTCTCGATCCGGCGGCGGATGACGTAGAGGTCGCGCTCGAAGACCTCCTCGTCCCGCTGCTCCGGGTCGTAGATGAGGATCTGCTCGATTTCCGGCCGGGTGGCGTTGGCCTTCTCGCCGATGCAGGTGACGTCGATGGGGACCTGGCGCCAGGAGTAGATGCCGTAGCCGGCGTTCAGGACCTCCGTCTCCACGATGGAGCGGCAGCGCTCCTGCGCGCCGAGGTCGGTCTTGGGCATGAAAACCATGCCGACGCCGATGCGGCCGGGGCGCAGGCGGTCGCCGCCATGCTCCACGACCTCCGCGAAGAAGTCCTGCGGGATCTCGACATGGATGCCGGCGCCGTCGCCGGTCTTGCCATCGGCGTCCACGGCGCCGCGGTGCCAGACGGCCTTGAGGGCGTTGATGCCGGCTTCCACCACCTCGCGGCGGGCGCGGCCGTCCAGCGCGGCGACGAGGCCGACGCCGCAGGCATCGTGCTCGGTGATGTCGATATGGGCGGCGTCGCGCAGCAGGGCGGCGTTCGCGGCCTGGGCGGCGAGGTAGGCGGGGCCGTTGAAGGTCTCGGTCATGGCGTGCGTCCCGGCGGGGGAATGAGGACGGAGGGAGTGGCGGCGGGAGGCTTCGGCATTCATCGCCGCAGGCCTTCCCGTTCGATGCCGCGGGTGATCTCGGGGCGGTTGGCCTGCATCATCTCGCTGATCCAGCCCTCGACGGCGGCCTCCATGGCGGGGTCGGCGCGGGAGATGCCGGCGCGGACGTTCTCGTGCGCGCCGGTGCGGGTCCGGTCCACGACGTCCTGGAGTTGCTCCGGGGTGAGGGTGCTGGTGAGGATATCCAGCAGACGCTCCTCCAGTGCCGGACGGTTGCGCTGGAAGATCGGAAGGACGGTGCTGTCGGCCAGCCGCTCGGTGGCGGCTCGGTCGTGGCCGCGCTCGACGAGGGAGTTCACGAAGGACTCGCGGAAGGAGTCCCAGAAGGTCTCGAAGACGCCCTCGATGAAGCCGGTCCGGAGGTTTTCGCGGGCAGCGGCGCGGACCCCTTCGGGAGCGGAGGCGCTGCTGTTGCCGGGCGCGGGAGAGGTATCGCCGGTGGGGGCGGGCTTGCCGGACGGCGCGGCACCGGCCGCGGCAGGGGGTACGGGGTCGGGCTTGCCGCTCCCGGCGGCGGCGCCGGTGGCGAGGGCGGCGACCGCGAGGAACGCGAGGGCGACGGGGCGGGCGCGGAGCATCAGGGGCTACTCCGCGGCGCGGGCGACACTGTCGCGCGCCGCGACGTACTCGGCGATGCGCTCGGCGGCGTCGCGGCCGTCGCGGATGGCCCAGACGACCAGGGAGGCGCCGCGGACGATGTCGCCGGCGGCGAAGACGCCGGGGAGGCTGGTCTGCATCGTCTTGCGGTCCACGGTGAGGGTGCCCCAGCGGGAGACCTTCAGCGCGGGCTCCTCGAACATGCCCGGCAGGTCCTCGGGGTCGAAGCCGAGGGCCTTGATGACGAGGTCGGCGCCTTCCACGAAGCTGCTGTTCGGGATCGGCTCCACCTGCTGGCGGCCGGTGGCGTCGGGCAGGCCGAGATGCATCTTCGTGACGCGGACGCCGGTGACCTTGTCATCCCCCTCGAAGCCTTCCGGCGCGGTGAGCCAGGCGAAGCGGACGCCCTCCTCCTCGGCGTTGTGCACCTCGCGCATGGAGCCGGGCATGTTGGCCTTGTCGCGGCGGTAGAGGCAGGTGACGGAGGCGGCGCCCTGGCGGATGGAGGTGCGGAGGCAGTCCATGGCCGTGTCGCCGCCACCGATGACGACCACGCGCTTGCCCTCAGCATTCAGGGCGCCGCTGTCGAATTCCGGCACCGCGTCGCCCAGGCCCTTGCGGTTGGAGGCCGTGAGGAAGGTCATGGCGGGGATGACGCCGGCGAGGTGTGAGCCGGGGACCTCGATGTCGCGGGCCTTGTAGACGCCGGTCGCGATGAGGACGGCGTCGTGCTTCTCGCGCAGTTCGGCGACCGTGACGTCGCGCCCGATCTCGCAGTTCATGTGGAAGGTGATGCCGCCTTCCTGGAACTGCGCGGTGCGGCGGGTGATGACATCCTTCTCCAGCTTGAAGTTGGGGATGCCGTAGATCATCAACCCGCCGGCGCGGTCGTAGCGGTCGTAGACATGGACCTGCCAGCCGATGGAGCGAAGGCGCTCGGCCGCGGCGAGGCCGGCGGGGCCGGCGCCGATGATGCCGACGGAGTGGGACAGCTCGCGCGGGGGCTTGGGCGGCTTGACCCAGCCCTTCTCCCAGGCGGTGTCGTTGATGTAGCGCTCCACCGCGCCGATCGTGACGGCGTCGAAGCCCTTCTCGATGACGCAGTTGCCCTCGCAGAGGCGGTCCTGCGGGCAGACGCGGCCGCAGATCTCGGGGAAGGTGTTGGTGGCGGAGTTGACCTCGTAGGCCTCCTCCAGCCGGCCTTCGGCGGTGAGCTTCAGCCAGTCCGGGATGTTCTGCTGCAACGGGCAGTGGACGGAGCAGAAGGGCACGCCGCACTGGGAACAGCGGCTGGCCTGCTCCGAGGCGCGGGCGGGGTCGAAGCGTGCGTAGATCTCGTCGAAATCCTCGCGCCGGACGGTGGCCGGGCGCTTCTCCGGCGTCTGCTGGGAGAGGCGGACAAACTGCAGCATGCGCTCGGCCATGGCGCGGTCCTTGCTTCGATGGAACGAGTCCATCCGTGCGATGGGTGGACGTGGTGGGGCCTTGCGGCCCTTTCGCGGCCTTTTGCCACGCCGAATAACGTTCCGCGAGGCAAAAACGCGACATCGGTCAGGATGGATGTCCTTTTGGCACTCAGGTTTCCGCCACGGGTGATGCGATTGGATCTCAACACGGGTTATTAGGTCCGATTCGGACCTAGTGCCAGGGAGGACCGCTTTCGACGCTGGGTGACGAAAACACGACTGGGGCGCCTTGACGGGTCTGCCGGGCCCTCATAGAAGGCCGCCCACGCCGCTGGACATCAGAGGCGGCCGGCCCCCTTGCCCAGGTGGCGGAATTGGTAGACGCGCTGGCTTCAGGTGCCAGTGACCGCAAGGTTGTGAAGGTTCGAGTCCTTTCCTGGGCACCACTCTCCCGCCGGTTGCGGGAGACATCGCCGGCGGAGCGGCCCTGAGTATGAGGGAGACGCTCTTCATGCCGAATGCCGCCATCCATCTTCACAGGCACGACCTGCCGGACGGGCTTCTGCTCGGTCCCGTGGTGGCCGTCGATACCGAGACGATGGGGCTGGACCCCCGGCGGGATCGGCTCTGCCTCGTGCAGCTCTCCTCCGGCGATGGCACCGCGCATTGCGTGCAGATCGTGCCGCCATCCCTCGGCGGACGCGGGGCGGATTGCCCGAACCTCAAGGCGCTGATGGCCGACCCCGGGACGGTGAAGCTGTTCCACTTCGCGCGATTCGACGTGGCGATGCTGCGGCACGCGCTGGGGGTGGAGTGTGCGCCGGTGCGCTGCACGAAGATCGCCTCGAAGCTCGTGCGGACCTACACGGACCGGCACGGGTTGAAGGACCTCTGCCGGGAGCTGCTGGGGGTGGACATTTCCAAGCAGCAGCAGAGCAGCGACTGGGGGGCGGCGGAGCTTTCCCCGGAGCAGCTGGCCTATGCGGCCTCGGACGTGCTGCACCTGCACGCGCTCTGGGCACGGCTCGAGGGGATGCTGCGGCGGGAGGGGCGGATGGAACTGGCGGAGGCGTGCTTCCGCTTCCTGCCGGCGCGCGGTGCGCTGGACCTGCTGGGCTACTCGGAGACCGACATTTTCGCGCACTGAAATTGCGGCACAAGCTGGCACGATTCTTGATAGTTGGCCCTGCTCATCCGCGTTGACCACTCCGGCAGGCGGCCCCATACAGGGGGCGTGACCCTCCGTGCCACCCTGCCTGCCAAAGCCGCTCGTCCGGAAGGGGCCCCGGACCTCGATGGGGCGCGCCCTGTTGGCATGGGGGCGGATGCCGAGGCGGAGATGCAGGGCTGGGACGACCGGCCGGTCCCCTCCCGCGCGCGGCGGCCCTATACGCGCGGCTCCATGCTGCGTCGCCGATGGGCGGTGCGGCTGCTGAAGTATCTCCTGCCCGCGGGGGCGCTGGCGCTGCTGGCCGCGATCGTGCTGTGGCCGGAGTTCGAGCGGACGGGGGAGAATGCGCGGCTCTCCTTTCGCCGCATGAGCCGGGCCGCGCCGGAATCCGTGCGGGTGGTGGACCCGCGCTACCAGGGCGTGGACGAGCAGGGACGCCCCTATAACGTGACGGCCTTCACGGCGATCCAGCAGGGCAGCACCAATGTGGTGGACCTGGAGGCGCCGCGCGGCGACCAGATGCTCTCGGGCGGGGGCTGGATGCTGGTGGAGAGCAAGACGGGCCGCTTCGACCGGGATGCGAACATCCTGGACATGAAGGGCGACGTGACGATCTGGCAGGATGACGGGACCTTGATCGAGACCCAGGAGGCAAGGGTGGACGTGAAGGGCGGCAATGCCGAAGGCGACCGCCCGATCGCGGCGCAGGGCACCTTCGGGACGGTGACGGGAGACGGCTTCCGGCTGCGGGACCGGGGCGCGGTGGTGATCTTCACCGGGCGTGCCCGCGCGGTGCTGGAGGGCGGCCAGTGAAGGATTGTGTGAGGGATGGCGTGAGCGGCTTCGCGGGCGCGGGGCGGAGCGGGTTCGACGGCGCACGGCGCCTGACGCTCGCGGCCTTGGTGATGGCGCCTTTCGCCGGGATTCCCCTGGGAGCGGTGGCGCAGCCGCTGGACCTTTCCGGCGGCGGGCCGGTGGAGGTGACGGCGATCGACGGGATCGAGTGGCGCCAGAACGAGCAGGTGGTGGTCGCGCGCGGCAGCGCGAAGGCCGTGCGCGACGGCGTGACGGTGGATGCCGCGCGCCTGATCGCCCGTTATCGCCCGCGCGGCGGGGCGGCGGCGCAGGCCGCCCAGGCGGCGCAGGGATCGGGCGGGGAAAGCCCGCTCTCCGGCGGCGAGATCTGGCGGCTGGAGGCCGAGGGCGACGTGCGGATCAGCACGGAGACCGACAAGGCGCAGGGCGACCGGGCCGTCTACGACATGGATCAGGCCGTGATGGTGCTGACCGGGCGCGATCTGCGGCTGACCACGCCGAACGACACCATCACCTCCCGCGACACGCTGGAGTACTGGTCCCAGCGGCGCATGGCGGTGGCCCGTGGCGCGGCGAAGGTGGTGACGAGCGACAACCGCCAGATCACCGGGGACACCCTGGTGGCCTACTTCCTGGAGAACGCGCCGGCGGTGCAGCCCGTGGCGGCGCGGCCCCCGGCGGCGGCCCCGGCGGCCGGCGCGGTGCGCGTCCCCGGCGGGGGTGCCGCCCCTGCCCCCGGCACGGCCCGCCGCGTTCCCGGCGAGGGATCGAAGCTCGACCGGGTGGAGATCTTCGGCAATGTCGAGATCCGGACCGAGACCGAGGTCGTGCGGGGGGACCGGGCTGTCTACAGCCCGGTGACGGGCATGGCGCGGGTGCTGGGCAGCGTGCGGATCACGCGCGGGCAGAACCAGCTGCAGGGGCAGGAGGCGATCGTGAACCTGCGAAGCGGGATATCGCGCCTGGTCTCCGCGCCCGGGCAGCGGGTGCAGGGGCTGGTGCTGCCCAATTCCGGTCAGGAGAACGCGCCCGCCGGCGGCGGCGCGGCGCGGCCGGCGCAGCCCGCGCAGGGGCGGCCGCGATGAGCGGGGCGGTGATGGCCGGGGAGGCGACCCGGGCGCCTTCCACCGATTCCGGGCTCGTCGCGCGCGGTCTGGGCAAGCGGTACAAGAAGCGGCCGGTGGTGAAGGGCGTTTCCCTCTCGCTCCGGCGCGGGGAGGCGGTGGGGCTGCTAGGGCCGAACGGCGCGGGCAAGACCACCACCTTCTACATGATGACCGGCCTGGTGCGGCCGGACGAGGGGCGCGTGTTCCTGGACGGGCACGACGTGACGATGCTGCCCATGTATCGCCGCGCGCGGCTGGGGCTGGGCTATCTTCCGCAGGAGGCCTCGATCTTCCGGGGGCTGTCCGTGGAGGACAACATCCGCGCGGCGCTGGAGGTGGTGGAGCCGGAGCGCGAGCAGCGGGAGACGATGCTGGACTCCCTGCTGGCGGAGTTCGGCATCGCGCATCTCAGGCGGGCGCCGGCGCTGGCGCTTTCCGGCGGCGAGCGGCGGCGTTGCGAGATCGCGCGGGCGCTGGCCACGCACCCTGCCTATATCCTGCTGGACGAGCCGCTGGCGGGCATCGACCCCATCGCGGTGGGCGAGATCCGCGACCTGGTGAAGCACCTGAAGAACCGCGGGATCGGCGTGCTGATCACCGAGCATAACGTGCGGGAGACGCTGGCCATCATCGACCGCGCATACATCCTGCATGACGGGCAGGTGCTGATGGAGGGCGAGCCGGAGGAGATCGTCGCGAACGAGGCGGTGCGCCGCGTCTATCTCGGCGAGAAGTTCAGCCTGTGACGGCAGCGGGAGGCACCATCCCCGACGGGGCGGTTCCCCTGCCCTGCCCCGCGCGACCGACGGCTGCATGCGCGGAGCGCGCCGCATAGATGGTCTCGCTCGCGCCTCGGCTGGATTTCCGCCAGACGCAGCAGCTGGTGATGACGCCGCAGCTGCGGCAGGCGATCAAGCTGCTGCAGTCCAGCAACCTCGAGGTCTCCGCCTTCGTGGAGGAGGAGCTGGAGCGGAACCCGATGCTGGAGCGGGAGGAGAGCAGCGCGCCCGCCGAGCCGGTCCAGGTGGAGCGGGACTCCTTCGAGGCGGCATCCGCGACCACCATGGGGGAGGACGGGACGGGGCCGCTGGAGGCGGACTGGTCCTCCTCCTACGAGAGCGGTGAGGCGCTCTATCCCTCCTCCCGCGGAGCGCGGGCGGATAGCTGGGACGAGGACGGGCGCAGTCTGGAGGAGATCGCGGGGGAACGGCCCCGGTCCTTGCGGGAGCTGCTGACGGAGCAGGCGCGGCTGGCCTTCGGGGATCCGAAGGAGCGGCTGATCGCGGGGCAGCTGATCGCGCTGATCGATGGGGCGGGGCGGCTGACGGTGCCGGATTCGGCCATCGCGGATGCGCTGGGCTGCGATGTCGGGCTGGTCTTCGGCGTGCGCTCGCGGATGCAGCGCTTCGAGCCGACGGGGCTGTTCTGCGCGGACCTGCGGGAATGCCTGGCGGTGCAGCTGGCGGAGCTGAACCGGCTGGACCCGGCGATGCAGGCGTTGCTGGACAACCTGGAACTGCTGGCGCGGCGCGACACGGCGGGGCTGCTGCGCGTCTGCGGGGTGGATGCCGAGGACCTTTCGGCCATGGTGGCCGAGATCCGGCGGCTGAACCCGAAGCCGGGCGTCTCCACGGATGGCGAGCAGGCGCCGCTGGTGGTGCCGGACGTGCTGATGCGGCGCCTGCCGGACGGGACCTGGCTGCTGGAGCTGAACCCGGAGACGCTGCCGCGCGTGCTGGTGAACCGGGGCTTCCATGCCACTTGCCAGACCGGGGCGCGGACGAAGGAGGACAAGGCCTTCGTGGCGGAGAAGCTGCAGGCGGCCAACTGGCTGGTCCGCAGCCTGGAGCAGCGGGCGAACACCATCCTGCGCGTGGCGGCCGAGATCGTGCGCCGGCAGGAGGGGTTCTTCCGCCACGGGGTGGGGCATCTGCGGCCGCTGATCCTGCGGGACGTGGCGGACGAGCTGGGGATGCACGAGAGCACCGTCTCCCGCGTCACGGCGAACAAGTACATGGCGACGCCGCGCGGGACGCTGGAGCTGAAGTACTTCTTCACCACGGCGATCGCGGGGACGCGGGGCGGCGAGAGCTTCTCGGCGGAGGCGATCCGGCACCGGATCCGGGACATGGTGGATGCGGAAACGGCGGAGGATGTCCTTTCCGACGACGCCATCGTGGAGCGGCTGCGGGCGGAGGGGGTGGATATCGCGCGGCGCACGGTGGCGAAGTACCGCGACGCGCTGAGGATCCCTTCCTCGGTGCAGCGCAAAAGGGAGAAATCGGTCCCCGTTCTCTGAATCGCCCCCTTTAAACCACGTTAACCGGGCCTCAGGTCAGTTTGGTTACAAGGTCATGTAAGGGAGTTGCTCCATGCACATCACGGTCGCCGGCAAGGGCGTTGAGACCGGTGAGGCGCTGAAGACCCATGTGACGGACGGGCTGACGCAGGTCACCCGCAAGTATTTCGACCATGCCATCGATGCGCATGTGACCTTCCGCAAGGATCGCGCCTTCTTCGCCTGCGACATCAACCTGCGCGCCGGGCGCGGCCTGAACATGCGGGCAGAGGGCGAGGGCACGGACGCGCACCGCGCGTTCAGCGACGCCGCCGAGCACATCGCCAAGCGCATGCGCCGCTACCGCCGCCGCATGAACGAGCATTCCCGGAGCATGGCGGAGGAGCGCGAGGTGCCGCTGGAGCCGGCGCGGGATGTGGTGCTGCGCCCGGAGGAGGATGAGGACGACGCGGCGGAGGCGGCCGCCCCCGCCACCGACGGGGTGGTGTCGCCCGACAGCTACACGGACGGGGCCGTGGTGGCGGAGCGGCTGACGGAGATCAGCCGGCTGACCGTGCGCGAGGCGGTGATGCGGCTCGACCTTTCCCAGGAGCCGGTGCTGATGTTCCGCAATCGGGAGAACGGCGTGATGAACGTGGTGTACCGCCGTGCGGACGGGCATGTGGGGTGGATCGACCCGCGGAAGGCGTGACTTTCGGGGATTGGGAGGTCTTCCCCCCCTCCCCCGGGCCACCCTCACGCCACGCGGCGTGAGGGTGCCAGGCTCCGTCCGGTGACCCAGGCGAGCGTCATGGCCGCGAGGGCCATGGCCAGCCGCACCGGGTCGGGGAAAACGGGGACGAAGGCCGCCACGAGGCCGGCGGTTCCGAGGATGACGCGCGGCACCGGCCCGATGGACGAGACGAAGTAGCCCGCATAGGCGGCGGTGATCGCGACGAGGGCCGCGACCTGGATCGCTGTGGCGAGGAGGATCTCGTAGAGCCCGCCGCGCATCATGATTCCGGGGTCGTAGATGAAGGCGAAGCCCACGGTGAAGCCGGCGATGCCCAGCCGCGTGCCGTGCAGGGCGGTGATGGTCGGTCCTGACTTGGCGATGGAGGCGGCGGCGAAGGCGGCTGCCGCGACGGGCGGGGAAACATCCGCCAGCACGGCGAAGTAGAACAGGAAAAGGTGCGCGGGCAGCACGTCCACGCCCATGGCGATGAGTTGCGGCACGCCGATGGCGGCGGCGATGATGTAGCTCGGGGTGGTGGGCAGGCCCATGCCGAGCACCAGCACGGTGAGCGCGAGCAGGACCAGCAGGATTGGCAGGGAGCTGCCCGCGAGATCCTTGATGATGCCGCCGAAGGCAACGACCATGCCGGTGGCGGTGAGGGCGGAGACGACGATGCCGGCGCCGGCGATCGCGACGGCGAGCGGCGCCATGGTGAGGCCGGCATTCACCAGGCTGTCGAAGATCGTGCGCGGCGTCATCCGCGTGCGGCCGCGCAGCATGGAGACGGCGACCATGGCGACGGTGGCGCAGAAGGCCGCGAAGTTGCCGGACCAGCGCTCCATCATCAGGTAGACGAGCAGCGCCATGGGGAGGACGAGGTGGGTGTCCGCCAGAACCTCGCGCCAGGGCGGGATCTCCGCCTTCGCCATCGGGGCCATACCCGCCCGCTTCGCCTCGAAATGCACGGCGCAGAGGATGGCGAAGTAGTAGAGGACGGCGCCGAGCGTGGCGGCGACGACGATCTCGCCGTAGGGGATGTTCGTGATCTCGGCCATGACGAAGGCGGCGGCGCCCATGACGGGCGGCATGATGGCGCCGCCGACGGAGGCCGCGCTCTCGATCCCACCGGCGACGGCGGGCCTGTAGCCGATCTTCTTCATCAGCGGGATCGTCATCGCGCCTGTCGTGATGACGTTGGAGACGGAGGAGCCGCTCATCGTGCCGAAGAGGCCGGAGGTGATGACGGCGACCTTCGCCGGGCCGCCGGTGAAGCGGCCGGCGGCGGCGGCGCCGAGATTGCTGAAGAGCCGCCCCGTGCCGCTGCCGCCCATGAAGGAGCCGAAGATGATGAAGACGGCGATGGTGGTGGCGACGATGCCGGTAAGCGGACCGTAGACGCCGCCGGCAGTGGGAACGAGCCAGGAGGCTTCGAGGATTTCCTCCACCGAGAAGGGGCGCGTGTTCAGCACGCCCGGGAGGAGGTGGCCGAAGGCCATGTAGGCGAGGCTGATGATCACCATCCAGGCGAGGCCCGGCTCCACCGCACGCCGCGTCGCTTCCAGCAGCGTGACGATGCAGAGGATGGCCATGCCGGACATGACCGGCGTCCACTCGTCCACGTACTCCATGCGGTCGGAGACGGCGCCGGCGTTGATCCAGACCCAGACATGGGGCGCGGCGGCGGCGGCGAACCAGAGCCAGTCCGCGAGGGTGGGCTTGTCCGCCGGGGCCTTCTTCCCGGCGGGCCAGAGGAGGAAGATCGGCGGGACGAAGGCGAGCAGGTGGAAGGCCCGCATGGCGATCGGCTCGGGGAAGCCGACGCCACCGAAGTAGAGATGAACCGCCGCCGCGAGGGCGAGCCAGGCCGATAGGATCGGGCCCAGCGGCCCCTTCAGCGTGCGCAAGTCGGTGTCCTCAGGCCGGCGGCATCACGCCGGCCTCGCGGTAGGCGCGGGCGGCACCGGGGTGCAGCGGCGCGCCGGCATACTTCCAGGCCACCTTCGGGTCGTAGGCGGCCATGGAGGCGTGGATCTGCGTCATCCGCGCGCCGGTCGCGCCGATGAGCACCTTGGTGAGCTTGTAGGCGACCTCGTCCGGCACCGTCTCATGCACCACGATCACGCTGTCCATCGTCGTCACCGGCACGTCGGCGGATTGCAGCGTGGGGTAGGCAGCGGCGGGGATGATACCCTGGTTGTAGGCGTAGGTGTCGATCAGGTGCTTCCGCACGTCCTCGGGGAAGGCCACCAGCTTCGCGGTGCGGCGGCCCTGGCCGAGTTCGGTGAGAATGGCCGCGGGCTTGGCGAGGGCGAAGTAGACGCAGTCCACCTGCCCGTCGCCGAAGGCGGCCGCGACGTCGTTGTAGGAACCGTTGAGGTAGGTGCCGCCATTCGCGCGAATCTGCTCCGGCGAGGTGCCGTAGAACTTCAGGATGCGCTGCAGAGTCATCTCGTCGGTGGAGGAGCGCTGGGGGCAGCCGATGCGGAGGCCGCGCTGCGTCAGCAGGGCGCGCATGTCGTCGCTGCCCTTGTCCGTCGCGCGGACGAGGTTGTGCTCGGTCGGGGAGTAGCCGGTGCCGAGGGTGCGGATCTTGTCGTGCTTGGCGCGGTAGGGTTCTTCCCCGCGCACCGCGGCGGCGGTGAAGGCATCGATGCCCCAGCCCATCTGGGACTGGCCGTTGTTGATGCGGGTGGGATTGGCGAGGCCGCCGCCGGGGACGACGCGGATCTGCAGGTCGGCCTCGTCCTTCGCCAGGGCCGCGATGCCGGCGCCCATGGTGTACCAGCCTCCGCCGAGGGAGCCCGCCACGAACTCGAAGGTCTGCTGGGCGGAGGCGGTGCGGATGAAGGGCATCGCCAAGGCGCTGCCGAGCAGGAGGCGCCGGTTCACGACGGGACGAAGGATCGGGAGCATCGGGGCCTCCAGGGGGCGGGTCTGTGTCGGGCGATGTTGGGGCCGACGGCGCTTCAGCCGCAATGGGCCTGCAATGGGCGTGCCGCTCCCGGAGGGGTTCGTCAGCAGGGCTGGGCGAGGAAGACGCGGGAGGGGGTGACGAACTCCTCCTGCGCCTCGACCGTCAGGATCTCCCGCGCGCCGGCTTCCGAGGTGCGGCGGAGCAGGCCGTAGATCGAGGAGGAGGCGGCGGAGAGGGCAAGGCGCGGGTCGCCCCAGCGCAGGCGGTGGAAAAGGAATAGGGCGGCCATGGCGTCGCCGGCGCCGTTGATGGAGATGGGCAGGCGCGGCGTGCGGAGACGCCAGAAGGAGCCGCCCTCGGCGACGAGGAGGTCCACGGAATCCTCCGGGGTGTCCTCCACCTGGAGGCTGGTGACGAGGACGGTGGTGGGGCCTTTCGCCTGGAGAGCGGCGGCGGCGGTCTTGGCGTCGCCGAGCGAGGAGACCTGCCGGCCGGTGAGCCATTCCAGTTCGAACTGGTTCGGCGTGACGATCGTGGACTGGGGGACGGCGCGGTCCCGCATGAATTCGGGGATGCCCGGGCGGACGAAGATGCCGCGCCCGACATCGCCGATCACCGGGTCGCAGCACCAGATGGCGGCGGGGTTCACGGCGCGGACGCGGGCGGCGGCACCGAGGATGGCCTCCCCGATCGCGGCATCGCCCATATAGCCGGAGAGGACGGCATCGCAGCGGGCGAGCACGCCGCGCTCCTCGATTCCCTGCACCAGGTCGTTGATGAGGTCGGCACCGAAGACCTGACCGCGCCAGGCGCCATAGCCCGTGTGGTTGGAGAACTGGACGGTGTTCAGCGCCCAGACCTCGGCGCCGAGGCGCTGGAGCGGGAAGACGGCGCTGGCGTTGCCGACATGGCCGTAGGCGACCCAGGACTGGATGGAGAGGATGTTCATCGCGGCATCCGCCCCGCCGGAGGCCCGGAAGAAGCCGCCCGGGCGGGGAACGGGGACGGCCGATCCGTCCTAGAGCAGATCGCGCCGCGCCGGAATCGCCGGCGCGGCGTATTTCTGATCAGGCGGTGCGCCCGCCATCGACCGGCAGCAGGACGCCGGTGATGAAGGAGGAGGAGTCCTCGGCGAGCCAGACGCAGGCATTGGCGATGTCGGCGGGGGTGGAGAGGCGGCCGATGGGGATGGTGGCGAGGAAGCGGCCGCGGTTCTCCGGCGTGTCCTCCACCCCCATGAAGGCGGAGGTGAGGCCGGTGACGCCCATGACCGGGCAGACGGCGTTCACCCGCACGTTGTCCTTCGCCCATTCCTGGGCGAGGGATTGGGTGAAGACGTTCACCGCGCCCTTGGTGCCGTTGTACCAGGTGAGGCCGGGGCGCGGGCGGAGGCCGGCGGTGGAGGAGACGGTGATGAAGCTGCCGCCGCCCCGGGCTTTCAGGGCGGGGTAGGCCGATTTCGCCATCAGGAAGACGGACTTCACGTTGATGGCGAAGACCCGGTCGAACTCCTCCTCCTCGACGTCGAGTGAGGGCTGGTTGCGGTAGGTCCAGCCGGCGTTGTTCACGACAATGTCGAGGCCGCCGAGGGCGGAGACGGTGCCTTCCACCATGGCCTGGATGTCGGCGGCGCGGGCGACGTCTCCGCCGAGCGCGATCCCGCCGATCTCATCGGCGACGCGGCGGGCGCCCTCCAGGTTCAGGTCGGCCACGGCCACCTTCGCGCCCTGGGCGGTAAATTCCCTGGCAATTCCCTCGCCGAAGCCGGAGGCGGCGCCCGTGACGAGCGCGACCTTGCCTTGCAGGCGCCCCTGCTGACCCATGTTCCCGTTTTCCCAGCCGTTTCCGGCGGCAGTCTGGGAAGGGCGGCCTGGGGGGTCAATGCGCCGGCGGCGCGGGGTGGCCGTTCGCATTCCGGTTGCGCCGGCGGCCAGGGGCAGGTAAACGCGCGCCCTCGCGCTTCCGGTCGGCATCGGCGGCGCCACAAGCCATGGAACCCGCCCGATGAAGTCCGATATCCATCCCGACTACCACGAGATCAACGTGATCATGACGGACGGGACGACCTATAAGACCCGCTCCTGCTACGGCCAGCCGGGCGACACGCTGCGCCTGGACATTGATCCGAAGTCCCACCCGGCCTGGACCGGCGTGCAGCGCATCGTGGACACGGGCGGCCAGATCGCGAAGTTCAACAAGAAGTTCGCGGGCATCGGCGCGCGCAAGGGCTGAGCTGCTGCCGCTGCAAGGCTGGCATGCACATACTGCATACTAAGGAGGGCTCCGGGGCTTGAAGCTCTGGAGCCCTTTTCTCATTTATCGGCTGTCAACGGCGCCCGTACGGGGCCGGTGACGCGAGGCGAGCGGTCGCACGGCCCGATCGGGGGTGCACAAGCCGCAAGCCATTGCAAACGCAGACGACAACCTTGCTCAAGCAGGAGGTTTTTCGTGAACGCTCTCGACTTCTCTCCCCTTTTCCGTACCGCCATCGGCTTCGACCGTCTGGCCCGTCTTGCGGACACCGCCCGCGCGGCCGCCGAGGCGCCTTCCTATCCCCCGTACAACATCGAGCGCACGGCGGATGACAGCTACGTCCTGACCATGGCCGTGGCGGGCTTCTCGCAGTCCGACATCGAGATCACCGCGCAGGACAACGTCCTTCTCGTCTCCGGCAAGGCGCCGCAGGCGAATGACGAGGGCCGCTACCTGCACCGCGGGATCGCCGGCCGCGCCTTCGAGCGGCGCTTCGTCCTCGCCGACCACATCCGGGTCGAGGGTGCGTCGCTGGAGAACGGGCTGCTGCACGTCTCCCTGCGCCGCGAGGTGCCGGAGCAGCTGAAGCCGCGCCGCATCGAGATCTCCCAGGGCGCCCCGCAGCGCCCGGCGATCGAGGGCCGCGTGGAGGCCGCGAACACCCAGGAGGGTTCGGCCCAGGCGGCCTGAGGGCTTCGGCCCGATCGCCTCGGTCTCTACCCTTCGCCGGGATGAGTGAGTGGGGGGGCCGGCGGAGCGATCCGCCGGCCCTTCCCTATTCCGGCTTGCGGAAGAAGGCGTCGGCCGCCGAGCGCTGGGCCGCCCGCGCGGCGATGGCCGCCTCGGCCCTGGCGATCTCGGCCCGCAGTGCCGCGACATAGCCTCGGAGCGTCTCCTCGGACCAGCTGGCCAGGGCGGCGGGGGTGAAGCCCCCTGTGGCCGGGCTGCGTCTTTCCTCGTCTTCGAACATCTGACCTCCTTCGGGGCTTTGACCGCCCCCTCCCCCCTCTCTATATCCCGACCCAACAGCCCAAGGGGGCCCCCGGCTCCCGCCGACCAGCCCCACGGGGCCGCGCGAGGTTCCCAATATGCCTACCCCCCTCATGCCGAAGGCCACCGCCGTGTGGCTGATCGACAAGACCTCCCTCACCTTCGACCAGGTGGCCGATTTCGTGGGGATGCACCCGCTGGAGGTTCAGGCCATCGCCGACGGCGAGGTGGCGCAGGGCATCGTCGGCTACGATCCCGTCGCCAATTCGCAGCTGACGCGGGAGGAGATCATCCGCTGCGAGGCCGATCCGAAGGCCCGGTTGAAGATGATGGAGAGCGCTCTTCCCCAGCCGAAGATGCGGGGCAAGGGGGCCAAGTACACCCCCGTGGCGAAGCGCAACGACCGGCCGGACGGGATCGCCTGGCTGCTGCGGAACTACCCGCAGCTGACGGACGCGCAGGTGGCGAAGCTCCTCGGCACCACGAAGGAGACGATTGCCAAGGTGCGGGACCGCAGCCACTGGAATGCCGCGAACATCAAGCCGCGCGATCCGGTGATCCTCGGGCTTTGCAGCCAGTCCGACCTGAACGCGTTGATCGTCTCCATCGGGGCGGAGCCGGCGCCGACGGCGGTCGAGGACGACGCGGCTTGAGCCCCTTCCCTTCGGGGGGCTGAATTTTCTGGGTGAGTGTGTCGGGGAGGGCAAGGGGGACCCTTTCTCCTCTCCGGCCATGTCGCCCGCTGATTTTTGTTATGGTTCGTCCCGGCCCGCTTCGGCTGGGTTGAACGGCCGATGCCCGCTCGCGGGACCGGACAGCAAAAGGGCGGGTCCCCTCCTGGGAACCCGCCCTTCGTCGTCAGCTGGGACCTGGTCGGCCCCGGGAGATTACTGAGGTCGGCGGCGCTGTGCCTCGAACCGCTCCATCTCCTCCTTGAGTCGTAGCTTTTCCCGCTTCAGGCGCGCCAGTTCCAGGTTATCCGGAAGGGGCCGGGCGTCCTCCTCAAGGATGCGCGTATCGATCGCGGCGTGACGGTCCTTGAGCGACTGCAGCCGGTGCGGGTTCAGCATGCGCTTGAGCCTCCTGCTAGTTCGTCCGGAAGATGCGGCCCCTGGGTGACTCCTGTCGGCGCCCGTCCCCAGGGCCTTGCGCGGCGTCTGTCACCGCCGCGCCCAACATGATATGGCAATCGCGAGCCCGGGCGCGACAACTCTCACGCCCTTATCAACTCTCAACCCGCCCGTTCGCCGCCTACCGCGGGACGCAACGGGCCGCCCGATCCATCCGGGGGACCATGCTCGCCGAACGTGACAGCCTCCTGCGTCGCCTACACGAGATGCGGAGCGAGCACCGCGACCTGGACACGGTGATCGCCCGTCTCGAGGACAGCCACCACGACCAGCTGCAGCTGCAGCGGCTCAAGAAGCGCAAGCTGAAGCTGAAGGACGAGATCTCCTCGCTGGAGAGCCGCCTCGTGCCGGATATCATCGCGTGAGCGGGGCCGCGCTGCGCGCCCTGCCGCCCGTGGTCGGCATCATCATGGGCTCCCGGTCCGACTGGGAGACGATGCGGCACGCCTCCGAGATGCTGGAGGGTCTGGACGTGCCCCATGAATGCCAGGTGGTCTCCGCGCACCGGACGCCGCGGCGCATGGTGGACTACGCGGAGGGCGCGGCCGGCCGCGGGCTGAAGGTGATCATCGCCGGGGCCGGCGGCGCCGCCCACCTGCCGGGGATGACGGCGAGCCTGACCACCCTCCCCGTCCTCGGCGTGCCCGTGGAGAGCCACGCGCTGAAGGGGCAGGATTCGCTTCTCTCCATCGTGCAGATGCCGGCCGGGATCCCCGTGGGGACGCTGGCCATCGGGCGAGCCGGGGCGGTGAACGCGGCGCTGCTGGCCGCTTCCATCCTTGCCCTTTCCGATCCGGCCCTGGCCGACCGGCTGGGCGCCTATCGCCGCGCGCAGACAGAGGGCGTGCCGAGGAGCCCGGCGTGAGCGAGGGGCCCCTGCCACCGGGCTCCACGATCGGCATCCTCGGCGGCGGCCAGCTCGGGCGGATGACGGCGCTGGCGGCGGCACGGCTGGGTTACCGGTGCCATGTCTTCTCCCCGACCGCCGGCGAGCCGGGGACGCTCGTCGTCGCGGAGAGCACGATCGCGGCCTACGACGATCAGGACGCGCTGGGGCGCTTCGCCCGCTCCGTGGACGTTGTGACCTTCGAGTTCGAGAACGTGCCCGCCGCCACGCTGGACCATCTGGCGGCGATCGTGCCCTGCCGGCCGGGCATCCGGGCCCTCTCAATCTGCCAGGACCGGCTGGTAGAGAAGGCGTTCCTGGAGAAGGCCGGCGTGCCGGTGGCGCCCTGGGCGGCCGTGCATTCGGCGGCGGACCTGCCGGGCGCCCTGGCGAAGGTCGGGCTGCCCGCGGTGCTGAAGACGACGCGGCTGGGCTATGACGGCCGGGGCCAGGCCGTGGTCCGCACGGCGGAGGAGGCGGAGGCGGCGCTGGCGCGGCTCTCCCCCCACCCGCTGATCGCGGAGGCCTTCGTGCCCTTTTCCGCCGAGATCTCCGCGGTGGCGGCGCGGAGCGTGGACGGGACCACGGCGACCTACGACGCGGTGGAGAACCGCCACGCCCATCACATCCTCGACCTCTCCTTCGCGCCGGCGCGGCTGCCGGCCGATTCGGCGCGGCTCGCAAGGCGCCACGCGGCGGCCGTGGCGGAGGCGCTGGAGCTCGTCGGGGTTCTGGCCGTGGAGTTCTTCCTGCTGCCGGACGGCACGCTGCTGGGCAATGAGATCGCGCCGCGGCCCCACAACTCCGGGCATTGGACGATCGATGCCTGCGGCGCGAGCCAGTTCGACCAGCATGCCCGCGCCGTGGCCGGGCTGCCGCTGGCCTCGACCGAGCGCCATGCGGACGCGGTGATGCGGAACCTCGTCGGGCCGGAGGGGATGGCGCGCTGGCCGGGAATCGCCGGGGCGCCGGGTGTCTTCACCCATCTCTACGGCAAGGCGGAAGCCCGGCCGGGCCGGAAGATGGGGCATGCGACGCGGGTGCTGCCCCTCGGCAGCCTCAGCATCGAAAGCGAATCGGACCTCCTCAAGGGCATGTGACCGAAATGCCAGGGTTGGCTGTGGCGATCCCGCCACACCGTCCCGAAACCCTTGTGCTGCGCGGTCTGGCGCGATGCGCGGGTGCCCTGGGGGTGGTAATGAAACTCACGCGGCGCCGGACTCGGGAGCTACCTGACTCCCGCGCCAGCGCCCTGGTGGATCGGGAGTTCACATCATGAGCCTGAAGAAGGCCCTTCTGGCGGCGACGATCCTGTCGCTTCCCCTCGCCGCGCAGGCCCAGCCTGTCACCGGCCTCTACATCGCTGGCGGCGCCGGCTTCAACTGGCAGCAGGACAGCAAGGACACGATCGGCGGCTCCGCCGGCGCGTTCCTCGGCCCGAACAGCAACCGCGTCCGCGTCGAGTCCGATATGGGCTGGGTCGGCGTCGGCAGCATCGGTTTCGGCTTCGGCAACGGCCTCCGCATCGAGGCCGAGGGCAACTACCGCGAGAACGACATCTCCTCCGTCCGCTTCGGCGCCGTGGAGAACCGCTTCCAGTCCGGTCGTACGCGCAGCTACGGTGCCATGGGCAACGTGCTGTTCGACTTCAACATCCCCGGCATCCCCGTTGCCCCGTATGTCGGTGGTGGCGTCGGCTACATCTGGACGCAGTACGACAACGTCCGTGGCACCGACTACCGCTTCCCGAACGGCAGCCGCCTGCTGATCGACGACACGGACGGCCAGTTCGCCTACCAGGGCATCGCCGGCCTCTCCTTCGGCCTCGGCGTCCCCGGCCTCGCGCTGACCGCCGAGTACCGCTTCCTCGGCACGCTCTCCCCTGAGCTGACCGGCCGCGTGCAGACGCAGACCGGCGCCCAGGCGCTGAACAACGGCCGCACCACGGTCGGCACGGGCCGCTTCGAGGCCGACAACTTCAACCACTCCGTGCTGATCGGTCTGCGCTACGCGTTCAACGCGCCGCGCCCGGCCCCGGCTCCGGTGGCTGCTCCGGCTCCGGCCGCTGCTCCGGCTCCGGCCCGCACCTACCTGGTGTTCTTCGACTTCGACCGCGCCGACCTGACGGACCGCGCCCGCCAGATCATCGCCGAGGCCGCCCAGGCCGTGTCCTCCACGGGCACGACCCGCATCGAGGTGGCCGGCCACGCCGACCGCTCCGGCACCCCGCAGTACAACCAGCGTCTCTCCATGCGCCGCGCCGAGGCCGTCGCTGCCGAGCTGACGCGCCGCGGTGTGCCCCGCTCCGCCATGTCCATCCAGGCCTTCGGCGAGAGCCGCCCCCTGGTGCCGACCGCGGACGGCGTGCGCGAGCCGCAGAACCGCCGCGTCGAGATCGTCCTGCGCTGAGCAGCACGATCCCGGTCACGGGACTTGGAAGGGGGCGGGACCGAAAGGTCCCGCCCCTTTCTTTTGCCCGGCGTTCAGACCAGGGCTTGTCGGCCCGATATTCGTTGTGGGAAGGAAAGGAAATCCGGCGTCCGATGACGCCCGGCACCGAAGCGGATCCGTCATGGGGGCTTGGCCATGCGTGCGGAGCATCTCCTCCCCTTGCTTCTCCTGTCCGGTCTTTCCATGGCTGGCTGCGGCGCCGCGCCGCGCGAACCGGCCCTGGCCGGCTACCTCCATATTTTCGAGACGGCCAGGAATGCCCGCCAGGCCTGCGCGGGGCTCCTCCCGGGCTGCACGGCGGACGGCCTGGAGCAGCACCTGACCCGGGCGGAGGAGGCGGCTCCCCGCGAGCTCTTCGTGCCGCAGCGGGACGCCGGGGAGGACCGCCTTCTCGCGCGGACGGCGCTGGAGGCGGCGGATGCGGATTGCCGGGTGCGGCGCCTCCGCCCTGGCTCGGCGCGCTGGGACAGCTGCTTGTTGGACCGTGGCGTCGCCCGGCTGCGGGAGGCGGCGGGCGGGCGCGGCGGGGTGCCGGAAACGACGAAGGGCGCCTCGCGGCGCCCTTCTGAACCCTCGGTGTGAGCGGTCGGCTCAGCGCGCGTTGGTGGAGACCCGACGGATGGCCGTGCGGCGCTCCGGCTTCTCCGGCGCGGAGTTCGCGGCGGCCGGGGTGGTCGCACCGCACTCGCTGCGGCCATGCGGGTTGGACAGGCCGTTGGCGACGGCGAGCTGGGCCAGGCCCTCGGTGCTCTTCGGCGCGGCCATGGCGGCGCTGAAGAGAGAGGCGACGTTGGCGCAGAAGGCGGTGCCCTGGCGGCTGCCGTCCATCTGCTGGACGTTGGCCAGCTCGGTCACGAAGTTGTCGCGCACCCGCACGCCGGTGTTGCCGTTGGCGCGGCGGTAGTAGGTGGACATGCCCTCCCAGGCGGAGGAGAGCTGGCCCTGATAGCTGCGCACGAAGGTGTTGTACTGCTCGTCCTGCTTGCAGATCAGGGCGGCCACCATCAGCTGGCTCTGCAGGGCGCGCACGTCGAAGGCGGCCTTGTCGGCGGGGCGCATGCAGGTCTGCGCCATGGCAGGGGCGGCGGCAACGACGGCCACAAGACCGGCGGCGAGGAATCGGATCGGCGACATTTCGTCCGGGGTCTCCCGAGGCATGAGAGGCGGTACGTCCCGCCCCGAGGCACATCTAGCGATTCGCTCGCTCCGATGCACGCGGCTTTTTGAAGGCAAGACGCGAGCCCTGCCAGCAACTTATGAGGCGTGGCGGAAATGCCATGGCAAGTTTGCGCGGCGTCCATGGCCACCCGCGCCGAAAGCGCGGTCTACCCTCCGTCAAGACGCCTTCGCGGCTTTCGGGCGCATGGCGCGCGCCAGATCCGTCATTCGCCTGTCAAGAAAATCCAGCGCGGCGGCGGTGTCTTCCGGTTCACGCAACCAGAAGGTCAGGGTGGCGGCGTAGAGGCCGGCCAGCGAGGCACGACGCGTGTACCAGGAGAAATCGGCGGAGGTGTCGCTGGCGGCAGCCCAGACGGCGTCCGCGGTTCGGGCCAGGGTGCGGGCCATGATGCGGGCGTTCCAGGGCAGGGCGAGGATGGAGAGGGCGCGCCGGAGGGCATCCCGGTGCGGCGAGGTCTGCTGCAGCCGGATCTCGAGGATCCGGCGGATCCGGGCGGGGGTGCGGAGGGCTGCGAGGTCTTCCCGTGCCGCCGCCTCCTCCATCCGGCGGTCGGCGAGGTCGCTCCAGGCTTCCGCGGCGCCGGCGGGGCCGGTCGGGAAGAGCCAGCGATGGGCGGCGGGCTCTTCCCCGGCGCCGCGCAGCCCGGCCTCCAGCGCGGCCGCGGTCCATCCGAGGCGGGGAACATGCGGGAGGGTGGCCAGGATGGCGGCGTCCCGCTCCGCGCTGCGCTCGATCACCGTGCCTTCTCCTTGCCGTCTCTCGGGCCTTCGGCGGGCGCCTGATGGCGCGCGAGTTCCTCGTTGAAGCCGAGGCGGGAGAGATCCTCCATCCGCATGGGGTAGAGAAGCCCCTCCAGATGGTCGAATTCGTGCTGCATCACGCGGGCGGCCATGCCGTCCGCCTCCCCGGCCACGGGGCGGCCCTCGGCGTCCAGGCCCTTCCAGGCAATCCGGGTGGCGCGGCGCACCTCCCCGCGCAGGCCGGGGATGGAGAGGCACCCCTCCCAGCCGAGTTCCCTCTCCTCCCCGATCGGGGCGATCTCCGGGTTGAACAGGGCGAAGATGCGGGGTCCGTCCCGCATGACGAAGAGGCGCAGGGGAATATGGACCTGCGGGGCGGCGAGGCCGAGGCCACTGGCGTCGACCATCGTTTCCGCCATGTCGGTGGCCAGGCGGCGCATCTCCGGGGTGGTGGGGTCTGGCACGGGGTCGGCCCGGCGCAGCAGGACCGGGTGGCCCATGCGGGCGATCTTCAGGATGGCCATTCGCGTTCCAAGAGTGTCGGGGCAACCGTGGCCCAGCCCCGCATGTTGGAGCGGTGGCCGGATTCGTCACCAGTGTGCGGCGCAGCGGCGTTTCGGGCTTCCGCCCCCCTTGCTCCGCATGCTACACGGCCGGGCTTTCGCCGGAAGGGATTCGGTCCCGCCGGCCTTTTGCGATCGTCAAACTCAACCCCTGACCAGGAGGTCGTTGCCGCGTGCAAGTCGTCGTTCGGGACAACAACATCGACCAGGCGCTGAAGGCGCTCAAGAAGAAGCTGCAGCGCGAAGGCGTGTTTCGCGAGATGAAGCTGCGCCGCCACTTCGAGAAGCCCTCCGAGCGCCGTGCGCGCGAGGCCGCCGAGGCCGTTCGCCGCGCCCGCAAGGTCGAGCGCAAGCGCCTGGAGCGCGAGGGCTTCTGAGCCCTTCCCGCCCCTGACCGATCAGGTCCGGGGGGCGGGACACCGATGACGTCAGGAGCCGCGGCGCGGGATCACCCCGCGCATCGCGGCTTTTGGCGTTTCTACCCGGTCTTGCTAAGGCCCCAGAAGGTGGCGAAATTCGGCACCACGTCCCGCAGCGTGTTCCGGTAGGCGGTGGCCTGGAAGTACTGGCCGAGCGGGATGAAGGGCACCGTTTCGAAGGCGCGGCGCTGCATCCGGCCGGCGACTGTTTTCTGCACCTGCAGGTCAGGGGCGTCGAACCACTCGTCCCGCAGGGTTTCCAGCTCCGGGTCGTCGGGCCAGCCGAACCAGCCGGCCCCGCCATTGGCGCGGAGCTGGGTGTTGGCGGCCGGCGTGGCGTTGTCGGATCCCGCGGAGAAGGTGACGAAGGCGCTCCAGCCGCCGGCATCGGGCGCGGCCTTGCTGGCGCGGCGGGTGAGGACGGAGCCCCAGTCCGTCGCCTGGTAATCGAGGTTCAGGCCGATCTTCCTCATCGTATCGGCCATCACCTCGCTCATCGCGTTCAGGTGGGGCAGGTCGGTGGGGACGATGAAGACGACCTTCTCGCCCTTGTAGCCGGCGGCGGCGAGCTCGCGCTTCGAGCGCTCCAGGTCCCTGGGGCGGGACAGGATATCCAGGGCGATATCGTTGGCGAGCGGGGTGCCGGGGGTGAAGACGCCCGCGGGAACCCGCCACATGGCCGGGTCGTCGCCGGCGCAGGCGATCATCAGGTCCTTCTGGTCGATGGCGCCCAGCACCGCCCGGCGGACCAGCGGATTGTTGAAGGGCGGCTGCAGGTGGTTCATGCGGAAGCTGGCGCCGTAGCCCGCGCGGTCCAGTACGGCCACGGTCAGGTTGCGGTTCCGGCGCAGCAGGGGCAGCAGGTCGGGGGTGGCGAAGTCCCACCAGTCTACCTCCCCGGCCTGGAGGGCGGCGGCGGCGGTGGCCGGATCCGGGGTGGTCAGCCACTCCACCCGATCAAGATTGACGATCTTGGGGCCGGCGGTGCCACTGGGCGTCCCGTTCGGGCGGGGGACGTAGCGCTCGTTGCGGGCGTAGACGGCCCGGGCGCCGGGGACGCGCTCACCGGCCAGGAAGCGATAGGGGCCGGAGCCGACGATTTCCGCGACCTGCGTGGTACCGGGGGTCCTCGCCAGGCGCTCCGGCATCATCGCCGGCATGAAGACGCCGAACTTGCCCAGGGCGTTGGGCAGCATCGGAAAGGGCTTCTTCAGGCGGAAGAGGATGTGCCGGTCGTCAGGGGCGGAGAGCTCGTCGGTCGCGGCCATCAGCGTGGCGCCGAATCCGTCCCGGCTCGCCCAGCGGCGGATGGAGGCGACGCAGTCCCTGGCGAGGACGGGCTCGCCATCATGCCAGCGAAGGCCCTCGCGGAGCGTCAGGGTCCAGCGGCGGCCGTCCTCCTCCACGCTGTGGCCTTCGACCATCTGCGGCTGCGGCTGGTAGTCCGCGTCCGTGCCGTAGAGGGTGTCAAAGACCATGAAGCCGTGGTTGCGCGTGACGTAGGCGGTGTTCCAGTGCGGGTCGAGGGTCGAGAGATCGGCCTGCGGGATGAACTTCAGGACCCGGGCGCCCTGCGCCGCCCCCTGGCGCGGGGATGCCAGGGCGGCGCCTGCAGCCAAGCCGGCCGCCCCGAGGATTTGCCGTCGCCGCATCGCACCGAACTCCCGATCAGGCCGGCATGGCAGCACGGCGCGGCGCGGCCGTCACCTTTCCCCGGACAACCGCGGGGCCCCTGCCCCGTTCGCATGTCGCAGAACCGGACGCCCCATGCCCCAGCTCACGCCCGAACTGATTGCCCGTGTCCCGCCGCCGCCCGAGGGGCCGCCCGTGCCCGCGCCGGACGAGCTGCGGCTGCGGGCGGAGATGACGGTGTTCCTGCATGACCGGGACCCGAAGCTCGGGATCTGGGTCTTTGCCTATGGCGCGCTGATGTGGCGGCACGGGGAGGCCGCGCCCGATATCGTCGCGCCCGCGCGCCTGCCGGGATTCGCCCGCCGCTACGACCTGTCCGATGTGCACGACCGGGGGACGCCGGCGCGGCCGGGACTGACGCTCGGGCTGGAGCCGAACGCGGCGCTGGCCTGCGCGGGGCTGCTGCTCCATCTGCCGGGGCCGGACGTGGCGGCGCATCTCTGGCCGGTCTGGAAGCAGGAGATGGGGCCTGGCTTCTACGTGCCGGAGTGGCACGACGCCCTGCTGACGACGGCGCATGACGGGAGCGGCGCGCCGGTTCGGGCGCTGTGCTTCATGACGAGGCGCGGGCACCGGCTGCATGTCGGGGAGCGGCCGGTGCATGAGACCGCCGACACCTTGTCCCGCGCCGCGGGGCCGAACGGGTCGGGCGCCGCCTACCTGATGGACGCGGCCGGGATCCTGCGGGCGAAGGGGATGCGGGACGCGATGCTGGAGAGCCTGGAGGCGGAGGTGGCCCGCCGCCTCCAGACGATGCCGCCTATTTCTGGAGAGCCTGGACGATCTGCTGGGTGACCTTCTTGGCGTCGCCGAAGAGCATCATCGTGTTGTCGCGGAAGAAGAGCTCGTTCTCCACACCGGCATAGCCGCTGGCCATGCCGCGCTTGACGAAGAACACGGTCTTGGCGCGCTCCACCTCCAGGATGGGCATGCCGTAGATCGCGGAGGACTTGTCGGTCTTGGCGGCGGGGTTGGTCACGTCGTTGGCGCCGATCACGTAGGCCACGTCGGCCTCCGCGAATTCGGGGTTGATCTCCTCCAGCTCGTGCACGTCGTCGTAGGGGACGTTGGCTTCGGCGAGCAGGACGTTCATGTGGCCGGGCATGCGGCCAGCGACGGGGTGGATGGCGTACTCCACCGTCGCGCCCTCCTTCTTGAGGAGGTCGGCCATCTCCCGCACCACCTGCTGGGCCTGGGCCACCGCCATGCCATAGCCGGGGACGATGATGACCTTGCCGGCGTTCTTCATGATGTAGGCCGCGTCCTCCGGGCTGCCGGACTTCACGGGGCGGGCGGGGCCGCCGGCGCCTGCACCGGCCGAGGCCGCGCCACCCGCATCGGCGCCGAAGCCGCCGAGGAGGACGTTGAGGATGGAGCGGTTCATCCCCTTGCACATGATGTAGGAAAGGATCGCGCCGGAGGCGCCGACGAGGGCGCCGGTGACGATCAGCAGCAGGTTGCCGATGGTGAAGCCGATGCCGGCCGCGGCCCAGCCGGAGTAGCTGTTCAGCATCGAGACGACGACGGGCATGTCCGCCCCGCCGATCGGGATGATGAGCAGGAAGCCGAGCGCGAAGGACAGGATCGCGATGATCCAGAAGAGCCAGGCGGGGCCGCCGGTGGCGACGAAGGTGGCGATCAGCAGGACCAGCACCACGCCGAGCGCGGCGTTCAGGGGGTGCTGGCCCTTGAAGAGGATGGGCGCGCCGGACATGCGCCCGGCCAGCTTGGCGAAGGCGATGACGGAGCCGGAGAAGGTGACGGCGCCGATGGCGAGGCCGAGCGACATCTCCACCAGGGACTGGGCGTGGATGTTGCCGGGGGTGCCGATGCCGAAGCTGGTCGGCGCGTAGAGGGCGGCGGCGGCCACGAAGACGGCGGCGAGGCCGACGAGGGAGTGGAAGGCGGCAACCAGCTGCGGCAGGGCTGTCATCTGGATGCGATTGGCCACCACCGCGCCGATGGTGCCGCCGATGGCCAGACCCGCGATGATGAGGCCGATGCCGCCGACCCGCATGCCCGGCTGGGCCAGGGTGGCGACGATGGCGATGGCCATGCCGACCATGCCCATGATGTTGCCGCGGCGGCTGGTGCGGGGGTGGGAAAGTCCCTTCAGCGCCAGGATGAAGAGGATCGAGGCGACGAGGTAGGCGAGCGTCGAGAGCGTGTGCGCCACCGGTTCAGCCCTTCCGCTGGAACATGGCGAGCATCCGCCGGGTGACGAGGAAGCCGCCGAAGATGTTCACGGCGGCCAGGGTGACGGCGAGGAAACCGAAGGCCTGGGCGATCCAGGATTCGCCCAGCCCGGTGGCGAGCATGGCGCCGACCACGATGACGGAGGAGATGGCGTTGGTGACGCCCATCAGCGGGGAGTGCAGCGCGGGCGTCACGCTCCAGACCACGTGGTAGCCAACGAAGCAGGCCAGCACGAAGATGGTGAAGAGGAGCAGGAAGGGCTCGGCGGCGGCCGCATGCGCCTCGATGCCCGGCAGGGCTTCCCCGGCGGCGGCGCGGGCCTCCAGCGCCATGGCCATGGCCCGTTCGGCCATCGCCTGGGCGCGCATGGCGAGTTCCTCAGCGTGCATGTGTCGGGTTCCCTCAGCCGGCGGCGAAGTTCGGGTGCACCACCTGGCCGCCGCGCGTGAGCATCACGCCGCGCACGAGGTCGTCCTCCGCCGGAAGGGCCGGCTTCGAGGAGTCCTTGTCCCAGAAGGTGGTCAGGAAGGTCAGGAGGTTGCGGGCGTAGAGGCTGCTGGCCGCCGCCGGGATGCGGGCGGGCCAGTTGCGCCAGCCCAGGATGATGACGCCGTTCTCCGTCACCACGCGCTCGCCGGGCTTGGTCAGGGCGCAGTTGCCGCCGGCGTCAGAGGCGATGTCCACGACCACGGAGCCGGGCTTCATGGAGGCGACCATCGCCTCCGTCACGAGGATCGGGGCGCGGCGGCCCTGGACCAGGGCGGTGCAGACCACGATGTCCATCTTGGCGATGGCGGCGGCGACGACCTCGGCCTGCTTGGCCAGGAATTCCGGGCTCATCGCCTTGGCGTATCCGCCGGAGGTCTGGGCGGCCTTCGACTCCTCGTCCTCGTAGCCGACGAAGCTCGCGCCGAGGGACTTGATCTCCTCCTTGGCGGCCGGGCGGACATCGGTGGCGGAGACCCGGCCCCCGAGGCGGCGGGCGGTGGCGATGGCCTGCAGGCCGGCGACGCCCGCGCCCATGACGAGCACGTTGGCGGCGGGGATGGTGCCGGCCGCCGTCATCAGCATGGGGAAGCCCTTGTCGAAGGCGGAAGCCGCCTCGATCACCGCCCGGTAGCCGGCGAGGTTCGCCTGGGAGGAGAGGATGTCCATGCTTTGCGCGCGGGTGGTGCGGGGCAGGAGCTCCATCGCGGCGGCGTCCACGCCGGCGGCGGCAAGGCGGGCGACTGAATCCTTGTCCGCGCTCATGGTGGCGATCAGCAGGGCGCCGCGCGGGATCAGGGCCAGCTCGTCCGGCCCCTCCTCCCCGCTGGCCAGCGGGGCGCGCACCTTCAGCACGATCCCGGCGCCGGACAGGGCGGCGGCGGCGTCCGGGGCGATCTCCGCCCCGGCCTCGGCATAGGCGGAATCGGGGATGCCGGCGGTGAGGCCCGCCCCGGCTTCCACCGCGACCGTGTTCCCGAGGGCGATCAGCTTTTTGACGGTCTCCGGCGTCGCCGCTACCCGAGCCTCGTCCGCCCGGCGCTCCTTCATTACGGCAAGCCGCATCATTCCATTCCCGTCGTTCCTGGTTGCGCAGGATCGCGGGGCCTAACGAAAGCTGCAAGCCCGGAAGGATCGAGGCGCCTTAGTCGGCGGCCCCCGCCGCATCCCGCAGGGCCGCCAGGAAGGCCTCGGCGGCGGGGGAGAGGGTTCGGCCGGCCCGCCGGATCAGAAGGATGTCCCGCCGGATCTCCGGCCCGGCGATGGGAACGGGCATCAGCCCCGGCGAATCCGTGCCGACCGCGGAGGAGGGCAGGATGGCCACGCCCAACCCGGCGCGGGCCAGCCCGAGCGCGGTGCTCATGTAGGTGACCTCGTAGGCGGGGGTGGCGGAGAGGCCCTGGCCGGCGAAGGCGCGGTCCACCAGGACGCGGACGCTGCTCTCGGGGTCGGTCAGGATCAGCGGCACGCCCGCGAAGTCGGCGAGCCGAACCGACCGCCGCCCGGCCAGGGGATGGCCGAAAGGGACCGCGGCCACCATCCGGTCCACGATCAGCGGCTCCGCTTCCAGTTCCGGGTCTGCCTCCAGCTCGGTGCCGATGGCGAGTTCCACCTCCCCTGCCCGCAGCAGCGCGGCGACGCGGCGGGCCACGGCGTCCCGGATCAGGACCTGGATGCCGGGGCGGTCGGCGCGGAGACGTGCCAGGGCACGGGGCAGGAGCGTGGTGCCGATGGAGGGAAGCGCGGCGAGCCGCACCGTCCCGACGCGCTGCGCGGCCACGTCACGCGCCTGGGTCATCAGGAGGTCGAAATCGCCGACCAGCCGCTCGAACTCCGCCGCCAGGCGCAGCCCCTCGGTGGTGGGCAGGGTGCCGCGGGTGCCGCGATCCAGCAGGCGCAGGCCCAGTGCCTCCTCGAACTGGCGTAGCTGGACGGTGAGCGTGGGTTGCGAGACGCCCAGCGCCTCAGCCGCCCGTGTGAGGCTGCCCAGGCGGACGACGGAGACAAAGGCGCGGGCCTGACGAAGACTGGGCGGCATAGCGTCTCTCTATGGGGCCGATCAGAAGCTTTCAATTGTCCGATGGGCTGTGCCCGGTTCAATCTTGCCGGGAAGCGCGGGCTCTACCCGCCAGCCGAGGAAACAGACATGACGCCCATCGCCGGCACGCGCCGGGCCCTGCTTGCTGCAGGGGCCGCCCTTGCCGCCCCTGCCCTTTCCCGCCCGGCCCTGGCCCAGGCCGCATGGCCGACCCGGCCGATCCGGATGATCGTGCCTTTCGCCGCGGGGACGAGCACGGACATCATGACCCGCCTCGTCACGCCGCGGATGACGGAGGAGCTGGGGCAGCCGATCGTGGTGGAGAACCGCCCGGGCGCGGGCGGGATCGTGGGGTCGGACGCCGTCGCGAAGGCGGCGCCGGACGGGTACAACCTGTGCATGGGGTCGATCGCCTCGCACTCGGTGAATGCGACGCTGATCCGGACCATTCCCTATGACGTGCTGCGGGACTTCACGCCGGTCTCGCTCGTCACCAACGCGCCGAACCTGCTGGTGGTCGGCAATGCCGTGCCCGCGAAGACGCTGCCGGAGTTCATCGCCTGGGCGAAGACGCAGCGGAGCGTCGCCTATGCCTCGGCGGGGAACGGCACCTCGTCCCACCTCGCGGGGGAGTTGCTGAAGCTGAAGACCGGGGCGCCGCTGGAGCACGTGCCCTACCGTTCCGCGCCTCAGGCGTTGACGGACGTGATCTCCGGCCAGGTGCCGATGACGATTTACCAGGTCACGGCGGTGCTGCCCTTCGTGCGGGACGGGAAGATGAAGGCGCTGGCCGCGACCTCCGCGAGGCGGCTGGAATGGACGCCGGAGGTGCCGACGGCGATCGAGCAGGGGATCGCGGATTTCGACGTCTCGGCGTGGCATGGGCTTTTCGCGCCGGCCAACCTGCCGGCACCGATCCTGGAGAAGATCTACGCGGCGCTGAGCAAGGCGCTGAACGATGCTGCGCTGCGGCCGAAGCTGGTGGAGCAGGGACTGGAGCCGGTGGGAATGGCGCCGGCGCAGTTCCGGCCCTTCCTCGAGAGTGACATCGCCAAGTGGCGCGAGGTGATCCGCGCCGCCGACATCAAGGCGGACTGATGCCGGAGATGCTGAGGATCGGATGCGGCTCCGGGTTTTCCGGCGATCGGATCGACGCCCCCATCGCCGTGGTCGCGGCGCTGGCGGCGGCCGGGGGGCCGGCGGCGCTGATGCTGGAATGCCTTGGCGAGCGGACGCTCGCGCTGGCGCAGGGGGAACGGCTGAAGGATCCAGGGCATGGCTACGAGCCGATGCTGGAGGCGCTGCTGCGGCCAATCCTGAAGACCTGCCGGGCACACCATATCCCCATCGTGACGAATGGCGGGGCGGCGAATCCGCAGGCGGCGGCGCGGGCGACCCAGCGGCTGGCAGCGGAGCTGGGGATCGAGGGGCTTCGCGTGGCCGTGGTGGAGGGGGACGACGTGCGCGGCACCGATGCCCTCGACGATCTCGCGCCCTGGGAGGGGGAGCCCGGGGCGGTGATGGACGAAGAGAAGGTGATCGCGGCCAATGTCTATCTCGGCGCACGGCCGATCGCGGAGGCCCTTCTCAGGGGGGCAGAGGTGGTGATCACCGGGCGATGCTCGGACCCGGCGCTCGCGCTCGGGCCGATGATCGCGAATTTCGGATGGGCGGAGGATGACTGGGACCGGCTGGCGGCCGGGACGGCCTGCGGGCACCTGCTGGAGTGCGGGAGCCAGGTGACGGGCGGGTATTTTGCCGATCCCGGCGTGAAGGACGTGGAGGGGATGGCGGAGATCGGCTTTCCCATCGCGGAGATTGAGGGGGATGGCGGGTTCACCATCACCAAGCCCGCGGGCACGGGCGGGCTGGTCGATCTGCGGACCGTGAAGGAGCAGCTGCTCTACGAGATCCACGATCCCGCGGCCTATCTGACGCCCGACGTGGTGCTGGACATCACGGGGGTGGAGCTGGAGCAGGAGGGGCCGGACCGGGTGCGCGTGCGGGGGTGCCGCGGCAAGCCGCGGCCGGAGCGATTGAAGGCCACCGTTTCCTTCCCAGGCGGATGGCTGGGCGAGGGCGAGATCTCCTATGCCGGGCCGAATGCGCGGGCGCGGGCGGAGCTGGCCGGGCGGACCTTGCTGGAGCGGGCGCGGAACCTGGGGCTGGAAGGGCGGGCACGGCTGGACCTGATCGGCGTGGCGAGCGTGCATGAGGGGGATTCGGGGGCGCTGCGCGGGGAGCGGCGGGACGAGCCGGCGGAGGTTCGGCTGCGGCTCTCGCTCGCGACCGAGGCGCGCGCGCTGGCGGAGCGGGCGACCCGGGAGGTGCTGGCGCTGCTCTGCTGCGGGCCGGCGGGCGGCGGCGGGGCCCGGATGCGGGTGGTGGACCGGGTGCGGACGCTTTCCTTCCTGGTGCCGCGCGACCGGGTGCATCCCCGGGTGGAGTTCGTGGCTTGATTCTCCATCAACTCGCCCATGCCCGGGCCGGGGATAAGGGCAACCGGCTGAACATCGGCCTCTTCGCGCGCGATCCCCGGCACTTCCAGCATTTGGCGGCGGAGGTGACGGAAGAGCGGGTGATGGCGCTGTTTGCGCATCGCGGCTGCACGAAGGTGGTGCGCTACGACCTGCCGCGGCTGCACGGGTTCAACTTCGTGCTCGACGACGTGCTGGAGGGCGGGGTGAACGGGGCGCTGAACCTGGACGGGCACGGCAAGACCCTCTCCTTCCTGCTGCTGGGGATGGAAGTCGCGCCGCCGGGCTGACGTCATTCACGGGATGGCAACGGAAAGCGGCGATCTATCGGGCGGCCTTCAGGGACCGTTCCATGATCCAGATCATCGGCTGCCTGACCGAGCGCCACGACCTGACGATCGTCACCATTGCCGCGGCCATCTGCCTTGCGGCCTCGCTCGCGGCCGCGTTGCTGCCGGCAGTGGGTCGGCGCGCGGGGGCGGGGAAGGACTGGCTGCGGCCGGCCCAGGCGGGGCTTTCGATCGCGGCCATGCACTATCTCGGCATGGCGGCGCTGCAGCTGCCCGGGCGCATCGGCTACGTGCCGGGGCTGGCCATTGCCTCCGTCCTGCTCGCCGCGGGGCTGGCCGCGCTGGCACTGGAGGTGCTGCGGCCGGCTGCCGGGCTGCCGCGCCGCCTCGGGGGCGGCGGGCTGCTGCTTCTCTCCGTCGTCTCTCTGCACTTCGCCGGCATGGGCGCGGTGGAGGTCTGGCCGGACCCGCTGGCGGCGGCTGATGAGACCGGGATGCCGCGCCCGCTGCTCGCGGCCATCGTCGTCACCGGGACGGCCGGGGTGCTGGTGGCGGGGTTGGCGGTTCTGGCGATCGAGGCGCGGTTGGGCGCCGCGGCCGACCTGGCTGAGGCGGAACGGCTGCGGCACCTGGCCGACGCGGCCTTCGAAGCGCTGGCCGTGGTGGACGAGGTGGGACGGATCACCGATGCGAGCAGCCGGCTGGGCGCCCTCACCGGGCTTACGCGGGCGGAGATGCTGGGCGGCGAGTTCACGGGGCTGCTGCGGGAGGAGGACCGGGCGCATGCCTGGGAGATGCCGCAGGTGGTCCTGGCCAGCGGCGTGCCCGTGGAGCTGCACCGGCGGGCGATGGACACCGGCGCCGGGCCCCGCACCGTGATTGCGCTGCGCGACCTGCGGGAGCGGCTGGAGTCGGAGAGCCGGATCCGGCACCTGGCGCATCACGACACCCTGACCGGCCTCGGCAACCGGGCGCAGATGATGCAGCGGCTGGAGGAGGAGCGGTCCCGCGCCGACCGGACGGGGGCGGCCTTCGCGTTGCTCTACCTGGACCTGGACCGGTTCAAGCCGGTGAACGACGTGCACGGCCACGCCGCCGGCGACCGGCTGCTGCAGCAGGTGGCCGACCGGCTGCGCGATGCTGTGCGCCCCACGGATCTCTGCGCGCGGCTGGGCGGGGACGAGTTCGTCGTAATCCAGTCCCCCGCGGGGCTGCCGGAGGCGGCGCAGGTCCTGGCGGAGCGGCTGGCGGCCCGGCTCTCCGATCCCTTCGACCTGGGGGAGGCCGAGGCCAGCATTTCCTGCTCGATCGGCGTCGCGCTCTATCCCACCGATGCCGGGAGCGCCGGGGAGTTGCTGCGGGCGGCGGATGTCGCGCTGTACCGCGTGAAGGACGGCGGGCGGGGCAGCTTCGCCTTCTTCCAGGCGGAGATGGACCGGGACCTGCGGCGGCGCCGCGCGCTGGAGCGGGAGGTGCGGATGGCGCCCGGGCGGGGGGAGCTTTCGCTGGCGTGGCAGCCCCAGGCGGAGACGGGGACCGGCGAGATCACCGGCTTCGACGCGCTGCTGCGATGGAGGCATCCGGAGCGCGGCGATGTGCCGCCGGACGTGTTCATCTCCGTCGCCGAAGCTTCCGGCGCCATCATCCCGATCGGGCACTGGGTGCTGCGGACCGCGTGCCTGGAGGCGGCGAGCTGGCCGCGGCCGCTGCGGGTGGCCGTGAACGTCTCCGCGCTGCAGGTGCAGCAGCCGGACTTCCCGGCGCAGGTGGCGCGCGTGCTGGCGGAGACCGGGTTGGAGGCCGTGCGGCTGGACCTGGAGATCACGGAAACGCTGCTGATCCACGACACGGAGCGCGCGCTGGAGACGCTGCGGGCGCTGAAGGCGCTGGGGCTGCGGCTCTCCCTCGACGATTTCGGGACGGGCTATTCCTCGCTGGGGACGCTGCGGGCCTTTCCGTTCGACAAGCTGAAGATCGACCGCAGCTTCGTGCGGCAGATGACGGAGGACGGGCCTTGCGGGGGGATGGTGCGGGCGATCCTCGGGCTGAGCCGCGCGATGGCGCTGCCGGTGGTGGCGGAAGGGGTCGAGACGGAGGCCCAGCGCGCGCTGCTGGGCGCGGCGCTCTGCGAGGAGATGCAGGGCTACCTGATCGGCCGCCCCCAGCCCATCGAGGCCTTCGATGAGCTGGTGGGGCGGAGCGAGGCGGCTGCCCGGGGGGCGGCCTAGGGCGCCGTCTCCGGCACCCCGGCCTCTCGCAGCGTGGCGGACTGGCGGGCGGCGAGGTCCTCCTCGCGGTAGTCGTCCACCAGCTCGTGGAAGAGCTGGTGCCAGTTCAGTTCGGCCTTGAGGCGGAGGAAGACGCTGCCGAGGCCGACCGCGGCGCGGTCCATCAGCACGAACTCGCGCGGAGGGCGGACGCCGCCGACGCGCTTGAGGCCGGCATGGACCTCCTCCGCGACCTTGCGGCCGTATTGCGGGTCGTTCGTCTCCTGCACGGGGCGGATGCGGTCCTCCAGCAGGGGCTCGTAGAGGAAGCGCGCCCAGCGGAGGAGAACCTCCATCGTCTCGCGCTTGAGGTCCTTGAAACCCCAGAGCTCGAAGGCGTGGGCGGCCTTGTCGTTGTCGGAGTCGCGGACCGCCTCGTAGAGGGTGAGGGTTCCCGTGATGAAGCGCGGGGGGAAGACGCGGATGGCGCCGAAGTCGAGAAGGTTGATGCCGCCGTCGCCATTCTCCATTCCCGGCGGCCGCACCTGGTAGTTCCCGAGATGCGGGTCTCCGTGGATGATGCCGTAGCGGTAGAGCGGCACGTACCAGGCCTTGAACAGCGCCTTCGCGTAGGCGTTGCGCTCCTCCAGCGAGGGCTCCTCGGAGAGGCGGGTAAGGATGGAGCGGCCATCGAGCCAGCTCATCGTTAGCAGGCGCTTCGTGGTGAGGGACTGCACGGGGGTCGGCACGTGCACGGCCGGCTCGTCGCGCAGCATGAGCCCGTAGGCGCGCATCTGCGCGGCCTCGCGCTCGTAGTCGAGTTCCTCGCGCAGGCGCTCGCTCAGCTCGTCATAGACGTCGTCGTGCTGGATCGTATTGTCCATGCGCGCGTAGAGGCCCATGGCGAGGCGGAGCTGCTTCAGGTCGGCTTCCACCACGCTCGGCATGTCCGGGTATTGCAGCTTGCAGGCGACGAGCGTGCCGTCCTTCAGCGTCGCGCGGTGCACCTGGCCGAGCGAGGCGGCGGCGGCAGCCTCGCGCCCGAACTCCGTGAAATTGGATTCCCAGGCCGGGCCGAGCTCCGTGCCCATGCGGCGGCGCACGAAGGCCCAACCCATGGGGGGCGCGTTGGCCTGGAGGGAGGCGAGCTGCTGGGCATACTCCTCCGGCAGTGCGTTCGGCACGGTGGAGAGGAACTGCGCCACCTTCATCAGCGGGCCCTTGAGGCCGCCGAGGATGGATTTCAGGTCCTCGGCATGCGCGGCCTTGTCGGTCTTGATTCCGAGGAAGCGCTCCCCCGCCACGCGGGCGGCGATGCCGCCCACGGCGCCGGAGGTGCGGGCCATGCGGCGGATCTCGCCGAAAAGGGTGTTTTCCCGGTCAGCCATCCGCGCGCTCCAACTCGTCGATGAAGCCGGCGATCACGTCCAGGCCACGCTTCCAGAAGCGGGGGTTGGAGGCGTCGAGGCCGAAGGGGGCCAGCAGGTCCTTGTGGCGCAGCGTGCCGCCCGCGCGCAGCAGGTCGAGATACTTGCCCGCGAAGTCCGGCACGGCGCCGTCCTGGTAGACGCCGTAAAGGGCGTTCACCAGGCAGTCGCCGAAGGCATAGGCATAGACGTAGAATGGCGTGTGCACGAAGTGCGGCACGTAGGACCAGTAGACGCCGTAGTCCGGGGTGAAGTCGAAGGCCGGGCCGAGGCTCTCGGTCTGCACGCGCATCCAGAGGGCGGCGATTTCCTCCGAGGAGAGCTCGCCCTTGCGGCGAGCGTCGTGCAGCAGGGTCTCGAAGCGGTAGAAGGCGATCTGGCGGACCACCGTGTTCAGCATGTCCTCCACCTTGGAGGCGAGCATCAGGCGACGGCGTGCGGGATCGGTCTCCGCGTCCAGCATGGCGCGGAAGGTCAGCATCTCGCCGAAGACGGAGGCGGTCTCGGCCAGGGTCAGCGGCGTGCCGGACATGAGGTAGCCCTGGCCGGCGGCCAGGCGCTGGTGGACGCCGTGGCCCAGCTCATGCGCGAGCGTCATCACGTCCCGCGTCTTCCCGTGATAGTTCACCAGCAGGTACGGGTGGGCGGAGGGGACGGTGGGGTGCGCGAAGGCACCGCTCGCCTTGCCCGGGCGCAACGCGGCGTCGATCCAGGGCTTGTCGAAGAAGTCGCGGCCGAGGGCGGAGAGTTCCGGGCTGAAGGCGGCATAGGCGTTGAGCACCTGGTCGCGCGCGGCTTCCCAGGAGATGCTGCGGTCCACGTCTCCCGGAAGGGGCGCGTTGCGGTCCCAGTGCTTCAGCTTCTCCAGGCCCAGCCAGCGGGCCTTCATCGCGTAGTAGCGGTGGGAGAGGCGCGGGAAGCTCTCCACCACCGCGGAGACGAGGGCGTCCACCACCTCGTCCTCCACCATGTTGGCGCGGTTGCGGGAGGTGCCGGGGCGCGGGTAGTTGCGCCAGCCGTCGATGATCTCCTTGTCCTTCGCCAGCGTGTTGGTGATGAGGGAGAAGAGGCGGATGTTGTCGCCGAAGGCCTTCGAGACGCCGGCCGCCGCGGCCTCGCGCACGGCGCGGTTGCCGTCCGAGAGGAGGTTCAGCGCCGCCGAGACGGTCAGCTCCTCCGTCCGGCCTTCCCGCGTCACGGGCACGCGCATATGGGCCACCGTCTCGTCGAAAAGGCGGTTCCAGGCGGAGCGGCCGGTGACCTCCTTCTCGTGGAGCAGCTTCTCCACCTCGTCCGAGAGCTGGTGGGGGCGGAAGACGCGGAGGTCGCGCAGCCAGGGACGCCAGTGGGCGAGCGCGGCGGAGCCGGCGATGCGACCTTCCAGCAGGGAGTCGTCCAGCCGGTTCAGCTCAAGCGTCAGGAAGAGGAGGTGGCTGCCGATGCCCGTCACCCGTTCCTGCATGGTCTGGTAGAAGCGGCCGTTCTCCGCGTTCTGGGCGTCGCCGCTGAAGAGGAGCTGCGCGTAGGACATCACGCGGCCGATGACCTCCTCGATCCGCTCGTACTCGCGGAGCGCGGAGGCCAGCGCGTCGCCGGAGAGGGAGGCGAGGCGGCCGGCATGGGCCGCCTCGAAGGCCTGGGCGGCGCGCTCCGCCGTGTCCAGGTCGGCGAGAAGGGCGGGGTCGTCCGGGCGGGCGTAGAGGTCGCGCAGGTCCCATTCCGGCAGCCTCTCCCCGGCCGGGACGGCGCCGATCCGGGCCTCGGTGTCACGGACTGGCGCAGGCATGACGGGAACGGGCATTTCAGGAGTCATTCGGTCGGGACGCCTTGTGGTATCGGGATTCGTCCTCCCGATATAAGCCCCTGAGAAGGGGAGCCAAGGGCGGCGGGGCGGAAGCGCGGCCCGGAGCGGGGCCGGGCCGAAGGGGAATGGTCCGGGAAGGGCCGAGGAATTGGGGAGCGGAATGGATCAGGTCGCGGGCCATCCGGAGGGGGAGCGCTGGACCAGCCTGCCCGGCATGATGCTGGGGCTGGCGGCCCGGAACCCCGATGCTCCGATGATCCGCCACTGGGAGGGGGGCGCCTGGCGCCGCACGCTCTGGCGGGACTTCGCGCTGGCCGTGGCGAATGTCGCGGCCGGGCTTCGCGCCCGCGGCGTATCCCCGGGGGACCGCGTGCTGCTGGTGATGGACAGCCGGCCGGAATTCCTGATCGCGGACACGGCGCTGATGGCGATCGGGGCGGTGACGGTGCCGACCTACGTCACGAATACTGTGGCCGATCACGCCCATGTGCTGCGGGACAGCGGGGCGCGCGCGGCGATCGCGGGGAATGCGCGGCTGGCGGAGCGGCTGCGGGAGGCGGCGGGCGATGGGGGGCTGGACCTGCTGGTCTGCCTCGGGGACGCGCCGGACACCCTGTCCTGGTCCGAGCTGGCGGCGGCGCCGGGGGATCTGGCGATGCTGGTGGCGGAGGTGCAGCACATCCCGGAGGGGCGGCTGGCCTGCCTCATCTATACCTCCGGCACCGGAGGAAGGCCGCGCGGGGTGATGCTGCCGCACCGCGCCATGCTGGCGAACCGGGAGGGGGTGGCACCCGTCATCCGGCGGCTAGGCATTTACTGGAAGGGGGAGTGCTACCTCTCCTTCCTGCCGCTCTCGCACGCCTATGAGCACACGGTCGGCGGCTTCCTCCTGCCCTCCTGCGGGCTGGAGATCGTCTTCTCCCGCGGGGCGGACCGGCTGGCGAACGAGTTTCGGGACATCGAGCCGGCGCTGGTGACCGCCGTGCCGCGGCTGTTCGAGGTGCTGCGGACGCGCATCCTCGCGGGGCTGGAGAAGGAGAAGCCCTGGAAGCGGAAGCTGTTCGACCGGGCCCTGGCCCTCGGGCTGCGGCGGCTGGACGGGCCGCGGCTGAATCCCTTCGAACGGCTGGAGGATGCGGTGCTGGACCGGCTGGTCCGCAACCCCATCCGCGCCCGCTTCGGCGGCAAGCTCCGCGCCCTCGTCTCCGGCGGGGCGCGGCTGGATCCGGAGCTTTCGGGCTTCTTCCTCGCGCTCGGGGTAACGGTGCTGCAGGGCTACGGCCAGACGGAGGCCGGGCCCGTCGTTGCCGTGAACCTGCCCTGGGACAACCACCGCCGCACCGTCGGCCGGCATGTGGAGGGGGTGGAGGCGCGCATCGCGGAGGACGGGGAGCTGCTGATCCGCGGGGCGCTGGTGATGGACGGGTACTGGAACGACGCGGAGGCGACGGACCGTACCCTCTCCGTGCCGCCGGGCGAGAACCGGCCCTGGCTGCACACCGGCGACGTTGGCAGCATCGATGGGGATGGGCGCATCACCATCACCGATCGCAAGAAGGACTTCATCAAGACGCTGGGCGGCGACATGGTGAGCCCGGCGCGGATCGAGACGCTGCTGATGGCGGAGCCGGAGATCGCGCAGGCCGTGGTGGCGGGCGAGGGCCGGCCGGGGATCGTCGCGCTGATCGTGGCCGCGGAAGGCGCATCGCCCGACAAGGCGGTGCAGCGGATCAACGGCAAGCTGTCCTCGCTGGAGCGCATCCGCAAGTGGAAGGCGGTGGACCCTTTCACGATGGAGAACGGGCTTCTCACCCCCACCATGAAGGTGAAGCGGCGCGCGGTGCTGGAGCAGCACGCCGGGACGGTGGATGCGCTCTATGGCTGAGGCGGCCTTGACCGCCCTGCCCGGCCGGTCCTGAACTCCTCCTCCTGAGAGCGGCCGCCATGAAAGCGGCCGCCCGGAGGAACCAGGAATGCTGATACGCCGCCACGCGCTGGCGCTGCCCGCCCTTGCCCTGCTGACACGACCGGCCCTCGCGGCCTGGCCGGAGCGGCCGATCCGCGTCGTGGTGCCCTATGCCGCGGGCGGCAACATCGACGTGGTGAGCCGGCTTCTCGCCCCGGCGCTGACGGAGCGGCTGGGCCAGCCCGTGGTGGTGGACAATCGTCCCGGCGCGGGCGGCAGCCTGGGCGCGGAGCAGGTGGCCCGGGCGGCGGCGGACGGCTACACGCTGCTGGCGGGTTCCAACGGGCCGATCACGGTCAACCCCTTGGTGCAGGCGCGGCTCCCCTATGACCCGCTGCGCGATCTGGTTCCCATCGCACTGGTGAACGCCGTGCCGCTGGTGCTGATCGCCGGCGGCGCGAACCCGCCCGCGACGCTCGCCGCGGCGGTCGCGGAATCCAGGGCGAAGCCCGGCGGGTTCACCGTGGGGACGCCCGGTGCCGGAAGCACGGCGCATCTCGCGCTGGAGCTGTTCAACAACGCGTCCGGCGCGGCGCTGATGCACGTGCCCTACCGCGGTGGCGGCGCCGTGGTGCCGGATCTCATCGCCGGCAATATCCGAGCGATGTTCGTCGAGCTCTCCACCGCCCTGCCGCTGCACAAGGAGGGCAAGGGGCGCATCCTCGCGGTCGCGTCCAGGGCCCGCGTGCCGCAGCTGCCGGAGGTGCCGACCTTCACCGAGGCGGGGGTGAAGGACTTCACCGCCGCGAGCTACTGCGGGCTGCTGGCGCCGCGCGGCACGCCGGGGGCGGTGCTCTCGGGGGTGCGGGATGCCGTGGCGGCGGCCACCGCCGATGCCGCGATCCGCGTGAAGCTGGAGGGGATGGGTTCCGAGGTGGCGTCCGGGGCGGAGCAGACGCCGGACGGGTTCCTGGCCTTCCTGCGGCGCCAGGCGGAAGACGCCAGGCGGGCTGCCGATATCGCGGGGCTGAAGCCGGAATGAGCGCGCCCGATCCCCGGGTGCCGGACAGCGCCTGCGACTGCCATTGCCACGTCTTCGGGCCGGCGGCGCGCTTTCCCTATTCCGAGCCGCGCTCCTACACGCCGGAGGACGCGCCGCTGGAGGACTACCTGGCGCTGCTGGACCGGCTGGGCCTGGCGCGCGGCGTGATCGTGCAGCCCAGTGCCTATGACCGCGACAACAGCGCCACGCTGGACGCGTTGCGCCGCGCGCCGGACCGGCTGCGCGGCGTGGGCGTGGGCGGGGCGGAGCTGACGCCGGCGGTGCTGCGGGAGTGGCATGCGGCGGGCATCCGCGGGCTGCGCGCCAATGAGTACCGGCGCGCCGGGCAGGCCGCCTATCACGGCGGGGTGCGGCTGGCGGAGATCGAGCCGCTGGTGCCGGCCATGCGCGACCTGGGCTGGCACCTGCAGCTCTGGCTGGATGCGGCGGACCTGCCGGAGCTGATGCCGCGCCTCTCGCGCCTCGGGCTGCCGGTGGTGGTGGACCATATGGGGCGGATGCCCCACGCGCGCGGAACGGGGGATCCGGGCTTCCAGGCGCTGCGGCGCGGGGTGGCGGAGGGAACGCTCTGGGCGAAGCTGTCCGGCACCTATCGCCTGGGCGCCACCGGGCCGGACTATGCGGAGGCGCGGCCCTTCCACGAGGCGCTGGTGGAGGCGAACCCGGAGCGGCTGGTCTGGGGGACGGACTGGCCGCATCCCCGGCCGGAGGGGCCCGTGCCGGATGCGGCGCGGCTGCTGGAGGTGTTCCTGGACTGGACGCCGGAGCCGGCGCGGGAGCTGATCCTCTCCCGCAATCCGGAGCGGCTCTACGGCTTCCCGGGCGACTTCCCCGGCGGCTAGTCCGCCGCGACGGTCACGGTGACGGCGTGGCAGGCGTTGTTGGCGTAGCCCTTCGGGTTCCAGGGCGGGTCGATCGGCTGGGCCCGGCCCCGCGCATCCCGTGCCCGGGCGAGGATGCGGCATTCCCCTGCCCTTTCCGGCATCCAGTTCAGGGTGAAAGGGGCCCAGCCGAAGGCGCCTTCCTGCTGGCCCAGCCCTGCGGGCTGCCAGTTCGCCCCGCCATCGGTGGAGACGTCCACGGCCGCCAGCGGAACATGGCCGGACCAGGCGTGGCCGCGCACCGTGGCGGGCTGCCCCCTGCGAAGGGCCGTGCCCTCCGCGGGCGAAAGGATGTGGGACTTCACGGGCATGTCCTCGATGACCGCCATTTCCTCCGGCGGCGGCCATTCGCCGGGGGCAACGGGGCGCGAGGGCAGGCGGTAGTCGTAGCCCGTCATTTTCGCCCCGTCATGCACGCGGTCGCGGAGCGCGATCCGCGACAGCCACTTCTGCCAGGCGGAGCCGGGGAAGCCCGGAGCCACGATCCGCAGCGGCGCCCCGTGCAGGAAAGTCAGTGGCGCGTCGTTCATGGCGAAGGCGAGCAAGGTCTCCGGCGCCAGCGCCTTCCAGAGCGGCAGCCCTCGGGAGAGGGCGTCCCCTTCCCCGCCCACGGCACGGTCCGGGCTGAAATGGGCGGTGTAGACCGCTTCCGGGCGGATGCCGGCCGCGTGAAGCACATCGCGCAGGCGAACGCCCGTCCAGCGCGCGCAGCCCACCGCGCCCTCGGCCCAGGAAAGGCCGTCGACGGGCTGCTTGAAGCCGTGGCGACTGTTGCCCGCGCATTCCAGCACGGAGGTCAAGCTCACCACCTCGAAGCGGGTTCGCAGGTCTTCGATGCTGAGCGCCATGGGACGCTCCACCGCTCCGTCCACCGCCAGCGTCCAGCCGGCCCGGGTTTCCGGCGAGGGAAGCGCGCCGTTGTTGCGCACGAAGAAGCGGGAGACGGGCGTGATCGGCGCGTCCAGCAGCGCCAGCGGCGTCTCCGCGTTCAGCGCCTCGTCCGGCAGCACGGCGAGGTTCTCCTTGCCGGCGCGGAGGAGGGTCTCGTTCCGCGCCGGGGCGCCCTGGGCTGCATCCATGGGGTTGGAGCCTATGGCGCCGGCCGGATCACCCCGCAATCCCCCGGCGGGCCTGCGCCGGGGGGGGCGCGTCACATCCCGAGTGCGCGGCGGTAGAGCTCGAGGAGGGTCTCCATCTCCTCCACTTCGGCGGGCTCCTGCTTGCGCAGGCGGATGATCTGGCGGACCACCTTCACGTCGAAGCCCGCGCTCTTCGCCTCGGCGAAGATGTCCTTGATGTCGTCGGCGAGCGCCTTGCGCTCCTCCTCCAGCCGCTCCACCCGCTCGATGATGGAGCGCAGCCGGTCGACGGCGATGCCGCCGACATCCGGGTCCGGGTCAGCGGCCTGCCTCGCGCGGCTCGCGGCGGCCTCGTCGTCGATGTCGAAAGGTACGTCGGACATGGCAGCCCCCTTACTCCGCTCGGCGGCTGGAGGGAGGCGGGCGCACGCCGCGCCAGCCTCATTCCCTTGCCGCCCCTCAGCCCCCCTCGGGCGAAGGCGCGGGTCTTACCCCCGACGCCCCTCCCGCCTCAATGCCCAGATTCGGGGGAGAGAACCTTCCGCGAACGGCGTGGCGCCCAGGCCACCCGCGCTCAGGCCACGGGGCCGTCGGCGCCCCGGTGCAGAAGGTGGGTCATGGCAGCGGTTCCCAGCACGGGGACCAGGAGGTTGGCGAAGGGCAGCAGGGCCAGGGTGGCCATGGCCGCGCCCACGGCCAGGACGGAGAAGGCCCGGCGCTTGCGGAGCAGCCGTGCCTCGGACACCGGCATGCGGCGCTGCGCCACCCCCTCGAAGAGGCCGTTGCCGAGGGAGACGGCGGCGACCACCCAGAGCAGCGCGCCGCCCACCAGCGGCAGGAGAAGTGCCACCGGGAGCAGGACGAGGTTCAGGGCCAGGACCTTCAGGGCGAGCACAAGGTTGAACACGCCCTGGGAGGCGAGCGAGGCCCCGCGCCTGGGCGGGGGCAGCGCGGGGTAGTGGCGCCGCTCCACCGCCGCTGCCGTCTCGTCCAGGAAGAGGCCGGCGATGGCGAGGGCGAAGGGGACGAAGAGCCAGAAGGCGGCGAAGAGGCCGGCGACGCCGCCCAGCACCCCCGCCGCCGTGGCGAGCCAGCCGGTGCCGCCGGCCAGCGCGTCCATGGCCCAGCCGGCGAGCCAGACGAGGCCGCCGAGCGCCAGCACGGCGCCGGCCATGCCTTTCAGCAGCGGGCCGCGGAAGCCGCGGTCCAGCACCTGGTCGAAGGGCATGACCAGGCTGGCGATGACGGCCTGCAAGCTAGTGTCCCGGGTTCGACTTGGCGAAGGCGGCCTTCTGGTCCGCGCTCGCCTCCTTCTGGTGCTTCGCCTGCCACTCCTTGTAGGGCATCCCGTAGACGATCTCCCGCGCCTCCGGGTCCGGCAGGGGAATGCCCCTGCCCTCCGCCTCCTCGCGGTACCAGCGGGAGAGGCAGTTCCGGCAGAAGCCGGCCAGGTTCATCAGGTCGATGTTCTGCACGTCCGTGCGCTCGCGCAGGTGCTGCACCAGGCGGCGGAAGGCGGCCGCTTCCAGCTCCGTCCGCGTCGCGTCGTCGATCTCGGTCATGAAAGGCCCTCTTCTGGCCGCCGAGATGGGGTGGCGGCGGCGCCGGCGCTATCCCTGGGGCCGGCCTTCCCGATGTTGCGGCAGGCCGTCGCAGGGGGCAGCCCAGGGAATGCCGGAGGCGACGCGCACGTGGTCCGCCGGGGGCACGGCCGCCGGGTCGTCCAGAGTCGCGGTCGCCACGTCGATCTCCTCGGGCAGGTCATGCGCCCGGAAGGTCAGGGGGGTGCCGCAGTCCCCGCAGAAGCCCCGTTCGGCACGGGAAGAGGAGGCGTAGGGGCGGATTCTGCCGCGCACCACGTGGAAATCGCGGGCGCGGACGCTGAACCAGGCAACCAGGGGCGCCCCGGCAACGCGCCGGCAATCCTGGCAATGGCAGATCGTGGCGTGGAAGGGCTTGCCGCGCGCCTCGTAGCGCACCGCGCCACAGTGGCACCCGCCCGCGAGTGAGGAATCGCTGGCTGGCATTCCATCCCCCTTCTGGCTCGCGCCAGGGTGTCATTGCCGGGCGGTGCAGGGGAAGCCCGGCCGGGCTCAGCCGCGGCGAGACCAAGGTTGGACGCCTGCCCCAGCCCGATCATGTGTCGGAAATGTTAACGTCACAACAAGTTGAGACTCTTACGCTTTATACAACTTCGAAAGAATTAGCTTTACGTTAAGCAACCTGAAGTTGTTAAATGTGATCCCTGAACGTCATTTGGGCGAAAATTCCCCATGCCGCAACCGGAATCTCCGCTCGTGCCCCAAGGCCCGCTTACTGAGCACCGGGGCCTGGTCGCACCTGAAACTGCGGCAGCAGTGCTGAGCGGCACAGCGGGCCGGAGCGCGGATCCCCGCGCCGCCTGAGATGCTTGGCCTGACGGGCCATCCCCTTCCAGTTCGCTTCCGGGCCCAGACCCCTCCCCGCCCGAAAGCTGTCCAGCGAAACGCCATACCCAATCCGGAGCTGTGAAAAACCATGGCCGTTACCGTCGATACCGCCCTCGGATCCGTCCCCGGCAATAGCAACGTCACGCTGCTCACGCTCGGCACGTCGACGATCACGGGCGAGGTGACTGACAACACCCTCCGCTTCGGGGCAGGCAACACCATCACCTTCGCCGGCACTTCCGGCGTGTACCACGGCACGCTGAGTGGGACGGCGGCCACGCCCTATGGCGAGGCCGGGAACTACTTCGCCGTGGGATCGACCAATCCCGCAACCATCAACTACTCCACCGTGCAGCGGTATTTCGGCCTGCAATGGGGCTCGGTGGATGCCGGCAATACGATCAGCTTCTACAACGGCAGCACGTTGGTCTACCAGATCACCGGCGCCCAGGTAGAGTCCGGCGCCAACGGCTCGCAGGGAGCCGACGGCACCATCTACGTCAACATCAACTTCACCTCGCCCACCTCCGGCTACAACCGGGTGGTGGTCACGTCGCCCTCCCCCGCCTTCGAGTTCGGCCGGGTCGCATCCTCCACCGTCAACATCCCCACCACGGCGGGACAGCTGGAATCGCCGACGGTGGTGACGGCGACGGACACGACCACGGGCAAGATCGTCGGCTTCGACAGCGCGCCCGCGAGCCTCTCGGGCACCGTTTTCCGCGATACGAACGCGGATGGCACCCAGGGGACCGCGGACAGCGGCGTGTCCGGCGTCACCGTCCGGCTCTACAATTCCGCCGGCACCCTCGTCAGCACGGACGTGACGGACGCGAACGGTCGCTACGACTTCGCCAACGTGGCGGCGGGCACCTACAGCGTGCGGGTCGCGGCGCCGAGCGGCAGCAGCTTCTCCCCGACGGCGACCGGCGCCTCCGGCAGCGGGGTGAACAGCTCCGGCAACGGCACGATCACGCTGGCGGCGGGCAGCAGCGGGTCCGTCAATGCCGGCGTTTATACGCCCGGGACGATCAGCGGCTTCGCCTTCACGGACACGAACGGCAACGGCACGCAGGACCTGCTTGAGCCCTCGCTCGGCGGGCAGACGGTGCAGCTGCTGAACAGCGCCGGCACGGTGGTGGCGACGACGAGCACCTCCATCCTCGGCGCCTATTCCTTCACGGGCGTGGTTCCCGGCACCTATACGGTGCAGTTCTCCTCGCCCGCCGGCACGGTGTTCACGGCCCAGGACCAGGGCACGAACGATGCGGTGGACAGCGATGTCGGCTCCACCGGCCGCACCGCCCCCATCACCCTCACTTCCGGCGGCAGCGTCACGAACGTCGCGGCGGGCAGCTTCGTGCCGGCCACCGTTTCCGGCGCCGTCTTCACCGACAGCAACGGGGACGGCATTCGCGCCACGGGCGATGCCGCCGTGGTGGGCGCGACCGTGCAGCTGGTGAACACCTCCGGCGCGGTGGTGGCGACGACCACCACCTCCTCCACCGGCGCCTATTCCTTCACCGGGGTCGCGCCCGGCACCTACCAGGTGCAGTTCGTCTCCCCGAGCGGCACCGTGTTCACCCTGCAGAACCAGGGGCTGAACACGGCGGTGGACAGCGATGCCGGCGCCAATGGCCGCACCGCGTCCTTCGTCCTCGTCGCCGGCGGCAGCGTCACCAACCTCTCGGCCGGCGTCTTCACGCCTGTCAGCGTTTCCGGCACCGCCTTCGTGGACGCGAACGCGGACGGCATCCAGGGCACGGGCGAGGCCGGGATCGCCGGCCAGACCGTGACCCTGCTGAACGCCCTGGGCCTGCCGGTGGCGACCACCACCACCGGCGCCAACGGCGCCTATTCCTTCACGGGCCTGCAGCCCGGGACCTATCAGGTGCAGTTCCCCGTCCTGACGGGGGCGGTGTTCAGCCCGCAGGACCAGGGCACCAACGACGCCGTGGACAGCGACGCGAACGCGCTGGGCCGCACGGCCACGATCACCCTCGCCTCCGGCGCATCCGCCACCAACGTCTCCGCCGGCTCCTATGTCCCGGCGACGGTCAGCGGCGTCGGCTTCGTGGACGTCAACGGGGACGGCGTCCAGGGCACGGGGGAGCTGGGTGTCGTCGGCCAGGCCGTACAGCTGCTGAACAGCGCGGGCAATGTGGTGGCCACCACCGTTACCGGCGTGGGCGGCGCCTATTCCTTCGTCGGCGTCACGCCCGGCACCTACCAGGTGCAGTTCCTGCTGCCCGGCGGATCGGCCTTCACGGGGCAGGACCAGGGCACGAACGACGCGGTGGACAGCGACGTGAACGCCGCGGGCCGCACCGCCGCCATCAGCCTCACCTCCGGCAGCAACGTGGCGAATGTCTCGGCCGGCAGCTTCGTGCCGGGGACGATCGCCGGCAGCGTGTTCAACGACGTGAACGGCAACGGCATCCGCAACCCGCTCGCGCCCGTGGTGGCGGGGGCGACGGTGCAGCTGCTCAACAGCGCGGGCGCGGTGGTGGCGACCACGACCACCTCTGCCCTGGGCAACTACGCCTTCACCAACGTGGCGCCCGGCACCTACCAGGTGCAGTTCGTGGCGCCGAGCGGCACGATTTTCACGCAGCAGAACCAGGGCCTGGACCTGGCGCTGGACAGCGACGCCAACCCGACGACCGGGCGGACGGGGAGCATCACCATCCTCTCCGGCGGCAGCAACCTGACCACTTCGGCGGGCGTCTTCACCCCGATCTCGGTCGCTGGCAACTTCTTCACGGACGTGAACGGGGACGGGATCCAGGGCACGGGCGAGACGGGCATCGCGGGCCAGAGCGTGCAGCTGCTGAACGCGCTCGGCGCGGTGGTGGCGACCACCACCACCGGGGCGAACGGTGCCTATTCTTTCACCAACATCGTCCCCGGCACCTACCAAGTGCAGTTCACGGCGCCCAACGGCGCGGTGTTCACAGCCCAGAACCAGGGCAGCAACACGGCGGTGGACAGCGACGTCAACGCCTCGGGCCGCACGGGCCTCTTCACCCTCACCTCCGGCCAGTCGGCGCCGAACATCTCCGCGGGCGCCTATGTCCCGGCCACGATCGGCGGGGTGGGCTTCCTCGACAACAACGGCGACGGCATCCAGACCGCGGGCGAAGGCGGCGTGGCCGGCCAGACTGTCCAGCTGCTGAACAGCGCCGGCGCGGTCGTGGCCACCACCACCACCTCCAGCACCGGCGCCTACTCCTTCACCGGCATCGTCCCCGGCACCTATCAGGTCCAGTTCACCGCCCAGTCCGGCACGGTCTTCACGACGCAGGACCGCGGCACGAACGACGCGGTGGACAGTGACGTGAGCGTCACCACCGGGCGCACCCCGAACATCACGGTCGGCTCCGGCCAGGTCGTCTCCAACGTTTCTGCCGGCAGCTTCACCCCCGTGTCCATCGGCGGCGTCGTCTTCGGAGACACCGATGCCGACGGCATCCGCACCAGTGGCGAGGCGGGGGTCACCGGCGTCACCGTGCGCCTGCTGGACGCGGACGGCGCGGTGGTGGCCACCACCACCACCGGCACGGGCGGTGCCTACAACTTCACCGGGGTGGCGCCCGGCCAGTACCAGGTCCAGTTCGTCGCGCCCAATGGCACCGTCTTCTCCCCACAGGACCAGGGGACGAGCGAGAACTTTGACAGCGACGCGAACCCCAGCACCGGCACGACCGCCCTCATCTCCCTCGCATCCGGGCGCACGCAGCCCAATGTAGGGGCCGGCATCTTCACCCCGGCCTCCACTGGCACGGGCAACATCTTCTTCCTGGACGCCAATGGGAACGGCGTGCGCGACGCGGGCGAGGCCGGGATCACGGGCGCGACCGTGCAGCTGCTGAACAGCGCCGGCACCGCCGTGGCGACGACCACCACGGATAGCAACGGCACCTATAGCTTCACGGGCGTGACCCCCGGCACCTACCAGGTGCAGTTCACGGCGCCCAACGGCGCCGTGTTCACCGCGCAGGACCAGGGCACCAACGAAGCGGTGGACAGCGACGTCAACGGCGCCGGGCGCACGGCCAGCATCGCCGTCTCGTCCGGCGGCACGATCTCCAACGTCGGGGCGGGCGCCTACGTGCCGGTCAGCGTCAGTGGGCGCGTCTTCACCGACACGAACGGGGACGGGATCCAGGGATCCGGCGAGGCGGGGGCCACCGGCCAGACCGTGCAGCTGCTGAACGCGGCCGGCGCGGTGGTGGCCACGACCACCACGGGCAGCGGCGGCGCCTATTCCTTCACGGGGCTGACGCCCGGCCAGTATCAGGTGCAGTTCGCCGCCCCGTCCGGCAGCGCCTTTACGCTGGCGAATCAGGGCAGCAACTCCGCGGCCGACAGCGACGCGAACCCGGCAACGGGCCGGTCCGCACTGCTCACCCTCGCCTCCGGCCAGACCGCGACCAATGTCTCGGCCGGCACCTATGTCCCGGTCAGCGTCAGCGGCACGGCCTTTACCGACACCAACGGCGACGGCGTGCAGGGCACGGGCGAGACCGGGGCCTCCGGCCAGACGGTGCAGCTGCTGAACACCGCCGGCGCGGTGGTGGCCACGACCACCACGGGCAGCGGCGGGGCCTATTCCTTCACCGGCCTGCCGCCCGGCACCTACCAGGTGCAGTTCGCGGCGCCGGCCGGCGCGGTGTTCACCGCGCAGGACCAGGGCGGCAACGATGCGGTGGACAGCGACGTCGCGCCGACCACCGGCCGCACGGCGCCGATCACCCTCGCCTCCGGCCAGGCAGCGACCAATGTCTCCGCGGGCAGCTACACGACGGTCAGCCTCGGCGGCGTCGTCTTCGCCGATGCCAATGGCGACGGCGTGCAGGGCACGGGCGAGGCGGGCGTGGCCGGCCAGACCGTGCAGCTGCTCAACAGCGCGGGGGCGGTAGTCGCGACGACTACGACCTCGGCCACGGGGGCCTACTCCTTCACGGGCGTGGCGCCCGGCACCTATCAGGTCGGCTTCGTCACCGCGGGCGGCACGGTGTTCACCGCCCAGGACCAGGGCAACAACGACGCTGTGGACAGCGACGCCAACCCGGCGACGGGGCGGACGGCGGCGATCATCCTGCCCTCCGGCGGGGGTGCCACGAACATCTCCGCGGGCATCTTCACGCCGACGACGGTGAGCGGCAGCGCCTTTGTGGACGCGAATGGCGATGGCGTGCTGAACGGCGGCGAGGCGGGCGCGGCAGGCGTGGCCGTGCAGCTTCTGGCGAGTGACGGGACGGTGGTCGCGACGACCACGACCTCGAGCACGGGGGCCTACTCCTTCACCGGCGTCGCGCCCGGCACCTACCAGGTGCAGTTCACCGGGCCGAACGGCACCGTCTTCACCGCCCAGGACCAGGGCGCGAACGACGCCATCGACAGCGACGTCAACGCGACCGGGCGGACGGGCTCCATCGTCGTCGGCTCGGGCCAGGCGGTCGCCAACGTGTCGGCGGGCTTCTTCACCCCGACCTCCGTCTCCGGCACCTTCTTCACCGACACCAACGGCGACGGCATCCAGGGCACGGGCGAGGCGGGCGTTGCCGGGCAGACCGTGCAGCTGCTGAACGCGGCCGGCGCCGTGGTGGCCACCACCTCCACGGGTGCGGGCGGGGCCTACTCCTTCGCCAACGTCACCCCGGGCACCTACCAGGTCCAGTTCGCCGCGGCCGCCGGCACCGTGTTCACCGCCCAGGACCAGGGCGGCAACGATGCCGTCGACAGCGACGCGGGGGCGAATGGCCGGACGGCTGCCTTCACCCTCGCCTCCGGCGGAAGCGCGGCCAATGTCTCGGCGGGGACTTTCACGCCCGTGACGGTCTCCGGCAACGTCTTCACGGACGCGAACGGAGACGGCATCCGCAATGCCGGTGAGGCCGGGGTGTCCGGCACCACCGTGCAGCTGGCGAACAGCGCCGGCGCCGTGGTCGCCACCACCGCCACCTCGAACACCGGCGCCTACTCCTTCACCGGGGTTGTGCCCGGCAGCTACCAGGTGCAGTTCGTCGGGCCGAGTGGAACGGTCTTCACCAACCGGGACGTCGGCACCGACGACACGGTGGACAGCGACGCGGGCTCCAGCGGGCGCACCCCCGCCTTCACCCTTGCTTCGGGTGAGAGCGCGACGAACATCTCCGCGGGCATCTTCACGCCGACGACGGTGAGCGGCAGCGCCTTTGTGGACGCGAATGGCGATGGCGTGCTGAACGGCGGCGAGGCGGGCGCGGCAGGCGTGGCCGTGCAGCTGCTGGCGAGCGACGGGACGGTGGTCGCGACGACCACGACCTCGAGCACGGGAGCTTACTCCTTCACCGGCGTCGCGCCCGGCACCTACCAGGTGCAGTTCACCGGGCCGAACGGCACCGTCTTCACCGCCCAGGACCAGGGCGCGAACGACGCCATCGACAGCGACGTCAACGCGACCGGGCGGACGGGCTCCATCGTCGTCGGCTCGGGCCAGGCGGTCGCCAACGTGTCGGCGGGCTTCTTCACCCCGACCTCCGTCTCCGGCACCTTCTTCACCGACACCAACGGCGACGGCATCCAGGGCACGGGCGAGGCGGGCGTTGCCGGGCAGACCGTGCAGCTGCTGAACGCGGCCGGCGCCGTGGTGGCCACCACCTCCACGGGTGCGGGCGGGGCCTACTCCTTCGCCAACGTCACCCCGGGCACCTACCAGGTCCAGTTCGCCGCGGCCGCCGGCACCGTGTTCACCGCCCAGGACCAGGGCGGCAACGATGCCGTCGACAGCGACGCGGGGGCGAATGGCCGGACGGCTGCCTTCACCCTCGCCTCCGGCGGAAGTGCGGCCAATGTCTCGGCGGGCACATTCACGCCCGTGACGGTCTCCGGCAACGTCTTCACGGACGCGAACGGAGACGGCATCCGCAATGCCGGTGAGGCCGGGGTGTCCGGCACCACCGTGCAGCTGCTGAACGGCGCGGGGGCGGTGGTCGCGACCACCACTACGGGTGCGGGCGGGGCCTATTCCTTCACCGGGGTCGCACCTGACACCTACCAGGTGCAGTTCGTCGGGCCGGCGGGAACCGTCTTCACCACCCAGGACGTGGGCGGCGACGATACGGTGGACAGCGACGCGGAGGCGAATGGGCGCAGCGATACCTTCACTCTCGCCTCGGGCGGCAGCATCGGGAATGTCTCCGCCGGCGTCTTCACGCCCGTCACCGTCTCCGGCAGCTTCTTCACGGACACCAACGGCGACGGCATCCGCGGCACGAACGAGGCGGGGATCGTCGGCCAGACCGTGCAGCTGCTGAACGGCGCCGGGGCCGTGGTGGCCACCACCACCACCGGCACGGGCGGCGCCTATTCCTTCGCCGGCGTGGCGCCCGGCACCTACCAGGTGCAGTTCACCGGGCCGAACGGGTCCGTCTTCACCGCCCAGGACCGGGGCAGTGACGATACGGTGGACAGCGACGTCGGGGCCAATGGGCGCAGCGCCGCCTTCACCCTGGCCTCCGGCGGCAGCTCCGCCAGCCTTTCCGCCGGCGCCTTCGTTCCCGCCAACATCAACGGGGCGAACGACTTTGTCTTCGCGGATAATAACCGCAACGGCATCCGTGACGCCGGGGAGACGGGGCTGGCGGGCATTACCGTCCAGCTGCTGAACCTCGACGGCACCGTGGCGGCGACGACCACGACCACGGCCACGGGCGGCTACTCTTTCACCGGGCTGACGCCGGGGCAGTACCAGCTGCAGTTCGTGGCGCCCAACGGCGCGACCTTCAGCCCGCGCAACATCGGGCCCGACGACACGATCGACAGCGACGTGACCCCGAGCAGCGGGCGCTCCACGATCATCACCCTCAATTCCGGAGGCACGCTCGACAACTACGCGGCCGGGCTCTTCGTGCCGGCCTCCATCACCGGGGCGAACGACTTCGTCTTCCTGGATAACAACAACAACGGCGTCCGCGACGCCGGGGAAGGCGGGCTGGCCGGGGTCACGGTGCAGCTGCTGAACCCTGACGGCACCGTGGCGGGCACGACCACCACGCGGGCGGACGGGACCTATTCCTTCACGGGGGTCGCGCCGGGCCAGTACCAGGTGCAGTTCGTCGCGCCCGACGGCGCCACCTTCAGCCCGCGCAACATCGGCGACGACGATACGGTCGACAGCGACGTGACGCCGACGACCGGGCGCTCCACCCTCTTCACCCTCTCCCCGGGTGGAACGCTGAACGACCTCGCGGCCGGGCTTTTCCTGCCCGGCGGCTTCGGCGGGGCGGGCGATGCGGTGTTCGCGGACAACAACCGGAACGGCATCCGCGATGCCGGTGAAGGCGGGCTGGCCGGGATCACGGTGCAGCTTCTGAACCCGGACGGCACCGTGGCGGCGACCACCACCACGGGGGCGGATGGCACCTACAGCTTCCCAGGCGTCGCGCCGGGGCAGTACCAGGTGCAGTTCGTCGCGCCGACGGGGGCGACCTTCAGCCCGGCCGATGCTGGCACGGACGACACGATCGACAGCGACGCGGCCCCGGGCACCGGGCGCACGGCGACGGTCACGGTCAGCCCCGGCGGCACGGTCAACAACGTCGCCGCGGGTCTTTTCGTGCCGGCGAGCGTGAGCGGAGCGGGCGATATCGTCTTCGCCGATAACAACCGGAACGGCATCCGCGACGTCGGCGAGACGGGGCTGGCGGGCATCACCGTCCAGCTGCTGAACGCCGACGGCACCGTGGCGGCGACGACCACCACGGGGGCGAACGGGACCTACTCCTTCGCGGGGGTGACCCCGGGGCAGTACCAGCTCCAGTTCGTGGCGCCCAATGGCGCGACCTTCAGCCCCGACAATGTGGGGGTGGACGACACGGTGGACAGCGACGTCGCTCCGGCCACCGGGCGCTCGGCGCTGGTCGACATCGGGCCGGGGGGCACCCTCGACAACCTTGCGGCGGGGCTCTTCGTGCCGGCCAGCTTTGCCGGCCGGGGCGACGTGGTCTTCGCGGACAACAACCGCAACGGCATCCGCGATGCCGGCGAGGGTGGCGTGGCCGGGGTCACGGTGCAGCTGCTGAACCCGGACGGGACGGTGGCGGCCACGACGACCACCACGAGCACTGGCGCCTACTCCTTCACGGGGGTCGCGCCGGGAACCTACCAGGTGCAGTTCGTGGCGCCGAACGGCGCGACGTTCAGCCCGGCCGATGTCGGCACGGACGACACGATCGACAGCGACGCGGCCCCGGGAACCGGACGCTCCCCGCTCGTGACGGTCGGCCCTGGCGGGACGGTCAACAACGTCGCGGCGGGCCTCTTCGTGCCGGCCACGGTCAGCGGGCCGAACGACTTCGTCTTCGCGGACAACAATCGGAACGGCATCCGCGACCCCGGGGAGACGGGGCTGGCCGGGATCACCGTGCAGTTGCTGAACCCCGACGGGACGGTGGCGGCCACCACGACGACGGGGGCGGACGGGACCTATTCCTTCGCCGGGGTGACGCCGGGGCAGTACCAGGTCCAGTTCGTGGCCCCCAACGGTGCCACCTTCAGCCCGCGCAACATTGGGGCCGACGACACGATCGACAGCGACGTGTCGCCGGCCAACGGGCGCACCCCTCTCCTCACCCTCGCGCCGGGCAGCACGCTCGATAACCTGGCGGCGGGCCTCTTCGTGCCGGGGAGCGTTGGCGGGACGGGCGATATCGTCTTTGCCGACAACAACCGGAACGGCATCCGCGATGCCGGGGAGACGGGGCTGGCCGGGATCACCGTCCAGCTGCTGAACCCGGACGGGACGGTGGCGGCCACGACGACGACGCGGGCGGACGGGACCTACTCCTTCGCCGGGGTGACGCCGGGGCAGTACCAGGTGCAGTTCGTGGCGCCGACCGGGGCGACGTTCAGCCCGACCGACGTCGGCACGGATGACACGATCGACAGCGACGCGGCCCAGGGCACCGGGCGCACGGGGCTCGTCACGGTCGGGCCGGGCGGGACGATCGACAACCTCGCGGCGGGCCTCTTCGTGCCCGGCAGCTTCGCCGGGTCCGGCGACGTGGTCTTCGCGGACAACAACCGCAACGGCATCCGTGATGCCGGCGAAGGTGGTCTGGCCGGGGTCACGGTGCGGCTGCTGAACGCGGATGGCTCGATCGCGGCCACCACGACCACGGCGGCGAACGGGACCTACTCCTTCGCCGGCGTCGCGCCGGGGCAGTACCAGGTGCAGTTCGTGGCACCGAACGGCGCGACGTTCAGCCCGGCCGACGCCGGCAACGACGACGCGATCGACAGCGACGCGGCCCCGGGCACCGGGATCTCCCCGCTCGTTACGGTCGGGCCTGGCGGGAGCGTCAACAACGTCGCGGCGGGCCTCTTCCTGCCGGCCGCGATCAGCGGGGTGAGCGACTTCGTCTTCTCGGACAACAACCGCAACGGCATCCGCGACGCCGGGGAGACCGGGCTGGCGGGCATCACCGTCCAGCTGCTGAACCCGGACGGGACGGTGGCGGCCACCACCACCACCACGCGGACCGGCGCCTATTCATTCACCGGCGTCGCACCGGGCCAGTACCAGGTGCAGTTCGTGGCGCCTTCGGGCGCTACCTTCAGCCCACGGAACGCCGGCACGGACGACACGATCGACAGCGACGTGACCCCGAGCACCGGGCGCACCCCGCTGCTGACCCTCGCGCCGGGCAGCACGCTCGATAACCTTGCGGCGGGCATCTTCGTACCGGCTTCCATCACCGGGGCGAACGACTTCGTCTTCGCGGACAATAACCGGAACGGCATCCGCGACGCCGGGGAGACGGGGCTGGCCGGGATCACCGTCCAGCTGCTGAACCCCGACGGGACGGTGGCGGCTACGACGACGACCGGGGCGAACGGGAACTACAGCTTCACCGGCGTCGCGGCGGGGCAGTACCAGGTGCATTTCGTGGCCCCGACCGGGGCGACCTTCAGCCCGCGGAACATCGGGCCCGACGACACGATCGACAGCGACGTGTCGCCGAGCAGCGGGAGCACCCCGTTGCTCACCCTCACGCCGGGGGCCACGATCGACAATCTCGCGGCGGGCCTCTTCGTACCCGGCAGCTTCGCCGGGTCGGGCGACGTGGTCTTCGCGGACAACAACCGCAACGGCATCCGCGACGCCGGGGAAGCGGGGCTGGCGGGGATCACCGTCAACCTGCTGAACCCGGACGGGACGGTGGCCGCCACGACCACGACGAACGCCGGCGGTACCTATGCCTTCGCCGGCGTCACGCCCGGGCAGTACCAGGTGGAGTTCGTGGCCCCGACGGGCGCGGTCTTCAGCCCGACCGATGCCGGCACGAACGACGCGGTCGACAGCGATGCGGACCAGGGCACCGGGCTCACGGGGCTGATCACCGTCGGGCCGGGCGGGATCGTCAACAACGTCGCGGCGGGTGTCTTCGTGCCGGCCACGATCAGCGGGGCCAACGACTTCGCCTTCGCCGACAACAATCGCAACGGCATCCGCGACATGGGGGAGGATGGGCTGGCCGGGATTACCGTCCAATTGCTGAACCCGGACGGCACCGTGGCGGCCACGACGACAACGAGGGCGGACGGCACCTACAGCTTCGGGGACATCTCTGCCGGCCGCTACCAGGTGCAGTTCGTGGCGCCCGCGGGCTACGCTTTCAGCCCGCGCAACATCGGCACCGACGACACGATCGACAGCGACGTCACCCCGAGCAACGGGCGCACGCCTCTTCTCACCCTCGCGCCCGGGTCGAACCTCGATGACGTGGCGGCGGGGCTCTACCAGATCACCACCCAGGTGGGCGGCAACGTCTACATCGATGCCAACGGGAACGGCATCCACGATGCCGGCGAGGCGGGCCTGGCCGGGGTGGAGGTGCGGCTGCTCGACGCCAACGGCGCGGTGCTCGGGCCGGTGACGACGACGGACGAGGGCGGGAACTACTACTTCACCGACCTTGCCGCCGGCAGTTACAAGGTGCAGTTCGCGCCGCTGGTCGGGACGGCCTTTACCCTGCAGGACCAGGCCGGGTCGGAGTTCCTGGACAGCGACGCATCCCAGCTGAACGGGGTGTCCAGCCTGGTGGTCACCCTCGGCGCCAACGCCTCCGACCTCCGCAGCACGGCGGGGCTGGTGCTCGCGCTGGATCCGCTGACCGGGCTGGTGCCGACCACCTCGCTTACCGACGGGTCGGACGGGTTCCCCGGCACGGCCGCGTCGGATCACATCCTGGGCGGGGCCGGCAATGACTCGATCAACGGCCTGGACAGCAACGATGCCCTTTACGGCGAAGATGGCGAGGACTCGCTCAACGGACACCTGGGCGACGACTTCCTGAGCGGCGGCAACGGCAACGACAACGTGCAGGGCCAGCAGGGCAACGACACCATCCTCGGCGGCGCCGGCGACGACATCGGCGAGGGCGGCGACGACAACGACCTGCTGGAGTCCGGCGCCGGAAACGACAACATGCAGGGCGAGGGAGGGAACGACACGCTCTACGGCGGCAGCGGCAACGACATCCTGACGGGCAACGAGGGCAACGACATCGTGGTCGGCGGCACCGGCAACGACTCGCTGCAGGGTGCCTCCGGCGACGACATCGTCATCGGCGGCCAGGATGACGGGCGCATGAGCCTGAACGCTGCGGGCCGCGTGACCGGCATCGTCTTCGGCGACGTGATCGAGGGCAATGCCGGGGCGGACAAGTTCGTCTGGCAGGCCGGGGACGGCGTGGACTTCATGCTGGACTTCAACCCGGCCGAGGGGGACACGCTGACCATCTACGGGTACACGCGGTTCCAGGCGGTGGAGCGGACGGACCAGGGCCAGATCGCGCTGTACCTGGACGACAACTCCGGCTTCATCCTGAACAACGGGGTGTTCCAGGGATCCACCCCCAACGACGTGCTGCCGGGCATCCGCTTCGTCGCCTCGACCGCGGACGCGCCGGGCTCGATCGTCGGCGGGGACGCGGTGGTGCCGGTGCTCGCGCAGAACTGGTTCGCGCGCTTCACCGGCGGGACGGAGGTTCCGGTCTCGCAGGGGTTCCAGGATCCCGGCCAGCCGGCGACGGTCACCTTCCAGACCATCACGGACCATCACGGGATCGCCTTCACCTGACGATCCCGCCCTGGCGGCGTGACGAGGGGAGCCGGACCGAGTGTCCGGCTCCCCTTTCTTTTTGCTGGGCTACGCCTCCGGAACGGCCTTCGCCGTAGGATCGTCCGGCGACGCGAACTCGATCCGGGGGACCTTCTCCGCGAGGAAGGCTTCCACGGCCGCGTTGAAGGGACCGGGTGCCTCGATGCACGGCAGGTGGCCGGCGGCGGAGATCTCGACGAAGCGGGCATCCGGGATGGAGGTGGCCATGGCGCGCATCGTCGCGGGCATGGCGCCGTCCGTCTCCCCCGCGATCAGCAGGACGGGCTGGCGCAGGGCGGGCAGTTCCGCGCGGAGGTCGTAGGATTGCAGGGCGCGGGCGCAGGCGACGAAGCCGGGCTCGGCGGTCGTCGCGATCATGCGCCGCACGCGCGGGATGGCCGGATGGGCCGCGCTGACGGAGGCGGGGGAGAACCAGCGCTTCACCGTGGCGTCGGCGAAGGCCTCCATGCCCTTCTCGCGCGCGAGGTCGATCCGGTCCTGCCAGGCCTGGGCCCCGCCGGGCGCGGTGGCGGCCTGCCCGTCAGAGGCGACCACGGCCGAGACGAGATCGGGGCGGCGCGCCGCGAGGAGGAGGGCGGTGGCCGCGCCCATGGAGACACCCGCGACGACGGCGCCGCGGATGCCGAAATGGTCCATCAGGGCGGCGGCGTCATTCGCCAGAACCTCGAAATTCGCGGGTTCGGCCGGGACTTCCGTGCCGCCATGGCCGCGCTGGTCGTAGCGCAGGGTGCGGTAGCGGCCGGCGAAGGCGGCGACCTGCGCGTCCCAGACGGAGAGGTCCGTCACGAGGGAGTTGCTGAACACCAGCCACGGCGCGCCCTCGGGCCCGTCGATGCGGCAGTGGAAGAGGAGGACGTTCGCCCGGACCGTCTGCGTCTCGTCGCTCAACACGCTCTCTCCGTTCAGTCCAGTGTCATGCCCGTCTCGCGCACGAAGGCGGCGAAGCGGGTGGTCTCATCCGCCATGTAGCGGGCGAACTCCCCCGGTGTTGAGGGTGCGGGTTCCAGCCCGTTCTCCTCGCACCAGCGCCGCACCGCCGGATCGGCCAGCACGGTGCGGATGTCGCGGTTCATGCGGTCGCGGATCGCATCGGGCAGGCCGGCGGGCGTCAGCAGGCCGAGCCAGGTGAGGAAGACGTAGCCGGGCAGGCCCGCCTCGGCCAGCGTCGGCACCTCCGGCAGCAGGGCGGCGCGGCTGCGGCCGGTGACGGCCAGGGCGCGCACGGCGCCCGCGCGGATGTTCGGCGCGGCGGTGATCAGCGTATCGAACATGCCCTGGATCTTGCCGCCGAGCAGGTCGGTGTTGGATTGCGCGGCGCCGCGATAGGGCACGTGCAGGATGTCCACCCCCGCCATCGCCTTGTACATCTCGAGCGAGCGGTGCGAGGCGCCGCCATTCCCGGAGGAGCCGAAGGCGAGCTTTCCCGGGTTGGCCTTCGCGTAGGCGGTGAGTTCGGCCAGGCTCCGGGCTGGGACGGAGGGATGGACCGTGAGGGCGAGCGGGGATTCGATCAGCAGGGAGACCGGGGTGAAGTCCGCCACCGGATCGTATTCCAGCTTCCGGTAGAGGCTGACATTCATCGCATGGGTGCCGGCGAAGCCCATGTAGAGGGTGTTGCCGTCCGGGGCCGCGTGCGCGGCGATTGCGGCCGCAATGTTCCCGCCGGCACCGGGGCGATTGTCCACCACCACAGCGCGTTCCCAGAGGGCCCCCAGCCCCTCCGCCACCTTGCGTGCGACGAGGTCCGTGATGCCGCCGGGCGGATAGGGCACGATGAGGCGGATGCTGCGTCCCGGGAATTCCGCGCGGGCCGGGAGGGCGGGGAGCGCGAGGGCCGCGGCGAGCAGGGCGCGGCGGTGCATCAGGGGAGGCTCCGCGCGAAAGCGACCAGGGCTTCCGCCACGGCGGCGGGCTGTTCCGGCACCAGGGCGTGGCCGGCGCCTTCGACCACCACGCGCGTCACGTTCGGGCCGAGGCTGGCCTGCAGTTCCGCCAGGGAGGGCGGGGCGGCGATCGCGTCCTCGGCGGCGGCGACGTAGAGCAACGGGTGGCGCTCCGCCGCGCGCAGCCAGGCCTTGTCCGCGGTGGCGGCGGCCGCGGCGCGCTGGGCCATCGAGACCTCGGGGTGCCAGCCCGGGAGCCATACCGTCGCGTCGTTGCCGGGGGCGAAGTAGGCGCGGCGGAGGTGCGAGAGCCGCTCCTCGTCGGAGAGGGATAGAGTGAAGCTGGCGGTGATGGAGCGACGGATCTCCGGGTCAACCTCCGTGCCCGTCACGGCCGCGAGGAGGGCGACGGCGCGCACGAGATCCGGCCGGTCGTGCGAGAGGACGCGCGCCACCCAGTTCCCTGCGGCATGTCCCGCGACGATGGCGGGGCCGGCACCCTCCGCCTCAATCGCCGCGGCCACGTCGGCGGCCATGTCGTGCAGCGTGGCGCCGGGGCGCAGCGGGGCGGAACCGCCGATGCCGCGCGGCTCCGGCCGCAGCACGCTGAAGCCGGCGGCGGCGATGCGCGGGGCGAGGTCGTCGAAGTCCTCCTGGCCGCGCCCGAGGGAGGGGAGCAGCACGATCAGGGGGCCCCTTCCCTCCCGCATCAGGGCCAGCCGGCCGGAGGGGAGCTCCAGCGTTTCGTGTTCCGTCATTGCGGCAGGCATCCCCGGCTTCGCACCTATCAGCAGTGCCAGGGCCGCGACCGCCGATCGACGCCGCATCGCCTTCCCTCCCCCGCCTTGTTGCGGCGGACGGTGCCAGCGGGAGGGCTCGATGTCAAAAGGTCAGTCGATTGACACAAAGGGGCGGCTTTGGCAGGCTTGCCCCAATCGAGGGGATCGGGCTCAAGCTGGAATCCCCGACGCAGGGCCGGAACGGCCCGCGCGGAACGTCCGGAAGGTTGAACAGGAATGAGCATGCCGATTGGCCGCCGCGCGGCCTTTTTGGGGATGGGTGGCGCTGCGATGGCTGCCGCCGCGGGTTCTTCCTTTGCCCAGAATGCCCGCACCGGCCGCGCCATTGTCGGCTTCCCGCCCGGCGGTACGGCGGACAGCGTCACCCGCATGTATGTGGAGCGGCTGCGGGCGCTCGGCGCCGCGCAGATGGTGGTGGACAACCGGCCCGGCGCCGGCGGGCGGCTGGCGTTGGAGAACCTCAAGCCGCTGGCGCCGGATGGCACCGCCTTCGTCATCACTCCGGCTTCCATGCTGACGATCTACCCGCATCTTTATGCGCGCACGCTCCGCTACGATCCGCTGAAGGACTTCACGCCCGTCTCGCCGGTCTGTGTGTTTCCCTTCGGCCTGGCGGTGTCGTCGAAGCACCCGGCGAAGACGCTTCAGGAGTTCGTCGCCTGGGGGAAGACGCGGACCTCCGTGGACTGGGCCTCGCCCGTTCCCGGCTCCATGCCGCACTTCATCGGCACGGAGCTGGCGCGCATGGCCGGCCTGAACATGAGCCACATCCCCTACCGCGGCTCGGCGCCTGCCGCGGCCGACCTGCTGTCCGGCACCTTGCAGGCGGTGATCCTGCCGCTGGGTGAGATGACCGCCTTCCATCGCGCCGGTGAGATGCGCCTCCTCGCCATCTCCTCGCCGCAACGGCTGCCGAGGCTGCAGGAGGTGCCGACCTTCGCGGAGTCCGGCTTCCCTGAGCTGGTGCACGAGGAGTGGTACGGCGCGGTGCTGCCCGGCGGCGCCGCGCCCGCGACGGTCACCGCCCTGTACGATGCCATCGTGGCCGCCGCGGCCACGCCGGAGATCAAGGACGCGCTGACGCGGATCGACATCTCGCCGCTCACCGTGGAGCCCGGCGCCTTCCGCGAGCGCATCGCCCGGGAGACGGCGACCTGGGGTCCGATCGTCGCCGCATCCGGCTTCAAGCCGGACGAGTGAGGCCCGCCATGGACACCAACTTCCCCCCTCACCCGGTGCCCGACCGCTTCGATCCCTTTCCCCAGGGGATCGAGCCGGCGGTGCCGATCGAGGGTTATCCCAACACTTGGACGCATACCCCTGCCCAGCCGCTGATCCGCCGGCCGGTGACGCGCACCGAGGCGACCGGGCCGCTGGACCTGTGGCGCAAGCTTCCCTGCGAGGAGAGCAACCTGGCCGTGCTCGGGCCGGGACGGATCGCGCAGGGACAGCTGATGCACATGTCCGGGCGCATCCTGGACGAGGAGGGACGGCCGGTGCGCGGCGCGGTGGTGGAGCTGTGGCAAGCGAATGCCGCCGGGCGCTACTACCACCCGATCGACCAGCGCGATGCGCCGCTGGACCCGAACTTCGTCGGCAACGGGCGGGTGCGGACAGATGAGGAGGGGCGCTACGCCTTCTTCACGATCAAGCCCGGCGCCTACCCCGTGCCGGTGAAGGACACGTGGTGGCGGCCGCCGCATGTCCACTTCTCCGTGCTCGGGCCTTCCTCGCTCTCGCGGCTGGTGACGCAGATGTACTTCCCGGGCGACCCGATGAACGAGTGGGACCGCATCCTGCAATCCATCCCGGACGCCGCGGCCCGGCAGCGGCTGATCGCGCGCCAGACGCATCCGGCCGAGGTGGGGGATGGGTGGATCGCCTTCACCCATGACATCGTCCTGCGCGGCCGCTACGCGACGCCGGAGGCCTGAGCCGATGGACATGCTTTCCCCGAGTTCCCAGCACACGATCGGGCCCTTCTTCCCGCGCACCTTCTTCACGGATGGCGACAACGACCTGACGCGGCTGAACGCCGAGGCCCGGCCGACGACGCGGGGGGAGCCGATCCTGATCCAGGGGCGCGTGACGAAGGAGGGCGGGTTCCCCTGCATCAACATGATCCTGGAGGCCTGGCAGGCGGATGCGGCGGGGCGGTTCAACCACCCGGCCGATCCCGAGCAGCACCTGGCCGATCCGGACTTCCTGGGTTGGGGACGCGCCTGGACGGATGCGGAGGGGCATTACGAGTTCCGCACCCTCCTGCCCGGCGGGTATGATGACCCGGCGGGCCGGCGCGCGCCGCATGTGAACCTCACCGTCATGGGCGCGGGGCTGATGCGGCGGGTGCTGGCCACGCTGTTCTTCCCGGATTTCGAGGACGCCAATGCGGCGGACCCGATGCTGAACCTCGTGCCGGAAGCCCGCCGCGCTAAGATCGTGGCGGTGCCGGAAGGCGAGAGGGACGGGGTGCGCGTGTTCCGCTTCGACATCCACCTGCGCGGCGGCGTGGAAGAGGAAACGCCCTTCTTCGAGGATTGATCCATCCTCAAAGAAGGCGGTAGGGGAACGACGTGCCCATCACCTACGACATGATGAAGCGCACGACCGCGCAGCTCTACGAGTGGTCGCTGCGCAAGGTTCCCGACGACACGCTGGACGCGCTGCGGCGGGCGCGGGAAACCGAGACGAATGAGGTGGCCCGGAAGACGCTGGGCATCCTGCTGCGCAGCGCGGAGATGGCGGAGACGCAGGACCGGTTGGTCTGCTCCGATTCCGGTGTGCCGAATTACGTCATCTCCATCGGGACGGGCGTGCGGCTGGAGGGGGATATCAAGCGCGCCATCTCGGACGGCTTTGACGAGCTGGTGGCGACGACGAACCCGCCCCTGCTGAAGCACGTGACCAACCCGTTGACGAACGAGCGGAGCTATCGCGGCAAGGAGATGCCGCTGGTGACCTGGGACCTGGTGGACGGGGCGGCCTTCGTGGAGATCGTCTGCCAGCCCAAGGCGCTGGGTTCGGGGCGCTGGGCGGCGATGGAGATCTTCACCTTCCCGACGTTGGAGCAGATCGAGCGCTACGTGATGGAGTGCGTGCTGAAGGCCGGATCGCAGCACTGCCCGCCGGTGAGCATCGGCGTGGGCATCGGCGGCACCTTCGACTACTGCGCGAAGCTGGCGGCCCGCGCGACCCTGCGGCCTTATGGCACGATCAACCCGGAGCCGATCCTGGCGGCGATGGAGGAGCGGCTTCTCAAGGCCGTGAACGCCACGGGGTTCGGGCCGATGGGCACGGGCGGGGACACGACGGCGCTGGGCGTCCACGTGGATTACGCGGCCGGGCACGGCTTCACGCCCGTGGCCGTGGCCTTCAACTGCTGGATCAACCGCCGCACCCGCGCCCGCCTCTATGAGGACGGGCGGCTGGAGCGGATCGAGTAGGAGGCGGCCATGGAGGACGAGATCCGGCGGCTGCGGATGCCGCTCTCAGCGGAGGATGCGCTGTCGCTCCGTGCCGGGGACATGGTGCTGCTGGACGGGGAGGTCACGATCACCGCCGGCCTGCCGACGCATCACCGCATCGTGGAAGTGGCGGAGGGCAAGCGCGAGGCGCCGCGGGACCTGCGTGGCGGGAGCCTGTTCCATCTCGGCAGCTACTCGCGCGAGACGGAGGATGGCGGGTTCGAGGTGCTGTACATGAACCCGACCACCAGCACGCGCTTCAATCCGCTGATGCCCGGGCTGATCCGGCATTTCCGGCTGCTTGCGGTGGGCGGCAAGGGCGGGCTGGACGCTGCCTGTGTGGAGGCGCTGCGCGAGGTGGGCGGAGTGTACCTTTCCTTCGTCGGTGGCGGGGCGCCGCTTCTGTCGGACGCGATCCGGAAGGTGTTGGCGGTGGACTGGAACGACCTGGTTTCGCACTACCGGCTGGTGACGCTGGAGGTGGAGGGGCTGGGACCATTGACCGTCGGCATCGATGCGCACGGCAACAGCCTCTACGGGAGCCTGAGCGAGAGGGCAGAGGCGCGGATGCCGGAGATCATGGCCGGGCTCGCCCGTGCGCGTGCCGAGGCGGAGGGAACAGCATGAGCCACGAGACGGTGCTGGCCCTGGCCGCCCTGCCCCAGGACCTGCGCAATGCGCTCGCGGCGGAATACGCCGTGGTTGGCGCGGATGACGCGGCGGCGGGGGAGGCGCGCATCGCCGTGACCACGGGGATGGTGGGGGCGGATGCGGCGGCGATGGCGGCGCGGCCGGGGCTGCGGCTGATCGCTTCCATGGGCGTGGGCCTGGACAAGATCGACCTGAAGGCCGCCCGCGCCCGCGGCATCGCGGTGAGCCACACGCCGGACGAGCTGACGGAGGACGTGGCCGATTTCGCGATCGGGCTGATGTACAGCGCCGCGCGACGCATCGCGGACGCGGACCGCTTCGTGCGGGCCGGGCGCTGGATGCAGGGCCGGATGAGTCCGGGCATCAGCCTGCATCGCAAGCGGGCCGGGGTTGTCGGGCTGGGGCGGATCGGCGCCGCCATCGCCGGCCGGGCGGCCGGGATCGGGATGCAGGTGGGCTGGACCGGGCCGCGCCCGAAGCCGGAGGCGCCCTGGACGTATTACCCCGACGTGGCCGCCCTGGCGGAGTGGGCGGATGTGCTGATCTTGGCGACACCGGGCGGGGCGGAGACACGGCACATGGTGGATGCACGCGCCCTGGCCGCGCTGGGGCCGCGCGGCGTGCTGGTGAACATCGCGCGCGGTTCCGTGGTGGACGAGGCGGCGCTGCTGGCCGCGCTGGAGGGTGGCGGCATCGCGGCGGCCGGGCTGGACGTCTTCGCGAGCGAGCCGGCTCTCGATCCCCGCTTCCTGGCGTTGGAGAACGCGGTGCTGGCGCCGCACTACGCTTCACTGACGCATGAGACGCGGGCGGCGATCATCGCGCGGATGCTGCGGGACATCGCGGCCTTTCGCCGGGGCGAGGCCTTCTACGATGCCGCCGCCTGAGGCTTCGTTTCCCCGCGCGGGCGGGGATCTGCGGCAAGGCGGGACCGAAGCCCGCTCGGGCAGGCTGGACTTCAGTCGCAGCGCGGTGCCGCGCTACTTGCAGCTGGCGACGTTGTTTCGCCGGAGGATTGAGGGCGGGACCTGGAAGCTGGGGCAGCAGATCCCGACGGTGGACGACCTT